>NZ_JBIAOK010000007.1:0-478704 GCF_042878735.1 Streptomyces sp. NPDC003456
GCCCGGTTACATTCCGAACCCGGAAGCTAAGCCTTACAGCGCCGATGGTACTGCAGGGGGGACCCTGTGGGAGAGTAGGACGCCGCCGAACAATTGTTGGGAAAACCCCCGCATCGAAAGATGCGGGGGTTTTCTGCGTTTCAGGGGCCTTTACGCCTTTACGACGGCTGCACCAGCTTCGTGTCGTACGCCAGAATGACCGCCTGAATGCGGTCGCGGGATCCGGTCTTCGCCAGGATGCGGCCCACGTGGGTCTTCACCGTCGACTCGGCGAGATGGAGGCGCGTGGCTATCTCCGTGTTCGTCCAGCCCTGGCCGATCACCGTGAGGATCTCGCGTTCCCGGTCGGTCAGGGACGCCAGGCGAGGATCGTTCTCGGGGAGAGCGGTCGTGCCGGGGTCCGCCGGCAGGTGGTGGACGTAGGCGTCGAGCAGGCGGCGGGTCAGGCTGGGTGCCACCACCGCGTCCCCGGTCGCCACCGCGCGGATGCCGGAGAGGAGGTCCTCGGGCTGGGCGTCCTTCACGAGGAAGCCGGAGGCACCCGCCCGCAGGCCGGCGTAGGCGTACTCGTCCAGGTCGAAGGTCGTGACGATGAGGACGCGGGTGCGGGCGCCGGCGGCCGTGATGCGGCGGGTCGCCTCGATGCCGTCCAGGCCGGGCATGCGGACGTCCATGAGGACGACGTCGGGGTGGAGTTCGGCGGTCATGCGGACCGCTTCCGCCCCGTTCGTCGCCTCGCCGACGACCGTCATGTCGTCCTGGCTCTCCAGGAGCATGCGGGAGCCGAAGCGCTGCAGGGGCTGGTCGTCGGCGATCAGGACCGTGGTCACTGCGGGATGTCCTCCGGGAGATGCAGACGGACGCACCAGCCCTGCTCCGGATACGGGCGGGGGCCGGCCTCAAGTGTGCCGCCGTACAGGGCCGTTCGCTCGCGCATTCCCGGGAGTCCGCGGCCGGCGGCCCGGGTGTCCGGGGAACGGGGCGGGGCGGTGCCCGTGTCCGTGATGGTGACGGTGACGGCGGCCTTCTCCCGGTAGGAGAGGTCTATGGCCGCGGTCGTGTGCGGGCCCGCGTGTTTCAGGGTGTTGGTGAGTGCCTCCTGGACGACCCGGTAGACGGTGAGCTGGCGGCCCGGCGGGAGGGTGGGGGTGCCGTCGACGGTGAGCTGGACGGGGAGGCCGGCCGCGCGGACGCCGTCGAGAAGCTGGTCGAGGTCGGTGAGGCCGGGCTGCGGGGTGAGGTCCGCGGGCTCCTTCGCCTCCTCGTTCTCCTCCTCGCGCAGGACGTCGAGGAGCCGGCGGAGTTCGGTGAGGGCCTGGCGGCTGGTGGTGGCGATGGCGTCGAGGGCCTGGGCCGCGCGCTCGGGGCTCTTGGCGGCGGCGTAGCGGCCGCCGTCGGCGAGGCCCGTGATGACGGAGAGGTTGTGGCCGATGATGTCGTGCATCTCCCGGGCGATGCGGGCGCGTTCGACCGCGGTGGCGAGCCGGGCCTGCTGGTCGCGTTCGCTCTCCAGGCGGCGGGCGCGGTCCTCCAGGGCCTCGGTGTGATCGCGGCGGGTGCGGACCGTGGCGCCGATGAGGGCGGCGACCGCGACGGACATCAGCTGCGAACCGATCTGCTGGTCCCACGTGCCCTCCCCGTGGCGGGCGACCGACACCAGGACCGGGGCCATCACCAGGGCCGTGGCCCACCACAGGTTGCGCAGGGGGCGGCGCAGGGCCAGGTAGTAGACGAGGACCAGCTGGAGGAGTGCTGCCTGGAGGGCGGCGCCCGTCCAGGCGTTGACCAGGGCGAAGGGGAGTGTGGCGGCGAGGGCCGCGCCGGGGTGGGTGCGGCGGCTCAGGAGCGGGACGGAGAGGCCGAGGCTCAGGGTGAGCAGCAGCCAGCCGGGCACGTCGAGCTGGTGGGCGTTGTTGCGCCAGCCGCCGCCCAGGTGGTCGATCAGGGCGGCCGTGACCCAGAAGGCGGTGAAGTGCAGGTCCCACAGCAGGGGATGGCGTCGGTCGAAGGCGCGCAGCCGGCCGGTGAGGCGGTGGGCGTACTCGGTGAGGGGCTCCGGCGCCCTGTCGTGCGTCACGGGGTCCATCGTGGGGCCTTCCCGTCCGGGCGTCACACGTCCCGGCGGCGCAGGACCACCGCGGCCGCCGCCAGGGTCGCGGCCGTCCACAGGACCAGGGCGAGCAGGGCGGTGCCCGGCGATGCCGCTCCGGGGACGGGCTGCGCCGTGGTGAGGGCTTCGAGGGCCTTGCCGGGGAAGTAGTGGACGGCGTCGTCGACGACGGCGTACGGGAGCATGGCGAGGACCTCCGGGAGGATCATGAGCAGGCCGATGAAGGTGCCGATGGCCAGGGGGACCGAGCGGACCAGGGCGCCGATGCCGAGGGCGAGGACGGTGAGGAGGGCGAGTCCGGCGGCATTGCCCGCGAGGGCCCGCAGGACGCCCGGGTCGGTGAGGGAGGCCGACAGGTCGGTGCCGGTGAGGAAGGTCTGGGCCAGGGGGAAGGTCAGCAGGTTCGTGGCCAGGGTGAGCGGGAGGGCGACCGCCGCCAGGACGGCGGCCTTGGACCAGAGGACGGGCAGGCGGCGCGGGACGGCGGTCATGGTGGCGCGGATCTGGCCGGTGGAGTACTCGCCGGCCGTGGCGAGGATGCCCAGGACCCCGAGGTTGATCTGGGCGAACTGGGTGCCGAGCAGGACGAAGACGACGGTGTCCAGCGCGCCCTCGCCGGTGTCGTCGTAGGCGGCGCCGAGGCCGATTCCCATGGCCACGGTCAGGGCGGTGGTGACGGCGAGGTTCACCCAGGTGGAGCGCAGGGTGCGGAGCTTGTGCCATTCCGCGTGCAGGACGCGGGCCGGGGTGACGCGGTGGGCGAGGGCGGTCGTGGTCATGCCGCTGCTCCTTCCAGGGCCGCCGGGTACTCCAGGGCGTCGCGGGTGAGGTCCATGAAGGCCTCCTCCAGGGAGGCGGTGCCCGGGGTCAGTTCGAACAGGGGGATGCCGTGGGCGGCTGCCGTGCGGCCGATGTGTGCGGCGTCGGTGCCGCGGACCTGGAGGGCGCCGGGGCCGTCGGTGGTGATGTCGACGCCGGGGGCGGTGAGGAGGCGTACGAGGTCGGGTGCCCGGGGGGTGACGACCCTGGTGGTGCCGGCGGCGGAGTCGCGGACGAAGTCGGCGACGGTGGTGTCGGCGAGGAGGCGGCCGCGGCCGATGATGACCAGGTGCTCGGCGGTCAGGGCCATCTCGCTCATCAGGTGGGAGGAGACGAAGACCGTGCGGCCCTCCGCGGCGAGGGACTTCAGCAGGGTGCGGATCCACAGCACGCCCTCGGGGTCGAGGCCGTTGACCGGCTCGTCGAGGATCAGCACGGCCGGGTCGCCGAGGAGCGCGGCGGCGATGCCGAGGCGCTGTCCCATGCCGAGGGAGAAGCCCTTGACACGGCGGTGGGCCACGTCGGTGAGGCCGGTGAGGCCGAGGACCTGGTCGACCCGTGTGCGGGGGATGCCGTGGGTGAGGGCCAGGGCCCGCAGGTGGTGGTGGGCGGTGCGGCCCGGGTGGACCGAGCGGGCCTCCAGCAGGGCGCCGACCTCGGTGAGCGGTGCGGGGTGGGCGGCGTAGGAGCGGCCGTTCACGGTGGCGTGGCCGCGGGTGGGGGTGTCGAGGCCGAGGAGCATGCGCATGGTCGTGGACTTGCCGGCGCCGTTGGGGCCGAGGAAGCCGGTGACCGTCCCCGGGCGGACGGTGAAGGACAGGTCCGTGACGACCGTACGGTCGCCGTAGCGTTTGGTGAGTCGGTGTGCGGTCAGCATGCTTCGATGCTCGTGCGGGCGGGGGCCGCGGTCGTCGGACCGGCGGTGGTAATCCGGGTGAGGGGTGTCGTACCCGGGTACTACCGTGGCCGTATGAGCTATGTGATCCGGTCCGTTCGTGCTGATGAGTGGCCTGCGGCGAAGGAGCTGCGGCTCGCGGCGCTGCGGGACCCGGTGGCGCACCTCGCGTTCCTGGAGACGTACGAGCAGGCCGCGGCCCGGCCGGACGCGTTCTGGCGGGAGCGGACGGCGGGGGCCGCCGAAGGGGCGGACGGGGCGCAGCAGATCATCGCCGAGGGGCCGGACGGGCGGTGGGTGGGGACGCTGACCGTGCTGGTGGAGGAGCCGGGGACGACCGACTGGGCCGGGTTTCCGGTGGAGCGGAAGCAGGGGCATGTCGTCGGTGTGTTCGTGCGGCCGGAGGAGCGCGGGAGCGGGCTGACGGAGGTGCTGTTCGACGCGGCGCTGGAGTGGGCCTGGGGGCGGGGTCTGGAGCGGGTGCGGCTCATCGTGCACGAGGACAACGGGCGGGCGCAGCGGTTCTACCGGCGGGCGGGGTTCCTGCCGAGCGGGCTGACGGTGCCGCTGGGGGAGGGGGAGCGGGAGCTGGAGTTCGTGCTCGAGCGGGAGTGACGGGCGGGCGTGCCCGGCTGCGGGCCGCCGGTCCGGGCCGGTCCTGGACCGGCAGTGCGTCGCGGGCCGCCGGTCCCAGGCCCTAGACCGGCAGTTCGTCGTGGGGCCAGCGGGAGCGGCCCTGTTCGGCGGACCGGAGCAGGGCCAGGGTCGGCAGGCCCCGGTCCGCTCCGGTGGCCAGCAGCTCCGGGAGCTGGGGAAGCGGGGCCACGGCCGCGACGTCGTCCAGGACGAGCGTCATTGGTGGGTCGAGGCGACCGGCCGATGACCGTTCGGCCATGTGCCGGCCGCGCTCGACCACGCTCGAGACGAGGGCCGTCAGGAAGGGCATCGCGCCCGGTTCGGTCCTGGGGTCCTCGATGGATTCCCCCACCACGTAAAGCGTTCCCGCTTCGTGGACGAAGGAATCCAAGGCGAGGGCATCATTTCGGTTGGGAGTGCAGGCCTCGCGGATGTTGACCGTGGAGAGGGCCGCCAGGGCACGGGTCGTCAGGTGCTGGGCCATGTCGCGGCGTTCGGGGTGGGCGGTGAGGGCGCCCTCGAGTTCGCCGGCGGCGCCGGGGGACGCCTTGGGGCTGGTGCGCAGGATGCGTACGGCGTCCTGGATCTGGGTGCCCTGGGACCAGCGGTGGACGTGGCGGACGGTGCGGCCGTCGATGGCGGCGGCGTGCAGGTAGCTGCGCAGGAGGGTGGTGGCCGTGTCGCCGACCGCCTGGTCGAGCTTGGCGGTGGGGCGGACGGGTGTGAGGAGGGCGGTGGCCCGGGCGGCTGCCGTGTCCCGGTCCTCGCAGCCGGTGGTGGGGGACCAGTGCAGGCGGGAGGGTGTGTCGCACAGGTGGCCGGGGTCGTAGAGGTGGGTGGGGCCGAGTTTGGCCCTGGCGTCCTTGGTCTCCTGCCACAGGGCGGGGTTGGAGGTGACGACCAGGGCGGGGCCCTCCGCGTCGCGTACGGCCTGGGCGGCGGTGGTCCGGCGGGTTTCCCGCGGGGCCACGAGGACTTTCGGCCACCCGCCGGGCCCTCCCTGGGCGAACAGGGGCGCCGGGGCGGCGGGAGCCGTGGCCCGGCGCGGCGTGGGGACGTCGTGCGGGGCGGCCGGGGTGTGGGCGGCGGTCGGGACGTGTGCGGCCGGGGCGTCGGGGGTGGCCGGGACCGGGGTGGAGGGAGCCGGGGCTGCGGTGGCGTGTTGCGCCGCCGGGGCCGGTACCTCGTGGGGCGTCGGAGCCGGCGGGGGATCGTGCCGGGGCGCGACCGGTCCCTCGTGCCGCGCTGCGGCTGCCTGGTGCTGCCCTGCGGGCGGGGTGCCGTGGCCGGGCGTCGACGGTACGTCGTGGCGGGCGGCGGGCGCCGGTCCGTACAGGCCGTCCGCCGCCCTGGCCTCGTCGGTGCGGCGTCTCGCGCGGACCGCCCTCCAGCGGGCCACCGTGCCCATCACGAAGACCGTCAGGACGAACAGGAGCATCAGCTGGCCGATGAACAGGCCCCAGAAGAGGCCGTAGCCGGAGAGGTCCCCGGCGGGGGTGGTGGGCCAGGCGGCGGTGAGGTCCTGGGGGTGGGCGATGAGTTCGCGCATGGCCGGGGGCGTGCGCGTGAAGGTGACTCCGGACGGCCAGGAGCCGTGGGCGAACAGGCCGGCGAGGCCGGTGGCCGTCCACACCAGCAGGGTCGTGCCGAGGAGCAGCGCGAGTATGCCGATCAGCAGCCCGTCGGGGATGCCGCCCTGCGTGTCCCGCCGGTCGCGGGGGTCGTCCGGTCTCACGCGCCGCCCCTTATGCCACCGTCGATTCGGAGTCGCCCATGTGGTGCTCCACGAAGGCCGCGGCCCGTGCCTCCGCCTCGCGCTCGGCGGCGTGCAGGGCGTCGTCCGCGTGGTCGAGGGAGGACTCGGTCATGGCGCGGTCGGTGAAGACCAGGGGGCGTTCGGTCTCGGTGACCAGGTGTTTGACGACCTGGACGTTGCCGTTGACGTCCCAGACGGCGATGCCGGGGGTGAGGGTCGGGATGATCTCGACGGCCCAGCGGGGCAGGCCGAGGACGCGGCCGGTGGCTCTGGCCTCGTCGGCCTTCTGGGCGTAGATCGTCCTGGTGGAGGCCATCTTGAGGATCGCCGCCGCTTCCTTGGCCGCCGCGCCGTCGACGACGTCGGACAGGTGGTGGACGACCGCGACGAAGGACAGGCCGAGGCGGCGGCCGAACTTCAGCAGGCGCTGGAACAGCTGCGCCACGAAGGGGCTGTTGATGATGTGCCAGGCCTCTTCGACGAGGAAGATGCGCTTCTTCCGGTCGGGGCGGATCCAGGTGTGCTCCAGCCACACGCCGACGATCGCCATGAGGATGGGCATGGCGATGGAGTTGCGGTCGATGTGGGAGAGGTCGAAGACGATCAGGGGGGCGTCCAGGTCGATGCCGACCGTGGTGGGGCCGTCGAACATGCCCCGCAGGTCACCGTCGACGAGCCGGTCCAGGACGAGCGCGACGTCCAGGCCCCAGGCGCGGACGTCGTCTATGGCGACGTTCATGGCCTCGGCGGACTTCGGCTCGGGGTGGCGCAGCTGCTCCACGATGTCGGACAGGACCGGCTGGCGGTCGACGATCGTCTCGTTGACGTAGGCGTGCGCGACCTTCAGGGCGAAGCCGGAGCGTTCGTCCAGGCCGTGGCCCATGGCGACCTCGATGATCGTGCGGAGCAGCGCCAGCTGGCCCGTCGTGGTGATCGCGGGGTCGAGCGGGTTGAGCCGGATGCCCATGTCCAGGGCCGCCGTCGGGTCCAGGCGGATGGGAGTTATCCCCAGCTCCTGCGCGATGAGGTTCCACTCGCCGACGCCGTCCTCGCCCTGGGCGTCCAGGACGACGACCTGGCGGTCGCGGAAGCGGAGCTGGCGCAGGACGTACGTCTTCTCCAGCGCCGACTTGCCGTTGCCGGACTCGCCGAGGACCAGCCAGTGGGGTGCGGGGAGCTGCTGGCCGTAGAGCTGGAAGGGGTCGTAGATGTAGCCCTTTCCGGAGTACACCTCGCGGCCGATGATGACGCCGGAGTCGCCGAGGCCGGGGGCGGCGGTCGGGAGGTAGACCGCCTGGGCCTGGCCCGTGGACGTGCGCACCGGGAGCCGGGTCGTCTCGACCTTCCCGAAGAGGAAGGACGTGAAGGCTTCGGTGAGGACGGACAGCGGGTCCCGCATGGGTCCTACCTCCGGATGCCGGTGGCGAAGGGAAGGGTGTTCACGAACGCGCGGTGGTGCTCGCGGTCGCACCATTCGAGCTTGAGGTACGACTTTCCGGCCGAGGCCCTTATCGTCCGCTTGTCGCGGGCGAGGGCGTCGGGGGAGCGGGAGGAGACGGTGATGTAGCCGACGAGGTTGACGCCGGCGGCGCCGCTGGCGAGGTCCTCGCCGCGCTGGTCCAGGCGGGAGTGGGCGGCGACGTCGCGCGGGTCGACGGTGCGGTTCATCTTGGCGGCGCGGGACGCCTCGGCCGCGTCGTTGGTCTTCTCGGTGAGCATGCGCTCGATGGCGACCTCGGTGGGTTCGAGGTCCATGGTGACGGCGACCGTGCGGATCACGTCCGGGGTGTGGACGAGCAGCGGGGCGAGGAAGTTGACGCCGACGGGGGTCATCGGCCACTCCTTCACCCAGGCCGTGGCGTGGCACCAGGGGGCGCGGGTGGAGGACTCGCGGGTCTTGGCCTGGAGGTAGGTGGGCTCGGTGGCGTCCAGTTCGGCCGGCCAGGCGTTGCGCTTGGTCATCGCCTGGATGTGGTCGATGGGGTGGTCCGGGTCGTACATGGAGTGGATCAGCGAGGACAGCCGGCTCTGGCCGAGCGGCTGGCGCACGCGGATGTCGGCCTCCTGCAGGCGCGAGCAGATGTCGGTGAGCTCGCGGGCCATGACGACGGCGAGTCCGGCGTCGCGGTCGACCTTGCCGCCGTGCGCGCGGGCGGCGCGGGCCATGGCGTTGGCCTCGGCGGCGAGCTCGCGGTTGTAGTGCATGCAGGCGACCAGGTAGGCGCGGTGCTGCTCGCTGCTGGTCGACACCATGGACTGGAGCTGGTCGTAGGACTCCTGCAGCCAGGGCAGGGCCCTGTCGTCCCCGCGGACGGCGACGTCCTTGGCGTGGGCGTCGGGGTCGGCGGGCAGGGTGCGGGCGAGCATCTGCAGGCGGGTGACGAAGCCGTCGCCGTTGGCCACGTGCTTGAGCAGGGTGCCGAAGCGGTCGACCAGCGCTTCCTGGTCCTCGCTGTCGCGCAGGCCGACGCCGGGGCCCTCGATCTCGATGGCGGCGGTGACGGTCTTGCGGTCGGCGTGCAGCAGGACGGCGATCTCGTCGGGTCCGAAGGGGGCGGACAGCCAGGTGATGCGGCCGATGCCCGGGGGCGGTCCCACCTCGATCTCGCGGCCGTCCAGGCGGGTGCCGGCCTCGACGGCGGTGGAGCGGTAGGTGGAGTTGCGCTTGAGGGTCCGCTTGTAGCTGCGGTTGATCTCGAACCACTTGTAGAACGTGCGGTGCTTGTAGGGCACGTACACCGCGGCCAGCGCCAGCATCGGGAAGCCGGCGAGCAGCACGATGCGCAGGGACAGCACGGGGACGAGGAGCCCGCACATCATGCCGAGGAACGCGCCCACGACGATCAGGGCGATCTCGCCCGTCTCGCGGTTGCGGCCGATGATCGCGTTCGGCCGGGCGCGGCCGATCAGATACGTACGGCGGGGCGTGACCGGATGGGACACGTGGGACTCGGTCGTCAACGCCCTTCACCTCCCGTGCGGTTGGTACTGCTGTTGCGGGTGCTGCTGGCGTGGGGCGTGTTGACGGGGCTGCTCGAACGGGGTGCGGGTGCGGCGGAGGGGACAGTTCCGCCGCCGCCGTTCGAGGTGCGCGCGCTGTGCGCGGCGACCCCGCCGGATGCGGGGTTGCTGGGGCGGGGGGCGGACTGGCCGCCTCCGCCGTTGTGGTCGGCGCGGGTGCTGTGGGTCTTGATGCCCTGCGCGACCAGGGACGCCGGGGAGCTGATGACGGCCGCGGCCTTGCCCTCGGCGCCCTGC
Source organism: Streptomyces sp. NPDC003456 (assembly GCF_042878735.1). NCBI lineage: Bacteria > Bacillati > Actinomycetota > Actinomycetes > Kitasatosporales > Streptomycetaceae > Streptomyces > Streptomyces sp. NPDC003456. The sequence goes on from NZ_JBIAOK010000007.1 coordinate 9,475, forward strand.
ATGATGCGGTTGTTGCGGGAGCCGGCGATCTCGTCGCCGAAGCCGGGGACGAAGCGGTAGATCATCGCGCTGGCGAAGATCGCGAGCAGGATGATGGCGAGGCCGGAGACGACGGCGGAGAAGGCGTCCGGGCCGTCGTCGGCGGAGAGTGCGCCGGCGAGGCCGAGCACGATCACGATGACCGGCTTGACGAGGATCACCGCGATCATGATGCCCACCCAGCGGCGGACGTGGCCCCAGAGGTTCTTGTCGACGAGGCCGGCGTAGACGACGGTGCCGAGGAGGGCGCCGACGTAGAGCAGGGCCGCGCGGATGACGAGTTCCAGCCAGAGGACTCCGGCGGCGAGGATGCTGACCAGGGAGACGACGATCAGCATGATCGGGCCGCCGCCGATGTCCTCGCCCTTCTTCAGGGCCTCGGAGAAGGTGCCGAAGAAGGCGTCGGTCTGGTCGCCGGTCGCCTTGGCGAGGACCTGGGTGATGCCGTCCGTGGCCGAGACGATGGTGTAGAGGATCAGCGGGGTGAAGGCGGAGGCGAGGACCGTCAGCCAGAGGAAGCCGACGGCTTCGGACAGGGCGGTGCCGAGGGGGACGCCGCGGACCGCGCGTTTGGCGACGGCGAGGATCCACAGCACGAGGGTGAGGACCGTCGAGGCGGCGAAGACGACGGCGTACTGCTGGAGGAACTTGGGGTTGGTGAAGTCGACGTTGGCGGTCTCCTGCACGGCGTCACTGAGCTTGCCGACGGTCCAGGAGGCGGCGTCGGCACACCCCTTGGCGAGGGAGGAGAGGGGGTCGAGGGTGGAGGTGGGGTTGATCCGGTCACCACCCCCGCCCCCGCCGCCGCTCCCGGTGTCGCCTTCACAGATCTCGCGGGCCCTGCCGGAGAGCAGGGAGCAGTTGTCGTTGCTGGGGCTGGGCGTCGGCGTGGGGGCGGCGGCCGCTCGGCCTGCGAACAGGACCAGGGCCGTCTGAGCGGCGGTGAGGGTTGCGGCGACCTTCACTGCACGGCGCGGGCTACCGGGCATAGGTGAATCCTCCGAACTCCTCGACGGCCTTGGAGATGACGTCCGACGTCGACACCTTGTTGTCGCCGTTGACCGGTGCGGGGCCTTCCTTCTGGGAGAAGCTGTCGACCTTCCAGTCGCCGTTCTTCCAGCGCAGCCGGAGGGTCATGGTGAACCAGTCGCTGGTGACGGGGGTCTGCGAGGCCTCTCCCGTCATCCCGTAGACGCCCGTGCACCAGACCTCGACGGTGGCGGTGCCACCCGAGTAGTCGGTGGTCCTGGTGCCGACCGGCATGGTGCGGGAGACGTAGGTGCTGCCCTTGGGCGCGTCGCCGTTCTCGTCCAGGCCGACCTTGGTGAGGAACGCCTTGTCGTAGACCCGGTCGAGGGTGCTCTCCAGTTCGGCGGCTCTCCCGGCGTCGAAGACCTGGCGGACGATCTCGGGTCGCCGCGCGGGCTTGAGGATGTCGGCGGAGACCAGGACCACGGCGTAGTTGGCTGCCGCGCTCTCGGCTCCCTCCTGGTCCTGTGCGAAGCCCGACGGAATGCCGGCGGCCGACTTGGTCTTGACGGGGCGTTGGCCCGAGGGAGCCGTCGCTGCTGCCTCCGGCTTGGTCGTCGTCGGGTCGTCCGCGGGGTCGCCGTCCCCCCGGTTGGCGAAGGCGATCGCGGCGATCAGGAGGACCACCACGCCGACGACCGTGACCAGGCCGCGGGACGAGGAGCGGGGGCCGCGGCGCTGCGTGCCGTAGGAGTCGGAGTCCGTGTCGGGCAGGCGGGTGCGGGTCTGGCCCGTGCCGCCGTAGCCCCCGGAGGACTCCCGTTCGTCACCGAGACTCATGCCGCGTACGCCCCCTCGACGTCGTGCGGAAACACTTCGTACCGGTCGTACTGCTCGTACTCCACGTACGACGGTAGCCGTGCTGGTTCCCGCGCGGGCGCGGTGTGGTGACTCGACATCAGGGAAACGCAACCTCAGCCGGTGGGCACGACGGGCGGGTGGGGTGGAAGGGGGAGCCGGGCGCGCCGGCCGGGGCGGACGGTGCCCGGTCTACACGGCCATGCCGTACACGATCGTGAACAGCGTGCCGAGCGAGCCGATGATGAAGACACCGGTCAGGCCCGCGATGATGAGGCCCTTGCCCTGTTCCGCGCTGAAGGTGTCCCGCAGGGCCGTCGCCCCGATGCGCTGCTTGGCGGCGCCCCAGACGGCGATGCCGAGGCAGATCAGGATGGCGAACGCCATCACGACCTGAACCATCGTCTTCGCCTCGGTGCCCAGGCTGCCGAAGGGGCCCCAGTCCGGAGCGATCCCGCCGATGATGGTGTTGATGTCTCCCTTGTCGGCCGCAAAGAGCATGTAAGTCACCGCCCCTGGTGGGTAGTTCCGCATCCTCTGCGGGCATGCAGAGGTCAGGCATCATTCTCGCCGACAATGATGCCGTCGTATGTCGACTTGGCGTCATTGATGGACGGGTTTCGTACGAAAACCTTGTCACCGCCCGGTGCCGGCCCGGGTGGGGGACGGCGAACGGTGTACGAAGGATCGTATGGTCACTCTGTGTATCACGGCGGGTGACCCCGGGCAATGAGGCCGGAGCGGAACCTGGTGTGTGGTTCCGTCGTTGTGCCCTCCTGCGGCCTTGCTCACCTTCACGGACGCTTTCTGACGGCCGATCGGGTGAGGGTCGCGCCGGTGCTTCCCGGAGGAAGGCTACCTGCCACGGCCCGCTTCGGCACTCGGCCGTGACGGTGCGTCACGACTCCGTGCGGTGGTGGTGCCATGGTCCGTCGGCGTGCTCCGGTCGCCGGGGTCAGCGGGGCCTGAGGCCGTGCAGGAGGAGGTGGACGAGCTCCTCGATGCCGTCGAGCGCGCTGCGGGGGTCGAGCATGCCGCCGGCCGCGAAGGAGGCGATGCCCTGGAGGGTGGCGCCGGTCAGCAGGGTGATGTGGTGCGGATCGCCCGCGACGATCTCGCCCCGTTCCTGGGCGTCGGCGATGACCCGCTCCAGCGAGCCCACCGTCCGGTCGACGGCCGAGGCCATCTGCTCCGAGGCGTCCGGTTCGTGCTTGCGGGCGTACATCAGCTCCAGCAGCTCGCCGTTGTCGATCGCGAAGGCGAGGTAGGCCCGGGCGAGGACGGTCAGCCGCCGTTCCAGCGGGAGGGCCGGGTCGTCGGCGCTCTCCAGGGCCTGGCCCAGCCGGTCGTAGCCGGTCAGCGCCAGGGCGTTCAGCAGGGCCTGCTTGTCCTTGAAGTGGCGGCCGGGTGCGGCGTGGCTGACGCCGGCCTCCCGGGCCAGTTCGCGCAGGGACAGCGCCCCGGCCCCCTTCTCCCGCAGGGTGCGTTCCGCGCCGGCGAGCAGGGTGGAGCGCAGGTCTCCGTGGTGGTAGGGGCGGCTGTCTGGCATGCGCACCATCGTAACTCGATGTTGACGGCGTCGACATTGTTGTCATTGACAGCATTGTTGGCGGCGCCTACATTCGGTTCATGGCTGAGAAGACGGACCTCCAGAGCAACGAGAACTTCCGCGCGGACCGCCTCCCGGACCTCTCCGGGCGGACCGCGGTCGTCACCGGCGCCAACAGCGGCATCGGGCTCACGACGGCCGACGCGCTGGCCCGGGCCGGGGCGCACGTCGTCCTCGCCGTGCGGGACACCGAGCGCGGCCGGGCCGCTGCCGCCACGGTCCGGGGCAGCACCGAGGTGCGCCGCCTGGACCTGGCCGACCTGTCCTCCGTGCGCGCCTTCGCCGAGGCCTGGCGGGAGCCGCTGCACCTGCTCGTGAACAACGCCGGCGTGATGATGCTGCCGCGGCAGCGCACCAAGGACGGCTTCGAGATGCAGTTCGGCACCAACCACCTCGGTCACTTCGCCCTGACCAACCTGCTGCTGCCGCACGTCACGGGCCGCGTCGTCACCGTCTCCTCCGGCGCTCACCGCTGGGGCCGCGCCCGGATCGAGTTCGACGACCTGGACCTCACGTCGCGCTACACCCCGCAGCGCGCCTACGCCCAGTCCAAGCTGGCCAACCTCCTGTTCACGCTGGAGCTCCAGCGCCGGCTGACCGCGTCGGGTTCGACCGTCCGCGCCCTGGCCGCGCACCCGGGGTACGCCGCGACCAACCTCCAGAACGGCACGGCCAACCCGGTGGCACGGGCCCTGCTGCGGCTGGGCAACCGGTTCTTCGCCCAGGACGACAGGGCGGGCGCGCTGCCCACCCTGTACGCCGCCACCCAGGACCTGCCCGGCGCGAGCTACGTCGGCCCCGACGGGTTCGGCGAGATGCGCGGCGGCCCCACCCTGGTGGGCCGCTCCCGCGCCGCCGGCGATCCGCTCACGGCCCGGCGGCTGTGGACCGTCTCGGAGGAGCTGACGGGCACGCGCTACCCGCTGCCGAGCGGCGAGCACCAGGACGCCGTCTGACGTGCCGGCCGGGACCGCGCGGCGGGTCGCTCGTTGCCCCCCCTGCGCCGCGTACCGGCCGGGAAGCGGGGCGGCGGGCCGTTCGTGAGCCTGTGTGCGCTGCGCGCCCCCGCCACGCCGCAGGTGCCGCGGTCCGTCTCCCCGTGCGGCTCGTGCCGCGTCCGCTTCTCCCCGCGCCGTTCGTGCCGCGTCCGCTTCTTCCCGCGCCGTTCGTGCCGCGTCCGCTTCTTCCCGCGCCGTTCGTGCCGCGGTCCGTCCGGCCCGTGCCCTGCGTGCCGCGGTTCGCGCCTCTCGTCGTGCGCGTGTCGCCGGTCGTCCCTCCGTCCGCCCCGACTCCCCTTCGCGTGATCGTTCCGGCGCGGGGCGCCCGCCTCTACACTGGCTCGCGGACTCCTGGGCTGTGAGGGGCGGTTGACGGTGCGTAAGGCATGGATCCTGGCGGGCGTCGCCATCAGTTCCGCCCTCGCGTTCGTGATGCTGCTCGTGATCGGCGTCTACCTCGTCGCCGGGAACGTCGTCAACGGCGTGGCCGGTGGGGCGAAGGCGCTGGCCAAGGGGTCGGTGCCCGCCGCCTACGCGCCGCTCGTGCAGAAGTGGGGCAACCTCTGCCCCGCCATCAGCCCGGCCCTGCTCGCCGCGCAGTTGTACCAGGAGAGCGGCTTCAATCCGCGGGCGCAGAGCCACGCCGCCGCGCAGGGCATAGCGCAGTTCATCCCCGGCACCTGGGCCAGCCACGGCATCGACGGCGACGGCGACGGCGACCGCGACGTGTGGGACCCGGCGGACGCGATCCCCTCGGCGGCCTCCTACGACTGCGAACTCGCGTCCTACGTGAAGAAGGTTGGCGGAAATCCGACCGAAAACATGCTGGCCGCCTACAACGCGGGGGCGTATGCGGTCATCAAGTACGGAGGCGTGCCGCCGTACAACGAGACGCAGAACTACGTGAAGCGGATCACCACCCTCTCCGAGAGCTTCGCCGCGCCCGTGGGCCGGGTCGACCCCTCCCAGCAGGCCGCCGGCGCGATCGAGTACGCCCAGAAGAAGCTGGGCACGCTCTACCTCTGGGGCGGTACCGGCACCCCTGAGCAGGGCGGACGCTTCGACTGCTCCGGGCTCACCCAGGCCGCCTACGCCAGCGTCGGCATCAAGCTGCCGCGCGTGGCGAACGACCAGTACAACGCGGGGCCGCACCCCGCGCGGGACGAACTGCTCCCCGGTGATCTGGTGTTCTTCTCGGACGACCTCACCAATTCCCGGGCCATCCGGCATGTGGGCATTTATGTCGGCGGTGGGTACATGATCGACGCGCCGCGGACCGGTGCGGTCATCCGGTTCGACCCGATCGACACGCCCGACTACTTCGGGGCCACGCGCGTCACCGAAGATGGCGCGAAAGCGCTGCCCACCGCGGTATGAACGGAGCGTGAACCCACCCCCTGAGCTGCGACGACGTATCTCTCTTCGATAACGTCTGCGTGATCATTCGGTGGAGTGTGGAACGGATGCACGGGGACCGTGCGTTCCTGATGTCGTAGCCGAGCAGACGTCAGGGAGCGCGTGGCACGCACGCGTACAGCGGAAGCGGATCTACAACCCACGGGGGTGGCAGGCACGGCGCACGCACGGGTGCGCCGCGAAGACGACGAAGGGGCCGCAGCACCATGGCTGGACTCGCCGATTCCGGGTCGAACCCCGACGTCGACCTCCTCTACGACATCAACGGCCTGGCCAAGGCCGCGCCGCCGTGGTTCGACCGGGTCATGGAGTACGTCGGTGAGTACGGGCTGCTGCTCGCCATCGTCCTGCTCGTGCTCGGTTGCTGGTGGTCCGTGCGGCGGCGCGGCGGCGAGGACGCGGCCTCCACCGTCGCCGCCCTCGTCTGGGCGCCGCTGGCCGCGGGTGTGGCCGTCCTGGTGAACGTGCCGATACGGGGCTTCGTGGAACGGCCCCGGCCCTTCCTGGACCACCAGGGCCTCGACGTGCTCGTCCAGGGCAAGACCGACTACTCGTTCGTCAGCGACCACGCCACGATCGTCATGGCGCTGGCGGTCGCCCTCTTCGTCGCCGACCGACGGTTCGGGCTCGTCGGGCTCGTGCTGGCGCTGTTCGGCGGGTTCATCCGCGTCTACATGGGCGTGCACTACCCGACGGACGTCGTGGGCGGTTTCGCGCTCGGCACGGCCGTCGCCCTGCTGCTCTCGCCCCTCGCCATGGCCCTGTTGACGCCGCTGATGAGGGCCGTCGAGCGCTCGCCCCGCGCGGGATGGCTGGTGCGGGCCCGGGGACGGGCGTCCGACCGGGACACCGTCATCCCCGAGGCGCGCACCGACCGCACCTCCGAGCGGGACCTGGCGGCCTAGGGCCCACCCCGGGGGGACCCCCGGGGAGGGGCCGGAGTCACAGCGCCTGCGGGTAGGTGAAGAAGCGGTCGGGGTCGTACTGCTTCTTGAGCTTGGCCAGGCGGGTCGCCGCGTCCCCGTAGTAGGCCTTGCGCCAGTCGGTCAGCGTCGGGTCCGTGTAGTTCTGGTAGGCCGCGCCCGAGGCGTGCGGACGCATCGCCCGGTGGGCCGACGCCAGCCAGTCGCGGGCCGTCGTGCCGCTCGTCCCGGCCCGCCAGGCGCCGATGTACTGCGCCAGCATCCGCGAGCGGCGGTGCACGAACGCCGTGGCGGTGGGGGAGACGCGGTTGACCGCGCCGCCCAGCGCCGTCAGCGCGATGCTGCCGGTGCCGCCGCGCACGGCGGCGATCTGGGTCAGGAGTGTGCGGATGCCGGCCGCGGACAGCGAGCGGTCGAAGAAGTCCGAGGCCGCCGCGTACGTCTCGCGGCCCAGCGCGCCCTGCGAGGAGCGGCCCGGTGTCGTACCGGGCAGATGGCACTGCGCGTCCGTCGGGAACGACGAGCAGCCCGCGTACACCTCCATCGACTCCTCGTACGAGCGGCGCTTCAGGGAGACGCTGCGGGCGGGGGCGCCGACCCGGTCGGCGAGGCGGTCCACGGCGTTCTTCAACTCGCCGTGGGTGCCCAGGGAGAAGGCGGCGACCGAGACGGTCGGGGTGCCCCCGGCGGCGTTCGCCAGGTGCAGGGACGACCAGATCTCGTCGGGCTGGGAGGGGCCCCACTCCTGCCAGGCGCGCACCACCGCCGCCGCCTTCGACCAGGGCCAGGACAGGTAGGCCGAGACGCCCTGGGGCGCGGGGTGGGTCTTGAAGTGCAGTTCGGTCACCACGCCGAAGTTGCCGTTGCCGGCGCCGCGCAGGGCCCAGAACAGGTCTGTGTTCTCGCGGGAGTCGGCGGTGAGCTGCTTGCCGTCCGCGGTGATCAGGGTGGCCCGGGTGAGGCTGTCGCAGGTCAGTCCGTAGGCGCGGGAGACCACGCCGTGACCGCCGCCGAGGGTCAGCCCGGAGACCCCGACGGTCGGGCAGGAGCCGGCGGGGATGGTGACGCCCTTGGCGGCCAGCGCGCGGTAGACGTCGATGAGTTTGGCGCCGGCGCCGACGACCGCGCTGTCGCCGAAGGCGCGCACCCGGCTGAGCTTGGACACGTCGACGATCAGCCGTCCGTCGCCGGAGGACCAGCCGGCGTAGGAATGGCCGCCGTTGCGGATCGCCACGCGCAGGGCGTGGGTGCGGGCGTAGGCCAGGGCGGTGCGGATGTCGTCCGCGTGGGAGACGTAGGCGACCGCCGCGGGGCGCAGGCCGTCGAAGCGGGTGTTGTACAGCTGGCGGGCCGTCTTCCAGGCCGCGTCGCCGGGGCGCACCAGGGGGCCGTCCAGGTCCCGGGCCAGGGCGGACCAGTCGGCCGCCGTGGACTTCGAGGCCGTGGTGGTGCGCGGGGTGGCCGCCGGGGGCGCGGAGCGGGCGCCCGACGGGGTGCAGGCGGTGCTGAACGAGGTCGCGGCGGCGGCGATCGCCGCGCTGCCGGCGGTGAGGACTGTGCGCCGTTCCATGGGGCCTCCCGGTGGTTCCGCCGTGGGAGACGGGGTGGCGGCGACGGGGGTTCCACGCCGGGCGGTCCGGGTTCAGCCGGCCGCGTGCCGGTCCGCGTCCGTGCGGGCCTGGCTGCGGGCCCGTCTGGCCGGGCCGTGCCAGCCGCAGGTGCACCGGGCCACGCAGAAGCGGCCCTTCTCCTGGGTCGTCGTGCGGTGTTCGAGGAGATCGGGGTCGGGCTCCGGCCCGTCCTGCTGCGCCACGCCGCCCACGTTACCCACCCCGGGTGACGGGCTCGGGGGCCGGGCGGCCGGTGCCCGCGTGACGGGGGCACATACCCGTCGTTAACCGGAACAACAGGGGGCCCGTGACGGACGTACCGGCTGGGGGTAGGCAGGCGATGACTGGGCGGCAGCGGGAACGGTGGCGCGGGCGGACGGGTGCGGCTCTCGTCGCGGCCGGGGTCGCGGCCGCGACGGGGCTGGGTGCGGGCGGGTGCGCGGGCGGGGACGCCGTCGCCGGGGACTCCCGGGGCGGGGACGCGGTGGCCGTGCTGCGCGGGGCCGCCGGCCGGCTGGTGGACGCGGGCAGCGCCCGGGCCAGGACGTCGATGGAGATGGCGGCCGGCGGGACGCGGGTGACGATCCGGGGCGCCGGGGTGTACGACTTCCGCCGCCGCACGGGCCGGCTGAAGGTGCTGCTCCCGCAGGACCCGGCCGGGACCGCGGGGAGCCGGCCCATCACCGAGCTGCTCGCGCCGGGCGCGCTGTACATGAAGAACCGGGGCGCCGGTGTCCCGCCGGACAAGTGGGTGCGGGTGGACACCCGGACCCTGACCGACGGCAACCTCGTCACCGGCGGCGCCACCGATCCGTTCACGGCGGCGGAGGTGCTGCGCGGGACGCGGACGGCGACGTACGTGGGCGAGACCGAGGTCGCGGGCACGGCGGTGCGGCACTACCGCGGGACGGCCGACCTCGGTGCCGCGGCCCGGCGGGCCTCCGAGGGCGGCGCGGGCTCGCTGCGCGCGGCGGGCAAGGGGTTCGCCACGGCCGAGGTCCCCTTCGACGTGTACCTCGACGACGAGGGGCGCATCCGCAAGGTGCGCCACCGCTTCAGCTTCCTGAACGGGCAGCAGAAGAACCCCGTGGCCGTCGCCTCGACCACGCTGCTCTACGATTTCGGCGCTCCGGCGCGCGTCCGGCTGCCCGAGGGCGGCGACATCTACGCGGGCCGGATCGCCGAGGAGTGACCGGCGCGAACTAGCCCGTCCGTGCCATGCGCGGTGTGTGCGCCGCTCCCTACTCTAGGAAGCCGGTAACGGCAGAGACGAGGTGATGCGCGTGGCTCCGGTCGGCGGTACGGCAGTTCAGGACCACGTGGCCCTCGCCGAGATCGAGCTGTGCGGCGAGCTGATCATCGCCGCCTCGGCCGCGCAGGAGCGGCTCAGCCTGGAGAGCATCGACGAGGTGCTGAACGTGGCCGAGGAGCGCGCCGCCGCCGGGCGCTGAACGGCGAGGGGCCCGGGTCAGGTCCGCAGCATGCGGGCGATCGCCTGGGTCGCCTCCTTCACCTTGGCGTCGATCTCGTCCCCGCCCTTGAGGGCCGCGTCGGCGACGCAGTGCCGCAGGTGCTCCTCCAGCAGTTGCAGCGCGAAGGACTGCAGGGCCTTGGTGGAGGCGGAGACCTGGGTGAGTATGTCGATGCAGTAGACGTCCTCGTCGACCATGCGCTGCAGGCCGCGGATCTGGCCCTCGATGCGGCGCAGCCGCTTGAGGTGCTCGTCCTTCTGCTTGTGGTACCCGTGCACCCCGTGGTCGTGGTCGGTCACGACGTCCGCACCGGTGGTCTCGGCGGTGCCGTGGGTGACATGCGCGACATCTGTCGTGTCGGTCACGTCGGTCATCGCGTCCTCCTGGTGGGCAGTGCGCCGACATATACCCCTACTGGGTATATGGTACCGAAGTTTCCGGGGTATACGGGCCTGAGGCCGCCCCCGTGCTCACCACTGTGCCCGATGGGCGACACTGGTGGGCGGCCCGATAGCCGTGGCCGGATGTTGCGCCTAGCATCAGCCTGACCGAAACCGAAGCACCCCGAGGACCCCACGTGCGCTTTCGTCTGACCCCCAGGGAGACGAGCTTCTACGACATGTTCGCCGCCTCCGCGGACAACATCGTCACGGGCTCGAAGCTCCTGATGGAACTGCTCGGGGCGGACACTTCCGCCCGGGCCGAGATCGCAGAGCGTATGCGGGCAGCGGAACACGCAGGTGACGACGCCACGCATGCGATCTTCCACCAGCTGAACTCCTCGTTCATCACGCCGTTCGACCGCGAGGACATCTACTCCCTCGCCTCGTCCCTCGACGACATCATGGACTTCATGGAGGAGGCCGTCGACCTGGTCGTCCTCTACAACATCGAGGAACTGCCCAAGGGCGTCGACCAGCAGATCGAGGTGCTGGCGCGCGCGGCGGAGCTGACCGCCGAGGCGATGCCGCACCTGCGGACGATGGAGAACCTCACCGAGTACTGGATCGAGGTCAACCGTCTGGAGAACCAGGCCGACCAGATCCACCGCAAGCTGCTCGCGCACCTCTTCAACGGCAAGTACGACGCCATGGACGTGCTGAAGCTGAAGCAGATCGTGGACGTGCTCGAGGAAGCGGCGGACGCGTTCGAGCACGTGGCGAACACGGTGGAGACCATCGCCGTCAAGGAGTCCTGAACCCTTCATGGACACCTTCGCCCTGGTCGCGACCATCGGGGTCGCGCTCTTCTTCACGTACACCAACGGCTTCCACGACTCGGCGAACGCCATCGCCACCTCGGTGTCCACGCGGGCGCTGACGCCGAAGGCCGCGCTCGCGATGGCCGCCGTCATGAACCTGGCCGGCGCCTTCCTGGGCTCGGGGGTCGCCAAGACCGTCAGCGAGGGGCTGATCCAGACGCCCGAGGGCTCGAAGGGGATGGGCATCCTCTTCGCCGCGCTCGTCGGTGCGATCACCTGGAACCTGATCACCTGGTATTTCGGCCTGCCGTCCTCGTCCTCGCACGCGCTGTTCGGCGGCATGGTGGGCGCGGCGCTGGCCGGTGGCACGACGGTCTACTGGCACGGCGTGCTGGACAAGGTCGTCATCCCGATGTTCATCTCGCCGGTGGTCGGCCTGATCGCCGGTTACCTGGTGATGACGGCGATCCTGTGGATGTTCCGGCGCTCCAACCCGCACAAGGCCAAGCGCGGTTTCCGGATAGCCCAGACGGTGTCCGCCGCGGGCATGGCCCTGGGCCACGGTCTGCAGGACGCCCAGAAGACCATGGGCATCGTGGTGATGGCCCTGGTCATCGCCGACGTCGAGGACTACGGCGACCCGATCCCGGTGTGGGTCAAGATCGTCTGCGCGGTGATGCTGTCGCTGGGCACCTACGCGGGCGGCTGGCGCATCATGCGGACCCTGGGCCGGAAGATCATCGAGCTGGACCCGCCGCAGGGCTTCGCGGCGGAGACCACCGGCGCCTCGATCATGTTCACCACGGCGTTCCTGTTCAAGGCGCCCATCTCCACGACCCACGTGATCACCTCCGCCATCATGGGCGTGGGCGCCACCAAGCGCGTGAACGCGGTCCGCTGGGGCGTCGCCAAGAACATCATCCTGGGCTGGTTCATCACGATGCCGGCCGCCGCCCTGGTGGCCGCGGCGTCCTTCGGGATCGTGAACCTGGCGTTCCTGTAACGCCGCCCGCACGACGCGACAGGGCCCGCCCCCGGGAACGGGGGCGGGCCCTTTTTTCGACCTCGCGGTGGCACCGCCATGCAGCACCGCGAGGAGCACCGGGGGGACGATCAGCCGAAGCGGCCGGAGATGTAGTCCTCGGTGGCCTGGACCGACGGGTTGGAGAAGATGCGCTCCGTCTCGTCGATCTCGATGAGCTTGCCGGGCTGGCCGACCGCCGCGAGGTTGAAGAACGCCGTGCGGTCGGAGACCCGCGCCGCCTGCTGCATGTTGTGCGTCACGATGACGATCGTGAAGCGCTCCTTCAGCTCGCCGATCAGGTCCTCGATCGCCAGCGTGGAGATGGGGTCGAGCGCCGAGCAGGGCTCGTCCATGAGCAGCACGTTCGGCTCGACCGCGATCGCGCGGGCGATGCACAGGCGCTGCTGCTGGCCGCCGGACAGGCCCGAGCCGGGCTTGTTCAGGCGGTCCTTGACCTCGTTCCAGAGGTTCGCGCCCTTGAGGGAGCGCTCGACGATGTCCGCCAGCTCGCTCTTCTTGTAGTTGCCGTTCAGCCGCAGGCCCGCCGCCACGTTGTCGAAGATCGACATCGTGGGGAACGGGTTGGGCCGCTGGAACACCATGCCGACCTCGCGGCGGACCGACACCGGGTCGATGCCGGCGCCGTAGAGGTCCTCGTCGTCCAGGAGCACCTTGCCCTCGACGCGGCCGCCCGAGGTGACCTCGTGCATGCGGTTCAGCGTGCGCAGGAACGTCGACTTGCCGCAGCCGGACGGGCCGATGAACGCCGTCACCGAACGCGGCTCGACGGTCATCGAGATGTCCTCGATCGCCTTGTGGGAGCCGTAGTAGGCGGTCAGTCCGCTTACGTCGATTCGCTTGGCCATGACTACTTCACTTCCATAACTCGGTCGGTCGCTGTATGGCCGCGTCAGCGACCGGTGCTCGGGGCCTTCCAGCGGGCGATGCCGCGGGCCACCAGGTTGAGGATCATCACGAAGGCGATCAGCGTGAGCGACGCCGCCCAGGCGCGGTCGTAGGCCGTGACCTCACCCGAGCCGTACTGCTGGTAGATGTACAGCGGCAGCGACGCCTGCGCACCCTCGAAGGGGTTGGCGTTGATGAACTTGCTGCCGAACACCAGCAGCAGCACGGGCGCGGTCTCACCGGCGATGCGGGCGACGGCCAGCATGATGCCGGTGGTGATGCCGCCGATCGAGGTCGGCAGGACCACCTTCAGGATGGTGCGCCACTTGGGCACGCCGAGCGCCAGGGAGGCCTCGCGCAGCTCGTTCGGGACGAGCTTGAGCATCTCCTCCGTGGAGCGGACCACGACCGGCATCATCAGGATCGCGAGGGCGAGCGAGCCGGCGAAGCCGAAGGGCTGCATGTCGAACATCAGCATCAGGCTGAGGATGAACAGACCGGCGACGATCGACGGGATGCCGGTCATGACGTCGACGAAGAAGGTGACGGCCCGGGCGAGGTTGCCGCGCCCGTACTCCACCAGGTAGATCGCGGTGAGCACGCCGACCGGCGCGGCGATCAGGGTGGCGAGGCCGACCTGCTGCAGCGTGCCGAGGATGGCGTGGTAGATGCCGCCGCCCGCCTCCGAGTCGGCGACCACGCCCATCGAGTGGGTCAGGAAGTAGACGTCGAGGACCTTGGTGCCGCGCTGCACGGTCGACCACACCAGGGACGCCAGCGGCACCACGGCGAGCAGGAACGCGACCCACACCAGGGAGGTGACCACGCGGTCCTTGGCCTGGCGGCGGTTCTCCACCTTGGCCGCGATGACGTACGTGCCGAGGATGTGCAGGAGCGCGGCGATCAGCGCCCACTGGATGTCGCTGTGCAGGCCGGCGGCGGCGCTGATGCCGAGGCCGGCGGCGACGGACCCGGCGGCGATGGCCCACGGGGCCCACTTGGGCAGGCGGGCGCCGCGCAGGGTGCTGGGGCGCTTCGGGGTGGTGGTTGCGGTGCTCATGCGTTGGCCCCCGAGTACTCCTTGCGGCGGGCGATGATCGCGCGGGCCGCGCCGTTGACCAGCAGGGTGATGACGAACAGGACCAGACCCGAGGCGATCAGCGCGTCACGGCCGAACTCGGTGGCCTCGCTGAACTTGCTGGCGATGTTCTGGGCGAAGGTGCCGCCGCCCGGGTCGAGCAGGCTGGTGTGGATCAGGAAGTCCGGGGAGAGCACGGTGGCGACGGCCATCGTCTCGCCGAGGGCGCGGCCGAGGCCGAGCATCGAGGCGGAGATCACGCCGGAGCGGCCGAAGGGGAGGACCGACATGCGGATCACTTCCCAGCGGGTGGCGCCGAGGGCCAGGGCCGCCTCCTCGTGCATCTGCGGGACCTGGCGGAAGACCTCGCGGCTCACGTTGGTGATGATCGGCAGGATCATGATCGCGAGCAGGATGCCTACGGTGAGCATGGACCGGGCGGCGCCGCCCTGCCAGGAGAAGATGCCGGTCCAGCCGAAGTAGTCGTTCAGCCAGCCGAAGAGGCCGTTCATGTAGGGCACGAGGACGAGGGCGCCCCACAGGCCGTACACGATGGACGGCACGGCGGCGAGCAGGTCGATCACGTAGGCGATGGGACCGCTCAGCCGGCGCGGGGCGTAGTGCGTGAGGAACAGCGCGATGGCGACGGCGATCGGCACGGCGATGATCATCGCGATGATCGAGGAGATGATCGTGCCGTAGGCGAGGACCGCGATGCCGAAGACCGGCGGGTTGACGCCGGTGTTCCATTCGAACGTGGTGAGGAAGTTGCCCTCGTCCTTGCTGATGGCGAGGACGGCGCGGTAGGTGAGGAAGCCCGCGATCGCGGCCATGATCACCAGGAGCAGGATGCCCGAGCCGCGCGAGAGGCCGAGGAAGATCCGGTCCCCGGGGCGGGTGGCCCCACGGGCGGCGCGCTTCTGCTCGGGCGAGGGCGCCGGGGCGGGGGGAGGTGCGTCAGCTATCTGTGTGGTGTCCATCGGGTTCTCCGGTCTGCGGAACCGCAACGGCTGTGCGGCTCTTGGCGGCGGTGCACCGGACGGTGCGGTCCGGTCCCGCGGGGGACCGGACCGCACGCTCAGGTCAGCTCAGGCTCTCGACGGTGGTCCGAACCTTGGCGATGATGTCTTCGGGCATGGGCGCGTAGTCGTTCTCGGCGAGGATCTTCTGGCCGTCCTCGGAGGCCGCGTAGCGCAGGAACGCCTTGACCGCGGGCAGCGTCTCGGCCTTGTTGCCCTTGTCGCAGACGATCTCGTAGGTCACGAGGACCATCGGGTAGGCGCCGTCGGCCTTGGTCGCGTAGTTCAGCTCCAGGGCGAGGTCCTTGCCGGTGCCGACGACCTTGGCGTCCGCGATGGCCTTGGTGGCGTTCTCGACGTTCGCCTCGACCGGCTCGGCCGCGCCGGTGTCGATGGCGACGGTCTTGATGCCGTCCTTGGCGTAGGACAGCTCGAAGTAGCCGATGGCGCCGGCGGTCTGCTTCACCTGCGCGGCCACGCCGGAGGACTGCGGAGCGGACTGGCCGCCCTTGGCCTGCCAGGCCTTGCCGCCCTCGTAGGGAAAGTCCTTCTTGGCGGTGGCGATCAGGTACTTGGTGAAGTTGTCCGTGGTGCCGGACTCGTCCGAGCGGTGGAACGCCTGGATCTTGAGGTTGGGCAGCTTCGCGTCGGGGTTCAGCTTCGCGATGGCCGGGTCGTTCCACTTGGTGATCTTGCTGTCGAAGATCTTGGCGATCGTCGCGGAGTCCAGGACCAGCTTGTCGACGCCCGGGACGTTGTAACCGACGGCGATCGGGCCGCCGACCATGGGCAGGTCGATGCCCTGGCCGCCGGAGCAGACCTTCTTGGAGGCCGCGACCTCGTCGGGCTTCAGCGCCGAGTCCGAGCCGGCCCACGGGACCTGGCCCTGGGTGAACGCGGTGACACCGGCGCCGGAGCCGCCGGCCTTGTAGTTGATCTCGACCTTGCAGGCCGCGGAGAACTGCTTGACCCACGCGTCGACGGCGTTCTTCTGCGCCGAGGAGCCGTCGGCGAGCACCTGGCCCGTGGCGTCGTCGCACTTGATGTTGCTGGGCGCGGCGGCGTTGGCCGATGAGTCGCCGCTGCCACCCCCGGTCTCGTCCGAGCCGCACGCCGTGAGGGCCAGGGCGCCGGAGACGGCGAGAGCACCGAGAGCGAGGGCCCGCCGGTTCATGCGCTGAAGCTTCACTTGAGTTCCTTCCAGGAGCCGCCGTCCTGAATCGGCGGCGTGCGAAGACTGGCCGACGCGAACACGCGGCAGGCGCGTCCCGCATCCGGTACGGCCGAAAGTAGGCAGATCAGATGAAGCCGCCGATGGCCGCACATGAACGAGGGGTGAACCCCTGCCGACGGTGTGGTTAGGTCACGGAATGCTCACGGGGAGAGCACGTGCAGATTCCGCTTCGCCCGCGGTTCCCCCTGGACAACCGCGGACGGTGTCAGTCCGCTCCACCCGCGGGCCGGGACCCGCGCAGTGCGGCGAGCAGCGCGTCGACCAGGGGGCGGTCGAGCGGCTGCGTGAGGCGGGCGCGGGCCTCCTCCGGCGGCAGCCACAGCACGCGATCGACCTCCTCGGTCGGAGTGAAAGCGCAGGTCGCAGCCTCGGCGGCCCAGTAGCGCACCTGCTTGGGGCGGCCGTTCGCCCGGTAGCGCAGGGTGGGCAGCTCGGCACCCGGCACGGCCCGGCAGCCGGTCTCCTCCGCCACCTCGCGCAGGGCGCCGGCGAGGGCCTCCTCGCCGCGTTTCAGTTTGCCCTTCGGCCACGACCAGTCGTCGTATTTCGGCCGGTGCACGAGGCAGAGCTGCAACGTGCCGGAGCCGGGGGAGCGGCGCCACACGACGCAGCCCGCGGCCCGGACGGTGGGGTCCTCGGCGGAACTCACCTGGTCTTCACCGCCTTCCGGGTGTCGCGCCGGTCAGGACGCGCCGACGGTCTCCTTCTGCCATGCCTGCTGGAACGCGAAACGTGCCGCCTCCACCTCGTGCCGCTGGTCGGCGTGGAGCACGCCGAGCGCGTACGCCGTGGCCGGGGCGATCCGCGGGGTGCGGGCCGCATGGGCCGCCGCGGCCGCCGCCTCCGAGGCGTCCCGGTGCAGGTTCAGCGCCTGGCCGGCGGCGAGCAGGCGCAGGTCCACCACGGTGTCGCCCCGCGGGCCGCCGGCCGTCTCGCGGGCGTAGCGGTGCAGGCGCAGCAGCAGGCGGACCTGGTGCCAGGGGGCGTCCTGGGGGTGCGCGACCGTGTCGGGGGACAGGCCGTGGACCAGGGCCGCGGCGTTGTACGGGTTGCCCGCGGTGACCAGGGGCAGCGCCGTCACGGCGGCGGTGAGCCGGTCCTCGGCCGCCGCGGCCAGGAGGCGCAGGTCGGTCGTGGCGGCCGTGCCGGTGAGGGGGACCTCGCTGGCCAGCACGGCGACCTTGTCTGCGACGGCGTGGAAGCGGCTGCTGCCCAGGGCCTGCAGGGCGGTGGAGTGGGCGCGGGTGCGGGCGAGGGTCAGCTGGCGGTCGAGCAGGGCGCCCGCCTTCGCCGCCCCGACGGTGAGGTTGCCGCGCTCCGGGGCGGCGGTGGTGCTCCGGGCGGGAGGCCCGGCCGGGGCGGGCACCACGCCCGCGGCCCGGCCGCCGAGGTGCGGTCCGGCCGGGAGGCCCGGCCGGACGGGGAACGCCGTGGAGCCCGACAGGCGGTGCAGGGCGGCCAGCAGGCGCTCCAGGCGGGCGGTGCAGGCGTGCTCCATCGCCAGCGTGCCCGACACCCAGGCCAGCTCGGGGCGCATCGCCTCGCACCAGTCGCTGTCCAGCAGCGGCTGGAAGGTGTGCAGGCCGGCGCTGATCCGGCGGGCCGAGCGGCGCAGGGCGCGGGCCGCTTCGGCCGAGCCCTCCGAGCCGTTCGCCCCCGAGCCCGTCTCCCGGTGCAGGCGCAGGGCTCGGAGGAACTCCGTGGCCTGGGCCCGCAGGTAGCCCGCGAGGGTGTCTCCGGTGGGGGCGGAGCCGGCGGTCCCGGGCCGGGGGTCCGCCGGGGATCCGGCGCTCGCGGGCCGGGGGTCCGCCAGGGGTCCGACGGTCCCGGGCCGGGGATCCGCCACGGGCCCGGTGGTCCGGGGCCCGGGGTCCGTCGGATCAGGGTGTCGCTGTGCCACGCCGGCGCCTCCGGGCGTCTATGAGCATCTCCTGGACGTTGCGCAGGGGCTGGCCGTCCGCGTCGGTGGCGTGCCGGGTCCAGTCGCCGTCCGGGCCGAGGTGCCAGGAGGCGGTGGAGTCCGACATGCCGGTCTCCAGCAGCCGGTTCAGGGCCGCCCGGTGGGCCGGGTCGGTGACCCGGACCAGGGCCTCTATCCGGCGGTCGAGGTTGCGGTGCATCATGTCGGCGCTGCCGATCCACACCTCGGGCTCGCCGCCGTTGCCGAAGGCGAACACCCGGGAGTGCTCCAGGAACCGGCCCAGGATCGAGCGGACCCGGATGTTCTCCGACAGGCCGGCCACGCCCGGGCGCACGGCGCAGATGCCGCGCACCCAGATGTCCACCGGCACCCCGGCCTGGGCGGCGCGGTAGCAGGCGTCGATGACGGCCTCGTCGACCATCGAGTTGACCTTGATGCGGACGTACGCGGGACGCCCCGCGCGGTGGTGCTGTATCTCCTTGGTGATCCGCGAGACCAGCCCGTCGCGCAGGGACTTGGGGGCGACGAGCAGCCTGCGGTAGGTCTCGCGGCGGGAGTAGCCGGAGAGCCGGTTGAACAGGTCCGAGAGGTCCGCGCCGACCTGCGGGTCGGCCGTGAGCAGGCCGAGGTCCTCGTAGAGGCGGGCCGTCTTCGGGTGGTAGTTGCCGGTGCCGACGTGGCTGTAGCGGCGCAGGGTCTCGCCCTCCTGGCGGACCACCAGCGACAGCTTGCAGTGGGTCTTGAGCCCGACCAGGCCGTAGACCACGTGGCAGCCGGCCTCCTCCAGCTTGCGGGCCCACTTGATGTTGGCGTGCTCGTCGAAGCGGGCCTTGATCTCGACCAGGACCAGCACCTGCTTGCCGGACTCGGCGGCCTCGATGAGCGCGTCGACTATCGGGGAGTCGCCGGAGGTGCGGTACAGGGTCTGCTTGATGGCGAGGACGTCCGGGTCGCCGGCCGCCTGCTCCAGGAAGGCCTGCACGGACGTGGAGAACGAGTCGTACGGGTGGTGCAGCAGCACGTCCCGTTCGCGCAGCGCGGCGAAGATGTCGGGCGCGGACGCCGACTCGACCTCGGCGAGGTCGCGGTGGGTGCCGGCGATGAACTTGCGGTACTTCAGCTCGGGCCGGTCCAGCGAGGCGATGCGGAAGAGGCCGGTGAGGTCCAGCGGGCCCGGCAGCGGGTACACCTCGGCCTCGCTGATCTTCAGCTCGCGCACCAGCAGGTCCAGGACGTCGCGGTCGATGGACTCCTCGACCTCCAGGCGCACCGGCGGGCCGAAGCGGCGCCGCATGAGCTCCTTCTCCAGGGCCTGGAGGAGGTTCTCGGTGTCGTCCTCCTCGACCTCCAGGTCCTCGTTGCGGGTGAGGCGGAAGGCGTGGTGCTCCAGCACCTCCATGCCCGGGAACAGCTCCTCCAGGTGCGCGGCGATGACGTCCTCGATGGGGACGTAGCGGCCCGGGGAACTCTCCAGGAAGCGGGACAGCAGCGGCGGCACCTTCACCCGGGCGAAGTGCTTGTGGCCGGTGACCGGGTTGCGCACGACGACGGCCAGGTTCAGCGACAGGCCGGAGATGTACGGGAAGGGGTGCGCCGGGTCGACCGCCAGCGGGGTCAGCACGGGGAAGATCTGGTGCCGGAACAGGGTGAACAGGCGGGCCTGCTCCTTCTCCTGCAGCTCGCTCCAGCGGACCAGGTGGATGCCCTCGTCCGCGAGTGCGGGGGCGACGTCCTCGTGGTAGCAGGCGGCGTGCCGGGCCATCAGCTCGCGCGAGCGCGCCCAGATCATCTCCAGCACCTCGCGGGGCTGAAGCCCGGAGGCGGAGCGGGTGGCCACGCCGGTGGCGATGCGGCGCTTGAGGCCGGCGACCCGGACCATGAAGAACTCGTCCAGGTTGCTGGCGAAGATCGCGAGGAAGTTGGCCCGCTCCAGCAGGGGCGTGTTCGGGTCCTCGGCGAGTTCGAGCACCCGTTCGTTGAACGCGAGCCAGCTGCGCTCCCGGTCGAGGAACCGGCCCTGGGGCAGCTGGGGTCCGTCGTTCGGCGATTCCTCGTAGGCGTCGAGGTCGGCGTCGATGTCGGGTTCCAGATCGGACACGACGGCCGCGACCGTGTGCGGGCGGTGGGCCGCGATGGAGCCCACGGAGGGCTGCGGGTGCTGGACCTGTGCCTGGGTGTTCGGCTGGCTCATGGACCCATTCTTCCGCGCCGCGAGCATCACGGGCGCGTCGGAGAGCGCGGGCGGGAGCCGGGGAGCCTCATGAGTGCTCCCGTTCCCCGCGAGCCCCTCCGGGGGCGGCGAAGGCTCTGGCACGGCGGGATTCATTGGCCGAGCGTCGCAAGCCCGTCTGAATCGACGGTTACGGAGACATGACGTGCGGGACACCGGGGGGCGGCTCGCGGGGGTGCGAGGGGGGTGCGTGGGGCGGGAGGGGGAGCCGGCCGCGGCGTCGTGCTCAGGGTGGGGAGGCGGGCCCGGGCCCTCTGCGGGGGCGGTCCGCGCGTCCGTCCCCCCGTGAACGGACGCGCGGACCGGGCTCAGGGCAGGCGGTGGGCCGGTGGGGTGGCGCAGGCGCGGTGCCCGGCGCGGGCCGGGCCGCCCAGGGTGTGCAGCCGCCGTAGGGCCGCCACCGCGGCGGAGGGGACCCCCACCAGGGTCAGGGCGAGCGCCGTGCGCTGTGTCCGGGCGAGGGTGCGCAGGAGGCCGCCCGTGCCGGCGAAGCCCGGCGCCAGGGCACTCACGCGGTCCCTCCCGTGCGGCGCAGCACGGCGAACGCGGCGGTGCCGGCCAGGGCGGCGGCGGCCAGCACGAGGGACGTCTCGACGAGTTGCAGGGGCCAGAAGTGGGACGCGGGGTGTTCGTGCATCAGCGGACGCGTCCCCTGCGGGGTCGGCCACAGGTGCGGGCGCGCCTCGTCCAGCGCCCAGATCAGGGCCGCCACGGCCAGGACGGCGGCACCGAGGGCGGGCAGGGCGCGGCGCAGGACCACGCCCGCGAGGACGCCCAGGGCGAGGGCGGCCAGGGGATGGACGGTGGTGAGGACGCCGTTGGCCTCGAAGACGCTGTCGTCGTGCCACTCGTACCAGCCGATGGCACGGGACAGGTTGCTGTGCGACGCCCACACGGCGCGGTGCAGCAGGGTCAGCGCGAGGGTTCCCGGCACCAGCAGCAGGGCCGGGACGGCCAGCTTGGCGGCGAGCCAGCGGGCCGAGGTGACCGACTGGGTCCACACCAGCCGGGCGGTGCCGTCCTCCAGCTCGCGGCCGACGATCGCTCCCGCCCAGGCACCGGTGAGCACCGGCACGAGGGAGAGCAGGCCCTCGGCGACCGTGATCACCGTCTCGTACCGGAACATGGCGGGTCCGGGCAGGTCGCAGCCCAGGTCCGGGCTTCCGTCGGTGCAGCCCATCGCCCGGTACTCGGCCCAGGCGGCGTCCGCGCCCGGGCCGAGCGCCCACAGCAGCGCCCCGGCGGCCACCGCCACCAGCCCCACCCAGAAGACCAGCGCCGAGCGGTGCAGCCGCAGCCCGGCGCGCACCAGCCCGCGCGGGCCCGGGAAGCGGGAGGCGGCGACCGGGGCCCGGTCCGTCACGGCGGTCATACGGCGGCCTCCAGCGGGTCGAGCAGGAGCGGCGGGGCGTCGGGGGACCGCAGATGGGCCAGGACGACCTCCTCCAGGGAGGGGCGGTCGCCCTGCCGTGCGTCGCCGAGGGCGCCGGCGGGCCGGACCAGGGCGGTCAGCTGGCGGCCGGTGGTGCGGGAGTCGACCACGGTGTGCGGGGCCAGCACGTCACCGGCCCGGGCCGTGACCAGGGTGTGCGCGGCGATCAGGTCGTCCAGCGGCCCGGCCAGGCGGACGCGGCCGCCGCCGAGCAGCAGCAGGTGGTCGCAGGATCCCTCCACCTCCGCCACGACGTGCGAGGACATGACAACCGTGGTGCCGTGTTCGGCCGCGTCGGCCATGAGCGTACCCATCAGCCGGTGCCGGGCCAGCGGGTCGAGGTCGGCCATGGGCTCGTCCAGCAGCAGCAGCTCGGGGCGCTTGCCGAGGGCCAGGGCGAGGGCGACCCGGGTGCGCTGGCCGCCGGAGAGGGAGCGGATCCGGGCACCGGGGTCGAGGTCGCCCTCCGCCACGATCCGCTCGGCGGTCCGGGCGTCCCAGCGCCGCGGGTTGAGGTCCCGGCCGAGCCGCAGCGTGCCCGCGACGGTGAGCTGGGGGTACAGCGGCTTGTTCTGGGCGACGTGGGCCAGGCGCTCACGGGCCGCCGCCGGGCTGGTGCCGAGCACGGTGACGGACCCCTCGGTGGGGCGCAGCAGCCCGGCGGCGAGGGCGAGCAGGGTGGACTTGCCGGCGCCGTTCGGGCCGACGAGGGCGCAGACGCTGCCCGCGAGGAGCCGGAAGGAGCACCCCTCCAGCGCCGGCGGGCGGCGGCGCCCGAACCTCCTGCCCAGCCCGGCCGCCTCGATGGCGGTGTCGGTCATGCGTCCCCCTTGAAGTCTGCGAACTGCGCGTCGAGTACGGAAGTGAACAGGGCGGCCACGTCCTCGCGCTCCAGGCCGGCCGCGCGGGCCCGGGCCGCCCAGGCGTCCAGCTCCGCGCGCAGCGGGGAGTCGGCGGGGGCGGCGCCCAGGGACCGGCGCACGAAGGTGCCGAGGCCGCGACGGGCCTCCACCAGGCCCTCGCGCTCCAGTTCCCGGTAGGCCTTGAGCACGGTGTTGGGGTTGATGGCGGTGGCCTCCACGACCTCGCGGGCCGTGGGGAGCCGGTCGCCCGGCTGGAGCAGGCCCAGGCGCAGGGCCTGCTTGGTCTGCTGGACGATCTGGACGTAGGTGGCCACGCCGCTGCGCCGGTCGATGCGGTACTCGACCACTGCCGGAACCACCCTTTCACTAATTGAGTAGTGAAAGGGTGGTGGAAGGGGGCCGCGGAAGTCAAGCGGGGCGGAGCGGACCCCCTTCGCGGAGCCAGGTCCGCGCAACCGCCCTGCACACCCACCGGTTGTGCGGAGGGGTGCCCGGGGGGTCCGGGTGTCCGCACGGCCGCTCCCGGTACAACCGTCCGGCGTGCCGCTAGGCTCCCGGTGTGGATCTCAAAGCCGTCCGGGCGTTCGTCGCCATCGCCGATTCCGGGCAGTTCCAGCGGGCCGCCGTCGATCTGGGGCTCACCCAGCAGGCCGTCTCCAAGCGGATCGCCGCGCTGGAGAAGGACCTCGGGGTGCGGCTGCTGGTGCGTACGCCGCGGGGCGCGGAGCCGACCATCGACGGGCAGGCCCTGCTGCCGCACGCCCGGGTCCTGCTGCGGGCGGAGGAGCGGGCCGCCGCCGCCGTGCGGCCCGGGGGCCGGGCGCTGCGCGTGGACGTGGTGGGGCGCCGCAGCGCCGTCGGCGGGCTCGTGCAGGGCTTCCACCGGGCCCGTCCGGAGATCGCGCTGGACGTCGTCACGCTGTTCGACGCGGACACGGCGATGGCGGCGGTGCGGGACGGGGCCGTGGACGCCACCTTCCGGGCCGTCACCATGCCCGGGCAACGGCTCCCCGACGGCGTGACGGCCGTCCCCGTCCTGGACGAGCCGCTGCACCTGTGCGTCGGCCCCGGGCACGCCTTCGCCCGGGCCCCCTGGGTGAGCCCCGCGCAACTGTCCGGGCACCGCCTCTGGATGCCGGGGAACGTGCCGGGGACCGAGTGGCACGCCTACTACGAGGCGTTCGCCGCGGAGTTCGGGCCGGCCGTCGACACCGTCGGGCCCAACTTCGGTCTGGAGGCCCTGCTCGACACGGTCGCCGCCTCCCCGACCGTGGCGACCGTCCTCAGCGAACGCACCCCGCACGTCTGGCCGGCCGGTCACGACCTGCGGCTGGTGCCGCTGCGTGACCCGGTCCCGGTCTACCCGCACTCCCTGCTGCGGCGCACGGACGACCGGCACCCCGGTCTGACCGCGCTCCAGGACCACCTCACGGCGACGCGCCCCCTCCCGCCGGAGGGAGAGACCTGGCGCCCGGCCTGGGCCCGGCACACGCCTACGGGCCCCGCTTCTCCCTCAGCGTGAAGGGCCTGGGCACCCCGCCCGGCTGCGGCTTGCCCTCCTTGCGGCCCGCGATCCGGCAACCGGCCTCCTGGCAGCCGGCGTTGAGCCGGGCGCCGGCCGCCCGGCGGTCCAGCCGCACCGGGATCCGGCCCGCGTCCCGGCCGTAGGGCGCTCCGCGGCCCCCGGCAGCAGCCGGCCCGTCCCGGGCGCGGCGGCCACCCGGTCCACCGTCGACCGGTGCCCGTGCCCGGCCACCGGTGCTCGTACCCGGCCACCGGCGGCCGCGGGCCCCAGGCGTCCTCGTCCTGCCACCACAGCTCCCGGGCACCGGTCGGGCGCCCTCCGGACCAGGGCCGGACCTCACCGGCCGGGCCGAAGCGGAGGCCGGGTGGCTCGGGCACGGCTCAGGTCTCCGTCCGGTACATCAGGTCCACCTCGTGCGTGGCGAAGCCCAGGCGTTCGTACACCGTCACCGCCGCCTTGTTGTCGGCGTCGACGTACAGCATCGCTGTGGGCAGGCCCCGCTGCGCCAGGTGGCGCAGGCCGATGGTGGTGAGGGACTTGCCGAGTCCGCCGCCCTGGGCGCCCGGGGCGACGCCGAGCACGTAGACCTCGCCGAGGTCCTCGCGGGCGTGCACCTTCGTCCAGTGGAAGCCGACGAGTTCGTCGCCCTGGAAGGCGAGGAAGAAGCCCGCCGGGTCGAACCACGGCTCGGCCTTGCGGTCGTCCAGGTCGCGCTGGGTGAGGGAGCCCTGCTCCGGATGGTGGGCGAAGGCCGCGGCGTTGACGGCGAGCCAGGCCGCGTCGTCCCGGCCGGGCTCGAAGGTGCGCACGGTGACGCCCTCGGGCAGCACCGGCTCCGGGGCGTCGAAGCCGGCCAAGGGGCGGCGCATCTGGCGCAGTTCGCGGAAGAGGGTGAGGCCGAGGACCTGGGCGAGGTGCCGGGCGGCGGAGTGCCCGCCGTGCGCCCACACCCTCAGCCGCTTCCCGGAGGCGGCCAGCAGGGCCGAGCCGAGGGCCCGCCCGTGCCCGTGCCCGCGATGGCCGGGGTGCACCACCAGCTCGGCGGCGGGCGGCTCCACCTCGTCGGTGTCCTCCAACTGGGCATATCCGACAAGCTGCCCGCTCACGGTGAGCAGCAGATGGGACACGCCCTCGCGCTCCCCGCCCCGCAGTTGCAGCCGGCCCTGTTCGGACACCGCCTGCTGACCGTCGGTCCGGGCCGCCTCGTCGAGCAGTCCGAGCACGGCCTCGGTCTGCTCGGGGGAGAGTGCGGCGAGGGTCTCGATCGAGCGGGGGTGGCCTGGCCGTACGGTGTCGTCGCTGGTCATGCGTACGAGGGTACGGGGCACCACCGGCAAACGGCGGCAAAGAAGCAACCCACTCGTAACCATGAAAGGCCTGTCGCGCTACGCGCGTTGACTTTAGGCTGCGCGCGACGACATCACTGTCACCGCAGACCCACAGGGGGGCGAATGCCAGCCACTTCACCGGCGCATCCGGAGCGCCGGAAACGCCGTACGAACCGTTTCCTCGCGCTCACCGCCGGTGTCGTCACCGTCGGCGCGCTGGCCGCCGCGGCGCTGCCCGGCTCCGCGAGCGCCGGTGAGGACCACGGCACGGGGGACCACGGGCACGGCCGCTACCAGGACGTGCAGCTGCTGTCCTTCAACGACCTGCACGGCAACCTGGAGCCGCCGGCCGGTTCCTCCGGCCGCGTCACCGAGAAGCAGCCGGACGGCACGACAAAGACCATCGACGCGGGCGGCGTCGAGTACCTCGCCACGCACCTGCGCCAGGCGCGCGAGGGCGAGAAGTACTCCATCACCGCCGCGGGCGGCGACATGGTCGGCGCCTCCCCGCTGATCTCCGGGCTCTTCCACGACGAGCCGACCATCGAGGCGCTGAACAAGCTCGACCTCGACGTCACCTCCGTCGGCAACCACGAGTTCGACGAGGGCGCCAAGGAGCTGGGCCGCCTGCAGAAGGGCGGCTGCCACCCGAAGGACGGCTGCTACACGGACGAGGAGTTCGAGGGCGCCGACTTCCCCTACCTCGCGGCCAACGTGCTCGACGAGAAGACCAGGAAGCCGATCCTCAAGCCCTACTGGGTGTGGAAGAAGAACGGCGTCAAGGTCGGCTTCATCGGCGTGACCCTGGAGGGCACCCCGGACATCGTCTCCGCCGAGGGCGTCAAGGGCCTGTCCTTCAAGGACGAGACCGAGACCATCAACAAGTACGCCAAGGTGCTGCAGAAGCAGGGCGTGAAGTCGATCGTCGCGCTCATCCACGAGGGCGGCTTCCCGGCGTCGACGTCGTACAACTACGACTGCGACTCCCCGGGTGCGGGCGACGGCATCTCCGGGCCGATCGTCGACATCGCCAAGAACGTCACGCCGCAGGTGGACGCGCTGGTCACCGGCCACACCCACAACGCGTACGTGTGCAGCATCGCCGACCCGGCGGGCAAGCCCCGCATGGTCACCTCGGCCGCCTCCTTCGGCCGCCTCTACACCGACACGACGCTGACCTACGACCGCAGGACGGGCGACATCGCCCGTACGGCCGTCAAGTCCGCCAACCGCGTGGTCACCCGGGATGTCCCCAAGGCGCCCGACATGACCGAGCTGATCGGCAAGTGGAACACGCTGGCCGCGCCCATCGGCAACCGGCCGATCGGCTGGATCTCCGGCGACATCGGCAACACCGGCACCGAGTCCCCGCTCGGCGACCTCATCGCCGACGCCCAGCTCGCCCACGGCAGGCAGCTCGACCCGGAGACCGACCTGGCGCTGATGAACCCGGGCGGTATCCGCGCCCCGCTGACCTACGCGGCCAAGGGCGCCGAGGGCGACGGTGTCGTCACCTACGCCGAGGGCTTCACGGTCCAGCCGTTCGCCAACACCGTGAACCTGCAGGACTTCACGGGCGCACAGGTGATCCAGGCGCTGAAGGAGCAGGTGTCCGGCCCGAACGCGGCCGCGCCGAAGATCCTCCAGGTCTCCTCCGGTCTGACGTACACGCTGGACCTCACCAAGTCCGGTGCCGACCGGGTGGTTACCGACAGCATCAAGCTGAACGGCGCGGCCATCGACCCGGCGGCCACCTACCGCGTCGCGACGAACAGCTTCCTCGCGGGCGGCGGCGACGGCTTCCCGACGCTGGGCCAGGGCACGAACGACGTCGTCGGCGCCGACGACCTGACCGCCCTGGAGCAGTACCTGACGGCCAACTCCTCGGCGGGCAGCCCGATCGCGCCGCCGAAGGCCGACCGGATCACGATCGTGAAGTAGGTCGCACACCCGGAGTTCGGGTTGCGGGTGGGGCAGGTGCGCATGGTCGGATGACTCGATGCGTACCCCCCACCACGCAGCCGCGCATCCCCGGCCGAACCCGTACGAGGAGCTCGCCGCCCTCGACGACGGGCCTCTGGAGGTCATCCCTCTGGAGGAGTTCCTGCCCGAGGCGCCCGAGGAGGGCGCCGAGGACGCCTGGGCCCCGCCGGACCACCGGCGGGGCGGCCGGCGGCGGCGGAAGCATCGCTTCGCCGGACTGCCCCTCGCCGTCAAGGCGGTGGCCGGCCTGGTCGTCCTCGCGGCCTTCGCCGCCCTCGCCGACCGCTGGGCCCTCCTCTACGCCGAGCACCGCGCCGCCGACACCGTCAAGGACCGCCTCGGCCTGGCCGCCGCGCCCGAGGTGGAGATCGGCGGCTTCCCCTTCCTCACCCAAGTCACCGCCGAGCGGCTGGAGTCGGTGACGGTGACCGTCCCGGACGTCGCCGCCGACCGCGTCTCCCTGGCGAAGGTGTCCGCCACGGCCCACGACATCCGGCTGGACACCGACGGCCTGACCTCCGTGCGCGGTGCCGGCGTCCCCCGCTTCGACGGGGAGGTGCAGCTCTCCTTCACCGACCTCAACCGCGAACTGGGTTCCTCCCAGGTCACCTTCACCGGCCGGGGCCGCGACCGCGTGCGCGCCGAGGGCGTCCTGCCGGTCGCCGGCCACGACCTGCGGCTGCACGCCGAGGCCCGGATCCGGCGCCAGGGCGAGCGCGGCATCGCCACCGAGATCGGCGCCCTGCGCCTGGACCTCGGCGGCCTCGCCACCTACCGTCCCGGCACCGGTCCCGCGCAGGGCCTGCACCTCACGCCCCAAGGCAGCGCCGACCTGGCCCGTCAGACCCGCAAGGCCAAGGCGCTGCTGTCCGTCCCCGCGATCGTGCAGCGGCTCGGGGTGCCCGGGGCGACCGTGCGGGAGGCCCTGGCCGACGACGGCAGACTCACCGAGCTGACCGGCTCGCCGCGCTTCGCCCGCCAGGCCCAGCGCCTGAACCTCCTCGACCTCGCCCTGGACCACCCGCGGGTGCTGCGCCGGCTCGGCCTCGACCCGGAGCTGCTCGACGCGCTGACCGGCCTGACCCGCCCCGCTCTGGCCGAGCGGCTGTCCCTGGCGTTCGAACTGCCGGAACCGGAGCGGGGGGACGTACGGCTGCGGGAAGTACGCGTGGAGAAGGACGGCATCCGGGTGCGGGTGTCGGGCTCGGGGCTGTCCGTGGGGTCGTAGCAGGAGGAGCGGCGACCCTCTCGGGGGGCATGCTCGGCCTCCACCGACGCGTCAGCGAACTCCCCGACGGGCCCGTTCTCGAGTTCGGCGCGAGCCCCTGGGCGTCGTTCGTGGCGTACGTCAGCCGGTAGGGAGGTCCGACGGCGGAGGCACCGTCGCGCCCGGCAGCCGGACCGTGGCCACCGTGCCTCCACCCTCCGCCGGGGACAACGACACCTCGCCGCCCGCCTGCTGCACCGTGCGGGCCACGATCGACAGACCGAGGCCCGAGCCCGGCAGGGACCGGGCGCTCGGGGAGCGCCAGAAGCGGTCGAAGACGTGGGGGAGTTCGTCGGCGGGGATGCCCGGGCCGTGGTCGCGGACCGTGAGGGTGCCGTCGGACAGCCGTACGTCGATCGTGCCGCCCTCGGGGCTGAACTTCACCGCGTTGTCGAGGATGTTGACCACCGCCCGTTCGAGAGCGGACGGCTCCGCACGGACGAACCAGGGCTCGACGTCCGCCGTGATCGTCAGGTCCGGGCCCCGCAGCCGGGCCCGCCGCAGCGCGGACTCGACCGTGTCGTGCCAGGCGACGATCTGGGTCCGGCCGGAGTGCTGGCCGGTGTCCGGGCGGGACAGTTCCTGCAAGTCGCCGATGAGCGCGGCCAGTTCCGTCATCTGGGCCTTCACCGACGCCAGGAGCGCCTTGCGGTCGGCCTCGGGGAGGGGGCGGCCGGTCTCCTCGCTGCGGGTGAGCAGTTCGATGTTGGTGCGCAGCGAGGTGAGGGGGGTGCGCAGTTCGTGGCCGGCGTCCGCGATCAGCTGCTGCTGGAGGTCCCGGGAGCTGGCCAGCGCCGAGGTCATCGAGTTGAAGGAGTGGGACAGGCGGGCGATCTCGTCCTCGCTGTCGTCCTCGACGGGGATGCGGACGTTCAGGTCCTCCGTGCGGGCCACCTGCTCGACGGCCTCGGTCAGCTTGTCGACGGGCCGCAGCCCGGCCCGGGCGACGGCCAGCCCGGCCGCTCCGGCGCCGAGCACGCCCACACCCGACACCAGCAGCAGGATCAGCGCCAGCTCGTTGAGCGTGGACTGGGTGCCCTTCAGCGGCAGGGCGACGACCAGGGAGTGGTTCGCGGCCACGCCCGGCGGCAGGGAGTCGTCCTTGACGACGAGCGCCGTGGTCATGACGCGCAGCTTGGCGCCGTCGGTGTCGGTGCCGTCCCGGAAGTGCGGCACGTTCGGGTCGGGGGCCTTGGCCACGCTCTTGTCGACGCCGCTGACCTGTACCTGGGCCGTGGAGCTGGGGAAGAGGCACACCTTGCCGTCGGCCCCGACTAGCTGCCCGTAGCTCTTGGGCCGCGATCCCACGCCGAGTGCGTCGGAGGGGGTCTGGGGGCAGGCGGCCACGAGGTCCCGGAACTCGTCCGGGCGCACCGGCCCCACCGACGACTTCAGGTCCTCGTCGATCTCGTCGTACAGCTTCCCCTGCACGATGAACCAGCAGGTCACCGAGACCGCCGCCACCGCGAACGCCACGGCCGCCGCCACCAGCAGCGCCAGGCGCGAGCGGATCGGCAGGGCGCGGAAGCGGCGGACGAGCCTGCTCACTCGGCGCCGCCCTGGCGCAGGACGTAGCCGACCCCGCGCACCGTGTGGACCAGGCGCGGCTCGCCGCCCGCCTCAGTCTTGCGGCGCAGGTACATGACGTAGACGTCGAGGGAGTTCGAGGACGGCTCGAAGTCGAAGCCCCAGACGGCCTTGAGGATCTGCTCGCGGGTGAGGACCTGGCGCGGGTGGGCCATGAACATCTCCAGGAGCGTGAACTCCGTGCGGGTCAGCTCCACGTGGCGTCCGCCCCGGGTGACCTCGCGTGTGGCGAGGTCCATCCGCAGGTCGGCGAAGGCCAGCACGTCCTCGTCGGCCGGACCGGCCGCGCCCACGGCCGCCGCGTAGGAACTGCGGCGCAGCAGGGCGCGGATCCGGGCGAACAGCTCGTCCAGTTCGAACGGCTTGACCAGGTAGTCGTCGGCGCCGGCGTCGAGGCCGGTGACGCGGTCGCCGACCGTGTCGCGGGCGGTGAGCATCAGGATCGGGGTCGTGTCGCCCGCGGCGCGGATGCGGCGCGCGGCGGTCAGTCCGTCCATGCGCGGCATCTGGATGTCGAGGACGACGAGGTCGGGGCGGTAGGCCGCGGCCTTCTCCAGGGCGTCCGCGCCGTCGACCGCCACCTGCGTGCCGTACCCCTCGAAGGCCAGGCTGCGCTGGAGCGCTTCGCGCACGGCCGGCTCGTCGTCGACGATCAGGATGCGCTGGGTGTCACGGTCGCCGTCTGCGGGGCTCATGGGCGGGCGGTCCTCGGGTGTGGTGGGGGACGGGGGTGCTCTGACGTTCTCAGCGTCGCACGACACGGC
The DNA here is from genome assembly GCF_042878735.1 of Streptomyces sp. NPDC003456. Lineage (NCBI taxonomy): Bacteria > Bacillati > Actinomycetota > Actinomycetes > Kitasatosporales > Streptomycetaceae > Streptomyces > Streptomyces sp. NPDC003456. Next base: position 40,731 of record NZ_JBIAOK010000007.1, read on the forward strand.
GCGGTGCCGGGCGCCCTCCGTCCGGCGGGGACTACTCCGTCGAGCCGGACCGCAGCTTCGCGAGGTCGGCCTTGACCGTGTCGATCGGAATGGCGAAGCCGAGGCCGACGCTGCCCGCGTCGGAGGACGAGGAGGCATGGCTGGTGGGCGAGTACATCGCGGAGTTGATGCCGATGATGTTGCCGTTCATGTCGATCAGCGCGCCGCCGGAGTTGCCCGGGTTGAGGGACGCGTCGGTCTGGAGCGCCTTGTAGGTCGTCGTGTCGCTGCCGGTGTCGCCGTTGAACTGGCGTCCGCCGAACTCGAAGGGCCACTGGCCGTCGCCCTGCTGAGGCTGCTGCTGCGCCTCGTCGGTCGGGACCGTGACGTCGCGGTCGAGGGCCGAGATGATGCCGCTGGTCACCGTGCCGGACAGCCCCTCGGGCGAGCCGATCGCCACGACCTGGTCGCCGACCTGCACGCCGGCCGAGTCGCCGAGCGTGGCGGCCTTGAAGCCGGAGCCGTCCTGCACGTCGATCAGCGCCAGGTCCTTCTTGCTGTCGGTGCCGACGATCTTCGCGGAGTACGTCCTGCCGTCGCTGGTCGTCACCTGGATCTTCGAGGCGCCGGAGACGACGTGGTTGTTGGTGACGATCTCGCCGCCGCTGCTGATGATCACCCCGGAGCCGGTGGAGGACCCTGCGCCGGAGTCGGCGCTGATCTCGACGATGCTGGGGCTGACCGCCTTGGCGACCCCGGCGACCGTGCCCTTCTGGCTGGAGGGCACCACGGTGGTGCTGGTGGAGCTGGAGGCGACCGTGTCGGTGCCGGCCAGCTCCTGGATGCCGTAAGCCGTGCCGCCGCCTATCGCGGCCGCGACGATCGCCACGGCGGCGAGCAGGGCCAGGGGCCCGCGGGTGCGCTTCTGCGGGGCGTGCGCCGGGGCGTACGCCGGCGGGGGCGGCCACTCGGGGTTCACCGGGGCCTGCTGCTGACCCTCGTAGGGGTTCGGGTACTCGCCACTGCGGTGGAAGCTCTCGGTCATGGCATCGAGCGTGTCGCCCGACCATGAGAGCTTCCTGAGGGCTCGCTGAGAAGCCCGACAGAAGTGCGTATGCCCGATATAAAGACGCCCCGGAGGCGACAGACCCTAGGCGCAGCCGCAGGACCGGCGGACGACCAGCCGTGACGGGAAGACCTTCAGGCGCTCGCGCCGGGAGCCCGCCACCCGCAGCCCGTCGTCGAGGACGAGGTCCACCGCGGCCCGGGCCATCGCCGGCCGGTCCGAGGCGATCGTGGTCAGGGGCGGGTCGGTCAGCGCCGCCTCCTTGATGTCGTCGAAGCCCGCCACCGCCAGCTCGCCCGGCACGTCGATGCGCAGTTCGCGCGCCGCGCGCAGCAGGCCGATCGCCTGGTCGTCGGTGGAGCAGAAGATCGCCGGCGGGCGGTCGGGGCCGGAGAGGATCTTCAGGGCGGCCTGGTAGGCGTCGTAGCGGTTGTACAGGGCCTCGAAGAGCCGGCCCTCGGTGGGGATGCCGGCGTCGTCCATCGCGCGGCGCCAGCCCTCCACGTGGTCGGAGACCGGGTCGCCGACCGCGGGCGTCTCGGCTATGCCGCCCATGCAGGCGACGTACGGGTAGCCGTGCTCCAGCAGGTGCCGGACGGCCAGCTCGGCGCCCCCGAGGTCGTCCGTGGTGACGGCGACGTCGTCGATGGCCTCGGGGCGTTCGTGCAGCAGCACCACCCGGGCGTCCCAGGCGTCGATCTCGGCGGCGGCCAGGTCGTTGAGCGCGTGGCTGACGAGGATGAGCCCGGACACCCGCATGCCCAGGAAGGCCCGCAGGTAGTGGACCTCGCGCTCGGCCACGTAGTCCGTGTTGCCGACGAGGACCATCTTCCCGCGCTCGGAGGCGGCCTGCTCGACCGCGTGCGCCATCTCCCCGAAGAAGGGCTGGCGGGCGTCGGGGATGATCAGGCCTATGAGGTCGGTGCGCCGGGACGCCATCGCCTGGGCCACCCGGTCGGGCCGGTACCCCAGTTCCTTGATCGCGGCGAGGACGCGCTCGCGCGTGGCCGGGGCGACCGGCCGGGGTCCGTTGTTGATGACGTAGCTGACCACGGCAGTGGAGGTCCCTGCCAGCCGCGCCACATCATCCCGAGTCACCTTGGCCACGCGCGGAGTCTACGCGGATATACCCGCTCCGGGCAGGGCGTGAAGGAGGCTCCGTACGACATCCCGACCGCCGTCCGGGCGACGTCCCCGCGCGGGCGGGGACCGGGCCGGCGGCGGGATGCGCCCGTCATGCCCGGGCGCGCGCCTCCGCGGCGTCCAGGGCGGCCGACTCGTCCGTTGTGTCCGGCTTCGCGGCGGCGGCCTTGGCCTTCGCCTCCTCGGCGGCCCGCTCCATCTTCTCCGGCTTCTCCGGCGTAACGAATCGATAACCCACGTTCCGCACGGTGCCGATCAGCGACTCGTGCTCGGGGCCGAGCTTGGCGCGCAGCCGCCGTACGTGCACGTCGACCGTGCGGGTGCCGCCGAAGTAGTCGTAGCCCCAGACCTCCTGCAGCAGCTGGGCGCGGGTGAAGACCCGGCCCGGGTGCTGCGCGAGGTACTTCAGCAGCTCGAACTCCTTGAAGGTCAGGTCCAGGACCCGTCCCTTGAGCTTGGCGGAGTAGGTCGCCTCGTCCACCGACAGGTCGCCGTTGCGGATCTCCATGGGGGAGTCGTCGCCGACGATCTGCTGCCGCCCCATGGCCAGCCGCAGCCGCGCCTCGACCTCCGCGGGCCCGGCGGTGTCGAGCAGGACGTCGTCGATGCCCCAGTCGGCCGTGACGGCGGCGAGACCGCCCTCGGTGACGACCAGGACCAGCGGGCAGCCCGGCCCGGTGGAGCGCAGCAGCTGACACAGGCTGCGCACCTGGGGGAGGTCCCGGCGGCCGTCGACGAGGATGACGTCGGCACCGGGGGTGTCGACGAGGGCGGGGCCCTCCGCGGGGGCCACCCGCACGTTGTGCAGGAGCAGGCCGAGTGCGGGGAGCACCTCCGTCGACGGCTGGAGGGCGTTGGTCAGGAGCAGCAGAGAACTCATACGTCTGGTTCCTCCTCGGTCCCTGCGAGGACGCTGGTTGGCACAGCACGGGCTCTGCGATCCCGAAGGCCCCGTACACCCGCGGTTTCCCGCGTCGTATACAACGCTTCCGAAAGCACAAAAGGACCCGGGGGCAACGCTGCCCGAGTCCTTCGCCCAGCAGAATAGCCCACATGAGCTCTGGTCCGGCAGGTCATGTGGCGCGTTCCACCGATCGTCCGCATCCCGAGACGCCTGCGGGAACGCCCGTTCGCGTGTCGTCGCGGACGTTTCTGCGGACGGCCGACGGGGTGACGATCGACGCCCTCCACGAGCCGGGCGCCGCCGCGGCCGACGCCTGCGGGACGCCTTCCGGCCACCTCGTGTTCGTCGTCGCGCACGGCTTCACCGGGGCCGTGGACCGGCCGCACCTGCGGCGGGTGGCCGGGGTCCTCGCGCGGTACGGGGCGGTGGTCACCTTCTCCTTCCGGGGGCACGGCGCCTCCGGCGGGCGCTCCACGGTCGGGGACCGGGAGGTGCTGGACCTCGCGGCCGCGGTGCGCTGGGCGGGGGAGCTGGGCTACCGCCGCATCGTGACGGTCGGGTTCTCCATGGGCGGCTCGGTGGTGCTGCGGCACGCGGCGCTGCACCCCGGCGAGAGCGCCGCGGTGGTCGCCGTGAGCGCGCCGGCCCGCTGGTACTACCGGGGGACCGCCCCGATGCGGCGGCTGCACTGGCTGGTGACCCGCCCCGAGGGCCGCGTGGTGAGCCGCTACGGGTTCCGCACCCGCATCCACCACCGCGACTGGGACCCCGTGCCGCTGTCGCCCGTGGAGGCGGTGCCGAAGATCGCGCCCACGCCCCTGCTGATCGTGCACGGCGACGCCGACGGCTACTTCCCCCTCGACCACCCCCGCATGCTCGCCGCGGCAGCCGGTGACCAGGGCGAACTGTGGCTGGAGCCCGGCATGGGGCACGCCGAGCACGCGGCGGGCGAGGAGCTGCTGGACCGCATCGCGACCTGGGCGGTCCGGCGGTCGGGCTAGCCTGACGGGGTTCACCGTCGGGTGGACCCGTGCGAATGTCGATGTGAGTCCGCTGCGACTGTGCGATTGAGGAAGCAGATGCCAAAGGTCACGGTGCGCTACTGGGCCGCCGCCAAGGCCGCGGCCGGGGTGGCCGAGGAGCCGTTCGAGGCCGCCACGCTCGCCGAGGCGCTGGCCGGCGCGCGCGAGCGCCACCCCGGGGAGCTGGAGCGCGTCCTGCTGCGCTGCTCGTTCCTCGTGGACGGCGACCCCGTGGGCACCCGCGGGCACGAGACGGTACGGCTGGCCGACGGCGGCACGGTCGAGGTGCTCCCGCCGTTCGCAGGAGGGTGACGATGACCAACCAGCCGTACGACGGATACGACGGCTACCGCCCCTACGACCCCCACGGGCAGCAGCCGCAGCAGCAGCCGTGGCCCGGGCAGGGGTACCAGGGGTACGACGACCCGCAGGCCGCGCAGCAGTACACGCAGCAGTGGCAGGGGCAGACCTGGGAGACGCAGACGCACCAGGCGGTGAGCGCGCCGGCCGCCGCGGAGACGGCGTACCTGTCGCAGCCCGGGCACCCCGCGCCCGCCGGCCCGGTGGACGCCGGGGCCCCGGCCGGCGCGGCGGCGCCCGTGCCCGACTACGGACCGGCCACGGTCGGCGGCAACACCCGCCTCACGGACGCGCAGCGGGCCCGCGCGGAGGGGCGCTCGCCGGTCATCGAGCCGGGGATGCAGCCCGCCGCGCTGACCGCGCTGCTGGGCCTGCTGCTGGCCGGTGCCGCGGCGGTCGGCACGTACGCGCTGCTCGTGCCGCTGGTCGTGCTGCAGGCCGTGACCGCCGCGGGCTGGTTCCGCCTCAACGGCATGTGGCCGGCGCGGCAGGGCATCGCGCTCGGGTTCGCGGGGGCGCTGGCGGCGGACGCCGCGCTGCTCGCCTCGGACCGGTCGCCGGCGGCGATCCTCGGGACGCTCGGGGTGTGGGTGCTGCTCGCGCTGGTGCTGCAGCTGCGCTCGCACGCCGACCCCGACGAGCGGATGTACGGGCTGACGGCGACGGTCGCGGCCTCCGCGCTGGCGATCGTGGCGGCCGGCCACCTCGCCGCCGACGCGGACGCGGTGACGGTGGGCGCGGTCGCCGTGGCGGTCGCCGTGCTGGTGCGGGCGCTGCCCCTGCCGACGCCGGCGTCCGTGGCGGTGGCGCTGCTCGCCGGTGCGGGCGGCGGTGCGGCCGCCGGGGCGATGACGGACCTGGGCACGCCGGGCGCGGTCCTGGGCGCGGGAGCGGCCGCGTGCGCCCTGATCGGCCACCGCGTCGCGAGCTACGACTACCCCTCCCGCTTCGTCCACTTCACGGCGGGCGTGGCCCTGCCCCTCGCCGCGGCGGCCCCGGCGGTGTACGTCCTGGGCCGGGTGCTGGGCTAGGGCCTGTCGTTCGGATCGGCTCCGCCGGGCCTGTCACAGGTGATCGACAATGTGGCGGCCGTCCTTGCACGCGGAGTTACGCTCACGCCAGGGACGGCCGCCCGGTCGTCGAGGGACGCCGTCACAACCGCCTAGGTGGGGGAAACACCGCATGCGCGCACTGCGAATACTGCTGATCTTCGTCGTGGTCCTGGGCGGTCTGTTCGTGATCGCCGACCGCGTCGCGGTCGGCTTCGCCGAGGACGAGGTCGCCGACCGGCTGAAGTCGACGGAGAACCTGTCCTCGACCCCGGACGTGAGCATCAAGGGCTTCCCGTTCCTCACACAGGTCGCCGGCGGCTCCCTCGACGACGTCGAGGTCGGCATCCAGGACTACGAGGCCGCCACCGGCGACGGCGGCCGCACGATCCGCATCGACGACCTCCAGGCCGACATGAAGGGCGTGGAGTTCTCCGGCGACTACAGCTCCGCCACCGCCACCACCGCCACGGGCACCGCGACCATCGCCTACGACGAGCTGCTGAAGACCGCGAAGGTCGAGCCCACGCAGATCGCCCCGGGCGTCACCGCCAACGTCGTCGGCCTCTCCGACGGCGGCAACGGCAAGATCAAGGTGGCCGTGGAGGCCACCGTCCTCGGCACCACGCTGCCCGAGCCGGTCGCCGTGCTCAGCACGGTGACGGTGGTCGACGGCGACACCGTGCGGGTGAAGGCCGACGGCCTGCCGAAGTTCGCCGGGGTGAACCTCGCGGAGAATCGGGTCCGCACCATCACCGACTTCCAGCAGAAGATCGACGGCCTGCCCGGCGGCATCAAGCTGGACAAGGTCCAGGCCGCACCCGACGGCGTCGAGATCTCGGTGCGGGGTTCCGACGTCCGGCTCGCCGGGTAGGGGACGGGCACGGCGGTCCGACCTGCGCTGTCCGGTGGGCGAGACGGCGGTGTCCGCAGCGCAGATGGGTCGGGTGGACCGGTCGGGCGGAACCCGTGCGGGGAGCGGCCCGAGGGCCCGGTGATCCCACATGGCGGATCATCCCGTCTCAACATGCGACACGCCGGTGACATGGCCGCCCTGCCGTCCTTACGATCGAGGCCATGAAGCGACAGGCGGATCTCACGAAGCGGCGGGCAGTAGACCTGTGCCGCGTCGCCGCCATGCTCTGTCGCACCTTCTGAGCGACCGCGCCGGCCTGCTCGCCGGCGCGCGCATCCCCGCCGCCCTGCAGCAAGGGCATCCGTGCGCCGCCCCGTCCGCGGGTGTGCGCCCGCCGACCTCGCACGCCCCGCCGTAACTGCCCCGGAGGAGAAAGAGCATGAGCCGCAGCGACGTCCTGGTAGACGCCGACTGGCTTCAGGAGCACCTGGACGACACGGACCTCGCGATCGTCGAGGTCGACGAGGACACGTCCGCGTACGACAAGAACCACATCAAGAACGCGATCCGCATCGACTGGACCAAGGACCTCCAGGACCCGGTCCGCCGCGACTTCATCGACCAGGAGGGCTTCGAGAAGCTCCTGTCGGAGAAGGGCATCGCCAACGACCACACCGTCGTCCTCTACGGCGGCAACAACAACTGGTTCGCCTCGTACGCGTACTGGTACTTCAAGCTGTACGGCCACGAGAACGTGAAGCTTCTCGACGGCGGCCGCAAGAAGTGGGAGCTGGACGCCCGCGAGCTGGTCCCCGGCGACGAGGTGCCCGAGCGTCCGAAGACGGACTACAAGGCCAAGGCCCAGGACACCTCCATCCGTGCCTTCCGCGACGACGTCGTCGCCGCGATCGGCGCGCAGAACCTGGTCGACGTGCGCTCGCCCGACGAGTTCTCCGGCAAGCTGCTCGCCCCGGCCCACCTGCCGCAGGAGCAGTCCCAGCGCCCCGGCCACGTGCCGAGCGCCCGGAACATCCCGTGGTCGAAGAACGCCAACGACGACGGCACCTTCAAGTCGGACGAGGAGCTCAAGGCCCTCTACGAGGCGGAGAGCGTCGACCTGGCCAAGGACACCATCGCCTACTGCCGCATCGGTGAGCGCTCCGCGCTGACCTGGTTCGTCCTGCACGAGCTGCTCGGCGTCCAGAACGTCAAGAACTACGACGGCTCCTGGACCGAGTACGGCTCCCTCGTGGGCGTGCCGATCGAGCTCGGCGCTGCCGAGTAAGCGAATCCGACCGACCTTTCCAGACCCCCTTCAGGAGTACGACATGTGCGGTGCGAAGGCCGGCGGCCCCGACGCCTCGACGATCAAGCCCGGTGAGACCACCATCCAGGGTCAGGTGACCAAGGACGGCGAGCCCGTGGTGGGCTACGTCCGCCTGCTGGACTCGACCGGCGAGTTCACGGCCGAGGTGCCGACCTCGGCGACCGGACAGTTCCGCTTCTACGCGGCCGAGGGCACCTGGACCGTCCGTGCCCTCGTGCCCGGCGCCACCGCCGACCGCACGGTCGTCGCCCAGCAGGGCGGACTGGCCGAGGTCGCGATCGCCGTCTGACGGCGAGAGGTTCTCGAGGGGCCGCACCCACCGGGTTGGACGCCTGGGGTGCGGCCCTTCGGCCTGCGCGGACCTACGCTGGAGACATGTACGCACGGAGGCGGCGGACGTACTTCGCGATGATGGGCCTGTGCATCGGCCTCTTCGTCCTGGCCTGGGGCGTCGTGCGGCTGTGGTCCGTCCCCGTGGCCGTCGGGATGTGCGTGGTCGCCATGGTCATCCCGCCCGTGGCGGCCATGGTCGCCAACCGGCGCGGGCCCGACGACCGCTGGTGGGACGACCCCTCCGGCGACCCCCAGTCCGACGAGTGGTGGGACGAGCTGGACGGCCGGAAGCGCCCGCGGTGAGGCGCGTCCGCCCGGCTCACCGCCGTCTCCGCGCAGGGGCACGGTCCCCCCGGGGCCCGCGGGCGCGTCTCAGTAGACGAGGGCCTGCGTGCCGTCGGCCATCGCCTCCTGGACGAAGACCTGCGCCCCCGCGATCCGCACGCCCTCCAGGACGTCCTTCTCGGTGATGTCGCGGCGGGCGGCGCACTGCGTGCACAGGGTGACGCGGCCGGCCGCGAGGACGGAGTCCAGCAGGTCGGGCAGGGGCGCCGCGTGCGGCAGCTCGAACTCGGCCGCCCGGCCGGGGAGCGCGAACCAGGCGGACTCGCCGGTCAGCCACAGGGAGACCTCGACGCCGCTCGCGACGGCCACCGCCGCCACCGTGAACGCCTGGGAGCACCGCTCGGGGGCGTCGGCCCCCGCCGTCACCTTGATCACCAGCTTGTTCGCCATAGCCGGAATCGTAGTGCGCAAAGGGCCCGCGTAAGCTGGGGCCGGCCCTGTGCTTACATCCGCACCCCGCTCAAGGAGCACCCCGTGGAGCTTTTCTTCGAAATCCTGTTGGTCCTGGTCGCCGTCGGCGTCCTCGCGTTCGCCGGACTGACCGTGAAGAAGCTGTACCAGGGCCAGCGCTGACCCACGTCTAGGAAGTTCTCATGATCGAGATCCCGTCCGACCTCCACAAGGACCTCGTCCCGCTCGCCTTCCTGCTCGGCAACTGGGCGGGCGCCGGCGTGCACGACTTCCCCGGCTCCGAGAAGTGCAACTTCGGTCAGGAGGTCGCCTTCACCCACGACGGCCGGGACTTCCTGGAGTACCGCTCGCACACCTGGGTGCTGGACAACGACGGCAACAAGGTCCGCCCCCTGGAGTCCGAGCACGGCTACTGGCGCGTCGACGCCGGCCGCAAGGTGGAGGTCACGATGACCCGCGACGACGGCGTCATCGAGATCTGGTACGGCGAGCTGGCCGACAAGAAGCCGCAGATCGACCTCGTGACGGACGCGGTGGCCCGCACGGCCGCCTCCCAGCCCTACACCGGCGGCAAGCGCCTGTACGGCTACGTGAAGAGCGACCTGATGTGGGTCGGCGAGAAGCAGACCCCCGAGGTCGAGCTGCGCCCCTACATGTCGGCGCACCTGAAGAAGGTCGTCACGCCGGAGGAGGTCGAGCGCTGGGCGAAGGCCCTGCCCGACGACATGCCGGACGACGGCATCGCCTTCTTCAAGTAGCCGCCCCGCCGGTCGGACGCGGGCCTTCCCCGTCCGGTCCGGTGCGAGTCCGCCTAGACTCTGGGGTGTGGTGAGCACCGACTGGAAGAGCGATCTGCGGCAGCGCGGCTACCGGCTGACCCCGCAGCGGCAACTCGTGCTCGAAGCCGTGGACACCCTGGAGCACGCGACCCCCGACGACATCCTCGTGGAAGTGAGGAAGACGGCGTCGGGGGTCAACATCTCGACCGTCTACCGGACGCTGGAGCTCCTGGAGGAGCTCGGCCTGGTCAGCCACGCCCACCTGGGCCACGGGGCGCCGACCTACCACCTGGCCGACCGGCACCACCATCTCCACCTGGTCTGCCGGGACTGCCAGAACGTGATCGAGGCGGACGTCTCCGTCGCCGCGGAGTTCACGGACCGGCTGCGGCAGACCTTCGGCTTCGACACCGACCTGAAGCACTTCGCGATCTTCGGCCGCTGCGAGGACTGCACCCTCAAGGCTTCAACTACCGAGTCGTAGGCTTACGGACATGAAGAGCCCCCTGCTGACCCTGCCCGGCGCCGTTCCCGCCGAGGGCGTGGACGAAGGCGTCGCCGCCCACTACGGCGACCTGTTCCGCGAGCAGCGCGCCCTCGCGAACGGCACCGGTTTCGTCGACCTCTCCCACCGCGGGGTCGTCACCGTCACCGGCGAGGACCGGCTGGCGTGGCTGCACCTGCTGCTCACCCAGCACGTCAGCGAGCTCCCCGCGGGCCGGGCGACCGAGGCGCTGATCCTCTCCGCGAACGGCCACATCGAGCACGCCCTGTACCTCGTCGACGACGGCGCGACCGTCTGGGCGCACGTGGAGCCGGGCACCCAGGAGGCGCTGATCGCGTACCTGGAGTCGATGAAGTTCTTCTACCGCGTCGAGGTCGCCGACCGCACCGGTGACATCGCGGTCGTGCACCTCCCGGCCGGTTCCATCGCCGAGGTGCCCGAGGGCGTGACCGTCCGGGAGACCCCGTACGGCCGGGACCTGTTCCTGCCGCGTGCCGACCTGGAGGCGTACGCCGAGCAGGCCGGGCCGCCCGCCGGGATCCTCGCCCACGAGGCGCTGCGCGTGGAGCAGCACCAGCCCCGGCTCGGCTTCGAGACCGACCACCGCACGATCCCGCACGAACTGGGCTGGATCGGCTCGGCGGTGCACCTGCAGAAGGGCTGCTACCGGGGCCAGGAGACGGTCGCCCGGGTGCAGAACCTGGGCAAGCCGCCGCGCCGCCTGGTCTTCCTGCACCTGGACGGCAGCGAGGTGCACCTGCCTGCGGCCGGCACCGAGCTGCGGCTCGCCGGTGAGGGACCCGACGGGCGGAAGATCGGCTTCATCACGACCTCCGCGCGTCACCACGAGCTCGGCCCGGTCGCCCTCGCCCTGGTCAAGCGGAACGTGGCCGTGGACGCACCGCTGGTCGCGGGGGACACGGCGGCGGCCCAGGAAGTCGTCGTCGAGCCGTAGGGCGCGTCGTCGTCGCGCCGTGGGGCGGGTAGATCTTTCGGGTCAGATCTCGATCAGCACGGTGAACGGGCCGTCGTTGGTCAGTGATACACGCATCGCCGCCCCGAACCGGCCCGTCGCCACCGTCGCCCCGAGGGAGCGCAACTGCGCCACCACCTCGTCGACGAGGGGCTCGGCGACGTCGCCCGGGGCGGCCGCGTTCCAGGTGGGGCGGCGGCCCTTGCGGGCGTCCCCGTAAAGGGTGAACTGGCTGATCACCAGCAGCGGGGCGCCCGTGTCGCTGCAGGACTTCTCGTCGTGCAGCATGCGGACCGACCACAGTTTGCGGGCCAGCTGGGCGGCCTTCTCCTTGGTGTCCTCGTGCGTGACGCCGACCAGGACGCACAGCCCCTCGCCCTCGATCGCGCCCACGGTCTCGCCGTCCACGACGACGCTCGCGCCGTCCACCCTCTGCACCACTGCTCGCATGCGTCCATCATGCAGGGCGGTGACGTCGCCGCCCCACGCGGTCGGCGCATGGCTCGAAAGAGTGGTTTGCCCGGGCGCCAACAGGCAGCGCACGGACGTATTTTGCTGCTTAACCGCCCATCTGGGGTCTATCGGGGGCACTCGTTCCCATAGCGGCCACTCGGGGTGGCACGATGCATGCACACACCGGTCGAGGGGACGGTCGAGGCACATGAGCACATCGAGCACCGGGCAGTACCCGGGCGCTGCCTGGTCGACGTACACGGGGGCCGGGGCGCCGGAGTACCACCGGCCGCCCACCCAGCGCACGGACAGCCCGCGGCTGCCCTCGGACACCCCCGCGCGCGAGCTGACCGCGCTGAGCCTGGCCGAGCTGCGGGCGCTGCGCCGCGAGGCCCAGCGCGACGAGACCGGCCTCAGTTACGTGCGGCGGCTGCTGCAGGGGCGGATCGACATCCTGCGCGCGGAACTGTCCCGGCGTGCGCCGGAGGGCGCGGCCCCCGTCGCCGCGCCACCGGAGGCCTCCGTCGTCGAGCGCCTCGCGGAGATCCTGCGCGACGCCCCGGCCTCCAGCCGCTCCTCCGCCCGGCACGTGACCGTGGGCGCCCCGCAGGGCGAGGAGTACCGCAGGCTCGCCGCGGAGATGCTCGGCGAGGTCGAGCTGTCCGACCTGGGCGCGCGCACGGACGTCGAGCTGACCACCGGCATCGGGCGCCTGGAGCGCCACGAGCAGCAGGTGTCGCGCCGCCGCCGGCGGCTGCAGCGCACGGCCGACGCGTGCAGCACGGAGATCGCCCGCCGGTACCGCGAGGGGGAGGCGCAGGTCGACGATCTGCTGGCATGAGCCCTCGCGGGGGTGCGGGGCCGGTCGGATATTCGCACGACACCGGCCGGCCCGCCGCCTAGCGTGAAGTCCATGACCCTCCCCCGCGCCGACGACATCGACGTACGCCCCATCACGGAGACCGAGTTCGCCGTCTGGCAGCGGGCCGTGGGCACCGGCTTCCTGCGGTCCCAGGCCCTGTCCGAGGAGGAGGTGGCGGCGCGGCGCCGGGTGTTCGTGCCCGGCCGGTACCTGGGGGCCTTCGACGGCGACCGGTGCGTGGCGACCTTCCGGTCCTTCGACCAGCGGCTCACGGCGGTCGGCGGGGCGAGCGTCCCGGCCGACGCCGTCTCGGGCGTCACCGTGACGGCCACCCACCGGCGGCGCGGCCTGCTCTCCCGGATGATGGCGCACGACCTGGCGGCGGCGAAGGAGCGGGGGGACGTCGTGGCGACGCTGATCGCCGCCGAGTACCCGATCTACGGCCGGTTCGGCTTCGGCCCGGCGACCTGGATGACCGAGTGGACGGTCGACGTGCCGCGGGCCGGACTCGACGCCCGCTGGGCGGGTCCGGCGGACGGCGGGCGGATCGACCTGGTGGACGGCGAGGACGTCCGCAAGCTCGGCCCCGAACTCCACGAGCGGCTGTGCCGCACCCGGCCCGGCGCCATCGACCGCGACGAGCACTGGTGGAAGGTGAACACGGGCGCCCTGCCCGCCGACCCGACGTGGAAGACGCCCTTCTACGCGGTCTACCGCTCGGCGTCCGGCGAGGTCGAGGGCATGGCCGTCTACCGGGTGGACGACACCTGGGGCGACGCCAAGCAGCCGTTGAACACGGCGAGCGTGGACTGGCTGACCGGTGTGACCCCGCGGGCGGAGCGGGCCCTGTGGCACTACCTGTGCTCCATCGACTGGGTCGTCTCGGTCAGGAGCGGCCGGCGCGCCCCGGACGACCTGCTGCCGCTGCTGCTGCCCGACCCGCGGGCGGCTGCGATCACCACGCAGTCCGACTGGCTGTGGGTGCGCATCCTCGACGTCGAACGCGCTCTGCGGGCGCGGACGTACGAGGGTGAGGGGGCGCTGGTGCTGGAGGTGGCCGGGGTGGACGGCCTGACCGGCGGGCGCTACCGGCTGGAGGCCGGCACCGACGGGGCGTCCTGCACGCCCACCACCGCCAGTGCCGACCTGGCACTGGGACTCGGGGACTTGGCGGCGCTGTGGCTCGGGGACGAGTCCGCGGTGCGGCTGGCGGCCCTGGGCCGGATCGGGGAAGAACGAGCGGGCGCCGCCCGGAAGGCCGACGCCCTGCTGCGTACGTCCAGGCGGCCGTGGTGCCCGGACATGTTCTGAAGCCGCTCCCTTCCGCCGGTGGACAGGGACCCGCATCCGTAGCGAGCTGTTCGGTTGTGGTGGTCGTGCGGTGGTGCTCTCCGGCCGTCCGGGACTCCCGGCTCCCCTCCGGAAGGGAGCCCCGCGGCGATGTCGCGCCGGCCAACCGTCTCAAGGTCCGACCAGGTCGCGGAAGTTGGCAGCCAACTTCACTGTACTTATCTCCGCCGGGAAGCGGCTCATAACCACCTTTACGCGAACTGCCGCAAGATGGCGGGAAGTTGTAGTGTGCAGCTGTGGACCCGGAACACGACTCCGCCACTGGGCGGAAGAGGTCGCAACGGCCACAGCGGACACACCACGAGGTGGCCGAGGAGCTGCGCGCCCGGATCAGGTCGGGCGCACTGCGGCCGGGTGCGCGCCTGCCCACCCAGGCCCGGCTGGCCCAGGAGTTCGGCGTCGAGCGCGGGGTGGTGCGCGAGGCGCTGCGCGTGCTGCGGTCCGAGCAGCTGCTCACCAACGTCTCCAAGGGCAGCCCGGCGACGGTGGCTCCCGACCCCGTCCGGGCCCTGACCGGCCCGGAAGCCCCGCCGCTGCCCACCACGGTCGCCCTCGCGCCCCGGATCGCGCGGGCCTTCGCCGCCGAGCACGTGGAGATCGACGCCGTCTGCCTGACCTCCGTCTCCCTGACGCTCGCCCTCGGTGAGCCGCTGCGGGAGATCCACGCCGGGCGGCTGAAACCGGCCAGGGTCGACGTCCGGGTGCTGCTGCCGAGCCGGGACATCGACCTCGCCTTCCCGGTCGCGGTCGGGCAGCACGGCGACGACCGGGTGCACGAGCGCTGGCTGGCCATGCGCAACGCCCAGGGCCAGGTCCTGCGGCACAACCTGCTGGCGCTGCGCTCCACCCACGGCATCGACGTCCGCGTCACCTTCCGGGCCCTGCCCTTCACGCCGCCGGTGAAGCTGTACCTGCTCAACGGCGCCGAGGCCCTGTTCGCCCACTACACACTGACGCGCCGGGAGGCCGAGATCGGCCAGGAGCACCTGGAGACGTACGACGCCCAGGGCACCCGGTCGATGCTGTTCCCGTTCCGGCAGGGGGCCGGGCGGCGGGACACGGCGTTCGTGCAGCAGTCCCACCAGTGGTTCGACGCACTGTGGGAGACGATCAGCTCGGAGCTGGTGCTCACGGGCTGACGTCTCCCACAGGGGTGTCGCGGGTCGTGCGCGGGGTGCTGGTTGCTCGGGTGGCTCGGGTCGTTCGGGTGACTCGGGTGGTGCGGGTCGTTCGGGTGGTGCGGTGGCTCACAGGGCGGGTCCCGTCATCAGCAGCGCGAGCACCACGGCTCCCGCGGAGCTGACCGCCGGGCTCTTGGCCTTGATGCCGACGGTGAGCAGGAGCAGGCCGACGATGCCCGCCGGCCCGTACTTCCACTGGACGAGCTGCTCGAAGGCGACGACGAGGACTGCGGAGAGGAGGGCGAGGGCAGGCATGTTCTTTTCCCCCTTCGGGCTTCCGGGGCGGGAGGGTGAGGGGCGAACTTCGGAAGCAAAACTTCCGCCAACTTGCAAAAGTTGGCAACCAACTATGGTGAAGTTGTCCCCACTTGGCGGGCGAGTATAAACAAGTTCCCGACAACTCCCGTCAGATGGATCAGGGTTGTAGCGTTTGGTCGTGACCCAGGAGAACGTCGCAGTGAACGGCAGCAGCAGGCGGGCCTCGTCGCAGGAGATCGCCGGCATCCTGCGGGAGCGCATCCGCGCCGGTGAGCTGAGGGCGGGCGACCGGCTGCCCACCCAGGCCGAACTGGCCGAGGAGTTCGGCGTGGAGCGCGGGACCGTGCGCCAGGCGCTGCGGGCGCTGCAGGAGGACGGGCTGCTCACCAACGTCAGCAAGGGCAGCCCTCCGAGGATCGCCGAACCGGCCCCCGTCCGGGGCGAACCCCAGCCGACCATGGTCGGGCTGGCCCCGCGCCTGACGGAGGCGTTCTCGGCGCGGACCGTCCGCGTCGACGTCGTCTGCCACACCGCGGAGACCCTGATGGTCGCCCTCGGTGAGCCGCTGCGCCTGATCCACGAGGGCCGCATCCGCCCCGAGTCGATCGACGTGCGCATCCTGGTCCCGTCCCGGGACATCGAACTGGCCTTCCCGGTCCCGGTCGACGCCCACGGCGAGGACGACTCCGTCCACCAGCGCTGGCTGGCCATGCGCAACGCCCAGGGGCAGGTCCTCCAGCACAACCTGCTGGCGCTGCGCTCCACCCACGGCATGGACGTCCGGGTCCGCTTCCGGGCCCTGCCCTTCACCCCGCCGGTGAAGCTGTACCTCCTCAACGAGGAGGAGGCCCTGATGGGCTACTACATGCTGACCAGGCGCGAGGAGGAGTGGGGGAGCCGGACACTGGACATGTACGACGCCCTCGGGTCGCGGTCCCTGCTGTTCTCCTTCACCCGGCGGGCCGGCCGGCGGGACGCGGCGTTCGTGGAGGAATCCCAGAAGTGGTTCGACGCCCTCTGGGAAACCATCACCACGGACCTGACACTCTCCTAGTGACTTCTGATACGCAACAGACCGGTTCGGTGACGATCGAGACCGAAAGCGATCCGGATGCACTCAGCGCACTGATCCGACGCGCCCGTGTGGTGCTGTGGGACTTCGACGGCCCCATCTGCCGCCTGTTCGCCGGGCATTCGGCGGAACGGGTCGCCGGTGACCTCGTCTCCTGGCTGGAGGAGCGCGGTCTGCACGGCCTGCTCACGGACGCCGAGCGGGAGTCCCTCGACGCCCAGGTCGTCCTGCGCGCCGTGGACCGCGGGCACCCCGGCAGCGAGCTCGTCGCACGGCTGGAGGAGCGCCTCACGCAGGAGGAACTGCGGGCGGCGGCCTCGGCCATGCCCACCGCGTACGCCGACCCGCTGATCCGGACCTGGACGGCGGTGGGGTCCCGGATGGCGATCACCACCAACAACTCGCCCCTGGCGGCCCGCGCGTACCTGGAGAGCCGCGGCCTGGCCGGCTGCTTCGGCCCGCACGTCTACGGCCGCAGCGGGGAGCTGCGGCACCTGAAGCCGGACCCGCACTGCCTGAACACGGCGCTGCACGCGACGGGGGCGGCCCCGGCGGACGCCCTCATGATCGGCGACACCCCCTCCGACCACCAGGCCGCGGAACGCGCGGGAGTGCCGTTCCTGGGCTACGCCCGCACCGAGGCCAAGGCCAAGCAACTGAGGGCGGCCGGCGCCGGCACGGTCGTCGGCTCCCTGGAGAGGCTGCTGCACCTCCTGCGCCACGAGGGGAGCCTGCGGGTCGGCGAGTGTTCGAACACGCAGAGGTGAAGAAGTCGACCCGGAGGTGACACGCCGTGAGTCGCCCCGGGGGGCGTACTACTCTGTGCGCCCATGTCGTCCCCTCTGCCCCGCAGAGCGTTCCGTGCCCTGGTTCGCCGACTCGCGGAGGCGCGGCGCCGCAGCCCCGACGGGGAGGTGGTTTCCGGCCATCACAACACGAACCTCGTGCTGCCCCTCGGTGCTCCGCTGGCCTTCGTGCTGCGGCAGGGTTCCGGGGACGTCCTCGCCAAGTTCCGGACCCCCCGCCCCGTGGTCCAGGTGGTGCCGCGTGCCTGGGAGAGGGAGTCCGAGCTGCTGCGGGCGCTCGAGGGCCGGGTGGCGCACGTGCCGCGCTGCCTGGCGGACTTCGGGTCCTGGTCCCTGCACGAGTACCTGCCGGGCCCCTCGCTCGCCGAGGTGGCTCCCGCGGGGCGGCCGGTCGGCCCGGGCCGCCTGGCCGCGCTGGCCGGGTTCTTCGCCGAGACGGCCGGAGTGACCGCGCGGGACCTGCCTCCCTTGCCGGCCGGCTGGCCGGAGGACGGTGACAGTGCGGGTTTCCTGCGGTGGCTGGCGCGGTTCGCCGACGAGCAGGTGTACCGGGCCAACCGGGCGCGTTTCGGCATGCTCTTCGACGCGGTGGGTGTGCCGGAGGACGCCGCAGGGCGTTTCCTGCACACCGTCCCGACGCCGGTCCCGCGCCCCTTCTCCCTGCTGCACACCGACGTCCACCGGGGGAACGTGCTCGTCCTGCCCGGGTCGGACGGTGAGCGCCTGGCGGTGATCGACTGGGAACTCGCCCTCTACGGCGATCCGGTGCACGACCTCGCCACGCATCTGGTCCGCATGGACCCGGACAAGGACGAGCGGGAGCTGATGGTCGACCTGTGGAGCGAGGCCATGCGCCGTGCAGGTCACCAGGAGATGACCGCCGGCCTCCACCGGGACCTGGGCACCTACGTCGGCTTCGAGTACGTCCAGTCCCTCTATCCGGACGTGATGCGTGCCGCCCTGAGCCTGCCCGGGCGTCCCGGTGACCGGGAGCTGTCCGAGGCGGCGGGCCGGATCTGCCGGGCCCTGAGCCGGGCCCGGCGGCCGCTGGGGCTGCCGGCCGAGCCTGCGGACGAGAGCGAGGTCCGTGCGGCACTGCGCCGGTGGCACGCCGCCGATCGGGAATGGCGGACCCGGCCGGCCGATCCGCGGGCGGTGGAAGGGAGGCCGGACGCGGACCGGGGCGGCGCGGGCGGGCGCGCACGTTCGCGGCACCCCGCCGGGCCGCCGGTCCGGGACGCAGCGCACGGCGACGACAGGGGTGTGGAGCTGAGACGGTGACGCGCGAGCAGGCGGACGCACAGGACGCGCCGGCCGGTGCCGACGCATTCGCCGAGGTGCGCAGGCGGCTGGCGAGGGCCCGCTGCGTGCTCTTCGACTTCGACGGGCCCATCTGCCGGCTCTTTCCCGACGGGGCGTCCAGGCGGGTCGCCGACGAGCTGCGGGACCTGGTCGACGCCTCCGGCGCCGGTCACCTGCTCGGGGCGGCGGAACGGGCCGGCAAGGACCCGCACCTGGTCCTGCGCGCGGTTCACCGGGCCCGCTGTGCGGAGGGCGGGCCAGGCTCGTCGCGCCTGGCCCGGCTGCTGCGCGTGCTGGAGGAGCGGGTCACGGCCGGGGAACTCGCCGCCGCCGAACGCGCCGCCGCGCACCCGCCGTGGCACACGCCGTCCGTGGACGCCCTCATCCGGACCCTGGCGGACCGCGGGGTCCGCATGGCCGTGGTCACCAACAACTCCCCCCTCGCCGCCGAGGCCCACCTCGGCCGGCGCGGACTGCTGGAGTACTTCGCCACCGTCCAGGGGCGCCGCGCGGACGACCCGGGGCTGATGAAGCCCGATCCGGACGTGCTCGTCCGCGCGCTCGACGCGGTCGGTGTCGTTCCCGAGGACGCGGTGATGATCGGCGACACGGATGCGGACGTGCTGGCGGCGGCGCGGGCGGGCGTGCCCTTCGTCGGCTACGGCCGCGACGCCCGCACGGTCCGCGCCCTGCGCCGGGCGCGGGCGGACCTGGTGGTCACCTCGTACGCACCGCTGGCCGACGGCGCGTGGGACCGGTGACCGCAGGCTCCTTCTCATGAGCGAGCCCGGTCTGCGTAGGCGCAGCAGGCCGCTGCCGTTCTGAGGCCGGCTCAGCCCCGCTGCGCGAACGCCCCTTCCGGCCCGAACACGGCTTCGGCGAAGCGCTCGCCGATGCGCCGGTGGGTGGCCGCGTCGGGGTGGACACGGTCCGGGAGCGGCAGTTCGGCCGCGTCGGACTCGCCGTAGAGGGTGAGGCCGTCGAGGTAGTGCAGACGGGGGTCCTCCGCGGCGCGCCGGGCGGCGATGCGGGACAGCTCCTCGCGGATCACCGTGAGGGTCAGCTTCCCCGTCGCCGTCTCGGCCGGGTCGCCCATGGCGGCGAACACCATGCGCCCCTTGCCCATCTCCGCCACGTCCGGGGCGGTGGGGCCGGGGGTGTCCTCGTGGATCGCGCAGTGGATGGGGGAGACCAGCAGCAGCGGGGTGTCCGGGTGGCCCTCGCGGATCGTGTCGAGGAACCCGTGCACGGCCGGGCCGAAGGCGCGCCGCCGCATCACGTCGTGGTTGACGACGTTGATGCCGATCTTGACGCTGATCAGGTCGGCCGGGGTGTCCCGCAGGGCGCGCGCGGTGAACGGGTCGAGCATCGCGCTGCCGCCCAGGCCGAGGTTGATCAGCTCCACGCCGCCGAGGGAGGCGGCGACCGCCGGCCAGATCGCGGTCGGGCCTGCCGCGTCGGAGCCGTGGCTGATCGAGCTGCCGTGGTGCAGCCACACCCGGCGGCCCCGGTCCGGCAGCGGCACCACGGGCGCGTCGGTGCGCAGGGCGACGAGTTCGGTGGTCTCGTTGTGCGGCAGCCAGATCTCGACGTTCTTGTCGCCCGCGCGCAGTCCGCTGAACCGGACCGTGCCGACCGGGCCGGGCGTGACCTCGCTCGTGAGGGTCTCCATGTCGACCAGGAGGCGGTTGCCGCCGGTGACGGAGGCCTGGCCGGCCGGGCGGCCGTCGACCAGCAGGTCGTAGCGTCCGTCCGGGCGGGTG
Organism: Streptomyces sp. NPDC003456; assembly: GCF_042878735.1. Lineage (NCBI taxonomy): Bacteria > Bacillati > Actinomycetota > Actinomycetes > Kitasatosporales > Streptomycetaceae > Streptomyces > Streptomyces sp. NPDC003456. Next base: position 60,830 of record NZ_JBIAOK010000007.1, read on the forward strand.
GGGAAGCCGGTGTAGTCGCGCTTGGTGCGCAGCGTGTCCAGTTCCACGGCGGTCGCGGCCGTGCGGAACGCCAGCCGTACGCCGGAGGGCTGCGACTCGGCCATCGCCAGTTGCGGGTCGGTGTTCTGGGCGCGGGCCCGGGCGGGCAGCCGGTGGGGCAGCAGGCCGTGCTCGGTGCGCTCCAGGTCGAGGGCGCCGCGCAGCAGGGCCGCGGTGATCGGCGTGGTGATCCAGTCGTGCTCGGTGTGCATGGGGGTCAGCCTCGGGGATCGGTAGGGGGAGCGGGCGGCCAGTTGCGCAGCAGCGTGTCGAGGGCGTCGAGGATGCGGGCCCAGGTCGCGTCGGTGTCGGGGGCGCTGTGGCTGAACCCGCCGCCCAGCTCCAGGGTCACGTAGCCGTGGAAGACGCTGCCCAGGAGCCGGACCGCGTGGGTCTGGTCCGGTTCGGTCAGGTCGTAGCCGCGCAGCAGGGCGCGGGTCATCCGGGCGTGCCGGACGCCGGCGCTCGCGGCCGCCGTCTCCGGGTCGAGCCGGAGCTGGGCCGCCGCGTAGCGCCCGGGGTGCTCCCGGGCGTAGTCGCGGTAGACGTTCGCGAGGGCGGCCAGGGCGTCCTTGCCGGCCCGCCCGGCCAGGGCCTCGGCGGCCCGGTCGGCGAGTTCGGTCAGGGCGAGCAGGGCGATCCGGGTCCGGAGGTCCTGGGAGTTGCGCACGTGCGAGTACAGGCTCGCGACCTTCACGTCGAACCGCCGGGCCAGGGCCGAGACGGTGACCTGCTCGAACCCGACCTCGTCGGCCAGTTCGGCGCCCGCCTCGGTCAGCCGCTCGGGCGTCAGCCCCGCACGCACCATGGACACTCCCCTCTCTTCCTAAAGAGAGTGTGCAGCTGCCTAATACCTTTAGGCAAATCCGTGACCCCCTCTCCCCGAGGCCGCTGCGGCCCGCAGTCGCCTTCCCCGCTTGGTCGTCCCCCATGGCTTCAGGACCGAGATCACCGTCATGAAGACGTAGGCGGACAGGGACACGACGGGCCCGAACAGCACGTCCCCGGGGTCGGGCAGCGGCCGGCCCGCGCTGACCGAGGCGACCGCGGCGTCCACGCCCGGCCGCAGGGCGAACGCCGTGGCGGTGACGGTCGCGAGGGTCAGCCAGAACTTCACCCAGACCCACCGGTGCCGCGCCAGACCCCACGGGGTGCCCAGCGACAGCACCAGCCCGCTGAGCAGGGTGAGCAGCGCGGCGGGCAGCAGCAGCCAGTCCGCGAACAGCTTCATGGCCCGGACGGAGCCCTCCACGGTCGCGGCGGACCCGGTGGTGACCGCGGTGGCCCCGAGCGCGAGCAGCCCGAGCGTCAGCCCGAGCCAGCCGGCGGAGGTGACGACATGGACGCAGAGCAGGGCCCGCCGGGCGACCCGGGGCAGGCGCGCGGCCGGTTGCGCGGTCGGCTTCGCCGCTGGTCTCCCCGTCGGCATCGACGGCGGTTGCGGTGCGGGCCGGGGTTCGGGCGGGGGCGCGGACTTCGGGGCGCTATCCATAGGGGCCACGCTGCCCGGCGGTGACGCCGGGGGCGTCTGACGGCGGGAGTAACCGGGCGTACCGGGATCGGCGTACGCGGGGAGCGGGGCTCGGGCCGCCCGGGCTGTGCCGGTGTCGTCGCCTACGGTCGGATCATGACCGAGCCCTCCTACCTCGCCGCCGTCCGGCAGTCCTACGACACGGTCGCCACGGCCTACGCCGAGCGGGTGCCGGATCCGGTGGAACTGGACGCGGTGTCCCGCGCGATGCTGGCCGCGTTCGCCGAGGAGGTGCGCGCCGGTGGCCCGGTCGCCGACGTGGGCTGCGGCCCGGGCAAGGTGACGGCGTATCTGGCCGCCCTCGGCGTACCGGTGTTCGGCGTGGACGTGTCGCCGAGGATGGTCGAGCTGGCGCGGGCGGCCCACCCGGACGTCCGTTTCGAGGTCGGTTCGATGACGGCCCTGGACGTCGGCGACGGCGGGCTCGGCGGCGTCCTGGCGTACTACGCCACCCACCACACCCCGCCCCGGCACCTGCCGGCGGTGTTCGCCGAGTTCCGCCGCGTCCTCGCCCCCGGCGGCAGGCTCATGCTGGCGGGCCACCTCGGTGACGGCGAGCACCTGCGCCCGGCCCGGGCCTACGGCGATCTCCCGGTGACGTACGAGTCCCACCTGCTGCCACCCGACCGCATCGCCGCACTGCTCCAGGACGCGGGGCTGACGGTCACGACCCGGGTGCTCCAGGAACCGCAGGGCCCGTCGACGCGCCGGACGGGCACGTTCCTGGCGCACCGGCCGTAGGAGTACAGGCCGTCGTCCAGGGCCACATCCCCGAGCTGCACCTCGGCTTGCGCCCAACTGCCGGCGATTGACCGGGGCGTTGCCCTGGACCATGCTCCCCGCAGGACCCCGGCGGCAGTCCGCCCGGCGCTCGGCGCACCGGGTCCGGACCCGCAGGCGGACAGCCCGGGCGGGTGCCGAGCGGAACGCCGGGGTGTGCCCGCGCGGATGACCTGGAAGGACGTTGCCGGTGCGGATGCGGCTGAGCGCCATCACCCTGGACTGCCCGGACCCGCTCGCCCTTGCGGCGTTCTACCAGCGGGCCGCGGGTCTCGCGCTGCACCCGGGGTCCGGCCCGGACTTCGCCTCACTGACCGGCGAGCACGGCATCTTCCTCGCCTTCCAGTGTGCGGCGGCCCACCGCCCCCCGACCTGGCCGGACGACGACGTCCCGCAGCAACTCCACTGCGACTTCACGGTCCAGGACCTGGACGAGGCGGAGGCACGACTCCTGCATCTCGGCGCGACCCGCCCGGACCGGCAGCCCGAACCCGCCAGGTGGCGCGTCCTGATCGACCCGGCGGGGCATCCGTTCTGCATCACCGCGCCCACCGTGCAGCCCGGGCGGTGACCGGCGACGCGGTCGGGCCGGCACTGTCCCGGAAGCCTCGCCGGACAGTCGATGCCACGCGTGACCGCAGCCTTGCGGAGGCCCGGGCGTGGTGTGGCGCACTTTTGCAAGCAGGTGCTTGCAATAGTTAGCGTGGTGTTGCACTGTGGGGGCATGGCCTCGCTCAACGTCGGCAATCTCGGTGACTACCTGCGCGAGCAGCGGCGCAACGCGCAGCTCTCGCTGCGGCAGCTCGCCGATGCCGCCGGGGTGTCCAACCCGTACCTGAGCCAGATCGAGCGCGGCCTGCGCAAGCCGAGCGCGGAGGTGCTGCAGCAGGTCGCCAAGGCGCTGCGGATCTCCGCCGAGACGCTGTACGTCCGGGCCGGCATCCTCGACGCCGAGCGCGACCGGGACGAGGTGGAGACGCGTGCCGTCATCCTCGCCGACCCGACGCTGACCGAGCGGCAGAAGCAGGTGCTGCTCCAGATCTACGAGTCCTTCCGCAAGGAGAACGGGTTCACGGTCGGCGAAGGCGGCGACGGTGCCGCCGGCGTCACCGTGCCCGACGGCTCCGCGGTGCTCGGCGTCATGGACGGCGACGGCCCGGCGGAGGCCGCGACGGACAGCGACACGCCCCCCGCCGACGGCGACGGCGGCATACCGGTGGCCGGTGGCGCCCGCGCCACCGGGCGGCGCAGACGCGCCGACGACGGCGGTGCCCCCGCCCGCACGACCGGCGGCGCACGCGCCCGCCGCCCCCGCACGACCGACGGCGGTACGACCGCCGGCAGCGACACCGACCCGCAGCAGACGGCCGGCTGAGCCGGACCAGGGCACCGGCCGCCCGCTGCGGATCACCTCACCCTCAGCCGAACCCTCGAGCGACACAGAATCCGGGAGGACCATCACCATGGCCATCACCGACGACCTGCGCAAGACCTTCAGCGACCCGACCCCGCTCTACTTCGCCGCAGGCACCGCCGACCTCGCCTTCCAGCAGGCCAAGAAGGTGCCGGCCCTGGTGGAGCAGCTGCGCTCCGAGGCCCCCGCGCGGTTCGACGCCGTGCGCAACACCGACACCAAGGCCGTCCAGGAGAAGGCCTCCGCCCGGGCCCGGGAGGCCTCCGCCCGCGTCAAGGAGACGCAGGAGAGCCTGCAGAGCAAGGTCACGGGCTTCATCGGCTCCGTCGACATCAAGAAGCTCGGCAGCAACCTCGACGCCGACCTGAAGAAGCTCGGCGAGTCCGCCCAGGACTTCGCGCTGCGCGGCGTCGGCGTGGCCGCCGAGTACGCCGTCAAGGCCCGCGAGACCTACGAGAAGGTCGCCGAGCACGGCGAGCAGGCCGTGCGCACCTGGCGCGGCGAGGCCGCCGACAGCATCGAGGACGTCGCCGAGGGCGTCGAGGAGCTGGCGATCGCGGTCGAGCCGAAGCGCGAGCCGGTCGAGGTCAAGGAGGAGCCGGCCAAGCCCGCCCAGGTCATCGCCTCCGAGGCCAAGGCCGCAGCGGCCGCGAAGAAGGAGCCCGCCGCCAAGAAGGCCCCGGCGCGCAAGCCCGCCACCGCGAAGAAGACGACGCCGCCGGCGAAGTGAGCGGCGACCGCCGACGCGGGCCGGGCACCCCGGGGGTGTCCGGCCCGTTGTGCGGGTACGGTGACCGCGTAGGGACGAGCCGAGCCGGGTGGTGGATGTTGTGCTGATGCAAGGCTTCGCAGGGTTGATGTGGCTGCTGAGCATGGCCCTGATCGTGTTCAGCGCCTTCGCGCTGATCGACGCGGCGGTGCGCCGGGAGGACGCCTACCGCGCGGCCGACAAGAAGACCAAGCCCTTCTGGCTGATCATCCTCGGGCTCGCCCTCGTGGTGAACCTGCTCTTCCCGATCCTGTCGTTCCTGCCGATCATCGGCCTCATCGCGACGATCGTGTACATGGTCGACGTCCGTCCGGCGATCCGCGCGCTCCCCGGCGGCGGCCGCAGCCAGCGGGGCTCCAGCAGCGACGGCCCGTACGGCCCGTACAACGGCGGCCGGTAGACCCGTACGCCTGCTAGCGGCCCCGTGCGGCCTGCCGGTCCGTGCGGGTCCGTACGACTGCGGCGGCGGCGGGCGCCGCGGCCCGTGGCGAGCGCCCGGCCGTACGCCCTACGGCACCCGGTCCAGCAGGAGCACCGCCACGTCGTCCGTGAGTTCGCCGCCGTTGAGTTCGCGGACCTCGTTCACGGCCGCCTGGAGCAGCCGCTCGCCCCGCAGTCCCTCGGCGAACTGGCGGCGGACCATCTCCGTCATGCCCTCCTGGCCGAGCCGCTCGCGGCCCTCGCCGATGCGGCCCTCGATCAGGCCGTCCGTGTAGAGCATCAGGCTCCACTCGGCACCCAGCTCCACCTGCATGCGCGGCCAGCGGGCCTTCGGCAGCAGCCCGAGGGCCGGGCCGTTGTTGTCGTACGGCAGCAGCCGGGCCGGCCGGCCGGGGCCGGCGAGCAGCGGGGAGGGGTGGCCCGCCAGGCACAGTCCGGCGCGGCGGCCGTCGGGGGCGATGTCCACCGTGCACAGGGTCGCGAAGATCTCGTCGTCGGCCCGCTCGTGCTCCAGCACCTCCTGGAGCGTGCCCAGCAGCTGGTCGCCGCACAGGCCCGCCAGTGTCAGCGCGCGCCAGGCGATCCGCAGCTCGACCCCGAGGGCGGCCTCGTCCGGGCCGTGGCCGCAGACGTCGCCGATCATGGCGTGCACGGTGCCGTCGGGGGTGCGGACGACGTCGTAGAAGTCGCCGCCGAGCAGCGCGCGGGAGCGGCCCGGGCGGTAGCGGGCGGCGAAGCGCAGTGAGGAGCCCTCCAGCAGGGGCGTCGGCAGCAGGCCGCGCTCCAGCCGGCGGTTCTCCTGGGCCCGCAGCCGGCCCTCGGCGAGCCGGCGCTCCGCCGACTCCGAACGCTTGCGCTCCACGGCGTAGCGGATCGCCCGGCTGAGCAGCCTGCTGTCCAGCTCGTCGCGGAAGAGGTAGTCCTGGGCGCCCACCCGTACCGCCTCCGCGCCGCGCTCGGCGTCGCCGGAGGCGGTCAGCGCCAGCACGGCGTGCCGGGGCGCGAGCTCCAGCACGTGCTTGAGCACGGCGAGCTCGTCGTCGGAGTCGCTGCGGCCGGGCGCGGGCAGCGCGAGGTCCAGCAGGATGCAGTGGACGTCGTCGGTCAGCAGCCGCGCGGCCTCGGTGAGGTTGCGGGCCGTGCGGACGCGGATCGGCTTGCCGGTCTCGTCGAGCATGTCGGGCACGATCGGCGAACCGGCCGGATCGTCCTCGATCAGCAGCAGCGTCAGGTTGGTGTGGGCGGTGTGCTCCACCTTTTTCGTGGTGTTCCCGGCGGTGTCCGGCGTGCGGGCCGCGCCCGGGGCGTCCGTGACGGACGCCTCGGCGGATCCGCCGCGCGGGGACGCGGCCTGCGCCTGACCACTCTCCGCGGCCGGGATCGCTCTCTGCCGCGGTATGGGTACGGGCATCGTCTTGGGTTCCTTCCCTCCCCCCGAGGGCATGGTGGGGCGAGGGACCTCGACCCACCGACGGGGACCATAGCGGGTGTCGGCGCCGCATAGGAATGGTGCGAGCCGGGCCGCCGGGTGATCGGCCAGTGTCATATGCCGCGATATGTACCGCAGTTGGACAGCCCGGGGATGCTGCGGCAATGACGAACGTCACGTCGGCGCTTGTCGGGGTGGGGTGTTCGGCGTGCGGTGGGTCACGTGGGCCAGGTCACGGGCGGTGTGCCGGTGTCCGCTATCCGGTGCGCGAGGACCGGTCCGGCCCCTGCCCGGGCGGTGTCAGCCCGCGTCCGGGCGGACCACGCCGAGGATCGGCATGGTCCCGGCCCCCGCGACGGTGATGTCCCGCCCGGGCCGCGGGGCGTGCACGATCGACCCGTCGCCTATGTACATCCCGACGTGGCTCGCGTCACCGAAGTAGATGATGAGGTCGCCGGGGCGCATGTCCTCGATGTCGACGTGCCGCAGCCGCTTCCACTGCTCCTGCGAGGTGCGCGGGATGCCGCGGCCCGCGGAGATCCAGGCCTGGGACGTCAGCCCCGAACAGTCGTAGGCCTTCGGGCCCTCGGCGCCCCACCGGTACGGCTTGCCGATCTGGGCCGTGGCGTAGGCGACGGCCTTCCTGCCCTGCGCGGAGCCCTCGGCGCTCGTCCTGGACAGGACGCCGGAGTCCAGCCAGGCGGTCTGCGCCTTCTTCGCGGCCTCCTTCTCCAATTCCGCGAGGCGCTCCTGCTCCTCCTTCTGCAGCGCGGACTCGAGCTTCTCCGCCTGGGCGATCTGCTTCTCGATCCGCTTCTGCGCCGCGGCCTTCGCCTTGCGGCCCGCCTCCAGCTTCTTCCACTGGGCGGAGGCGTCCTTCGCGTACTGCTCCAGGTCCTGCTGGGTGCGCGCCAGTTCGCCGAGCAGCCCCTTGGTGGCGTGGTGGCCCTGGCGGACCCGGCCGGCACCGTCGAGGAAGTCCTGCGGGTCGTCGCTGAGCACGAGGTGCGCCTCGGGCGGCAGTCCGCCGCCGCGGTACTGGGCGGCGGCCGCCGCTCCGGCACGGGCCTCGAGCTCCCGGAGCCTCTCCTTGCCCTCGACGATCTTCCCGGCCAGTTCGACGACCGCCGCGGACTGCTTGTCGGCCTTCTCCTCGGCGGCGTTGTACTCGTCGGTGGCGCGTGCGGCGGCGCGGTAGAGCCGGTCGAGCTTCTCGCGCACGGCTTCGAGGTCCTGGCCGGGCGGGGGAGCGGGGACCGCGCTCGCGGTGGGCGCGGGGGGTTCCGGTGCGGCGAACGCCGTGCCCGGTGCCGCCAGCACGGTGACCGCGCAGACCACGGCCACGGCCGTCGCGATCAGGCCACGCCTGCCCGTACCCATACTCCAGCCCCCAAACTGATTAACCGTCAGTAACAACGGGTCCGCCTGGGATGCTGCCATGTCCTGGCGCGAAACGACAGAGGCAGTACTTCCCGCCGTCCACGCGCCGGTATGCCCCGGAGCGACGATCCCCCGGCCTGTGTGACGAACGACTCACCGAGTTCGTTCCACCGTCTTTCCGGCGTCGTTCGGCGGCGTGTCCGCCTCCGGTGCGGCCCCGCTCTGCGGTGTGTCCGCTTCCGGTGTGACCCCGCTCTGCCGTGTTTTCGCCGCCGGTGAGGCGGTGCTGAGCCGTGGTCCGCCTGGCCGGATCAGGTGCGCGGGGCCAACGCCTGCCACGCCAGGGTCACTTCGCCCTGCCGCCAGCGCGCCGGGCCGTCCGCCACGGGCCAGTCGGCCGCGAGGTCCCGGACCGTGAGGATCCAGCGCTGGCGGGCCCCGTAGGAGGCGTAGGGCGCGGCGGCGGCCCAGGCGCGGTCGAAGTCGCGCAGGAAGGCGTGCACCGGCTCGCCCGGGACGTTGCGGTGGATGAGCGCCTTCGGCAGGCGTTCCGCGAGGTCGGAGGGGCGTTCCAGCGAGCCGAGCCGGGTGGCGAAGGTGACCGTGCGCGGGCCCTCGGGGCCGAGCGCGACCCACACGTGCCGGCGTCCGATCTCGTCGCAGGTCCCCTCCACCAGCAGTCCGCCGCGCGAACCCGTCGCCGGGTCGGCGGGGGCGAGCCGCCCGCACAGCCGCTCCCACACGCCCGCCACCTCGGCCTCCTCGTACTGGCGCAGCACGTTCGCCGCGCGGACGAGCAGGGGCCGCTGCGGCAGGGGGATCTCGAACCCGCCGTGCCGGAAGACCAGCCCCGGACGCTCGTAGGGCAGGGCCGCGGCGACCCGGGCCGGCTCGATCTCCACGCCCACGACCCGGGTGCGCGGCGCGGCCGCGCGCAGCCGGTGCAGCAGTTCGACGGCCGTCCAGGGGGCGGCCCCGTACCCGAGGTCGACGGCCACCGGGTCGGCGGCACGCCGCAGCTCCGCGCCGTGCACGGCCGCGATCCAGCGGTCCATGCGGCGCAGCCGGTTGGGGTTGGTCGTCCCGCGCGTCACCGTTCCCACGGGGCGGGCGCCCGTACGGGCAGTCATGGCTACGAGGGTATGCGGCCCCCGGCCGGCCCGGCCCGGCCCCCGTCGGCCCGCCCCCTGGCGGCCCGGCCCCCGTCGGCCCGGTCGTCGAGGGCGCGGCCCCGGCGCCCCGGCGGTCCTGTGCGCCCCGCCCCGTCGTCGGTGACGCAGCAGCGGATCGAACGGTTGAGCGATGTCGGTAATGGATCGGCAAAAAGCGGCTCGGCAGGAATGGGAAGCACACGCTCCGGTGTTGCACCGGCTTGGAGGGCAGAGCGCACCCTCCGGCCGGTACGCCCGCAGCCAAGGAGGATCGCCACGTGAGCCAGTACATCGGCAGGCTCGGACGGCGCTCCGCGTCCGCGCCCGTGCGCCTGCGGCTGCACCGCAGGCCCCGCCGGGTCGCCATGCTCTCCGTGCACACCTCCCCGCTCCACCAGCCCGGCACCGGCGACGCCGGCGGCATGAACGTCTACATCGTCGAGCTCGCCCAGCGCCTGGCCGCACTGGGCATCGACGTCGAGATCTTCACGCGCGCCACCGCCGCCGCCCTTCCGCCCGCCGTCGAGCTGGCCCCCGGCGTCCTGGTCCGGCACATCGACGCGGGCCCCTACGAGGGCCTCAACAAGGAGGACCTGCCCGCCCAGCTGTGCGCCTTCACGCACGGCGTGATGCAGGCCTGGGCCGGCCACCGGCCGGGCCACTACGACCTGGTCCACTCCCATTACTGGCTCTCCGGCCACGTCGGCTGGCTCGCCGCCCAGCGCTGGGGCGTCCCGCTCGTGCACGCCATGCACACCATGGCCAAGGTCAAGAACGCCAACCTGGCCGACGGCGACAGCCCCGAGCCCGCCGCCCGCGTCATCGGCGAGACCCAGATCGTCGCGGCCGCCGACCGCCTCATCGCCAACACCGACGAGGAGGCCGGCGAACTCGTCCGGCACTACGACGCCGACCCCGCCAAGGTCGCCGTCGTCCACCCCGGGGTGAACCTCGGCCGCTTCGCCCCCGCCGACGGCCGCGCCGCCGCCCGGGCGCGGCTGGGCCTGCCCCAGGACGCCCTGATCCCGCTCTTCGCGGGCCGCATCCAGCCCCTCAAGGCCCCCGACGTGCTGCTGCGGGCCGTGGCCGTCCTCCTCGACGAGCGCCCCGATCTGCGCTCGCGCATCCTCGTGCCGATCGTCGGCGGCCCCAGCGGCAGCGGCCTCGCCAAGCCCGAGGGCCTGCAGAAGCTGGCCGCGCGCCTCGGCGTCGCGGACGTCGTACGGTTCCGGCCGCCGGTCGGCCAGGAGCAGCTCGCGGACTGGTTCCGGGCCGCGTCCGTGCTGGTCATGCCCTCCTACAGCGAGTCGTTCGGCCTGGTCGCCATAGAGGCCCAGGCGGCGGGCACCCCCGTGCTCGCGGCCGCGGTCGGCGGCCTGCCGGTCGCCGTGCGCGACGGCCACACCGGCTTCCTCGTGCAGGGCCACAACCCGGCCGACTACGCGCGCGTGCTGCGCGCCTTCGCCGACGACCCGCACCTGGCGTCCCGGCTCGGCGACCAGGCGGCCCGGCACGCCCAGTCGTTCGGCTGGGACACCGCGGCCGCCGCAACGGCCGACGTCTACACGGCCGCGATGCAGTCCCATCGCCGTCGCGTACGCTCGCTGCATGGGTGAATCCGATGCGCAACAGCGGGCGGCACAGGTCATCGAGGCAGTGTTCAAGGACGCCGAACTGGAGTGGGAGAGCCCCGAGCCCGGTACCTACGTCGCCCAGCTCCCCGGCAGCCGGAAGCTCAAGACGACGGTCTCCCTGATCGTCGGCCGCCACTCCCTGTCGCTGAACGCCTTCGTCATCCGCCACCCCGACGAGAACGAGCAGGGCGTCCACCGCTGGCTCCTGGAACGCAACCTCAAGCTGTACGGCGTGAGTTACGCCGTCGACCAGCACGGCGACGTCTACGTCACCGGCCGGCTCTCCCTGGCCGCCGTCACCCCCGACGAGATCGACCGCCTGCTCGGCCAGGTGCTGGAGGCCTCCGACGGCAGCTTCAACACCCTGCTGGAGCTGGGCTTCGCCTCGGCGATCCGCAAGGAGTACGCATGGCGGGTGTCCCGGGGCGAGTCCACGCGCAACCTGGACGCCTTCGCGCACCTGACCCAGCGCCCGCAGCGCTAGGTCGCGGACACCGCCTAGGAACTCCGGCGGTAACGACCGGGCGGTACGCCCACCAGCCTGCGGAAGTGCCGGGTGAGGTGCGACTGGTCGTAGAACCCGGCCGCCACCGCCACCTCGCCCGGTGAACGCCCCTCCAGCAGCAGCCGCCGCGCGCGTCCCACCCGCAGCGACGTCAGGTACTGGTGCGGTGCGATGCCGTACGCGGCGCTGAACGCCCGTACGAGATGGGCGGGATGGGCGCCGACCAGCCCGGCGGCTTCGCGCAGCCCGATGCCCTCGACGACCCGCTCGTCCAGCAGTTCCCGCAGCCGGCGGGCGAGAGCGGGGTCGGCCGGGCGCGGCCCCGCGGCCTCGCCCCGCAGGTGCTCCCGCAGCCGCTCCCCGACGAACAACAGCCTGCTCTCGGCCTCCAGTTCCTCACCGGGCCGCAGCAGCGCACCGTGCACCTGTCCCACGCGCCGCCGCAGCAGCGGGTCGCGCACATCGGGCCGGTCGACGGCCGCGCCGATCAACTCGTCGCCCAGGTACGTCCCGTCCAGGTACAGCACCCGCTTGCGGAAGCCCTCCGGGGTGACGGGGGAGCCGTTGTGCGGCACGTGCGGCGGCAGCAGCGACACCGTGTCGTGCGGGGTGCCGTGCTCGTGCCGGTCGAGGTCGTAACGCACGGCACCGGTGTCGACGATCAGCAGCGTCCACGCGTCATGGACGTGCATCGGATACGCGTACTCGGTGAAGCGGGCGTGGAAGACCTCGACGACACCGGTGACGGGTGGCCGCCAGGCGGAGACGATCCTGGAGGACTCGGAGGCCATGCAAAGAACGTACAAGACCGCGGCCGGACCCGCCGGGCACGCTCGGACCATGGACACCGCACCGATCCCGGCACCCGCCGCACCCACCGCGCCCGCCCCCGAGCCGGTCACCGCGCCCGCCCCCGAGCCGCTCACCGCGCCCGCCCCGGGGCCGATCCGCTTCGACACGAAGATCGCCGTGCTGCTGCGCGACGACCTGGAGCCCTGGCAGCGGCTGAACGTCACGTCCTTCCTGGTCAGCGGGCTGGGCACGCATCTGCCGGAAGTGATCGGCGAACCGTACGAGGACGCGGACGGCGTGCCCTACCTGCCCATGTTCCGCCAGCCCGTCCTGGTCTTCGAGGCGGCCGAGGAGACCCTGACCGCCGCCCACGCCCGGGCCCTGACCCGCGCCCTGCCCCGCGCGGTCTTCACCTCCGACCTCTTCGCCACGGGCAACGACCGGGACAACCGCGCGGCCGTCCGGGCGGTCCCCACGGCGGAACTCGACCTCGTCGGACTGGCGGTCCACGGTCCGAAGAACGCGGTCGACAAGGTCCTCAAGGGAGCGCGCATGCACCCGTGACCCGCCGGAGGGCCCGGGACCTACGGCGTGCAGGCCGCGGCGATCGAGACGCTGTTCTCGTAGAGGTGGTGCCGGGTGATCCGCCCGTCCTCCACGGTGAGCCGCAGGGCGAACGGCCCCGAGAACGACTTCCCCGTCGCCCGCACGGTCCCGGCCAGATGCCCTATCAGCACGGCGTCGGCCCCCTCCACGACGATCACGTCGACGGACACCCGGGCGTCCTCGGGCACGGTGTACCGGGCCAGATCCTCGTCCTGCGCGGCACATTCGGCCGCTGTCGACCGGGGCCGGATCCAGGGCACGGCGGGGTTCTCGGCGAGCACCCAGTCCACCTCCTCGGCGAACAGGGCGCTCAGCCCCGCGGTGTCCCCGCTCAGCCGCAGCGCGAGGAAGCGCTGCACGACGGCACGGGTGGCATCTGCGGTCGCGGTGGTGGCGGTGCTGCTCGTCATGCGGACAGCGTGCACCGGCTGGGGGCGAGTGGTCGATGACGCCGCGGGTAATGCCCCTTCCACGCCACACGTAAGGGTGCTTCTCCTGCCCGACAGGGTGTTTCTACTGCCCGACCCGGCCGTCGATGCGTTCGCGCAGGAGGTCGGCGTGGCCGCAGTGGCGGGCGTACTCGGCGATCTGAGCCACCAGGAGATCACGCAGCTGGTGCCGGCCCCCGGGTTCGGGGCCGAGGTCGGAGTGGCCGGCGTTGCAGGCGGAGAGGTCGGTGACACCGGCGAGACAGCGGTCGGTGCGGGCCACCTCCGTACGCCACTGCTCCCACGCGGCGTCGACGGTCCCCTGGTCGGGCGTGGCCCCGTCGAAGTCGGCGTCGCGGTCCTGGTCGGTGCGGTACAGCGGGGGCGCGTCCTCACCCGCCAGGACGCGCCGGAAGTGCCTTTCCCCGTCGGTGAGATGCCGCACCAGCCCGAGCAGGGACATGGTGGACGGCGGCGCGGAACGCCGGGCCATCTGCTCGGCGTCGAGCCCCGCGCACTTCATCTCCAGGGTCAGGCGGTAGCCCCGCAGGTAGTCGAGCAGGATTCCCCGCTCGTCGACCGGTTGCTCACCGCTCTCCCGCGGATCGTCGTCCGGATCGACCCACATGTCGGGGTAGACGGTCGCCCGAGTCCACCGCTCCGCCACCCCCTCACGCCCCTGCTCACCCGAGTCCATCCCGGCATGGTGAACCCCCTGCCGACGCTCCCGCCACCGAATATCGGGGCGGGACCGCCGGGGCTGCCCGACTGGACCGGACGCGGCAGAGCCGGAGGCCGACCGACGTCGACGTGGTGACGGCTGGTGCGCCGAGGGCGAGTTGGGGAGTATGGCCTGGCGACTGCGGACACCGCATGATCGAGGGAGGCGTGCCAGGTGGCATCGAGCGAACACCCGGGCGGTGCCGAGCCCACGGCACAAGAGGCCCGTGAGGCCTGGGCGCGGGAGGCGTACGCCGTTCTCGAGAGCACGGCGCGCAGCTATCACGCCGTCATCACCTACAAGGAACTCGGCACGGAGATCCAGCAGAGAACGGGCATCCACACCAAAGCCCTGCTCCACAACTGGATCGGCTCGGTCCTCGGCAGGGTGGTCCGGGAGGCGCATCGCCGCGGAGACCCGCCACTGACCGCGCTCGTCGTCCGCAGTGACGACGGCATGGTGGGTGACGGCTACCGAGAAGTCCTGGAGGTCGCCGGAGAGCCGCCTCCGAGCGACGTGGTGGAACGCGAACGGCACGCCGCCCGCGCCCGCCTGGACTGCTACCGCCACTTCGGTGCCACTCTGCCGCCGGGAGGCGGAGTACCGGCCCTCGCGCCCCGATACCAGGCAGCACTGGACCGGCGCCGCCAACGCACGGAGAAGCCCACCCGTGTTTGTGGCACCTGCTTCATGCAGCTGCCCGCCACGGGGATCTGCGACGCGTGCGGTTGAAGGGCCGCCGAACACCCGCTCCTTCGACGGTCAACCGGAAACGGCTCTCGGCCATGCACCACAGTGAGGAGCGTGGACATCTGGGTGAACGTCATCACCGCGGCGAGCGGACTGCTGGGTGCCGGTATGGGCATCGGCGGGACACTTCTGGGCGAACGGTGGCGCGTACGATCCTCAGCCGAGCAGGAGCGGCGAGCATCGGATCTGCGCCTCCGGGACGAACGCAAGGAGCTCCTGCTGCGCTTCTTCGCACTTGTCAGAGACCTCGAGAGGGTCGCGGAGCGGCGTCACGCGGGTGAAGAGGTCACAGCCGAGCAGGCGGCGGAACTGACCAGCCGCGCCTGGCTGCTCCACGTGGAGGTGCGCCTGCTCTGCTCGCAGCCCGTGGCCGACGCCGTCTACACCTTGACCGAGTGCATCACCGAGGCGGTCAGGCACCCCACCGACGAGCCCGTGCACCTCCGCCTCTCCGACGCACGTCTCGCCGCCATCTCCAGCGCCCGCACGGAACTCGGAATCCCGGCAGCAACCGGCCCGTGACACCGTCGCCATCCCCGCGCGGGCGCGACCCCGATGACACGCAAAGCCCCCTACCGGCGGACAAACCGCAGGCAGAGGGCTTTCCGGCCCTGCTTACTTCTTCTTGCCCTGGTTCTTGACCGCCTCGATGGCTGCCGCGGCCGCCTCCGGGTCCAGGTATGTGCCGCCCGGGTTGAGCGGCTTGAAGTCCGCGTCGAGTTCGTAGGACAGCGGGATGCCCGTCGGGATGTTCAGGCCCGCGATGTCCGCGTCGGAGATGCCGTCCAGGTGCTTGACCAGGGCCCGCAGCGAGTTGCCGTGGGCGGCGACCAGGACCGTGCGGCCGGTCAGGAGGTCGGGCACGATCGCGTCGAACCAGTACGGCAGCATCCGGACGACGACGTCCTTCAGGCACTCCGTGCGCGGGCGCAGCTCCGGCGGCAGCGTCGCGTAGCGCGGGTCGGCGAACTGGGAGTACTCGGCGTCGATGTCCAGGGGCGGCGGCGGGGTGTCGTACGAGCGGCGCCACAGCATGAACTGCTCCTCGCCGAACTCGGCGAGGGTCTGCGCCTTGTCCTTGCCCTGCAGGGCGCCGTAGTGCCGCTCGTTCAGGCGCCACGAGCGGTGGACCGGGATCCAGTGGCGGTCCGCGGCCTCCAGGGCCAGCTGGGCCGTGCGGATCGCGCGCTTCTGGAGGGACGTGTGGACCACGTCGGGCAGCAGGCCGGCGTCCTTGAGCAGCTCACCGCCGCGGACCGCCTCCTTCTCGCCCTTCTCGTTCAGGTTCACGTCCACCCAGCCGGTGAACAGGTTCTTCGCGTTCCACTCGCTCTCGCCGTGGCGGAGGAGGATCAGCTTGTACGGTGCGTCGGCCATGCCTCAGAGCGTAATCCACGGTTTCCCCCGTTCGCCGGGCTGCCCGGCAGGCGGACGCTTGACGGGATCTGCTAATTCAGTGGCCGCGGGAGATCGGCCGCTTGTAACGTGCCGACACCACGCGCGCCACTTACACCGGGGGAGTCCATGCCGTTCGCCTTGCGTGCCCGACGTGCCGTACGGGAGACGGTCTCGGGACTGCCCCGCGCCTTCTGGTGGCTGTGGACGGCCACGCTCGTCAACCGGCTCGGCGCGTTCGTCGCCACCTTCATGGCGCTGTACCTGACCCTCGACCGCGGCTACTCGGCGACGTACGCCGGTCTGGTCGTCGCCCTGCACGGGCTCGGCGGGGTCGTCTCCTCGCTGGGCGCCGGTGTGATGACCGACCGGCTGGGCCGGCGGCCCACCCTGCTGATCGCCCAGGCGTCGACCGCCCTGTCGGTCGCCCTGCTGGGGTTCGTGCGCGACCCGGCGGCGATCGCGGGCGTGGCGCTCCTGGTCGGCATGGCGAGCAACGCGTCCCGCCCGGCCGTGCAGGCGATGATGGCCGACATCGTCCGGCCCGAGGACCGCATCCGCGCCTTCTCCCTCAACTACTGGGCGGTCAACCTCGGTTTCGCGGTCTCCTCGATGGCCGCCGGGTTCATCGCGGAGGTCAGTTACCTGGCCGGCTTCCTGATCGAGGCGGGCATGACGATGGCCTGCGCGATCCTGGTCTTCCTGCGGCTGCCCGAGTCCCGGCCGGAGGAGACGGCGAAGACGGCCTCGGCCGGTCCCGACTCCTCCGTCAGCCTCGGGACCGTGCTGCGCGACGGGCGCTTCATGAGCGTCGTCGGGCTGTCGTTCCTGGTCGCGCTGGTCTTCCAGCAGGGATCGGTCGGGCTGCCGGTGGCGATGGGCCAGGCGGGCTTCACCCCGGCCGAGTACGGCACGGCCATCGCGGTCAACGGCCTGCTCATCGTCGTGCTGCAGATCCCGGTCACCCGGCTCATCGAGCACCGGGACCCGCGCCGGCTGCTCGTGGTCTCGTCGATCCTCGCCGGGTACGGCTTCGGGCTCACGGCCTTCGCGGGGTCGGTCGGCGTCATCGCGCTGACGGTGTGCGTGTGGACGCTCGCCGAGATCATCAACGCGCCGACCCAGACCGGCCTCGTCGTACGGCTCTCCCCGGCGCACGGCCGCGGGCGCTACCAGGGCATGTACACGATGTCCTGGTCCGTGGCGGCGCTCGTCGCCCCGCTGATGTCGGGCTACGTCATCGACCGCTTCGGGCCGGAGTGGCTGTGGGCGCTGTGCGCCCTGGTCGGCACGGTGGCCGGGGTGGGGTACGGCGTGCTGATGCGCCGTCTGCCGAGGGAGGACACGACGACGGTCGTCGAGCCCGCACCCGGGCTGCGCCCCCAGCCGGAGGTCGGCACCGGCTGAGCCGGGCGTCTCCTGCCCCAGCCTGAGCGTGGCCGGGCGTCCCCCGCCCTCGCCAGGGCCCCGCGAACCGCGAACTGCGAGCCGCGGCGCCGGCCGGTCTCACTCCACCGTCAACGGCACCGGAGGAATCCAGAGGGATCTCGTCCCTCCCGTGTACCGCCCGTCCGGCCCCACCGGTGACCCGCACGGCCGAGGGGCCCCGGCGCGTGTCCGGGGCCCCTCGGCCGGTCCGTCGTACACGCCGGAAGCCGGAAGCCGGGAGCCGGGAGCCGGGATCCGGGAGCCTGGATCCGGGCGCCGGTCCGTCATGAGCGGCGGTCACGCCTCGCGGCTCACCGGCCCCCCGGCGTCAGCCGCACTGGCAGGGGCTGCCCGACTGGCACCCGCAGCCGCAGCCCGAGCCGCAGCCGCACGCGGCGATCAGGGGCAGCTTCCTCAGCTCGGCGGGCTGCTCGGTCTCGCGCTGCTGCGTGGGGTCGGGCGTGGTGCCGGGGGTCTCGGCCATGGGTCCCTCCTCGAGGCTGGTGCCTGTGCCCATTGGATGCCCGCCCGGCTGGGCGCATCAACGGCGCACGGAGGCGCCCGCGCCCCCCGGCCGATCCCCTTCCGGCCCGTTCACGCCCCCCGCCCGGCCGGTCGGGGGAGCGGTACGGAAGCGCCTCAGGCGCTCTCCGCCGGCGGCACCGCCTGGATCTCCGGCTGCACGTCGGTCTGGATCTCGTCCGCGTGCTCACCCGTCACCAGGTACACCACCCGCTTCGCCACCGACACCGCGTGGTCGGCGAACCGCTCGTAGTACCGGCCGAGCAGCGTCACGTCCACGGCCGTCTCGATGCCGTGCTTCCAGCGGTCGTCCATCAGGTGCTGGAAGAGCGTGCGGTGCAGCAGGTCCATCGCGTCGTCGTCCTGCTCCAGCTGCAGCGCCAGGTCGACGTCCTTGGTGATGATGACCTCGGCCGCCTTCGCCATCAGGCGCTGGGCGAGCTGACCCATCTCCAGGATCGTGGCGTGCAGGTCGCTCGGGACCGCGCGGTCCGGGTAGCGCAGGCGTGCCAGCTTCGCCACGTGCTGGGCGAGGTCGCCCGAGCGCTCCAGGTCGGCCGACATGCGCAGCGACGTCACGACGATGCGCAGGTCCGTCGCCACCGGCTGCTGCCGGGCCAGCAGGGCGATGGCCCGGGCCTCGAGCTCGTGCTGGAGCTCGTCGACCCGCTGGTCGGCCTCGATGACGGCTTCGGCGAGCTTCAGGTCGCCGTCGAGCATGGCGGTCGTGGCGCGCCCGATCGCCGACCCGACCAGCCGGGCCATCTCCACCAGACTGTCGCTTATCGAGTCCAGTTCCTCGTGGTACGCGTCCCGCATCAGGTTCCCTCTCGTGCGTCTGTGTCGGGGGTCCAAGGGCCGGGGCCCCACCGGGCGGCCGGCGGTACGACCGTCGTACGACCGACGATCCGAACCCCACGCTCCCACGTTCCGTCCCGTACGCGTCCGTTTCCGTCATCCCGAATGAACCGGTACTGGCTCCAAGGTGAACTCTGGGCGACGAGTGTTCGAGCTCGCAGCCCGACGGCTGTGGAGGGCGCCCGACCCATGCCTAACCTGGGTGCATGGACGTGAACGCGGCGGTCGCCGCAGCGGCAGCGATCGCCGGTGTGCTCACCGGTGTCATCGCCATGCTGGCGTTCCGCTGGAGTGAGCGCGAGCAGAATCGCCCCACCCGTACCTCCCTGCACACGGACGCGGTGCTTCCGCCCGGCGTGGACACGGTCCTGTCGGTCCTCAGGTCCTCCGCCGTGGTGCTCGACGAGGCCGACGCCGTCGTCAAGGCCAGTTCGGCGGCGTACGCCCTCGGTCTGGTCCGCGGCGGCAGGCTCGCGGTGGAGCCGATGCTGCAGATGGCGCGGGACACCCGGCGGGACGGAGAGATACGCCAGGTGGAGCTGGACCTGCCCCGGCGCGGCACCGGCCGCGGAGAGGCCCTGGCCGTCTCCGCCCGGGTCGCGCCGCTCGGCTCCCGGCTGGTGCTGCTGCTCGTGGAGGACCTGACCGAGGCCCGCCGCATCGAGGCGGTCCGGCGCGACTTCGTCGCCAACGTCAGTCACGAGCTGAAGACCCCGGTGGGCGCCCTCTCCCTGCTGTCGGAGGCCGTCATGGACGCCTCCGACGACCCCGAGGCCGTCCAGCGGTTCGCCGGGCGCATGCAGATCGAGGCCACCCGGCTGACCAACCTGGTGCAGGAGCTCATCGACCTGTCCCGCGTGCAGAACGACGACCCGCTGGAGGACGCCGAGCCGGTCCGGGTCGAGGAACTGGTCGCGGAGGCCGTCGACCGCTGCCGGCACCAGGCGGGCACCAAGCAGATCACCATGGCCTCGAACGTCTGGACGTCCGACGGGTCCGCGGCCGACGGCCCCGACCTGCGCGTCTGGGGCAACCGCGGCCAGCTCGCCGCCGCCCTCGGCAACCTCGTCGAGAACGCGGTCAACTACTCGCCCGCCCGCACCCGCGTCGGCATAGCGGCCCGCAGGGTGCACGCGCCCGGCGGGGAGCAGATCGAGATCGCCGTGACCGACCAGGGCATCGGCATCTCCGACAAGGACAAGGAGCGCATCTTCGAGCGCTTCTACCGCGTCGACCCGGCCCGCTCCCGTGCCACCGGCGGCACCGGGCTCGGGCTGGCGATCGTGAAGCACGTGGCCGCCTCGCACGGCGGGGAGGTCACGGTGTGGAGCGCCGAAGGCCAGGGCTCCACCTTCACCCTGCGGCTGCCGGAGGCCGGTGCGGCCCGCGACCGCGCACATCATCAGCCCGCCCGGGACGAACGCGCAGGAAGCGCGGGCCTCTACGAGGAGGCCGGGCGGTCCACCCCCACATCTCCCGAATCAGCCGCGTACGAAACGCTTCCCGCCCCGGAGGTCCTTCCGTGACCCGTGTGCTCGTCGTCGAGGACGAGGAGTCCTTCTCCGACGCCCTGTCGTACATGCTCCGCAAGGAGGGCTTCGAGGTCGCCGTGGCGACCACCGGGCCCGACGGACTGGACGAGTTCGAGCGCAACGGCGCCGACCTCGTCCTGCTCGACCTGATGCTGCCCGGCCTGCCGGGCACCGAGGTCTGCCGCCAGCTGCGCGGCCGCTCCAACGTCCCCGTCATCATGGTGACCGCCAAGGACAGCGAGATCGACAAGGTGGTCGGGCTGGAGATAGGAGCCGACGACTACGTCACCAAGCCGTTCTCCTCGCGCGAGCTGGTCGCCCGTATCCGGGCCGTCCTGCGCCGCCGCGGCGAGCCGGAGGAGGTGACCCCGGCCGCCCTGGAGGCGGGCCCGGTGCGCATGGACGTCGACCGGCACGTGGTCACCGTCGGCGGCACCAAGATCGACCTGCCGCTGAAGGAGTTCGACCTGCTGGAGATGCTGCTGCGCAACGCCGGCCGGGTGCTGACCCGCATGCAGCTCATCGACCGCGTCTGGGGCGCCGACTACGTCGGTGACACCAAGACCCTGGACGTCCACGTCAAGCGGCTGCGCGCCAAGATCGAGCCGGACCCGGGCGCCCCGCGCTACCTGGTGACCGTGCGCGGCCTGGGCTACAAGTTCGAGCCGTAGACCGGCCCCGGCACCGACGCGAAGGGCGGGACCTCTCCTGGGAGAGGTCCCGCCCTTCGCGTGCTGCGGCTGCGCCGCCCTGCTCAGTTCCCGGCGCTGCTCGCGCTCGCGGAGGCCGCGTCGGTCGGGGTGCCGGAGGCGTCCTCGCCGCCCGGCTCGTCGCCGGCGGCCGGGCTCTCGGTGCCGGCCGGCGAGCCCGAGGCGCTCGCGGACGGCGAGTCCGAGGGGGCGGCCGAACCGGCCGGGCCGGCCGGGACCTCGGAGGGGCCCCACTCCTTGAAGTAGTGCTCGGCGGGCACGACGAAGGCGCTCAGGCTGACCTCGCCCGTCTTGCTGAAGGTGAAGGTGATCTTCTGCGCGTTGCCGTCCTGCACGGCCTCGCGGCTGCTCGGGAGGATGGCCGTGGCGTTGTCCTTGCCGCCCACGATCAGCGAGCCGCCCGGCGGGATGCTGAGGCTGCCGCCCTTGGCGGGCTTCAGCTCGGCGGTCTTGCCGGTGCCCGGCAGGGTGATGGACTCCAGCGTCTGGGCGGTGCTGCCCTCGTTGAAGAACGTCGCGGCGATCGCGGCCGGGCCGGTCGACTCGAGGTCGGGCTGCGTGATCACGACCGCGTTCTGGATCTTGATGTCGCCCACGCTCGTGGCCGCGTTGTCCGGCTTGATCTCCAGGGTCTGGGCGTTGTTGCCGGCTCCGCACGCGGCGAGCGAGGCGATCGAGAACGCGATGGCGGCAG
This sequence comes from Streptomyces sp. NPDC003456, assembly GCF_042878735.1. Classification (NCBI taxonomy): domain Bacteria; kingdom Bacillati; phylum Actinomycetota; class Actinomycetes; order Kitasatosporales; family Streptomycetaceae; genus Streptomyces; species Streptomyces sp. NPDC003456. The sequence continues at coordinate 82,339 of NZ_JBIAOK010000007.1, forward strand.
CGGCGAGGGCGCCGCGTCGAAGGCTGCTGCTCACGGCGGCGGCAACTCCTTGATCTCGAGCGGAGCGGCCGATAAAGCCGCCCTAAGTGTCTGTCAGCGGGCCTTAGGTTACCGAGCCGTTCCCGTCAGGCCGCACCCGACCCCCCGGCGCCCGTGATCCCACCCGGTTGTCACATCTGTCTCGTGCGTCACAAGTGACTCGGCAGTCACATTGGGGAGGCGCTCGTCCTGCATTCACATAAGAGTCCCCGGGCGGCCGCACGGATTTTCCGTGAAGGAATGCGGAACCGCCCGGGAATTGATCACCCGGGGCCGGCCGGGTGACCCGGTGATCAATTGGGGAATCGGCCGGAACCCCGCGCGGGCCGCCGAACGGAGTAGCGGAAGTCGATCATGCGGAACCGGACATATGCGGATGTTCGGCCGTCTGGAGGGCGCTCCGGATGCGTGTAACGTACGCGTTTCGCTCACCCCGGACAGCGGCTCCCACCTGCGAATACCTTCTTCCGCTCCCTGTCCGAAGCACGTTCGTGTCTGAGTTGTCAAGCCCCGAGATATGCCCTGACCTGCGAAAACGCCATTCAGTAGACGCCGTATCCGTGTTACCCTGGATAGCCACGGAAGGGGTACCTGTCACATGACGTTCAAGGTTGGCGACACCGTGGTCTATCCCCATCACGGGGCCGCGCTGATCGAGGCTATCGAAACTCGCCAGATCAAAGGCGTGGACAAGACCTACTTGGTGCTGAAGGTCGCCCAGGGTGACCTGACGGTACGTGTGCCAGCGGACAATGCGGAGTTCGTCGGCGTGCGTGATGTGGTCGGTCAGGACGGGCTGGACCGGGTCTTCGAGGTGCTGCGCGCGCCGTACGCCGAGGAGCCCACGAACTGGTCCCGTCGCTACAAGGCAAACCTGGAGAAGCTCGCCTCGGGCGATGTCATCAAGGTCGCGGAAGTCGTGCGTGACCTGTGGCGTCGTGAGCGCGAGCGTGGACTGTCCGCCGGTGAGAAGCGCATGCTCGCCAAGGCCCGCCAGATCCTGGTGAGCGAACTCGCTCTCGCGGAGAACACCAACGAGGACAAGGCCGAGGCCCTGCTCGACGAGGTGCTCGCCTCCTGAGGCGAAGCCGTCGCTCAGCACCGAGCTGATCGAGGCTGCACATCGAAATGCCGCGGTGCCCGATGACGAATTTCCTGTCGCCGGGCGCTGCGGCATGTTCGTACCCCGGAGACGGCGATGCGCCGGGAGCCCGGAATGTGTTATCACTCACGCTCCGGCATGCGGTGTGCCGGGCCCGGGCAGCCGGCTCGGCCAGCGTCACGGAAGGGTCCGGTCGAGCGCGTCGCGCCCGGCACTGTTCCAGGCCATACCCACGCCGGGCCGGCACACAAACCTGACAGGAACCGATGTCTGACGATTCGCGACCCGCACCGCCCGCCGCCCCCGCCACGGGCCGCACGGCGGCCGTGATCCCGGCCGCCGGCCGCGGTGTACGGCTCGGCCCGGGCGCCCCCAAGGCGCTGCGCGCGCTGGGCGGAACGCCCATGCTGATCCACGCCGTCCGGGCGATGGCCGCCTCCCGCGCCGTCTCCCTGGTCGTCGTCGTGGCCCCGCCCGACGGCGCCGCCGAGGTCAAGTCGCTGCTCGACGCGCACGCGCTGCCCGAGCGGACGGACTTCCTCGTGGTGCCCGGCGGCGCGACCCGCCAGGAGTCGGTCAAGCTCGGCCTGGACGCCCTTCCCCCGGGCCTCGACATCGTCCTCGTGCACGACGCGGCCCGGCCGCTGGTGCCGGTGGACACCGTCGACGCCGTGATCGAGGCCGTACGCGACGGCGCCCCGGCCGTGGTGCCGGCGCTGCCCCTGGCCGACACCGTCAAGCAGGTCGAACCCGCCGCCGTGCCCGGCGAGCCCGAGCCGGTCGTCGCCACGCCGGAGCGCGCACGGCTGCGGGCGGTGCAGACCCCGCAGGGCTTCGACCGCGACACCCTGCTCCGGGCGCACGAGACGGTGACCGGCGAGGTCACCGACGACGCGGGCATGGTCGAGCAGCTCGGCCTCACCGTCGTCGCCGTGCCCGGGCACGAGGAGGCCTTCAAGGTCACCCGCCCCCTCGACCTGGTCCTCGCCGAGGCGGTCCTGGCCCGCAGGAGGCTCAACGATGGCTTCTGACGGCTTCCCCCTGCCGCAGGTCGGCATCGGCACCGACATCCACGCCTTCGAGGAGGGCCGCGAGCTGTGGTGCGCCGGACTGAGGTGGGAGGGCGAGGGCCCCGGGCTCGCGGGCCACTCCGACGCGGACGTCGTCGCCCACGCCGCCTGCAACGCCCTGTTCTCCGCGGCCGGACTCGGTGACCTCGGGCAGCACTTCGGCACGGGCCGCCCCGAGTGGTCCGGCGCCTCCGGCGTCACGCTGCTGACCGAGGCCGCCCGCATCGTCCGCGAGGCCGGCTTCCGCATCGGCAACATCGCCGTCCAGGTGGTGGGCCCCCGCCCGAAGATCGGCAAGCGCCGGGACGAGGCGCAGAAGCTGCTGTCCGAGGCGGCCGGGGCGCCGGTCTCGGTCTCGGGCGCCACCACGGACGGGCTCGGCTTCCCCGGGCGGGACGAGGGGCTGATGGCGGTGGCGACGGCCCTGGTCGTGCGCTCCGGCTGAGGCGGAGGAACCGGGCCCGGCCGGCCGGACGGTCGGGCCGGCCAGGGCGCGGGGCCGGGCGGGCCGGGCCGTATGGCCGGCGGACGATGCCGAGGGGCCGGGGGCACCCCGTTGCCAATGTCACGAATGCGTGCGCCCGGAGGTGAAGGTCCTGAGGCACACCGCCCGGCCCACTACCCTGGGAGACGTGACTATTCGCCTGTACGACACCAGCGCCCGGCAGATCCGTGACTTCACCCCGCTCACGCCGGGTTGTGTCTCGATCTACCTGTGTGGCGCCACGGTGCAGGCGGCCCCGCACATCGGGCACATCCGCTCCGGCCTGAACTTCGACATCATGCGCCGCTGGTTCGAGTACCGCGGCTACGACGTCACGTTCGTACGGAACGTGACCGACATCGACGACAAGATCATCGCCAAGTCGGCCGACCAGAACCGCCCCTGGTGGGCCATCGGCTACGAAAACGAGCGCGCGTTCAACGACGGCTACCGCGCCCTCGGCTGCCTGCCCCCGACCTACGAGCCGCGCGCCACCGGCCACATCACCGAGATGGTCGAGATGATGCGCGGCCTCATCGAGCGCGGGCACGCCTACGTCGCCGACGGCAGCGTCTACTTCGACGTCCGCTCCTTCCCCGAGTACCTGGCGCTGTCCAACCAGGACATCGACGACCTGCGCCAGCCCGACGAGGGCGTCTCCGGCAAGCGCGACCCGCGCGACTTCGCCATGTGGAAGGCGACCAAGCCGGGCGAGCCCGACTGGGAGACGCCCTGGGGCCGCGGCCGCCCCGGCTGGCACCTGGAGTGCTCGGCGATGGCCCACAAGTACCTGGGCTCCGCCTTCGACATCCACGGCGGCGGCCTCGACCTGGTCTTCCCGCACCACGAGAACGAGATCGCGCAGGCCAAGGCCTACGGCGACGACTTCGCCCAGTACTGGGTGCACAACGCCTGGGTCACCATGAGCGGCGAGAAGATGTCCAAGTCGCTCGGCAACTCGGTCCTGGTCAGCGAGATGGTCAAGCGCTGGCGCCCCATCGTGCTGCGCTACTACCTCGGCACCCCGCACTACCGCTCGATGATCGAGTACAGCGAGGAGGCACTGCGCGAGGCCGAGTCGGCGTTCGCGCGGATCGAGGGCTTCGTGCAGCGCGTGGTGGAGAAGGCCGGCGCCGTCGAGCCGGCGCGCGAGGTGCCGCTCGCCTTCGCCGAGGCCATGGACGACGACCTGGGCGTGCCGCAGGCCCTCGCCGTCGTGCACACCACGGTCCGGCAGGGCAACAGCGCCCTGGCCGCCGACGACAAGGAAGCCGCCGTGGCCCGGCTCGCCGAGGTCCGCGCGATGCTCGGCGTGCTCGGCCTCGACCCGCTGGATCCGCAGTGGGCCGGGGAGGGCGACCGCGGCGAGGACCTGCACGGCGTGGTGGACACGCTCGTGCGCATGGTCCTCGACCAGCGCGAGGCCGCCCGGGCCCGCAAGGACTGGCCGACCGCGGACGCCATCCGCGACCAGCTGGGCCAGTCCGGCCTGGTCATCGAGGACAGCCCGCAGGGCCCGCGCTGGAGCCTCGGCCCGCGCTAGCCCGGCCCCGGCCGGAAGATCGATTGTGCCGTCCGGGACTCCGGGCGGCACACTTCATAGACGTACGCAGTTCACCGCCTCACGGCGACAGCAGAGACAGGTAGGTCATGGCAGCCAACAACCGCCGCATGTCCGGCAAGAAGGGCGCGCAGGTCGGCAGTGGCGGCCAGCGGCGCAAGGGCCTGGAGGGCAAGGGCCCCACCCCGCCCGCCGAGATGCGCAAGGGGCACAAGAAGAACCGCATCGCCAACGCCAAGGCGCGCCAGACCTCGCGCCGCCCCGCGCCCCGCGGCCGCGGCGGCAAGTCGGCCTCCGAGCTGGTCGTCGGCCGCAACCCGGTCTACGAGGCCCTGCGCGAGGGCGTGCCCGCCTCGACGCTGTACGTGCAGCAGTTCATCGACAACGACGAGCGCGTGCGCGAGGCCCTGCAACTGGCCGCCGAGCGCGGCGGGATCAACCTCATGGAGGCCCCCCGCCCCGAGCTCGACCGGATGACCAACGGCCTCAACCACCAGGGCCTGGTGCTCCAGGTCCCGCCGTACGAGTACGCCCACCCCGAGGACCTGCTCGACGCCGCCGCCGACGAGGGCGCGGACCCGCTGATCGTCGCGCTCGACGGGGTGACCGACCCGCGCAACCTGGGCGCCGTCGTGCGGTCCGTCTCCGCGTTCGGCGGGCACGGCGTGGTGGTGCCCGAGCGCCGGGCCGCCGGGATGACGGCCGGTGCCTGGAAGACGTCCGCCGGTACGGCCGCCCGGACGCCCGTGGCCCGCGCCACCAACCTGACGCGCGCGCTGGAGGCGTACAAGAAGGCCGGTGTCGTGGTCGTCGGTCTCGCCGCCGACGGCGAGGTCGAACTGACGGAGCTGGAGGCCCTGGAAGGGCCCGTGGCCATCGTCGTCGGCAGCGAGGGCAAGGGGCTGTCCCGCCTGGTCGGGGAGACCTGCGATTTCCGGGTGCGGATCCCGATGCCGGGCGGCGCCGAGTCGCTCAACGCGGGTGTCGCGGCGGGCATCGTGCTGTACGAGGCGGCCCGCCGCCGCGCCTGAACAGGCGTCCGCCAGCTCACCCGTACGGGGTAATTTCCGGGTCATCGGGGCGACGAGGACAAGCTTGACGGGGTCCGGACAGATCCGGCGGGTCAAAGCAGTGTCCTAACCCGACGTCACTCGGTTAGATGAGTGTGGACACCAGAACACCCCGCACTCCCACGGGGGACCGCTCGTCGGGACTCGACGACGCTCCCGCGCTGAGCATGGTGAAGGTGCCGAGCGACCCGGCGCAGGTCATCGTCAATCACGCGAGTTTCCGCGTGCAGTTGGGCGTATCGACGCGTCGCGTCCAGTCCCCCCGGGTCGCACGGCACCTGAACGCCACCGAGGACATCGCCCGCGTCCCCGTCGCCACCGCCGGGGGCGCGGCGGACGGGGCCACCGCCCGCCGCCGGCCGGTCGTCTGGAGCGGCAGATCCGCGCCCGACGACACGGGCGCGCACCGGCTGCTGCAGGCGGTCCGGCACGGGAGCGTCCCCCACGCCGACGAGTCGGCGGCGGACACCGGGGCCACCCGGGTCATCGACCGCGTCGGCCCCGGCTACGGCACCCCCGGGTACCAGGGCGCCGGATACGCCGGCACCGGCTACCCGGGAGACGGCTACCAGGACGACCTCGTCCAGACCGTCGAGACCCCGGTCGTCGGCCCCCAGCGCACCCACGACCAGGCCGACGGCACACGGCTGCTGCCGGCCATGCGCACCGTCGGCAGCGCCTACGACGAACCGGGCTACGCCCAGCCCGGCTACGACGAGCCCGGCTACGACGAGCGCGGCTACGAACACGGGTACGAGGACGCCGAGTTCGAGGACGCCGCCGACGGCGGCCAGGAGACGGGCCGGCGCGGCAGGCGCCACGGCGACGACCCGGCGCGGCACGCCTACTACCCGGGCCGCCGGATGAACCTCGGCGTCGTCCTGCTCCCGCTGCGCGTCTTCCTCGGCTTCATCTCCATCTACGCCGGCATGGGCAAGCTGTGCGACCCCGTCTACTTCGACGGCGGCAAGCGCGGCTCCATGGTCAAGTGGCTCAACACCCTGCATCCCTGGGAAGTCGCCGAGCCGCTGCGCCAGTTCGCCCTGGAGCACCCGGTCGGCTCCGGCCTGGTGATCGCCTTCGCGCAGGTCATCGTCGGCGTCCTGACGGTGCTGGGCTGCTGGCAGCGCGTCGCCGCCTGCCTGGGCGCCCTGCTCTCCGCCGCGCTGCTGGTCACCGTCAGCTGGAAGAGCGTCCCGGCCTACGAGACGCCCGACATCATCTACCTCGCCGCCTGGTCGCCGCTGATCATCGCCGGCGCCCCCGTCTACTCCGTCGACGGCCGCCTGGCCGGCAGCGCCTGGCGGCGCCTCGGCCCCCGCGCCGACATCTGGGACCTGCGCCGCTACGTGCTGCGCCGCGGCGCCCTCGTCACCGCGGTCGCCACCGGCCTGACGCTGCTCGTCGGCTCGCTGCTCGGCGGTGCCGTCCGCGACGCCGACCGGGTCGTCGTCCCGGGCCCGGGCGAGGCCCCGCGCAACGAGCTGCCCGGCTCCCCGCTGCCCGGTGAGCCCGGCGCCAAGCGGCAGGAGAAGAAGCGGACCCCGTCGGCACCCGCCTCGCCCACGCAGGGCGCCACGACCGGCTCGGCCAGCCCCAGCGCGGGCACCACGACGCGACCGGGCGCCACGCGCGACACCGGCACGGTCACGGGCGGCTCGCCGAGCCAGACCCAGGGCACCGCGGGCCAGGCCCCGCCCCAGCAGTCCTCCCCGCAGAACCAGGCGCCGAGCACGACGTCGGGCCCCACGTCCGGCGGCGGCACGGCCACGGGCGGCTCCGGCTCGACCGGCGGCTCCGGCGACAACGGCGGCGCCTCCACGGGCCGCCCGGGCCTGGTGGGCGGCCTCCTCGGCTGACCCCCGCCCGGAACGGACCGCGCGAGAAGGCCCCGCACCGCAGGGTGCGGGGCCTTCTCGCGTTCAGCAGCCCGTGGGCGGCGGTCGGCGTGCCGGGGTGGAACGGAGTCCGGCGGGGGCAGTGGGGGTGGCAGTGGCAGTGGGCCCGAGTCAGCGGGTCAGCGGGTCAGGGCCGCCAGTTCCTTGGCCGCTTCCGTCAGGTCCTTCGCCGTGTCGATGGCCCGCCAGTACGAGCCCTGGGGGATCGTGAAGCCGGCCAGGCGCCGGTCACGGGCGAGGTGCGGGAACGTGGTCCGCTCGTGGTCCCCCCGGTGCGGCAGCAGCTCGGCGAACTCGGGGGAGAAGACGTAGACACCCGCGTTGATCTCGAAGGTCGACGGCGGTGCCTCGATGAAGTCGGTGATGCGGCCGAACCCGTCCGTCTGCACGGCTCCCCAGGGCAGCCGGGGCCGCGCGAGCGCCAGTGTGGCGACGGCGTCCCGCTCGGTGTGGAAGTCGGCCATGTCCCGCAGCGAGAACCGCGTCCAGATGTCCCCGTTCGTGGCGTACCACGGCTGGTCGGGGTGGGGCAGGTGCGCCGCGGCGTACTTGAGGCCGCCGCCGCGCCCGAGGGGCTCCGGCTCGACGACCGTCGTCACGGAGACGGGCAGCTCGGCCGTCTGCAGCCACTTCTGCAGCACCTCGGCGAGGTGGCCGCAGGAGACCACCACGTCCGTCACGCCCTCCTCGGCGAGCCAGGACAGCTGATGGCCGATGATCGGCGTCCCCGTCCCGGGGATCTCGACCATCGGCTTGGGCCGGTCGTCGGTGTACGGACGCAGCCGGGAGCCCTGGCCGCCGGCCAGAACGACGGCTTGAACGGGGCGGGACGCGGCGTTCGGATCGCTCATGGAACCGAACTGTACGTGGCGTCCCGCCCGGGAAAGCGGCTGACGGCCTTTCCGGTCAGCCGTGAGGGACCTCCCACCCGGTGGCAGGGCGGTGCGCTCAGCGGTGCGCGGCCGCGACGCCGGTGGCGAAGGCGGTGTCGCAGACCGGCCGTGCGTAGGACTGGGCGCGGGTCGGGCCGTAGACCCGCACGGCGGCCTGGCCGAGGGCGCGGGCGATGGAGGCGCAGTGCTTCGCCAGGGACGGGCGGCCGTTGACGGCCTGCTGGAGGTGGGTGAGCGCGACGCCCGGGTTCTCCTCCTGCAGCTCCGTCAGCAGCCGGTCGCGCAGGATGTCCTGCGGGGCGCGCTTGACGGTCCGCGGCGTGCCGACGGAGGTGTCCGCGGCGGTGAGCACCGGGTCGGTGGTGTTCCCCGACCAGTTGACTCGGGTGACCGCGAGGGTCCCGGAGAGAACCAGGACGACGGGCAGGACGAATGCGAGGGTGCGGCCGATCCGGCGGGCGGGGCCCCGGCCGCGTCGCGTCTGAGGGGTGCTGGAGTGCTTCACGCGTGTGAGGGTAGCGCCCGGTAATGGTTTGTAGACATTTAGTCACCGGTTCGGGGGATGAGGAAGTGCCCCTTCGTGGGTAGTGGGTTGACGCACAGCGCTCGAAACGTCCGGTTCGCCGGGGTATTTGTCGACAACGTGAGAGGGCCCCGCAGCGGTCTGCGGGGCCCTCTTCGTCAACCCGGGTGAATCACCCGGAGTCGTGCGTTCGCCAAGGGTCAGTCGGAGAGGCGCTCGCCCGTGGAGGTCGAGAACACGTGGGTCTCGCCCGAGCGCGGGACGATGTGCAGCTGGCTGCCCTTCTCCGGCACCTCACGGCCGCTGACGCGGACGACGAGGTCCTTGGACTCGTCGCCGACGTGGGCGGTGCCGTAGACGTAGGCGTCGGCGCCGAGCTCCTCGACGACGTTGACGGTGACGGCGAGGCCCAGCTCGGCGTCGGGGCCGGCCACGTCGAAGTGCTCCGGGCGGACGCCGACCGTGACGGTCTTGTCGGTGGTGGCGGAGATCGCGTCACGCTGGACCGGCACGACCGACTTGCCGAACTTCACGCCGCCGTCGGTGACCGGCACCTCGACCAGGTTCATCGCCGGGGACCCGATGAAGCCGGCCACGAAGAGGTTGGCGGGCTTGTCGTACATGTTGCGCGGGGTGTCGATCTGCTGGAGCAGACCGTCCTTGAGGACCGCCACGCGGTCGCCCATCGTCATGGCCTCGACCTGGTCGTGGGTGACGTAGACGGTGGTGATGCCCAGGCGGCGCTGGAGGGACGCGATCTGCGTACGGGTGGACACGCGGAGCTTGGCGTCCAGGTTGGACAGCGGCTCGTCCATGAGGAAGACCTGCGGCTCGCGCACGATGGCGCGGCCCATGGCGACACGCTGGCGCTGACCGCCGGAGAGCGCCTTCGGCTTGCGGTCCAGGTACTCGGTGAGGTCGAGGATCTTCGCGGCCTCCTCGACCTTCTGCCGGATCTCCGCCTTGTTGACGCCGGCGATCTTGAGCGCGAAGCCCATGTTGTCGGCGACGGTCATGTGCGGGTACAGCGCGTAGTTCTGGAACACCATGGCGATGTCCCGGTCCTTCGGCGGCAGGTGGGTGACGTCGCGGTCACCGATGCGGATGGCTCCGCCGTTGACGTCCTCGAGGCCCGCGAGCATGCGGAGCGAGGTGGACTTGCCGCAACCGGACGGGCCGACCAGGACGAGGAACTCGCCGTCCTCGATGTCGATGTCGAGCGCGTCGACGGCGGGCTTGGTGGAACCCGGGTAGATCCGGGTCGCCTTGTCGAACTGCACAGTGGCCATGGTGAATGGACCCCTTCTACCGGCAGGAACGTGCCGGACGATCCGAGTAGGAAGGTGGTGCCACGACGGTGTTCCGTTGTGGAGTAGTCCACGCGTGTGAACTGGCTCAGGACGGTACCTGCCGTTCACCTGGTCTGTCAGTACCCCAGGGCCTGTGAACTTCGCGGAAATTTTCGACGGGGGCCCCGACCGACCTGGGTACACTGCTCGGGCACGTACGGGGGCGCACCCCCGCACACGCCTCCTTAGCTCAGCTGGCCAGAGCAACGCACTTGTAATGCGTAGGTCGTCGGTTCGAATCCGACAGGGGGCTCTCGCCCGCCCGGGCCGGATCCGTCCGGCCCGGGCGTTTCGCTGTTCCCGGCCGGGTGCCGTCAGGTTCCATGGGCGCGCAGGCGACGGGCGATCTCCAGCTGGGCGGGGTCCAGGGGGCGGTCGTCCTCGATGTCCCACAGTGCGTTCTGCAGGAGGCGGCACAGGGTCCAGGCGCGGGCCCGGGCGCGGTCCAGGGCCAGGACGTCCGTCATCGCGTCGAAGCGCCAGAGGATCTCAGCGGGGTCGAAGCGATTGTCGAGGGCGGGCCAGAGCTCGAAGCCCGGGTCGCCCGCGAGAGGCTTGGGGTCGATCGCGAGCCAGGGGGCGCGACCGGAGGCCAGGACGTTCTCGTCGTGCAGGTCCCAGTGCAGCAGGCGGTCACCCGGTTCGTCGACGACCTCGCGCACCGCGGCCGCGCAGTCGGCGACAAGGCGGCGCGCCTGCGGTTCGGGGACCCGGGCGAGGGCACCGGGCGTGGCGTCGAGCATCGCGCGGGCGATGTCGCCGAGCCGGCGCATGCCGGGCGGGGCCGGGAAGGACGTCAGGTGGGCCAGCAGTTCGGCGATGGTGAGGACGGCCCGGCGGGTGTCCGGCTCGTGGGAGAGCATCCGGGTCTCGTCCAGGCGTTCCAGCAGCATGGTGCCGGTGGGTGCGTCGTGGCCGAGCAGCCGGACCGCCCCGTCGCCGTCCCAGATGCGCAGGGCGACGGGCTCGCCCTCGCTCTCCTCGTCCAGCAGCTGGAGCTTGAGGACGGCCGGGGTGCCGTCGCCCCGGCGCACCACCGGCAGGACCAGGGCGGAGACGCCGTGCATGGGTGCTCCGTCGGGTTCCAGGTCCCAGCGGGTGAGGAAGCGGGCCGCCAGGTCGGGCAGCGCGGCGATGAAGGCGCGACCGGCCTCGCCGTTGTACTCCGCCTGCGAGGCCGCCAGCCCCCGCGGGATCTCGATCGTCACGCTCGGCACGGTAGTGGGGGTGGGTGGGGTGGGTCATGCGGATATGCCGGAAGGGGAGCCGCCTCGGCTCCCCTTCCGGCCGGCACCGCGCCCTGGCGTCTCCCCTGAGGCGCGCCGTGGCCGCCGATCCCCGCGGCCCCGGCGTCTCGCCCCACGGCTCCGGTCCGCCTCACGGTCCCCGGCGTTCCTGCCCACGTCCCCCGGCGTTTCGACTCACGGCTCCAGGACCACCTTCCCCGTCGTGCCGCGGGTCTCCAGGGCGCGGTGGGCTGCCGCCGCCTCCGCGAGGGGGAAGCGCTGGACCGCCGGGACGAGGTGGCCGTGGGCGGCCTCCGCGAGGGCGCGCAGCTCCAGGGTGCGCAAAGGGTCGGGGCCGCCCGCCCGGGCCAGCATCGCGGGGCCGAGGACCTGCTCGGACACCCCCTCGACCAGGTAGGGACCGCCGCCGAGGATGCCCTCCCCGGACCAGCCGAAGACGATGTGGCGGCCGCCCGGGCCCAGCAGGGCGACGGCCTCGCGGGCGACGTCGCCGCCCACCCCGTCGAAGACGACGGTCGCGGCCCGGCCGCCCAGCTGGGCGCGTGCCTTCGCTGGCCAGTCGGGGTCCTTGTAGTCGACGGCCGCGTCGGCGCCGGCCGCCTGGACGCGGGCCGTCTTCTCCGGCCCGCCCGCGAGCCCGACCACGGTGGCCCCGGCGTTCTTGGCGTACTGCACGAGCAGGGTGCCGATGCCGCCGGCCGCGGCCGGGACGACGACGACCGACGCGGGGCCGAGGTCGGCGAACTGCAGGATGCCCATCGCCGTACGGCCCGTGCCGATCATGGCGACGGCCTCGGCGAAGTCCAGCCGCTCGGGGACCTCGTGCAGCCGTTCCGCCTCGGTGACGGCGAGCTCCGCGTACCCGCCGGGGACGAAGCCGAGGTGGGCGACGACCCGCTTGCCCAGCCACAGGCCGGCGACGCCCTCGCCGAGCGACTCGACGACCCCGGCGACCTCGCGCCCGGGGATCGTGGGCAGGGGCGACGGCTCGCCGGCCGGGCCGCCGCGCATGCCCTGGCGCAGGGCGGTGTCCAGCAGGTGGACCCCGGCCGCCCGTACGGCGATCCGGACCTGGCCGGGGCCGGGCCGGGGGTCCTCGACCTGCTCGTAGGTGAGGTTCTCGGCGGGTCCGAAGGCGTGCAGGCGTACGGCGTGCATAGGAGGCTCCTCGTGTCGTCGCGTGTCCGCGTCCCAGCTTTCGACCTCAAGCTCGCTTCAGGTCAAGCTCCTGGCGCCCGAGGGCCAGGGACACCGCCGTGAGGGCGCTGTTGAAGGAGACCTCCGAGAGCACGCCGGGGGCCGCGACCTGGTCGCCGGCGAGGTAGACACCGTCGCCCCGGTCCACGGCCGGCCGGTCGCGCCAGCTGGTGCCGGGCAGGTCGACCGCGCCCGTCCGGCCGTCGGCCACCGCGGTGCGCCGCCAGGTGACGCGGTCGCGCCAGCCCGGGAAGCCCAGGTCGAGCAGCTGCTCGGCGCGGGCGGTGCCGTCGGCCTTCGACTCGTGCGGGGCGAGCGGGATCTGCCCCTGGATCAGCTGCTCCCCGGCCGGGGCCAGGCTGCGGTCCTGGGCCGTGAAGCGCTCGATCCAGCCGGGGGCGTCGAGGTCGGACACGGCGAACGCGTCGCCGCGCCGCGTGCGTACGGCCAGGTCGACCAGGGCGGTGCGGCCGCTCGGCCAGGTCAGGGAGTCGTCGCCGAGCAGGCGCCGGGCGGCGGGCAGGGAGGTGGCGACCACGACGGGGGTGTCCGTCGGGAGCGTGTCGACGCGGGACAGGGTCTCCATCCGCACGCCCAGGTTCCAGGCGCGGGCGGCCATCCGGTCGATGACGCTCGCCCAGCCGCCGCGCGGATAGTGGGCCTCGGGCGGCAGTCTGGTGGCGCGTTGCAGCCGCTCCTGCACGAACGCCGCCGACAGGGAGCCGGGGTCGTGGTGGAACAGGGCGACCGCGGAGTAGTGGGCGGCGGCCCGGGCGCCCTCCTCGCCCGCGATGCCGGTCGCCCAGGTCCGGAAGTCGGCGTCGACGGGTGCCTCCCGGCCGGTCCGGCGCAGCAGTCTGAGCATCGAGAGGGGCGGGGTGCGGCGCAGTACGCCCCGGTGCCGCAGCCGGAGCCGGGCCGCTTCCAGGGGCGGGAGCGGGGCCAGCGGCCCGATGAGGTCGCGCTGTTCGAGCCAGGCCCAGTGCGGGCCGCCGTTGTACAGGGCGTGCGGCCCCTCGTTCGTGCGGTAGGGGCCCTCGGCGGTGCGGGCCCGGCCGCCGAGGGTGTGGTGGGCCTCGTGGACGGTGACCTCGGCGCCCGCCTCGGCGGCGGTGATGGCCGCGGTCAGTCCGGCGAAGCCGCCGCCGATGACGGTGATGCGGTGCATGGCTGGGGATCTCCCTCGGGTCGGTGCGGCCTTCCGGGCCGGGGTGGCCTCGGGGCCGGGTGGCCTTCGGAGGTACGACGGACCGGAGGCGGCGGGATGTGACACGACCGGGAAACGTGCAGGTCAGGAGGGCAGGGCGGGGCGGTTGTCAGTGGTGGCGTGCAGCATGGGGGCATGGTGAGGAGAGCGGCGGGCGGGGTGAAGGGCGCGCGGCGGCCGGAGGTGCGGCTGCCGTCGCTGGAGCCGTTCGGGGGCGCCGGGCTGGAGCCGGACGGGGACTACGACGGGCTGGAGTTCGACGCGGCGGAGCTCGGCGGGCAGGACGGGGCCGGGGCGCGGTTCATGGACTGTGCGCTGACGGGGTGCGCGCTGGACGAGACGCGGCTGCGGCACGCCCGTTTCCTGGACTCGGTCCTCAGCGTTGTGCGCGGGGTCGGCACGGACCTCGCGGAGGCGACCCTGCGGGACGTGGAGCTGACCGACGCCCGCCTCGGCGGGCCGCAGCTGCACGGGGCGGTGCTGGAGCGGGTGCTGATCCGCGGCGGCAAGATCGACTACCTGAATCTGCGCACGGCCCGGCTGAGGGACGTCGTCTTCGAGGGCTGCGTCCTGGTCGAGCCGGACTTCGGCGGGGCGCGTCTGGAGCGGGTGGAGTTCGTCGACTGCGCGCTGAAGGGGGCCGACCTGCATGCGGCCACCCTGGTCGACGTCGACCTGCGCGGGGCCGCCCCGGTGGAGATCAGCAGGGGCCTGGACCGCCTGTCGGGCGCGGTGATCAGCCCGGCCCAGCTGCTGGACCTGGCTCCGGCGCTGGCCGCCCAGTGGGGGATCAGGGTGGAGGGCTGACGAGGCAGGACCGGCCAGGGGGACGGCCGCCTCGCGCCGCCGTTCTCACGGAACCCGGGGGAAGCGGGACTGCAGGGTCCAGATCGCCGGGTTCTCGGCGAGGTCGTCGTGCAGGTCCGTGAGGTCGGCGATCAGGTCGTGCAGGAAGTCCCGGGCTTCGCGGCGCAGTTCGCGGTGGGAGACGGTGAGCGGGGGCTCCTCCGCGCGCATCCAGTCGGCCTCGATGTCCACCCAGCCGAAGCGCCGCTCGAAGAGCATCCGGTCGGTCGACTCGGTGAAGTCCAGCTCCGCGCGCTGCGGCCGGGCGGCCCGGGACCCGGCCGGGTCCCGGTCGATGCGTTCCACGATGTCGCACAGGGCCCACGCGAAGTCGAGCACCGGCACCCAGCCCCACGACGTGGACACCTCGTGGTCGGTCTTCGTGTCCGCCAGGTAGACGTCACCGCAGAACAGGTCGTGGCGCAGCGCGCGCACGTCCGCGCGGCGGTAGTCGGTCTGCGGCGGGTCGGGGAAGCGGTTGGAGAGGGCGTAGCCGATGTCGAGCACGCAGGTGATGGTGTCACGCCGCCATAGGATCGCGACCGTGGCCCGATCTGCACGTGGTGTCCCCGTCCTGCTCGCCTGCCTCCTCGCCCTCGGCGGATGCGGCGGCGGGGTGCACGGCACCCCGGGCGGCCCGGGCGTGCGCGACCCGTACTTCCCGAAGGCCGGGAACGGCGGCTACGACGTGCGCCACTACGGCCTGCGCCTCGCCTACGAGCCGGCCGCGCAGCGGCTGACCGGCACGGCCACCCTCACCGCCCGCGCCGGCGAGGACCTCTCCGCCTTCAACCTGGACCTGCTCGGCCTGGAGGTCGACGGGGTCACCGTCGGCGGCCGCGCCGCCCGCTTCAACCGGGCGGGCCAGGAACTGACCGTCCGGCCGCGCGAGGACATCCGCCGGGGCGAGACGTTCCGCGTCACCGTCCGCTACGCGGGCGTGCCGCGGACCGTCACCGACCCGGACGGCTCGCAGGAGGGCTGGGTGCGCACCGCCGACGGCGTGCTCGCCCTGGGGGAGCCGACCGGGTCGATGGCCTGGTTCCCCGGCAACCACCACCCCTCCGACAAGGCGGCGTACGACCTGACGGTGACCGTGCCGGAAGGGCTGCGCGCCGTGTCCAACGGGGAGTTGCGCAGCGAGCGCACCGCCCGGGGCCGTACGACGTCGGTGTGGCACATGGGCCGGCCGATGGCGAGCTACCTGGCCACGCTCGCGATCGGCCGCTTCGACGTGGAGCGCTCCCGCACCCCGTCGGGGCTGCCCGTGTACACGGCCGTGGACCCCGCGGAGGCGCGGGAGAGCCGGCCGGTGCTGCGGCGGATCCCGGAGGTGCTGGGCTGGGCGGAGCGGCGGTTCGGGCCCTACCCCTTCTCCTCCACGGGCGCGATCGTCGACCGGGCCCCCGAGCTCGGTTACGCCCTGGAGACGCAGACCCGGCCGGTCTTCCCGGGCGCGCCCGACATGACCCTGCTGGTCCACGAGCTGGCCCACCAGTGGTACGGCGACTCCGTCTCGCCGGAGAGCTGGCGGGACATGTGGCTCAACGAGGGGTTCGCGACGTACGCGGAATGGCTGTGGGAGGAGGAGCACGGCGGGAGGAGCGCGCAGGAGACGTTCGACGCGCTGTACTCCGGCAGCTACTTCGCCACCCCGGAGGAGGCCGAGGCGCTGTGGGCCTTCCCGCCCGCCGAGCCGCCGGACGCCGCGCGGATCTCCGACCCGCCGGTGTACTGGCGGGGCGCGATGGTGCTGCAGCAGGTCCGCCGGACCGTCGGCGACGAGACGTTCCGGCGGATCCTGCGCGGCTGGGCGGCCGCGTACCGCTACGGGAACGCCGGCACGGCCGACTTCACCGCCTACGTGGAGCGGCAGGCGCCCGGGAAGGACCTCGACCCCGTGTGGGAGGAGTGGCTGTACGGCGAGGGGAAGCCCGAGCGGGCCTGAAGCGCCGGGCTACGGGGTGGTGAGGACCTTGCGCAGGACGGCGCAGGGGCGGCCCAGCTGCCGGTCCTCGCGGTGGGCGATCGTCCGGTAGCCGAGGGAGGTCCAGAAGGCGAGCGCCCGGTCGTTGCCGGTGAGGGCGGCGAGGCGCACGGCGGTGCGGCCCGCCGCGCGGAAGCGGTCCTCCACGAGGGACGCCAGGTGACGGCCGTGGCCTTGGCCCTGCCGGGCCGCGTCCACCATGAGCAGGCCGATCCACGGGTCGGGATCGGCCGGGTCCGGGTGGTGGGCGAGGGTGACGGCGATGCCGAGGAGGCTGCCGGGGCCGCGGGCGAGCAGGATCTCGGTGCCGGGCTGTGCCCACTCCCCGGCCAGCGCCGCCTCGACCTGCTCGGGACGGATGTCGTACGGGTCGGGGAAGTCGCCGCTCAGGGCGTGGAAGGCGTGGTGGGAGGCGTACAGAGCCGTCAGCTCGGTGAGCAGACGCCGGTTCAGGGACGCCGGGAGCAGGGGTTCGAGGATCACGGTGCCCGGTGGCTCTCGTGCGGGGCCGGTGGCGGGAGGGTACGCGCGCGGAAGCCCCCGGGCCGGTGACCGGCCCGGGGGCTTCCGCACGTGGACGGGGCGGATCCGTCAGACGTTCACGCCGAAGTCCTGGGCGATGCCGACCAGGCCCGAGGCGTAGCCCTGGCCGACGGCGCGGAACTTCCACTCCGCGCCGTTGCGGTACAGCTCGCCGAAGACCATGGCCGTCTCGGTCGCCGCGTCCTCGGAGAGGTCGTAGCGCGCGATCTCGGCGCCGCCGGCCTGGTTGACGATGCGGATGTACGCGTTGCGGACCTGGCCGAAGTTCTGGCTGCGGTTCTCGGCGTCGTAGATCGAGACCGGGAAGACGATCTTGTCGATGTCGGCCGGGAGGGCGGCGAGGTTGACGTTGATCGCCTCGTCGTCGCCGGCGCCTTCGCCGGTGCGGTTGTCACCGGTGTGGACGATCGAGTTGTCCGGCGTCTGCTTGTTGTTGAAGAAGACGAAGTGGGCGTCCGAGTAGACCTTGCCCTGCGTGTTGACCGCGATCGCGGAGGCGTCGAGGTCGAAGTCCGTGCCGGTGGTGGTGCGGACGTCCCAGCCGAGGCCCACGGTGACGGCGGTCAGGCCCGGAGCCTCCTTGGTGAGCGAGACGTTGCCACCCTTGGACAGGCTTACAGCCATTGTTGGGAGTCCCTTCCCTCGTGTGCGTACGGCAAGAAGCTACAGCTACCTCCTTGAACGACGAGAGGGGTACGCGAGGTTCCAGGTCCTTTACTTTCTTTACCCGGGGTTATTCGGGTGACGTGGACCGGACAGAGGCGGGAACATGGACGGCATGTCCGGTCCCCATGTCATCCGCGGCTCCGTCTCCTTGCCCGAGGCCGAGCTGATGTGGCGTTTCTCGCGGTCGTCGGGGCCGGGCGGCCAGCACGTCAACACCAGCGACTCCCGGGTCGAGCTGAGCTTCGACCTCGCCCGGACCGAGGCGCTGCCGGAGGTGTGGAAGCGGCGGGCGCTGGAGCGGCTGGCCGGCCGCCTGGTCGACGGCGTCGTCACCGTGCGGGCCTCCGAGCACCGCTCGCAGTGGCGCAACCGCGAGGCCGCCGCCGTGCGCCTGGCCGCGCTGCTGGCCGAGGCCACCGCACCGCCGCCCAAGCCCCGCCGGCCGACCCGTGTCCCGCGCGGCATCAACGAACGACGGCTGCGCGAGAAGAAGCAGCGCTCCGACACCAAGCGCGGCCGCTCCGGGCAGAACTGGAGCTAGGGCCTGTCGTTCGGATCATGACGCAGACGCGGCGTTCACAGGTGCTGCCGATGCCCTGCGCCAAGATCCAAACGACAGGCCCCAGGGCCGGACCGGCCGCGGGGAAACGGTCTACCGGCCCAGCTGCCGGTAGCGGCCGCGGAAGTACGCCAGCGGGCCGCCGTCCGCGCTCGGGATCCGGGCCGTCAGGACCCGGCCGATCACCAGGGTGTGGTCGCCGGCTGGCACGCGCTGCTCGGTGCGGCACTCGAGGACCGCCAGGGCCCCGCCCACCAGAGGCGATCCGGTGTGCTCGCCGCGGGTGTACGGGATGTCGGCGAACAGCAGGCGGTCGCTGACCCGGCCCTTCATGGCGAACCGGCCCGCGATGTGCCGCTGGCTCTCGGAGAGGACGGAGACCGCCCACAGGTCCTGCTCCTCCAGCAGCTCGTCCATGCGGGAGCCCTCGCGCAGGCTCACCAGCACCAGGGGCGGGTCCAGGGACACCGACATGAAGGCCGTCGCGGTCATGCCCACGTCCTCGCCGCCCGGGGCCGC
This sequence comes from Streptomyces sp. NPDC003456, assembly GCF_042878735.1. NCBI lineage: Bacteria > Bacillati > Actinomycetota > Actinomycetes > Kitasatosporales > Streptomycetaceae > Streptomyces > Streptomyces sp. NPDC003456. The sequence continues at coordinate 101,099 of NZ_JBIAOK010000007.1, forward strand.
GGGGTCGTCCGGGTCCAGCGGCGGCTCCTGGGCGGTCACCAGGACCACGCCCGAGGCCAGCCGGGACATGGCGGCGCGGAACTCGTCGTTGCTCACCCCCTCAGGATGCCCGGCGGCGGGCGACGGCATGATCGGGGACGGGGCGGCGGGAGGGTTCGACACACCCGGAACGCTAATGTCCGTCCCGCGCGCCGCGCATCGGGCTCCCGCCCGATCGCGGTCCTAGGACTCCCGGCGGACGTCGCACCGGGTAAGCAACCCCGTCCGAGCGACGGCTTCATGAACAGATGTGGGCACCCGGACGAACTTTGCGTTCGGTGCCGCGCGTGAAAAACGCAGAAACTCCACTCAATTGTTCAGGTTTGCCTGTGACTTGAGTCACAAGGGGCAGGAATTGTTGACCCTGTGTACCGAGTGAGGAGCGCGCTGTGATTCAGTGGCGGGGAAGCTGCCAGGACCGTACGCCGATGAAGACCCTTGATTCTTGATTCGCTGCGAGGTACTCGGGGGGAGGGCGAGCATGGAGACCGAGTCGGAGCCCTATGTCCGTCTTGCGTCCCTGCGACAACTGCACCAGGTCATGGCCGACATGAACACGGCCCGCAGCCTGGCGGACACGCTGCAGACCGTCGCGGAGGGAGTCGTCGCCGCCCTCGGGTACGAGCTGGCGTGCGTGAACCTCGTCCGGCCCGACGGCGACCTCGTCGTCGCCGCCTTCGCCGGGAACCCGGCCGCCGAGGCCCTCATCACCGGCCGCGTCGGCTCGCGCGACTCCTGGGAGCGCCGCCTCGGCATGGGGGAGCACTGGGGCGACCTGGTGTTCATACCCCACAGCGAGGGCTGGGTCCTCGACGACGACGACGTCCCGCAGTGGTACACCGACGGCCCCGCCCCCCGCTTCGAGGACGAGTGGCACCCGGCCGACCGCCTCTTCGCCCCCATGTACGCGCCCGGCCCGCAGGGCAACGCGGCCTGCGGCGAGCTGATCGGGGTCCTGTCCGTGGACCGCCCGCGCAACGGCCGCCGGCCCGGCGCCTGGGGCCGCGAGGCCCTCCAGATGTACGCCTTCCAGGCCGCCATCGCCATCAGCAACGCGCGTCTACGTGCGAACATGCAGCGCGCCCTGGTCCGGCTGGAGCGCGAGCAGCAGGCGCTGCGGGCGAGCGAGGAGAGCTTCCGGCAGGCCTTCGAGTACGCCCCCTCCGGCATGGCCATCGCCGAGATGGGCGGCGACCAGCACGGCCGGATCCTGCGGACCAACGACGCCCTGTGCCGGCTGCTCGGCCGCCCCGCCTCCGCGATGCGCCGCTACTCCTTCTCCGACCTCGTCCACCCCGAGGACATAGGCACCCTGCTGCGGACCTCCGCGGAGGGCGGCCGCGCCGAGCTCCGCCTCGGCCGCCGGGACGGCACGTACGTCTGGGTCAGCCTGCGCAACAGCGTGGTCGCGGACGCCGCCGACGGGCCGCGCTTCCTGCTCACCCACGTCGAGGACATAGAGGAGCGCAAGCGCCGCGAGCTCCAGCTCGCCCACCGCGCCTCGCACGACTCCCTCACCGGCCTGCCGAACTCGGCCGAACTGCGCTCCCGGCTGTCGGCCCGCCTGTGCCGCCGGGCCACGCCGCCCCACTCCGCCGTCGCCGAGTCCCACGACGCCGCCTACAGCCACCCCGCCTTCGACGCGGTCGGCGCCGGCTTCGACTTCCCGGGGGGCGCCGAGCCGTACGACGCCTTCGACCACCACGTGCACACCGTCGCGCCGGACGGGGGCCACGACGACGGCACCAAGGGACTGGCCGTCCTCTTCTGCGACCTGGACGGCTTCAAGTCGATCAACGACCGGTTCGGGCACAACGCGGGTGACGCGGTCCTCATCGAGGTCGCGCGGCGGCTGAGCAACGGGGTGCGCGACGGGGACACCGTCGCCCGGCTCGGGGGTGACGAATTCGTCATCCTCGCCGACGGACTCGGCCGGGCCGACGCGCAGGACCTCGCGGTGCGGCTGCGCAACGAGATCATCCAACCCATCCGCGCCGAGGGCCGGGCCGTCCGCGTGGGCGCCAGTTTCGGCATCGGATGGGCACACTGTGGAATGACGGCGGACGAAGTGTTGAAATCCGCTGACGAGCGGATGTACGTCGAGAAACGATCTCGTCCCAAACAACACAGACGCGCTGGGTGATCCCCAGGTCAGCGAGTCGGTGCGGTCGGAGTCACCCGTTCGGGCCCCTGGGAGCGGGTAGGCTCGCTGTCTCACGACCGGAACGTACGCACCGCTTTTGACTGAGGAGACCAAGGGATGACGCCCGGCAACAACGGCGCGAGCACGCCCGAGGACGACGACCCGTTCGGCTATCTCTACGCCGACGGGCAGGCCAACGGAGCCCAGCCGCCGTCCGGGGGCTACGGCTACCCGAACTCGGTCAACCGGGTGCGGACGGTCGGCACCCGCCCCTACGGCCAGCAGCAGGCGCCGGCCCAGGCGCCCTACGGGCAGGCCCCGCAGCAGCAGGGCGCCTACGGTCAGCCGAACGCGCACTACGCCGCGCCGGAGACGCTGCCGGGTGGGGCCACCACCACGACGATGCACTCGGACGGTCACGGCGGCCGCGGCGGGCACGGCGGCCGGGGTGGCCGCGGGCCCAACACCAAGGGGCTGCTGATCGGCGCGATCGCGGTGGTCGCCGCGGTCGTCATCGGCATCGGCGTGGCCATGGTGGGCGGCGACGACGACAAGGGCGACGAAGGCAGCCGGGCGAACCCGGCGCCGACGCAGACGGAGGACTCCGAGCCGAGCCCGTCGGCGAGCAAGGGCGGCGACAGCGAGGCGGAACTCCCGACGATCGACGCGAAGGCCCTGCGGCTCGGTCCCGGCCTGTCGACGGCCTCGGAGTTCGAGGGCGCCAAGGCCGACGGCGGCACCTATGTGACGGGCTTCAACCAGGTCGGCGCCAAGGTCACCTGGTCCGTGGACGGCATCAAGAAGGCCGGCAACTACCGGCTGTACGTGCGGTACGGCACTCCGGGCACGGATGCCAACGCCACGCTCGTGGTCAACGGCCAGGCCGAGAGCAGGCCCCTCAACATGGAGAACTTCGGCGGGACGCCGAAGGGCGACTGGGAAAAGGGCTGGAAGGAAACCTGGTCCAACGTCCGCCTGACCAAGGGCACCAACACGATCGAGCTCGCCTGCAACGAGGGCAACCAGTGCGAGGCGGTGCTCGACCAGATGTGGCTCACCGGCGAGCAGGGCGCGTAGTTCAGGCCGCGCTGGCCTCCGTGGTCACCGAGATCGTCGTCAGCAGGGTCTCGTAGGTCCGGTGGTCGTACTCGCCGGCCACCGGTGAGGTGACCGCGGCCGCTGCCAGTGCCGCGGCCCGGGTGAGGCGGTCCGGCCACGGCAAGTGGTCCGTGAGGGCCGACAGCAGGCCCGCCACCGCCGCGTCGCCCGCGCCCGTCGGATTGCCGCGGATCGCGGACGGCGGCGTGGCGCGCCAGCGGCCCTCCGGGGTGACCGCGAGCAGGCCCGCCGGGCCGAGGGAGGCGACCACCGCGCCCGCGCCCCGGCGCCGGGCGTCCTGCGTGGCGCGCAACGGCTCGTGGGAGCCGGTCAGTTCGGCCAGTTCGTCGGCGTTCGGCTTGATGATGTCGGGACGGGCCGCGACCCCCCGCCGCAGCGGTTCACCGCTGGTGTCCAGCAGGACCGGGACTCCGGCGGCCCGGGCCGTGCGGACCAGGCCCGCGTACGCGCCCACCGGCACACCCGGCGGCAGGCTGCCGCACAGCGCCACCGCAGAGGCACCGGGCAGCAGGTCCTCGTAGGCCTCCTGGAAGGCCGACCACTCGGCGGGCAGGACGTGCGGGCCCGGTTCGTTCAGCTGGGTGGTGTCGCCGGTGCGCTCGTCGACCACGGCGATCGTGCGGCGGGTGGCGCCGGAGATCGGGACCAGCGCGTCCACCAGGCCCGGCACCGTCGTGAGCCCCTCCTGCACCACGCGGCCGGCCGGGCCGCCCGCGAAGCCGGTCACCGTCACCTCGTGGCCGAGGGCCGCGAGGACCCGGGCCACGTTGACGCCCTTGCCGCCGGGGCGTTCGGTCACCTCGGTGACACGGTGGGAGGTGTGCGGCCGGAGGGACCGCACGCGATAGGTGATGTCGAGAGCGGTGTTCAGCGTGACCGTGAGGATCACCTCGGCCGACCTCCCCCGGTAAACGCGCTTGTCGCCGTGGACATGGTGAAGCCTGATCATGCCAAAGAGACGGCGGCCGGCCCAGTCCGGGACCCGGCCACCGTCTCCGACTGCGGGACGGATCAGCCCAGTTGGGGACCGACCACCCATTCGCCCCGGCGCATCACGCCCTTGAGGTCGAAGGCGGAGTCCAGCAGCAGCAGGTCGGCGGACTTGCCGGGCTCCAGGGAGCCGATCGTGTCGTCCATGCCGAGCAGCCGGGCCGGGGTGGCCGACAGTGCCGTCACCGCGTCCTCGACGGACAGGCCGTCGACCGTGACGGCCCGCTTGAAGGCGCGGTCCAGGGTGAGGGTCGAACCGGCGATCGTGCCGTCCGCCACCAGCCGGGCCACGCCGTCCGAGACCTCCACCTCCAGCGGGCCGAGCCAGTAGCGGCCGTCGCCGAACCCGGCGGCGTCCATCGCGTCCGTGATGAACGCGACCCGGTCGGCGCCCGCGTGACGGAACGCCAGGCGGAGCGCGGCGGGGTGGAGGTGCGTGCCGTCGTTGATCAGCTCGACGGTGATCCGGTCGTCCTCCAGCAGCGCGGTGATCGGGCCGGGGGCGCGGTGGCCGAGCGGGGGCATGGCGTTGAAGAGGTGCGTGGCGACCGTGGCGCCGGCGTCGATGGCCTGGACGGTCTGCTCGTAGGAGGCGTCGGTGTGGCCGATCGCCGCGATGACGCCGCGCTCGGCCAGCAGGCGCACGGAGTCCAGGCCGCCGGGCAGCTCGGTGGCGAGGGTGACCATCGCGGCCCGGCCCCGGGCCGCGTCGATCAGCTTGCGGACCTCCGCCGGGTCCGGGTCGCGCAGCAGCTCCTCGGAGTGGGCGCCCTTGCGGCAGGGGGAGATGAACGGTCCCTCGAAGTGGATGCCGGCGATCTCGCCCTGCTCGGCGAGTTCGCTCAGCAGGCCCGCGCGCCGGGCGAGGACGTCCAGGTCGCCGGTGACGGTGGACGCGACCAGGGTGGTCGTGCCGTGCAGGCGGTGGGTGTGGATGCCCTTGAGGATGTCGTCGACCGAGCCGGAGGTGAAGGAGGCTCCGCCGCCGCCGTGGTTGTGGAGGTCGACGAAACCGGGGACCACGTAGTGGCCGGTCACGTCGATGACCTCTGCGTTCTCCGGCGGGGTGGCGGCGATGCGGGTGCCGTCGACGGTCAGTCGGCCGTTCTCGACGGTTCCTGTGGGGAGGACCACGGTCGCGCCGGTGAGGACCGTGGGGTGTCCGGCCGTGGCGGGGTGCGGGTGCGTCGTGGCTGGTCGCGCAGTTCCCCGCGCCCCTGGGGCAATGGCCATCAGGGAGTTACCTCCGTGCGGTCGGTTCGGTCGAGGAGATCCCAGGCCAGGAGCCCGGCGCCCAGGCAACCGGCGGCGTCGCCCAGGGCGGCGGGGACGACGGACGGTTCTTTCTGGAAGGTGATGCGGCTGCGGATCGCCTCCCGCAGGGGCGTGAACAGGGTTTTCCCCGCCTCCGCCAGGCCGCCGCCGACGATCAGCACGCGGGGGTCCAGCAGGGTCAGGGCCGTGACCAGTCCGTCGGCCAGGGCGTCCACGGCCTCCTGCCAGACCCTGGACGCCCCGGGGTCACCGGACTCCACCGCCTTCGCGCAGTCCGCCGCGTCCGCACCCGGGGTGCCCGAGGCCGCTGCCCAGGCCTCGCTGACGGCCGCCGCCGAGGCGAACCGCTCCAGGCAGCCGCGCTGGCCGCACGGGCAGGGAGCACCGCCGGGGCGTACGACGACGTGGCCGATCTCGCCCGCGAAGCCGTGCGCGCCCGCCTCGACCCGGCCGTCGACGCCGATGGCGCCCGCGATGCCGGTGCCGAGCGCCACGAACAGGAACCGGTCCGCGCCCAGGCCCGCGCCGACCCGGCCCTCGGCGAGGCCGCCGGTGCGCACGTCGTGGCCGAGGGCGACCGGGACGCCCAGCCGCTCGGTGAGCAGGTCGCGCAGCGGGACGTCGCGCCAGCCGAGGTTCGCCGCGTAGGCGGCGACGCCCCGGGTCTCGTCGACGATGCCGGGGACGGCCACGCCCGCGGCGCGGGCGGGTGTCCCGAACTGCTCGGCGCCGTACGCGAAAAGCTCGGCGGCGAAGTCGAGGATCCCCGCGACGACGGCCTCCGGGCCCTGCGCGCGGGCGGTCGCCCGGCGGGCCCGATGCAGTACCTCGCCCTCGGGTCCGGCCAGGGCGGCCTTCATCCCGGTGCCGCCCACGTCGAGGGCGATGACATGTCTCACGGGAACAGTGTGACCCGGGGACCCGCAAGAGGTCTAGTCCACTCACGTGGTGTAGACCTTATTCCGGATATCGAAAAGTTTTCGGACGGCGGCGACGCCGGGACGGGGGACGACAGCGGTGCTGCGGCGGCGGATGACAGGAGCGATCGCGGTGGCGTCCGCTCTGGGCATGACGGCGGTCCTCGGCGGCTGCGGAGTCACGGGCGGCTCGGCCGACGTCACGCTGGAGCTGGTCGCCGCCGACTACGGCGACAGCGCCGCCAACAGCTCGAAGAAGTACTGGGAGGAGCTGGCGGAGGAGTACGAGGCCGACCACCCCGACGTGGACATCGACGTCAGCGTCTACTCCTGGAAGGACGTCGACCGCGAGGTCAAGGAGAGGGTCGAGGCCGGCGACCCGCCGGACCTGGCGCAGATCGGCGCGTACGCCGACCACGCGGCGCGCGGCCGGCTCTACAAGGCCGACGAACTGCTCTCCATACCCGTGCAGGCCGACTTCCTGGGGCAGTTGGCCACCGCCGGGCAGGTGAACGGCATCCAGTACGGCATGCCGTTCGCCTCCTCCACACGGGTCCTCTTCTACAACAAGTCCCTCTTCGCCAAGGCCGGCATCACCCCGCCCGAGACCTGGGACGAGCTGGCCGGGGACGCGGCGAAGCTCAAGGCGAAGGGCGTGAAGTACCCCTACGCGCTGCCCCTCGGGCCGGAGGAGGCGCAGGCCGAGACCATGCAGTGGATGCTCGGCGGCGGGGGCGGCTACACCGACACCGCCGGCAGCTACGGCATCGACTCCCCGGACAACATCGGCACCTTCACCTGGCTGAAGGACGAGCTGGTCGGCAAGGGCCTGACCGGGCCGGTCCCGCCGGGCAAGCTCAACCGGGCCGCCGCGTTCGCCGCGTTCGCCGAGGGCGAGGTCGGGATGCTGACCGGCCACCCCTCGCTGATGAAGATCGCGGAGAAGAAGGGCGTCGACTACGGGATGGTTCCGCTGCCGGGCAAGGACGGCAGGAGCCGCTCCACGCTCGGCGTCGCCGACTGGATGATGGCCTTCCGCGAGAACGGCCACCGCGACCAGGCCGGGGACTTCCTCAACTTCGTGTACAGCGAGAAGAACGTGCTGAAGTTCTCCCGCGAGTACGACCTGCTTCCGGTGACGAGCTCGGCGTCCGCGACCATGGCCGACGCCGGCCGGGACAAGCACCTCAGGCCGTTCCTGGAGGAGCTGCCCGCCTCCGAGCTCTACCCGGTCGGCAAGACCTCGTGGGCCGAGGTCAGTGCGCAGGTCAAGCAGCAGATCGGCAAGGCCGTGGCCCCCGGCGGCAGCGTCTCGGGCGTCCTGGGCCACCTCCAGGCGTCGGCGAGCCGGGCGGAGAGCGCGGAGTAGCGCCGCTGTCGGTGGCAGGGGTTACGGTGCCGGGCATGGACGAGGAGAGCGGCGGGACGGGGCTCGGGCGCAGGGAGCGGGACATCCTGGCGCTGGAGGGGCGCGGCTTTCCCGGCCCGGGCGCGAAGGAGCGGGCCATACGTGAGGAGCTGGGCCTCGCGCCGGTCCGCTACTACCAGCTCCTCAACGCGCTGCTGGACGACCCCCGGGCCCTGGCCCACGCGCCGGTCACGGTCAACCGGCTGCGGCGGATACGGGAGCGGCGGCGGGGGGAACGCTGACGTCCCGGTCGTCGGCGGTCGGCTTCGGGGCCCGGTGATGTCCGCCGGTTGTCGGGTGCGGGTGGTCGGTGGCTGTTCGCGCAGTTCCCCGCGCCCCTGAGGTTTCGGGGGTGGTCGGTCGTTGTCGGGTGCGGGCCGGTGGTGGGTGTTCGCGCAGTTCCCCGCGCCCCTGGGGTGGCGGCGGTTGTGCGTCGTGCGCCCCGGTGAGGGCTCGGGTCTTCAGGCGATGTGGTGTGCCAAGGCGTGCAGGAGGTGGACCACGCCCTGCGGGCCGTCGACCACCAGGTCCGCGCGGTCGCGCAGTTCCGTCACCTCGTCGCTGCCGCTGCACACCAGCAGGCCCGGGGTGCCCTCCGCGCGCAGGGCGTCCACGGCGGCGTAGGCGGGCAGGTCGCCGAGGTCGTCCCCGGCGTACAGGACGCAGCCCGCGCCGATCTCGCGGGCGAAGGCGGTCAGGGCGACCCCCTTGTCGATGCCGGGCGGGCGCAGCTCCAGGACCATGCGGCCGGGCTCGACGATCAGGCCGTGGCGGGCCGCCAGCCCGGTGAGCGGTTCGCGCAGGGCCTCGAAGACGCCCTGCGGGTCGGCTGCCCGCCGGGTGTGCACGGCCACGGCCCGGCCCTTGTCCTCGACGTAGGTCCCGGTGCCCGCCAGCAGCCCCGGCAGTTCGGCGCGCACGGCGTCGACCCCGGGAGGCGCCGGCGGGGCGGTGACCGCACCGGTGCGGGCGTCCCAGCGCTCGGCGCCGTAGTGCCCGAGGACGACCAGGTGCTCCAGGCCGGGCGCGTCGGCGAAGGCGCCGTTGCGCACGGCGACCTCGGCCGGCCGGCCGGTGACCACCGCGACGGCGGCCACCTTCGGCGCGAGCGCGGCCAGCGCGGACAGCGCCTCCGGGTGGGCCCGGGCCCGGTCGGGGTCGGCCACGATCGGCGCGAGCGTCCCGTCGAAGTCGAGGCCGATCAGCGCCTTGCCGGGCCCGGCGAGCAAGGCGTCCAGGCCCTGGCGCCCGGCCTCGGTGACGGGGGCGGGCAGGGGCTCGGGGGCGGGGGCGGTGCTCATCGGCCGCTCAGCCCCTCAGTGCGTCGAGCTGCTCGACGAACCAGCGCGCGGGCGGCAGGGCCGTGGCCGCGGCAGCCAGGCGCTTGCTGCGCTCGGCCCGCTCCTCCGGACGCATCGACAGGGCCTCGTGCAGGGCCTCGGCCGTGCCCGTGACGTCGTAGGGGTTGACCGTGATCGCGTCCTCGCCCAGCTCCTCGTGCGCCCCGGCCTCCCGGGACAGCACCAGCGCGCAGCCCCTCTCCGAGATGACCGGGACCTCCTTGGCCACCAGGTTCATCCCGTCGCGGATGGGGTTGACCAGGGCCACGTCGGCCAGCCGGTACGCGGCCAGGGAGCGGGCGAAGTCGTCCTTGACGTGCAGCACGACCGGCGTCCAGCCCGGCGTGCCGAACTCGGCGTTGATCTCGTCGGCCAGGCGCTGCACCTCGGCCGTGTAGTCCCGGTAGACCGCGAGGTCCTGCCGCGAGGGGTAGGCGAAGGCGACGTGGCACACGCGCTCGCGCCACTCGCCGTGGGCCTCGAGCAGCCGCCGGTAGGCCAGCAGGCCGCGCACGATGTTCTTCGACAGCTCCGTGCGGTCGACCCGGACGACGGTGCGGCGGCCCTCGCCGATCTCCTCGCGCAGCGCCGCCATGCGCTCCTCGACGTCCTGCTCGTGCGCCCGCTTGCGCAGGAAGTCCGCGTCCGCGCCGAGGCCGTGCACGCCGATCCGCGTGCCGCCGAGCCCGCCCGCGAACCGCTCGGCGCACGCGGTGAACGCGTCCGCCCAGCGCTGGGTGAGGAAGCCGAGCCGGTCCGCGCCGAGCATGCCGCGCAGCACCTGCCCCGCCACGTCGTCCGGCAGCATCCGGAAGTACTCCGGCGGCGCCCACGGCGTGTGCGAGAAGTGGCCGATCCTGAGGTCCGGGCGCAGCTCGCGCAGCATGCCCGGCACCAGCGTCAGGTGGTAGTCCTGCACCACGACCGCCGCGCCCTGCGCCGCCTCCTCGGCCAGCGCCTCGGCGAACGCCCGGTTGTACGTCTCGTACGACGCCCACCGGCGGCGGAACTCCGCGTCGAAGACCGGTTCCAGGGGGGTCTGGTAGAGCATGTGGTGGACGAACCACAGCACCGAGTTGGCGATGCCGTTGTAGGCGTCGGCGTGCACGTCGGCCGGGATGTCGAGCATCCGCACGCCGTCCTCGCCGACCCCCCGCCGGACCGCCTCGCGGTCGCCGTCGGACAGCGCCGAGCAGACCCACAGGGCGTCCGCGTCCGAGCCGATCGCCGAGAGCCCCGAGACCAGACCGCCGCCGCCCCGTTTGGCGTCCAGCGAACCGTCCTCGCCGACCGTGTAGGAGACCGGGCCGCGGTTGGAGGCCACCAATACCCGTGCAGAACCGTACGTCGAACCCATAGGCCTCAACCTAGCCCGGCCTGTAAACGCTCAAACGTACGGACCTGCCGCGCGCGGCCGAAAAACAGCCCGGGTCAGGCGGCCCGCCGCGCCTGGTACTCGGCGATCTCCACCATCGGCGGGCGTTCCTCGGTGTCCACCGAGTACGTGCGCGGTTCGAAGCCGTCCCCGTTCCGCTCGAACTGGGTCAGGGACGGCCGGATCAGGTGCCCCCGGGCCAGCCGCAGCTGGGCCGTGCGGTAGATCTCGGCGGCCATCCGGCCCAGCGCCTGCCCGTCCTGGTGGCGGTGCTTGCGGACGCCGACGTCCACCTGCGCGAGCGCGTCGAGGCCGGCCAGGTGCAGGGCGTCGACGAGCACGCCCAGCTCGACGCCGTACCCGACGGGGAAGGGCAGCTGCTCCAGCAGGGAGCGGCGGGCCGCGTACTCACCGCCCAGCGGCTGCACGAACCCGGCGAGCCGCGGCCAGTGCATGTTGAGCAGCGGGCGCGCCATCAGCTCGGTGACCCGGCCGCCCTGCCCGGCGGCCCCGCCGAGGGGACGGTCGTACATGCCCTTGACCAGCTCGACCTCCGGGTCGGTCAGCAGCGGGCCCACGATGCCGGAGACGAAGTCGGACGAGAAGTCCCGCAGGTCCGCGTCGACGAAGCAGACGATGTCGCCGCGGGTGACCAGCAGCGAGCGCCACAGCACCTCGCCCTTGCCCGGCAGGGCGGGCAGCCGGGGGAGGATCGCGTCCCGGTGCACCACCGTCGCGCCCGCGGCGGCGGCCACCTCGGAGGTGCGGTCGGTCGACCCGGAGTCGATCACCACCAGCTCGTCGACGAGCGGCACCTGCAGCATCAGGTCGTGGCGGATGGCGGCGGAGATGTCGCCGACCGTCTCCTCCTCGTTCAGAGCCGGCAGCACCACGCTCACCGTGCGGCCCGTGCGCTGCTTGGCCGCCAGGATGCTGTGGAGCGGGCGGTCGTACACGGACCAGGAACGGGCGCTCAGCCAGCGCTCGACTTCTTCCAGCACCGTGGCTGCTCCTTGCGTTCTCTCGGCGGGACGGATGTGACGCGTCTCGCGGTGCGGACGGCTATCTCAACTGTCCTGGTCGTCGGTTACAGTCTTGAACAACGCGGATGACCATCGCATGTCCGGGGTCGCCCGCCGCCTACAACCACATACAGCTCATCCAGAGGGGCAGAGGGAAACGGCCCGATGAAGCCCCGGCAACCCTCCAGTCGGTTCTCGTAGGTCACCGCTGACCACTTCGCGAGGCTCCCGGCTAGGGAAGGTGCCAAATCCGTCTCACGGCGAGATGCGTCGTGAGGAAGATGAGGAGAAAGGGCCTCGCCTCACATGGCTGTGCAGACTGTTGCAAGCACCACGAACTCCACCGTAGACCTCGGCCCGGCCGCCGCGCTGAGCTGCCGCGAGTGCGGTCACCGCGTGCCCCTCGGCCCGGTCTTCGCCTGCGAGGAGTGTTTCGGCCCGCTGGAGATCGCTTACGACTTCTCGTCCTACGACGCCGAGGAGCTGCGCAAGCGGATCGAGGCGGGACCCGCGAACATCTGGCGCTACGCCCCGCTGCTGCCGGTCCCGGCCGACGTCGCGGACAAGCCGAACATCAACCCGGGCTGGACCAAGCTCGTCCGGGCCGACAACCTCGCCCGCGAGCTGGGCGTCGACGCCGGCAAGCTGTTCGTCAAGGACGACTCGGGCAACCCGACGCACTCCTTCAAGGACCGGGTCGTCGCGCAGGCCCTGGAGGCCGCCCGCGCCTTCGGCTTCACCACCCTGTCCTGCTCCTCCACCGGCAACCTGGCCGGCGCGGTGGGCGCCGCCGCGGCCCGGGCCGGCTTCCGCTCCTGCGTGTTCATCCCGCACGACCTGGAGCAGGGCAAGGTCGTCATGGCCGCCGTCTACGGCGGCGAGCTGGTCGGCATCGAGGGCAACTACGACGACGTCAACCGCTTCTGCTCCGAGCTCATCGGCGACCCGGCGGGCGAGGGCTGGGGCTTCGTCAACGTCAACCTGCGGCCCTACTACGCGGAGGGCTCCAAGACCCTCGCCTACGAGATCTGCGAACAGCTCGGCTGGCGGCTGCCCGACCAGCTCGTGGTGCCGATCGCCTCCGGCTCGCAGCTCACGAAGATCGACAAGGGCCTGCAGGAGCTGATCAAGCTCGGTCTCGTCGAGGACAAGCCGTACAAGATCTTCGGTGCGCAGGCCGAGGGCTGCTCGCCGGTGTCGACGGCCTTCAAGGCCGGCCACGACGTGGTGCGTCCGCAGAAGCCCGACACGATCGCCAAGTCCCTGGCGATCGGCAACCCGGCGGATGGGCCGTACGTGCTGGACATCGCGCGGCGGACGGGCGGTGCGGTGGAGGACGTGACGGACGAGCAGGTCGTCGACGCGATCAAGGTCCTGGCACGGACCGAGGGCATCTTCGCGGAGACCGCCGGCGGGGTGACCGTGGGTGTGACGCGAAAGTTGATCGAGAACGGGGTTCTCGACCCGGCGAAGACCACCGTGGTGCTCAACACCGGGGACGGTCTGAAGACGCTGGACGCGGTGGCCGGGACCGGGCTGACCGCGACCATCCGGCCCAACCTGGACGCGTTCCGTGAGGCCGGGCTGGTCTGATCGTTGTTCGCTGCGGGCCGGTGGGGGCTGGTCGCGCAGTTCCCCGCGCCCCTGAGGGCGCGCCCCAGCCGTAGCTCAAGAAGAACCGGAGGACATGTCCGATGAGCGTCACCGTTCGCATCCCCACCATCCTGCGCACCTACACCGGCGGGCAGGCCGAGGTCGCCGCCGAGGGCGCGAACCTCGGGGAGGTCATCGCCGACCTGGAGAAGAACCACACCGGGATCGCCGCCCGCGTGCTGGACGACCAGGGCAAGCTGCGGCGGTTCGTCAACGTGTACGTCAACGACGACGACGTGCGGTTCGAGCAGGGGCTGGAGACGGCCACGCCGGACGGTGCCGGAGTGTCGATCATCCCGGCGGTCGCCGGCGGATGAATCCGGCCGACCGGCTTGATTGTTACCTGGAGTAATGCCGGTCACCGAGCGTGCATCGAATTGCCCCCACCGTGAGAGAAGCGGAGGGGGCAATTCTGTGTGATTGAGCGCGGTACAGTTGGGGAACGCGTTCCGGATCCACCGACCGGAACCCTGAATTCCTGCCGCGAGCCCGACAAGATGTAGCCAAAGTGTGCACGTCTTTCGCGGCTTTTGTTCTTTTTGTGCGGCCCGACTTGCCCCGAATTCGGGCGAATTCTCCCTACATTCCGGACCCTGTGCGTCCAGAATTCTCGTCCGATTGACCTGTTGCAGACGGCAGTTGGACAGATACATTCAGCCGCGGTCGACGCGTTCCGGCGCACGCCCCCAACCGTGGGGGGTGAGGTCTGACCCGGATCCGCGAAGTGTGGATCTGTGCAAGGGCCAGTAATAGGGGAGTTAGGCATGGCTCAGGGCACCGTCAAGTGGTTCAACGCGGAGAAGGGGTACGGCTTCATCGCGGTCGACGGTGGTGCGGATGTTTTCGTCCACTACAGCGCGATCCAGATGGACGGCTACCGCACCCTGGAAGAGGGCCAGCGGGTCGAGTTCGAGATCTCGCAGGGCCAGAAGGGGCCGCAGGCCGACATGGTTCGCGTCTCTGCCTGAACGCGCACCACGACCATCAGCTCACGCGACCGGTCTTCGCTGAAGGGTCCGCACCCCCCGGGGTGCGGGCCCTTCCGCTTGTCCGGGTGCCGTGCGCGGCCGTGTTCGCGGGCGGCTGAGCGCCCCGCCTCATCCCCGGAGGCGCTTGCACTCGCAGGGGTCGAGTGCTAATCATTGGCGTTAGCACTCTGAAGGTGAGAGTGACAACGTAAGGACCGGGTCGGTGAGGCCCGCAGGCCGAAGTGGGAAGGAACCACGAGGCCGGCGAGCCGTCCGTCGCGGGCGCGGGCGCGGTCCGGAGTCATCACCCCCAGTCCTGGAGGGACCACTTCACATGGCCAAGATCATCGCGTTCGACGAGGAGGCGCGGCGCGGCCTCGAGCGCGGCATGAACCAGCTCGCGGACGCCGTGAAGGTGACGCTCGGCCCCAAGGGCCGCAACGTCGTCCTCGAGAAGAAGTGGGGCGCGCCCACGATCACCAACGACGGCGTCTCCATCGCCAAGGAGATCGAGCTCGAGGACCCGTACGAGAAGATCGGCGCCGAGCTGGTCAAGGAAGTCGCCAAGAAGACGGACGACGTCGCCGGTGACGGTACGACCACGGCGACCGTCCTCGCCCAGGCCCTGGTGCGCGAGGGTCTGCGCAACGTGGCCGCCGGTGCCAACCCGATGGCGCTCAAGCGCGGTATCGAGAAGGCCGTCGAGGCTGTCTCCGCCGCCCTGCTCGAGCAGGCCAAGGACGTGGAGACCAAGGAGCAGATCGCCTCCACGGCCTCCATCTCCGCCGCCGACACCCAGATCGGCGAGCTCATCGCCGAGGCGATGGACAAGGTCGGCAAGGAAGGCGTCATCACCGTCGAGGAGTCCCAGACCTTCGGTCTGGAGCTGGAGCTCACCGAGGGTATGCGCTTCGACAAGGGCTACATCTCGGCGTACTTCGCCACCGACATGGAGCGTATGGAGGCCGTCCTCGACGACCCGTACATCCTGATCGCCAACTCGAAGATCTCGAACGTCAAGGACCTGCTCCCGCTCCTGGAGAAGGTCATGCAGTCGGGCAAGCCGCTGCTGATCATCGCCGAGGACGTCGAGGGCGAGGCCCTGTCGACCCTGGTCGTCAACAAGATCCGCGGCACCTTCAAGTCCGTCGCCGTCAAGGCCCCGGGCTTCGGCGACCGCCGCAAGGCGATGCTGCAGGACATCGGCATCCTCACCGGCGGCGAGGTGATCTCCGAGGAGGTCGGCCTCAAGCTGGAGAACGCCACGCTCGACCTGCTGGGCCGCGCCCGCAAGGTCGTCATCACCAAGGACGAGACCACCATCGTCGACGGTGCCGGCTCGGCCGACCAGGTCCAGGGCCGCGTGAACCAGATCCGCGCCGAGATCGAGAACAGCGACTCGGACTACGACCGCGAGAAGTTGCAGGAGCGCCTGGCGAAGCTCGCCGGCGGTGTCGCGGTCATCAAGGCCGGTGCCGCCACCGAGGTGGAGCTCAAGGAGCGCAAGCACCGCATCGAGGACGCCGTGCGCAACGCCAAGGCGGCCGTCGAGGAGGGCATCGTCGCCGGTGGTGGCGTGGCCCTGCTGCAGGCCTCCCAGGTCTTCGAGAAGCTGGAGCTCGACGGTGACGAGGCGACCGGCGCCAACGCCGTGAAGCTCGCGCTGGAGGCCCCGCTGAAGCAGATCGCCGTCAACGGTGGTCTCGAGGGCGGCGTCGTCGTGGAGAAGGTCCGCAACCTCACCGTCGGCCACGGCCTGAACGCCGCGACCGGTGAGTACGTCGACATGATCGCCGAGGGCATCATCGACCCGGCGAAGGTGACCCGTTCCGCGCTGCAGAACGCCGCCTCCATCGCCGCGCTGTTCCTCACCACCGAGGCCGTCATCGCCGACAAGCCGGAGAAGGCCGCCGCGCCGGCCGGCGGCGGCATGCCGGGCGGTGACATGGACTTCTGATCGACCCCGTCGATCGACGTCCTTTCCGAGGGCGGCACCTCCTGTTCCGGCAGGGGGTGCCGCCCTCGGGCGTGTGCGGGATCACACCGGGGCGCGGGATGGGGCGCCGGGGCCGGACCGTTGAACCCAACGTCCTATGCGCATGCACATACTGACCGGTATACGCATACTGTCCGGTATCCGAAGGAGCCCCACGTGACCGACGCCGCCACCCGCGCAGCCGACCTCCTGTCCCGGCCCGTCACGCTGAACGGCCTGACCGTCCCGAACCGGATCGCGATGGCCCCGATGACCCGCATGTTCTCCCCGGGCGGCGTGCCCGGCGAGGACGTCGTCTCCTACTACGCGCGCCGCGCCGCCGCCGGGGTCGGCCTGATCGTCACCGAGGGCACCTACGTCGGGCACGAGTCGGCCGGGCAGAGCGACCGCGTCCCGCGCTTCCACGGCGAGGAGCAGCTCGCGGGCTGGGCGAAGGTCGCCGAGGCGGTGCACGCCGCGGGCGGCACGATCGTGCCGCAGCTGTGGCACATCGGCATGGTCCGCAACCAGGGCGAGCCGCCCGTCGCCGACGCCCCCGCCGTCGGCCCCTCCGGGCTGCGCATCGGCGCCGACGAGCCCACCGGCAAGGCCATGACCCAGGCCGACATCGACGCCGTCATCGGGGCCTTCGCCGAGGCCGCCGCGGCCGCCGAGCGCATCGGCTTCGACGGCGTGGAGCTGCACGGCGCCCACGGCTACCTGCTCGACCAGTTCCTGTGGGAGGGCACCAACCGCCGCACCGACGCCTACGGCGGCGACCGGGTCGCGCGCGCCGCGTTCGCCGCGGAGATCGTCGCGGCCGTCCGCGAGAGCGTCTCGGCCGACTTCCCCGTCATCTTCCGCTACTCGCAGTGGAAGCAGGAGGCCTACCGCGCCCGCCTCGCCGAGACGCCCGAGGAGCTGGAGTCGATCCTGACCCCGCTCGCGGCCGCCGGCGTCGACGCCTTCCACGCCTCCACCCGCCGCTACTGGGTCCCCGAGTTCGACGACTCCGACCTGAACCTCGCCGGCTGGACCAAGAAGATCACCGGCAAGCCCGCCATCACCGTCGGCTCGGTCGGCCTGAACGGCGCCGACTTCCTCAAGTCGTTCCAGGGCGAGGGCGCCGAGGTCGGCGACCTCGACAACCTCCTCGATCGCTTGGAGCGCGACGAGTTCGACATGGTCGCCGTCGGCCGCGCGCTGCTCCAGGACCCCGAGTGGGCCCGCAAGGTGCTCTCCGGCCGCTTCGACGCCCTCGCCCCCTACGACCCGTCCGCCCTGAAGACCCTCGGCTGAGGCGGTCGGGCGCAGGGCGCCCGCAGCCCCTCGCGACGGCCCAGGGACACTGAACGCGCGCCTGTCCGACGGCACTTCGTGAGGAGACCCAGATGACGACGTCCGAGCCCCGCCCCACGACGGACCGCCCCGGGCCGGTGGTGCGCACCACCGCCGGCGCGGTCCGCGGCCGCACGGAGGAGGGGCTCGCCGTCTTCCGCGGCGTCCCCTTCGCCGCGCCCCCGGTCGGCGAGGCCCGCTTCCAGGCGCCCCGGCCCGCCCTGCCCTGGGACGGCGTGCGGGAGGCCCGCGCCTTCGGCCCGCCGCCCCCGCAGGACCTCGGCCTGATGGCCGGCCCGGGCCTGATCGACGTGCCCGGGGGCGACGAGTGGCTCACGGTCAACGTCTGGACGCCCGACCCGGACCCGGCCGCCCGCCGCCCGGTCATGGTGTGGATCTACGGCGGCGCCTACAAGCTCGGTCACGCCGGCAGCCCCGGCTACGACGCCCGGCACATCGCGGCCGACGGCGACGTCGTGGTCGTCACCTTCAACTACCGCGTCGGGATGGAGGGTTTCGCCGCCGTCGAGGGTGCTCCCGCCAACCGGGGCCTGCTCGACCAGGTCGCGGCCCTGGAGTGGGTGCGGGACAACATCGGGGCGTTCGGCGGCGATCCGGGGCTGGTCACGCTCTTCGGCGAGTCCGCCGGCGCGGGCTCGATCGCCTCGCTGCTCGCCATGGAGCGGGCCGCCGGACTGTTCCACCGCGCCATCGCGCAGAGCGTGCCGGGCACGTTCTTCTCCGCCGAGCTCGCCGCCGACATGGGCCGCGCCCTCGCCGCGGAGCTGGGCCTGCGCCCCACCGTCGCGGAGCTGTCGGCGGTGGACCCGCGCCGGCTGCCCACGGCGGGCGAGACGCTGAGCACCAAGATGACCCAGTACGTGGACCGCTGGGGCCAGGCGGCGCCCACCGTCACGCCGTTCGCCCCGGTCGTCGACGGCGACATCCTGCCGCAGACCCCCTGGCGGGCCCTGGCCGCCGGAGCCGCCCGGGACGTGGGTCTGGTCGTCGGGCACAACCGCGAGGAGTACCGCCTCTTCCTCGCCATGGCCGGGCACCTGGGCGGGGTGGACGAGGAGCGGGCGGCCTCGGCCCTGCGCCTGTTCGCGCCCGGCGGCGAGCAGTCCTACCGCGCTGCCTTCCCCGGCGCCCGCGCGCGGGAGCTGTACGAACGCGTGCAGACGGAATGGCTGTTCTCCATGCCGTCCCTGCACCTGGCCGAGGCCCAGCACGCGGGCGGCGGCACCGCGCACGTCTACGAACTGACCTGGCCCGCACCCGCCGACGGCGGCGCGCTCGGCGCCTGCCACGCCCTGGACATCCCGCTGCTGTTCGGCACCTACGACGCGGACCTGGGAGCCCTGTTCTTCGCGGGCGCCGAGCCGTCCGCCGAGGCCCTGGCGCTGTCCGCCCGCTTCCGCTCCTCCTGGTCGGCGTTCGCCCGCACGGGCGACCCGGGCTGGCCGGCCTACGACGGGCAGCGGCTGGTGCAGGTGCTGGACGCGCAGCCGGTGGTCGCGCCGTACCCCGAGGAGACCGCCCGGCGCCTGTGGGAGAACCACGAGTTCCGGCCGCTGCCGCTGCTATGAGCGGCCACGACCTCTAAAGGTTGCCCATCGGCTCGATGTCGACGCGTACGGGCGTGCCCCACACGCGCAGCACCTCGTAGTCGGTGAACTCGTGGACCAGGCGGTAGGCCATGGCGGCCCGGGGCGCGCGGCGCTGGGCCGCGATGTACAGCTCGGCCTCGCGGCGGTCCCGGCGCGGGGTGCCGCACAGCTGCCAGGTCTGGCCGTTCCACAGCTCCGGCAGCCAGCGCTGCTGGGGCTGGGGGCGGTCGGCGCGCACCCCGTAGCGGGACTGGGCCGGCTCGGTCTGCGGCTGGTACGGGGCGGGTCCGTTGTACTCCGCCCGGCGGGCGGCCCTGCGCCGGGTCTCGCACAGCAGGCACAGGTCGGGGGCGCCCTCGTCGACCGGCCCGTTCGGGTGCTCCGGGCAGCGGGTGCTGGGAGCGGCGTGGGAGACGCTCTCCTCCAGCAGGTCCAGGGCCCGCCGCAGATCCGCCTTGACCTCGTGCAGCTTGGCGTCCGGGGTGTCGGCGGTCAGGGCCTCCCCGTGCTCCCCGAGCAGGCGGAGGGCACGGCCGAGTGCGGTCAGCTGGGCGTGGTTCATGCGCCCATTGTCCTCCGCCGGCCGGTGCGGCTCCCGGCGGCGCCGGGAGGGGGCGGCACGGATCCCGGCCGCGCCGTCGTGGACGGCCGGTGCGGGCGGAACGCGTGCGCCGCGCGGCAGGTCGACCCGGAGATGTCGTCATGGTGGCCTTGGGGTGGCGTACGAATGATCGACACGTGTACAACCAATCGCCCCTGATCACCGTCTAACAGGCGTATCGCGCATACACCCCGGCGTCCGCCCCACCGCACGCCGCCCCGGAATCCACGTCTGCCTGAGAGAAAGCCTGTCGATGACGTTCCGTTGGCTGTGCGGTGTCCTGCGTGTGCGCGGGAAGACCGACCTTCTGCTTGTGTCCCTGTTCGCCGCCGGTTTCGCCGCACTGCCCGTCTTCGCGCTGCTGCCGTCGCTGTGGGGCTTCGCCGTCGCCTCGCTCGTGACCTACGCGGCCGACGAGGTGCTGCACGCCCGCGCCCCCGCCTTCGTGCGGCGGCTGGCCGCGCTCCAGCTGACCCGCACCCTGCGCTTCGCCGTGCGGACGGTGATGCTGCTCGCGCTGGCCGAGCGCATGGACGCCCCGGACTCCGTCCTGGTCGCCGCGCTGGCCGTGTTCAGCGTGCACTTCACCCTGGTGATCCTCTACTCGGCCGTGCACCACGCGATCCGGCGGCGGCGCTCGCTGCCCGTGGTGGTGCGCAACCTCGACATGAGCGAGGCGGGCATCCCGCAGGCCCCGCCCGCCTTCCTGTACCGCCGCTTCCTGCGCAAGCTGCTGCACCTGGACCTGCCCGCCCACGCGGGGCTGCTCGCCGCGCTCGCGGCGGGCGCGTGGCAGGCCGCCGGGGCCGGTTTCGCGCTGACGGCCGGGCTGACGGCGGCGGCCGTGGTGGCGCTGCTCGGGCAGCTGCGCCGGGCCCGCAGGATGCCCGGCCGGGACGAGGTCATCGGCGAGGTGAACCGGCAACTGGCCGCCTACCGGCCGGAGGTGGCGCTCTACTTCAGCTTCGCGTCCGTCTCCAGGGACTTCATGTACCAGGTCAACATGTGGATCGAGACGCTGGAGCAGCTCGACCGCCGGCCGCTGATCATCCTGCGCGAGCGCGCCTCGTTCCGCTTCCTGAGCCGGACCCGGATCCCCGTCGTGTGCGTGCCGAAGGCGGACGACGTGGCGCTGCTGGAGCTGCCCGAGCTGCGGGTCGTCCTCTACCCGGGCAACGCGGGCAAGAACGTGCACATGCTGCGCGTCGCCGAGGCCAAGCACGTGTTCATCGGGCACGGCGACAGCGACAAGCTCGCCAGCAGCAACCGCGTGAGCAAGGTCTACGACGAGATCTGGGTGGCCGGCCGGGCCGGGCGCGACCGCTACCAGCGGGTGCGGCACGCCATCAGCGACTCCGCGATCGTCGAGGTGGGCCGCCCCCAGCTGTCGTCGATCCGGCTGCACGCCGACCACGTGCCCGGGCCGCTGCCGACCGTGCTGTACGCGCCGACCTGGGAGGGCTGGAGCGACGACGACTGCCACACGTCCCTGATCCCGATGGGCGTGACACTGGTCGAGAAGCTCGTCGCCGAGAACGTCCGGGTCCTCTACAAGCCCCATCCCCTCACCGGCAAGCGCTCGCCCGCGGCGGCCGAGGCGGACCGGGCCGTCCGGGAGCTGCTGCGCGCCGACAACGAGCGGCGGGACGCCGAGCGGGCCCAGGCCGCGATCGCCGGGGCCCGGCCGCGCATGGACGAGATCACGGCCCGGCTCGCCGAACTGTCCGGGCGGCTGCGCGGCGACGACGCCCAGCAGACGCGCGAGGCCCGGGTCCCGGGGCCGGACGGCGAGGCCGAGTGGCACGAGCTGCGCGCCGAGTGGCACCGCCTGTTCTGGGCGAGCCGGGGGCCGGTGAGGCACGAGGTGGTCACCGGTCAGCTGCCGACGCTGTACGAGTGCTTCGACCAGGCCGACATGCTCGTCAGCGACGTGTCGTCCGTCGTCGCGGACTTCGTGGCCAGCCTGAAGCCGTACGTCCTGACCAACGCGCACGACCTGCCCGACGCGGACTTCCGGGCGGCCTACACCACGGCCGGGGGCGCGTACCTCCTGGACCGGGACTGCACCCGGCTGCCGGAGATCCTCCGCTCGGTCCGCGAGCCCCGGCACGACCCGATGGCCTCCGAGCGCCGCGTCCTCAAGGAGTACGTCCTGGGCCCGGACCACCCGACGTCGATGCAGCGGTTCGACGCGGCGGTCGAGGCCCTCGCGGCGAAGGCGGAGGCCGAGCGGGCCCAGCCGCAGCAGGAGGAGGAGCGGCGGGTCGCCGTGGTGGTCTCGGGCCCGACGGTGCTGCTCACGTGAGCTCCCGACGCTGACGGCCCGGCGCGCGGCCGGGCCGTCAGGAGGGCCGGGGCGGCGCCCTCAGAGGCGGCCGTCCTCCGGCCGGCCCGGGGAGTGCGCTCCCAGGGCCGCCCGCAGGTGGCCGTCGGCCTCGCGCAGCAGACGGGCCGCCGTCGGGGCGTCCACACCGGCCAGGATCGTGAGGATCGCGTTCTTCACCTCGCCGTCCGTGGCGGTGAGGGCCTCCTCGATCTCCTTGTCCTCGGCGCCCGTCGCGAGGGCGACGATGCGGTGGGAGCGGGCGCGGAGCTTGTCGTTGGAGGCGCGGACGTCGACCATCAGGTTCCCGTAGGTCTTGCCCAGGCGGATCATCGTGATCGTCGACAGCATGTTCAGGACGAGCTTCTGCGCGGTGCCGGCTTTCAGGCGGGTGGAGCCGGTAAGCAGTTCCGGGCCGACGACGACCTCGATGCCGTGGTCGGCGGCGGCCGCCAGGGGACTGCCCGCGTTGCAGGACAGGCCGACGGTGAGAGCGCCCCGGCGCCGGGCGTGCTCGACCGCGCCGATCGCGTACGGGGTGCGGCCGGAGGCCGAGACGCCGACCACCGTGTCGTCCGCGGTCAGGTTCAGCGGCTCCAGATCGGCCCGGGCCAGTTCCGGTGAGTCCTCCGCGCCCTCGACCGAGGTCACCAGGGCCTGCGGACCGCCCGCGATCAGACCGACCACGCGGGAGGGGTCGGTGTTGAACGTCGGCGGGCACTCCGAGGCGTCCAGGACGCCCAGCCGGCCCGCGGTGCCCGCGCCGGCGTAGACGAGCCGGCCGCCGCGGGCCATGCGCCCGGCGACGGCGTCGATCGCGGCGGCGATCTCGGGCAGCCGCGCCGCGACCGCCGCGGCCACGGTCGCGTCCTCGCCGTTCATCAGGCGCGCGAGGTCGAGTGTGGGCAGCCGGTCGATCCCGGCCAGCTCCGGCCGGAAGGCCTCGGTGGTCAGGTCCGCCAACTCGGCTCGGACGTCACGGGATGCGGAGGCGGAGGTCATGGACGGCTCTTTCCGTGTGCTTCCGGTGCTGGGCGGGGCGGCCGGCTCAGGAACGGTGCCGGTGGGCCAGCGCCTCGTACGACGCCGAGAGCGCCGGCGCCGCCGACTCGTACGTCCGCTGCGCCACCCCCACGAACAGGCAGTCCACCACGAGGAGCTGGCCGGTCCGCGACGACATGGCCGCCGGACGCAGCTCGCTCTCCCGGGCGGTGGAGGTGGTCAGGACGTGATCGGCGTACTGCGTGACGGGGCCGTCGGGGCGGCCGGTGACGGCCACCGTCGTCGCGCCGCGCTCGAAGGCGACCCGCAGCGGCTCGATGACGTCCCCCGTCGACCCGGAGTGCGTGACGGCGATCGCGACGTCGCCCGCGCGCAGTTGGACGGCGTTGGTGACGGCCAGGTGCGGATCGCTGTGCGCGTGCGCCATCAGCCCTATGCGCAGCAGCTTCTGCGTGAGGTCCTGGGCCACCAGGCCGGACGCCCCGACGCCGTAGACGTCGGTGCGCCGGGCCGCGGCGAGCGCGGTGACGGCCGCTTGGAGCTGGACCGTGTCGAGGCCGGCCGCGGTGTCGGCGAGGGTCTGCTGCTCGTCGTAGGCGAGCTTGGCGACGACGTCGGCGATCGGGTCGTCGACGGCGATGTCCGTGGTGATGGCCGGGGCCCGGCCCGACTGCTGCTGCGCGGCGAGCCCCGCCAGGGCCAGCCGCAGGTCCCGGTAACCCGGATAGCCCAGCAGCCGGGCGGTGCGTACGACGGTCGCCTCGCTGGTGCCCGTGAGCTCGGCGAGGCCGGTGACCGTGAGCGCCGCGCAGCCGGCGGGATCACCCGCGACGGCCTCGGCGACGCGCTGCATGGAGCGCGTCATCGACGGGCCCAGCGTGCGGACCTTGGCCGCCAGGGCCGCGGGGGCGGGCGGGGCACCGGCCGTGCCGCCGGGGCCGCCGCGGTCCCGGGCGAAAATTTCCTTCACGTCACGGGTCACCCCTGAAAGATATTTTCGGCGCGGCGTCCCGGTCAAGAGTGCGCACAATGGGTGCATGGAACCCATCAGCCCCCTGGAGCAGGCGCTGCACGCCGCGCGCGCCCTCGTGCTGGCCGACCTCGTCGCGGGACGCGTCGCCGAGGCCGACGTCGTGTCGCTGGTCGAGGAGTCCGTCGTGCAACGGCGCTGGTGGGTCGAGCAGTGGCCGGAGGGCGCGCGGTACGTGGCCGGGCTGGTCGCGCAGGACGTGCAGGACGCCCTGCTGGAGCGGTACGGGCGCTGGCCCCTGTGCCCGGTGTGCGGCACCGGCCAGCCCCACGCGCTGGACGTGGAGCCGGAGTTGGGGCCCGACCCGCACTGGGTGTGCAGCGAGGCCGGGGTGAAGGTCGCCGCCGTCGGGTCGCTGGGCGAGGCCCTCGGCGGTCCGGCGTCCTCGTGAGGTCCGGGTGACGATCTACATCGACCCGCCGGCCTGGCCGGGCCACGGCCGCCTGTGGTCCCACCTGATCAGCGACGTCTCCTACGACGAACTCCACGCCTTCGCCGAGCGCCTGGGCGTGCCCCGCCGCGCCTTCGAGCGCGACCACTACGACATCCCCGCCCAGCGGTACGCGGACGCGGTGGCCGCCGGTGCGGTGGAGGTGCGCAGCCGCGAGGTGGTGCGGCTGCTGCACGCGGCGGGGCTGCGCCGGCCCAAGGGCCGCTACCCGTCGCCGGGTTCGCGCAGCTCGTAGGCCAGGTGCTCGGGGTCCTCGGCGACCTGGGTGAAGCCGGCGCGCGCGAGCACGTTCTGCGACGGCGTGTTGCCCCGCTCGACGTTCGCGACGACGGTCCGCACCTCCGGCCGGCCCAGTGCCCACCGCGACAGCGCGCGCAGCGCCTCGGTCGCGTAGCCGTGGCCGCGGGCGGCCCCGGCCAGGTCGTAGCCGACCTCGACCCGGCCCGACCCGTCCGGCACGCCGTGGAATCCCATGGCGCCCAGCGCCCGGCCGTCCGCCCGGCGGACCAGCACGTACATGCCCCACTCGGGCAGGTGGAGCCCCTCCTCGTACTGCTTGTGCACCAGCCCGGCGCCCACCCGGGTGCCGTCCATCGGGCCGCCCTCGATCCACGCGAAACCGCCGTCGCCCACCGCGGCCAGGTCGGCGGCCGCCGCCGGGGTGACGCCCTCGAGGGTGAGGCGCTCGGTGCCGATGACCGCGTTGTTGCTCCAGCGCCAGCCGGTGACCGGAGCCCGGCCGGGCAGCTCCCCGCGTCCCGTGGCCCACAGCAGCGTCCGCCAGGGTGTCTCGCCCGGCCCGACGTGCGGGAAGATCCGGGTGAGCACGAACGCGCACAGCTCCGGGGCCGGTTCGTACGCCAGCTCCAGGCCCTCGGCGATGTCGTGCGTGTGCAGCAGCACCTCGGCCACGCCCATGGCGGCGAAGCCCTCGCGGTTCGCGCTGCGGAACGGGTAGGGGTGGAAGGCCCGCACCTCGCGCGGCGCGGTGCGGATCGCGGCGGCCAGCAGCGCCCCCGTCGTGCCGATCACCCGCAGGGCGTCCGCGTTCCCGGCGCCCTCCTCCAGCACGAGGTCGAACGGCGTGTACGACTCCTGCTCCCGCCCGGCCAACTGCCCGGCGTACGCGATGAGGTCCTCCGCGATGTGCACCGCGGTCCGCCGGCAGCTCCACTCCAGCCGCCCGGCCCGCACGCCCTCCCAGTCCCGGCCGGTGACCGTCCCCAGCAGCGCCACGCACTCGGCGACGGCCTGCTCCACCTGTTCCGCACCCGTTGTCCACATGGCGGGCAGGCTACGAGGGATCCACGTCCGGCAGCGACAGCATTTCCAGCTCGGAGGCCAGGTTGTACCGGGCCGTGGCCTCCCACTCGGCCGCGCCGTGCGGGGTGCGGAACAGCCTGGGCAGGTCCAGGAGTTGACCCAGGATCGCGGCGCGGCCCGCGCGGAAGGCCGCGTTCGGCACGAAGTGGTACTCCTCGCGGACGGCGGCGGTGTACGCGGCGTACGCCGAGGGCGGCGAGGCGAGGACGGCCAGGTCGGCGTCGCACAGCACCTGCCCGTCGGGGTCGTCGCCGGCCGGGTCGTGGGTGACGGTGAGCCGGACCAGGCGGGCCACCTCGGCCACCTTGCGGTCCGGGACACCCGCCTCTCGCAGGGCCCGCTCGGCCAGCCGGGCCGAACGCTCCTCGTTCTCGGAGCGGTCGGGCAGGTACACCGCGTCGTGGAACCAGGCGGCCAGCCGCACCACGTCCGGGTCCCGGGCGTACCGCTCCAGCTCGTCGACGCGGTCCAGGACCGCCGTCAGGTGTTCCGCCGTGTGGTAGCGGCGCGCGGGCTCCTGCCAGCGGGCGAGCAGGTTGTCGGCGTAGGGCGCCGGGTCCGGCCCGCCCGCCGGGCCCCGGGCCGCCTCCAGGGCACGGACGAAGCGGACGCGCAGGATCTCGGGATCGGCCATGGGGGCATTCTCCCGCCCGGGC
The DNA here is from genome assembly GCF_042878735.1 of Streptomyces sp. NPDC003456. Taxonomy (NCBI): domain Bacteria; kingdom Bacillati; phylum Actinomycetota; class Actinomycetes; order Kitasatosporales; family Streptomycetaceae; genus Streptomyces; species Streptomyces sp. NPDC003456. Next base: position 127,657 of record NZ_JBIAOK010000007.1, read on the forward strand.
GGCCCGGGCACCTACCGCCCCCTCCGCCTTGCAGCTGCACGCACCAGGCCCCGCTCACCGGCGTTCACAGGTGCCGCCGATGCCCTGCGCCAAGATTCATACGACAGGCCCTGGCGTGGGGTTCATGACGACTCCTGCCGATGTGCACGACGTACGGGACCCCGAGCAGCCCGGGCGGCTGCTCGCCACGGAACGCGACGCGCTGATCCCGCTGCTGCGGGGCCGGGCCGCCGAGGACTTCGCCCGGCCGGTCGCCGCGTGCCCGGGCTGGACGGTGCGGGACGTACTGGCCCACTGCTCGGCCGCGTTGACCCGGGCGGCGGAGGGCCGGCTGGAAACGGGCGTGTTCTCGCCCGAGTCCAACGACCGGGACATCGCCGCCCGGTCCGGCTGGAGCGACGCCGAGGTCGTGGACGAACTGGAGCGCGGGATGACCGCGGCCGGGCCGGTGATCGCCCGGGCCGGCGGGAAGCTGGACGGCCTCGCGCTGGGGGAGTGGGTGCACGCCGGGGACGTGCGCGAGGCGCTGGGCGAACCGGGGGCGTACGGCGGGCCCGGGCTGACCGACGCGCTGGAACTGCTCGCCCGCCTCACCCGCGAGCGCGGCCATGTGCCGCTGCACGCCGACCTCGACGACCTGGACGAGCCGCTGCGGCTGGGCGGGAGCGGCGGGGAGCGGCCCCCGGGCCGGTTCATCGGCGACGGGCCGGCCCTCGTCAGGCTGTACACGGGACGGCCGGCCGGCGGCGCGGGGTTCGAACTCGCCGGGGTGGAGGCCGAGGAGCTGAACCTCTACGGGTGAGGCGGGCCCCGGGGCGTGGGAGGCGGCGGGAGTGGGCAGCGTAGTCTTTGATTGGACTAGACCTGTCATCGAACGCCGACGCCATGCCGACGAAGGGGCCCCATGAGCAAGCGTGCAGTCCTGGAGGTGATCGCCCTCGGGGTCGAGGACGCGGTCGCCGCCCAGGAGGGAGGCGCGGACCGCCTCGAGCTGGTCACCGACATGGCGGCCGACGGACTCACCCCGTCGCCCGCCACCGTCGCCGCGATCCGGCGTGCGGTCGACATCTCCCTGCGGGTGATGGTCCGTCTCGCGGACGGGTTCGCCGCGGGGGACGTCGACCGGCTGGCCGGGACCGCCGCGGAGCTGCGGCAGGCCGGGGCGCAGGAGTTCGTTCTGGGCTTCCTCGACGCGGGGGGCGCGGTGGACCTGCCGGCCGTGGAGCGGGTGGTCGCCGCGCTGGACGGTTGCCCCTGGACCTTCCACCGGGCCATCGACCGGGCCGCCGACCGGGACGCCCTGCGCAAGCAGCTGGACGGGCTGCCCGGTCTGGACACCTATCTGACGGCCGGGTCGGCGGACGGCGTCGACGGCGGGCTGCCCGTGCTGCTGGCGGAGGCCGGACGGGCCGGTGAGCCTGGCTACGAGCAGCAGTTGCTGGTGGGCGGCGGGCTGCGGCTCGACCACGTGCCGGTGCTGCGCGAGGCCGGGGTCGACGGCTTCCACATCGGTGGCGCGGCCCGCCCGGGCGGCTGGGACGAGCCGGTGTCGGCGCGGGCGGTGGCCGCGTGGCGGGCCGCGGTGGACGGCACCCGTCAGGCGGCCCCCGCCCCACCCGCGGCCCCCGCCCCACCCGCGGCCCCCGCCCCGCCCGCGGCCCCCGCTCCGCTGGCGGCGCCCGCGCCCTAGGCCAGCTGCGGGGGCAGGGGTGCCGTGTGCGTGACCGTCAGGCCCGACACCGCTCGGGTGAGGGCCACGTACAGCCGGCGCAGGCCCGTCCGCTCGTCCGGTTCGCCGTCGATCACCGCGCGCGGCTCGTCCAGGACGACGTGGTCGTACTCCAGGCCCTTGGCGAGGGACGCCGGGACCAGGGTGAGGCGGGTCTCCCGGGTGGTCTCCTCGCCGGGGCCGAGGCAGGCGATCCCGGCCTGCTCCAGGGCCTCGGCGAGTTCCGGGATCCGGGCGTCCGCCGCGATCAGGCCCGTCGAGCCCTCGTGCCGCAGCGCGTCCCGGCAGGCGTCGACCACGTCCGCCGCGCCGGACACCGGCCGGATCTCGAAGTGGCCGGGGTTCTCACGGATCGACACCACCGGGGTGAGGCCGGGGGCGATGTCCGGCAGCAGCCGGGAGGCGTAGGTGATGACGTCCGTCGGCACGCGGAAACCGGCCGTCAGCTCCTCGATCACCGCGTCGGGCTTGCCGAGGTGGGCCAGCGCCTCCTGCCAGCTGCGGGTCGCCCAGGGCGTGGTGCCCTGCGCCAGGTCCCCGAGGACGGTGGCGCTGCCGGTGGTGCAGCGGCGGCCGACCGCCCGGTACTGCATGGGGGAGAGATCCTGCGCCTCGTCCAGGACGACGTGCCCGAGGGAGTGCGTGCGCTGGATCAGGTCGGTCGCCTCGTCGACCAGGACGGCGTCGGCGGCCGACCACCGGGCCGACTTCACACCGCGCGCGGGCCGGGCCCACAGGACCGCCTTCTGCTCGTCCCCGTCCAGGACGCCCTGCGCGTGCGCGGCGAGGAACTCCGCGTCCGACAGCAGCCGCAGCACCAGTTTCGCCGGGTCGACGGCCGGCCAGATCGCCTTCACGGCCGCCTTCACCGCGCTGTTGCGGGCCACCGCGTCCTGCACCCGGTCGTCCGGGGCCTCGCCCGCGCGCTCCATCTGCACCAGCACGGCGTGCGCGATGCGCTGCGGCAGGGCCTCCCGGGCGGCGCCGTACCGGATGTCCCGGGCGAGCAACTCGCCGACGGTCTCCTGCAGTTCGTACGCCGGTACCCGCCAGCGGCGGGAGCCGCGCACCACCACGACCGGCTCGGTGGGCATCGTGACGTGGGAGTACAGGGCCCGGCGCAGCACCTCGGCCATACGGGCGTCGCCCTTGACGAGCGCGGCCGCCGCCTCGTCCGTGCCCGTGATCTCGACGTGGGCCACCAGGTCCTCGACCGTGGCCTGCCGCACGGTCAGCTCGCCGAGGGCGGGCAGCACCTGCTCGATGTAGTGCAGGAAGGACCGGTTGGGCCCGATGACCAGCGTGCCGGTGCGGGCCAGGCGCTCGCGGTGCGCGTACAGCAGGTAGGCGACCCGGTGCAGGCCCACGGCGGTCTTCCCGGTGCCCGGGCCGCCCTGCACGCACACCGAGCCGGCGAGCCCGGACCGGACGATCTCGTCCTGCTCGGGCTGGATCGTCGCGACGATGTCCCGCATCGGGCCGACGCGCGGCCGCTCGATCTCCTGCTGGAGCAGCTTGCTGGTCCGGGCCGCCTCGGCCGGGTCGGAGAGGTGCTCGTCCTCGTACGCCGTGATGTCGCCGCGGGTGTAGCCGAAGCGGCGGCGCAGCGCGACGTCCATCGGGTCCTTCTTGGACGCCCGGTAGAACGGCTGCGAGACGGGTGCGCGCCAGTCGATGACCATGGGGTCGCCGTCGTGGTCGTGCACGTGCCGCCGCCCGATGTAGAAGCGCTCGCCCTCGGCCCCCTCGGCCCGGTCGCCGCCCGGGGCGTGCAGGTAGTCGAGCCGGCCGAAGAACAGCGGGGTGTCGCTGAGGTCGGCCAGGGACTTGATGCGCTCCTCGATCTGGCGGGCCAGCACCTCGGCGTTGACCCAGTTCGCGGTGACGTCGGTGATGTCGAGGGCCTCGACGTCCTCGCGCATGGCGCGCAGGGCGGAACGGGACGCGGCGAGGTGCGAGCGCTCGCGGGAGAGCGGGTCGTCGACGGGCGTGGACAAGGGGGTGCCTCCGGAGGGACCTGCGGGGAGAAGGGCGGTGAGATGCCGGCCGGTTTCCGTCCGGGCGGCGGCGCTCCGTGGGGGAGGCGGGCAAGAGCGGAGATCCTAGAGGAGCGGGCCTGCCGTCCGCGAACGGTTTTCTCCGTCCCCTAGGGGACGGGCCCGGGGTGGGCCCCTCCTCCTCGGGGGACGGGTCGGTCCACGGGTGGACGCGGACGGCCGGGAGGTTCCGTCCCGAGACCGACGCGGGCCTTATGGGTCGAAACGCACCATGGAGACATGAGCGCAGCAACCATCCACCCCGCCCCGGCACCGGGCCGTCCGCCCGGCGCCACCGCCGTGACGGGCAGCCACCGCCACCGTCTCGGCGACGCCCTGCGCGCCGTGAAGGTCTTCGCGGGCGCCGCCTTCGACGTGATCGTCCTCGGCCAGTACGGAGAGGAGGTCGGCGTGGTCCGCCGCCACCGGTGAGCGGACCCGGGCCTCAGCTCTCCGTCAGCAGCTCGTCCGCGTCCATGATCCGGTACGCGTAGCCCTGCTCCGCCAGGAAGCGCTGGCGGTGGGCCGCGAAGTCCTGGTCGATGGTGTCGCGGGCGACCACGGAGTAGAAGTGCGCCTGGTGGCCGTCCGACTTGGGCCGCAGCACCCGGCCGAGGCGCTGGGCCTCCTCCTGCCGGGAGCCGAAGGTGCCCGACACCTGGATCGCGACCGTCGCCTCCGGCAGGTCGATCGAGAAGTTCGCGACCTTGGACACCACGAGCACGCTGATCTCGCCCTCACGGAAGGCGTCGAAGAGCTTCTCCCGCTGCGCGTTGGACGTCTCGCCCTTGATCACGGGCGCCCCGAGGTGCTCGCCCAGTTCGTCGAGCTGGTCGATGTACTGTCCGATGACCAGGATCTGCTGCCCGGCGAAGCGGCGGACGATCGCCTCCGTGACCTTCCGCTTGGTCGCGGTCGTCGCACAGAAGCGGTACTTCTCCTCGGCCTCGGCCGTGGCGTACGCGAGCCGCTCGGAGTCGGTGAGATTGACGCGGACCTCGACGCAGTCGGCGGGCGCGATGTAGCCCTGCGCCTCGATCTCCTTCCACGGCGCGTCGAACCGCTTGGGACCGATCAGGGAGAACACGTCCGACTCCCGGCCGTCCTCGCGGACCAGGGTCGCGGTCAGCCCGAGCCGGCGGCGGGCCTGGAGGTCGGCGGTGAACTTGAAGACCGGCGCGGGCAGCAGGTGCACCTCGTCGTAGACGATCAGCCCCCAGTCCCGGGAGTCGAACAGCTCCAGGTGCGGGTAGACGCCCTTCCGCCGGGTCGTCAGCACCTGGTAGGTGGCGATCGTGACGGGCCGGATCTCCTTCCGGGTCCCGCTGTACTCGCCGATCTCCTCCTCGGTCAGCGAGGTCCGCTTCACCAGCTCGTGCTTCCACTGCCGCGCGGAGACGGTGTTGGTGACGAGGATCAGCGTGGTCGACTTCGCCTCGGCCATGGCACCCGCGCCGACCAGCGTCTTCCCGGCGCCGCAGGGCAGGACGACGACGCCCGAACCGCCGTGCCAGAAGTTCTCCACGGCCTGCTTCTGGTAGGGGCGCAGCGCCCAGCCGTCCTCGGCCAGCCCGATCGGGTGCGCCTCGCCGTCGACGTACCCGGCGAGGTCCTCCGCCGGCCAGCCCAGCTTCAGCAGCGTCTGCTTGATCTGCCCGCGCTCGGAGGGGTGCACCGCGACCGTGTCCGGGTCGATCCGGGCCCCGACCAGCGGGGTGATCCGCTTGGACTTCAGGACCTCCTCCAGCACCGGACGGTCGGTGGTCGTCAGGACCAGTCCGTGCGCCGGGTGCTTGGAGAGGGTGAGGCGGCCGTAGCGGTCCATCGTCTCGGCGATGTCCACCAGCAGCGCGTGCGGCACCGGGTAGCGGCTGTACTGCACCAGCGCGTCCACGACCTGCTCGGCGTCGTGGCCGGCCGCGCGCGCGTTCCACAGACCCAGCGGGGTCACCCGGTAGGTGTGGATGTGCTCGGGCGCCCGTTCCAGTTCGGCGAACGGGGCGATGGCCCGACGGCAGTCGTCGGCCTGCTCGTGGTCGACTTCCAGGAGCAGGGTCTTGTCGGACTGGACGATCAGCGGACCATTCACGCGCGGCACCCTTTCTGCGGCCGGAGGACTCGGACGGCTCGACAGCTCGACGCCTCGGCCAAACGTCCAGTGTGCCTGATCCACCGCGTCACGTGCTGTGATCCGTGCGACCGGTCGTACAGGATGCCTTTTCATCCCGACGTGTGATGTGAATTCAGTTTTTCCTCCCCGGCCCCCAAGAATGCGGACCGTGCAGAATCCGCCGACCACCACGCTCGGATACGCCCTGTTCGCCACGCGCTGGCTCCAGGCCCCGCTCTACTTCGGGCTCGTGGCGGCCCAGGGCGTCTACGTCTACAAGTTCTTCAAGGAGCTGTGGACCTTGATCCGCATGTGCCTGGGCGGGCACGCGTCGGAGACGTTCGTCATGCTGGCCGTGCTCAAGCTGGTCGACGTGGTCATGATCGCCAACCTGCTGATCATGGTGATCGTCGGCGGCTACGAGACGTTCGTCTCGCGCATCGGCCTGCAGGGCCACCGCGACCAGCCGGAATGGCTCTCGCACGTCAACTCCAACGTCCTCAAGGTCAAGCTCGCCACGGCGATCGTCGGGATCTCCTCGGTCCACCTCCTGCAGATGTTCGTGGACGTCCACCACACCTCCCGCCACGCCCTGCTGTGGGGCACGGTGATCCACATGGCGTTCATCGTCTCGGCGGCGATCCTCGCGTACATGTCGGGACCGATGGCCGCGCACGCCGACCGCGCCCACCCCGCCCGCCCCCACGGCGAACCGGCCGGGGCGCCCGGACCCACACCGGCGGAGCGGCCCGCCGGGCACCGCCCGCAGCAGCGGGCCGACGACCTCGCGGCGCACGCCGGGCAGCGGACGCCCGGCGGTCCGGCCGCCCCGCTGCCGGCCCCACGCCGGGCCGGACCGGTGGAGTACGCGCACGACGGTCCCGGCTTCGACGCCGAGGAGCTGGTCCGGGCCGCCGGGTTCCCCGCCCGGAAACTGCTGGAGGACTTCGACGAACGGCACCCCCGCGGCCTGGACCGGGACACCCTCGCCCGGCTCGGCAAGGCCGACTTCGTCGCCGCCCGGCGCAACGTGGTCTTCGTCGGGCCACCCGGCACGGGCAAGACCCACCTCGCCATCGCCCTCGGCGTGCGGGCCTGCCGGGCCGGGCACTCCGTGCGGTTCGCGACCGCCGCCGACTGGGCCGCCCGGCTGGCGGCGGCCCGGGCCGCCGGCCGGCTCGACGCGGAGCTGACCGCCCTCGACGATCACCCCCTCCTGATCGTCGACGAGGTCGGCTACGCACCGCTCGACGCGGCGGCCGCGGCCCTGCTGTTCCGGCTGGTCGCCCACCGCTACGAACGCGCCTCGCTGATCGTCACCGGCGACCGCCCCCTCGGCCGCTGGGACGAGGTCCTCGGCCCGTGCGCCCCGGCGCTGGCCGACCGGCTCGCCCACCACGCCGAGATCGTGCGCCTCGACGGCGACAGCTACCGGACGCGGGGCGCTACTTCAGCGTGGGCAGACTGACGTTGTTCACCAGCGGGCCCTCGACACTCACCCCCTCGGTGATCAGGGACTCCACCCCGGCGACCGGCAGGGGCAGCGGCAGCCCGGGCCCCGCGGCGGCGGCGGGCCCGGCAGCGCCCAGCAGGGCGGCGCCGGACAGGACGACGGCGGCGAACTTCCCGCACAAGGCGAACTTCCCACACAGGGCGAACTTCTCGCGCAGGGCGAACTTCTCACGCATGGCGACGACGGGACCTTTCCCTGCCGGTGGTCGGGAACGGCGCGCCCGCGGCCCGGCCCGGGGACACCGCGGCCGGCCCGGCGGTGCGCCGGGACGGATCAGATCTGCGGCGTCTCCAGGACGAGGCCGGCGATGTCGATGCTCACCGCGGCGGCCGGAGTGGCCAGCGAGCCGAACGTCATCAGCACGGCGGTGGCCAGGACGGCGGCGATCCGGCGGGCAGCACGCATGGGGACTTCCTTTCGAGTGGCACCGGTCCGGACCCCTCCGGGGACCGGACCGCATCAGGACACCCGGTGGCTGCCCCCGGGCCCGGCGCCTGATGCGGCACGCCCGGCAAGGTCGCCCGAGGGTGGGACACCCCCGGCGTGGCGTGCATGGACGCCGGTGTGCACCCGAAGGGGTGAAGAAGGGGGCGGCGCCTCAGCCGGCGTCGTCGGCGAGCTCCGCGACCCCGGTGATCCGGTGCAGCGGATAGGTGCGGACCTCGTCGGCGGTGTGGTCGTAGGCCGTGACGAAACCGCCCTCCACCCGGATCGGGGCGATCAGGCGCTGGCTGGCGGCCCCCTCGGCGTTGACGTAACCGATCCACAGCGCCTCACCGGTGAGGACGGCGGCCTGCATGGTGGCCAGGGTCTCGGCGGAGTCGGTGCGCGGCAGCGCGCCGTCGGCCGCCGGGGCCGTGCCCGGCTTGCGCGGAGCGGTGGAGGCGAGGTCACCGGCCCGGATCGCGCGCAACGCGGCCGACAGGAGGGTGTCGTCGGGCACCGGCGGACCGTCGGGGACCGGGTCCGGGGCGCTGCGGGGCGGGGTGCGGTGGGCGAGCGCGCGGGTGATCAGCACATCGCCCTCGGCGGACTCCGCGGCCGGCGCGAAGCCCATCGACCGCAGCCCCTCCAGCAGCCCCGCCGGGTCGGCCTGCGCGGCCAGCACGGTCGGGGCGAGCCGGCGCAGTCCGAGAGCGGTCGCCCGCTTGTCGGCCAGGATCTCGTTGAGCACCGCCTCGTCGTCGCAGCGCACGTACGACGACGCCGCGCCGACGCGCAGGTGCCCGTGTCTGCGGGCCACGTCGTCGATCAGGTAGGCGAGCGGCTGCGGCACCGGCGTGCGCGCGTGCGCGGCGAGGAAGGCGTGCAGGTCGGAGGCGCTCTGCCCGGCGTCCAGGGCCCGGCGCACCGAGCCGGGGGTGAACCGGTAGACGGTGGCCCCGCCCTTGGACTCGACGTCCGCGAGCACCCCGAGCATGTCGGCCAGCGGCCGTTCCAGGGGCCCGGGCGCGACCGCCGTCAGGTCCGCCTGCAGCAGGACGTGGTCCAGCGGCTCCGGCAGCAGCGGGGCCAGCAGCCGGGCCGCGGCGGCGGAGGCGACGGCCTGCTCGGCCGGGGGCAAGGGGGTGGGCGGAGCGGGCCGGTGGTGATGGTGGACGGGCAGCTTGTCGCCGGGTCCGGAGGGCTCCGCCCCGGTCTGCCGCGCCGGGGCGGGCGGCAGGCCGAGCAGGGCCCGGCCGTGTCCCGACAGGGCGCCCCGGCCCGTGACACCCAGCAGCTCCGCCTCGGACAGCGTCCACTCGGCGAGCCGCCCGCGCAGATCGCCCTCGTGCCGGTCGCCGCGCAGGGGCCGCTCCCAGCGCAGCCGGGCGAGCACCGACGCGGCGGCCGACGCGGCCCCCTCGGGCAGCCCGGCCAGCAGCGCCAGCACCCGGTGCCGCACCTCGGGCGCGGCCGAACGGTCCAGCCCCGGCCCGAGCGCGGACAGCGTCCGGTCCTTGGCGTCGCGCCCGCCCACCAGCCCCGGCGTGCGGGTCGCCGCGAGCCAGGCCGTGACCAGCCGCGCCCAGCGCTCGGCGGCGGGCTGCTCGCGCCACTCGTCCCAGGCGGGGGTCGCCGCGTACCGCTCGTCGGCCTCCCCGTCGGAGGCGATCAGGCCCGCGGCGTACGCCAGTTCCACCCAGAACGCGGCGACCGGCTCGGGCACGTCCAGCGCGACCGCGGTCCGCTTCAGGTCGCGCACGCTCAGGCCGCCGGCCCGCAGCACCGCGGGGCCGCCCTCGTCCCAGTCCTTCAGCAGCTCCTCGACGGTGGCGAGAGCGGTGTACGCCTGCCCGGCCGCGGTGCTGTCCACAACCTGTGGACGGTGCGCGGCGGCGGCCTCGACGGGCGGCGGCACCGGCTCGGGCGTGCGGTGCGCGCGCCCGCGCCGCAGGTGCAGGGCGACCTCGCGCGGCAGGACGACCGTGCCGGGCGCGGTCGGCAGCAGCAGCCCGCGGTCCAGCAGCCAGCGCAGCCGCGGCGCCGGATCAGCCGTGACCTGCCCGTACGGCGGCCCCCACACCAGCCGCTCCAGCACCTCCAGCGACTCGGCCGGGGCCCCGTCGAGCAGCGCGGCCATCCGCTCGCGGTCCCCGAACAACGCCGCCAGCGCGGTCACGGCGGAGACCGCGTCGTGGGTGGAGGGCAGTCCGGCGGCCGTGACGATCTCCTGGATCCGCCCGGGGGACATCCCGGAGGTGGCCTCCCGCACCGTCGGGCCCAGTCCGGTCGGCGAGGGGTGCTGCGGCGAGGGCGACAGCAGTTCACGCGCGGTGCGGACCAGCCGCAGCCGGTCGTCGCCGCCCCACACCAGGGCCTGCTCGCGCAGTACGTCCAGGGCGTGCGGCAGGGCCGCGACGACGGCCGGGTCGGCGTCGTCCCCGGCCATGAGCCCGAGCAGTTCTCCGTACTCCGCCGGGTCCGCCGCCACCGCCAGCGCCTCCGCCGTCTGCAGCGCGAACCGGTCCAGCCGCTCCAGGGCCCGTACGACCGAGGCGCGCGTGCCCGCCCGCGTCACGAGCTGCGTCAGGTCGGTGGGGACGGGCGTGATGAGGTCCGGGCGGCTGCGCAGGAGCGCGCCGAGCGAAGCGTCGTCCCGCGCGCGGAGCGCTTCGGCGAGGGAGCGGGGGGCCGAAGGCGTGTCCTCGGTGCTCATCCGGTCCACGGTAGCGGGTCGCCCGCGGCGCCCGGGCCGACCGTGCGCGGCCCCGCTCCCGGACGGCGGACGGGCTTTTGGCCGCCCCGCCGCCCCGCGCGGTACCGTCGTCCGACGGCGTCAGGCAACGGATGCGCCCCGGAGGGGACTTCGTGGGGATTGAGAGCGACCAGGTCGTTTACGAGTATCTGAGCCGCGTCGGCGACGTGGCCCAGCAGCAGCAGTTGTCCTCGGCCACCCGGATGCGCCTGGTCGCGGATCTGCGCAACGAGATCGACCGGCGCCGCGCGAAGGCCACCGTCGACTCACCCGCCGCCGTGCGCCGGATCCTGACCCGGCTGGGCAGCCCCGACGAGGTCGTGGCGGCGGCGTCCGACGGCAGCGGCGCCGGACCGGCCGGGGCCGCGCCGGACACCGCACCCGCCGCCGTGCCTGTGCAGCGCGAACGCGAGCCGCAGGGGCGGGGCGAGCGGCCCAGGGGGGTCCGGCGCGTCGTGCCGCGTCCCCGCCAGGCCCGGGCCGGCGAGGAGGACCGCCCGGCCGCCGCCGAGGGAGCGGCCCCGCCGCACCTGGCCGCGGCGCACGAACTCGGCGACACCGCGGTCGAGCCGGACTGGTGGCGCGTGGACGGCAGCCCCTTCGGCGTCGGCGACGAGGTGCCGGGGTTCGTGGGTGGGGTGGAACTGCCCGACCTGCTCAAGCCGCCGCCGCCGCGCAAGCCGGAGAAGCCGGAGAAGCCGGAGCAGGGGGCGCCGGGCGGGCCGGCGGGCGCGGAGGCCGCCCCGGCGGTCGAGACGGCTCCGGCGGCCGGGGAGACCGGCGGCCGCCGCCGCTTCCCGAGCCTGCCCTCCGCAGGGTGGAACAACCCGTTCCTGCTGGTCGCGGCCGGACTGCTGGTGGCGGGCGCGGTGCTCGGCAACTGGTTCGTCCTGCTGCTCGGCTGGCTCCTGGCGTACGCCTCGCGCCGGCTCACCCCGGCGGAGACCAAGTGGACGGTCGCCGTCCTGCCGGGCCTGTGCGTGGCCGGCGGACTGGTCTGGCTCTGGGGCCGGATGAACGGCCGCTGGGGCGACCCCGTCGCCGAGGGACACCTGAACGACGCGGTGGCCGAGACCTGGCCGTGGGTGGTCCGGGCGGCGGCCGTCACCTCGGCCCTGTTCCTGGTCTGGCGCTCGCAGCGCCGCCGATGACGGACCGCGGCGCACCCGCCGCCCGTTTCCGGACGTTCGGCCCCGGCCCCAGGGTGGCGGCCGGTGTCCACAGGGTGGCGGTCGGTGTCCACAGGGCGGCGGCCGGTGTCCGCAGCGCCCGGGCACAATGGCCCATATGGCTTCCTCCACCGCGCCCGCACTCACCGTCGGCTTCGACCTCGACATGACCCTCATCGACTCCCGCCCCGGCATCCGCGCCTGCTACCTGGCGCTGTCGGAGCGGACGGGCGTGCACATCGACGCCGACCTGGCGGTCACCCGGCTCGGACCGCCCCTGGCCGAGGAGCTGATCAACTGGTTCCCGGCCGAGGAGGTGCCGGCGGTGGCGGACCTGTACCGGGAGATGTACCCGGCGTACGCCGTCGAGGCGACCCCCGCGCTGCCCGGCGCCCGCGAGGCCATGGCCGCCGTGCGCGAGGCCGGGGGACGGGCGATCGTCGTGACCGCCAAGTACGAGCCCAACGCCAAGCTGCACCTCGCCCACCTGGGCATCGAGCCCGACGCGGTCATCGGCGACCTGTGGGCCGAGCAGAAGGCGCTGGCCCTGCGCGAGCACGGGGCGGGTGTCTACGTCGGCGACCACGTCGGGGACGTCCGCGGGGCCCGCACGGCCGGCGCGCTCTCGGTCGCGGTGGCCACCGGCCCCTGCTCCCCGGAGGAACTGCGCGCCGCGGGCGCGGACGTGGTGCTCGGCGACCTGACCGCGTTCCCGCGGTGGATCTCGGACTACCGCCCCGAACGCGCCTGACGCCGTCCGGCCGCCACGGAACGCAGCACTCCCGCCCCGGCCAGCAGGAAACCGACGGCCATGAGCATGCTCAATCCGAACATGTACGTCGGAAAGGGCGTCGTCCCGAGGAACAACGGGGCGACGGTGACCAGAGTGGCCAGGGCACCGAGGAAGAAGACGACGGCTCCGGCACGGACCAGGCGGTCACCGGGAGCGGCGGAATTCGTTTGGGTTTTGTCACGCACCCGACCAGGGTAGTTCCCAGCGCGAGGGAACAGCCGGGTGACGTCTTGTCACCGGCTGCAAGAGCATTAGCCTTGGTACCGGCGGGTCGTACGACCCGCCCGAGTGCTATCCAGAGCCGTTTCAGAAGCAGTTTTCCGACGAGTACGAGGACGAGGACAGACGTGCCCACCGGCAAGGTCAAGTGGTTCAACAGTGAGAAGGGCTTCGGCTTTCTCTCCCGCGACGACGGCGGTGACGTCTTCGTCCATTCCTCGGTCCTCCCCGCCGGAGTCGAGACGCTCAAGCCGGGCCAGCGCGTGGAGTTCGGCGTCGTGGCCGGACAGCGCGGCGACCAGGCGCTGTCGCTGACGATCCTGGACCCGACCCCGTCCGTCGCGGCGGCGACCCGCAAGAAGCCCGACGAGCTGGCCTCCATCGTCCAGGACCTGACCACGCTCCTGGAGAACATCACCCCCATGCTGGAGCGGGGCCGCTACCCCGAGAAGACCGCCGGCAAGAAGATCGCCGGCCTGCTGCGGGCGGTCGCCGACCAGCTGGACGTCTGAGCCCCGCCTGACCGGAGCCGGAGAGCCGGGCCCGGCAGCCCGGGCTCAGGGAAACCGCAGCGCGTCCGGGCCGAGGGGCGGGACGAGCCCCTCGGCCGCCGCGCGGGTCAGCAGCCCGCGCACGGCCGCGTAGCCGTCCTCGCCGAGGTCGGCGGTGAACTCGTTGACGTACAGCCCGATGTGCTGGTCGGCCACGGCCGGGTCCATCTCCTGGGCGTGCTCCATGACGTACGGCCGGGACGCCTCGGGGTCGTCCCAGGCGGCCCGCACGGACGCCCGGACCGCGTCCGCGAGCCGGCGCAGCCTCTCCTCGCCCAGCGACCGCCTGGCGATGATCGCGCCGAGCGGGATCGGCAGCCCGGTGGTCCGCTCCCAGTGCTCGCCCATGTCGGCGAGCTTGTGCAGCCCGTAGGTGCGGTAGGTGAAGCGCGCCTCGTGGATCACGAGCCCCGCGTCGACCTTCCCGTCCCGCACGGCCGGCATGATCTCGTGGAACGGCATGACGACGATCTCGCCGACCCCGCCCTCCAGCGTCTCCGCCGCCCACAGCCGGAACAGCAGGTACGCGGTGGACGTCTCACTCGGCACGGCGACGGTCCGCCCGGTGAGGTCGACGTCCGCCTCCCGCGTCAGCACCAGCGGCCCGCAGCCCCGTCCCAGCGCGCCCCCGCAGGGCAGCAGGGCGTAGTCGTCCAGCACGTAGGGCAGCACGGCGTACGACACCTTCAGCACGTCGTACTCGCCGCGCTCGGCCATGCCGTTGGTGAGGTCGATGTCGGCGAAGGTCACGTCCAGGGCGGGGGCGCCGGGGACGCGGCCGTGGGCCAGGGCGTCGAAGACGAAGGTGTCGTTCGGGCAGGGGGAGTACGCGATGTGCAGCTGCTCAGCGGTCATGCCGGTTCCAACTCTCCAGTACGGGCGCGAGCTTCCCGAACGCCTCGGTGAGGGCCGCCAGGGCGTCGGGGATCCGCCAGGCGGCGCGGTCGCGCGGTCCGACGGGATTGGAGACCGCCCGGACCTCCAGCACGGCCACGTCCTGCGTGGCGGCGGCCTCGGCGACGCCGAAGCCCTCCATCGCCTCGGCGAGGGCGGTGGGGTGCCGCTCCTTCAGAGCGGCGGCCCGGGCGGCGGTGCCGGTCACGGTCGACACGGTCAGTACGGCCCCGGCCGGGGCGCCGGTGGCCTCGGCGGCCCGGCGCACGAGAGGGGCGGGCGGCTCGTGCCGGACGGTGCCGAAGCCGAGCTCGGTGACCGACAGGAACCCGTCCTCGGTCTGCGCCCCCAGGTCGGCCGCGACGATCTCGTCGGCGATCACGAGCGAGCCGACCGGTGCCGCGGGCAGGAAGCCACCGCCGATCCCGGCGGAGACGACCAGGCCGTAGGGCGTGCCGCGCAGGGCGGCCGCGGTGAGGGCCGAGGCGGTGGAGGCCGCGGCGAGCGCGGGCCCGACCCCGGCGGCGATCACGTCCGTGCCGGTGGCGCCGCGAAGGCCCGCGGCCACCGCGTCCCGCTCCACGGGGACGGCGGTGGCGACCAGCACCCGGCGGGGCTCACCGGCAGCGATCAGGCGTCCTTCTTGAGCTTGAAGTTCCAGAGGCCCTGGGTGTCCTTCTCGCCGGCCTTGATGGACACGAGCGTCGAGTTGCCCTGCGCGCCGTACTGGGCGTTGAAGAACACGCTGCCCGGGATCGTGCGGTAGGTCTTCTTGCTGGCCTCGGTCAGCGGCTGACCGTTCATCAGGATCGTCCAGCCCTCGTCGGCGATCTCCGGGTCGACGCCGAAGCGGACCGTCTCGTCCGGGTCGACGGAGATGCTCTTGATGCCCTTGTCCTTCAGGCACTGGGTGAGCGCGGAGGTCTTCAGGGCCTCGCCCTCACCGCCGCAGGTGGCCTCGGAGCTCACCGAGTCGCTGCCCACGGTCAGCGTGGCCATCGACGTCGGCTTGTCACAGGCCGACAGGACGAGCAGTCCGGCGGATACGACGCCGGCGGCGGCGACGGCGCGGCGGCGTCGCACAGCGGATTGCAACGTGTTCATGGGCGAAGGCTATCGGGCCCGCCGCCCGCACCACCCACGCGGGGTCCGGCGCGCCCGGCACCGCGCCGTCCGGGACCGGCCGGGTCACCCGCGCCGCACGTACGGACCGCGCGCCCACCGGATCGGCTGCTAGGCCACCCGGGCCCGGCCCGTGCCGCCGCGTCGGGCCGAGTCGATCAGGCCCCGGACGGTCGCCAGCCAGCCGATGCCGACGATCGCGGCGCCCACCGCCAGGCCCGCCGTGCCGTTGAGCGGCATGACGATGCCGATCGCCCCGCCCAGCACCCAGGACATCTGCAGCAGCGTCTCGGAGCGGGCGAAGGCCGAGGTGCGGACCAGTTCGGGGACGTCCCGCTGGATCAGCGCGTCCAGCGACAGCTTGGCCAGCGCCTGAGCGAACCCCGCGATCGCGGCCAGCACGGCGACGAGGATCGCCCCGAAGAACACCGCGGCCGTGATCACCGCGCCCAGCACGCACGCCACGACCGTCACGATGATGATCTCCGGCGCCCGGGAGCGCAGCCACGCCCCGACGGCCGTGCCGAGCGCGTTCCCCACGCCCGCGGCGACGCCCACGGTCGCCAGGGACACCGCGGCGCTCTGGCCGGAGATCGGGTGCTCGCGCAGCAGGAACGCGAGGAAGAAGATCAGGAACCCGGTGAGGCAGCGGATGGAGGCGTTCATGGCCAGGGCGTGGGTGACGGCCGGGCCGACCGTGCGCAGTCCGGGACGCTTGACCGGCCGGCGGTGCGGCCCGTGCAGGTGCTCTTCGTCCGCCGCCAGCAGGGCGCGGTCCTCGCCCTTGGCGGAGTCGACCTTCGACGGCAGCGTGAACGACAGGAACGTTCCGGCGATGAAGATCAGGAAGGCGCCGTACAGGGGCCAGCGCGGGCCGATCTGCTGGAGCCCCGCGCCGATGGGGGCGGCGATGCCGGTGGCGAGCAGGCCGCCCAGGGTGACCCGCGAGTTCGCCTTCACCAGGGAGAAGCGCGGCGGCAGCAGCCGGGGCACCACGGCGCTTCTGACCACGCCGTACGCCTTCGAGGCGACGAGGACGCCGAGCGCCGCCGGGTACAGCTCCAGGCTGCCGCTGACCACGGCGCCGGACAGCACGATCGCCAGCAGCGCCCGGGCGAACATCGCACCGGCCATCGCGGCGCGGCGGCCGTGCGGGATGCGGTCCAGGAGGGGGCCGATGACCGGGGCGAGCAGCGTGAAGGGCGCCATGGTGATGGCGAGGTAGAGCGCGACGCGCCCGCGGGCCTCGTCGGTCGGCACCGAGAAGAACACGGTCGAGGCGAGCGCGACGGTGATCATGACGTCGCCGGCGCCGTTCACCCCGTGCAGCTCGATCAGCTTGCCGAGGCCGGACTCGCCGGCGCCGTGCGCGTGGGTGGCCTTGCGGATACCGCGGGCGGTCCCGGTCACGGGGAAGCGCAAGGCGCGCCCGAACGCGCGGAAGGGGCCGCCCCGACGGCCCGGTGCGTACGGTCGGCTGGTTCCCTTGACCCCTTTCGACCCACCGGTCCCGGTGGCGCCCTGGGGCGTCTTCGCGGCTGCCACGTCGTCATAGTGCCCCGATAAGGCTGTGGCTAGTGCCATTACCGCTTGTATAGGGCCTCTGGGGTGACTGTCCGGGGGCGATCGCCGATGACCGGTCCGACGGGGAACAGGACCGTCGGTGTACGCGAAGTGGGGCGGAAGGGTAGCGTGCGTATCTCAGCCATCCCGCAAAATGGATGAAGGACGTCGACGCGGTCCCCCGGTCCGCTCCGTCCGTCCCCGCGCCGGGAGTGGCGCACTCGTGAGACGGCGTATGGAGAGAAGCGATACCTGTGAGCGCAGCGACAACGCGAAGCCGCACCCCTGACCGTCTGTGCGCCGAGGCCGTCGACCTCGCCCGCGCCGCCGCCGAGGAGGCCGCCGCGCCGGGCGTCGTCGGCGAACACGCGGGGACGGTCTCCGAGGGGGACCGCGTTGTCACGCACTTCTTCGAGTGCCGTGAACTGGGCTACCGGGGCTGGCGCTGGGCCGTGACGGTGGCCCGGGCCTCCCGCGCCAAGATCGTCACCGTGGACGAGGCGGTCCTGCTGCCCGGACCGGACGCGGTGCTGGCCCCCGAGTGGGTGCCGTGGAGCGAGCGGCTCAGGCCGGGCGACATGGGCCCGGGCGACCTGCTCCCCACGGACGCCGACGACCTGCGCCTGGAGCCCGGCTACTCGGGCGAGGACGAGCCGCCGCCCAACTCCGCGGTCTCCCACGAGATGGCCGACCTGGTGGAGGCGGAGGACGCCGACGTCACCGGGGACGCACCCGCCCGCCTCCCGCTCACCCCCTCGCGCGGTTCCATCGCGGCCGTCGCGGAGGAACTGGGCATGCGACGCGCCCGGGTGCTGTCCCGCTACGGGCTGCACACCGCGGCCGACCGCTGGGAGGAGGCGTTCGGCGCCAAGACCCCCATGGCCCAGTCGGCCCCGGCCTCCTGTGTCAGCTGCGGCTTCCTGGTGCCGATCGGCGGCTCCCTCGGCCAGGCCTTCGGCGTCTGCGCCAACGAGTTCTCCCCGGCCGACGGGCGGCTGGTCTCCCTCGCCTACGGCTGCGGCGGCCACTCCGAGGCCGCCGTCATGCCGCGTCCGCCGCAGCCGGCCGCGCCGGTCGTCGACGAGACCCGCGTCGACCCCTTCCCGCTCCGCCCGGCCCCGGACTCCGGTTCGGTGCCGGTCACGGAGGACGAGACCTCGGCCGACCTCGGACACTCCTAGCGAGCCCGGGAGGCCGGCGGTGGTGCCGCCGGCCTCCTCACGTGGGTGCGTGCGTCCGGCAGTCGCGGCAGTGGCTCTCGGTCGCCGGGGCGCGGAAGGCGCGGTCGCAGCTCTCGCAGCAGCGCAGCGGGTGACGCGGCGCGGGCGGGGAGACCGGGACGCCGTACGGGGGCGGGGCGGGCAGCCCGGCCGTGAGGCGGTGCGCGAGGAGGGCCGCGGGGCGGCGCAGCGGACCGTCGGGGAGACCGGTGGTCAGGGCGTGGCGTACGGCCGCGGGTGCGACGTCGCGCTCCAGCCAGGCGGCGACGCCGGGGGCCAGATGGGCGGTGTCCGTCGCGGAGAGCAGGAGGCGCGGGTCGTACCGGCGCAGGCCGGTGAGGAGCTCGGCGGCCTGCTGGTGGAGCGCGGTGGCCGCGGCTCGGGTCGGCCGGGGGACGCCGGGCAGGGCCTTGCGGGGGCGGGGCCCGCGCGCCGGTTCCGGCCGGGGGCGCGGGTCGGGGCAGTCCGAGTCGGCCGGCTCCCGCCGGTGGCCCGGCTGGTTGCAGGAGACGGTGCGGGTGACGATGCGGCCGGTGGGGGTGCGGACGCGTTCGCGGCGGAGGTAGCCGTGGGCTTCCAGTTCGCGCAGGGCCGCGGCGATCCGGGTGGTGCCCTCCGTGAACCGGGCGGCCAGGCTCTTGATGTCCACGGGCGTGCCGGCGGGCAGCGACTGGATGTGGCAGCCCAGCCCGATCGCCAGGAGCGACAACTCCTCGTGCTGGGTGAGGTGGTTGCCGATCACCACGAAGCGGGTGGTGTGGCGGGTGTTCTCGTGGACGACGCCGCCCGTGCGGTGACGCGAACGGGTCGAATTGCGGTCGGCGGCTGACCGGGCGCGCGAGGGCGCGCTAGGGTTTTGGGTATCCATCGGGAAGGGTCTTTCTTCCTTGGTGGTCAGGCCCTCGCACTGGGATTGCCGTCCCGGCGGGGGCCGAAGTCTTTTTCGGTTGTGTGCGCTGAGCGTAGAGGTGCCGGGGGACCGAAAATCCAGCTCAGCCGGTGATGTTCACCCGCCCGAGTGAGCGTGCGCCCCGGGAGGGAAAGGGCGGGGCTCGGTGGGGTGCTTTCTCCCCGCGTTCTTTCCCTGGAAGGCGCCGACGGCACCGGAGCCCTGGAACGCGGGTTCCGGAGAGGGGTGATCCGCGAACCGCGCGAGGTCACCCCGCGTGCCTCTATGGTCACTGTCCGGTGTTCGTCCGAGGGAGAGGTGCGGCATGACGGCGGTCGAGGCGGGGGCGGGTCGGCTCAAGAGCGAGGCGGACGAGCCGGGTTGGGAGGTGGACCCGGACGACGAGTGGGGCGTCGCGGTCATCACCACCGTCGGGCGGCAGCTGAAGCTGCGGCGTGAGGCGGCGGGGATGCGGGCCGCCGAGTTCGGCCGGGTGGTCGGCTACGGCGAGGACATGGTCTACAAGATCGAGGGCGGCAAGCGGATCCCCCGCCAGGAGTTCCTGGACAAGGCGGACGAGATCCTGGGCGCGGGCGGACTCATCGCGGCGGCCTGGGAGGACGTGAAGAAGGTTCGGTATCCCAAGAAGGTGCGCGAGCTGGGGAAGTTGGAGGCGCTTGCGGTCGAGATCGGGTTGTACGAGTGCAACATCGTCGCCGGGTTGCTGCAGACACCGGAGCACGCGCGAGCGGTGATCGGAGCCGCACAGCCTCCGTACTCGCCGGACGACGTGGAACGCATGGTGGCCGCCCGCCTGGCGCGGCAGGCGGTGTTCGAGCGTGACCCGGCCCCCGCCCTCAGCTTCGTCCTGGAAGAGGGGGTTCTGCGCCGCCCCATCGGGGGGAGGATGGCCTGGCGTCGGCAGCTCGAACGCTTGTTGGAGGTGGGGCGGTTGCACAACGCCGTGCTTCAAGTGATGCCGATGAACTGTGACACCCACTCCGGGCTGGACGGCAGGATCGAACTGATGAAGTTCGCGGACGGCACGGCGGTGGGGCGCTCCGACGGAGCCTTCAACGGGCGGCCCACCTCCGATCCGAGGCAGCTGCGCATCCTGGAACTGAGGTATGGCACGATCCGGGCTCAGGCACTCTCTCCACGCGAGTCAACGGCCTTCATCGAAGAACTGCTGGGAGAAACATGATGCGCAAGACCATCGCCGGGGACGCTTCCGAGCTGGCATGGTTCAAGAGCAGTCACAGCGGTGGCAACGACGGCAACTCCTGCGTCGAACTCGCCCTCACCCCCGGCACCGTCCACGTCCGCGACTCCAAGAACACCGAGGGCCCCCGCATCACCGTCGCCCCGGACACGTGGGCGGCGTTCGTGCCGTACGCCTCCGGGTCCTGACCACCCGACGCACCGGGCCCGCCCCGCTCACCGCCGTCTCGCCGCCCCCTCGGGGAGCGGTACCTTCGACCTCACGCCGATCAGGGCCGATGAGGAGAGTCAACGTGAGCAGCAAGTTCGTGCGCCCCGCCGCCGAGGGTGCCGACCCCTTCGGCACGGCCCGGCTGCGTCGCGGGGTCCTCGACGCCTGGGCCACCAGCCCGGCCCGGTTCCGCGAGGACGCCAACGCCGAGGAGGACCTGGTCCTGGGCGGCTACCGGGACCGGCTCGTCGTCGAACTCGCCCAGAACGCCGCCGACGCCGCGGCCCGTTCGGGAGCCGCCGGGCGGCTGCGGCTGACGCTGCGCGACGGGGTGCTCGTCGCCGCCAACACCGGCGCTCCGCTGGACGCGGCCGGTGTGGAGTCGCTGTCCACGCTGCGGGCGTCCGCCAAGCGCGACACGCCCTCGGTCGGACGCTTCGGCGTGGGGTTCGCGGCCGTGCTGTCCGTCACCGACGAGCCCGCCGTCGTCGGCCGGCACGGCGGGGTGCGCTGGTCGCTCGCCGAGGCCAGGGACCTGGCCGCCGACACCGCCCGGCACAGCCCCGGCCTGGGGGACGAGGTCCGCCGGCGTGACGGCCACGTCCCGCTGCTGCGGCTGCCGTTCGCCGCCGAGGGCACCGCCCCCGCCCCGTACGACACGGCCGTCATCCTGCCGCTGCGCGACGCGGCCGCCGCCGATCTCGCCGAGCGGCTGCTGCGGTCCGTCGACGACGCGCTGCTCCTCGCCCTGCCCGGGCTCGAGGAGGTCGTCGTCGAGATCGGCGACGAGGCCCCGCGCACCCTCGTCCGCCGCACCGACGGGCCCTTCACCGTCGTCGACGACTCCCGCGACGGCGTCACCCACTGGCGCATCGCCGCCGCCCACGGCCCCCTCGACCCGGGCCTGCTCGCCGACCGGCCCGTGGAAGAACGGCTGCGCCCGCACTGGTCGGTCACCTGGGCCGTGCCCGTCGACCGCGAGGGCGGCCCCGCCCGGCCGCGCACCAGCCCCGTGGTGCACGCCCCCACGCCCAGCGACGAGCCGCTCGGGGTCCCGGCCCTGCTCATCGCCTCGTTCCCGCTGGACTCCACGCGCCGCCACGCAGCCCCCGGCCCGCTGACCGACTTCCTGGTCGAGCGCGCCGCCGACGCCTACGCCGAGCTCCTCGCCGCCTGGCGGCCGGTCACCACCGGCATCATCGACCTGGTGCCCGGCCCGCTCGGCAAGGGGGAACTGGACGGCGCCCTGCGCCACGCCGTGCTCCGGCGGCTGCCGCGCACCGCGTTCCTCCCGCCCGCGCTGCCTCCCCGGGAGGGCGACGACCTGCCGGAGTCGCTGCGGCCGCGGGACGCCGAGGTCGTCGAGGGGGCGGGCGCCGAGGCCGTACGCGTCCTCGCCGAGGTGCTGCCCACCCTGCTGCCCGCCGGGCTCGAACGCCGGGCCGAGCTGCGCACCCTCGGTGTCGCCCGGATCCCGCTGACCGACGCGATCGACCGGCTGGCCGGGCTGGAGAAGGAGCCGGGCTGGTGGCGGCGGCTGTACGACAGCCTCGCCGGGGTCGACCCGGACCGGTTGTCCGGGCTGCCGGTGCCGCTGGCCGGGGGCGACCCCGAGGCGTCCGGTGCCCGGGCGGGGCGGACGACGATCGGGCCGCGGCAGGTGCTGCTGCCCGGGCCGGAGACCGCCCGGATCGACCCGGAGGTCCTGGCCCGGCTGGGGCTGAAGGTCGCCCACCCGGACGCCGTCCATCCGATCCTGGAGAAGCTGGGCGCCCTGCCCGCCACCCCGCGGGCCGTGCTCACCACCCCGCAGGTGAGGGCCGCCGTCGCCGCCTCCCTGGACGACGAGGGCGGGATGAACTGGGAGGACGACGCCCTCGACGCCGAGGAACTGGCCGACACCGTGCTCGGCCTGGTCCGGGACGCCGGCCTGGAGCCCGGGGAGGAGCCCTGGCTCGGCGCGCTCGCCCTGCCCGACGAGGACGGCGAACCGGCCCCGGCCTGCGAGCTGGTCCACCCCGGCGGGCCGTTCGCCCAGGTCATGCGGGCGGGGGAACTGGCCTTCGTGGACGCGGAGCTGGCGTCCCGCTGGGGCGAGCAGCCGCTGGCCGCGTGCGGGGTGCTGGTGGACTTCGCGCTGGTACGGGCCACCGACGTCGTCCTGGACCCGGACGAACTGGAACCCCGCGAGGGCGACTACGCGGAGCCGGACGACCCGGGACTGCTGGACGCCGTCGACGTGTGGTGCGAGGACGTCCTCGACCGGTTCCCCGACAGCCCCGTGCCGCCGGTCGCGACCGAGATCGTCGCCGTACGGGACCTGGACCTGGTCGACGAGGACAAGTGGCCGCAGGCGCTGGCCCTGCTGTCCCGGCCGCCGCTGCGGGACGCCCTCGTGCAGCCGGTGCGGATCCTGCTGCACGACGGGACGCACGAGGTCGTCCGGCCGTACACCGCCTGGTGGCTGCGCGGGAACCCGGTGCTGGACGGCCGGCGCCCGGCCGGCCTGCGCTCCGCCGGCGGCGACCCGCTGCTGCGCGGCCTGTACGACGAGGCCGACGCCACCGGTTTTGAAGACGAGCAGGTGCTGCGGGCGCTGGGCGTGCGGACGTCCGTCGCCGCGCTGCTGGACGAGCCCGGCGGCGCCGCCGAACTGCTCGACCGGCTGGCCGACCCCGACCGGGAGGTGACGGCCGCGCAACTGCACGCCCTGTACGGCGCGCTGGCCGACCTGGATCCGGACCAGGTGACCCTCCCGGACGATCTGCGCGCGGTCGTCGACGGCCGGGTGGAGGTCGTGGACGCGGCCGACGCGGTGGTGTGCGACTCGCCCGACCTGCTGCCGTTCACCGAGGGCGTGCCCCTGCTGCCCGTGCGTCCGGCCCGGGCCGCGGAGCTGGCGGAACTGTTCCAGGTGCGCAGGCTCAGCGAGTCCGTCACCGGGGAGATCACCTCCGAGGGCACCGGGCACGAGGTGCCCGAGCCGGTGCGGACGCTGCTCGGGGCGCGGACCCCGGGCTCCTACGTCGAGCACGAGGAGCTCGTCGTGGACGGTGTGGAGATCGACTGGCGGCTGACCGACGACGGTGTGCTGCACGCGGCCACGTTGGAGGGCGTCGCCGCGGGCCTCGCCTGGGCGGCGGGCCAGTGGCCGCGCCGCTTCGAGGTGGCGGCCCTCCTGGAGGACCCGTCCCGCACCCGGGAACTGGCCCGTGACCGGTGGTTCGACTGAGGCGGACCGGCCGGTGAAAACTCCCGCACAAATTTTTCACCAGCCGTACAACCAAGCGCGCTGCTGGCGAATCTGATCACGTGAGTCAACAGACTCCATGATCACTTGGGCCCCGAGAGCCGACGACGAGCACCGGGGCCCCTCTCCACCTGGAGAACGCATGCGCATCCGAGCCACCGTGGCCGCCGTCACCGGCGCCCTGGCCCTCTCCGCCCTCGCCGTCCCGGCCGCCCAGGCCGACGACCAGATCCCGAACCTGGCTTCGCTGGTCCCGTCGACGTCGAAGGCCACGCCGTTCACCGCTGCCGCCCCGGCCGACGAGGTCTACGGCGACACCAAGATCACCAGCGTCACCGTCAACGGCGGCAAGAACATCGTGGTCGGCACGACCGTCCAGAAGGCGTTCACCGTCTCGGTGACGGCCACCGACCCCGAGGGCATCTACGACGCCTACCCGGTCCTGTGGCACGGTGCCGACGTCGACAACCCGGACGGGGTCATCCTCCCGGAGAGCCTGGAGGACGAGCAGGTCGGTTCCTGCACGCACTCCAGCGCCACCACCGCGACCTGCAAGGTGACGCTGATCGCCGACCCGCAGACCAACATCTACGGCAACATCCTCGCCGGCACCTGGAAGGTGTGGGTCGGCGCCATCGGCAACGACGGTGACTACATCATCCGCGACGCCTACAAGACCACCAAGGTGCAGCGCTACTCGAAGCTGACCGTCAACGCCTCGCCCGAGCCGGTGCAGAAGGGGAAGACGATCACCGTCACCGGCAAGCTCTCCCGGGCCAACTGGGACGACAACCAGTACCACGGCTACACCAACCAGTCCGTGAAGCTGCAGTTCCGGAAGGCGGGGTCCAGCACGTACACCACGCTGAAGACCATCACCTCGAACAGCACCGGTGAGCTGAAGACCACCGTCACGGCCTCCACCGACGGCTACTTCCGGTACTCGTTCGCCGGCACGACGACCACCCCGGCCGTCAACGCCACGGGCGACTTCGTCGACGTGCAGTAGCACCGGCTACGCGGGGAAGCGGCGGTCCACCCACCTCCACAGGAGTTCCAGGGCGGCCGCCGCCACCGCCGCGATGCCGACGGCGGTCCACGGCATCGTCATCCCCACCAGCTTCAGCGCGAAGAAGTCCTGCAGCCACGGCACCACCAGCACCAGCAGGAACGCCCCGCCCATCGCGGCGACCAGCGCGACCCGCCACCAGGTGTAGGGCCGGGCGATGATCGCCAGCACCCACATCGAGACGAGGAACAGCGTCAGCGTCGCCGCGCTGGTCTCCGCGTCCAGCGCCCCCGGCCCCGCGTAGTGCCCCCGGGCGAGGAGGTACGTGGCGAAGGTGGCCACCGCCGCGACGACCCCGCCGGGGATCGCGTACCGCATGACCCGCCGGACGAAGTTCGGCTTCGCGCGCTCCTTGTTGGGCGCGAGCGCCAGGAAGAACGCCGGGACGCCGATCGTCAGCGTCGACAGCAGGGTCAGGTGCCGGGGCAGGAACGGGTACTCCACCTGCCAGCACACCACCAGGACGGCCAGCAGCACCGAGTAGACCGTCTTGACGAGGAACAGCGTCGCCACGCGCGTGATGTTGCCGATCACCCGACGGCCCTCGGCGACCACCGACGGCAGGGTCGCGAAGCTGTTGTTCAGCAGCACGATCTGCGCGACCGCCCGGGTCGCCTCCGACCCGGAGCCCATCGCCACGCCGATGTCGGCGTCCTTGAGGGCGAGCACGTCGTTGACGCCGTCGCCGGTCATCGCGACCGTGTGCCCGCGCGCCTGCAGCGCCCCGACCATGTTCCGCTTCTGCTGCGGGGTGACCCGGCCGAACACCGTGCCCTCGTCCAGCGCGTCCGCCATGCCGTCCTGGTCGGCGGGCAGCCGCCGCGCGTCCACCGTGGTCCCGGACAGCCCCAGCTTGGCGGCGACCGCGCCGACCGAGACCGCGTTGTCGCCCGAGATGACCTTGGCCCGCACGTTCTGGTCGGCGAAGTAGCGCAGGGTGTCGGCCGCGTCCGGCCGCAGCCGCTGCTCCAGCACCACCAGGGCGGCCGGCTCGGCGCCCTCGGTCACCCGGGCGTCGTCGAAGGCCCGGCCGACCCGGACGAGCAGCAGCACCCGCAGGCCCTGCTCGTTGAGCCGGCCGGTCTCCGCGAGCGCCGGGTCGTCGTCCGCCAGCAGCACGTCCGGCGCGCCCAGCAGCCACCGCCCGGTGCGTCCGCCGCCCTCCTCGAAGGCGGCGCCGCTGTACTTGCGGGCCGAGGAGAACGGCAGCGCCTCGGTGCAGTGCCAGTCCTCCACGGCCGGGTAGGCGTCGATGATCGCCTTCAGGGAGGCGTTGGGCCGCGGGTCCGACGCGCCGAGGGCGCCGAGCACCTTGCGTACGTAGCTCTCGTCCGCGCCCTGGAGCACGCGCAGTTCGGTGACGTCCATGCCGCCCTCGGTGAGGGTGCCGGTCTTGTCCAGGCAGACGGTGTCGACCCGGGCCAGGCCCTCGATCGCGGGCAGTTCCTGGACCAGGCACTGCTTGCGGCCCAGCCGGACCACGCCGATGGCGAAGGCGACCGAGGTGAGCAGGACCAGGCCCTCGGGGACCATCGGGACGATGCCGCCGACGGTGCGGGCGACGGAGTCGTCGAAGGCGTTCTCCTTCACCACCAGCTGGCTGACGATCAGGCCGATCGCGGTCGGGACCATCATCCAGGTCACGTACTTGAGGATCGTGGAGATGCCCGACCGCAGCTCGGACTGGACGAGCGTGAACCGGGAGGCCTCCTCGGCGAGCTGCGCCGCGTACGCCTCCCGGCCCACCTTGGTGGCCTGGAACGCCCCGCCGCCCGCGACGACGAAGCTGCCGGACATCACCGTGTCGCCGGGGTGCTTGACGACCGGGTCGGCCTCGCCGGTGAGCAGCGACTCGTCGATCTCCAGCCCGTCGGCCTCGACGCACACCCCGTCCACCACGACCTTGTCGCCCGGGCCGATCTCGATCAGGTCGTCCAGGACGATCCCGGAGGTGTGGACCTGGACGGCGGCCCCGTCCCGGCGCACCGTCGGGCGCACCTCGCCGATCAGCGCGAGCGAGTCCAGGGTCTTCTTCGCCCGCCATTCCTGGACGATGCCGATGCCGGTGTTGGCGAGGATCACGAACCCGAACAGGCTGTCCTGGATCGGCGCGACGACCAGCATGATCAGCCACAGCACGCCGATGATCGCGTTGAAGCGGGTGAAGACGTTCGCCCGGACGATGTCCGCGACCGACCGGCTGGAGCGCACCGGCACGTCGTTGACCTGCCCGCGCCGCACGCGTTCGGCGACCTGGGCCGCGGTCAGCCCCGTCTCGCGTGAGGTGATCGTCCCCGGCCGTGCGGAGTCGGCCCGGGCACCCGCGTCGAGATGCGTCATGACTTCGACGGTACGTGCGGTCGTGCCGGTCCACCCGCCGAATGCGGCGAAGATCCGACCTGGGAAGGACCGGCTTCGTACCGTGGTCGTACGGCAGTTGCCCGCCGCCCGCCGGTCCTTCCGCCGCCCGGTCTCAGCCCTGCCGGCGGGCGGTGAACAGCAGGTACTCCCACTCCAGCACCGTCCCGTCCCGCCCGGCCGCCAGGTCGCCGTCGCGGGCCAGGGCCACCAGGTCCCGGTCGAGGGCGGCGGCGCGGTCGGGCTCGCCGGCGATGTTCTTGTAGACGGAGATGGTCGGGCCGTAGCGCTCCTTGAAGTAGTCGCGGAACGCCTCGGGCGTGGGGAAGCGGTCCACCCGGACCGTCCGGCGCTCGGCGCGCACGTCGGTGACCCGGTCGCCGAGCAGCGCGCGCACGTGGTCCTCGTCGCCCCACAGCGGGGGCGGCTGGGCGCCCGGCGGGGGCGGCGGGGCGTAGGGCTTCATCGCGGCGAACATCCGCCCGATGAACCCCTGGGGCGTCCAGCTCAGCAGGCCGAGGGTGCCGCCGGGGCGGCAGACCCGGACCAGTTCGCCGGCGGCCCGCTCGTGGTGCGGGGCGAACATCACGCCGACGCAGGACAGCACGGTGTCGAACTCGGCGTCGCCGAACGGCAGGGCCTCGGCGTCGGCCTCCTGCCAGGTGAGCCGCGCGCCCTGCTTCTCCGCCGCGAGCCGTCCGGCCTCGAACAGCTCGGGGGTCAGGTCGGAGGCGACGACGTCCGCGCCGGCCAGGGCCGCCGGGATCGCGGCGTTGCCGGCTCCGGCCCCGACGTCCAGGACCCTGTGGCCGGGGCCCACCCCGCACGCCTCGACGAGGATCGCCCCCAGCTCGGGGATGACCTCGGCGGCCAGGGACGGGTAGTCGCCCTGGGCCCACATGGCGCGGTGCTTGGCCTTCAGCGCACGGTCGACGTCGGCCGCGCTGTTCTGCGTCGTCATGACTGCGCTCCTCACCGGTCGGGGCGGCGGTGTCGCACCGACGGTCCCCGGCACGCCCGCCGCCTTCCCTCGAGCCTAGGGACGAGCCCGGGGGGTGTCTTCCCGGCGGGCCGAGCAAGAGGGCCTGTTCGGCCGGGAGGCGGCAGGGGCGCGTATCCGGCCGGGGACTGAAGGTGCCTGTTCGGCCGGAGGAGCAGGGGAGTGAAGGTGCCTATTCGGCCGGGGGCGCCGGGGCTGCCGTCCCGTCGGTCGCCGACCGCTTGAGGGCGGCGTCGCGCCTGCGGACGTACCAGATGCCGATGAGGCCCAGCCCGCCGCCGGCCAGGCAGGTCCACACCCACCAGGTGTGGCCGTGGTCGTCGAACCAGCCGTAGAAGGGCAGCTGGACGAGGAAGAGGACGAACCACAGGATCGTGCCGCCGGTGATGGTGGCGACCACGGGGCCCTCCAGGGGCTCCGGCGCCTCGTGTCGGGGGGTCCACTTCGCCATGGGGGACAGCTTACGAGGCGATCACATCTACGCGCGGAGATGGCCGACCCGGGCCTCATATGTTCATACTGAAACGGTTTGTGTCTGACCACTTCTCTTCGTAGGAAAATCCAAACTGATGTCCTCCTCGGCCCCCGCCAAGGTCCCCGCCCCTGATCAGCCGGGAGCCGGGCCCACGTACGGCGCACTCGACCGCTTCTTCCGGATCTCCGAGCGGGGCAGCACCCTGTCCCGCGAGGTCCGCGGCGGTCTCGCCACCTTCTTCGCGATGGCCTACATCATCGTGCTGAACCCGATCATCCTCGGCAGCGCGAAGGACATGTACGGCCACCAGCTCGACAACGGGCAGCTGGTCACCGCCACGGCCCTGACCGCGGCGTTCACCACGCTGCTCATGGGCGTGATCGGCAACGTCCCGATCGCGCTCGCCGCCGGTCTCGGGGTCAACTCGGTCGTCGCCCTGCAGCTCGCCCCGCGCATGTCCTGGCCGGACGCGATGGGCATGGTGGTGCTGGCCGGCTTCGTCGTGATGCTGCTGGTCGCCACGGGTCTGCGCGAGCGCGTGATGAACGCCGTCCCCTACAGCCTGCGCAAGGCGATCTCCATCGGCATCGGCCTGTTCATCATGCTCATCGGCCTGGTGGACGCCGGTTTCGTCTCCCGGATCCCGGACGCCGCGCAGACCACCGTCCCGCTGCAGCTCGGCGCCGTCGGGCACCTCGACGGCTGGCCCGTGCTGGTCTTCGTCCTGGGCGTCCTGCTGACCCTGGCGCTGATCGTCCGCAAGGTCGCGGGCGCGATCCTCATCTCGATCGTCGCCATGACGGTCGTCGCGGTGGTCATCAACGCGGTGGCGAAGGTGCCGAGCTGGGGCCTGACCACGCCCAAGTGGCCCGGCAACCCGGTCGCCAGCCCCGACTTCGGGCTGATCGGCGAGGTCAGCCTGTTCGGCGGGTTCGGCAAGGTCGGTGTGCTGACCGGGGTGCTGTTCGTCTTCACCGTGCTGCTGTCGTGCTTCTTCGACGCGATGGGCACGATCATGGGCGTCTCCGACGAGGCGAAGCTGACCGACGGCGAGGGGCAGATGCCCGGTATCAACAAGGTGCTGTTCGTCGACGGCCTGGCGGTCGCCGCGGGCGGTGCCAGCTCCTCCTCGGCGACGACCGCCTTCGTCGAGTCCACGGCCGGGGTCGGCGAGGGCGCCCGGACGGGCCTGGCCAACGTCGTCACCGGCTCTCTGTTCGCCGTCGCGCTGTTCCTCACGCCGGTCGCCACGATGGTCCCGTCCCAGGCGGCCACCCCCGCCCTGGTCGCGGTGGGCTTCCTGATCCTCGCCGGATCGGTGAAGGAGATCGACTGGGCGGACTACACGATCGCCGTGCCGGCCTTCGTGACGATGCTGATGATGCCGTTCACCTACTCGATCACCAACGGCATCGGCATGGGCTTCATCACCTTCGCGGTGCTGCGGCTCGCGGCGGGCCGGGGCCGCGAGGTGCCGCCCGCCATGTACGTGGTGGCGGCGGTGTTCGCCTTCTACTACCTGATGCCGGCGCTGGGTCTGACCTGATCGCCGTCCTCGGAGCCGGGTGAACCGTAGAACCGCTCCGTCTCCTCGACCGCGGTCCGGAACCGCTGGTCGAAGTCATCCCGAATGAGCGTCCGGACGACATAGTCCTGGACGCTCATTCCTCTTTTCGCGGCATGGTGCCGCAGCCGTTCGAGCAGGTCGCCGTCTATTCGCAGGCTGAGCACGCTGGTCCCCATGCCCATGAGGGTCGCGGCACCGTTCGGGGCGGTGTGTGGCGTTCCGCCACTGGATCACCCGAATGAGTGATCTCGGGGCGTAGTGGCGGGGGTCACGGCCGGAGGGGTGTGTTACCGGTGGTCCTTAGCGAGAGTAATGAGTTAGGCTAAGGAACATGCCGGACCTCAGCCATGGCGACGACGTGGCCGCCGTGAACGCCCTCCGCTCCGCCGTGATGCGGCTCTCCCGCCGTCTCAAGCACCAGCGGGTCGACGAGTCGCTCAGCCCCACCGAGATGTCGGTGCTGGGCACCCTGTCGCTGTGCGGCCGGGCCACCCCGGGCGAGCTCGCCCGCAAGGAACACGTCCAGCCGCCGTCGATGACCCGCATCGTGGCGCTGCTGGAGGCCAAGGGCCTGGTCCGGCTGGAGCCGCACCCCGAGGACCGGCGCCAGAAGGTCGTCACCCGCACCGAGCAGGCCGAGGCGATGCTCCAGGAGAGCCGCGCCAAGCGCAACGCGTTCCTGGCCTCGCTCGCGGAGAACCTCGACGAGGACGAGTGGGCCAGACTGCGCGCCGCCGCCCCCGTGCTGGAGAAGCTCGCGCACCTGTAAGCCGTATGCACCAAGGAGGCGAACCCTTTGAGTTCGGGACCCGGAACAGCTTCCGCCCCCGCACCTGAACCCCACGACTCCCCGCCCGCACCCGAAGCCCCCGTCTCCCGGCCCGCCCGCACGTCCTCGATGTTCTCCTCCCTCAAGGTGCGCAACTACCGCCTGTTCTTCCTGGGGCAGGTCGTCTCCAACATCGGCACCTGGATGCAGCGCATCGCCCAGGACTGGCTGGTGCTCAGCCTCACCGGCTCCTCCGCCGCGGTCGGCATCACGACCGCCCTGCAGTTCCTGCCGATGCTGCTCTTCGGCCTGTACGGCGGTGTCCTCGTCGACCGGCTGCGCAAGCGGCCCACCCTGCTCGTCACCCAGACGGCGATGGGACTCACGGCGATCGTCCTGGCCGTCCTCACGCTCAGCGGCCACGTCCAGGTGTGGCACGTGTACGTCGCCGCCTTCGCGGTCGGCCTCGCCACGGTCGTCGACAACCCCGCCCGGCAGTCCTTCGTCTCCGAGCTGGTCGGCCCCGGCCAGCTGCAGAACGCCGTCAGCCTGAACTCGGCGAACTTCCAGTCCGCCCGCCTGGTCGGCCCGGCCGTCGCGGGCCTGCTGATCACCGGCGTCGGCACCGGGTACGCCTTCCTCTTCAACGGCCTGTCCTTCGTCGCGCCCCTCGCCGGACTGCTGCTGATGCGCGCCCGCGACCTGCACGTCGTCGAGCGCGCCCCGCGCGGCAAGGGGCAGCTGCGGGAGGGCGTCCGCTACGTCACCGCCCGCCCGGAGCTGATCTGGCCGATCGTCCTGGTCGGGTTCGTCGGGACGTTCGCCTTCAACTTCCCCGTGTACCTCTCCGCCTTCGCGGACGACGTCTTCCACGCCGGTGCGGGCGCCTACAGCATGTTCAACACGCTGATGGCCGTCGGCTCCGTCGCCGGCGCGCTGCTCGCGGCGCGGCGGGGCACCGCCCGGCTGCGGCTGCTGATCGTGGCGGCGATGGCCTTCGGCGCCCTGGAGATGCTCGCGGCGACGACCCCCGCGCTGTGGATGTTCGCCCTGCTCATGATCCCGCTGGGGCTGTTCGGCATGACGGTCAACGTCACGACGAACACCGCCATCCAGATGTCCACCGACCCGGCCATGCGCGGCCGGGTCATGGCCCTCTACATGATGATCTTCCTCGGCGGCTCCCCGGTCGGCGCCCCGATCGTCGGCTGGGTCACCGACACCTACGGCGCGCGGGTCGGCCTGGCCGCGGGCGGCGCGGTGGCGGTCCTCGCCGCGGCCGTCATCGGGCTGATCCTGGCCCGCGTCGGCAACCTCCGCCTGTCCGTCGGCTGGCAGCGCGGCCACCCGACGGTCCGCTTCGTCCCCCGGGAGCGCCGGGAGGAGCTGGCCCCGGCGGCGTAGACCCGGTCGGTCCCGGGGGAACGCGCGGGTCTCCCGTACCGGCCCGAGCGCGGTGTGCGCCAGGTCGAGCTCGTCGCCGAAGCCGAGACCCGGCTCGCCCCGGTACGCGCCGCTCTTGACCGGAAGCGCTGGGGCGCGGTGGGCCCGTGGTGCCAGGGTGGGATCATGAGACTCTTCGCGGCCGTGCTGCCCCCCGATGACGTGGTGCGTGAACTCGGTGCCGTGGTCGACGCGTTGCGGCGGCTTCCCGGTGCCGACCGGATGCGCTGGACCGGCCGCCCCGGCTGGCACTTCACCCTCGCCTTCTACGGCGAGGTCGACGACGCCCTCGTGCCGGAGCTGTCGGCGCGGCTGGAGCGGGCCGCGCACCGGACCGCCCCCTTTCCGCTGGCCGTGCGGGGCGGCGGGCAGTTCGGGCACGGCAGGGCCCTGTGGGCCGGGGCCGGGGAGGACGTGGCCGCCCTGCGGCTGCTGGCCGAGCGGGCCGAGGCGGCGGCGCGCAAGGCGGGGGTGCCGATGGGGGAGCACCGGCGGTACAAGGCCCACCTGACCGTGGCGCGCAGCCGTGAGGCGAGGGACGTGCGGCCGTACGTGGACGCCCTCGGGGAGTTCAGCGGCCGGTCCTGGACCGTGGGCGAGCTGGCGCTGGTGCGCAGCCGGCTGCCCGTGTCCGGGGTGCCGGGGGAGCAGCCCCGCTACGAGGCGGTCGGGCGCTGGGCGCTCGGCGGCGCCGGTTAGGCTCGGTGGCGTGGACCCGAAGACCCGCAACCGGATCATGGCCGGTGTGCTCGTGCTGATGTTCCTCGTCGTCGCCCTGACCTCGCTGCTCGGGAGGTAGGCCGGCGGGGAACCGCGGACGCCTGCCCACCGGCGCCGGACCGGTGGACGGCGTCCCGCACGGTTCCCCCGGCGTCCTGCCCCGCGGTCCTGCCGCGCGCCCTGCCGGGCGGCGTCGCCCGGTACCCCGCCCGGTACCCCGCCCGGGGGAGGGACCGCGTGGCCTGCCGGGTGGGGAGGGGCCGCTCGGCTGCCGGGCCGGCTACCAGGCGAAGGCCTCCGGGGAGGGACCCGGACCCGGGAAGATCTCGTCCAGCCCGGCCAGCAGCTCCTCCGACAGCTCCAGCTCGACCGCGCGGACGGCGGACGCGAGCTGCTCGGCGGTGCGCGGGCCGACGATCGGGCCGGTCATGCCGGGACGCGTGAGCAGCCAGGCCAGGGCGGCCTCGCCGGGCTCCACGCCGTGCTTGTCGAGCAGGTCCTCGTAGGCCTGGATCCGGGCGCGCTGCGCGGGGTCGGCGAGCGCGTCGGCCGCCCGGCCGGAGGCCCGGCGCCCGCCCTCGACCTCCTTCTTGAGGACACCCCCGAGCAGGCCGCCGTGCAGCGGTGACCAGGGGATGACCCCGAGACTGTAGTCCCGCGCGGCCGGAACGACCTCCATCTCGGCACGCCGCTCGGCCAGGTTGTACAGGCACTGCTCGCTGACCAGGCCGATGGTCCCGCCGCGCCGGGCGGCGATCTCGTTGGCCTGGGCGATCTTGTAGCCCGGGAAGTTGGACGAACCGGCGTAGAGGTACGGCCCTTGTTCTCGCCCCAGCCGTACACGTTTGCGGTGTTCGAAGATCGATTTCCAAGCCATGATCCGAACCGCATACCGTCACCCCGTGTGCGCGTTGCGTGACGCAGGGGAGAGGGAGAACGAGCATGGCGAGAGTTCTGGGTGTGATCCGTCTGTCGAGGGCGTCGGACGAGACCACATCGCCGGAGCGTCAGCGTCGGTCCATCCAGCGATGGGCCGATCAGGAGGGGCACGTCGTTGTGGGATGGGTCGAGGACATCCACGTGTCCGGCGGGGTAGAGCCGTGGAAGCGTCCGGAGTTCAGCAAGTGGCTTCCCTCGACCATCGGGAAGGAGGTCAGCGCGATCGAGCACCGGATCGCGGTGGAGGAGTCGCGCGTCGACGAGTACGACATCATCTGCGCGCTGAAAATCGACCGTCTCTCGCGACGCGTGCTCCACGTGCACGCCCTCCTGGAGTGGTGCGAGAAGAACGGCAAGAAGGTCGCCACCGTCGAGGACGGGATCGACCTCAACACGCAGATGGGGAAGCTCCTCCTCAGCCTGATCGCGTCCTTCGCGGAAGGGGAGCTCGAAGCCATCAAGGCGCGGGCCAAGTCCTCGTACAACCACCTGGTGAAGGAGGGGCGCTGGCGCGGCGGCCGCACTCCGTACGGATACCGGGAGGCGAAACAGGGGACCGGCGATGGATGGAAGCTCGTGCCGGACGACTACGGGACCGACACGGCCGGGACGCTCCGTGAGATCGTCCGCCGTCTCATCGCGGGCGAGTCGGCGAACAGCATCGCGCAGTGGCTCAACGAGGACGTGTCGAAGACCCCGACGTCACTCGACGCCCAGATGATCC
This sequence comes from Streptomyces sp. NPDC003456, assembly GCF_042878735.1. NCBI lineage: Bacteria > Bacillati > Actinomycetota > Actinomycetes > Kitasatosporales > Streptomycetaceae > Streptomyces > Streptomyces sp. NPDC003456. Next base: position 162,389 of record NZ_JBIAOK010000007.1, read on the forward strand.
GTAACGGTAAGACCCCGAAGGGAAGCCGCTGGACCGCCGCGAACACGGCCAAGGTCGTACGATCCCGCTGCATCTTGGGGCAGATGGAGGTGTCCGAGGAGGTGATGGTCGACGGGGCGAAGACGACACGACGCCGGGTCGTCCGGGACGTGGACGGCCAGCCCCTCCAGCGCGCGGAGCCTCTGATCACGCACGAGGAGTGGGAGCTGGCCAACAAGAAGCTGGACGAGAACACCAGCAAGCGCAACGGCAACCGCAAAGGTGGGTCGCCCTTGCTCCAGGTCGCGTTCTGCACATGTGGCGAGCCGGCGTATCTCGCCCCCGGCCGTAACTGGCCGTACTACCGCTGCGCCTCCCGTACCACGCACAAGCCGTGTCGCACCGGAAGTAGGGGCATCGCGGCGCACACGCTGGAGGACGCCGTGGGAAAGGCGTTCCTCCTCGCTGCCGGGGACGTCGAGATCGTCCGGAAGGTCTTCCGGCCAGGCGTGGACTACACGCGCGACATCGAGGAGGTGAACCGCGCCCTGTCGGACCTGAGGGAGGACCGCGAGGCGGGCCTCTACTCCAGTGAGCTGGGCAAGCAGGAGTACCGGGAGGCGTACAAGCGGTTGGACGCGCGACGTGAACAGCTCATCGCGCAGCCCACGCGCCCGGACACCTGGGAGGAGATCCCGACAGGGGAGACCTACCGGGAACGGTGGAGCACGCTGTCGACCCAGCACGAAAAGGGCAGGGAGCTACGCGCCGCAGGGGTCAAGGCCGTCATTCATGCCGAGCCGATTCCCGGGATGACTGCCGCGCAGCTCATGGCTCCCGATGGCCATGACGGGATGTGGCATCACCCAGTCGGGAGGGTTCGGGTTCTGATCCCCATGCACTTCAAGCAGCGGCTGCGTAATTTGGCGGCGGTCCACAGCGAAGGCTGACCGACAACCGCATGCGACGAGGAGGACCCTCTGGCCCTCCTGCGCATATGGAGGATGCCCGGCAGGTTGCCGCCGTCGCTCCCGACCGCAAGAGACCGAGTCCACGCCCGGTGCCTTGGGCGACACCAACCTGTGAAGCGCCGTGCCTTCCGCACGGCACCTCCGCGAAGAAGGGAGACACATGTCCCGCCGTCCGGCGGGGTCGCCGGCACACCCTCCTGCGCCTCACAGGGAGGAGCCGCGAACCAGTGGCCATCGGCTTCGATCATGGCCTCCTTGGGGCGGAGTCTCACAGCGCGAACACCAGCGCAAGGCGCCTTGAACACCCGCTGGCCTGAGGTGTGGTTGGCTCTCGACTTGTTCTTGGTTCTCACCTTTTCCAGAAGGGGAAGGGCGCTCTGGTGCCGTGCCGTGCCGTGCCGTGTCCTCAAGACCGTCAACCAGACACCGCTCGTGCAGCTCTGGGCGTCTCCCGGGCCACGCTGTACCGGCACCTCGGAGACGTGCCCTTGCCTGGAGAGGACTCGAAGCAGTTGGCTTGTGGTCCATGAAGTACACCCAGCTCGGACGCACCGGACTCAAGGTCAGCCGACTCGTTCTCGGCACGATGAACTTCGGTCCGCAGACAGACGAATCAACCAGCCACGACATCATGGACGCCGCTCTCGACGCGGGTCTGAACTTTCTGGACACGGCCAACGTCTATGGGTGGGGCGAGAACAAGGGCCGCACCGAGGAGATCATCGGTACCTGGTTCGCCCAGGGTGGCGGGCGGCGCGACAAGGTCGTCCTCGCCACCAAGGTGTACGGGAACATGGCGGGCGACGGGGACGTCTGGCCCAACCACGACAAGCTCTCCGCGGTGAACATCCGACGGGCCGTCGACGCCTCCCTCAGGCGGCTGCAGACCGACTACATCGACCTCTACCAGTTCCACCACATCGACCGGTCGACGCCGTTCGAGGAGATCTGGCAGGCGATCGACGTCCTGGTCCAGCAGGGCAAGATCCTCTACGCGGGGTCGTCCAACTTCCCGGGCTACAAGATCGCCCAAGCCAACGAGACCGCCGCCCGGCACGGCCGCATGGGCCTGGTCAGCGAGCAGTGCCTCTACAACCTTGCTGAGCGCCGCGCCGAGATGGAGGTCATCCCGGCCGCGCAGGACTATGGCCTCGGGGTCATCCCCTGGTCTCCGCTGCACGGAGGACTGCTCGGCGGCGTCCTCAAGAAGGAGGCGACACAGGGGCGCCGGGCGAGCGGCCGTGCTGCTGACGCGCTCAAGGACACCAAGACACGCGAGCAGATCCAGGCGTACGAGAACCTCCTCGACAAGCACGGCCTGGAGCCCGGTGAAGCGGCGCTCGCCTGGCTGCTGACTCGCCCCGGCGTCACCGGCCCGATCGTCGGCCCTCGCACGCAGGAGCAGCTGGAGTCGGCGCTGCGCGCCCTCCAGCTGGAGCTGGGCGAGGAACTGCTGACGTCTCTGGACGAGATCTTCCCCGGTCCCGGACCGTCTCCCGAAGCCTTCGCGTGGTGAGGTAGCGGGTCGGTGTCGGAGCCGTTGCCTTCTGCTTGCGTTCGGGGTGAGTCGGAGGCGGCGGCTTCGTCGTGTCCACTCGGGGTCCGCAGGAACGGTGAGCGTCAGCGATGCGCTGCTGTGGAACCCGGCGTCCACATGCACAGTTGGCGCGGACCGAAGTTCATGGTGCCGAGGACGAGTCGGCTGACCTTGAGTCCCGTGCGTCCGAGCTGCGTGTACTCCATGGTGCCCCAGCCAACGTCCTGGAGTGCGCTCCAGGCAAGCACGCGCCCGGGGGCGGGGCCGGACGCGCCGGCCCCGGGTCGGCCGCGAGGCGCTACGGCGCGTAGGGCCCGCCCAGGTCCCAGCCCTGGTGCATGGCCTCCGCGAAGGCCGCCGCGATCTTGTGCTCGCCGCTCGCGTTGGGGTGGGTGCCGTCGTAGGTGTCGGCGGAGACGTCGTACGAGGGCGGGGAGGAGGCCAGCAGGACGGGGGAGCCGGGCTCGTCGAGGTCGGCCGCCGTCTTGGCGAGCAGTTCGTTGAAGCGGGCGACCTCGGTGGCGAAGGCCGCGTCCGTCCGGGCCCGGACGTTCGGCGTGACCGGCAGCCACACCATCCGCACCCGGCGGTTGGCGGCCCGTGCCGCGCGGGCGAAGGCCCGGACGTTCTCGGTGGTCTGCTCGGCGTTGGTGTAGAAGCCCAGGTCGATGAGGCCGAGGGAGACCAGCAGGACGTCCGCGCGGCCGGCCCGCACCGCCTCGCCGATCAAGGGCGCCATGTGCAGCCAGCCCTCGCCCCAGCCGGCCAGGTGGGCGCGCGGGAAACCGGGGTCGGCGTAGGCGTGCGAGGTCGGGGCGTCGGCGAGCTTGTCGTAGAGCGTCTCGCGGGGGCCGACGAGGGTGAAGGGGCCGTCGTGGGTGCGGCACAGGTGCTGCCACATCCGGTAGCGCCACGTGTGTTCGCCCGCGCTCCCGATCGTCATGGAGTCACCGACGGGCATGAACCTGAGCATCCGCTCATCATGGACGATCACCGCGCCCCGCGGGATGTGAGTCGGGCCACGCACCGGCCCGCCCCCACCCCGCGCGGCCCCGGCTTGCCGTCCCGGGCCGCTGAACGGGCGGGCGGGATGGCAGGCTTGGGGCATGCGCAGATCCTTCGCCCTCGTCGCCGCGGCCCTCGTCACGGGCGCGCTCGCCGTGCCCGCCTCCGCCGCCGACGGGGACGGGAAGTTCACGATCAAGGACCCGCGCATCACCGAGTCCAGCGGCCTGGCGGCCTCCCGGCAGCACCCGGGCGTCTACTGGACGCACAACGACAGCGACGACGGCGCCTACCTGTACGCCGTGGACGGTTCCACCGGCGAGACGGTGGCGACGATCACGATGTCCGGCGTGGGCAGCCCGCGGGACGTGGAGGCCGTCTCCATCGGACCGGACGACCAGCTCTACGTGGGCGACATCGGCGACAACCTCGGCGGCAGCTGGCCGTACGTCTGGATCTACCGGCTGCCCGAGCCGAAGGAGCTGAAGGACCGGACGATCCGGGCCACGCAGTACGTCGTGAAGTACTCCGACGGTCCCCGCGACGCCGAGTCCCTGGTCGTGCACCCGAAGACCGGGCGGGTCTACCTCGTCGACAAGAACGAGAAGGGTGGCCACCTCTACGAGGGCCCGGCACGGCTCTCCGCGTCCGGGTCCAACACCTTCCGCCCGGTCGCGGCCGTGCCCGACCTGGAGGCCACCGACGCCACGCTCTCCCCGGACGGCGAACACCTCGTCGTGCGCAGCTACTTCGGGTCGATCGCGTACGACTGGAACGGCGGGCGGATCAAGCGCGCGGAGCGGCTGGGGGTGCCGTTCCTCGGGCAGGGCGAGTCGGTCACCTACACCGCCGACGGAACGAAGCTGATGTACGGGGCGGAGGGCGCCGACAGCCCGGTGGAACCGCAGGACGCGCCGGGCGGCGGGGGCTCCGACTCGCCCTCGGGCAAGGGAGGTTCGGCCGCGTCCGACGGCGGCGAGGGGCTGGACGGCAAGCTGAGGACGGGGGCGATCGCCGCGGGTGCGGCCCTGGTCGTGCTCTTCGCCCTGCGGAAGCTGAGGCGCCGCTCCTAGGGCCGGCCGTTCGCATCATGACGCAGACGCGGGGCTCACCGGCGTTCACAGGTGCTGCCGATGCCCTGCGCCATGATCCGAACGACAGACCCTAGGAGTTGTGCCGGGCGGCTGCCGCCTCGCGGGTCGCCACCAGGACCTCCAGGCCGTCCAGGATGCGCTGGAGGCCGAACTCGAAGTGGTCGAAGCCGGTGCCGAACGCGTCCTCCGAGAGGGACGCCATGACCGGGTAGCGGCCCGAGGACATCACCTTCTCCAGGACCGGTACCTGCGCCTGCCAGAACTCGGCGTCGGTCAGGCCCGTGCGGTGCTCGGCCTCCTGCTGGTACAGCTGGGTGCGGGCCGCCCCGACGACGTATCCGTCGATCATGATGACGGCGGAGACCAGCTCCGGGTCGCTGAGGCGCATGGGGCGGATCCGGGTGAGGATCTTCTCCATGCCGTCCATGGCGCTCGGGCCGAGGATGGGGCGGGTCTGGTTGACCCTGAGCAGCCAGGGGTGGCGGCGGTAGAGGGCCAGGGTCGCCCGGGCCAGGGCCTCCAGGGCCGCTCGCCAGCCGCCGTCCGTGTCGGGCAGGTCGGCGGGGCGCTGGACGCGGTCCAGCATGAGGTCGAGCAGTTCGCCCTTGCCGGGCACGTACCGGTAGAGGGACATCGTGCCCGTGCCCAGATCGGCGGCGACCCGTCGCATCGACAGCCCGTCGAGCCCCTCGGCGTCCGCGACCCGGACGGCCGCCTCCACGATGCGGTCCAGGGTCAGGGCTGGTTTGGGGCCGCGGCTGGGGCGCCGCCCGGTGTCCCACAGCAGTTCCAGGGTGCGGGCGATGTCGCCGCTGCCGCTGGTGTCCGCGCTGCCCGCGCCGCTCGTCCCGCTCGTCCCGCTCGTCATGGGGCCCAGCTTAGGACCCGGCCAGAAAACTGGGTACGGCGTACGCGTAATCGGGTACGGTGTACTCAGTTCGCGTCGGCGGGACGCGGACGCCGACGGGAGGGGGACGCATGGACGGCTGTGCGGTGCGGGCCGAGGCGCTGGAGAAGCGGTACGGCGAGAAGCGCGCGCTCGACGGCTTCGACCTGGCGGTCCGCGAGGGCACGGTGCACGGCCTGCTCGGGCCGAACGGCGCGGGCAAGACCACCGCCGTGCGCATCCTCTCCACGCTGGTCGGGCTGGACGGGGGACGCGCCACGGTCGCCGGGCTGGACGTGGCGCGCCGGCCGCGCGAGGTCCGGGCCCGCATCGGCCTCACCGGGCAGTACGCGGCGGTCGACGAGGTGCTCACCGGCCGGCAGAACCTGGAGATGTTCGGCCGGCTCTTCCACCTCGGCGGCAGGCGGGCCGCACTCCGGGCGGCCGCACTGCTGGAGCAGTTCGACCTGAGCGACGCGGCCGACCGCGGCGTCGGCAAGTACAGCGGCGGCATGCGGCGCCGCCTCGACCTGGCCGCGTCGATGATCCTCGCCCCGGCCGTCCTCTTCCTGGACGAGCCGACGACCGGTCTGGACCCGCGCAGTCGCGGCGAAGTGTGGGACTCCGTGCGGGCGTTGGTCGCGGGCGGCACGACCGTGCTGCTGACCACGCAGTACCTGGAGGAGGCCGACCGGCTCGCCTCGCACATCACCGTCATCGATCAGGGGCGGGCCATCGCCGACGACACCCCGGACGGGCTGAAGAACCGGGTCGGCGGCGACCGCATCGAGGTCGTGGTCGCGGAACGGTCCGACATCCCCCGGGTGGTGAAGGTGGTCGCCCGGGTCGCCGACGGCGAACCCGAGACGGACGAGCCCGGGTCGCGGGTGCACGCCCCGGTCGCCGACCGCGTCGCGGCCCTCACCGACGTGGCGCGCACCCTCCAGGACGAGGGCGTGCGCGTCGAGGACATCGGGCTGCGCAGGCCCAGCCTCGACGACGTGTTCCTGCGCCTGACCGGACACCGGACCGAGAAGGAGGCCGCAGCGTGAGCGCCGTCGACCTGAGCGCACCGAGCACGCACGGCGGTGTCCGCCGGCTGCTCGCCGACTGCTGGAACATCGTGCGCCGCGGACTGACCCACTACCGGCGCCAGCCGGTCAACATCGCCTGGCAGCTCGGCTTCCCGATCCTGTCCGTGCTGCTGTACGGCTATGTCTTCGGAAGCGCGATGAAGGTGCCGGGCGGCGGCGACTACCAGGACTTCCTGATGCCGGGCATGTTCGTGATGACCATGGCGTTCGGCTTCATCAACACGGCCACCGTCATGGTCTACGACTCCACCAAGGGGGTCATCGACCGGTTCCGGTCCATGCCGATGGCCTCCTCGGCCGTGGTGGCCGGGCGGGGGGTCACCGATCTGATCGTGGCCTGCGCCGAGTTGGCCATCATGATGCTCACCGGGCTGGCGATGGGCTGGCGCCCGGACGGCGGCCTCGCCTTCCTGGCCGCGTTCGGACTGCTGCTGTGGCTGAGGTTCGCGCTGATCTGGATCGGGGTGTGGCTCGGTCTGCTGGTGCCCGACCCGGAGGCGGCGGGCGGGCTGTTCGCGGTCGCGTTTCCGCTGACGATGATCTCCAGCATCTTCGTCGCACCGCAGTTGATGCCCGACTGGCTGGGCTGGGTGGCGGCCTGGAACCCGATCTCGTCCACGGCGGCGGCGACCCGTGAGCTGTTCGGCGTCCCGGTCGGCGGCGGCGACTCGTGGGTGGAGCAGCACGCGCTGCTGATGGCCGGGGTGTGGCCGGTGATCCTCACGGCCGTCTTCCTGCCGCTGGCGGTCCGGCGGTTCCGGAGGCTGAGCCGGTGACGCACGAGGGCGCCCCGCACGAGCGGGGCGCCCTCGTCGACGCACGCTGGGCGCGTGTGTCAGAGCTTGTCGATCACGTAGTCGACGCACTGGGTGAGCGCCTCGACGTCCGCCGGGTCGATCGCCGGGAACATCGCGACCCGCAGCTGGTTGCGGCCGAGCTTGCGGTACGGCTCGGTGTCGACGATGCCGTTGGCGCGCAGCACCTTGGCGACGGCGGCGGCGTCGACCTCGTCCGTGAAGTCGATCGTGCCGATGACCTGCGAGCGCTTGGCCGGATCGGTGACGAACGGGTTGGCGAACTTCACGTCCTCGGCCCAGCCGTACAGCGTCCGCGCGGAGGTGGCCGTGCGGCGCACCGCCCAGTCCAGGCCGCCCTGGCCGTTGATCCACTCCAGCTGCTGGTTCAGCAGGAAGAGGGTGGCCAGCGCCGGGGTGTTGTACGTCTGGTTCTTGCGGGAGTTGTCGATCGCCGTGGGGAGGCTGAAGAACTCCGGGACGTGCCGGCCCGAGGCGTGGACGCGCTCGGCGCGCTCGATGGCGGCCGGGGAGAACACGCCGATCCACAGGCCGCCGTCGGAGGCGAAGGACTTCTGCGGGGCGAAGTAGTAGACGTCCGTCTCGCTGATGTCGACGGGCAGGCCGCCGGCGCCGGAGGTGGCGTCCACGAGGACCAGGGCGCCCTCGTCGGCGCCCGCCACGCGCTTGATCGGCATGGCGACACCGGTGGAGGTCTCGTTGTGGGTGAACGCGTAGACGTCCACGCCCGCCGCGGCGACCGCCTCGGGGTGCGTGCCCGGGTCGGCGGAGATGACGTCCGGCTCGGCCAGCCAGGGGGCGAGCTTGGCGGCCTTGGCGAACTTGGAGGAGAACTCGCCGAAGCTGAGGTGCTGCGACTTGTTCTCGATCAGGCCGTGCGTCGCGATGTCCCAGAACGCGGTGGAGCCGCCGTTGCCGAGGACCACCTCGTAGCCGTCGGGGAGCTGGAAGAGCTCGCGGATGCCCTCGCGGACCTGGCCGACCAGGTTCTTGACGGGGGCTTGGCGGTGGGAGGTGCCCAGCAGGGAGGTGCCGGTGGCGGCGAGGGCGTCCAGCGCCTCCGTCCGCACCTTGGAGGGTCCCGCGCCGAAACGTCCGTCCGCGGGCTTGATGTCAGAGGGAATCCGGATCTCAGCCACGGAGGGGAGCGTAGCCGTTTCACCAAACGCGGGCGAAACATCGTCCGTCGGATGAGACGGCGGGCGGACGGCGTCTTCCCGACCGCTGCCGCCCACCCGGCACCTCCGGCGCCGTCCCGCCACGCGCCGGACGGGGACGCGTGCATGCTGGAGGGATGACGGATCTTCTGCGCGGCGCGGATCCGGCGGCCGTGGAGGGCGCGTTGCGGGCGGCCGTCCGGGGCGAGGTCGCCTTCGGGGCCGGGGCCCGGGCGCTGGTGACCATGGACGCGTCCAACTACCGGCGGGTGCCGCTGGGGGTCGTGGCCCCGGTGGACGCCGGCGACGTGGCCGCCGTGCTGGCGGTGTGCCGGGAGCACGGGGTGCCGGTCGTCGCCCGGGGCGGGGGGACGTCCATCGCCGGGCAAGCCACCGGGACCGGTGTCGTCCTGGACTTCACCCGGCACATGAACCGGCTGGTCGCCCTGGACCCCGGGGAGCGCACGGCCGTCGTGCAGCCGGGGCTGGTCCTGGACCGGCTCCAGGAGGCCGCCGCCCCGCACGGACTGCGCTTCGGCCCCGACCCCTCCACCCACAGCCGCTGCACCCTCGGCGGCATGATCGGCAACAACTCGTGCGGCTCCCACTCGGTGGCGTGGGGGACGACCGCCGACAGCGTCCGGCAGTTGGACGTCCTCACCGCGCGCGGCGAGCGGCTGCGGCTCGGGCGGGAGTGGGCCGGGGCGCCGGACGGTCTGCGGGCGCTGGTGGAGGCGGACCTGGCCCGGCTGCGCACGGGCTTCCCGGACCTGCCCCGCCGCATCTCCGGATACGCGCTGGACGCCCTGCTGCCCGAGAAGGGAGCCGACGTGGCCCGCTCCTTCTGCGGCAGCGAGGGCACCCTCGGCGTCCTCACCAAGGCGGTCGTGAGCCTGGTCGAGGCGCCCCGCGCGCATGCGCTGGCCGTGCTGGCGTACGCCGACGAGGGCGCGGCGGCCGAGGCCGCCGCGGGGCTGCTGCCCTACCGCCCGCTGACGGTGGAGGGCATGGCGGCGGACCTGGTGCCGTCGGCCGTCGAGCTGCCGCGGGGCGGGGCCTGGCTGTTCGTGGAGACCGGCGGGCCGACGCAGGCAGAGGCACGCGCGCGTGCGGAGAGGATCGTGCGGGCGGCGGACGTCCTGGACGCGCTGATCGTCACGGACCCGGCCGGGCAGCGGGCCCTGTGGCGGATCCGGGAGGACGCCAGCGGCACGGCGACCCGGATGCCGGACGGCACCGAGGCCTGGCCGGGCTGGGAGGACTGCGCGGTGCCGCCGGAACGGCTGGGCGCCTACCTGCGGGACTTCCGGGCGCTGCTCGCCTCGCACAGCCTGCGCGGCGCGCCCTACGGGCACTTCGGGGACGGCTGCATCCACGTCCGCATCGACTTCGACCTGCTCACCGGGCCCGGCGTCGCCCGCTTCCGCCGCTTCTCCGAGGAACTCGCGGACCTGGTGGTCGCGCACGGCGGCTCGCTGTCCGGGGAGCACGGCGACGGGCAGGCCCGCGCCGAGCTGCTGCCGAGGATGTACGGGCCCGGCCTGGTCGGCCTGTTCGAGCGGGTGAAGGGCGTCTGGGACCCGGACGACCTGCTCAACCCCGGCATGCTGGTCCGGCCCGCGCCCCTGGACTCCGGCCTGCGCTTCGCCGTCCTGCCCCGCGAGCCCGTCGACGTCGCCTTCGGCTACCCGGCCGACGGCGGTGACTTCACGGCCGCGGTCCGCCGCTGCGTGGGCGTCGCCAAGTGCCGTACGGAATCGGTGTCCGGCCCGGCCGTGATGTGCCCGTCCTTCCGGGTGACCGGCGCGGAGGAGCACTCCACGCGCGGGCGGGCCCGGCTGCTGCACGAGATGCTCGCGGGCGAGGTGGTCACCGGCGGCTGGCGCTCGCCCGAGGTGCGGGACGCGCTGGACCTGTGCCTGTCCTGCAAGGGCTGCCGCTCCGACTGCCCGGTCGGCGTCGACATGGCCATGTACAAGGCGGAGTTCCTGCACCACCACTACGCCGGGCGCCGGCGCCCCGCCGCCCACCACGCGCTGGGCCGGCTGCCGCTGTGGCTGCGGGCGGTCTCGCGCACCCGCACCGCCCGCCTGGTCAACGCGCTGTCCGGGATCCGCCCGCTCGCGTGGGCGGCCCGGCGGCTGGGCGGCATCGCACCCGAGCGGCCGCTCCCGCGGCTGGCGCGGCGGACGTTCACCGGCTGGTGGGAGCGGCGGCGCCCGCACCGCCCCGCCACCGGCGGGGACCTCGTGGTGCTGTGGCCCGACACCTTCACCGAGCACCTCTCGCCCGCCGTCGGGCAGGCCGCCGTGCGGGTGCTGGAGGCGGCCGGGCTGCGGGTGGCGCTGCCGCCGACCGTGCACCTGGCCGGGCCGCCGGTGGGCGACGGCCGGACGGTCGCCCTGGACCCGCTGTCGCTGCTGCGCGGGCGGGGCCGGGTGTGCTGCGGACTGACGTACGTCTCGACGGGGCAGCTCGACCGCGCCCGTACTGTCATGCGGCGCACGCTCGACCTGATGGAACCGGTCCTGGAGACCGCGGCGCCGGTCGTGGTGCTGGAACCGAGCTGCGCCGCCGCCCTGCGCACCGACCTGCCCGAACTGCTGCACGACGACCCGCGGGCGGCCCGCCTCGCCGCCAGGGTCCTCACCTTCGCGGAGACACTGCAACGGCACGCGCCCGGCTGGACGCCGCCGCGCGTGGACCGGCCCGTCGCGGGCCAGACCCACTGCCACCAGCACGCGGTCCTGGGTGACGCCGCCGACCGGCGGCTGCGCCGGGCGGCCGGGCTCACCGGCGACCTGAGCGGCGGCTGCTGCGGGCTCGCGGGCGACTTCGGCTTCACACGCGGGCACTACGAGATCTCCGCGGCCGTCGCGGAGGAACAGCTCCTGCCCGCGGTGCGCGGCGCCCCGGACGGCGCGGTGGTCCTGGCGGACGGCTTCTCCTGCCGCACCCAGCTGGAGCACCTGGCCGGCGTGCGGGGCAGGCACCTGGCGGAGGTGCTGGCCCAGGCGCTGGACGAGGCCGGGCCGCGCGCCGGGGAGGACGACGGCAAAGGCGCGGAGTGACTCGGCAGGCCGGAAGTGAGGCTGCCGGAGCCGGCGCGTGCGGCGCCGGTGGTGCCGGGTGGGGCAGCCGCGGCAGGGAGCGAGGCGGCCGCGGCAGTGAGCGAGCCGGCGGGGGCGGGGGTGAGGCAGCGGGGAGGGGGTTGAGGCAGCGGGTGAGGCAGCGGGGAGGGGGTTGAGGCAGCGGGTGGGGAACGGGGCCGGTTCCGGGCCTGTGGGGCGTTCGGGCCACTGGTGGGCGGAGTCGAGTGTCTGAGCCGGGGGAGCGCCCGGGCCGCTCCTACGCTCGCGGGACCAGTCACTGCCCGTCGAGGGCCGCTGCTCGAAGGAGCCCGCGCATGAGCGTCCGCGTCCAGCCGATCACCCGCGAAGAGCACCTCGCGTTCGTCGCGGCCCGTCCCTCCGCCAGTCACACCCAGGTGCCGGCCTGGGGCGAGGTGAAGCCCGACTGGCAGGCCGAGAGCCTCGGCTGGTTCGACCGGTCCGGACAGCTCGTCGGCGCGGGCCTGGTGCTGCTGCGCCCCCTGCCCGGACCGCGGCTGCCCGGCCTGCCGCGCCACTTCGCCTACCTCCCCGAGGGCCCCCTCCTCGACTGGCACGAACCGGGCCTCGAACGCCTGCTGCAGCCGATGCTCACGTACCTGAAGCAGCGGGGCGCCTTCGCCGTGCGCATGGGCCCGCCCGTCGTGGTGCGCCGCTGGAGCGCCGAGACGGTCAAGGCGGCCATCGCCGACCCGGCCGCCCGGCGGCTGCGCGACGTGCGGGCCACCTCGTACGAGACCCGGGCCGGGCGGGTCGCGGACGTCCTGCGGCACATGGGCTGGCGGCAGACCCCGTCCGGCGAGAACGGCTTCGCCGCCGGCCAGCCCCGCCACGTCTTCCAGGTGCCGCTGGCCGGACGGTCGCTGCTGGAGATCCACGACGGCCTCAACCAGCAGTGGCGGCGCAACATCAAGAAGGCCGACAACGCCGGGGTGAAGGTCGTCCGCGGCGACCTGGCCGACCTGCCGGTGTTCCACGGGCTGTACACCGAGACCGCCGAACGGGACGGGTTCCTGCCGCGCCCGCTGCCCTACTTCCAGCGCATGTGGAACGCGCTGACCGCCGAGCACCCCGACCGCATGCGGCTCTACCTCGCCCACCACGACGGGGAGGTGCTCGCCGCCGCCACCATGCTGACGGTCGGCGACCACGTCTGGTACTCCTACGGCGCCTCCACCGCCCGCCGCCGCGAGGTCCAGCCCAGCAGCGCGGTCCAGTGGCGCATGCTGTCCGACGCGCACGAACTCGGCGCCTCCGTCTACGACCTGCGGGGCATCACCGACACCCTGGAGGAGTCCAGCCCCCTGCTGGGCCTGCTCCGGTTCAAGGTGGGCACGGGCGGCGAGGCCGTCGAGTACCTCGGCGAGTGGGACCACCCCCTCAACTCCCTGCTCTACAAGGCGTTCAGCCTGTACCTCGCCCGCCGCTGACGTCTCACAGCCCGAGACAGAGGCAAAAGGGGTTCACGCACCTGACGAAGTCCATTACCCTGGACTGTGCAGTGCACCTGGTTGCACGTTGAGTGCATCAGGGTGTACGCACCGCACACGCGCACCTCCCGGACCCCGACCCTCGAGCACAGGACCCGCCCGTGACCACGCCGGAGACCACCGCCCCACCCCAGTCCGCGACCGGTGCCGCCGGCTCCCCGCCGGCCGGCCCCGGCCGCTTCGGCTCGCTCGGGCCCGTGGGCCTGGTGCTGGCGGGCGGGGTCTCCGTGCAGTTCGGCGCCGCGGTCGCGGTGACGCTGATGCCGAGGGCCGGAGCCCTCGGGGTCGTGGCGCTGCGCCTGCTGGTGGCGGCGGTCGTCCTGCTGCTGGTCTGCCGGCCGCGGCTGCGGGGCCACTCCCGTGCCGACTGGGGCACCGTGGTCGCCTTCGGCGTCACCATGGCCGCCATGAACGGCCTCTTCTACCAGGCCGTCGCGCGCATCCCGCTGGGCCCCGCCGTCACCCTGGAGGTCCTCGGCCCCCTCGCCCTGTCGGTCGTGGCCTCCCGGCGGGCGATCAACGTCGTCTGGGCGGCCCTCGCGCTCGCCGGTGTCTTCCTCCTCGGCGGCGGCGGCTTCAGCGGCCTCGACCCCACGGGAGCGGCCTTCGCCCTGGGGGCCGGAGCCATGTGGGCCGCCTACATCGTCTTCAGCGCCCGTACGGGCCGCCGTTTCCCCCAGGCCGACGGTCTCGCCCTGGCGATGGCGGTCGGGGCGGTGCTCTTCCTGCCCCTGGGCCTCGCCGAGTCCGGTGCGAAGCTGTTCGACCCGGTGACCCTGGGCCTGGGCGCGGCCGTCGCCCTGCTCTCCTCCGTCCTGCCGTACACCCTCGAACTGCTCGCCCTGCGCCGCCTGCCCGCCTCGACCTTCGCGATCCTGATGAGCCTCGAACCGGCGCTCGCCGCGGCGGCGGGCTTCCTCGTCCTCGACCAGGCCCTCAGTGCGCCCGAGGCCGCCGCGATCGCCCTCGTCATCGCGGCGAGCATGGGCGCGGTCCGCACCCAGGTGGGCCGCGGCCGCAAGAAGAGGGCGGCGCTGGAGAGCACGGCGCTGGAGGGCTAGGACCCGCCCCCCCTCCGACGCCCCGCCCGGCCGCCGCCGTGCCGCCGGGCGTCGCGGCCGTGGGGCGTTCGGGCCCTGGGGCGCTCGGGCCGTGGGGCCTGCGGGCCGCCTCGCCGTCCGGGCCGGTTTTGGGTCGGTGACCAGGACGTGGTGCGGCGTGATCCGGCACCGCTCGGGCGGCCACCAGGGACGCGTCCGGGGGCGTCCAGTGGCAGGTCCGCGATCGTGGCGTCGGCGTGCTCCCGGGCCCGGCGGTGGAGCGCGAGCCCGGGAAGAATTTCATGCAAGCACGCTTGATTGTTTCTCGGGCCGCTGCCATGCTCCTCAGCACGCCGCACCACCCCGCACACCGCCGTGTCCCGAGGGAGCGCCCGTGTCCGATCCGACGTCGGTGATCGACGACCTGCGCGAGGAGAGCGAGGAACTGGACGCGCTCGTCGCCGGGCTGACCCCGCTGCGCTGGGCGCTCGCGACGCCCGCCCCCGGCTGGACCGTGGCCCACCAGATCGCCCACCTCGCCTGGACCGACCACTCGGCCCTGCTCGCCGTCACGGACCCCGGCGCCTTCCACGCCCTGGTCGAGAAGGCGCTCGCGGCCCCCGGCTCCTTCGTCGACGAGGGCGCCGAGCAGGGCGCCGCGCTCCCGCCGGCCGAGCTGCTCACCCGCTGGCGCGAGGGGCGCACGGACCTGGAACGGGCCCTGCGGGCCGCCCCGGCCAAGGCGCGCTTCCCCTGGTACGGGCCGCCCATGTCGGCCGCCTCCATGGCGACGGCCCGGCTCATGGAGACCTGGGCCCACGGGCAGGACGTGGCCGACGCCCTGGGTGTGGCGCGCCCACCCACCGACCGGCTGCGGCATGTGGCCTGGCTCGGGGTGCGGACCCGCGACTTCGCCTACGGCGCCCACGGACTGACCCCGCCCGCCGCACCCTTCCGCGTCGAACTCCTCGCGCCCTCCGGCGACCTGTGGGCGTACGGCCCCGAGGACGCCCCGCAGCGCGTCACCGGGCCCGCCGTCGACTTCTGCCTGCTGGTCACCCAGCGCGCCCACCGCGGCGACCTGGCCCTGCGGGCCGACGGCCCGGACGCCGACCGCTGGCTGGACATCGCGCAGGCGTTCGCGGGACCACCGGGCGGCGGGCGCCCGCCGAAGGGGGCCGGATCGTGACGGGCCGGGAGCCTGGAACCGCCCCGGGCGCCGGTGAGGGGGCCGCACCGTGACGGTCCTGCGCATCGGCAACGCCTCCGGCTTCTATGGCGACCGCTTCGACGCCATGCGCGAGATGCTCACCGGCGGCGAACTGGACGTCCTCACCGGCGACTACCTCGCCGAGCTGACCATGCTGATCCTCGGCCGCGACCGGCTGAAGGACCCGGCCGCGGGATACGCCCGCACCTTCCTGCGGCAGCTGGAGGAGTGCCTGGGGCTCGCCCACGAGCGGGGCGTGCGGATCGTTGCCAACGCGGGCGGCCTCAACCCGGCCGGACTCGCCGACGCCGTACGGACGCTGGCCGCGCGGCTGGGACTGCCCGTGCGGGTCGCCCATGTCGAGGGCGACGACCTGACCGCGGCCCACCCGAGGAGCCTCGCCGCCCACGCCTACCTCGGCGGCTTCGGCATCGCGGCCTGCCTGCGGGAGGGCGCCGACGTCGTCGTCACCGGGCGGGTCACGGACGCGGCCCTGGTCACCGGGCCCGCCGCCGCCCACTTCGGCTGGCAGCCCGGCCAGTACGACCGGCTGGCCGGGGCCGTGGTCGCCGGGCACGTGCTGGAGTGCGGCACCCAGGCCACCGGCGGCAACTACGCCTTCTTCCGCGACGGCGACGTCCGCCGCCCCGGCTTCCCGCTCGCCGAGCTGCACGAGGACGGCGGCTGCGTCGTCACCAAGCACCCCGGCACCGGCGGCTTCGTCGACGTCGGCACGGTCACGGCCCAGCTGCTGTACGAGACGGCGGGCGCCCGGTACGCGGGGCCCGACGTCACCGCCCGGCTGGACACGGTCCGGCTCAGCCCCGACGGGCCCGACCGGGTGCGGATCGAGGGCGTGCGCGGGGAGGCACCGCCGCCCACCCTCAAGGTCGGGCGCAACCGGCTCGGCGGCTTCCGCAACGAGGTCGTCTTCGTGCTCACCGGGCTGGACGTCGAGGCCAAGGCGGCCCTGGTCCGGGAGCAGCTGGAACCCGCCCTGGGCAAGGTCGCCGAGGCCCGCTGGGAACTCGCGCGCACCGACCATCCCGACGCCGGCACGGAGGAGACCGCCAGCGCCCTGCTGCGGCTCGTCGTCCGGGACCCCGACCAGCAGGCCGTGGGGCGGGCCCTGAGCGGGGCCGCGGTGGAGCTGGCCCTGGCGAGCTACCCCGGCTTCCATGTGCTGGCGCCCCCCTCGAAGGGGTCGCCCTATGGGGTGTTCGAGGATGTGTACGTCCCCCATGGGGCCGTCGACCATGTGGGCGTCCTCCATGACGGGCGCCGGATCAGCGTGCCGCCCCCGCAGGACACCCGGGCCCTCGAACCCGTACCGGAGCCCGCGCTGCCCGAGCCGCTGCCGCCCGGGCCGTGCCGCCGGGCCCCGCTGGGGCTGGTCGCCGGGGCCCGCAGCGGCGACAAAGGGGGCGACGCCAACGTCGGCGTGTGGGTCCGCAGCGACGAGGCGTGGCGCTGGCTCGCCCACGAACTGACCGCCGACCGCTTCCGGGAGCTGATCCCCGAGAGCCGCGCACTGACCGTCCGACGGCACGTGCTGCCGGCCCTGCGCGCCGTGAACTTCGTCGTCGAGGGGATCCTCGGCGCCGGCGTCGCCGCGCAGCACCGCTTCGACCCGCAGGCCAAGGCCCTCGGCGAATGGCTGCGCTCCCGCCACCTGGAGATACCGGAGGCCCTGCTGTGACCGTCCTGACCTCCGCGCTCGACCCCGGCAGCCCCGAGTTCAAAGCCGCCCGCGAGGCGATGCTCGACAAGCTCGCCGCGCTCGACGCCGAACACGCCAAGGCCCTCGCGGGCGGCGGCGAGAAGTACGTCGCACGGCACCGCGGGCGCGGCAAACTCCTCGCCCGCGAACGCGTCGAACTGCTCCTCGACCCCGACACGCCCTTCCTGGAACTGTCCCCGCTGGCCGCCTGGGGCAGCGACCACACCGTCGGCGCGTCCCTCGTCACCGGCATCGGCGTCGTCGAGGGCGTCGAGTGCCTGATCACCGCCAACGACCCGACCGTGCGCGGCGGTGCGAGCAACCCCTGGTCGCTGAAGAAGGCCCTGCGCGCCAACGACATCGCCCTCGCCAACCGGCTGCCCGTGATCAGCCTGGTGGAGTCCGGCGGCGCCGACCTGCCGTCCCAGAAGGAGATCTTCATCCCCGGCGGCGCCATCTTCCGCGACCTGACCCGGCTGTCCGCCGCCGGCATCCCCACCGTCGCGGTCGTCTTCGGCAACTCCACCGCGGGCGGCGCCTACGTCCCCGGCATGTCCGACCACGTCATCATGGTCGAGAAGCGCGCGAAGGTGTTCCTCGGCGGCCCGCCGCTGGTGAAGATGGCGACCGGCGAGGAGAGCGACGACGAGTCCCTCGGCGGCGCCGCCATGCACGCGCGCGTGTCGGGCCTGGCCGACTACTTCGCCGTCGACGAGCCCGACGCCCTGCGGCAGGCCCGGCGCGTGGTCGCCCGCCTCAACCACCGCAAGGCGTACGGGGATCCGGGCCCGGCCGAACCGCCCGCCCACGACGCCGAGGAACTCCTCGGCATCGTCCCCGGCGACCTGAAGACCCCCTTCGACCCGCGCGAGGTCATCGCCCGCATCGTCGACGCCTCCGACTTCGACGAGTTCAAGCCGCTGTACGGCACCAGCCTGACCACCGGCTGGGCCGCCCTGCACGGCTATCCGGTCGGCATCCTCGCCAACGCCCGAGGCGTGCTGTTCAGCGAGGAGTCGCAGAAGGCCGCCCAGTTCATCCAGCTCGCCAACCAGCGCGACATCCCGCTGCTCTTCCTGCACAACACCACCGGCTACATGGTCGGCAAGGAGTACGAGCAGGGCGGCATCATCAAGCACGGCGCCATGATGATCAACGCCGTCAGCAACTCGAAGGTCCCCCACCTGTCGGTCCTGATGGGCGCCTCCTACGGCGCCGGGCACTACGGCATGTGCGGCCGCGCCTACGACCCGCGCTTCCTGTTCGCCTGGCCCAGCGCCAAGTCGGCCGTCATGGGCCCGCAGCAGCTCGCGGGCGTCCTGTCGATCGTCGCCCGCCAGTCGGCCGCCGCCAAGGGCCGGCCCTACGACGAGGAGGCCGACGCGGCGCTGCGCGCCATGGTGGAGCAGCAGATCGAGTCCGAGTCGCTGCCGATGTTCCTGTCGGGGCGGCTCTACGACGACGGCGTCATCGACCCCCGCGACACCCGCACCGTCCTCGGCCTGTGCCTGTCCGCGATCCACACCGCCCCCTACGAGGGCGCGCGCGGCGGCTTCGGCGTCTTCCGGATGTGAGGAACCCCCAGTGATCACTTCTGTGCTCGTCGCCAACCGGGGCGAGATCGCCTGCCGCGTCTTCCGCACCTGCCGCGACCTGGGCATCCGCACCGTCGCCGTGCACTCGGACGCCGACGCGCGGGCCCTGCACACGCGCACGGCCGACACGAGCGTACGGCTGCCGGGGGACACGCCCGCCGACACCTATCTGCGCGGCGAGCTGATCGTGAAGGCCGCCCTCGCGGCCGGCGCCGACGCCGTGCACCCCGGCTACGGCTTCCTCTCCGAGAACGCCGCCTTCGCCCGGGCCGTGCGGGAGGCGGGCCTGGTGTGGATCGGGCCGCCCCCCGAGGCCATCGAGGCCATGGCGTCCAAGACCCGCGCCAAGCAGCTCATGGGCATCGCGCCCCTCACCGAGGTCACCGAGGCCGACCTGCCGGTGCTGGTGAAGGCCGCCGCGGGCGGCGGAGGCCGCGGCATGCGCGTCGTGCGGCACCTCGCGGACCTGGACGCCGAACTCGCCGCCGCCCGCGCCGAAGCGGCCGCCGCCTTCGGCGACGGCGAGGTGTTCGTGGAGCCGTACCTGGAGAACGGCCGCCACGTCGAGGTGCAGATCCTCGCCGACACCCACGGCACCGTCCACGCGCTCGGCACCCGCGACTGCTCCCTGCAGCGCCGCCACCAGAAGGTCGTCGAGGAGGCCCCCGCGCCCGGCCTGACCGGCGAACTGCGCCGGGAACTCGCCGACCTCGCCGTACGGGCCGCCCGTGCCGTCGACTACGTGGGCGCCGGCACCGTCGAGTTCCTCGTCGCCGGCACACGCGCCCACTTCCTGGAGATGAACACCCGCCTCCAGGTCGAACACCCTGTCACCGAGGCGGTGTTCGGCATCGACCTGGTCGCCGAGCAGATCCGCGTCGCCGAGGGCCACCGTCTGGCGGCCGAACCGCCCACCGCCCGCGGCCACGCCGTCGAGGCCCGCCTGTACGCCGAGGACCCCGCCCGCGACTGGTCCCCGCAGACGGGCCGCCTGCACCGCCTCGCCGTCCCGCAGGGCGTCCGCCTGGACACGGGCTACACCGACGGCGACGACATCGGCGTCCACTACGACCCCATGATCGCCAAGGTCGTGGCGCACGCCCCCAGCCGACCCGAGGCCCTGCGCCGGCTCGCCTCCGCTCTGGAACGCGCCGTGATCCACGGCCCCGCCACCAACCGCGACCTCCTGGTCCGCTCCCTGCGCCACCCGGAGTTCACCGCCGCCCGCATGGACACCGGCTTCTACGACCGCCACCTCGCGGCCCTGGCCGAACCGTCCCCGGACCCGCTCGCCCCCCTGGCCGCCGCCCTCGCCGACGCCCACGGCCGCTCCCGCTTCGGCGGCTGGCGCAACGTCCCCTCCCAGCCGCAGACCAAGCGCTACCTGATGGCCGGCGAGGAGCACGAGGCGCACTACCGGCACGGCAGGCACGGCATGGAGGCCGACGGCGTGCGGGTCGTGCACGCCGACGCCCACGTCGTCGTCCTCGACGTGGACGGCGTGCAGCGCACCTACGACGTCGCCCGCCACGGCGACCAGGTCTACGTCAACACCACCACCCTCACCGCCCTGCCCCGCTTCCCCGACCCCACCGCCCGCCACGCCCCCGGCTCCCTCCTGGCGCCCATGCCGGGCACGGTCGTCCGCGTCGCCGACGGCCTCACGGCAGGAACACCGGTGAAGGCCGGCGAGCCCCTGCTCTGGCTGGAGGCGATGAAGATGCAGCACAAGATCACCGCCCCGGTGACAGGGACACTGACCGACCTGTGCGTCGCACCGGGGCAACAGGTCGAGCCGGGCGCGCTGCTGGCCGTGGTGAAGGAAGCCCCTTAGAGCTCGGGGAACTGCGCGACAAGCCCGTCCGGCCCGCACCGAAAGGACCCCCATGGACACCGAAGACCGCAAGGCGCTCCGAGAAGCCGTCGCCGCCCTCGGCAAGCGCCACGGCCCCGGAAGCGACCCCACCCACCTCTGGTCGGAGGCAGGCAAACTCGGCTACCTGGGCGTCAACCTGCCCGAGGCGCACGGCGGTGGCGGCGGCGGCATCTCCGAACTCTCCATCGTCCTCGAAGAACTCGGCGCCGCCGGCTGCCCCCTGCTCATGCTGGTGGTCTCACCGGCCATCTGCGGCACGGTCATCGCCCGCTTCGGCACCGACGCCCAGCGGCAGGAGTGGCTCCCCGGCCTGTCCGACGGCACCCGCCGCATGGCCTTCGGCATCACCGAACCCGACGCCGGTTCCAACAGCCACCGCATCACCACCACCGCCCGCCGCGACCGGGACACCGGCGGCTGGATCCTCACCGGCCGCAAGGTCTACATCTCCGGCGTCGACATCGCCGACGCCACCCTGATCGTCGGCCGCACCGAGGACGCCCGCACCGGACGCCTCAAGCCCTGCCTGTTCATCGTCCCGCGCGACACCCCCGGCTTCACCCGCCGCCCCATCGACATGGAACTCCACGCCGCGGAGAAGCAGTTCGAACTCGTCCTGGACGACGTGCGCCTGCCCGCCGACGCCCTCGTCGGCGACGAGGACGCCGGCCTGCTCCAGCTGTTCGCCGGCCTCAACCCCGAACGCATCATGACCGCCGCCTTCGCCATCGGCATGGGCCGCCACGCCCTCGCCAAGGCCGTCGACTACGCCCGCGACCGCACCGTCTGGAACGCCCCCATCGGCGCCCACCAGGCCATCGCCCACCCCCTCGCCCAGGCGCACATCGACCTCGAACTGGCCCGCCTGATGATGCAGAAGGCCGCCCACCTCTACGACACCGGCGACGACGCCGGCGCCGGAGAAGCCGCCAACATGGCCAAGTACGCCGCCGCGGAAGCCTGCGTCAAAGCCGTCGACCAGGCCGTCCACACCCTCGGCGGCGCCGGCCTCACCCGCGAGTACGGACTGGCGCGGCTGATCACGGCCGCGCGCGTGGCCCGTATCGCCCCGGTCAGCCGGGAGATGATCCTCAACTACGTCTCCCACCAGACCCTCGGCCTGCCCAAGTCGTACTGAGACGGTTCGCGCCGCCAGGAGGAACCCGCCATGTTCCGCAGCGAGTACGCAGACGTCCCACCCGTCGACCTGCCCATCCACGACGCCGTCCTGGCCCGGGCCGCCGAGTTCGGCGCCACCCCCGCCCTCATCGACGGCACCGACGGCACCACCCTCACGTACGAGCAGGTCGACCGCTTCCACCGGCGCGTCGCCGCCGCCCTCGCCGAGGCCGGCGTCCGCAAGGGCGACGTCCTCGCCCTGCACAGCCCCAACACCGTCGCCTTCCCGACCGCCTTCTACGCCGCCACCCGCGCGGGCGCCACCGTCACCACCGCGCACCCGCTCGCCACCGCCGAGGAGTTCGCCACACAGCTCACGGACTGCGCGGCCCGCTGGATCATCACCGTCTCACCACTGCTCGGCACCGCCCGGCGCGCCGCCGAACTCGCGGGCGGCGTACGGGAGATCTTCGTCTGCGACAGCGCCACCGGCCACCGCTCCCTGATCGACATGCTGGCCTCCACGGCCCCCGAGCCCCTGGTCGCCATCGACCCCGCCGAGGACGTCGCCGCCCTGCCCTACTCCTCCGGCACCACCGGCACGCCCAAGGGCGTCATGCTCACCCACCGCCAGATCGCCACCAACCTCGCCCAGCTCCACCCCGCGATCCCCGCCGGCCCCGGCGAACGCGTCCTCGCGGTCCTGCCGTTCTTCCACATCTACGGCCTCACCGCCCTGATGAACGCCCCCCTGCGGCAAGGCGCCACGGTCGTCGTCCTGCCCCGCTTCGACCTCGAGCAGTTCCTCGCGGCCATCCAGAACCACCGCATCACCGCGCTCTACGTCGCCCCGCCCATCGTCCTCGCCCTGGCCAAGCACCCGGCCGTCGCGCAGTACGACCTGTCGTCGCTGCGCTACCTCATCAGCGCCGCCGCGCCCCTGGACGCCCGTCTCGCCGCCGCCTGCTCCGCCCGCCTCGGCCTGCCGCCCGTCGGCCAGGCCTACGGCATGACCGAACTCTCGCCCGGCACGCACGTCGTCCCCCTCGACGCCATGCGCGACGCCCCGCCCGGCACCGTCGGCAAGCTCATCGCCGGCACCGAGATGCGCATCGTCTCCCTCGACGACCCCGCCGAGGACCTCCCCGCCGGCGCGTCCGGCGAGATCCTCATCCGCGGACCGCAGATCATGAAGGGCTACCTCGGCCGCCCCGACGCCACCGCCGCCATGATCGACCCCGACGGCTGGCTGCACACCGGCGACGTCGGCCACGTCGACGAGGAGGGCTGGCTGTTCGTCGTCGACCGCGTCAAGGAACTCATCAAGTACAAGGGCTTCCAGGTGGCCCCCGCCGAACTCGAAGCCCTCCTCCTCACCCACCCCGGCATCGCCGACGCCGCCGTCATCGGCACCTACGACGACGACGGCAACGAGACCCCGCACGCCCACGTCGTCCGCCAGCCGTCCGCCGCCCTCACCGAAGCGGACGTCATGATGTACGTCGCCGAACGCGTCGCCCCCTACAAACGGATACGCCGCGTCACCTTCACCGCCGGCATCCCCCGCGCCGCCTCCGGCAAGATCCTGCGACGCCGCCTCAGGGAGCGCACATGACCCTCGTGACCCGCACCCGCACCCGCGCCGTGGACACCCTGACCCTCGACTCACCGGCCAACCGCAACGCCCTGTCCGCGGCCCTCGTCACCGAACTCGCCGACGCCCTCACCGCCGCCGGAAAGGACAGCGCCGTCCGCGCGGTCGTCCTCACCCACACCGGCAACACCTTCAGCGCCGGCGCCGACCTCAAGGACCCCCCGCGCCCGGAGACCCTCGTCGCCCTCCTGCGCCAGATCGTCGCACTGCCCAAACCCGTCGTCGCCCGCGTCACCGGACACGTCCGCGCGGGCGGCCTCGGCCTCCTGGCCGCCTGCGACATCGCCGTCGCCGCCACCACCGCCACCTTCGCCTTCACCGAGGTCCGCATCGGCGTCGCCCCCGCCGTCATCTCCCTGCCGCTCCTGCCCCGCGCCGACCCGCGCGCCCTGTCCCGCCACTACCTCACCGGCGAACGCTTCGACGCCGCCCAAGCGACCGCGGCCGGCCTGCTCACCACCCACGCCGACGACGTCGACACGGCCCTCACCCCCCTGCTCGACGGCCTGCGCAAGGCCGCCCCCGACGCCCTGGCCGAGACGAAACGGCTGCTCACGGCTAGGGTGCTGGAAGCCTTCGACCGGGACGCGGAACACCTCACCGCGCTCTCGGCCCGGCTGTTCTCCTCCGCACAGGCACGCGAGGGGATGACGGCCTTCCTCGAACGACGGGATCCGGCATGGGTGGTGTGAGCGCGGTCGACCGTGCGGAGAGAGTCCCCAAGCAGGACCGCAGCCGGGCCACCCGGCAGCGGCTCCTGGAGGCCGCCGTGGCCTGCCTCGCCGAACACGGCTGGGCGGGCTCCACCGTCTCCGTGGTCGCCGAACGCGCCGGCGTCTCCCGCGGCGCCGCCCAGCACCACTTCCCGACCCGCGAGGACCTCTTCACCGCAGCCGTCGAGTACGTCGCCGAGGAACGCTCCACCGCCCTGCGCGCCCTCTTCCCCGAGGGCGCCGCCGGCGACCGCCGCGCCGTCGTCGCCGCCCTGGTCGACCTCTACACCGGGCCCCTCTTCCGCGCGGCGCTCCACCTGTGGGTCGCCGCCTCCGACGAGGACCAGCTGCGCCCCCGCGTCACCGAACTCGAATCCCGCGTCGGCCGCGAGACCCACCGCATAGCCGTCGAACTCCTCGCCGCGGACGAGTCCGCCCCCGGCGTCCGCGAAACGGTCCAGGGCTTGCTGGACATGGCCCGGGGCCTGGGCCTCGCCAACCTCCTCACGGACGACACGGCCCGCCGCGAACGGGTGGTCACCCAATGGGCCGCCCTCCTGGACCGCGCCCTGAGCTGAGAGCCCGACCACCGGCCTGAAAGCCTCTACCACCGGCCGCGGACACCCGGGCCTGCCGCCGGGCCCCGCCGCCGGACGCGATGGCCACCGCCCTCAGGGGCTCAGGCGCTCCACCCGCCAGCTGCCGTCCGGCTGCTCCACGTACCGCAGGCGGTCGTGCAGGCGGTTCTCCCGCCCCTGCCAGAACTCCACCGACTGCGGCGCCACCCGGAAACCGCCCCAGTGCGGCGGCACCGGCACCTGCTCGCCCTCCGGATAGCGCGCCGCCAGCTCCGCGTACGCCGCGTCGATGTCCGCCCGGGTCGACACCACCGACGACTGGGCACTCGCCCACGCCCCCAGCTGGGAACCGTGCGGCCGGCTCCGGAAGTACGCCGCCGTCTCGTCCCGCCCGGTCCGCCGCGCCACCCCGGACACGATCACCTGCCGCGCCATCGGATGCCAGGGGAACAGCAGCGAGACGTACGGGTTCCCCGCCAGGTCACGCGCCTTGCGGGAGTCGTAGTTCGTGTAGAAGACGAACCCCTGCTCGTCGAAGTGCTTCAGCAGCACCGTCCGGGAACTGGGCCGCCCCTGCGCATCGGCCGTCGAGACCACCATCGCGTTCGGCTCGAACAGCCCGCCGTCGGTCGCGGCCTGCTGGAACCACCGCGCGAACTGCTCCACGGGGCTCGCGGCCAGCTCGCTCTCGGCAAGCCCGTCGGCCCGGTAGTGCTTGCGCATCGAGGCCAGATCGAAGGGGACGGCATCGCGGTCGGTCACCCGGTCATCTTGCCGTACGGACGGTGTCCTTCGTCACTGCATGGCACTCAGTGCCGCGACCCCTCCCCAATCGTGACACCCGGGGATATCGTTTCCGTGCCGTTGCTGTGGGATGACCGCCGACCGCACGGGGCATCACAGAAAAACCAACCGGCCAGGACCGCGAGTCGCCGCAGACGACCGCGGATCCGTCGGACGGCCAGCCGCTCGCCGGCCGACCGACACGATGCGTTCGGCCCACCCCGCAACGCACCAGCTGTCACTCACACCACGAGGAGCCGCCTGATGTCCGACTTCGTACCCGGACTCGAAGGAGTCGTCGCGTTCGAGACGGAGATCGCCGAGCCGGACAAGGAGGGCGGCGCCCTCCGCTACCGGGGCGTCGACATCGAGGACCTCGTCGGCCACGTCTCCTTCGGCAACGTCTGGGGCCTGCTCGTCGACGGCGCCTTCAACCCCGGCCTGCCGCCCGCCGAACCCTTCCCCATCCCCGTCCACTCCGGCGACATCCGCGTCGACGTCCAGTCCGCGCTGGCCATGCTCGCGCCCGTCTGGGGCCTCAAACCCCTCCTCGACATCGACGCCGAACAGGCCCGCGAGGACCTCGCCCGCGCCGCCGTCATGGCCCTGTCCTACGTCGCCCAGTCCGCCCGCGGCCAGGGCCTGCCCATGGTCCCGCAGAGCGAGATCGACAAGGCCCAGTCCGTCGTCGAACGCTTCATGATCCGCTGGCGCGGCGAGCCCGACCCCAAGCACGTCGCGGCCGTCGACGCCTACTGGACCAGCGCCGCCGAGCACGGCATGAACGCCTCCACCTTCACCGCCCGCGTCATCGCCTCCACCGGCGCCGACGTGGCGGCCGCCCTGTCCGGCGCCGTGGGCGCCATGTCCGGCCCCCTCCACGGCGGCGCCCCCTCCCGCGTCCTCGGCATGATCGAGGAGATCGAACGCACCGGCGACGCCGAGGCCTACGTGAAGAACGCGCTCGACAAGGGCGAACGCCTCATGGGCTTCGGCCACCGCGTCTACCGCGCCGAGGACCCCCGCGCCCGCGTCCTGCGCCGCACCGCCCGCGAACTGGGCGCCCCCCGCTTCGAGGTCGCCGAAGCCCTGGAGAAAGCGGCCCTGGCCGAACTCCACGCCCGCCGCCCCGACCGCGTCCTCGCCACCAACGTCGAGTTCTGGGCCGCCATCGTCCTGGACTTCGCCGAGGTCCCCGCGCACATGTTCACCTCCATGTTCACCTGCGCCCGCACGGCCGGCTGGTCCGCCCACATCCTGGAGCAGAAGCGCACCGGCCGCCTGGTCCGCCCCTCGGCCCGGTACGTCGGCCCCGGCAGCCGCAACCCGCGCGAGATCGAGGGCTACGGCGACATCGCCCACTGACCCCGGCCCCGCTCCCCCCTCACGGCCCCATCCGCTCCCCGGGTGGGGCCGCACCCCTGCCCCGCCCCGACAGCACGTCCAGCTCCTCACCGACAGCGGCCCGCAGCGCCCCGTGCCGCTCCCCGAGCGCGTAACCCTCCTCGCGCCACATCCGCCGCGGATACAGCCACACGGGCCGCCGTACCAGATCCGCCGGCTCCCAGTCGTAGCGCGGCCACACATGCGCGTGCAGGAACGGGTCGGTGTTCCCCAGGATCTCCAGATTGACCCGCCGGAACCCCGGCTCCAGCCGCCGGCAGGCCCGCTCGACGGCCTCCCCGAGCCGGTCCATGCCCTCCAGGAACTCCAGACGCCTGCCGCGCGGCAGCTCCGACAGCCGCTGCACCGCCGGATCGTCGGTCAGCAGCACCGAGTAGCCCGGCAGGAACTGCACGTCCCCGATCACCGCGAACCCGGCCTCCAGCCTGCGCAGCACCGTGGGATTCTCCCCCCGCAGCGCACTGCCGACCCGATCGGAACGCCACGCACCGGTCACGATCACCCCCCCGCGAACCCCGCGAACACCTAGAACTCTGCGCACACCGCCGACTGCGAGAACGCAGACGACCCGCGAGTCTGGTTCCTCCAGTGGAGGAGCCGGCCGGACGTACCGGCGACTCGCGGGTCGGGTGACTGCCTGAGATTGGGCCGGCTGCGCGCTTCGCTCACGCGCTGGTCCGGCACCGCACTGAGTGTGGTGACGAGCCGCTAGCCCGCAGCCACCTCACGCGTCCGGGATTCATACATTCTCCGGATCACCTCCTTTCGGTGTGAGCCACACATTAGGAACCGCTCGGCGACCGATCAACCCATTTTCCGAGAGATTGACCCGACGGCTTCGCACCGCAGTCCCCAGGCGTATCCGTCACCCCGCTGAAGCAGGAGAAGGTGCAGGTGGGAGACGTCGACCGGTCCCGTGGGCGTACTGACCCTGTGCTGTCCCCTGGCCCGGACCGAGACCCGCCCGGTCCAGGTCCCGGCCCGGGCGCCGGCTGGCAGGACGGCCCGCACGAGGTCACCGGTGACGTATCCGAAGTGCTGTTTGGTGCGGGTCCGCAGCAGACGCGGGAAGCCGTACCTGTCCGGTGTCGTCCGGGCGTAGGAGCCGCGGCCGGTCGACGAAGCCGTCAGCACCTGCCGGGGGAACCTCACGACCCGCTCCCCGGAAGCGGGATCCAGAGGCCCCACGCACAGCGCGTCCCACGTGTGCGTCTTGTCCAGCCCCATGGCGACGCGGTTGCGGCTGGTGAGCCTGCCGGTCCACGTCTTCACGGGTCTGCCCAGGGAGGACAGGGCCGCGACGAGCTGTCGCTGCGTGGCGTTCATGACGGCGGCATGCTCGGTCGGTGCACCGGGCCGGAGCGGGAGCAGCGCGAGACGCTCGGGACGGTGCGCCAGGAAGCGCCGCACCGGTGAAGCGCCCTTGGCCTTGTTGCACGGAACGCAGGCGAGGACGAGGTTGGACCGCCGGTGGGAACCCCCTCGGCTGCGGGGCCGGACGTGCTCGACGTTGAGGGGGACCCCTGTCCTGCCGCAGTAGGCGCATGCACCGTCCCACGCTGCCCGCAGCCGGGTCCGCACCGTGGTTCCGGTCGGGGCTCCGTGCTCGGGCTCCGGGCCGATCGGCTCTCCGCCCGCACCGGGCGAACGGGTGTCGAATACGGCGCGCTCCATGTGGATCTCCGTGACGGGCGCCCATGCGCACAGCCGGTGGGCCAGCGAGAAGGTCGTCTCCACCCGGTGGCGCAGGGAGGGCGGCAAGAGGCCCGCCCGCCGAACGCGGTTGTGCGGCCGCGGCGCGCGG
Organism: Streptomyces sp. NPDC003456; assembly: GCF_042878735.1. NCBI lineage: Bacteria > Bacillati > Actinomycetota > Actinomycetes > Kitasatosporales > Streptomycetaceae > Streptomyces > Streptomyces sp. NPDC003456. Next base: position 191,023 of record NZ_JBIAOK010000007.1, read on the forward strand.
TACCGGAGGTTCGCCCTGCGTCTGCGACGCCGGTAGGCCGCGCGTTGCCTCATCGCTGCGCGGATGCGGTCGCCCCGATGCCGCAACTCGACGGCCACCAGTCCCCGCCGGACCGTGACCGTGCCGCCGTGATCTCCCCGCTCGCTCTTCCCGTCGGTGAGCACGAGACCCGTGCCCTTCGAGCCGGGGTCGATGCGCAACTGCACTCCCTCGACCACCGAGCCGGCGTGACGGCGGTCCGTCAGCCGGATCACAAAGGGGACATGACGCACCACGACGGCCCGTCCCCTGCGCAGCAGTTCCCGCGCGCGGGCGGGATGGCAGGGCATGAGCGGCAGGCCCTCCCGGGACAGGACGAGGACCCTGCCCGCACCGGCGCCGCCCGAGTACGGCCGCGTGCCGAGGTCCGAAGGGGGAGCGTCACCGCTCCCGGTCTCTGCCGTACGCGCCGTGGGAACGGCGCTTCCGGCGTGACGCCGACGGGCTGCGGTGCCGCGCCCGCCGGTCTCCCCTCGCCCAGGTTCCCTGCCGGTGCCCCGCACACCGGCGGGGTGTCCGTGAGCCGTTTCGTCCCTGCTCCCAGGGGTGTCTGCTCTCACGGATTCCAGAGCAGGCTGCTGAGGAAGCACAGCCTGGTGGGTCGGCTCGCCCACAGGAAACGTAGTCATCGGTTGCACCTGCCTGATCCACCGGATCGTGATGACCGGGGCTGGTCACCCGTCGGCCTCACGGCCGGGGAGCGAGTGACCTCCCTTCTCGAGTACGCCGCCGAAACTAGCCCCCTGCCCGCCCGATCGGGCCCGTGAGGCTCCGAGAACACCCGTTCGTGCGAAGTGAACCCCTGTCGTCGAACCTTCGCTCGGTCGTCTGTCACCCGTACGTGCTGGAACCCGGCGGCTTCACCGGGCTGCCGTGCCCCGTGGACGCCCTGACGATCGCCGCCTTAGCGTTCGGGCATGACGCAGCGGTGGGCGATCAGCAGTGGGTCCTTGTTCGAGGAGCGGATCGGGTATGCCCGGGCCGTGGTGGACGGGGACTGGGTGCACGTGTCCGGGACGACCGGGTTCGACTACGCGACCATGACCATCCCGGACGGCGTCGTCGAGCAGGCGGAGCAGTGCCTGCGGAACATCGGGGCGGCTCTGGAGGAGGCCGGGGCCTGCTTCGCGGACGTCGTGCGGGTGCGGTACATGCTGCCCGTGCGGGAGGACTTCGAGCCCTGCTGGCCGGTGCTGCGCGCCTGCTTCGGCGAGGTGCGGCCGGCCGCGACGATGCTCGTGTGCGGGCTCGCCGATCCGCGGATGCGGATCGAGATCGAGGTGTACGCCCGGCGCGGCAGCGGTGGCGGTGCCGCGCCGTTGATCGACTGACGGCGGCGGGCGGCCGGGAACGCCCGGCGCCGGGGCCGTCACCGGGGCGTTGACGTGGGGATTGCCGCCGTACAACGATTCCCTCAATGTTGTGGGAACTCGGTGTGCGCCCGGTCACGTTCCAGTTGAATGATTGCAAGGAGCGAACCGACGTGCCGTGCGTGCGGACGCAGCCTGCAGGGGGTCCAGGTGAGTGCTTCCCGGCGTAGTGGGACCACCGACGAGCTGGGGCCCGACGAGCCCGGGCGGGACGGTTCGGACGGTGCCGGTTCCGATCTGCTCGCCGCGCTGCTGGACGGGATGGACGCGGCGCTGTGCGCGTTCGACGCCGACGGGGTCGTGACGCACTGGAACCGCGAGGCCGAACGGATCCTCGGCTGGAGCGCGGAGGAGGCCGTCGGGCGGCGAGGGCTGGCCGGCTGGGCGGTGCGCAGCGCGGACGCCGAGGAGGTCGAGAGCCGGCTGCTGTCGGCGATGCACGCCCCGGGGCGGCAGGTGCACGAGTTCGCGCTGCTGACGAAGGACGGCGGCCGGGTGCTGGTGCGGACGCAGTCGGCGGCGGTGCGGGGGCCGGACGGGAAGCCGGCGGGGGTGTACTGCGCGTTCAGCGAGGTGCACACCCAGATCGACCTGGAGCGGTCGATCGCGTTGAGCGAGGCGCTGTTCGAGGACGCGGGCTGGGGCGTCGTCCTGGTCGACGCCGATCTGCGGCCCGCCGTGGTGAACGCGCACGCGGCCCGGGCGCTGGGCACGGGCCGTACGTCGGTGCTGGGGCGGCCGCTGGGGGAGCTGCTCGCGCAGGGCGTGGAGGAGCTGGAGAGCGCGCTGCAGCACGTGCTGGCCCAGGGTGCGCCGCCGGAGCCGGCCGAGGTGTGGGTGAGTGTGCGGTCGCCGGAGGGCGAGCGGCGGCGGTGCTGGCGCAGCGGTTTCCTGCGGCTGGCGTCGCCGTTGGCGGAGGAGCCGGTGCCGTTGGGGGTGGGCTGGCTGTTCCAGGACGTGACGGAATCCAAGCAGGCGGAGCAGGAGGCCTCGCTGCTGCGGTTCCGTGCGCAGCAGCTGCACCGGGCGTCGCGGGCGGCGGCGGAGTGCGAGGACCCGGGGGAGGCGGCCACGGTGCACCTGGACTTCGCGCTGGCCGGGTTCGCCGATCACGCCCTGATCGACCGGGTCGCGGAGGGGTCGCCGGCCGGTGCGGACGACGAGGGGCCGGTGCGGCTGGTGCGGGTGGCGGCCACGCCGTCCGGGGCGCCCGGCCCGAGCAGGCTGTCCGGCCGCGCGGGTCTGCCCGTGCGGTACGCCGAGGGGCATCCGGCGCTGCAGTGCGTGGAGCGGTCGGGTGCGCTGCGGGCGACTGCGGGGTCGGCGTCGCCGGAGGAGGCGCGGGCCTGGGCGGTGTCCCGGCAGTGGCCGCCGGACGCGGTGCACGCGCTGTGCGCGGTGCTGCGCAGCCGGGGGCGGACGCTGGGCGTGGTGACGTTCCTGCGGGGCGCGGGCCGCAGCGCCTTCGAGCGCGCGGACGCGATGTACGCGGAGGATGTGGCGGTCCGCATCGCCACGGCCCTGGACCTGGCGGAACTGACGGGCCGGGCCTGAGCCGTCCCGCCGGCCTCCGTTCCGCCCGACCCCGTCCCGACCGACTCCGTCCCGCCCGACTCCGTACGCCGCCGGCCCTCGGCTCGGGCTCCGGCCCGCTTCGCGGGAGGGCTCAGTGGCGGTAGAAGATGCGGTCGGCGTACTGCTCCATGACCCGGGTGTTCCAGTCGTGGCCGCCGTCGACGTTGCCGGAGCGGAGCAGCGGGGGTTCGATGCCGCGGTCGGCGAGCGCCGTGGCGGTGGTGGCCATGACGGCCTGGAGGAGGGCCGAGGTGACGACCGTGGAGGCGGGGGCGAAGGGGGCGGGGATGGCGTCGTGGGTGAGTTCGGCGTCCCCGACCGCGATCCGGGAGTCGAGCACGAGGTCGCAGTGGTCCTTGAGGAACGTGCCCGAGCTGTGCCGGGACGTGGTCTGGGAGGCGTAGGCCACCGAGGTCACACCGATGACCTTCACGCCGAGGGCGCGGGCGTGCAGGGCCATCTCGACGGGGAGGGCGTTGCGCCCGGACAGGGAGATGATCAGCAGCGCGTCGCCCGCGCGGAGCGGAGAGCTGTCGAGGACGGCGGAGGCCAGGCCGTCGACGCGTTCCAGGGCGGAGCCGAGGGGCGCGGGCATGACGTCGACGCCGACGACACCCGGAACGACCAGCAGGTTCATCAGGGCGAGGCCGCCGGCGCGGTAGACGAGGTCCTGCGCGGCGAGGGAGGAGTGCCCGGCGCCGAAGGCGAAGAGCTGGCCGCCGCCCGCGACGGTGTCGGCGAGGAGGTTCCCGGCGGCGGTGATGCTGTCGGCCTCCTCGTCGCGGATCGTGCGCAGCAGGTCGATCGCGGCGTCGAGGAACTGATCGGCCGGCGCGCGGTCGCTCATGGAGGGTCCCTTCATGCTGGCCTCGTCGTTGTGTCGCGCATCACGGTGCGGTCTGGACCAGTGCGGTGTCAATACGGCCGGGGGCCGGGGCGCGGGCCGGGTCGTGGCGGGCTGTCGAGCGGCGTGAATCGGGGCCGTACCCTCCCACGAGGGTGTGTAACCCCCTGCTTTCCCGCCCGCGACACGGTTGTCGGTGGTATCCGGCAGAATTGATGGCAGGGCCAGCGCACACGCCGGTGAGCTGTCCAGCCTCCGGCAGATCTCATTCGAGGGGCACGTATGTCCGGACTGATCGACACCACGGAGATGTATCTCCGCACCATCCTCGAGCTGGAGGAAGAGGGTGTGGTCCCCATGCGCGCCCGTATCGCCGAGCGGCTCGACCAGAGCGGGCCTACGGTGAGCCAGACGGTGGCGCGGATGGAGCGGGACGGTCTGGTCTCCGTGGCGAGCGACCGGCATCTGGAGCTGACGGACGAGGGACGCCGGCTGGCCACGCGCGTGATGCGCAAGCACCGCCTGGCCGAGTGTCTGCTCGTGGACGTGATCGGCCTGGAGTGGGAGCAGGTCCACGCGGAGGCGTGCCGCTGGGAGCACGTCATGAGCGAGGCGGTGGAGCGCCGCGTGCTGGAGCTGCTGCGGCACCCGACGGAGTCGCCGTACGGCAACCCGATCCCGGGGCTGGAGGAGCTGGGCGAGAAGGACGGCGCGGACCCGTTCCTGGACGAGGGCATGGTGTCGCTGGCCAGCCTGGACCCGGGTGCGGAGGGCAAGACGGTCGTGGTGCGCCGGATCGGTGAGCCGATCCAGACGGACGCGCAGCTGATGTACACGCTGCGGCGTGCGGGGGTGCAGCCCGGCTCGGTGGTGAGTGTGACGGAGTCGGCGGGCGGGGTGCTGGTCGGCAGCGGCGGTGAGGCGGCCGAGCTGGAGTCGGACGTGGCCTCGCACGTGTTCGTGGCGAAGCCCTGAGCTGTCGCGGGTCCGGCCGCGGCGGCCCGGCCGGGCCGGTGCCGCCGGAGCGGGGCCGCCGGGCTCGGCCGCGGCGGCGGGCCGTTGGTGGCGGTGTCGCCGGTTCGGCTTCCGGCGGACGGTGAGGTGGCTCCCGCGCACGACGCCCCGGCTTCCCGGGCAGGGCAGGCACTGGTGCGGCCCGCCGCGCAGGAGCCTCGCTCTGCGTCCGAGCGGTGCCTCGGCTTGCGATGCCGGTCGTGGTGCCGTCGCGTTGGCGCGATCTTTGTGGGTTCTCGCGCGCAGTACGCCGAAGGGCAGCGCTCGTCCGCTTCCCGTGCGACGCTGGGGCGCGAGGCATATGACCTGAGGGGCTCTGGGCCGTGGCCTGACAGCGATGTCGCCCGGTCGGGGAGGGGGCGGGAGGATGTGCCGTCGGAACGTGGAGAGCCCCGGCGCCGTGCGGCGCCGGGGCTTGTCCTCCCCTGGACCGACCCGGAGCCCCGAGCTCTCAGGGTCGTGCCCTCGGACCGTTTTTCCCCGAGCGGTCCGCCCCCCGCTGGAAATCTCCCCTCGCAGACAGCGATCAATCCCCGGGGCCGGTCACTCGATTGAGGGGTGTTGGCCGCCGGACGGCCATCCTCGAAAGCGCATTCGATAGTCTGCGGACGGCGCACGGCCGGTCGCACCGGCGGCGGGGTGCCGCGACTCGCAGGGCAGAAGGCACAGCAGGCAGAACACGGTTCACAGGACCGGACCGGCCGATCGGGCCGCGGTCCGCGCGAAGCTTGGGGGGTGCCAGGACATGGCGCGACGCATCGACGTGATCGGGACGGGCGGCGTACGCCTGGCGGCCTGGGAGTTCGGCGACCCGCCCAAGCCGGATCCGGCCGCCGCGGCCCCGGACGCGGAGGGCGCGCATCCCGCCTCCGGCGGGACTCCGGGCGTGCTGTTACTGCACGGCCTGATGGGCCGGGCCTCGCACTGGGCGCCCACCGCCCGCTGGCTCTCCGAGCGCCACCGCGCGGTCGCCCTCGACCAGCGCGGCCACGGCCGCAGCGACAAACCGCCGCAGGGGTCGTTCGCCCGTGACGCCTACGTCGACGACGCCGAGGCCGCCCTGGAGCAGCTCGGGCTCGCCCGCGTCGTCCTGATCGGCCACGCCATGGGCGCGCTGACCGCCTGGCAGCTGGCCGCCCGGCGCCCCGACCTGGTCCGCGGCCTGATCATCTGCGACATGCGGGCCTCCGCGCTCGGTGCCGCCTCCCAGCGCGAGTGGGACCAGTGGTTCAAGTCCTGGCCGCTGCCGTTCGCCACCCTCGCCGACGTGCGCAAGTGGTTCGGTGAGGACGACCCCTGGGTGGAGCGGCCCAATCCGGCCCGGGGCGAGTTCTACGCCGAGGTGATGGCCGAGTCCCCGGACGGCTGGCGCCCGGTCTTCGAGCCCGAGCAGATGCTCCGCTCCCGGGAGACGTGGGTGTACGACGCGCACTGGGAGGAGCTGGCGCAGGTGCGGTGCCCGGCGCTGGTGGTACGCGGTCTGGACGGCGAGCTGGGCCGCGCGGAGGCCCAGGAGATGGTCCGGGTCCTGCCCCGCGGCCAGTACGCGGAGGTCGCCGACGCCGGCCACCTGGTCCACTACGACCAGCCGGAGGCCTGGCGCGCGGCGATCGAGCCGTTCCTGGACGCGCTGGGCGACCACTGACGCACCCTCTCCCCGGCCCCGGTCGGTCCGGGGGGCCTCACCCCTTGCTGACCGCCGTGAGGATCTCCGGCAGGCGCCGGGCCGTGCGCGGTGCGGCCAGGCGCAGGCCCGCCACCGCGAGCGCGGCGCCGTAGGCGGTGCCGGCCGGCAGCAGCAGCCACGTCCAGTCGTCGCCGTCGGCGCTGACGTTCAGCCAGATCGTCAGCGCGATGACGGGGGCGCACAGCAGGGCGGCGGCCATCATCCCGCCGAAGATGGAGATCCAGGCGAGCCCGGTCTGTCCGGGGGCGACGTTCTTGTGGCCCTCCTGCGGGATGGAGTAGGGGAAGCGGGCGGAGGTCCACGCCCCGGTCGCGAGCATCGCGCCGAGCAGGGCGAAGGACAGCCCGAGCGCCTCGGGCAGCCGCCGCCAGTCGCCCAGCACGGCCGTGGTCAGGACCGTCACCAGCGTCGCGTACGGCAGGGTGATCAGCAGCAGGGCGCAGGCGCGGGCGCGCAGTTCGACGTAGGCGTCGCGGGTCGTGGAGATCGTCATGGCGACGATCCAGAACGCGGAGGTGTCCTGCCCGAACTGGTTGTACATCTGGATGCCGAGCATCCCGGCGGCGAAGCACGCGAAGTACACCGAGCCGGTGCCCTGCCAGGCGTTGAACACCGGCACGATCAGGCCGATGGCCAGCGAGGTCACCCAGGCCGCCTTGGTCTTCGGGTCGCGCCACACGTACCGCAGGCTGCGCTCCATGACCGTGCCGGTACGGCCCGGGGGCAGCAGCCGGGCGAGGCCGGTGGAGGTCCGCTCCCGGGCGGCGGAGTCGGCGGCCGGCAGGGTCGATCCGTCCGGTGAGGTCATCAGCCGTGTCAGGTGCCGCGACCAGACGGCGAGCAGTGCGGCCAGCGCGCCGGCGGTCAGCACCAGTTGTGCGCCGGCGCGCCCGTACGCCCCCTCGCTCACGGCGTGCACGGCGCCGATCGCCGAGGCGGGTGGCACCCACTCCAGCACGTCCGCCGCCGGGGCGAGTTCGCCCAGCCCGGAGGCGCCGATGCGCTGCGCGCCGAAGTTGACCACCTGCGCGCCGACGGCGATGACGAGGCCGCTGAGCACCGCCAGGTCGCGTCCCTTGCGGCTGGTCAGCAGCCGGACGTTGGCGGCGGCGACGGCCCGGGCCAGCGCCACGCACAGCAGCAGCGCCAGGGCGACGGCCACCGCACCGGTCACGAACGCCGCCGCGCCCCGGGCCACCGCGACCACGGAGCCGATCAGCAGGCACAGGGTGAACAGCGGGCCGATGCCCACCAGCGAGGAGGTGAGCAGGGCCCCCATCAGGGGCCGGGGCCGCAGCGGCAGCATCACCAGCCGGGTCGGGTCGAGGGTCTCGTCACCGCTGGGGAAGAACAGCGGCATCACCGCCCAGCCGAGTCCCAGCACCGCCACCGCCAGCACGACCACGGCGTCGGCGTGCGCGTGGCCGCGCAGCGCGATCAGGCCGATCAACTGCAGGGCGGCGAAAACCAGCGCGACGACGGCCGAGGTGATGTAGGCGGCCTTGCGCCCGCCGGACCGGCGCAGTCCGTTGCGCAGCAGGGACAGCTTCAGCCGGACGAAGACGGGCGTGATCGCGGGCGTGCTCACCGGGACCCGCCGCCCAGCCAGTCGAGGTCGGAGCCGGCGTCCCGGCCCCCGGCGCCGACGAGTTCGAGGAAGGCCCGCTGCAACGACGGTGCCTCGCCGCGCACCTCGGAGAGTGTGCCGGTGGCGCGGATCCGCCCGGCGGCCATCACCGCGACCCAGTCGCACAGCGACTCGACGAGCTCCATGACGTGGGAGGAGAACACCACGGTGGCGCCGGAGGCCGTGTAGCGCTCCAGGACGCCGCGGATGGTCTGGGCGGAGACGGGGTCGACGCCCTCGAACGGCTCGTCCAGGAACAGCACTTCGGGGTTGTGGAGGAGAGCGCCGGCGAGCCCGATCTTCTTGCGCATGCCGGTCGAGTAGTCGACGACCAGCTTGTGCTGCGCCCCGGCCAGGTCGAGGACGTCCAGGAGCTGGGTGGCCCGCTTGTCGACCTCCGCCCCGGGCAGGCCCCGCAACCGCCCGGTGTAGGCGAGCAGTTCCCGTCCGGACAGCCGCTCGAAGAGCCGCAGGCCCTCCGGCAGCACCCCGATGCGGGCCTTGACCTCGACGGGGTCGCGCCACACGTCGTGCCCGACGACCTCGACGGTCCCCTGGTCGGGCCGGAGCAGCCCGGTGACCATCGACAACGTGGTGGTCTTCCCGGCCCCGTTCGGCCCGACGAGCCCGATGAACTTGCCCGCGGGCAGCTCCAGATCGATCCCGGCGACAGCGATCTGCTGCCCGAACCGCTTCCACAGCCCCCGCACACGCACAGCGCTGGATGCCACCGCGCCTCCCTCCGTCACCGTGCACCCTACGGCGGGGCAACGCCCTTCTCTCCGGGGCGCGGGGAACTGCCCGATCGACCACGACGAGGCCGCAGCCGCCGAGGAAACCGGACCAGGCGGGACAGAAGGCGCCCTCAGCGATCCCTGCCGCACGCATAGGCCAACGGCGAGATCAACTCCTCGGCATCGGGCAGCCACCGGTTCGCGGGCGTCGGCCGGCAGGCCCACTGCACGGCCCCCCGCGACCCGAACCGGGTGGGCGGGGCGGCCACGTACGCGCCCTCGCCCAGCACGGTCAGATCCAGCGACGACACCGACCACCCGAGCGTGCGCACCAGGTCGGGCACCTTCGCGGCGGCCCCCGGAAGGACGAAGAACTCCATGCGCCGGTCCGGCGTGAGCGTCACCGGCCCCAGCGTCAGCTCCATCCGCTCCATCCGCGCCAGCGCCAGGAACCCGGCCGTCTCCGGCACGGAGATCGCGTCGAACGTCCGGCCCGTCGGCAGCAGGATCGACGCGGCCGGCTGCTTCTGCCACATCCGCCGCGCCACGGTCGCGCTGCCCGTCGCCTGCGTCGCCCAGTCGGGGCGCGCCGGGTGCGACCCGGGTGCCGGGCACGCCGCGTCACCGCAGGAGCAGCGCTGGCTTCCCTCGACCGCTTCCAGCCAGGTGCCGGGGAACACGTCCCAGTGGCGCTCCTCGGCGTAGCGGACAGCGGTCTCCAGCAGCGATTCCCCGCGCTGCTTCGGGATCTGGGCGGCTTCGGTGCCGGCGATCGTCTCTTCCACGATGAACACAACTCCGGTTGTCACCGGGGGTTACGCCCGCCCGCGTGCGCGGGGAGGGGCATCGCGCCCGTGGCCGGGGCGCATGGGTGCATGTCCGGGGGCGCGCATGAGGATCGGCGGCCCGAGGTGGGTAGCCACGTGTGGGGCCGGCGCCAGCCGTAACCCCGGCAATCCTCACATGCCTCGCATTTTCGCCTGGTCGGCGGGGCATTGATCTTCACGGCCGGATCCCTCTCGCCGGGACGCGAGGGGGTCCGGCCGGGGAAGACACGTCAACTCGGTGCGAGGGCAGGGCACCGCAGCCAAGGGGGTACGCCATGGCCGCAAGGCCGCTCGTCGCCCGGCAGCCGAACGAACGGCTCCAGGCGCTCATCCAGGAAGCCGGCTGCTCCAACGCCGGCCTCGCCCGCCGGGTCAACATGTGCGGCGCCGAGCACGGTCTCGACCTGCGCTACGACAAGACGTCGGTGGCGCGCTGGCTGCGCGGGCAGCAACCGCGGGGCCGGGCACCGGCGATCATCGCCGAGGCGCTGGGCCGCAAACTCGGCCGTACGGTCACGATCGACGAGATCGGCATGGCCAACGGCAAGAACCTCGCCTCGGGGGTGGGCCTGCAGTTCTCACCGACCGTGCTGGGGGCCGTGGAGCAGGTCTGCGAGCTGTGGCGCAGCGACGTGGGGCGGCGGGACTTCCTGGCCGGTTCCTCCGTCGCCGCGTCCGCGCTGGTCGAGCCCAGCCGCGACTGGCTGATCTCGGCGCCGGACGCGCAGGTGTCGCGTGCGGCGGGGCCGCGCGTGGGGCAGTCCGACGTGCAGGCCGTCCGCGCGATGACGCAGGCGCTGGTGGACCTCGACCACCAGTACGGCAGCGGACACGTGCGGCCGGTCGTCGTGCACTACCTCAACAGCGTGGTCTCCGGGCTGCTCGCCGGGTCGTACCGGGAGGCCGTGGGCCGCGAGTTGTTCGCCGCGGTGGCCCGGCTGACCGAACTCGCCGGGTACATGGCCGTCGACACGGGCCAGCCGGGCCTGGCCCAGCGCTACTACATCCAGGCGCTGCGGCTCGCGCAGGCCGCCGGGGACCGCGGTTACGGCGGTTACGTCCTGGCCGCCTCCATGAGCCACCTCGCCGCGCAGCTCGGGAACCCGCGGGAGATCGCGCAGTTGGCGCGGGCGGCGCAGGAGGGGGCGCGGGGGCGCGTGACCCCGCGGGCGGAGTCGATGTTCCACGCCGCGGAGGCGCGCGGGCACGCCCTCATGGGCGACGCGCGCGCCGCCCACTCCTGCGCGGGGCGCGCGGTGAGCGCCCTGGAGGCGGCCGACCCCGGAACCGGCGACGACCCGGTGTGGATCGCGCACTTCGACGAGGCGTACCTCGCCGACGAGTTGGCGCACTGCCACCGGGACCTGGGCCAGGCGGAGGCGGCGGCCCGCTGCGCGCAGGAGTCGCTGGCCGGGCATCCGCAGACGCGCGCCCGCCGCCGGGCCATCGGCTACGTGCTGCTCGCCACGGCGCAGGTGCAGCAGCGCGAGATCGAGGAGGCGTGCAGCACGGGCACGAAGGCCGTGGAACTGCTGGAGGACCTGCGGTCCAACCGGGGCGCCGAATACCTGGAGGACTTCCAGCAGCGGCTGGAGCCGTACCGGGACGAGGCGGTGGTACGGGAGTTCGGGGCGCGGCTCGATCTGCAGGCGGCCGCGTGAACACACGCTCCACCGGAGCGTGAACGTACGGGGAACGGCCGCTTGACGCGGGGGAGGTGGGATGCAAGGCGTGCCGTGACCCGTGCTGTCACCGTGCTCACAGGGCGGGAGGCCGTGTCCTGTGCTGCGTGGCACGGGGCTCAGGGGACCCGGTAGCGTGACCCGACGATTCACAAGGTCCCCCATTGGTAGGAGTCCCGGTGACGCAGAGTGGACAGGGCGAGGAGCCCTCGGCGCGCCCCGCGCGCGAAGGCATCGTGCTGCCCTCGGACGGTGGCGAACCACTGCTGCCGGGCATGACGGGTGGACCGGCCGGCTCCCCGTCCGGCCACTCCGACGCCTCGTCGGGCGCCCCGGCGGGCGGACAGATGTGGGGACAGCCCTGGGGCCCCGGCGAGCAGGCGCCGCCGGACCAGGGCTGGCAGTCCCCGCACCCGGCTCAGGGCGGGCAGTGGACGGACCCGGAGCAGCAGCAGGCGTGGAACGGCGGGCAGCCGTCCGGCGCGCAGGGGCCGGGAGCGCTCCCGCCGGAGAACGCACCGCACCCGTACGGCGCCGGACAGCCCGGCGGCCCGTACGGCACCGACCCGTACGGGATGCCCGGCGGCGGTGCCCCGCTGCCCGCGCAGGACACCGGCCACGCCGAGGGGTACGGCCCGCTGCCCCCCGCCGCCGACGCCTACGGCAACCCGGCGGGGGCCGGCGGTCAGGCGTACGGGTCCGCGGGCGGTTACGGCGGCGCCGGGGCGCCGCTGCCGCCCGCCGGCGCGGGCGGCCACCAGGGCCCGGTGCCCGACGAGGGCGCGACGCAGTACCTGCCGCCCGTCCCGGCCGACGGGTCCGCCGCGGCGACGCAGTACCTGCCGCCCGTGCCTCCGGCCGCCGGCGAGGCCGCGACCCAGTACATACCCCCGGTCACCTCGGGGGCGCTGCCGCCCGAGCGGCCCGGGGCGCAGGACCCCGAGGCGACCCGCTACCTGGGCACCGGGCCGCAGGCCGCGGGGATGCCGCCGGCTCCCGGCCCGGACGCCGAGGCCACGCAGTACATCCCGCCGGTGCCCGGCGGCGGGGAGAAGCAGCCGCCCGCCGACTTCGGCCACCTCTTCCGCGGGGACGGCGGCCAGGAGCCGTCCGGGGCCACGCAGCAGATGCCCCGGATCGAGGCGTCCACGCCGCCGCCCCCGCGCGGCGGGCAGCCCTCCCGCGCGGCGGCGGCCCCCGGCCGCTCCCGCAGCGGCCGCACCGGTTCGCGCGTGCCCCTCATCGCCGCCGTCGGCGTCGGCATCGCCGTCCTCGGCATCGGCGCGGGCGCGCTGCTCGCCGGCGGCGGGGGCGGTGACGACGACGGCAGCGACGGCAAGACCGTGGCCGCCTCCGCGCCCGCCGAGGACAAGGAGTCCGCCTCGCCGTCCGCCGACCCGGCCCGGGCGCAGGCGGTCGAGCTGGACAAGCTGCTCGCCGACAGCGGTGACAGCCGCAGCACCGTGATCAACGCGGTCGCCGACGTCAAGCGCTGCGACAACCTGGCGCAGGCCGCCAGGGACCTGCGCGAGGCCGCCAAGCAGCGCAACCAGCTCGTCACCCGGCTCGGCGGCATCGAGGTCGGCCGGCTGCCCGAGCACGCCGCGCTGACCGACGCCCTGACCAAGGCCTGGCGGGCCTCCGCCTCGGCCGACGACCACTACGCGGCCTGGGCCGACCAGACCGCCGGCAAGAAGGGCTGCAAGAAGGGCCAGGCCAGGGTGACCGGCCAGACCGCGGCCGGGAACCGGGCCAGCGGCGTCGCGAGCGCCCAGAAGACCAAGGCGGCCGAGCTGTGGAACGCCATCGCCCGCGAGTACGGCCTGACCCAGCGCGGTCCGACCCAGCTGTGAGCGGCGCCGCTCAGTAGGCCACGTCGGCGTCCTGCAGGGTCCGCGTGGTGTCGACGAAGCCCTTGCGCGCCGACACCAGCCGCCCCTCCCGCACGACCTGGAGGGTCACGTTCGCGTTGACCAGGCGGGGGAAGCCGACACCGGCGAGCTCGTCCTGGAACTGCCACCGCAGCGTGGGCGTGAGCCCGCCCGTGTCGATCTTCAGCCCGTCGTCGAGGGCCTCGCTGAGGGTGTCGGCGCTGACCTGGCCGCCGCCCAGCGACTCGACCGCCTTCCGGAACACGGTGTAGGCGATGTAGGTGGTCTGCACCCCGGCGTCCGCCGGGTCGACGCGGTTGTCGCCGAAGGCCTCCTCCCGGATCACCCGCTTCATCCCGTCCCAGCGGGCGTCGGTCACCACCGGGTACCAGCCCGTGATGTACGACCCCTCGTAGGGGCCGGACGCCCCGCCGGTCGCGTCGATCACGGTCTGGTCCACGCTGCCGAGCACCGTGGCCGTGCGGACGTCCGGATAGTCCTCGCGGGCGCGGCGGAAGGAGTCCATGAAGGTGCCGTTGCGGTCCCCGAGCGCCGGGACGACGCACCCCCGCTCCTCCGGGTCGGCGGTCGTGGTGCGCAGCGCCTGCGCTGCCTGGCCGTCGTACTCGGTGGCGTCCTCCGGGGCCCGCTGGTCCCGCAGGCCCTTGTGGCCGCCGGTCTTCAGGCCGGAGTCGAGCAGCGGGGGCAGCTGGTCGCCCGCGATCGTGTCGGGCCGGACCAGCGCGACCGGCCCGCAGTCGGCGAGCTCCCGGCCGAGACCGGCGAGCAGCGTGGGCTGGCCGCCGTTGACGGGGTAGGACAGGGGGCTGGTGAACTCGGCGTTGGTGATGCCGTAGCCGCCGATGTAGGGGATGCCGGCGCCCTCCAGGGACGGGAAGAAGGAGTCGGCGTACTGGCTGTAGGATCCGACGACCGCGACCGCGCTCTCCTTGACGGCTCGGCGCGCGCACTTGGCGGCGGCCACGCTGTCGTTGTGGTCGTTGCAGGTCAGGACGTTGAGCTTGCGGCCGTTGATCCCGCCCCGGGCGTTGACCCAGCGGGCGTAGGCCTGGGCGAAGGCGGGCATGCCGGGCTTGTTGGTGGCCTCGGTGTCCTGCGGCGCCCAGGTCATGACGGTGATGGTGTCGTCCCCGGCTCCCCCCGTGGTGCCGGGGACGACACCGCAGCCGGCGAGGAGCGACGCGCACACGGCCGCCGTTCCCGCGGTGACGAGGCCTTTTCTGGCGTGACGGGAGAGGAGGCCGGGGAGGAATGTGCTGCGGGTGCGTCGCCTGCCGGTCATGAGTCCGCACGATTCCGTCACACGGATAACCCGTGAGTGATCCGCGGTCAACGGATGGTGACGCAGAGGTGAATTACGGGGGTTGATGTGACCGATGTGGAGGGGAACGTACGATCGATGACCGTGCAAGCTTCGGAGAACTCTTCCCGTCGTGGCCGCCGCTCCTCCACCATGGGCGGCATGCCTGTCAACGACATGCCGTGGTGGCGCTGGCGCAGCAACGTGCGCTCGGCGCTCCACATGCTCTCCGATCCCGCCTTCCAGCGGGACGTCTGGCTGGCCGGCGTGGAGGGCTACGGCGACGTGACCGACGCGGTGTACCGGCTGGTGGAGGACACCTGGCTGGACCACTGGTCGGCGGAGAAATACGTCGGCACGATCTTCCGGGACCCGCAGGAGGCGGCGCTCGTCGACACGGCCGTCCTTCGGGTGCTGCGGATCATGCACCAGGTCGGGCCGGACGCCCCGGTCGCCGCGTACCTGGAGCACGAGGCGTGGCCGGAGGCGGTCCGGGCGGCCCGGGAGGCCCATGTGCGGCTCGCCGCGAGTGACGGCGAGGAGCCCGACTTCCCGCCGCGCAGCCTGGAGGTGCTGCACCTCATGACGCGGGCCGCCTAGCCCGGCCGGGCGGGGGCGGGCCGGGCTGGGCGTCGCGCTTGCCGTCGTCGCTGGTCCGAGGATCGGGACGATTGCCGGTGCCGCCATCGCTTGTGGGAACCTGTTCCGCATGAGCGAGCAGTCCTCCAGCGCCCCGGTCCCGCCCGACCAGTACGTCCTCACCCTCTCCTGCCCGGACAGGAAGGGCATCGTGCACGCCGTGTCGAGCTACCTGTTCATGACCGGGTGCAACATCGAGGACAGCCAGCAGTTCGGCGACCACGACACGGGACTGTTCTTCATGCGCGTCCACTTCTCGGCGGACGCGCCCGTCACCGTGGACAAGCTGCGCGCCAGCTTCGCCGCGATCGGCGACTCCTTCCAGATGGACTGGCAGATCCACCGGGCCGAGGACCGGATGCGGGTCGTGCTGATGGTCAGCAAGTTCGGGCACTGCCTGAACGACCTGCTGTTCCGGGCGCGGATCGGGGCGCTGCCCGTCGACATCGCGGGCGTGGTGTCCAACCACACCGACTTCGCCGAGCTGGTGGCCTCGTACAACGTCCCCTTCCACCACATCCCGGTGACCAGGGACACCAAGTCCGAGGCCGAGGCGCGGTTGCTGGAGATCGTGCGCGCGGAGGGCGTGGAGCTGGTCGTGCTGGCCCGCTACATGCAGGTCCTCTCGGACGACCTGTGCAAGCAGCTCAGCGGCCGGATCATCAACATCCACCACTCGTTCCTGCCGAGCTTCAAGGGCGCGAAGCCGTACCACCAGGCGCACGCCCGGGGCGTGAAGCTGATCGGGGCGACGGCGCACTACGTGACGGCCGACCTCGACGAGGGGCCGATCATCGAGCAGGAGGTCGAGCGGGTCGGGCACGACGTCACGCCGGACCAGCTCGTGGCGATCGGGCGGGACGTGGAGTGCCAGGCGCTGGCGCGGGCCGTGAAGTGGCACGCCGAGCGCAGGATCCTGCTCAACGGGCGCCGGACCGTCGTCTTCGCCTAGCGGTCCCGGACGCTCCGGCGCACGGGCCGGAACGCGTCCGGACGCCCGGCCGGGGTCTACATCCTGCTGAGGGACGCCGCCGCGAACAGGACGTCCCTGATCGCCTCCCGGTCCCCGACCTGGCCGGCTGCCGCCTCCTGCGGCGGGACGTGGCCCGCGGCCAGGCGGCAGAACTCGACGCCGTCCAGGGCCACGTGGGCCACCTCGTGCTCCGCCGAGCCCTTGGCCGCCGGGGAGTCCAGGGGGATCAGCCACTCACCGCCCCCCGAACCCTCGATCTCCAGGCGGAGACTGCGGCCCGGCTCGCCCGCCGCGACCAGGTGCCGGTGCGCGGCCGGCGCGGCCAGACCGGTACGGCGGCGCTGCGCGAGGGCCGTCGGCAGCATGCGCGCCGCCAGGTCGATCATGCGGTGCAGATGGCGTGGCGAGGGCGGGTCGTAGGGGTAGTCCACCGCGTCCGCGATGTCCTCGGCGTGCACCCAGCACTCGAAGGCCCGGTCCAGCATGGCGTCGTGCAGGGGCAGCTCGAACTCCCCGTAGGAGATCGGCATGCGGCCGGTGCCGCCGCCCGTGAAGGACACCGTGCGGACCAGGTTGTGGCTCTGCTCGCGCCAGGGGCCGCGCACCGCCCGCGTGGGCGGGAAGTGGGAGGCGCGCCAGTACGCCTCGGTGCGGGCCGACGGGGTGGGGTCCTGCGCGGGGACCTCGCCCAGCGGGTCGTCCAGGCCGAGCGCGGCCGCCACCATGCCGTCGACGGTGAGCAGGTGCGCGATCACCCCGGCGACGGTGGTGCGGCGGCTGGTCGACTCGTCGGAACGGAACCAGCGCAGCCGCACCGGGGCGTGCCACTCGGCGTCGCCGAAGTCCTGCAGCAGGGCGTCCAGGCGCGCGGTCTCGGCGTCGTACGCGGCGGCCCAGTCGGGCACCGGGATGCGCGGCGGGCGGCGCTCCAGGCAGGTCTCCAGGACGCGGGTGCGCAGGCCCGGGTCGAGGTCGAGACTGTCGGGGCGCTGCAGCAGCCCGACCGCCTCGCGCAGCCGCCGGGCCTCGTCGGCGCACCCGCCGCAGGTGCCGAGGTGCTCCTCGACGGCCGTCGCCTCCTCGGCCGAGCACGCGGCCAGCGCCCACGCGCCCAGCAGGGACTTCAGCACGGCGTGCGCCGGCACGGGCCCGGGCGGCGGCGGTACGTCCCCGCCGGGGTCCGCCGGTGCGGGCAGGGGCTGACCGCCGTCCTCGACGGAGGCCCGGGGCAGCGGTATCCGCGGCTGCCGCGCCGGGTCCTGCTCGTCCCCGGGTCCGTCAGCCCTTTGTCCAGGGGCCGTCGCGCCGGTTCCGGCAGCCCCATTCCCGGGGTCCGTCCCGCCGGGTCCGTCCTCCGCGCGGTCCCCGTGGCCGTCCTCGCCGTCATGGCCGTCGTACGCCTCGAATCGGTCCGGGCCGTTCACACCCCACCCCCGTATCCGGGCGGTGCGCCCGGCGCCTGTGTGTCGTGGGCCGTGGACAGCAGTTGCAGGCCCAGGCGCAGGCGGCGGCGGGCCTCGTCCTCGGTGATGCCGAGGTCGGCCGCGGTCTGGCGGTAGTCCCGGCGCTGGAAGTAGGCCCGTTCCAGGGCCGAGCGCAGCGGGACCGGCATGGACTGGACGATGTAGTCGGCGCGGGCGGCGACCGAGGCGCTGCGCACCCTGAGCTCCAGCTCCTCCGTACTGCCGGCGCCGTCCCGCGCCAGGGCCGCGGTCTCGGTGGCGCGCAGCCGCTGCAGCGCGAGCCGGTGGGCCAGGGTCGCGACCCAGGTGCGCAGCGGGCCCTTGCGGGGGTCGTAGGTGTCCGGGTGCTCCCAGACGTGGACGAAGACCTCGCGGGTGATGCCGTCGGCTGCGTGTTCGTCGCCGAGGACGCGGTGGGCCAGCCCGTGCACGAGGGAGGCGAACCGGTCGTAGAGCTCACCCAGGGCGGCGGCCTCCCCGCGGGCCAGCCGCTGCTGCATCTTGCGGTCCCAACGGGGCGGTACGTCTTTTCCGGCCATGCGGCTCCGTCACCCCCTGCTCGTCCTTCGCACCGGTTCGCCGTCCAGCCTGTGCCCGGCGCCTCCTCGAATGTAGTCGGCACGGCCGGTGGTGCACGCCCCTTTGTGCCAATGTGCGCCCCCCGGTGAGCCGCAGGTGGTAGAGGACCACCGGCGTGCGCACCGCGTGCTGCCCGGTTCGCGCCTACCCTCCGCCTTCCGATCAGACCTGTCCGAAGGGGATCGAACAGGATCGAAGTCGACTAAAACCAGCCGCTTCTTTCAGAGTTCAGTTTTACGGCGCGCGTTTCAGGGAACGGCCGCTGGGCAGCCGCGCAGCAAGGAAGCGTAGGGACTGCTTCCGTTCGGGCGAGCGAGGGGCGTGGTGGTGACCTTCAAAGTGACCGACGGCGAGCAGGGCGACTGGTCCGTGCTCCGGGTGTCGGGCGAACTGGACCTGGTGACGTCACCGGTGCTGCGCCAGCGCGTGCACGACGTGGTGGCCGAAGGGCACCACTGTCTCGTCCTCGACCTGTCCCAGGTGTTCTTCTGCGACTCCAGCGGTGTCGGCGTGCTGATCGCCGCCCGCCGGCTGATCCGCTCCTGCCAGGGCCAGCTGCGCCTCGTGCTGCCCGCCCGCGGCGCGGCGGACGGCTCCCACGTCAACCGCGTCCTCGGGGCACTGGGCGTGCGCAGGCTCTTCGACGTCTACGGCGACCTGGACGCGGCCCTCGGCGACGAGGGCGAACCCCTCTCCGCGTGAGGACGCGGTGACACGCGGTGGACCGTGTGTCGCCGTTCGGCCACGCCGCCGTCCCGGAATCCCCCCGGTCCCGGCACAAGTGCCGCTTTCCCGCGCCCGGACGGTCCCCTCCGTCGTACGCTCCGACCCAGACGCACCCCACCCGACGTAAGGCGGCCAGGAACAGACATGGTCAGCAGCGAGTACGAGCGCAGGATCGCCGACCGGTTCGCCGGCTTCGACCAGGACGGCAACGGCTACATCGACCGCGAGGACTTCTACGGGGCGGCCAAGGCGCTCCTCGGGGAGTTCACCGTGGCGGCCCGCTCCGACAAGGGGCAGGCGCTGTACGGCGGTGCCGAGGCCTTCTGGCAGGGCATGGCCGGGATCGCGGACCGCGACGGCGACCAGCGCATCACGCGCGAGGAGTTCGTCAACGGCGCGGTCAAGCGCCTGCGCGACAACCCCGACCGGTTCGCCGAGATCGCCCGGCCGTTCCTGCACGCGGCCCTGGCCGTCGCCGACACCGACGGCGATGGCGCGGCGACGGTCGAGGAGGCCGCCCGCGTCCTGAAGTGTTTCGGCGTTCCCGGGGACCTGGCCGGCCGCGCGGCCGGTGCGCTGGACACGGACGGCGACGGCAAGGTCGGCGAGGCCGAGGTCGTGCCCGCCTTCGCCCGCTACTTCACCGTGCCCGAATAGGCCGGTACCAGGTCCCGGCGCCCCCCGCGGAGGTACGTCCCGCGGGGGTCCGCCCCGTGGGAGGTGCCCCCGCGGGCAAGACGCCCTCGCGTCCTCCAACAGGCCGGGCCGGACGCCCGGCAGACGGCGGTCACCGCCCCGCCCGCCAGAACTGGCGGTGTGTGAAGCCCTGTTCGAGGCCGCCCGCGCAACACGCCCGGCCGCGCGAGCAGTTCGGCCGTCCCGTCGACGCCCTCCCCGCCCCGGCGCACTCCTGCGCCGTTCCGCCCGCGCCGTTCCGTGACGCCTCGTGCCACGGCCGCGACATCCGCCGCGGCCGCCGTCACGGCCGGTCCGGCGAGCCGCACCGCCGCCCGCCTCCTCGCCGGCGCACCCGCGCCGCGCGGCACGGACCGCCCGCGCCGGTCGCCCGGCGGCAGGGTCCTCACCTGGCAGTCCGAGCCGCGGGACCCGCACCGGCGGACACCGGTCCGAACGTCCCGCACCGGCATGGTGACGCACAGTGAGGGCGTGTGCGCGATCGTCTCCTTCGGCGCGCCGGCGCCGCAGGGCGTCCTGCTGCACCGTCGCCGCGCGGACCTGTGCACGTGTCGCGGATCGTGGCACTGAGTGATCACGGAGCGTTGATACCGCTCTGTGTCAGCCGCCTTGTTCCGTCACCCCCCGGAGTCGGCGGACCCTCCGGTACCTTGGGTGAGATGCGAGTGGCTCAGAGCGCGGTGGGACCCGGTGGCGCCGCATGTTCGACTGCCCCTGGGGAGCGTCGCACAGTATGCCGCAGGGGTACTCCTTCGCGCTGGAATATGCCCGAAGCGCTTGTTGGGGTGACTGTACGTCAACCATGCTGTCCCACAACGGATTCACATTCCGTGATCCATGTCCCGGCCGTTGTTCTGGCCATGCAGAAAATGGCTACGATCGTGGCCCTCGTGAGGCGCGAGCCTAAGTGTCCGCCGGTTCGGATGGTGTGAGCGGTGCAGGTGCTTCAAGTGCAGCTGGAGATCCGGCCCGACCCCGCAGAAGTGGGGCGGGCGCGGCGATGGGCCCGCTCACGCCTGGCCGGGTCGGGCATACAGGCCGATGAACCGCTCGCCGAGACGCTCATCCTGCTGGTCTCCGAACTCGTCACCAACGCCGTGGTCCACACCGGCCGTCCCGCCCTGCTGCGGCTGTGCCTGCCGCCGGCGGTGACGGACGAGGCCACCGTCCGGCTCGAGGTGGCCGACCGCAGCGGCCGGGCCCCCGTGCCCCGGTGCGCCGGCGACGAGGCGACCGGCGGCCGGGGTCTCGCCCTCGTCGACGGGCTCGCGGACCGGTGGGGCTGGAGCGTCGAGGCCGGCGGCAAGCGCATCTGGTGCGAGATCGACCGGTGTGCCGCCGCCCGCGACGTGGCGAGGTCGTGTCCGGCCGGCGCGGTGGTGTACGGCGCCCCGGACGAGTCCGCCCTCGAAGGGCTGGCGGCGTACGAAGCCGTGTAGCGCGCGGTTCACGGCCCCCCGTCCTCCGGCGGAGCAGGGGCACGGGTGCATGGTGAGTCGGCCGGTTTCCCCTGGGTGCGGGGCGGTGCGCCGGGCCGTGCTTCCGTGCGCGCCTGCGGTGAATGCCGCACAACGGGACATATCGCGGATCGGCTGTTGACTGGTGGTGACGGGCTGATCACGCTGGTGGCAGCGATTCGCCGTGAGGGGACGGCGAGGGCCCCCGTGGTGGCGGTCCTCGGCGAGTGCGGGTCGTGCATTCGGCGTCGGCTTGCCGGCAGTGCCCGGAAGCCAGGGGGTGGAGCGCCGGAGTCGGGGGTGGCGCGCGCTGCCGTGCTCGGGGCGAGCAGCGCGGCGCCGCCGCCGTCCGCTGGTGCGGCAGTCGGCCCGCATGGTTGTCCACAGGCTGTGGACAGCGAAGGGGGAACTGTCCGCGACGGCGGCGAGGCCCCCGTGCTTCCGGCGCCGAGCCGGTCGACCGCCCCCGCTGCTCATCCGCCCTGTTGCTCACCCGCCCCCGTTGCTCATCCGCCCTGTTGCTCACCCGCCCCCGTTGCTCATCCGCCTGAGGCGGTCGGTGCCGGGTTCTGGGCGCGGAAGGTGCGGCGGTAGGCGATCGGGGTGACGCCGAGCGCCGCCTGGAGGTGCTGGCGCATCGACTGGGCCGTGCCGAAACCGGCGTCCCGGGCCACCCGGTCCATGGAGCGGTCGGTGGACTCCAGCAGGTGGCGGGCCCGTTCCACCCGCTGCTGGGTGAGCCACTGGCCGGGGCTGACGCCGGTCTCCTCGCGGAAGCGCCGGGTGAAGGTCCGCACCGACATGGACTCCTGCGCGGCCATGTCGCGCAGCTGGATCGGCTCGTGGAGACGGCCCAGGGCCCAGGCGCGGGCGGTGGTGGTGGACGCCTGCTGCAGATCGGGCACCGGCCGCTCGATGTACTGCGCCTGCCCGCCGTCGCGGTGCGGCGGCACCACCGTACGGCGGGCCACCTCGTTGGCGACGGCGGCGCCGTGGTCGCGGCGCACCATGTGCAGGCACAGGTCGATGCCGGCCGCGACGCCCGCCGAGGTCAGCACGTCGCCGTCGTCGATGAACAGCACGTCCGGATCCACCTCCACCCGCGGGAACAGCCGCTGGAGGTGGTCGGCGTCGGCCCAGTGGGTGGTGGCACGGCGCCCGTCCAGGTAGCCGGCGGCGGCCAGCACGTGGGCGCCGTTGCAGATCGAGGCCAGCCGGGTGCCCGGCCGGATCCGGGCCAGCGCGGCCGCGAGTTCCCCGGTCAGCACGCCCTCGTCGTAGACCGGGCCCAGCGCGTACGACGCCGGCACGATCACCGTGTCGGCCGTGGCCAGGGCCTCCGGGCCGTGCGGGACGTGGACGGCGAAGTCGGCGTCCGTCTCGACCGGGCCGGGCGGCCGGACCGAGCAGGTCACGACCTCGTACAGGTGCCGTCCGCGGTCGTCCCGGGGGCGGCCGAAGATGCGGTGCGGGATGCCCAGTTCGAAGGGGAGCAGCCCGTCGAGCGCGAGGACGACGACGCGGTGCGGGCGGAAACCGGTGTCCGCCCCGGGCCCGGGTGCTTCACTGGCCGGAGTCATGGCCCGATCCTAACGAATGCTGTCCTTCGGGCCACTCGCTGCGCGGGCGGTCCGGACCCGAAGCTCTATGACGTGAGCCAGACAACCGAAGCAGCGGCCGTCGAGCAGCCGCCGAAGCCCCGCCGTCGTCCCCGCGTGCACCGCGCCTGGTTCGTCGCCGCCGTCACCTTCGTGACGATCATCGGCGCCGCCGCCTTCCGTTCCGTGCCGGGGCTGCTGATCGACCCGCTGCACGCGGAGTTCGACTGGTCGCGCGGCACGATCGGCGCCGCCGTCTCCGTCAACCTCGCGCTCTACGGCCTGACGGCCCCGTTCGCCGCCGCCCTGATGGACCGCTTCGGCATCCGCCGGGTCGTCGCGGTCGCCCTGACCCTGATCGCGCTCGGCTCCGGTCTGACGGTGTGGATGACGGCGGCCTGGCAGCTGATGCTGTGCTGGGGGCTGCTGGTCGGCCTGGGGTCCGGCTCCATGGCGCTGGCCTTCGCGGCGACCGTCACCAACCGCTGGTTCACCACGCGGCGCGGTCTGGTCAGCGGCATCCTCACCGCCGCGTCCGCCTCCGGGCAGCTGATCTTCCTGCCGCTGCTGTCCTGGATCATCGAGCGGTACGACTGGCGGCCGGCGGCCGTGACGGTCGCCCTGGCCGCACTCGCGGTCGTCCCGTTCGTCTGGCTCCTGCTGCACGACCACCCGGCCGACGTGGACCACAAGCCGTACGGGGCGACGGAGTTCGTCCCCAAGCCGGCGCCCGTGACCGGTGCGGCCCGGCGGGCCGTCACCGTGCTGTTCTCGGCCGCGCGCACCGGCCCGTTCTGGCTGCTCGCCGGCACCTTCGCGATCTGCGGGGCCTCCACGAACGGCCTGATCCAGACGCACTTCATCCCCGCCGCCCACGACCACCACATGCCCGTGACGGCCGCCGCCTCCCTGCTCGCGGTCATCGGCGTCTTCGACGTCGTCGGCACGATCGCCTCCGGCTGGTTCACGGACCGCTTCGAGCCGCGCCGCCTGCTGGCCGTCTACTACGCCCTGCGCGGCGTGTCGCTGCTCTTCCTGCCGATCCTGCTGGGCCCGAGCGTCCACCCGCCGATGATCTTCTTCATCGTCTTCTACGGCCTCGACTGGGTCGCCACCGTCCCGCCCACCCTGGCCCTGTGCCGCGAGCAGTACGGCGAGGACAGCGCCATCGTCTTCGGCTGGGTCCTCGCCTCCCACCAGGTCGGTGCGGCCCTGGTCGCCTTCCTGGGCGGGGTCGCCCGCGACACGTTCGGCTCGTACGACGTGGTCTGGTACGCCTCGGGAGCCCTGTGCGCGGCGGCGGCACTGATGGCCCTGGTGATCCGCCGCCGCACCACGCCGACACCCGCCCTGGCGACCCCCTGAGAACCCCGCGGTCCGCTCCACGGAGCCCCGGTCCGGGGTGACGGCTCACCCCCGGACCACCACCTCACCGCCGGACCACCTCACCGCCCGGACCGGCTCGACCGCGCGCAGTGCGGCTGCCGGTGGCGCGGATCCTCTTCGTCCGGCCGTGCGCGGCGAGGACGCGGCACGCCCCGACGCTGCCGGACTCGGCCGCGGTCCTGAGCTGGAGCCGGTCCAAGGAGGCGAGCAGCCGGTCCGCCTCCCCGGGCAGCCAGGTTCCCGGCGGCGGGTCAGGACGGGAGGCGGGCTGCGGCGCGGGCCTCGTTCTTCGCGACGGCCTTCGCGATGCGGACCGCGTCGATCGCCAGCTCGCGCAGGTTGCCGCTGATCGGGTTGGTGAAGCCGGTGAAGTACAGGCCGGGGGCGGTCCTCGGGGTGCGGGGGCCGTGGGTGACGGGCCTGCCGCGGGCGTCCAGGACGTCGAGGTGCCCGACCAGGGGCTCCAGGGAGCGGACGTACCCGGTGGCGGCGATGACCGTGTCCGGGGAGATCCGGGAGCCGTCGGCCAGCAGCACCGAGCCGTCCTCCTCGAAGCCCTCCACCGCGGCGACGACCTCGACGCTGCCCTTGCGCACCGCGTCGATCAGCCCGACGTCCTGCACCGGGATGGCTCCCTGCTGCACGCGGCTGTACAGGCCGGTGTCGGGGCGCGGCAGGCCGTGGGCCGACAGGTCGGGCACGGCCACCTTCGCCTGCACCCGGCTGATGCGGTCGACGAGGCCCACCGGCAGGCGGCGGACCAGGACGCCGCTGTACTGGGCGGCCCACCCGGCGGTCGACCGCCGCACGATGTGCGGGACGGTGCGCACGGCCAGCCGGACCCGGGCGGCACCGCTCTCCACCAGGTCCACGGCGATCTCGGCGCCGGTGTTGCCGACGCCGACCACGAGGACGTCCCGGCCGGCGTACGGCGTGCCGTTGCGGTACTCGGCGGCGTGCAGGAACTCCCCGGGCCAGGACGCGCGGCCGGGCCACGAGGGCACCCGCGGGGTGTGGTTGAAGCCGGTCGCGACGACCACCGCGGCACCGGTCAGCTCACGGCCGCCGGTGGCGTGCAGCAGCCAGCCCGCGCCGTCGGGGGCGCGTTCGATGCGGGAGACCTCGACACCCGTGACGATCTCCAGCCGGTGGTGCTCGGCGTACTTCTCCAGGTAGCGCACCACGTCGTCGCGGGACACCCAGCGCCCGAACCGGCGGGGCATCGGCAGACCGGGCAGGGCGGACAGCCGGCGGGTGGTGTGCAGGTGCAGCCGGTCGTAGTGGCGGCGCCAGGACGCTCCGACCCGGTCGGACTTCTCCAGGACGACGGCCCGTACGCCCCGGGCCCGCAGCGCGTACGCGGCGGCGAGCCCGCCGGGGCCGCCTCCGACGACGTAGACGGGGCGGTCGGGAGCGGGCTGCGCGGAGGAGGGGGTGGGGGGTGTGGAGTCGGCCATGAGCGCGAGCGTAATCACGGACCAGCTTGATGGGTCTCGGTCAAGACCGGAATTGGTTTCGGATTGATCACGCCTGTGGCGGGAGCGGATGGGGGCCGTGGCACATCCGGCCCGGTTGTGGCGGCCGGGTGACGGATCCGGGGCCGCGGGCGAGCCGACGGGGCGGCGGGCCCCGGTGCTCCGCGCCGCGGTCGGCCGGTGCGCGCGGGACCGCACGCGCTTGAATGGCCCCATGGCCCCCACACGTGACCACTCACTCCCCGAACTGAACGGACACGGCCTGCAGTTGCGCCCCTGGAACCCGGGTCTGGGCTCCGACGTGGACACCTGGCTGCGCGGCCTGCGGGACCCGGAGTTCCGCAGGTGGAACACCCCCCTGCGGCCGGTCACGGACCGCAGGAGCGCCCGTGAGTCGCTGCTGGCGCGCGAGCACAGCGCGACGGAGGGCACCTCGCTGTCGTTCCGCATCGCGGACGCGCGCAGCGGCACCGTGCTGGGCCACATCGGCGTCAACGAGATCAAGTACCACCTCAGGGTGGCCCGGGTCGGCTACTGGGTCCTGCCCGAGGCCCGCGGCCGGGGCGTCGCCACCCGCGCCCTGCTGCTCGCGGCACGCTGGGCCTTCACGGAGATGCGCCTGCACCGGCTGGAGCTGGACCACGCGGTCGGCCACGCGGTGTCGTGCCGGATCGCCGAGCGCTGCGGCTTCGCCTACGAGGGAACCCTGCGCGGGGCCGTCTTCGAGGAGGACCGGCACGACACCTTCCGGGACGCCCACCTGCACGCCCGGCTGGCCACGGACCCGGAGCCGGCCGGTGTCCGGGTGCCGGGGGACGAGCCGTGACAGGTGACGCGGGTCACCGGCGGCGGGCCGATGAGTCCCGGGCGTCGCGAAGGTCGTATCCGGTGACCACGCAGAAGGGACACCCGAGATGACCGCACCCGTGAAGGGCCCGGCGAGCTACTTCCCCGCCATCGAGAAGAAGTACGGTCGGCCGATCGCCGCATGGCAGCAGCTCATCCGCGCCTCGCCGCTGACCCGGCACATGGAGCTGGTCGCCTGGCTCAAGACCGAGCACGGCCTGGGGCACGGCCACGCCAACGCGCTCGTGGCGCACACCCTCGCCGAGGACAAGGACAAGGACAAGAACACCGGCAAGCAGGGCTGAGCCGTGCGGAATTGAGGAGCGCCGCGAACCGGCGGGGCGGCACCATGGGGCATGGACACCCACACGGACACCGACACCGCCGCCACCGGGGCCGGCACCTGGCACCTCACCCCGGACCCGGAGGACTTCCTCGCCCGCGCCGGGGCGTTCCTGCGCTCCGAACCCGCTCTGCACACCGTCCCGCTGACGGTCACGGAGACGCTGCGCACGCAGGGACCGCACGCGTACGGGGAGGGCGCCCCGGAGTTCGGGATGCTGGAGCGCGGCGGGCAGGTCCGGGCGGCCTTCTTCCGCACCCCACCGCACTGGCTGAACGTCACCGGCCTCACTCCCGAGGACAGCGAGGCCCTCGCCGCCCGGCTGGCCCGCCTCGGGCAGCGCCTGCCCGGAGTGAACGCCGACCGCGACACCGCCGAGGCCTTCGCCGCGGCGTGGCAGCGCCACACGGGCGCCGCCGTCCGGCTGCGCCAGCGGCAGCGGCTCTACCGCCTGGGCACCCTGGCCGTGCCGGAGCCCGCGCCGCCCGGTGCGCCCCGGGTCGCCGGCGAGGCCGACCGCGCGCTGCTGATGCGCTGGCACGACGAGTTCGGCGCGGCCGTCGGGCTGGGCACCGTCCGGGGAGCCGCCGAGTGGGCGGACGCCCGGATCCGCAGCGGCGGCGTCACCTTCTGGGAGACCCCGGACGGCACGCCCGTCGCGATGGCCGGCGTCACGCCCCGGGTCGCCGGGCAGGTGCGCGTCGCCTCCGTCTACACCCCCGCCCCCCGGCGCGGCCGGGGCTACGCCGGTGCGGTGACCGCCGAGGTCAGCCGGGCCGCCCTGGCCTCGGGCGCGGACGAGGTGGTGCTCTTCACGGACCTGGCCAACCCGACCAGCAACGGGCTGTACCAGCGCATCGGCTACCGGGCGGTCGCGGACTTCGCGGTGTACGACTTCGCGTGAGGCGGGGCGGCCCGGCCTTTCCGGGGGACACTCGGGGCCCGCGTCCGTCGTGCCGACGGCCCGCGCGTCAGGGCCAGAGCAGCTCGCGTGCCCAGGACTCCTGCCGCCCGCCGGGGTCCTCGCGCCGGTAGCGGAGGCGGACGTGCCGCCGCCGCTCGTCGCCCTGGAAGAACTCGACCTCCTCGGGGCGCAGCCGGTACAGGGTCCAGGACGGGACGGGGGCCGCCGGGTCCTCGGCGGCCCGCTCCCACGCCGACTCCGAGGCCCTCGCCAGCTCGTCGAGCGAGGGCAGGACCTCGCTCTGGTGCCCGGTCAGCGCCGCCGCCAGCGCACCGGTGGACCGGGCGTGGAGGTCGCCCTGGGACTCCTCGGACGGGGCGGCCGTCACCGGCCCGCGCACCCGGACCTGGCGGCCCAGCACCGGCCAGTAGAAGCCGAGCGCGGCGTACGGCCGGGCGGCGAGCTGGCGGCCCTTGCGGCTGCCGTCGTGCGAGGCGAAGGACCAGCCGTCGGCGTCCGCGCCGTGCAGCACCACGATCCGCACGTCGGGCAGGCCCGAGGCGTCCGAGGTGGCCAGGGACACGGTGTGCGGCTCGGTCTGCCCGGCCGACACCGCCGCCGCGAACCACTCGGCGAACAGCGGCAGCGGGGCGGCGGGCGCGGTGGCGGGGTCGAAGGGCGGGAGCGCGGTGAGCTGCGGGTCCCAGATCCGCAGGGACCGCAGCAGCTCGTGGAGATCGGATGCCATGCCCCGATTCTCGCCCCGCGGACACCGACGGACCCGCCGGGACGCGGCGGCCGCTCCCGGAGCCGGTGTCAGACCTGGCCGAGGTCCGAGGAGACCCACCGCTGCGGGCGCATCCGCAGGACCACCTGCTCGCCGTGGTTCTCCCAGGCGAAGTCCACGTAGCCGTCGACCTTGTCGGCCGGCAGGTAGCGCGCCGTGATCTCCCGGAGCTGTTCGCGGGTCGCCGGGGCCGTGCCGACCACCGGCCCCTCCACCGACACGTACCGGATCGTCGGCTCCAGCCGGTCCACCATCAGCGTGAACCGGCCCGCCGCGCCGATCAGTTCGTTCTTGCGGGAGTCCAGGCCGGTCATGACCCAGACCTCTCCGCCGGGCTCGTACTGGTACCAGATCGGCACCGTGAGCGGGGCCCGGCCCGGGCCCGCGTCGACCGCCAGCGCGGCGACGTGGGGCTCGGCCAGGAACTGTTCGCGCTCTTCGCGGGTCAGGGCCATCGCGGTCTCCTTCGGCCTTGGGCCTTCGGCGGGAAGCTCGGTACCGGGGCAACACGCGTACGTGCGGCGGCTGTTCCCCCGGCGCCACCCGGACCGGGCCGGGCGGGAAAGGCGACGGGCGGCGGTCCACCGGAGTGAACCGCCGCCCGCCAGACAGGACTTGGTAAGCAGTGCGAGCCGCCGCCGGCTACTTCGTCGGCTTGCGGCCCGTGACCCCCAGGTGGACCAGCAGCGCCAGGTTCGGCTTGAGGTCGGCCTGCTTCACGCCGGGGGAGAAGCCCTTCTGGTGGGAGGCCACGGCCGCGAGCATCGCGACCAGCGAACCCGCGACGGCCGCCGGGTTCACGTCCTTGTCGACCCGCCCCTTCGCCTGCAGCTCCGCGACGGCGTCCGCGAGGGAGCTGTTGACCGAGTTCAGGATCTTCGCGCGGAGTTTGGCGAAGCGCTTGTCGCCCTCGGCGGCACCCAGGTCCACCACCCGCAGGATCGCGTCGTTCTGCCGCCAGAACTCGAGGAAGCCGTCGACGAGTTCCTGCGCCGTCTGCCAGCCGGCCTTCCCGGCCCAGGAGCGGCCCTCCAGCAGCTCGGTCAACGAGGCGCCCTCGGTGGCCATTTGCTCGGCGATCTCCAGGACAGCGCCCTCGACGTCCGGGAAGTACTGGTAGAACGTCGCGGGCGAAGTGCCCGCCTTCCGTGCGACATCGATGACTTTGACGTCCCGGTAGGGGGAGGAGCTGAGCATCTCGCCGAGGCAGTCGAGCAGCTTCTGCCGGGTCGCCTGCCCACGTCGACCGGCCACGCGGCCGTCGACGGTACGCACTTGTCCTGTCATGCCGTCAGCTTACCGAGGCGCGATCGGGGCGCTATTCGGCCGACTGCAAATGGGGTGCGCGGGGGTGCGGAGGCTGCTGTGCCTGGTCTGCGGGCTGCGGCCGACGCGGTTACGTTGGCGACATGGCCGAAAACAGTGCATCGGTGTACGCGGAGGGCGTCCCCTGCTGGGTGGACGCGCAGCTCCCCGACGTCGAGGCGGGCAAGCGGTTCTACGGGGACCTCTTCGGGTGGACCTTCGAGGACTGGTTCGGCCCGTTCACGCGGGCGCTGAAGGGCGGCGAGCCGGTGGCCGGGCTGGTCCGCAAGATGGACGGCAGGCTGCCCTCCGTCTGGACGGTGTACTTCGCCACCCCCGACGCGGCCGCCCTGGCCCGGCGCGTGCGGGACGCGGGCGGGCAGGTCGTCTCGGCGCCGGTGCCGGCCGGCGGACTCGGCGTCGCGGCGCTGGTCACCGACCCCGAGGGTGCCGTCTTCGCCCTGTGGCAGCCCGGGGAGCACCCCGGCTTCGGCACGCGGCACGAGCCGGGCACCTTCGCCTGGACCGAGCTGTACACCCGGGACACCGAGGCGGCCAACACCTTCTACGGCGACCTCTTCCACGAGGCCCTGTTCGGGCCGGACGCCGAACCGGACTTCGGCCGCGCGCCCGTCTCCGACGTCTTCCCGGCGGAGATGCCGCCCCACTTCCTCGTCCACTTCGCCGTCGAGGACGTACCGGCCGCGCTGGAGGACGTGACGCGGCTCGGCGGACGCGTCCAGGCCCCGCCCTTCCGCACCTCCTACGGCACCGTGGCCGTCGTCACCGACGACCAGGGGGCGTCGTTCGCGCTGCTGGACCGCTGACCGGGCAGAATTTGGTCTGTTTTTGGTGGCCTGTGTGCGGACACATCCGAATTGTCACCGGGTTCGCCACCACGGCTCGGGCCAGGAAGAATCAGGGTGCGTGCCGCCATGGCGGTGCGGTGGTGAGACGCTGCACGGGGTCGCGTGGAAGATGTGGCTTGGCGCGGCTCGTACGGGGAGGTGGCAGGCAGAGTGGTGGATCAGCTGACGCAGCACGATCCGCGGCGGATCGGGCCGTTCGAGGTGCTGGGACGGCTGGGTGCCGGCGGCATGGGGCTGGTCTATCTCGCGCGCTCGGCGTCCGGCCGGCGCGTGGCGATCAAGACCGTCCGGACGGAGCTGGCCGAGGACCAGCTGTTCCGGGTCCGCTTCACGCGCGAGGTGGAGGCGGCCCGGGCCGTCTCCGGCTTCTACACGGCCGCCGTCGTGGACGCCGACCCGCGTGCGGCCGTGCCCTGGCTGGCCACCGCCTACGTCCCGGCGCCCTCCCTCGAGGAAATAGTGAACGACTGCGGGCCGCTGCCGGCCCAGGCCGTGCGCTGGCTGGCCGCGGGGGTGGCCGAGGCGCTGCAGTCGATCCACGGGGCCGGGCTGGTGCACCGCGACCTCAAGCCCTCGAACGTCCTCGTCGTCGAGGACGGACCCCGCGTGATCGACTTCGGTATCGCCTCCGGTGTGTCGAACACCCGGCTGACGATGACGAACGTCGCCGTCGGCACCCCGGCCTACATGTCACCCGAGCAGGCCAAGGACTCCCGCAGCGTCACCGGCGCCAGCGACGTGTTCTCGCTCGGCTCGATGCTGGTCTTCGCCGCCACCGGGCACCCGCCCTTCCACGGGGCCAACCCGGTCGAGACGGTCTTCATGCTGCTGCGCGAGGGGCCGGACCTCGAAGGGCTCCCCGACGAGCTGCGTCCGCTCATCGAGTCCTGCATGCAGATGGACCCCACGGCCCGCCCCAACCCCGCCGACCTCCAGGCCCAGCTCGCGCCGCACCTGTTCGGCTCCGGCTCCGACGACAGCGGCACGGCCTCCGCGTGGCTGCCCGAGCGGGCCGTCGGCCTGATCGAGTCCCGCCGCAACGGCCGCCCGGCCGGCAAGCCCGCCGGTGCCGGACGGGGCCCGCGCCCCGCCCCCGGCCCCGCGCCCATCCCGCCCCCGCCCGCGCACGACCCGGTCGTCCCGGCCCCCGCGCCGGTGCCCGCCCCGGTCGGCGCACCGGACACCGGCCCCGTCCGGCTCGCCGGCGCCCAGGTGCCCATCGGTCCGGGCCCGCGCGTCGCCGACGTCCGCGCCGCCGCCGTCAAGGCGCCGCCTCCGGAGGCCGCGCTCGCCGCCTCCTGGTCCAAGCCCCGCCCCGGTGTCAACGGCACGGACCCCGCCGTGGGCCCCGCCGTCGCCGCGCCCCCGGCCCCGGCGGCACCGCCCGAGCAGGCCGGCGGCTGGCGTCCCTGGCGCTTCCGCATGTCCAACGACGTCTGGGGCACCCCGGCCGTCGCCGGCGACCTCGTCTACGTCACCTCCTTCGAGGTGCACGCCCTGGACGTGGCCACCGGCCGCCGCCGCTTCAAGACCCGCGACGTCGCCTGGTCCATGGCGGTCGCCGACCAGCGCATCCACGCCTCGGACGGGCCCACCCTGTTCGCCCTCGACGCCCGCGAGGGCGCCGACCTGTGGCGCCTGCAGACCGACGCGTGGGTCTACTCCCTCAAGGCGGAGCGCGGCACGGTCGTCACCGGCACCCGCGGCGGCGGCGTCCAGGGCTGGGAGGCGTCCACCGGGCAGAAGCTGTGGGAGATCACCGGCTGCCAGAGCGACTTCGAGTCCCCCGAGGCCGGACCCGCCCTGCACGACGGCACGGTCTACGTGTGGCAGGACGCCCGCCTGCGCGCCCTGGACGCCCGCACCGGCGACGAGCGCTGGTCCTACCCGATCGGCGACGCGGCCTCCTGCGGCGGCGTCCCGGTCCGGATCGCCCCCGGGACCGACGGGTACGTGTACGTCAGCGCCGGGACCCGCGTCCTCGCCCTCGACGTGGCGGCCGGGCGCGTGAAGTGGCACTTCGAGGCACCGGCCGTCTTCCTCTGCCCGCCCGCCTTCGTCCCCGGCCCGGCCGTCACCGGCGGCGGTGTCTACCTGGCCGACTACCTCGGCACGGTCTACGCCCTCGACGCCACCGACGGCCGCGACCGCTGGCGCATCGCCACCGAGTCCCGTGCCTCGGTCGAGCCGGTCCTGGTCGCCGCGGGCCACGTCCACGTGGGCAGCGGCAAGGGCCTGTACACCCTCGACGCGGTCACCGGGACGCCCAAGTGGCGCTTCCAGGCGGGCGGCGACATCGTCGGCGCCCCCTCGGTCGCCGAGGGCCGCATCCACTTCGGCTCCACCGACCACCTGCTCTACACGCTCAAGGCCGACGACGGCCGGCTGCGCTGGAAGCTCGCCACCGGCGGCGAGATCACCGGCTCCCCGGTGGTGCGGGACGGGGTGGTGTACGCGTGCAGCAAGGACCGCTGCGTGTACGCGCTGGACGCGGAGAAGGGCACCGGGACCGCCCGGACGGCCTGACCCGGGCGCGTGCACCGGCCGTACGCCCGGCGCCACGCCGGGTACGCACCGGTCGACCTACGGTGACATGACCGTGACAGACGATCACTAGGCTGTCCGGCATGCGAATTCGGGGGCGTGCGCTCAGGTACACGGCGGTCTCGGCTCTGGTGGTGCTGGCACTGACCGGCTTCTCCACGGGCCGGGGCGGAGGCGGTGGTCACGGCGGTGACGGAGGCGGGGGCGGATGCAGCAGCTCCAGCCAGGACCACGACAGTTCGAGCTCGTCCGGCTCGGGCGGAGCCTACGGCTCCGACGACACCTACGACGATGACGACGACCAGGGCACCGGCGGCGCCACGTACACCCGCCGGCCGGACCACGGCTCCGCGCCGACCTCCTCGCCCGGCTCGGGCAGCGGCAGGGCCCTGGAGGACGGCACGGCGCGGCTGGTGAGCTGCGCGACCCCGTCCGCCCCGTACGCGACCGTCGAGGTGAGCAACCCCAACGGCCGCACGGCCACGTTCTCCGTCTCGGTCACCTTCGTCGACGGCAGCGGCATCACCGTCGTGGACCGGCGCGCGGACGTCACGGTCCCCGGCCAGGACAAGGCGCTCGTCCGGGTCGAGGTGGGGGCGGGCCTGGTGGACTCCGTCGACGACTGCCGGGCCGACCGCCAGGCCCTCGTCGAGGGCTGAGCGCCCACGGCCCACCGGGGTGAACACCCGGGACCGGGACGGGAGTCGGCACCGCGGCGGCGGGCCCGGTCCGCCGCTGCCACCGGCCGGTTCCCGCCGCACCGGCGCGAACCGCGCGCCGACCGCGCCGCCGCGTGCGGAGAGAGGGTGCAGACCTCGTGGACTCCCGTACGCCGCCCTGTGATCGGTGTCTCCCACGGCTGACGTATCCACCGCGCACAAGGCAAACTGGCGTGGTTGCTCAGGAAGTCGAGGGGGACTGCATGGACGGTGTACCGGTCGGTGTGCCGCGCGTACCGGAGCAGCGGCGTTCCGACTCCTGGCCGGAGTCACCACGGCCGGTGGAGCCGGTACCGCCCGCCCCGCCCGGGGAACCTGCCCGGCCCGAGGGGCCCGCGGCGCTGCGCTTCAGCGTGCTCGGCCCCGTGCGCGCCTGGCGCGGCGAGGAGCCGATCACCACCGGGTCGCCCCAGCAACGCGCCCTGCTCGCCGCCCTCCTGCTGCGCGAGGGCCGTACGGCCACGGCCGCCGAGCTGATCGACGCCCTGTGGGGCGAGGAGCCGCCCTCGCAGGCCCTGGCCGCGCTGCGGACCTACGCCTCCCGGCTGCGCAAGGTCCTCGACCCGGGCGTCCTGGTCAGCGAGTCGGGCGGCTACGCGGTACGGGACCTCGGCGAGGGCGCCCTGGACCTGGCCGCCGCCCAGGACCTGGCGACCGAGGCCGACAAGGCCCGCTCCGCCGGCGACCTGTGCCACGCGCGCGCCACCCTGCGCCGCGCCCTGGCCCTGTGGGACGGGGAGACCCTGGCCGGCGTGCCGGGCCCGTACGCCGAGGCGCAGCGGGTGCGCCTGGAGGAGTGGCGGCTCCAACTCCTGGAGGCGCGGCTCGACATGGACCTGGAGCAGGGCTGCCACGCCGAGGCCGTCTCCGAGCTGACCGCCCTCACCGCCGCCCACCCGCTGCGCGAGCGGCTGCGCGAACTGCTGATGCTGGCGCTGTACCGCAGCGGCCGCCAGGCCGAGGCCCTGGCCGTGTACGCCGACACCCGGCGCCTGCTCGCCGACGAACTGGGCGTGGACCCCCGCCCCGGCCTGAGCGAGCTCCAGCAGCGGATCCTGCGCGCCGACCCGGGTCTCGCGGAGCCGTCCTCACCGGCCCCGGAACCGGCCGCCGTCCCCCTCCGGCCCGCCCAACTGCCCGCCACGGTCCCCGACTTCACCGGCCGCACGGCCTTCGTGCGGGAACTGGGCGACATCCTCGCCTCCGCCGACGGCCGCGTCATGGCGGTGTCGGCCCTGGCGGGCATCGGAGGCGTCGGCAAGACGACCCTCGCCGTGCACGTGGCCCACCAGGCGCGCTCGGCGTTCCCCGACGGGCAGCTGTACGTCGACCTCCAGGGCGCCGGCGCCCGGGCCGCGGAACCGGAGACGGTCCTGGCCTCCTTCCTGCGGGCCCTCGGCACGGCCGGCTCGGCGATCCCCGACTCCCTGGAGGAGCGCGCGGCGCTGTACCGCTCGATGCTGGCCGGCCGCCGCGTCCTGGTCCTGCTGGACAACGCCCGCGACGCCGCGCAGGTGCGCCCGCTGCTGCCCGGCACGGACGGCTGCGCCGCGCTGGTCACCTCCCGGGTGCGGATGGTGGACCTGGCGGGCGCCCACCTGGTCGACCTGGACGTGATGGCCCCGGACGAGGCGCTGGCGCTGTTCACCAGGATCGTGGGCGAGGAGCGGGTCGCCTCCGAGCGCAAGGCCGCCCTGGACGTGGTCGCCGCCTGCGGATTCCTGCCGCTGGCCATCCGCATCGCGGCGTCCCGGCTGGCGGCGCGCCGCACCTGGACCGTCTCCGTCCTCGCGGCGAAACTCGCCGACGAGCGGCGCCGCCTGGACGAGCTGCAGGCCGGGGACCTGGCGGTCAAGGCCACGTTCGAGCTGGGCTACGGCCAGCTGGAGCCCGCCCAGGCCCGCGCCTTCCGCCTGCTGGGCCTGGCCGACGGGCCCGACATCTCCCTCGCCGCGGCGGCCGCCGTCCTGGACCTGCCGGTGGAGGACACCGAGGACCTGCTGGAGTCGCTGGTCGACACGTCCCTCCTCGAGTCGGCGGCCCCCGGCCGCTACCGCTTCCACGACCTGGTCCGGCTCTACGCGCGTGCGTGCGCCGAGCGCGACGAGCAGCCCCCGAGCGAACGCGAGGCGGCCCTGTCCCGGCTGCTGGACTTCTACCTGGCGTCGGCGGCCGGCGTCTACGCGATCGAACGCCCGGGGGACCGCCTCGTCGACCACCTGGAGACCGCGTCGTACCCGGGCCTGCGCTTCGCGGACCGGCACGCCGCGCAGGACTGGCTGTACGCCGAGGCCATCTGCCTCCTGGCGCACGTACGGCAGTCGGCGGGCCTGCCGCGGACCCTCCCGCGCGCCATCGACCTGCTGTGGGCCGCGCACGACCTGTCCGAGTCGGGGGCCAACTCCAAGGAGTACGAGGCGACGGCCACGGCGCTGCTCGGCGCGGCCCGCGCGCACGGACTGAAGAGGGCGGAGGCGCGGGCGCTGATGACGCTCGTCAACGTCCACCATGTGAGCGGCCGTTTCGAACGGGCCGACGAGGAGGCGGAGCGGGCCATCCAGCTCGCCCGGGAGGCCGACGACCTGCTGCCCGTGTGCTGGGCGCGCAACGCGCGCGGCATCATCGCGCTCTACCAGAACCGCCACGAGGACGGCGAGGAGCACCTGTCCCGGGCCATCGAGCACTTCCGGGCCCTCGGCGACCGCCCCGGCGAGGCCGCCGCCCTGTGCAACCTCTCCCGGATCCGCCTGGCGACCGGGCGGACCCAGAGCGCGGTGGCGCTGGCCCAGGAGGGCATCGGCATCTACGACGCCATGGGCAACTCCATGCGCGGCGCCAACGCCCGCTACGCCCTCGGACTTGCCCTCACCCAGAGCGGGGAGCTGGGCGACGCGGCCGGACGGCTCCAGGAGGCGCTGGAGGTGTTCCGCGACAGCAGGCAGCGCCTGTGGGAGGGCATGAGCCTGTTCCGGCTGGCCGAGGTGGACCTGGCCGCCCGGCGCCCCGCCCAGGCGGCGGCCAACGCCGAGATGGCCCTGACCGTGCTGCGCGGGATCGGCGGCGAGTGGCGGCGGGGCAACGTGCTCACCGTCCTCGGCCGCGCCCTCAGCGGCATCAACCAGACGGGACGGGCCCAGGTCTGCTGGCAGGAGGCGGCCGGCATCTACGAGGAGCTGGGCTCACCGGAGGCCGCCGAGGTGAGGGCGCTGCTGACGCCGGTGCGGGCGGCCTGAGGCCCGATCCGGGGCGTTCATCGTTCGTTTATCGCCCTCCGTCATGATTCATCTCAGTCGATCCGTCGCGTCGGGGGGCAGACGGGTCGACGCACCGGGCCTCGCACCGCATCCGGGCGAGCCGCCCGGGCGGGCCCGTCCGGTCGTCCTCGGGGGAGTGACCGGCCGGGCCCGCCGACCCACTGCCCCATCCACGCCGAAGGGAAGTCGACGACCATGGGCGACGAACTCAAGCCGCAGGACCTGCACGCGACCGGCGAGCCGCTGGAGACCAAGGACCTGCACGCCACGAACGAACCGCTGAAGCCGCAGGACCTGCACGCGACCGGCGAGCCGCTGGAGACCAAGGACCTGCACGCCACGTCGGAGCCGTTCAAGCCGACGAAGTAGGCCACCGCACGGGGGAATCGGGGGAATCGGGGAACACGGGGGAGACCGGTCGCGACGGCGCGGAGGGGAGGCCGTCGCGGCCGGTCCGTGTGTGCGCCACCCTCACCGGCCGCCGGACACCGCGGAGTTGCCGTGCGGTCACCCGCTCCGGCGGCCCAGGAAGACGGGGTTGGTGAACGCCGCCAGCGGACCGGGCAGCGGCCCCGCCGCCGCCTCGTGCCGCAACTCCGCCCGCACGTACGCCGCGTACGACGGCGTCGTGCGCCACTCGACCGTGCCCGCGCCGGACACCGGCAGCGGGTCACTGGTGTGCAGCACCCCCTGGTCGGTGACGAACCGGACCGTGCAGCGCGGGGCGCCGGTGACCTCCAGCCGGACGGTGACGGGGGTGTCGCGGCCGACGCCGAGCCGCTCGCCGATGCCCGCGTGCTCGCCCCGCCCGCCGGACACCCGGAACGACAGGGAGACCCGGGCCGACTCCGCCACGTAGGACCGGCCCGCGCGGATGCCCTCCTGGACGGCCTCCCGGGTCAGGTCGTCGGCTAGCACCACCGTCTGGGGACTGCCCACGGAGTCGGGGGCGCGGTGGGCGTCGCTGCTGCCCATGGCCGGGATCCAGTCGCGCCCGTCCCGCACGGACGCCACCAGCATGCTGTCCCAGTCGGCCAGGGCGACCTCGTCGTCGGGCGTCCAGGGGCCGTTCCACACCTCGATGGCGTCGGCCTCGGCGAAGCCGAACTTCCAGTTGCAGCCGATGCAGGTGGCGTGCGGATGCGCCGGGACGACCAGGCCGCCCGCCCGCCTCACCTGGCGCGCGAACCGGCCGAAGCGGTTGTCGCGGGCCCGGTAGCGCCAGTCGACGAAGGTCCCGGGGTCCGTGCCGAGCGCGACGACGTGCCCGTTGCGGGTGGTGATCTCCTCGCCCAGCATCACCAGCAGGTCGTCCCCGGCCACGTCGGCCCAGTGGGCGTGCGCGCTGTGGGTGTTGTGCTCCGAGGAGTTGATGAAGTCGAGACCGGCCGCGCGGGCCAGCTCCCCGATCTCGGCCGGGGTGCGGCGGCCGTCGGAGTGCCAGGAGTGCAGGTGGCAGTCGCCCCGGTACCAGGCCCGGCCCCGCCCCGCGGCCCGCTCGGGCGGATACACGGGTTCGACGCTCTCCCCAGGCTCCCCGTACGCCAGCGTGACCGTGATCTCGTAGGACAGTCCCTGCGGGGCGATGGTGTAGGGGCCGAGCGCGATGTGCCAGGTGCCCTCGCGCACCGGGCCCGGCAGGTAGCCCGGCGTGGCCTCGTCCGCCCGGATGAAGAACTCGGTGCGCGCCCCGCCCGACCAGCCGCGGAAGCCCCGGCCGCCGAGCTCGGTGCCGCGCTCGTCGAAGACGCCGATGTCCAGGGCGTTGCCCGGGGTGCCGGCCGGGACGGAGGGCCGGTCGTAGGTGTAGGCGACCCTCAGCTCCCGCACCCCGGCCGGGACCTCGACCGGCACGTACACGAAGTCCGGGGAGCCGGGCGGCAGCGTGCCGCGCACCGTCCTGCTCTCCGGCCGCCCACCGGCCCCTGACGCGAAGCTCACGCCTCCCAAACTAAGCGCGGCGGCCGCTCCCGTCACGAACAGGGCCCGCCGGCCGAGTCCGCCGTGCTGGTCCTCGCACATGCTGCTGCTCCCGGGTGTCGTCGGCGACAAGGGCGTGGAGGGTGCGGGGGTGGCGCGTGGAACCTCGTGCCCAGCCTTGCAGCGGGCCGTGAACCCCGGTGCACGGCAGGGGGACGCGCGGATTTCGGCCGCAGGGCGGGCGGTGAATGCCGACCGGTCGGTATGGACAGGTCCCCCTCCCTCGGGTACAGATGGGTCATGCGCATCGCCGTGACGATCTTCCTCACCGACGAGACGATCACTCCGACCCGGCTGGCCCGGGAGCTGGAGGAGCGCGGTTTCGCCGGTCTGTATCTGCCCGAGCACACGCACATCCCCGTCGAGCGGGCCACGCCCTACCCGGTGGGCGGTGAGCTGCCGCGGGAGTACGGGCGCACCCTCGACGCGTTCGTGGCGCTCGGCCAGGCCGCCGCCGTCACCGAGCGGCTCGGGCTCGGCACGGGCATCACGCTCGTCGCCCAGCACGACCCGATCGACCTGGCCAAGCGGATCGCGACCCTGGACCACCTGTCCGGGGGCCGGTTCACCCTCGGGCTCGGCTTCGGCTGGAACGTCGAGGAGGCCGCCGACCACGGCGTGCGGTGGAGCACCCGGCGGGCGCTGGTCCGGGACCGGATGGCCCTGATGCGGGCCCTGTGGTCCGAGGAACCGACGGGTCACGACGGGGAGTTCGGCAGTGTCCGGCCGAGCTTCGCCCACCCCAAGCCCGTGCAGCGGCCGCGCGGCCCGGTCGTCGGCCCGCGCACCCTCGTCGGCGGCGGCGCCGGGCCCAAGCTGTTCGCCCACATCTGCGAGTACGCCGACGGCTGGCTGCCCATCGGCGGACGCGGCCTGTCCGAGTCGCTGCCCCTGCTGCGCGCGGCCTGGGCCGAGGCGGGCCGCGACCCCGACGCCCTCCAGGTCGTCCCCTACGCCGTCCGTCCCGCCCCCGGCAAGCTCGCCCACTACGCCGACCTCGGTATCGGGGAGACCGTGGTCCAGCTGCCCCCGGGCGGGGAGGCGGAGGTGCTGAAGGCGCTGGACGGGCTCGCGGAGTACCTCTGACGGCCGCCGCCGGCCGGCCGGCCCGCCCTCCTAGAATGCGGTGGTCTTCAGCCGGGCGCGCACCTCGGCGCGGCCGACCACCGCGCGGCAGGGGGTGCGGGACCGGCGCACGGTCACGACGGGGGAGTGCGCGGTGAGATTCGCCTGGTTTTCCTGGCTGGTGCGGCATTTCGGCGAGTACGGCTACAGCCAGGGCCTGCTGCGCGGCGCGATCGGCACGCTCGCGGTGCTGGTGACCGCCGCGCTGCTGTGGTTCGCCCTGCACCGCAACCGGCCGGCCGCCGCGGCCGCCGCCGGGGCGGTGTCCGCCCTGGGCATCGGATGGCTGGCCTTCCACTGACCGTCCCCCGGTCCTGATCAGCACACTCGTATGCTCGGAGGATGACGACTGCCGCGAGCTCCGGAACCGGACCCACCGAGAACTCCCTGCGTCGCGCCCTGAAACGGGCCAGGGACGGCGTCTCGCTCGACGTCGCCGAGGCGGCGGTCCTGCTCCAGGCGCGCGGTGAGCACCTGCGGGACCTGTCCGCCTCGGCGGCCCGGGTGCGCGACGCGGGTCTGGAGGCGGCCGGCCGGCCCGGCGTCATCACGTACTCCAAGAGCGTCTTCATCCCCCTGACGCGGCTGTGCCGGGACAAGTGCCACTACTGCACGTTCGTCACCGTCCCCGGCAAGCTGCGCCGCGCCGGGCACGGGATGTTCATGTCCCCGGACGAGGTGCTGGACATCGCCCGCAAGGGCGCCGCCCTCGGCTGCAAGGAAGCGCTCATCACCCTCGGCGACAAGCCCGAGGACCGCTGGCCGGAGGCGCGCGAGTGGCTCGACGCGCACGGCTACGACGACACCCTCGCCTACGTCCGCGCCGTCTCCGTCCGGATCCTGGAGGAGACGGGCCTGCTGCCGCACCTCAACCCGGGCGTGATGAGCTGGTCCGACTTCCAGCGGCTCAAGCCCGTCGCGCCCAGCATGGGCATGATGCTGGAGACCACCGCGACCCGCCTGTGGTCGGAGCCGGGCGGCCCCCACCACGGCTCGCCCGACAAGGAGCCCGCCGTCCGCCTGCGCGTCCTGGAGGACGCGGGGCGTTCCTCCGTCCCCTTCACCTCCGGGCTGCTCATAGGCATCGGCGAGACCTTCGAGGAGCGCGCCGAGTCGCTGTTCGCGCTGCGCAAGGTCTCCCGGGCCTACCACGGGATCCAGGAGCTGATCATCCAGAACTTCCGCGCCAAGCCGGACACCGCGATGCGCGGCATGCCCGACGCGGAACTCGACGAACTGGTCGCCACGGTGGCCGTCGCCCGGCTCCTCATGGGGCCGAGCGGCAACATCCAGGCCCCGCCCAACCTCGTCGACGGCGAGTACGAGCGGCTGATCGCCGCCGGCATCGACGACTGGGGCGGCGTCTCCCCGCTCACCATCGACCACGTCAACCCCGAGCGGCCCTGGCCGCAGATCGAGCAGCTCGCCGAGAAGTCCCGCGCGGCCGGGTTCGAACTGCGCGAACGGCTGTGCGTGTACCCGGAGTTCGTCCGGCGCGGCGAGCCCTGGCTGGACCCGCGGCTGCGCCCGCACGTGGCGGCCCTGGCCGACCCGGAGACCGGCCTCGCCCGCCCGGAGGCCCTGCCGCGGGGCCTGCCCTGGCAGGAGCCGGAGGAGGTCTTCACCGCCTCGGGCCGCACGGACCTGCACTCCTCGATCGACACCGAGGGCCGCACGTCGGACCGCCGGGACGACTTCGACGAGGTGTACGGCGACTGGGGCGCCCTGCGCGAGGCCGCCGCCCCGGGCATGGCACCCGAGCGCATCGACACCGACGTACGGCAGGCCCTGCGCACGGCCGCCGACGATCCGACGAAGCTCACCGACGACGAGGCGCTGGCCCTGCTGCACGCGGACGGCCCGGCGCTGGACGCGCTCGCCCGGGTCGCCGACGACGTGCGCAAGTCGGCCGTGGGCGACGACGTCACCTACATCGTCACGCGCAACATCAACTTCACCAACGTCTGCTACACCGGCTGCCGCTTCTGCGCCTTCGCCCAGCGCCGCACCGACGCCGACGCCTACACCCTCTCCCTGGACCAGGTCGCCGACCGGGCCCGGCAGGCGTGGGACGTGGGCGCGGTGGAGGTCTGCATGCAGGGCGGCATCCACCCGGACCTGCCCGGCACGGCCTACTTCGACATCGCCCGGGCCGTGAAGGAACGCGTCCCCGGGATGCACGTCCACGCGTTCTCGCCGATGGAGGTCGTCAACGGCGCTACCCGCACGGGGATGTCGGTCCGCGAGTGGCTGACCGCCGCCCAGGAGGCGGGCCTGGACACCATCCCGGGCACGGCCGCCGAGATCCTCGACGACGAGGTCCGCTGGATCCTCACCAAGGGCAAACTGCCCGCGGCCGACTGGATCGACGTCGTGACGACGGCCCACGAGCTGGGCATCCGCTCGTCCTCGACGATGATGTACGGGCACGTCGACCAGCCGCGCCACTGGCTCGGGCACCTGCGCACCCTGGCGGGCATCCAGCAGCGCACGGGCGGCTTCACCGAGTTCGTGACGCTGCCGTTCGTGCACACCAACGCGCCGGTCTACCTCGCGGGCATCGCCCGCCCGGGGCCGACCGTGCGGGACAACCGCGCGGTCACGGCCATGGCCCGGCTCCTGCTGCACCCGTGGATTCCGAACATCCAGACGAGCTGGGTCAAGCTCGGGACCGAGGGGGCGGCCGAGATGCTGCGCTCCGGCGCGAACGACCTCGGCGGGACCCTCATGGAGGAGACCATCTCCCGCATGGCCGGCTCCTCGTACGGCTCGTACAAGTCGGTCAAGGACCTGATCGCGGTGGCGGACGCGGCCGGGCGCCCCGCGCGACCCCGCACGACCCTGTACGGGGAGGTGCCCGAGGAGCGGCAGCGGGCGGCGGCGGCGTCCGACGGGCATCTGCCGGAGCTGCTCCCGGTGCTGGACTGAGGGGCGGGGCCGGCGACGGCCCTACTGGCCTGCGGCGTCCGCCGGCTGGTGCTCCGTCACGGGGCGGCCGGTCGCGGCGCCGCGTGCCGCCGGGCGCGGGGGCGGGGCGCCCCGGCCCGCCCACAGCAGCAGCAGGCCGAGGGTGCCGGCGACGGCGGGCCAGTAGACGTAGCGGTAGTCCGTCGCGGGCATGATCGGCAGGTAGCCGAGGATGTAGGCCGCGGCGCTGACGCCCAGGGCCCGGACCGGTGCGGCGAAGGCGCCCCGGCCGGGCCGGACGGCCAGGACGAGCGCGACGGCCAGCCAGAACCAGCCGCGGAACAGCCAGGGCAGGTCGGCGACCATGCCCTTGACGTACGAGCCGAGCATGTCCTCCAGGCGGGGGTGCGCCACCTCGATGCCCAGGTCGTTGCGGGTGATGCCCGCCTTGTAGGGGTAGCCGGTCTCGAACAGCAGCGTCGCGAACAGCCGCAGCCGGTACTGGACGTACTGCGGCAGGTGTCCGCCCATCTCCCGCAGCCACAGGGAGGTGATCTCGCCCGCGTCGCCGCGCAGCCCGTCCGCCGGCCGTGCGTAGCAGGCCCAGTAGGCGTCCGACAGGGCTCCGATGCGCTCGCACTCGCGCGCGGAGGCCACGAGCCGGTCCCGCAGGGCGGGGGAGACGTCCGCCGAGCGCAGTTCGTCCACCCGCAGCACGTGCACGAGGTCGTCGAGCATGATCTGGGCGCCCTGCTCGGTCTGCAGCGGCCGGGCGAACAGGGAGATGGCGGCGGCCGGCACGACCAGCGCGGCGGCGAGCGCGGCGCTGCACCGCACCCACGTGCCGCGGCCGGGGCCGCGCCACAGCGTGAGGACGAGCAGGACGAAGACGGGCAGCGCGGCGACGAAGGCGTTCTTGCGCACGAGCATGGCGTAGGCGAGGAACAGCACGCCCAGCCAGAGCAGCCCCCACCGCACGGCGGGGCGGACGTCCCGGTCCCGGATCCGCAGGCCCGTGAGGGCGACGGCGCACGCGGCGAGCAGCGCCTGGGCGGCGTGGACGTCCTTCCAGACCACTCCGGCGAACGTGAGCACGTACGGGGCCAGGCCGATGCCGAGCACGGCGAGCGAGGCGCCGCGCCGGCCGGTCAGGTCCGCCACGCACCGGGCCAGCACCCACAACGCGCCCCACAGCACGAGCGCCTGCACGACGAGCATCGCGGTGAGGGTGCCGGTCACCGCGATCAGGGCCCGCCACACCAGGCTCAGCACGGGCGGATGCCAGTCCGTCAGCGGCTTCTTCCCCTCGGCCTGCCGGAGCTGGTCGAGGCTGTCGGGACTGAGGAAGCCGGGGGCGAAGACGAGGATCGTGGCCAGGCAGCACACGGCGGCGGCGCCGGCCAGGACCCGGTTCCAGTGCCGCGTCCGAGACATCCATCCCATTTGTCCCATGTGCCGGATGCTAACGGCTCAGGGTGCGACGAAGACGTAGCGCCGGTAGGCGTAGAAGCGGAACAGGGTCGCGAGCGCCCAG
The DNA here is from genome assembly GCF_042878735.1 of Streptomyces sp. NPDC003456. NCBI lineage: Bacteria > Bacillati > Actinomycetota > Actinomycetes > Kitasatosporales > Streptomycetaceae > Streptomyces > Streptomyces sp. NPDC003456. Next base: position 235,723 of record NZ_JBIAOK010000007.1, read on the forward strand.
CCGAGGATGCGGGCCGTGTTGTCGCTGAGCGCGGAGTCGAGGCCGAGCAGGTGCCGGGAGGCGAAGACGGTCCCGGCGGTGATGGCGAGCCCCACGCCGTTGGCGACGAGGAACAGGACGAGTTCGCGGGTCACCTGGTCGCGGTGCCGGTCGCGGTAGGTCCAGTAGCGGTTCCCGGCCCAGCTGAACAGCGCGGCGGCGCAGGTCGCCACGACCGACGCCTGGACCGGGGAGGCGCTCATCGGCCCGCCGCGCGCACCGCCGGGCAGCCCGAAGACGAGCAGGTTGTAGCCGCCGTTGTCGACGACGAACGCCAGCGCGCCCACGACGCCGAACTTGGCGGCTTCGCGCCAGATGCCCCGCACGGCGTGGCGCACGGAGCTGGTCACAGAGGGAGGAACCGGCACGAAAGGGAGGGTAGCCACCCGGCGTGGCCTCACTCCGAGGGCACGCGCATATCGCATCATTTCCTACTATCCGACAGCGCTGCGGGCGAGGAGTGGCGAGGAGTGGGAGTGGCAGTGGAACCGACGATCGCGTGTGTCGTGCCGTGTCACAACGAGGAGGCGGCCGTCGCCAAGGTGGTCCGCGACCTGCGCGCCGCCCTGCCCGAGGCCGTGGTCTACGTGTACGACAACGCCTCCACCGACCGCACGGTCGAGGTCGCCCGGGCGGCGGGCGCGGTCGTCCGCGAGGAGCCCCGCAAGGGCAAGGGCAACGTCATCCGCCGCGCCTTCGCCGACGTCGACGCGGACGCGCTGCTCCTCATCGACGGCGACGACACCTACGACGCCTCCCGCGCCCGGGACCTGGTCGACCTGCTCTTCGAGGGCCCCTACGACCAGGTCGTCGGCGCCCGCCGGGTGACGGTGGACGGGGCGTACCGGGCCGGGCACGCCGTGGGCAACAAGGTGCTCACCGGGGCCGTGCGCTCGCTGTTCGGCAACGACGTGACCGACATGCTCAGCGGCTACCGGGTGTTCTCGCGGCGGTTCGTGAAGTCCTTCCCGGCGCTGGCCCGGGAGTTCGAGACCGAGACCGAGATGACCATCCACGCGCTGCACCTGCGGCTGCCCACCGCCGAGGTGTCCGTGGACTACCGGGTCCGGCCCGCCGGCGGCGAGAGCAAGCTGCGCACCTACCGCGACGGCTGGCGCATCCTGCGGGTCATCCTCGACCTCGCGCGCCGCGAACGCCCCTCGCTGGTCCACACCCTCATCGCGGGCGTGCTGGCCCTGGTCTCGCTGATCCTGGGCATCCCGGTCATCGCCGACTTCGTCGAGACGGGCACCGTGCCCCGGGTCCCGACCGCGATCCTCGCCGCCGCGATCATGACGATCGCGGCGCTGGTGCTGCTGTCCGGCTACATCCTCGAGTCGCTCACGCACATGCGCCAGGAGCAGACCCGGCTGGTGCACCTCGCCTACCCGGCCCCCGTCCGCGCCCCGCGCTACACGGCCCGGGGCGCCGGCACCGGCCCGGTCCCGGTGCGCAAGACGGCCGACGGCCCCTGAGGCCGCAGGGGAGCCACCCGCGCGCAGTACGATGATCGGAACCCCGATGCTGTGCGGGGTCCCGTGACTGAGGAGATGCGTGCCGGTGCCTGCCCGAATCCCTTCGTGGGCCTGGGTGACCGGGCTGACCGTGGGAGCGATAGCCGCGGTGACGGTCCTGGGCGTGCAGGCGGACCGCGGCCCGCACCCCACCGCCTCCGCGGCGAAGCCGAGCACCCCGGCGACCGCGCGGCCCACGCCCACGCCCACCGCGAAGGAACCGGCGAAGGTGCCCGACGGCTCCGGTACCGGCCGCCGCATCGTGTACTCCCTCGGCGACAAGCGGGTCTGGCTGGTCGACGCGAGCGACGCCACCCGGCGCACGTTCACCGTCTGGCCGGGGACGGTCGACCCCGACCCCGGCACCTACACGATCTCCTCCCGCAACCGCGCGACGACCGGCTCGGACGGCGTGGAGATCGAGCACATCCTGTACTTCACGGCCAAGTCCGGCGTGTCCCTCGCCTTCTCCAACGCGGTCGACGGGGCGTCGCCGCCGCCGCCCGCCTCCGGCACGCAGACGGGCGGCGTGCGGATGAGGAAGGCGGACGGCACGGCGCTGTGGGCGTTCGGCACGGTCGGCACGACCGTGGCCGTGGTCAGGTAGCGGACGGCTCCGCCCGCGGGGCCGACAGCTGGTTGACGATCAGCGCGACCCCGCTGAAGAGGAAGATCCGGGTCGCGGCGTCCAGCCCGTTCCAGGTCTTCGACTGCCACATCGAGAACCACTCACCGCCGATGGCGATGAACCCGACCCCGAACAGCAGCATCACCATCAGCAGCCCGTACGTCGACATCCGCCGGGCCGCCGCGGCGTCCCGCCGGGCCCACAGCCACGTGCCGTACACGAGCACGAGCGCGGCGACGGTCTCCCAGGCGATGATCAGCACGTAGGCCGTGTCCTGCAGCGCGGTGCTGGTGACGGCCCGCCACATCAGGTCCTCGTCCTTGAACGTGGTGTCCATGGCCAGCACATGACGGACGAACTGCTGGTTGGTCCCGAAGTCGGTGATGTTCCCGAAGGCGACGAGAGCCATGTAGAGGGCGACGGTGGCGGTGAGCAGCATGGCGGCAAGTGACAGTCCGCTGCGGTGAGTTGATGAGGTGGCCATGACGATCATTCTCCCCGCACCCGTCCCGCCGCAGTCTCCGTGGGTTCAGTGTCCGGAGGCGAACGTGAGGAAGGCGGACCAGGCGTCGTCCGTGAACGCCAGCCGGGCGCCGTCCACGTCCTTGGAGTCCCGCACGTGCACGGCCGCGTGGGCCAGGGCTATCTCCACGCAGTCGGGGCCGTCGTTGCTGCTGTAGCTGCTCTTGAACCAGTGCAGTTCGGTGGTCACGTCGCATCTCCCAGAACTTTTCCGATGAAGGCCAGGGACTCCTGAGGCGAGAGGGCCTGGGCCCGGATCATTCCATAGCGCATGTCGAGGATCTGGGCGTCCTTCGGATCGCTGATCACGCGATGGTGCAGCTGGGCCTCGAAGTGACCCAGCGTCTTGCCCTCCGGAAGCTTCAGCACCCGGAACGGGCCCGCCATGCCCGCGTGGTCCTCCTGATCCGTCCGCATGACCTGGATCGACACATGCCGCAACGCGGCGACCTCCAACAGGTGTTCGAGCTGCCGCCGAAGCACCATTCTGCCGCCGACGGGCCGCCGCAACGTCGTCTCTTCCTGGACAAAGGTGATGAGGGGGCGCGGGACGCGGTCGAACACCACCTTGCGTGCCATGCGCGCCGCGACGTGCCGCTCGATCTCGTCCTCCGTCAAGGCCGGTCGGCGCATGGCGTACAGGGCCTGCGCGTACTCGGGGGTCTGGAGAAGTCCGTGAATCTGGTGGTTGTCGTACGCACCCAGCTCGACCGCCTCGTCCTCCAGCTTCGCCAGGTCGCGGACCTTCTTGGGATACCGGGCCCTCTCGACGTCCTCCTTCATCGCCGAGAGCTTGCCGCCCGCGGCGAGGACCTCGTCCGCCTTGTCGAGGAAATCCGGCTTCGGCACGCGCCGGGCCCGCTCGACGGACGAGACCATCTCCTCGCCGTAGCCGATGGCCGCGCCCAGCTCCGCCTGCTTCAGCCCGGCGGTCTCGCGCCACATCCTGATCTGCCGCCCGACCGCCCTGAGCACGGCCGCCGCCTCCTCGTCCTCCATGCCTTCCCTTCCTGACGTACGAGCCGTACGACCCCGGGAAGCGCCCGGACAGTCACGCTCCGTACCGACGTCGTAGCTGTTCAGCGTAGGGACCGTGCGACCACTCTGGGTGACATGAGCGAGAGATTCACCGTGGAAGTTCCCACCCCCACCCGGCAGTTCGCGGTGCGGCTGTCCGCCACCCGCAGGGGCGCGCGCCTGGCCCGCCTGCTCACCGAACGCCGACTCGGCGACTGGGGTGAGCCGTACGAGGCCGCGGCCCAGGTGGTGGCGGAACTGGCGTCGAACGCCGTGCTGCACGGGCGCGTGCCGGGCAGGGACTTCCAGCTGCTGCTGGAACTGCGGCCCGGCCGCACCCTCCGCATCGAGGTCACCGACGCCCGGGGCGACCGGATCCCGCGCCTCCCCGAGCCGGTGGAGGAGGACGCGGAAGGGGGACGCGGCATGGCCATCGTGCAGGCGTACGCGGACCGTTGGGGTGTGAGCGGGGCGCCGGCCGGAGCGAAGACCGTGTGGGCCGAACTCGCGCTCCGAGGTGCTTAGGGTGTTCGCATGGACGTGGGGGCGGTTCTGATAGCCGTGGCCGGTGTGGCCGGGACGCTCGGGGGAGCGCTGCTCACCCAGCGGGGTGCCGACAGGGCCAAGCGGCGCGAGCTGGAGATGAGCCAGGCACTGCAGGAGGAGCGCGAGGAACGGGAGCTGCGGCGCCGCTGCTACACGGAACTGCACCGTGACGCACGGCAGTTCTGCACGGCGATCAGCCGGCACCTGTACGTCATGCGGGACCGTGAGGTCGGCGGCGAGGACGTCCAGGCCCTGGAGGCCGCCAAGGACACCTACCGCGACCGCTGGTCCGAGGCGCTGATGATCGCGCCGGACGCGGTGATCGACCCGGCGCGTGCGGTGAACGGAGCGCTGAACGGGGTCTACGGGCAGGTCAAACGGCTGGAGCAGGGCAACCCGCGGCCCGGCGAGACGCTGCGGTCGGCCGCCGAGGCGCAGCACGCCGTGTGGACGCTGATCGCCGCGGCACGGGAGGCGATGCGCCGCGACCTGGGCATCACGACCGAGTCGGACGATCCACCGCCCTACTCCACCGACGCCAACACCTTCTTCCACGACTTCTCGAACCCGGGTCGCGGCCCGGCGTGACCCGGCCGTGCGCGACACCAAAGACCAAGAAACGAGGGAAAGAACCAACCCGCCCCCACCGCCCCCGCGGCTCACTCGCAGGGGTGAACATCACCAACTCGGCTGGCGCGGCGGGGAGTCGATGGTGCAGCGTCGGCGCAGACACCTTCGAAAACGAATACGGCCCTCGCCGGGACGGGCAATCCCGATGCGAGGGCCTGATCACCAAGGAAGCAGAGACCTTCCCGATGACTGAACAGCACCCTAGCGCGCCCGTGCGCGCGCAGTCCGGCACTTCCGGTGTCCAGCACGTGACGGAACGCCACGACGACCACTTCACCGTCGTCGGCAACCATCTCGCCCAGCACCCGGACCTGTCCCTGACCGCCATCGGCCTGGCGGTGCACATCCAGTCGCTGCCCGCCGGGACGCCGGTCGGGATCAAGGCGCTGGCGGCGAAGTTCCCCGAGGGCGAGATCCGTGTCGCGGCGGCCCTGCGGGAGCTGGAGGCGCACGGCTACCTCGCCCGCCCCAAGGAGCGTCTTCCATCGGGGCGAGTCGTGACCCGCACGGTGTCGTACAACAAGCCCCACCGGCGCCCCACCGCCCCGCCGCCCCGGGTGACCGCCGAGCCCGCCCGACCACGCCGCTCCGCCGCCGACCTGCTGACCGCGCTGCGGGCGGTCGACTCCCGCCTGCTGCTCAGCGAACGCGACGTCGACCGGCTGGCCCCCGCGGTGTCGGCCTGGCTGGAGCGCGGCATTCCCGCCGCGGCCGTGACGCGGACCCTGACCACCGGCCTGCCCCAGGAGCCGATCAAGCACCCGGCTGCGTTCCTCTCCCACCGCCTGACCGCCCTGCTGCCCCCACCCCTCCCGGTGGCGCCACCCGGCCCGCCCCCCGCCGCCCGCCCGGCGCCGCTCCAGACCTGCGACGGCTGCGAGCGCGCCTTCCGCGCCCCCACCCCGGGCCACTGTCGTGACTGCCGCCCCACGGCCGGGAAGGCGGCCTGACCGAAACCCGGCCACACCGGTCCCTCCCGGCACTTCTCCCATACCGCTGCGGGCCCCGGCCCGCCGTCGCCGTTCGATTACAGTGCTCAGCGTCGTACGTGTGGACGGTGCCCGGGGAGGTCGAGGTGGGTGCGACTGCCGGTGCCGTCTGGGGCCGTACGGAGCAGCAGGACTTCCGCAGCAGGGTGCGCGGCACCCTGCTCGGCGTGGCCGTCGGGGACGCCCTCGGGGCACCGGTCGACGCCCTGGGCATCGAGCAGATCCGGCAGGCGCACGGCGCGGAAGGGCTGCTGGACCTCGCCCCCGCCTACGGCAGACGCGGAGCCGTCACGCACCTGACGCAGCTCACCCTGTTCTCCGTCGACGGCCTGATCCGCGCCCAGGTGCGGCGGGACACCGGTGCCTGGCACCCGCCGACCGACGTGCACCGGGCGTACCTGCGCTGGGCCGCCACCCAGCGGGACTGGGGCCCCGACGAGCGCCGCAAGGACGACGGGTGGCTGGCCCGCGAGGAGTGGCTGTACGCCCGGCGCAACCCCGGGCGGGCCCTGCTGCTGGGACTCGCGGACGCGACGATGGGCACCCTGGAGGCGCCCAAGAACCCCGGGGAGGCCGGGCCGGAGGCAGCCGCGCGGTCCGCCCCCTTCGGGCTGCTCGTCGGCTGGGAGCCGCAGCTCGTCGCCCAGCTCGCCCTGGAGTGCGCCGTGCAGACCCACGGCGCCCCGGCGGCCTGCCTGGCGGCGGGCGCGTACGCCCTGCTCGTGCACGCGCTCGCCCGCGGCGAGAGCCTCGACGCGGCGGTGCAGCGCACCTTCGCCCTGCTGGCCGCACGCCCCGGGCACGAGCCGGTGTCCGGCGCGCTGCAGCTGGCGCTCGGCGCCGTCCGCCAGGGCATGCCCGGGCCGGAACGCGTGGCCGAACTGAGCACGCCCGGGACGGCGGAGGGGCTCGTCGGCGCCGCCGTGTACTGCGCGCTCGTCGCCGCCGACGTCCGGCACGGGCTGTGCCTGGCCGTGAACCACGACGGCCCGTCCGCCGCCACCGCCGCCCTGACCGGCGGCCTGCTCGGCGCCCTGCACGGGGAGACGGCCCTCCCCCCGGCCTGGCTGGCCGAACTGGAGGGCCGCCCCACGATCCTGGAACTGGCCGACGACTTCGCCATGGAGATGACCCAGGGGCCGGCACTGCACGGACCCGCGGGCTCCTCCCCGGGGTGGCTCGCCCGCTATCCGCGGGCCTGAGCGGCCCCCGGCGGCGGGTGACGGCCCTCGCCCGTCAGCGCCACGTGCCAGCCCCCCGCCCGGTCGTCCGCGAACCGTCAGTCGCGGGCCGTCGTGCGCACCGCCTCGTCCGCCGGCCCGGCCGGGGCCGGCACCGCTGCCGCCGCCGCTCCGTCCCCGTCCGTGTTGATCCTCTCGATGAGGGCGAGGCGCTCGGGGGTGTCCTCCGGCTTGATGTAGCCGACCAGGACGTACAGCACCAGGGAGACCGCCAGCGGGATCGACACCTGGTACTGGAGCGGCACACCGCCTTCGACGTTCCAGCTGATCGGGTAGTTCACCAGCCAGAAGGCGAACAGGCCCGTCGACCAGCTGACCAGCGCCGCGGTGGGGCCGGAGCGGCGGAACGCGCGCAGCAGGCCCAGCATCATCGGGATCGCCATCGGGCCCATCAGGCCGGCCACCCACTTGATGACGACGGTGATGATGTCCTGGAACGCGGGGGAGTCGACCTGGGTGGCCGCCGCCATCGACAGGCCGAGGAAGACGACCGTGGCGACCCGGGCGACCCGCAGCCCCTGGCTCCGGTTCCACGCCCGGGCCCGGGCCCAGATCACCGGCGCGCAGTCCCGGGTGAACACGGCCGCGATGGCGTTGGCGTCCGAGGAGCACATGGCCATCGTGTGGGAGAAGAACCCGACGACGACCAGGCCCAGCAGGCCGTGCGGCAGGAGCTGTCCGGTCATCAGCGCGTAGGAGTCGGAGCCGTCCGCCTTCTGCGACTCGACCAGCAGCGGGGACATCCACATGGGGAAGAACAGCACCAGCGGCCAGACCAGCCACAGGATCGCCGACAGCCGGGCCGACCGCTCGGCCTCCTCGGCGTTCGGGGTGGCCATGTAGCGCTGGGCCTGGTTGAGCATGCCGCCGTTGTACTCGAACAGCTTGATGAAGAGGAACGCCAGCAGGAACACCGTGCCGTACGGGCCGACCAGCGGCTTCCCGTGGCCCTGGAGCTCAGGGGAGTCCCAGACGCCGAAGAAGCCGCCGTGGTCGTCGAGCCGGACGAACACCGCGACGAACATCGCCACGCCGGCCAGCAGCTGGATGACGAACTGGCCGAGCTCGGTCAGCGCGTCCGCCCACAGGCCGCCGATCGTGCAGTAGATCGCGGTGATGCCGCCGGTGATGAGGATGCCCTGGTTGAGCGAGATGCCGGTGAAGACGGACAGCAGCGTCGCGATGGCCGCCCACTTCGCGCCCACGTCCACGATCTTCAGCAGCATGCCGGACCAGGCCAGCGCCTGCTGCGTCCTCAGGTCGTAGCGGTTCTTCAGGTACTCCAGCGGGGAGGCCACGTGGAGCCGGGAGCGCAGCCGGTTGATGCGCGGCGCGAACAGCTTCGAGCCGATGGCGATGCCGAGCGCGATCGGAAAGGACCAGGTGACGAACGACGTGACGCCGTAGGTGTAGGCGATGCCCGCGTACCCGGTGAACATCACCGCGCTGTAGCCCGACATGTGGTGCGAGATGCCGGACAGCCACCACGGCATCTTGCCGCCGGCCGTGAAGAAGTCGCCGACGTCGTCCACGCGCCGGTGCGACCATCACGGCGAAGTAGCCGATGAGCACGGCCCAGTCGAGACCGTTCATGAGTCCCCTTCCACGGTGCTGGAGCCACAGTCAGGCATGTGAACTCTGGGTTCGGTGACGTGTGCACGGCAAGCAAGGGGAAGGTCAAGAGCAGGCAAAGATGTTCGTCAAGATGATTCGCGTTCACTTACATGAACGCCAGGCCGATGTCAGGGCCCCCCTGCACAACACCCCCGGCCTGCGTCGGGCAGGCCGGGGGTGCCGGTGGTCGAACGGGATCAGCAGCGGTCAGCGCAGTTCCTCCGGGCAGGGCGTCCCGCGCGGGAACTGGTACGGCGCCGCCAGCCGGTAGGTACCCGCCTTCGGCGCGAGCAGCTCCGTCCACTTGTCGCCCTGCGCGTCCTCCTCCGTCTCCGCCAGGCAGCCGTTGACGTTGACGTACGACTTCGGCTCGCCCTCGGGGCGCTCCTTGGAGGCCTCCGTCTCCTGCGGCGGCTTCAGGCTCTTGCCCTCCGCGTCGACGATGCTCAGCCACGGGGAGTACGGCACGCGCACCAGGATGCGGCCCGGCTTCTTCACCTGGAGCACCATCTCGCCCTGCTCCGCCCGGTCGACCACCGCGTTCGGCTCGGCCAGCGGCGTGGGCGCCGTCACCTTGAACAGCTGCCAGTTGGCGTCGCCCCAGATCTGGTTCAGATAGGGCAGGCCGCGCTGCACCAGGGCGCGCTCGCGCTCCCCGCCGTCGCCGTCCGGCTCGTCCTTCGGCAGCACCACGTAGTGGACCGCCCAGCGCTTGAGCCACTCGTGGTAGTTCGCCGAGTTGAGGGTGTCGTCGTAGAAGAGGGGGTTGCGCTCCATGTCGGCCTGGCGGTTCCAGCCGCGGGCCAGGTTGACGTACGGGGCCAGGGCGGAGGCCTCGCGGTGGGAACGGGCGGGCACGACCTCGACCCGGCCCTTCTCCGCACCGACCTCCTGCAACTCGTTCACCAGCGGCGCCAGCTCACGCGACCAGGAGGCCGCCGGGGCCGTGTGCACGATGTCGTCGACCGTCTTGAAGCCGATCCACACGCCGAAGCCGACGAGGGCGACCACCGCCGCGTACCACCTGCGGCTGCGCGGCACCGTGAACGGCAGCGCGGCCACCAGCGCCACCCCGGCGAACAGCATGGCCAGCCGCGTGATGTTGGAGCCGATCTGGGAGCTGATCAGCCACACGAGCACGACCCCCAGGCCGTACACCGCCGCCGTCAGCCGGACCGTCTTCCAGTCGCGCGGCACCAGCACGACGACCAGGACGGAGAACGCCAGCGGCAGCACCACGGAGCCGAAGATCATCGGCTGCGTCCCCGAGAACGGGAACAGCCACGCGGACAGCGCCACCACCACGCTGGGCGCCAGCCCCAGCGCCCAGGCCCCGGGCCGCCGCTTCTGCAGGAACAGCGCCACCGCCACCAGACCCACGAACAGGCCCGCCACCGGGGACGCCATCGTCGCCAGCGCCGCCAGGGGCGCCGCGCACAGGGCCTTCGCCCAGCGCTTGTACCGCCACCGGTACGGCCAGCAGAACACCACCGCGACCGCGGCCAGCGCGAACATCATGCCCAGGCCGAAGGTCACCCGGCCCGACACGGCGTTGCAGAACAGCCCGAACACACCCGCGAGCGACGCCCACAGCGGATTGCGGACCGCACGGGAACGCAGCAGCAGCAGCGTCAGCAGACCGGCCGACACCGTCCCCGCGATCATCATCGTCGTCCGGACGCCGAGCACCGACATCAGGTACGGCGACACCACGCTGTACGAGACCGGGTGCATGCCGCCGTACCAGGCGAGGTTGTACGCCGAGTCCGGGTGCCGGCCGACGAACTCCGCCCAGGCGTCCTGCGCGGCCAGATCGCCACCGCTGTTCGCGAAGCTGAAGAACCAGACGACGTGGAGCACCGCGGCCAGGCCCGTGATCGACAGGACCGGGTGGCGCAGCATGCGCGCGCGCACGGTCCGCACCGCGGGGTGCAGGCCGTCACCGCCGTCACCGCCGTCCGCGGTCGTGTCACCGTCGCCGGGGCTCGCGGTCTCCCGCGGCGCGCCCTCCGGTTCTGCGGGCAGGCCTATTCGCGGGCCTGATACCGGGCCCGGATCGGCGTCGTCTGCGCGTGTCGGCTCCGCAGTGGCCACTCGAAGGCACTCCCCGTGTCCCGTCTTCTGTTCTCGCCCGTGTTCCCCGGCCGTGAACCGTTCGTCCCCCCGGTCCCCCGGCGCGCCGCCGCGCACGGCGACCTGCCCCGTTTCGTGACGCTAGCACGCACCCCGCCGGGCAGGGCCCGGACGGGCCGTCCACCGACGGGGTGCGGGTGCGCGGGCCGCGGCCCGCGCTCAGCCGATGCGCGTCAGCTTGTCCGCGAAGCCCGGCTCCACCAGGTCCTCCTTGAGGGCCACCGGGACCTTCACGGCACCGCTGGACCCGTCGCCGACGGTGAGCGTGCCCACCTTCGTGCCGGCCTTCGCCTGGTGCGGCAGCTCGTCCGCGGCGAACGTCAGCTCGACCGACAGCCCCGCCCAGCCGACGGCCGTGACGTCCTTCGTGACGACGACCGGCGTACGCCCGCCGAGACCGTCGTCGGCGTACCCGACGACCGCGCCCTTCTTCAGGATCGTCGCCGACTCCAGCGCGCCCTGCGCGGCCCGGATCAGCTTGTCGCCCTCGTGCAGGGCGGCTCCGAGGATGGTGTTGTCCGGGCCGCCGGCCGGCTGGCGCACGACCGCGCCGATGATCCGCCGCGTCTCGCCGTTCACGTCCTTCTTGGCGGAGAAGACGAGGTTGCCGAGCGCGGAGGTGGTGGTGCCGGTCTTGATGCCGGTGACGTCGTTGTAGCCGACCAGGCGGTTCCAGTTGTCGTGCTTGACGCCCTTGTAGTCGACGTACGACATCATCGCCGCGACCTCGCGGAACGCGGGCTGCTGCATGGCCGCCTTGGCGAGCTTCACCTGGTCCACGGCCGTGGAGACGGTGGTGTTGTTCAGCCCCGACGGGTCGGTGTACGTCGAGTTCTTCATGCCGAGGTCCTCGGCGGCGTCGTTCATCTTCTGCACGAACGCCTTCTCCGACCCCGCGTCCCAGCGGGCCAGCAGGCGCGCCACGTTGTTCGCGGACGCGATCAGGATGCCCTCCAGGGCCTCCCGCTGACTGATCTTGTCGCCCTTGGTGACGTCGACGGTGGACTCCTGGCCGGCGTCGGACTGGTCCTCGGCGGCCTGGTCGATACCGATCTTCGGACCGTCCTCGCCGCTCTTGAGCGGGTGGTCGCGCAGGATCACGTAGGCGGTCATGACCTTGGCGACACTGGCGATCGGCACGGGCCGCTGTTCGCCGGAGGAGCCGAAGGTGCCGATGCCCTGGACGTCCAGTGCGGCCTGGCCGTCGGCCGGCCAGGGGATGTCGGCCTTGCCGCCCTCGAACGTGTAGCTGTCCTTCGCGGTGAGGTCCAGAGTGGGCGCCGGAAGCGGGCGCAGGCTCTGCGCGACCGCGAAGACGATCAGCAGGAGCAGCGCGATCGGCGTCCAGATCTTCACCCGGCGCACGGCGGTGCGCAGCGGGGTCTCCGGGGGCGGCGGTGTGTTCGTCAGCTCGGCCAGCAGGTCCAGCGGCGGCTTCGGCGGCAGCGGCTGCTGCGTGGTCCGCTCCGGCCCGACCACGGGGACGGCGGCGGTGGCTTCGGCAGGCGACGCCTTGCGCCCGGCCGCGTCCTTCGCCGGCCCGGCCGGCGCCTTCCGCTCCGGGGTGGCCGGTGCCTTCTGACCGGGAGCGGTCGTCGCGCCCGCGGCTGCCGCCGCGCCCGCCTTCGGCGCCGACGGGGGCTTCCGCGTCGCCGGGTCGTCCAGCGGCTTGAGCGCGACGAACGTGCTGGTGCGCTCGGCGTCCTTCTCGGGCGCGGTGCCGGCCGCACCCTCGGGGGCGTCCTCGGGGGCGTCCTTCCGGTTGTCCTCGGGGGTGGCGTCGGCGGTGTCCTTCCGGGCGTCCCCGGGGCCGGCCTTGCGGTCGCTCCTCGGGGCGTCCTTGGCCGCGTCGCCGAGCTTCAGCATCGTGGTGGCCTGGTCGACCGGCGGCCGTACGGCCTTGAACACGGCGGTGGGCTGATCGACGTACGGCGCGGCGGACTTGCCGTCGCCACCGCTCTTGCCGGGTCCGCCCGCGTCCTCGCCGGTGTCCTCGCGGGCCGCCTTGCCGGGGCCCTCGGCGGAGCGCTTGGCGTCGGTCCGGAAGACGGCGGTGGGCTGGTCGGTGTAGCGGGCGGCGGGCTTGCCGGCGTCGCCTGGGGCGGTGTCACGAGCGTCGGCGGCGTCCGTACCCGGGGTCGCGTCGGTCTCGGCGGCGGGACCTGAGGGCCCGTCGGCGGTGTCTTCCTCGGCGTCGGCGGCGTCGGTGGCGTCCGTGCCCGGCGCTTCGTCCGTCTTGGCGGCGGGTCCCTCGGACGGGCCGGCGGCGACCGCGGGGCCGGGTGCGCCGGAACGGTCCGCCTCCGGCGCACCGTCCTCGTCCCGAGCCGCTGCGGCGTCGCTGCCGGCCTTGGTGGACTCGTCCGCGTCCCCGTCGCCCCGGGAGGCCGCGGAACGCGTGGCGGCGGCACCGCCCTCGGTGGCCTCGCCCTCGGCGGGCTTCTTGTCCTGGTCGGCCGTGGCGACCCACGCGGCGACGGCGTCCCGGAGCCGCCCCTCACCGGTGGACGCGGCCGCGCCCCGCCCACGGGACCGGGCGTCGTCGTCCGGCTCGCCGGAGCCCTCGGCGTCGGCCGCCTCGTCGTCGCTCGCGGCCTCCGTGCGCGTGCCCGAGTCAGGCTCGGCGTCGCGCGCACCGGAGTCGCCCTCGGCCCGCTCGGCGTCCCCCGCGGCGTCGGACGCCTCGGCCCCGTCGGCCGGATCGGTCACGTCGGTCGCGGCGCTGGTGTCCGTCGCAGCAGTCGCGTCGGACCCGCCCGAGTCGGCCTCCGCACGCTCCGCACGCTCCGCACGCTCCGCACGCTCCGCTCCGGCCGGTGCGGCCTTCGCGTCCGTGTCAGCGTCCGCGTCCGTGTGAGCGTCCGCGTCCGCGTCCGGGGCAGCGTCCGCGTCCGCCCGGACGGACAGCACGCGCGTCGCCGTGTCGACGCCGCCGCCCCGGGCCGCGGAGGAAGTCCTCGCACTCTTCGTGTCCCGGGCCACCGCGAGCCGCGGATCGGCGGACTCGCTCCTGGCCCCGGGAACCGGACCCGCGCTCCCCGACGTCGGTTCTGCCGACGACTCGCGCTGCTTCGACCTGTCGGGGGACTCGCCCGCCACCGATGCCTCCTCCTCGCGCCGCACCACCCGCGTACGCGTACCGAACCGTCTACCGCCGCCCTGCCACCGCACACCGGGCGCTGTCCGAAACCATGTACCAGTGTCCTGTGCGCGGACCAGATCCATCCGGTAGACGAGAACGACATACCTACTGGTTCCACTACGAACCGGTCACGCACTCTCGACAGACCAATGTGAGAGGGGTCACCCTGTCATTCATCCACGCGGGGAGGCATGGATGGGCAGGAGCCGCAGAACACTTCCGGAGGAGCTTCTGCTGCTGGCGTTGGACCCGGCCACGGGTACCACTGCACAGCCGCAGTCGCTCGACCTGGGTCTGGCCGGAGCACAGCTAGTGGAGCTGGCGCTGGCCGGACGGATAGCCCCGGACGGGGATCGTATCGCCGTGGTCGTACCACGGCCGACCGGAGATCCGACTCTGGACTGCGCGTTGGAGTTGCTGCGAAGGCGCGGCGCTCCGGTACGGGCCGTCCACTGGATCGGCGGACCCCGACTGGGGCTCCGTCAGACCTACCTCTCGCACCTGGAGCGGTGCGGCATGGTGCATGCCGTGGCGGGCCAGATGTGCGGGGTGCTGCCGACGACGCGCTACCAGGCGACGGACACCGAGATCAGCCGGGAGATCAGGGCCCGGCTGGACTCCGCGATCCGCACCGGCGTACCGCCGGACCCGCGGACCGCGGCGCTCGCCGCCCTGGCCCACGCGGTCGGCCTCGGCAAGCACCTGTACCCGGGCAACGAGGGACGTTCCTCGCGCTCCCGGCTCAGGGACCTGATCAGGCACGACCCCATGGGCGGCCTCGTCGCGCACGCCGTGATGGACGTCCAGAACGGCGTCGGTGCTCAGCCGCGCCGCAACCCCGCCCCGCCGGGCCGCCAGGCCGCGGGCGGACCCAGGCCCGTGCCCGAACCGGCCCGGGGCGTTCCGATGCAGCCGCGCCACGGAAGCATGGCGCGCGCCGCGGTCCACTGACGGACCGCACCGACCGCACCACCCACGACCGGTACGCCTCACGGGACCCCACGAGCCCGGTCACGGGAGCCGCTGTCCGAGCGGGGCGGCGAGAGCACCGGCTCTCGCCGCCCCGCTCGGGCGTGTCGCCGAACTGGCGTGTACCCGTCGGATATCCACCGTTTCCCAGCGGTAGGAAGCACCTTGGTGGCAGTCTGCTCAACAGCAGATACGCAAAGTAGAGGCACGCAGCCGGAGGTGCACGTCCCGTGGCGTCCAATGTCAATCCCACCGTCCGGAGGCGCCGGCTCGGCCAGGAGCTCCGCAGGCTCCGGGAGCTCAAGGGCATGACGGCCGAAGAGGTCGCCGAGCGGCTGCTGGTGTCCCAGTCGAAGATCAGCCGGCTGGAGAACGGGCGGCGCAGCATCAGCCAGCGCGACGTGCGCGACCTGTGCGGGGTCTACGAGGTCGAGGACCAGCGGATCGTCGAGTCGCTGATGCAGATGGCCAAGGACTCGCGCCAGCAGGGCTGGTGGCACGCGTTCGGCGACATCCCGTACAGCGTCTACATCGGCCTGGAGACGGACGCCGAGTCGCTGCGCGTCTACGAACCCCAGATCATCACGGGCCTGTTGCAGACCCGCGCCTACGCCGAGGCCATCATCAGGGGCGGTTCGCCCGAGGCGTCGGAGGCGGACAACGACAAGCGCGTCGAGGTCCGGCTGCGCCGGCAGGGACGCATCACCGCCGAGACGGAGCCGCTGCGGCTGTGGGTGGTGCTGGACGAGGCGTCCCTGCACCGGGTCGTGGGCAGCCGCCCGGTGATGCGCGAACAGCTGGAGCACCTCATCGAGATGTCGCAGCTGCCCCACATCACCGTGCAGGTCCTGCCGTTCGAGGTCGGCGCGCACGCGGGCATCAACGGCCAGTACTCCATCCTGGAGTTCGCCGACGCGGCCGACTCCAGCGTCGTCTACATCGAGGGCGTCACCAGCGACCTGTACCTGGAGAAGCCGCTCGACGTGCAGAAGTACACGGTGATGTACGAGCACCTGCGCGCCCAGGCGCTGAACGTGGACCAGTCCCGGCAGCTCATCGAGCGTCTGGCCAAGGACTACGCACGCTGACGGGCACCGGAGGATGACCTTCCGACTGGCGAGTCGCGGGATGCTACACCTCTGACAGGGCCGACTGGAAGTCTCCTCTGGAATATGCCATCCGGTCGAGTGAATGACTGCTCCGAACGATGAGGCGGGCGAGTAGCGTCGATCACGCCAACCACCAGCACGGGTTGGCGTAAACGCAACTGGCTACGGAGCGATCATGGCTATTCGTCTGGGCGCCACGGAAACGTGGACGACGTCCTCCTACACCAACAACAACGGCGCCTGTGTGATGGTCAGGTCGACCGTCGAAGAGGCCCTGGAGCTCGGGGACACCAAGATCCCCGAGGGCCCCAAGCTGGCGTTCCCCGCCGACGCGTGGAGCGCCTTCGTGGCCTCGGTCAAGGTCTGAGCCGCGGCACCACGACAGCACAAGCACCAACCGACCGAGCCCTCTCGACCAGCATCGCCGTCCTAGCCGAGGGGGCTCCGCTTGTGCAGGGGGGGCGGCGAGGGGCTTCCGGACACCGGATGCTTCAGCACACCGGGAACGCCACGTCGCACACCGGGTCCTCGGGCCGCGCCGCCGCCCAGTCCGCGAAGTACACCTCCCGGCAGGGACCGGCCGGGGTGAGTCCCCGTGCGGCGATCCACTCCTCCACCGCCTCGAACGCGGCCAGGATCTGCGGGTGCGCCACCTGCGCCTTGGTGATCCTGGTGTACGCCAGCCGTCCGGCCGGCTCCACCCGTACCGCCGTCTCCCACGTCCGCCCGTGCCGCTCCGCCCACCGGCGGGCGGCCGCCTCGTCGGCGACCGGCACGCACGCCTCGGCCGGGCCGTCGCTCTCCATGGACACCTCGGCGTGGTAGGCGACGTAGGGCACACCGGCCACGCCCCCGCACTCCCGGGCCGCCTCCTCCAGGCGGCCCAGCGCCGCGCCGATCCACGCCGGCAGCTCGTCCGCCAGCGTGTGCCGCTTCTCGGTGACCACCACCTGAGCCGGCACGTCCACCGTCTCCACCGCGAACTTCCCGTACATCTCGGAGCTCCTCCCCGACAGCCGTCCACGGAGGTAGGCGGCGAGCGTGCGCCGGCCGGCCAGCGCCGCCTCGACGTCCGCCCAGTACGCGCCGATCAGGTCCGCCGCCGCGGGGCCGTCGCCCGCCGCCAGTACCTCGGCGATCCGGGCGAGCGGCATGTCCAGCTGCCGCAGCAGCGCCACGAGCCGGGCCCGTTCGATCTGCCCGGCCCGGTAGTAGCGGTAGCCGGTGGCCTCGTCCACGCGCGCCGGGGCCAGCAGGCCCAGCCGGTCGTACAGCCGCAGGGCCTTGGGCGACAGCCGGGCCCGCGCGGCGAACGCGCCGATGGTCAGCAGCTCCCCGTCCGGTACGTCCACAGCCGCATCCTCCGTCATCGGGCGGCCGTTCCGCCCGACGAGGAGAACGCTGCGGCCTGCCCCAGGGGCAAGGTCAAGCCACCCCGCAGGGGCGGGGCCGGCCCCGAGGGCGAGGCGCAGCCACGAGGAAGAGCCCGGCGGCAGGGGCCGGTGCGGGCGTCAGGCCAGCTGGGCCTCGATCGCCGCGACGACCTCCGGCGACTCCGGCTCGGTCTGCGGGGAGAAGCGGGCCACGATGTGCCCGTCCCGGCCGACGAGGAACTTCTCGAAGTTCCAGCGGATGTCCCCGCTGTGCCCCTCGGCGTCGGCGAACCCGGTCAGGCGCTCGTACAGCGGGTGCCGGCCCTCGCCGTTCACGTCGACCTTCTCGGTCATCGGGAAGGTCACGCCGTACGTGGCCGAGCAGAACTCGGCGATCTCCTCGGAGCTGCCGGGCTCCTGCCCGAGGAACTGGTTGCAGGGCACGCCGAGGACGGTGAAGCCGCGCCCGGCGTACTGCTCCTGCAGCCGCTCCAGTCCCGCGTACTGCGGGGTCAGGCCGCACTTGGAGGCCACGTTCACCACGAGCACCGCACGGCCCGCGTACTGGGACAGGTCGGCGGAACCGCCCTGGAGGGCGCCGATCTCGACGTCGAGGGGAGAGGACACGTTGGAAGTCGTCATGGGCAGACCCTAGCTCCGGCCGGTGCCGGGCCGGTGCTGGGCCTCCACCAGGGCCTGCCCGGCCGCCGTCCGCGCGTACAGCACCGAACGGCCCGCCCGCGTCCGCGCCACCAGCCCCGCGTCGAGCAGCACCCGCAGATGCCGGCCCACCGAGCCGAGCCCCTGCCCCGTCACCGCCACCAGCTGGCTCGTGCTCAGGGGCGAGGCCAGCCGGACCAGCACCCCGGCGCGGGCCGTGCCCAGCAGCGCGCCGAGACTCGCGGGCACCGGTGCGCCGCCCGGATCGGCGAGCGCCCCGGCGCACGGGTAGACCAGCGCGTAGCGGTCCCTGCCCTCCCACGACACCCAGCCGATGCGCTGGGTGGTGATCGGCACGAACACCAGCTCCGCGCCCGAGAGCTCACGCGGCGGGTACTCGTGCGCGTTGACCTGCAACCGGTTCTCCCCCAGCCAGCGCGTCCCCGGCCGCAGGGTGTCCAGCGCGGACGCCCACCCGCCCCTGCTGACCTGGGCGGTCCGGGCGACCACATCGGCCTGGAGGATCCGCCGGCGGTGCGGCCAGTACGGCCGTACCGCCGCCTCCCAGACGAACGTCAGCAGGTCCGCGGCCCGCTCGGGCAGGTCGTCCCGCCGCAGGATCGCGGGGACCGGACCGCGCAGGGAGACGGTCAGATCGGCCCGGGCCTGCCGCGGGCAGGCCGCCCGCACCCGGGCCACCCCCTGCTCGAAGGTCTCGCCGTCGCAGGGCGCGGGGGCGAGGAAGTCGGCCGTCCACTCCGTCCCGATCCCGGCCTCCACGAGCCGTGCGGTCACCGGGTCCCGCGCCAGGCGCGCCCGGTAGGCGGGGAGGTGGGCATCGAGCCAGCTCCGCTCGCCGGGGTGCGCGGCCCGGGCCCCCTTCAGCAGGCGCAGGCACCCGAAGACCTCGGCGAACGGCGAGATCACGAACCGGCTCCCGGCCAGGGTGTCGGCGTTGATCTGCCACCAGCCCACGGGCACCCTCCCGGCCGTGTCCTCGTCGTTTCGCGTGTGCGCGAAACATTAACCCCGCCCCGCGGGCCGCCCGGAGACTCCGGGCATGCGCAGTTACCGCGAACTGTTCCGCACGCCCGAGTTCACCCCCTTCTTCGTCGCCGCGTCCGCGCAGACCGTCGCGCAGACCATGGGCGGGCTCGCCCTGGGCACCCTGGTGTACCGGGCGACCGGCTCGCCGCTGCTGTCCGCGGTGAGCATGTTCGGCTCGTCGCTGGTGCAGGTGCTGGGCGCCTCGCTCCTGCTCTCCGCCGCCGACCGCCTGCCCCCGCGCGCCGCCCTGACCGCCCTGGCCCTGCTGTTCGCCGCGGCCACGGCGGCCCTGGCCCTGCCGGGCCTGTCCGTCGGGGCGCTGTTCGCGATCGTCCTGGCCCGAGGGCTGGTGGAGTCCGTCGGCGGGGGAGTGCGCTGGGGCCTGCTGAACGAGATCCTCACCAAGGACGGCTACCTGCTCGGCCGGTCCGTGTTCAACATGATGAGCGGCCTCATGCAGATCGCCGGGTACGCCACCGGCGGCGCCCTCGTCGCCCTGCTCTCCCCGCGGACGTCCCTGCTGGTGGCCGCCGCCCTGTACCTCGCGGCGGCGGTGATCCTCCGCCTCGGCCTGACCGTCCGGCCGCCCCGGGCCACGGGCCGCCCCTCGGTACGGGCGACCTGGCACGCCAACGCCCTGCTCTGGTCGTCCCCGCCCCGCCGCCAGGTCTATCTGGCCGTGTGGATCCCCAACGGCCTGGTCGTCGGCTGCGAATCCCTGTACGTCTCCTACGCCCCGGAGTCCGCCGGCACGCTGTTCGCCTGCGCCGCGCTGGGCATGCTGGCCGGTGACGTCCTGGTGGGCCGGCTGCTGCCGCCGGGCCTGCGCAGGCGCCTCGGCTTCCCGCTCCTGCTGCTCCTGGCCCTCCCGTACGTGCCGTTCCTGCTGCTGCCGCCCCTGCCGCTGGCGGCCGCCGCAGTGACGCTGGCCTCGGTCGGCTTCGGCGCGAGCCTGGTCCAGCAGGAACGCCTGGTGGAACTGACCCCCGACACCCTGACGGGCCACGCGCTCGGGCTGCACTCGGCCGGCATGCTCACCATGCAGGGCGTGGCGGCGGCCCTGGCCGGCTCGATCGCCCAACTGACCTCCCCGGCAGCGGCGATGACGGCGATGGCCGCGGCCTCGGCGGTCGTGACGCTGCTGCTGATGACGGCGGACGGACGGACCCTCAGGCGGCCGGCGACGGTGCCGGGCTGAGGGAGGAGGGGGCACCCTCAACCCCGGTCCGCGGAACCTCCGCCGGAAGGACGGTCCTCTTCGACGCCGTCTCGTGGAGGGCTGTCGCGTGCAGCACCGTTCTCTGCGGCACCGTCTCCTCCTGCCCCGTCGGTCAGGGAACCGTCCTGCTCGGCGCCGTCCTCGGGGGCCTCGCCCTCGATGAGGCGCTCGGCGATGTCGTCGGCCCACTCCTGGGCCCAGCGGCGCAGCCCGGCGACGGCCTCGGGCTCGGCACCCTCCGCGACGAAGGCCCGGTCGTCGAGCCAGTCGGTGCCGGTGAGCCGGGCCTGGAGGTCGGTCAGATCAAACGTGTCCGGGGCGTGCCGGCGGGCGAGTTCCTCCAGTTCCGGACGGCTCCAGCGGGAGGACACGGCGTGGACGTGCACCACGTCCCGGGCGAGGCCCTGATCGGCCAGGTCGCGCACCCGGATGCCGGCGAGGTCCTCCAGCGACAGCGCAGGTCCGAGCCCGGTCCGCACCGGCGGACGCCACAGCACTTCCTTGCGGAGGGAGACCCCGCACGCGTGCCCGGTCGCCGCGTCCGTCACGAGGAAACCGGCGGACAGCGGATCGCTCTCCAGCGTCCGCACCAGCCAGCCGCGCGCCACGAGCCCGGTCCGTACGGCACCGGCGATGTCGTCCATCGCGGCGGGATGCTCGGTGGCGACGTCCACCTGCCCGCCCCCGCGCGCGGCGAGCCCATGAGCCACCATCCCGTACCCCCCGGCCAGGACGAGCCCGTACGCCTCCCCGACCGCGACGAGATCACCGACGAGCCGAAGACAGGGCTCGGGGGAGCCGGCGGGGAGGGACATGCCCTGATTATCCAACGGCGTATCAGTCAGACTCCGCCGGACCACCCCGGACGGGTGACGCCTGTAGGGACAGGGGGAGGTTGAGCGCCGTGGAGGGGGCCGATGGAAGGGACGCGGGGACCTGCGCACGGCTCCGGCCCGCCGGGGAGGTTGGATGCCGTGGAGGACGCGGACGGAAGGGGCGTGGGGACCTGGGCACCGCGACGAGCAACCGGGAAGGTTGAGCGCCGTGGAGGAGGCCGACGGAAGGGGCGCGGAGACCTGCGCAACCGGCCCTCACCCGCCCTGCGCTACACCCCGTGGGAGGCGACGCGCCCCCTCCCGCCGCCACGCCCACGCCGCCCGGCGACAAGCCACACGCTCCGTGCCAGGGCCCACACCACCAGCGCAGCGGCAACCGGCGCACCCAGGATGATGACCAGCCCGGCCCCGATGTTCGCCCCGACGACCCCCGCCGTCAGGATCCGCCACCCCGCGCCGGCCATGAGCCCGACCACCACCAGCGGCCCGACGACACTCCACCACCGCGGATCCATCGCACCCCTTCGGGCACCCCGCGCCAGCACCACGGCGCCGGCCACCGCGACCAGCAACCCGATGCCCCCGACGACCGCGGCCACCCCGTCCCCCACGTCCCACGGCTGGAACGCGTAGTCCAACTCGTCGGCAGGCAGCCCGTCGTAGTCCTGCCGCCCCATCAACCCCCAGGCGGCGACAGGCACTCCACCCACGACCGCAGCTCCGGCGGCACCGAGCATTCCCCGTGTCTTCATGCCCCCAGCATCGACGCCGCACCGGCCGCGGTCATGAGCACGCGTACTCACGTACACACCCGGAAGACACCCGTCGCTCACGCGCTGCCGGTTGCTGAGTAGCGCGTGGGTCAGATCTGGCCGAGGTCGATCTCCACCGGGAAGGGGGCCACCACCTTGAGGACGCCGGTGAACACGTCTCCGTCCCGGTAGGTCTTCGTCGCGGGGTCGAGAACGTAGGTGTACACGAGCGGAACGCCTGTCGCGGCCTGCTCGATCCGCCAGTAGAAGGCGATGCCTGCCTTGGCGTACTGGTCGACCTTCACGATCCGGTCGGTGGTCTCCGAGCCGGGCGACACCACCTCCGCGACGAGCAGCACGTGCTCGGGGCGAGTGGGGGTGATGTCGATCGTGTCTGCGCGGTACACGACGACGTCCGGGCGGGGATTGGTGAGCGGGACGTCCTGAAGCCGGACGTCGAAGTCCGTGTCGGCGTTCCACTGCGGGCCCGCGGCGGCATCCAGGGCGTTCGCCAGAATCCGAGCGAGCCGGTTGGGCCGCTTGGACGCGCTCGGACTCACGACGACCATCCCGTCCACGATCTCGATACCGGCGCACTGCTCCTCGGACCAGGAGTCGTACTGCTCCGCCGTGATCTGCTCATGCATCCATGCCGGGGCCACCATCTCGGCCGTCATGAGGCACCTCCCGGACACTGTGCTGCGGGCCCGATCCCGCGGGATTCAGCGTACGGTCTGCCGTCCTTCCGGCACGCTGATCTCCCATGTGCTCTCTCCCGTCGGCCGCCATCCGATCAGCAAACCCACGACCAAGTGGGAGACCGGCGCGGTGGATCCGTCGCCAGAGGATCGGTACACGGTCGGCGGCACCATTGACCTGCTGATCACACCGGTGAGCGCTGAACTACCCGGCGACGTGACCGTCGGGAACCCTCGGGGGCAGAGCCGCAGGCGGACACGGCGAGCAGACAGAAGCGCGACTCTTCCGTCCCCGCTCATGACCTCCTTGGACGCCCCGACCGCTCACGCAAACGGCCCCGGACGAGGAGTCCGAGGCCGAGCAGGAGCCCTGCCCAGGGAAAAGTCCCAGGTCGGAGCCGTAATGCGCGGTGCCCCCGGCAGGATTCGAACCTGCGACACCCGCTTTAGGAGAGAGGCGGGGGGACCATACCACTGAGCTGGGGATTCGATACCTGACGCAGTGGCATACAACTCGACCGCGCTCAACCGCTGTTGACCATGGCTGACCCCTAGATCTGGCACGGTTGTGGCACGAACCTCAGCCGACGACAGTCAGCCACGGCGGCGGGTGCGCCGACCGATCACGCACGCGTGTGCCTCGCTGCACCCCACCGGCCTCAGCCACGCTGCCATGCCGTCGTCCAGAGCAAGCCGCGCCGGCGGAAGCGTGGTGGTGAGATCTTGGGTGGTGACCTCTTCGTCCCGAAGCAACTTACGCGGGGGTGCTGTCTTGGGCTGGCGTACCTCTCGCCTGCAGCGACGCTCGCCAGACGTCCGCGCTCGTCCGCCGCTATTCGTCAGCGTTGTCACGCAGTTAGACACTCACCTGCTACGGCCTCCGCTGCGCTGAGGCACCGTGGAGCGGCCTAGGACGGCCTAGGGATGAGCGCTCGACGGCTGCCCGTCAGCCAACGAGGTGGGCCCTCACGCGTCATCGCTCGGACCACGGAGAGGCATGATGGCCGATGGTGTACTGACGGACCTTGCAATACACCGACAAGTGCCATTTGAAGACTCCGCCGTTTGACCAGCAGCGTCGCGATGACAAGAACATGTGCGCGAAGCGAGTGTCTTGACTGATCGCTCTCGGGTACGCACAGTTAGCCCATGTGTGTCGGGGGGTGACATTGGAGTCGCTAGTGGAGGTGGAGAGCGCACGGCAGGCTTTTCTATCCCTGCCTCAGCTCGATGACTCGGGTGCCGACACCCTCGACCGGTATAACTGGCAGGCCTCCATGGCAGCTGCGGATGGGCTCCGCTTGTACCTCGACGCGCTCGACGGCGACGGGCGCCCGTCTCAGGACAGGGACAGCCGAATCGTCTGTGAGTACCACGAGGACTGGGCGGCGATCGACGGAGATGCAGTTGAACTGGTCTCCGCCAAGCACCGAGACGTGACCACTGGGCCCTTCACGACCATCAACAGCCTCGCGGATGCGGGCGGCGTGGCTCACCTCTTCGGCCGCTGGCACGCTCTCGGCGAAACTCCCAGTTGCCGCGTTGTCACTACCTTTGGCCTGTCCCCTGAGGTACAGAAGCTAGAGAAAGCATGGGAAAAGCTAAGAGAGCTTCGACTCGCTCATCAGCCTCTGACCGTGCCTGATGAGCACCTCAAACCCGTTACCGATCTTTGTCAGGCGCTTCGCTCCTATTGCAAAGAATTACCCCTGGGATGGGCGCCGGCTGCGAGACCCATGCCATCTCCGACTGGTGCGGAAATCGCACAAGTGGTCCGCTTCATGGCTGTGCTGGATGTTGAGGCCGGAAATCTCCTCCGCGATCACCTTGCCTATGGTGCAGCGAACATGTACGCACGCCCCTTATGTGACCACTTGCGGCTCACCATCGACCCAGAGTCAGTTTGGACCGCAGTGCACGCCATCTTCTACGCGCGCATGCGCAAGGCAGGGCGCGTGCCGACTGGAAAGTTGCCCGCGGTGCTG
Source organism: Streptomyces sp. NPDC003456 (assembly GCF_042878735.1). NCBI lineage: Bacteria > Bacillati > Actinomycetota > Actinomycetes > Kitasatosporales > Streptomycetaceae > Streptomyces > Streptomyces sp. NPDC003456. The sequence goes on from NZ_JBIAOK010000007.1 coordinate 260,386, forward strand.
GCGTACAGGATCGGTGCGACTTCACCCAGCGTCGGTCAGCTGGAGCGGGCACTCGTCAATCGAATCGTCACACTGCAGGACATAGACTTGGCGGTCAGGACCGCCATCTCTCAGCCCCACGGCTACCGGCCGCTCCCTCGCCTTCAGCGCACCACGAAGCTCGCTGTGAAAATGTCAGTAGGTCAGTGCCCTGACAACAGCATCGAGCGGGCTGAGCATCTGGCACAGGAGTACAGAGACTTCTGGCGCGAGGAGCGCAGCGGTAACCCAACCGCTCGAGTGGCTCAAGCGTGTCTGGAGCGCTACCTGCTCCGCATAAGTGATGAAGCGACCCAAAGGAGCCTCTCTGAGGCACCGCGAGGGCCAGCCTTCTGGGGGGAAGTTCAGCGACTTATTGCAGCATCGCCACCGGCTGACTTGCCGAGCGGCATGGACTCTGAGCTCCTGCTCGGAGGACTCTGTGAACTGACCAGCCAGTGCAAGGTGTGGTTCAGTGACCGTTTCGACGTAGACCAGGCTATCGAGGCTATCCGACGAGGACAGGGGCAAACCTCATGAGCGACGCCCTTGACCGTGCCCTGTTGCGTGAGGACCTCGCTTACCACCAAGCGCGTGTCCTGCTGCTGGTGACGGCTGTGGCCGGCGCTGCTGGCCACAACGGCAAGCTCGACGGTCTCACTAAGTTGGCTAAGCTCGACTTCCTTTTGCGCTATCCAGCCTTGGCCTCGACGGTCCTCGACCCTCTTAGTCCTCGCGATGAACGGCTGGCACTGGCTCCTGAGGAATTGGCAGCACCTACCGAAGTCGAGGCGCCGATGACTCGATATAAATATGGACCATGGGACGACCGCTATTACGCCATCATTGGTGCACTCGTGGGACGTGGTCTACTTCGCTATGCCAAGGGCCGTAGAGGAAGCGTGGCTTTGATCCCGACGCCGCAAGGAAAAAGGCTGGCTGCGGATCTGGCCAATACAGAAGCGTGGGAATCCGTCACAGAACGGTGCGAGGCAGTGGCAGAAGCCTCGGCAAATATGACCGGGAACATGCTGAAAGACCTCATCTATGAGCGGCTGGCAGATCTAATGGACCGCCCCCACAGGGAGGTAATTCAGTGACCACAAAGTTCCGCCTTGAAAGGGTGACCATCCACTCTATCGAGGGTCCGGTGGAGTATCACTTTCCATCTGACATCACCGTCTTGGCCGGCCCCACCGGGGTTGGCAAGACAACACTCCTTGAGTTGATCAAGTGGGGTCTTGGAGGCGATGGGCAGCTCGCCCCAGTGGTCACAGATAACGTTCAAGATCTTTCGCTGCAACTCTCTATCGGCAACAAACGGTTCCGTCTCTCCCGCAACGTCGACCCGCAAAAACGGAACAATGTGCGCATCACAGATCTAGTGACCGGCGATCGACTTCCAGACCATCAAGTGAAGTCAGGTGAACCCAGCCTCAACACACTTCTCATGACGAGTTTGGGACTTCCTAGCGATATGCGCGCTGCTGCGCAGACAGGCCGCAGCACAAAAGCAGGGGCCCGTATTACGTTCGCGGACATCTTCACCTACATGTACATTCCGCAATCTGAAATAAACCGGGACATCGCGAGAAGTCAGGATTCCTACCTAGAACCGAAACGCAAGGCAGTGTTCAAGCTTCTCTTCGGGCTCGCCGACCCAGAGCTATTCGAAAGTCGCTCTCAAGCAAATATACTCAAAGGATCAGTCGACGAAGCAGAGGACCATCACCGCAAAATTCTTCAGTTCTTGCGTGACAGCAACACTCAAAGTCGTGAAGAGGCACAGCAAGAGCTTGAGAGGGCCCTCACCGCACAGCGAGAGGCCGAAGAGCAGAGGGCGCAACTTCGCGACGATATCGACCCTGTCACTGACCGCGAGACGCAGGCTCTGCGAGACCTGCTCAATGAAGCCGAGCGAAGCTTGGCGGATGCTCGCAGTGCCGAAGTCGATCTCAGCAGGCAGAAAAAGGAATTGTCCAACGAGCGCCATCGAGTCAACTCCGACCTCGCACGCCTTAACCGCATGCGCGACGCGGGGGAGCGGCTAGCGCAAATCGAGTTCACCACCTGCCCTCGATGCATGCAGGCAATCAAGAACCGCGAAGTGCCACAGGGGCATTGCAGGCTCTGCCTCCTACCGGATGAGGCTGCGTCCACGGACGAACTCGACCATTACGAGACAGTGCAACTAAAAGACCAACTGGAAGAAATGGAGAAGCAGCTAGCGTTTGTTGAGCAGCAAACGCATAATGCGCGACAGTTGATTCTCGACCGACAGAAACTTGTGCGTCATCTTGAAGCCGCGATCGATGCACGGACGGCTAATCGTGTCAGCCCGCGACTGCAGGCGTATACAGACATGTCGGAGAAGATTGCGGCGGCGCGCACTGCGCAAGAGCATTTCGAGAATGTCTTGCAGCAATGGGATCGGGTCTCCGATCTCGCCCGAACAGAGGAGGAACTAAGAAAGGAATACGAACGACTTGTTCGTGCGATCGAGCAGAGAGAGGCGCACCTGAAGACTCGGCGCGCATACATCGTTCGCGAGATTTCCCGAGAATTTAACAGAGTTGTCTATGATCTGCAGATTCCGGGAGTCGAAGAAGCTAGCATCCACGAAACGAACTACCTCCCTCTTCTAAATGGCAAGCCATTCCGGCAGTTTTCCAGAGGTGGTGGCATCGTGACTGCCACTCAAGTTGCCTATTGGACGGCTCTCATCGCGGTGGCCCTGCGAGAGGGCGACGTTCCATACCCCACCTTCCTGCTCATCGACAGTCCTCGTCTAGCCCTGAATGAGGAACAAGACCTCACCTCTGGGCTTTATCGGCGACTGGTGACGCTGGCGCAGGCGAACGAAGGGCGTGTTCAGATAATCATTGCTGACCATGCCCTCCCCGCGGCATACCGAAAGGACTATGCCGAGATCGACTTTAGCTACAAAAAGCCAACAATCAGCTCAATTAAGCATCCAGGGAAGGGAAGCGTTAAGCCGTTGGTGTCTGCTTAGTCGACTCGCACAGGGTGCACGCCCAAGCGCTTAGAAGATGCGGGTAAGCATTGCTGGGCTGGGTTGGCGACACAACGCCAGTATCGTGCTGGGCCGTCGGTACTGCTGCTGTCCGCCCGTCCGTTGCTGTTAGCGCTCCCCTCTCTACCGCCGGCCGCAGGGCTCGGTAAGCACCGATGTCAGTGGTCGCCTCTAGAGTGAGCCGCTACTGAGACCGGTCAGCGCACCATCACGGTCCGCGGTCTACGGGGCGCGGGATCTGAAAGGTCCGGGTTCGCCTCGGGACTGTAGTCCATGTCAGGGCATCTCCCCTTGCGTGCCTTGCTGACGAGCCCCGATGATTCAACCTTGCTCTGGTGCGCCAGCCATCCGTTGTGATAATGCACAGGTGTCCGCCCTCGTCCGCTGTTGCGAAGGTCCTCAAGGCATGCCGGGCTGCGCCGCAGCCTGGGGGAAATAAGCGCCCTTTCCTGCTTGACCGTCACCCCTGGATGGAAACCCGTGGCCGAGAGGATCAGGCCAGGGGTTTTGTTGTTGGCGGGTGCGGCTCGACGACTCACGGCATAGTGCCAGCTCAGGTCTTTCTAGAGCCCTGAGGGGCGAACTCGTCAAAACTAATAGGTCGTACATCATTAACGCAGCCCCTTAGAGCCCGGAGGGGCCTACGACAGGTTAGAGTTACAGGGCCTTCCCCTGGGCAATTACGATTTGCTCCGCAGTGAATCGCATCAGAGGAATCTCGCGCGCTAGTTCATCATCGTGCGCAAATGGAGCATATTTTGGCAACTCTCCCTCTTTGGCGTGCACCAAAGCATTGCGCACCTTGTAGATTCTCTTGGCGATGGCGTTACGTGCCGCCTCTTCGTCGGCCCCGCGAATCGTGGCCTTGCTTGCTCCCGCGAATGGTGCGTCACTTGTGGCATAATAGTCGACCAGACTGGCGTCGTATGCATCAAGATCAGTCGCCAGTCGATCCAGGTTCACGAATCTATCAAGGACCAGTCTAAGTGAGCGTTGCTCATTCACTCCACCTTCGTCCTTGACCTGACGCTGCGCCTTGTTGACGATTCGAATAATCGACTGAATGTCTTTGTCGCGGCGAGTTGAGAAGGATGGGTCGGTGATGCTGGACCGAACTTGATTCACCAAATCTTCGTTAAATACCTCCACGAAGTAGTGCTCGGCGATGTGGTAGTAGGCCAAGTATTCCAGTAGAGGGATTTCTGCCGCGACGCCCATAAGGTAGTGATGAACCAGATCGGTCTCGTAGGTCTTCCTGGGGGCTTCGAGGGCATCGAATTGTGTTCTTCTAACCCTTTGGATGGCCTGCGCCCGAAACACCGGATCGAGCCCAATTCGGGCTGCCATATCAGTATTGTAGGCCGCATGAAAGAGGAAGGAATTGGCCAATTTTTCGAAATCTGATCGGGCCTTGGTGGAGCTGATGCGCAAAGTGGTGACGCGCAGCGATTCACCTATGGCGTCGAATAGTGATTCGACCTCGAATGGGCGGCGATTATTTCTGGAGATACCCAAATGTGCGCGTTCGTTTCCGATTGATCTGATTCGATTGAGTAGCATCCGATGGCGGGGTGCCCTGAGGAGGAGCGGGTTTTTTGCAAATATGCAGAGAAGGTAAGCCGAAAACTCTCGCGAGGGCTTCCCGACCTTGAAAGTCACGGGATTATCCCCTTGCCCGGTGAATTCCTTGTCATCGAAGTATCGGTCAAAGGTCCCTATTGAGTCGAGTGAAACGAGTGCGAATTCAGCCTCGGTGTCCCATTGGAAATAGCTTTCACTCCTGAGCTTAGCGGAATTTAGGCGATCGGCAATCTCGGAGATTTCAGATTGGGTGACCCCGTTGATCGTTTTTTCGTCGTCCAGTCGGATGGGGTCCCGGAGAGTGAAATCGCCGTTCTCCTCTTCGTTCAATCGGAATACTCTGCGAAGTCCTACTCTTATGAGCTCTTCGCTTACTGCAGGCTCTTCGCTCACTCTTGTTCCTCCAGGTCTTGTAAGGGCGTCATCGATATCTGGCCGTATCGAGAACGGTAACTACTTATGGCCTCTCCCGTGCAGCTTTCACGAATCGGACCCACCACGCCGTGCCACCTGCCCAGCTCCCATCCCGTCTGCCGTCGACCCACACGCCGTGGAGCAGGCCCGGTGCCGTGTCTGCCCGGCTTTGCCTGGAGCGGCGGCAGACGTGGTGGGAGCCCCCGCCTTCACACCCCACCGGCCGGCACCCGCGTGCGGGTCCCTCCCATCCCGGAGCCCGAGCGCCCCCGCCGGAGGCATCGTCTTGAGCCGCACTCGCGTACCGCCTCGGCCGCGTCGTGGTTCGTCGCCCATCAACCCAAGCTGTCAGGCGTGCGGCCGACGGCCGGGCTGGAGCGGGGCGCAGACAGGAGCGCAGGCCCGGGCGACGGCCGCACGCGCCGCGCCGTGCGCGGCGGGTGCCTTGACGCGGTCACGTACCACCTGGAGCACTTCGCCGCTCCCTGCCGCGACGGGCACGTCTTCGTCGGGCCGCAGGGCGGGCAACTGCGGCGGAGCAACTTCCGGGACGACTGGGTCAAGGCCCGGAAGGCCGCGGGTGTCACGGCCGAGCTGCACTTCCACGATCTTCGGCACACGGGCAACACGCTGGCCTCGACGGCCGGGGCCAGCACGCGAGAGCTGATGACGCGCATGGGACACAGCAGCTCCCGGGCCGCGCTGATCTACCAGCACATGACCAGTGACCGCGACCGGGCCATCGCCGACCGGCTCGGGGCCATGATCCGCGACGGTGGGGGAGGGGCCTCCGGTTAGGGGAAGTGGCATCCGCGTGGCATTAGTGGCACGCGTGTGGCACGACCTCGAACACGACGAAGGGCCAGCCCGGGAAAAAACCCCTCCTGAGCTGGCCCTTATCTCTGTGCCCCCGGCAGGATTCGAACCTGCGACACCCGCTTTAGGAGAGCGGTGCTCTATCCCCTGAGCTACGAAGGCAGTGGTGTGGTCCAGAAGACCACAGGCGTCAGCGTACCGGATGCGGGTCGGGGCGGTGGGGGGTCGGGGCGGGGGAGGGGAGGGCGCTCGGGTCTGCGACCGTACCCGGGGGGCTTCCCGTGCCCGTGTGTCCGCTACGCGTCACCCGGATCCGGTAACCCCCCTCCGGCGCCTCCCCGATGACCTCCACCTCCACCCCGCCCCGTGTGTCGCGGAACGTCTCGCCGGGGGTGTACGGGGCGTCGGACAGTTCCGCGTGGACGTTCGGGGAGCGGGTGCAGCCGCCGCTGTCGCGGCGGGCGTCGTGGACCGTGACCGGGCCCATGCCCGTGTCGACCTCCGCGTCGACCTCGTAGATCAGGACGCCCGGGCGGCACACCGCCTCGTCGTTGCCGGCCCGCGTGCGCACCTCCACCGCGTAGCCCGTTCTGCCGTTCACGGGGAGGAAGATCAGCTTGGGGCCGCGCGCCTCGGCGAGGGGCGTCAGGGTGTACTCCGCCGTGCCGGCGGAGGCCGCGCAGTGCACCTGGGCCGCGTCCAGCCACCCCAGTTTCCACTTGTGCCAGCCCAGGAAGTCGTTGTTGGCGCCCCAGTCCTCGCTCATGATGTCCCAGTGGCCGACCGCGCCCCCGCCCTCGGCGGTGTACAGGTCGGGCAGGCCGAAGACGTGGCCGTTCTCGTGCGGCAGTACGCGGTAGCCGGTGCGCTCGTAGGAGCCCGATCCGTCGTCCTGGCGCGAGTAGACGAACGAGGCGTTGGCGACGGGGACGCCGTCCGCCTGGGGGGCCTCGGCGTTGCCTGCGAACGTGACGGACAGGACGGTGTCCAGGGCGGAGGGGCCCGCGTTCGGGGTGACCAGGACGTTCAAGAGGTCATAGCGGCCGAAGTCCACCTCCGGGTCGGCCGCGGCGACGAGGTCCTGGACCAGCGCGCGGTAGCCCGGCTCGAAGGGGGCCCCGCGCTCTATGCCGTAGTCGTGGAAGGACTTCGGCATCCGGAGCCAGTCGGATATAGGGGTCTCCGGGCGGTAGTCGAGGCGGCCGTAGGAGCTGGTGCGAAACCACTCGGTCGTCTGCGGGAAGAACTCCCGGTAGCGGTCCATGGCCCGGCCCTCGCCGGGGGCGTCCGAGAAGTCGATCATCAGCGTGAGTGCGCGTACGGTGCCGGTGGAACGGGCGTAGCCTGCCGCCGTGGGGATGCCCTCGGACATCTGGACCTCGCGGGCCGGACGGATCAGGCAGGGCGCGTGCGCGGGGGTGCGGGACAGGGTGGTCGGAGCTGCTCCCGCCGTCATGGTGTCGGGCGCCAGGTGTCCCGACCCCGCCGAGGTGCTGACCGTGAAGGTCAGGGCGGTCACGCACGCCAGCGCGGCGAGACGGCGCCGGGGTATCGGGTGGCGGGGGAGCCCTTCGCCGCCGACCGGTTCGCCCCCCGTCGGTCCTTCACCCATCGGTCCGTCACCGACCGGCTCGCCCCCCACCGGCCCTCCACCCACCCCCTCGCCGTCGTCCGGCCCGCTGCTTCGGCGTATGCGGTGGCCGAGCGGCCCCGCGTTGCTCGTGCGGGGGCGCCGGGGCCGCGGCTGCGGCTGTGGCTGCGTGCCAGGGACCTGCAAGGGACCTCCCGCGCCACGGCAGCCTCCCGTGTCCGGCTGCACCCTTGCGCTCACCCTGCGGCGCGGTGTGCGGGGTCGCGCGTTGGAAGAGACCGATCGTGGGTTTCCCGCGAGTAGCCCGGAATGTCGGCTTGCGGAGTTGGGGTCCGGGGCACTCGCCCCTGTCGGTATCCGGCGATGCCGTCGTTCCTGTCGGCATGCGGTCGTGCCGGCCTGCCGCGTCGCTGCCCACTCCTCGTAGATGTGACCCAGGTCACACAAAAAGTTCCCGCTCGCGGGAAATACCGGGGATCCACTCCCCGTTTAGTCAGGTGTCCGACTGAAACGGGGACCCGCTCCCCGGATCATCAGCCCACACGCCACACACGCCACAGGAGTGCACCGTGCAGACCGCGACCCCCGCACAGCGCAAGGCGCCCCGGCCCCGTGCCGACGCCCTGCGCAACCGGGAGCGGATCGTCACCGCCGCCCGGGAGATGTTCGTCGAGCACGGCCCCGAGGTGCCGCTCGACGAGATCGCCCGCCGGGCCGGCGTCGGCAACGCCACGGTGTACCGCCACTTCCCCGACCGTGACGCCCTCGTCCGCGAGGTCGTCTGCTCCGTCATGGACCGTACGATCGCGGCGGCCGAGTCCGCGCTCGCCGAGACCGGCGACGCGTTCGAGGCGCTGGAGCGCTTCGTGCACGCCGCCGCGGACGAGCGGATCAGCGCGCTCTGCCCGATGGTCTCCAGCACGTTCGACCAGCACCACCCGGACCTGGAGGCCGCGCGGGAGCGCGTCGAGCGGAAGATCGAGGAAGTCATGAACCGGGCCAGGGGGGCCGGTCAGCTCCGCTCCGACGTGGATGTCGGAGACATCATGATCGGCGTGGCCCAGCTCAGCAGGCCCCCGGCCGGCACGGACTGCTTCCGCGCCGACCGTTTCGTCCACCGTCATCTCCAACTGTTCCTGGACGGGCTGCGGGCTCCCGCCCGTTCCGTCCTGCCGGGAACGGCCGCCACCCTGGAGGATCTGCGCCGCCCCTGACCGATTAGTTCCGCTCCGTCCACGCGTCTGAAGACCACACGACAGACCAGGCGACAGTCCCAGCGGCCGCCGCGACAGGCGGGCCGTCACCTTTCGTCACTCTTTTTCCGTCACGAAGTCCCGAAGTGGGTACCCCCATGTCTGAAACAGCCTCCAAGGCTCGCGTCACCCCGGCCGTACCGGACGAACCGGATCCCGGCCGCTGGAAGGCGCTCGTCTTCATCGCGCTCGCCCAGCTGATGGTCGTCCTGGACGCCACCATCGTGAACATCGCCCTGCCCTCCGCCCAGCAGGACCTCGGCATCTCCGACGGCAACCGGCAGTGGGTCGTCACGGCCTACGCCCTCGCCTTCGGCGGCCTGCTGCTGTTCGGCGGACGGATCGCCGACCTGTGGGGCCGCAAGAAGGCCTTCGTCGTGGGCCTGGGCGGGTTCGCCGCGGCCTCCGCGCTCGGCGGCGCGGCCACCAACGAGGTGATGATGTTCGGTGCCCGCGCCCTCCAGGGCGTCTTCGGCGCCCTGCTCGCGCCCGCCGCGCTCTCCCTGCTCGCCGTGATGTTCACCGACGCCAAGGAGCGCGCGAAGGCGTTCGGCATCTACGGCGCGATCGCCGGCGGTGGCGGTGCGGTCGGTCTGATCCTCGGCGGCTTCCTCACCGAGTACCTGGACTGGCGCTGGACGTTCTTCGTCAACATCCCGTTCGCCGTCGTCGCCGCGGCCGGTGCCTACTTCGTCATCCGTGAGCCCAAGGGCGGCCGCAACCGCTCGCCGCTCGACATCCCCGGCGTGATCCTGTCCACCTTCGGCCTGGTCGCGCTGGTCTACGGCTTCACCCGCGCCGAGTCGGACGGCTGGAGCGACGCCGTGACCGTGGGCATGTTCGTCGCCTCGGCCGTGCTGCTGCTGGCCTTCGTGGTCGTCGAGTCCCGGGTCAAGGCCCCGCTGCTGCCGCTGCGCGTGGTCACCGAGCGCAACCGCGGGGGCATCTACCTCTCCCTCGGTCTCGCGATCATCGCGATGTTCGGCCTGTTCCTCTTCCTGACCTACTACCTGCAGATCGTGAAGGGCTACTCGCCGGTCAAGACCGGCTTCGCGTTCCTGCCGATGATCGCGGGCATGATCACGGGCTCCACCCAGATCGGCACCCGCCTGATGACCCGCGTCGCCCCGCGCCTGCTGATGGGCCCCGGCTTCCTGGTCGCCGCGCTCGGCATGCTGCTGCTGACCCAGATGGAGATCGGCTCGTCGTACGCGGCCCTGCTGCTGCCGGCGATGCTGCTGCTCGGCCTGGGCATGGGTACGGCGTTCATGCCGGCCATGTCCCTGTCCACCCAGGGCGTCGAGCCGCGCGACGCCGGTGTCGCCTCCGCGATGGTCAACACCTCGCAGCAGGTGGGCGGCGCGATCGGCACGGCCCTGCTGAACACCATCGCCGCCTCGGCGACCACCTCGTACATCGCCGACCACATCGCGGGGGCGACCAGCCGGTCCCAGCAGCAGCTGGTCCAGCTCCAGGGTCAGGTGCAGGGCTACACCAGCGCCATCTGGTTCGCCGTCGGCATCCTCGTGGTGGCTGCCGCGATCGCCCTGACCCTCGTCAACGCCGGCCGTCCGAACATGAACCCGGCGACCGGCGCCGAGGAGGGCGCGGCGGACGAGGTGCCGATCCCGGTCGTCGCCCACTGACGGCGGCGCCCACCCCTTCGGGCCATCCGCGGGTACGGGGAAGGGGACGCCCCGGCTCGCGGAATCCAGGACCTGCCCCGGCTCAGCGGAGCCAGGGCAGGTCCGCACCCGCTTCGGCCGGCTGGAGTCCCTCGGCGATGATCCGCATGATCTCGCCGAGGGACTTCTGCTGTTGCGGGGAGAGCCGGTCGAAGACCGCCTGGCGTACGGCCTCGACATGGCCCGGGGCGGTCCGCTGCAGCACCGCGTGGCCCTCCTCGGTGAGGACGGCGAACTGGCCGCGCTTGTCGTCGGGGCAGTCCTCGCGGCGCACCCAGCCGCTCTTCTCCAGGCGCGCGACCGCGTGCGAGAGGCGGGAGCGGGTGATCTTCGCGAGCATCGCCAGCTCGGTCATCCGCAGCCGCCGCCGCGGCGCCTCGGCGAGCTTGACCAGCAGTCCGTAGTAGATGTGCGGCATGCCCGCGTCGCGCTGGAGCTGACGGTCGAGATGGTCGTCGAGGAGGGTGACGCCCTCCATGAACGAACGCCACACGCGCTGCTCCTCGTCGGTCAGCCAGCGCGGTTCCCCGGGCTCCGCGGTGGAGCCCGGTGACGGTGCGGATGCGGGTGCCTTCATGTGCTCCACTTTACGCCGACGCTCCTTGAATCTTAAACAAGTGGGTCTTACAGTTTTCAAGTAACAAGTCCCCGGAAGGAGCCGCAGCATGTCCGCCGCCGTCCACGAGCGCATGCCCGCTCTGTACCTCAGCCACGGTGCCCCGCCCCTGGCCGACGACCCCGTCTGGCCCGGCGAACTGGCCGCCTGGTCCGCCGGTCTGCCGCGCCCCCGGGCGATCCTGATCGTCTCCGCCCACTGGGAGGAGGCCCCGCTCGCCCTCGGCGCGACCGACACCGTCCCGCTCGTCCACGACTTCTGGGGCTTCCCGCAGCACTACTACGAGGTCACCTACGCCGCCCCCGGCGCGCCGCGGCTCGCCGAGTCCGTGCGCAAGCTGCTGCGCGCCCCCGGCACGCCCGTCCAGGACGTCCCCGACCGCGGTCTTGACCACGGCGCCTACGTCCCGCTGGTCGAGATGTACCCGGAGGCCGACATCCCGGTGCTCCAGGTGTCCATGCCGACGCTGGACCCGGTCCGGCTCATGGAGATCGGCCGCCGCCTCGCCCCGCTGCGGGACGAGGGCGTGCTGATCGTGGGTTCCGGCTTCTTCACCCACAACCTCGCGGCGCTGCGCCAGGGCGGCATCCCCGCCTGGTCGGCGGAGTTCGACGACTGGGGCCGGCGGGCCCTGGAGGGCGGGGACGTGGACGCCCTGCTGGACTTCACCCGCAAGTCGCCGGCGGGGCGGCTGGCCCACCCGCGCACCGAGCACTTCGCCCCGCTGTTCGTGACCATGGGCGCGGCCGACGCGGCCGGTGAGCTGGACGCGCACAAGTCGGTGATCGACGGCTTCTGGATGGGCCTGGCGAAGCGGTCGGTGCAGTTCGGCTGACCGCCCCGGGCTGCCGCCGCAGTGGCCTTCGCGGGCCCCGGTGGCCGCCAGGCCGCCGCTACAGCGGCTTCTCGTACCAGGCCACGTCCCAGTAGCGGTCGAACTTGCGACCCACCTCGCGGTACGTGCCGACGTGCTGGAAGCCGAAGCGCTCGTGCAGCCGGACGGACGCCTCGTTCGGCAGCGCGACACCGGCGTAGGCCCGGTGCAGGTCCTCGGCGGACAGGGCGGCGAAGAGCGCCTCGTAGAGCAGGGTGCCGATACCGCGCCGCCCGGCGTCGGGGGCGACGTACACGGTCGTCTCCACCGAGGTCGCGTACGCGGGCTTCGCCCGGAACGGGCTGGACGTGGCGTAGCCCAGGATCCGCCCGGTACCCGGCTCCGTGGCAACCATCAGGCGGTGCGGCCCGTCTTCAGGGTGGGAGAGCAGCCAGGGGCGGCGCTCCAGGGGAGTGAAGATCGTCGTGTCGAATGTGATCGGGGTCTCACGTACGTAGTGGTTGTAGAGGGCTGTGAGGGCCTCGAGGTCCCCCTCGACTCCCGGCCTGACCTGCACCTCTGCACGCTCGGTGAACAACGCTCCTCCTCGTGTGGCCGGGCAGGATACTGCATGATCAGAAAAATCGAGTGCCGGGTTGGGAATTCTGTCCTGATTCCAGTCGTTGTTTCCATCGGATGCAGGGCACCCGAGGAGAGTCCGGAAAGGGTCCCGCAGACGGAGTCCAGCGTCCGAAGGACCACCCGCTGACCTCAATTCGCAAGGGAGCACGCATGGCAACCCGTGCCGTCGCCCGTCGTCAGTCCGCCACCGGCGAGACGGCCGACGCGGCAAGCAGTGTTCGCGCCCATGGCGGCGAGATCGCCGATCGCGACCTGGTCGGCATGTACCTCGACGAGATCGCGCGCACACCGCTGCTCGACGCCGCCAAGGAAGTCGAGCTGTCCCAGGTCATCGAAGCGGGTGTGTTCGCACGGCAGGTCCTCGACGGATACGAGGAGACCAAGACGGATGCCAGCCGCGAGGAGCTCGAAGCTCTGGTCGCGGACGCGGAGCGGGCCAAGGACGTCTTCATCCGCTCCAACCTTCGCCTGGTCGTCGCCGTCGCCCGCCGCTACCCCCGCAGCGGTCTTCCGCTGCTGGATCTGATCCAGGAGGGCAACGCCGGCCTGGTCCGCGCGGTCGAGAAGTTCGACTACCGCAAGGGCTTCAAGTTCTCCACGTACGCCACGTGGTGGATCCGCCAGGCGATCACCCGCTCGATAGCCGACCAGTCCCGCACGATCCGCCTGCCCGTCCACCTGGTGGAGGAGCTCGGCCGGATCCGCCGTGTGCAGCGCGAGTTCAACCGCGAGCACGGCCGGGACCCGGAGCCCGCGGAGATCGCCGCCGAGCTCGGCTCCACGCCCGAGCGCGTCACCGACGTGCTCGACTGGGCCCGCGACCCGGTCTCGCTGAACATGTCGGTGGACGACGAGGGCGAGACCCAGTTCGGCGACCTCCTGGAGGACACCTCGGCGGTGTCGCCCGAGCAGTCGGTGCTCACGCTGCTGCGCAGCGAGGAGCTCGACGACCTCATCGGCCGTCTCGACCAGCGCACGGCGTCCATCATCAAGATGCGCTACGGCATCGAGGACGGCCGGGAGCGCACGCTGACCGAGGTCGGCAAGGAGCACGGCCTGACGCGCGAGCGCATCCGCCAGATCGAGAAGCACGCGCTGCTGGAGCTGAAGAAGCTGGCCCGCAGCACCGGCTTCGACGCGGCGGCCTGACCCCGCCGTACGGTGAGCGTCCGGGCGCCCGGCTCGTCCCCACGGCTCGTGGGTGACGCACCGGAGGCGCCCGGAGGGCACCGCGTACGCCGGGTGGCGAAAGACCGCGCAAACATGGCCTTGGAACGCCGCTTCAATCGGTGGACGCAGGGAACAAGACTTCTGGGTCCACCAGTTCGGATCGGGGGCGCGGCTCCTGATCCCCGCACACCACGTCCCGCCGCACTCCCCCCGGCGCCGGGACTTTCCCCAGCCGGGCTTCGGCGTCCCTCCCCCCGGACGCCGGGGCCCGGCTCGCTCTGTGCGGCCCGCCCCCGCCCGGCCCGGCCGCGGCCCGGACGGGCCCTCGCGGGGATGTGGGGGGCGGGGCACCCCGTACCTGAACCACGGGGTGGCCCGCCAGATGGCAGATTGTGTCACATGGGCATAGCCTGCCGGGCGTGAGCAGCACCACCCCCACCCCGCCTCCGCACTCGCTGACCGAGCGGCGGAAAGCCGAGACACGCATGGAGATCGCCCGGGCGGCGGCCGGCCTCTTCGTACGGCACGGACTGCGCGCCACCCGCGCCGAGGACATCGCCCAGGCCGCGGGCGTCGCACCGCGCACCTTCTACCGGTACTTCGCCACCAAGGAGGAGGCCGTCGCCCCGCTGTACGCGGCCGGGTCCCGGCGCTGGATCGAGGCGGTGCGCGCCGTCCCCGCCGACGTCGGCCTGCTCCGGGCCCTGGAGGAGGGCGCGCGCCACACCCTCACTCCGGGGGCCGGTGTCTCCGTGTCCTCCTGGGAGTGGGTGCGCACACTGCTGCGCCTGGCCGACGCCCACCCCTCGCTGCGCCGGGTGTGGGCGGAGGTCTGCCAGGCGTCGGAACGGCTGCTGGCCGAGGTGCTGGCGGAACGGCTGACACGTGTCGCCGGGGCCGACGACACCGAGAAGCCGTGCGACAACGTTGCCCCCGGCCCTGACCTGCGGTTCGCCGCCGCCGTCGCCAGTGCGGCCGTGCGCACCGCGATGGAGGGCTGGGCCGAGGGGGAGGGGCCGGTGGAGGGCCCGAACGGCCCGGCGGACCTCGCCCTGCGCAACCTCGCGGCGCTGCGCGACTTTCCCTGGGCGGGGTGAGACCCGGCCGCCGGGGGCGCGCCGACCGCGGGGGCGCGCCGACCCATGGGGCCGCGCCGGCCACCGGGGGCCAAACCGCCCGCCGGGGGCCGCAACGCCCGCCGGGGGCCGCAACGCCCGCCGGGGCCGCACCGGCTGGTCCGGGCCGCACCGGGCGGTCCGGGCCGTGCGCGGCTCCGGCCCTTCTCGCCTTCGGCTCCGCTCCTCAGGGCTGCCCTCCCCGGGCTCCCTCCGCCGGGCCGCCGTCGTCTGTCGCGACGCCGCCTTCTGCCGAGCCGCTGCCTTCTGCCGCGGCGGCCTCCTTCGCCGATCCGCCGTCGTCCGCCGGTCCGCCGTCGTGCGCGGCCCCGCCGCCTTCCGCCAGGCCGCCGCCTTCCGCCGGGCCGCTGCCGTCGGCCGGGCGGCCGCCCTCCCGCGCGCCGCCGTCCTCCCGCGCGCCGCCGTCCTCCCCTGCGGCTCCGCCCTCCGCCGCCCTGCTCAGTCGCGCTCCCAGCTCCCGCACCGCCGTGACCAGTTCCGCCGGGCGGTGCACCACGAAGTCGCAGTCCAGCATCGCCAGCCGGAACGCCATCCACTGCACCGCTTCCCCGACGGACCCCCGCAATCGGCACCTGCCCTCGTCCAGCGGCTCGGGCGTGCCCAGCCAGTGGGGCACCCGGGCGGCGACGTACTCGGCCGGGGCGGCGAAGTCGACCTGGAAGTCGTAGGTCGTCTGCCGGCGTTGCATCGACTGCCGCAGGAACTCCGCCGCGTCGCCCGTCGGCAGCTCGCGGGGCACGAACCGCGCGCCCGTGGCGAACGGCTCGCTCACCCGGTCCACGCGGAACGTGCGCCAGTCGTCCCGGTCGATGTCGTAGCCCACCAGGTACCAGCGGCGGCCGGTGGACACCAGCCGGTGCGGCTCCGTCAGCCGGCGCGACTCGGTGCCGTCCGCCGCCCGGTAGGCGAACCGCAGCCGCTCGTGCCCGGCCACCGTCGAGGCCATGACGGTCAGGGTCTCGGGCGCGATGCTCGGGCCGTCCCCACTGGTCAGCGGCGTGGTCGCGGCCTGCAGGGTCGTCACCCGGTGCCGCAGCCGGCCCGGCAGGACCTGCTCCAGTTTCGCCAGCGCCCGTACCGACGCCTCGTCCAGGCCCTCCACCGCGTGCCCCGCCCCGGCGCGCAGCCCGACCGCGATGGCGACGGCCTCCTCGTCGTCCAGGACCAGGGGCGGCATGGCCTTGCCCGCGACCAGCCGGTAGCCGCCGTCGGAGCCCTTCGTCGCCTGCACGGGGTAGCCGAGCTCGCGCAGCCGGTCGATGTCGCGCCGGACCGTGCGCCGGGAGACCCGCAGCCGCTCGGCGAGTTCGCCGCCGGGCCATTCGCGGGGCGTCTGGAGGAGGGAGAGGAGCGTGAGCAGCCGGGCCGGGGTGTCCGTCGTCATGTCCCCGAGGATGCCGCACCACTAGGACACGACCTGACCTAGTGGCCCTCTACCTTCGACGCATGACCTCCACCGACACCACCCTCGGCAGTACGCCCGGCCAGGCGGACGCGGCCGACCGCCGCCGCTGGTTCGCGCTCGCCATCGTGATGACCGCGGCCTTCATGGACCTCGTCGACGTCACGATCGTCAACATCGCCATCCCGTCCATCCAGCGGGAGGAGGGCGCGTCCTTCAGCCAGATCCAGTGGATCACCGCCGGGTACGCCCTCGCCTTCGCCGCCGGGCTGATCACCGGCGGGCGGCTCGGAGACATCCACGGGCGCAAGCGGATCTTCCTGATCGGCATCGGCGGCTTCACCCTCGCCTCCGCGCTGTGCGGTCTCGCGGTGAACCCGGAGATGCTGGTGGCCTCCCGCTTCCTGCAGGGCGCCATGGCGGCGCTGATGGTGCCGCAGGTGCTGTCGATCGTGCACGCGACCTTCCCGGCGCACGAACGCGGCAAGGTGTTCGGCCTGTTCGGCGCGGTCGTCGGGCTCGGTGCCGTGTCCGGGCCGCTGCTCGGCGCGCTGCTGACCGAGTGGGACCTGTTCGGCTGGGGCTGGCGCTCCATCTTCCTGATCAACCTGCCCGTGGGCGTCGCCGCCCTGATCCTCGGCCGCCGTTTCATCACCGAGTCCAAGGCGCCGCGCGCTCTGAAGCTGGACCTGGGGGGCGTCGCGCTGGTGACGCTGGGCCTGCTCATGCTGCTCTACCCGCTCATCCGGGGCCGCGAGCTGGGCTGGCCGCTGTGGGGGTACGTCTCGATGGCCGGCTCGGTCGTCGTCCTGGCCGCGCTGGTGGCGTACGAGAGGCGGAAGACCGCGCGGGACGGCTCGCCGCTGGTGGAGCTGTCGCTGTTCAAGGTCAAGAGCTTCGCCGCCGGCATCGCCGTGCAGACCGTCTTCGGAGTCGCGCTCGGCGTGTTCTTCCTCGTCTGGACCCTCTACATGCAGTTCGGACTGGGCTGGAGCGCGCTGAAGGCGGGGCTGACCGGAGTGCCGTTCTCGATCGCGGTGTCGGTCGCCGCGGGTGTCTCGGTGCAGAAGCTGGTGCCGGTGTTCGGACGCAAGGTGCTGCAGGCGGGCGCCCTGGTGATGGCCGCCGGAGTGCTCCTCTACATGTGGGAGTCCGGGCACTACGGGCTCGCTCTCACGCCCTGGCAGATGGCCCTCCCGCTGGTCGTCATGGGCGCCGGCATGGGCCTGATCGTCGCGCCGCTGACCGACGCGACCCTCTCCGAGGTCCCGCGCGAGCACGCCGGTTCGGCGTCGGGGCTGATCAGCACCGTGCAGCAGATGGGCAACGCGCTCGGCCTGGGACTGGTCTCGGTGGTCTTCTTCGGCACCATCGCCGACCAGTTGCGTCCCGAGCAGGTGGGGCCGGCCTTCGTCGACGCCTTCCAGCACTCACTGGGCTGGGTCGCCGGGGTGCTGGGTGCCATCTTCCTGCTGATGTTCGCCCTGCCGAAGCGGCCCGTCCAGCACGTCGAGGGCTCGCCGGTTCCCGGGGACGACCAAGGGATGAAGACGGACACCGGGACGGCGGACACCGGGACGGCGGACCGGGAGGGCGAGAAGGCCACGCTGGTCTGAGCGGCCGCCACTGCTCCGGGCAGGCAGGACGAACGGACCCGGCACCCTCGGTGCCGGGTCCGTCCGCGTCTCCTTACCGCGCCGCCCCTGCCGACCAGTCCCCGCGCCGCCCGTGCAGGCCAAGCTCCCGCGCCCCCGTGCCGGTCGACGCCCGCTCATGCCCGATTGCGTCCGAACCGCATCCGGACCTGTTTACTTGGCGGACATCCAGGCGTAGCCTCCCAGTGAAACCACACGTTCGGGCATGAGGCGGAGGCGAACGGACATGTACGCACCGGAGCGGCAGCAGGAGATCCTCCGGCTCGCACGCGACGGCGGCCGGGTGGACGTCGTGTCGCTGGCCGAGGAGTTCCAGGTGACGGCGGAGACCATCCGGCGTGACCTCAAGGCCCTCGACCGCGCCGGGCTGGTCCGCCGCGTGCACGGCGGGGCCATCCCGGCCGGACGGCTGGACTTCGAACCGGACCTCGCCGAGCGGGAGACCACGGCCGCCGACGAGAAGGACCGCATCGCCAAGGCGGCCCTCGCGGAACTGCCCGCCGAGGGCACGGTGATCCTCGACGCCGGCACGACCGTGGCCCGCATGGCCGCCGCCCTGCCGCTGGAGGCCTCCCTCACCGTCGTCACCCACAGTCTGCCCATCGCCGCCCGCCTCGCCGACCACCCCGGCATCCAGCTGCACCTCGTCGGCGGCCGCGTACGGCACCGCACCCGCGCCGCCGTCGACGCCTGGGCGCTGCGGGCGTACGCGGAGATCCGCGCCGACGTGCTGTTCGTGGCCGCCAACGGCTTCTCCGCCGAACACGGCCTGACCACCCCCGACCTCGCCGAGGCCGCGGTGAAGCGGGCGGCCGTGGCCGCCGCCCGCCGGGTGGTGCTGCTCGCCGACTCCTCCAAGCACGGCCAGGAGCACTTCGCCCGCTTCGGCGACCTGGGCGACGTCGACCTGCTGATCACCGACAGCGGGCTGAGCCCCGAAGACGCCGTCGCGATCGAGCGCGGCGGCACGGAAGTAGTGCGCGCATGATCCTCACCGTCACCCCCAACCCGTCCCTGGACCGCACCTACGAGGTGCCGTCCCTCGACCGCGGCGAGGTCATCCGCGCCACGGCCGAGCGGATGGACCCCGGCGGCAAGGGCGTGAACGTCTCGCGCGCGGTCGCCGCCGCCGGGCGGCGCACGGTGGCGGTCCTGCCCCTGGGCGGCGCCCCGGGAGCGCTCGTCGCCGAGCTGCTCGACCAGCAGGGCATCGAGGTCGCCCCCGTCCCGGTCGCCGGAGCCACCCGCTCCAACATCGCCCTCGCGGAGTCCGACGGCGTCCTGACGAAGATCAACGCCCCCGGCCCGGAACTGTCCGGCGCCGAGCGCGAGTTGCTCCTGGAGACCGTACGCCGGCAGTCCCGCGAGGCCGCCTGGATCGCCTGCTGCGGCAGCCTCCCGCGCGGCCTCGCCCCCTCCTGGTACGCCGACCTGGTCGCCCGCAGCCACGCCGCCGGGGCCCGGATCGCCCTGGACACCTCCGGACCGGCCCTCCTCGCGGCCCTGCGCGAGCGGCCCGACGTGGTCAAGCCCAACGCCGAGGAACTGTCCGGGGCGGTGGGCCGCCCCCTGGCCACCGTCGGGAACGCCGTGAAGGCCGCCGAGGAACTGCGCGAGCGGGGCGCCCGGGCCGTCCTGGCCAGTCTCGGGGCGGACGGGCAGCTGCTCGTGTCGGAGCAGGGCACGTGGTTCGGCAGCGCCCGCGTCGAGGCGGTCCGCAGCAACGTCGGCGCCGGCGACTCCTCCCTCGCCGGGTTCCTCATCGCCGGCGGCAGCGGCTCCGAGGCCCTCGCCTCCGCCGTCGCGCACGGCGCCGCCGCCGTCCGGCTGCCCGGCAGCGTCATGCCGACGCCCGGCGACCTGGACCCGGCGGCGGTGACGGTCACCTCGGACGTCCCCTTCGACCGCGCGCTCCAGGAGCCGGTGTCATGACGTCGGCCCGGCAGCCCGTACGGACCCGGGAGCGGCGGGCCTCCCCGTCACTCGCCGCACCCGTCCCCCGCACCCCCCACCGCACCCCCGTCCCCTCCCCGCCCACCCCACCCACCGGGCGATACGCGTGCTAAGGAGCCCGCGATGAGCGACATGATCACGGCGGAGCTGGTCGACCTCGACCTGTCCGCCGACACCAAGGAGGCGGCGGCCCGCGCCCTCGCCGAGCGCATGGTGGCCCTGGGCCGGGTGACCGACCTGGACGGCTTCCTCGCCGACGTGGCCGCCCGCGAGGCCCAGATGCCGACCGGCCTCGACGGCGGCATCGGCATTCCGCACTGCCGCAGCGCGCACGTCACCGAGCCGACCCTCGCCTTCGGACGCAGCGCCCGGGGCATCGACTTCGGTGCCGCGGACGGCCCCGCCGACCTGATCTTCCTGATCGCCGCGCCCGCCGGTGCCGACGACGCCCACCTGACGATCCTGTCGTCGCTGGCCCGGCAGCTGATGAACAGCGCGTTCACCGACGCGCTGCGCGCCGTGGGCGACGCGGCCGCGGCGGCGGCGCTCATCCGCGGCGACGAGCCGGAGCCGTCCGCCGAGGCGGCTTCCACCGACCCCGTGGCGGCGGCGGGAGCGGCCTCTCCCACCGCCGCCACGGTCAGCTCCGACACCGGTGCCGAGGGCGGTGCCGGTGCTGACGACGACGATGGCGATGGTGCTGGTGCCGGTGCCAGCAGGGCTGCCGGTGCCGACGGGGAAGCGGGGACCGGGGGCGGCGAGGGCGCCGCGTCCGAGCCCACCGGGTCGCCCGGTCAGGCTCGCGAGCCCGCGTTCCGGATCGTCGCCGTCACCTCCTGCCCCACCGGCATCGCCCACACCTACATGGCGGCCGAGGCCCTGGAGAACGCCGGCCGGGAGGCGGGCGTCGACCTGACCGTCGAGCCGCAGGGCTCGGCCGGCTTCACCCGCCTCGACCCCGCGGTCATCGCCGCGGCCGACGCCGTGATCTTCGCCCACGACGTGCCCGTACGGGAGAAGGAACGCTTCGCCGGCAAACCGACCGTGGACGTCGGGGTGAAGGCGGGCATCAACCGCCCCGCCGAACTCATCGCCGAGGTCCGCGCGAAGGCCGCCCGCGGCGAGGTCACCTCCGGCTCCGCCCCGGCCACCCCGGTCGAGCGCGCGGGCGACTCCCACGAGGGCTACGGCACCAAGCTGCGCAAGTGGCTGATGTCGGGCGTCAGTTACATGGTCCCGTTCGTCGCGGCGGGCGGTCTGCTCATCGCCCTCGGCTTCGCGATCGGCGGCTACGAGATCAACAAGGCCCCGTCGGTGATGGACCACTTCGTCTGGACGCAGGCCGACAGCTGGGCGGCCCTGCTCTTCCAGATCGGCGCTGTCGCGTTCGGCTTCCTCGTCCCGGTCCTGGCCGGCTACATCGCCTACGGCATGGCCGACCGGCCCGGCCTCGTGCCCGGGTTCGTCGGCGGCTCGATCGCCCTCACCATCAACGCCGGGTTCCTCGGCGGTCTCGCGGCCGGTCTGATCAGCGGCGGTGTGGTGTTGGCGATTCAGAGGGTGCGGATCCCCGCCGCCCTGCGGGGCATCATGCCCGTGGTGGTGATCCCGCTGATCTCCTCGGCGATCGTCGGGTTCCTGATGTTCGTCGTGATCGGCAAGCCCATCGCCCAGGCGCAGAAGGCCATGACCGACTGGCTGGGCGGGCTGTCCGGCTCCAACGCCATCCTGCTCGGCGCCCTCCTCGGCCTCATGATGTGCTTCGACCTCGGCGGCCCGGTGAACAAGGTCGCCTACACCTTCGCCACCGCCGGCATCGCCGTCGCCACGCCCAGCGACTCGGCCATGAAGATCATGGCCGCGGTGATGGCGGCCGGCATGGTCCCGCCGCTGGCGATGGCCCTGGCGACGACCGTGCGCGGCAAACTCTTCACCCGGACCGAGCGTGAGAACGGCAAGGCCGCCTGGGTGCTGGGTGCCTCCTTCATCTCCGAGGGCGCGATCCCGTTCGCCGCGGCCGACCCGCTGCGCGTCATCCCCGCCTCGATGGCGGGCGGCGCGATCACCGGCGCCCTGTCGATGGCCTTCGGCGCCACGCTGCGCGCCCCGCACGGCGGCATCTTCGTCGTCCCGCTGATCGGCAACCCGCTGCTCTACCTGGTCGCCATCGCCGCGGGCGTCTGCGTCACGACCGCCCTGGTGATCGTCCTGAAGGGCCTGCGCAAGCCCGCCCCGGGCGGTACGACGGCCCAGGGCGAGGACGCAGCCGTCCCGGCCGCGCAGGCGAAGGAGCCGGTCGCGGCATGAGAGCCGGGAGTGTGACCGGGCTCGGCCCCCTTCGGCCTGTCTGAACGGTTCATGCCATCTGCGAGATAGATCACGAACATCACGGCCCGGGACCGGAGTTCCGGGCCGTGGTGTTCACTGGGGCGCATGCCCGAGCACGTCTCCCGATGGCCCGAAGGACGACCGCTCCCCGCCCTGCCGCAGCAGCGGCAGACGGGGCACCGGTCGGAGTCCGTGGAACTGACCCGCGAGGAGCGGGACGCCTTCGCCGAACTGGCCCGCCGCCTCGGCAACCGCCCCGCCTGAAGCAACCCGATCGCCTGAGACGCCCGGACCGCCCGGGGAACCGGACCGCCCGGCAAAGCCGTACGGACTGCCCGGGAAAGCCGGACCGCCCGAGGAACTGCGGAGCCGGACCGCCTACGAGAAGCGGCCCGAGTCGGAGGGGTGGTCGGTCAGCGCACGGTCCGTCACCGCACGGTCGTCCGTCATCGCACGGTCGTTCGTCACCGCACGGTCCGTCAGCGACCGCCCCGGCCAGGCGAACTCGTCCGCGCGGCGCTCCATCGCCTCCCGGGCCGCCTCCTCGCCGGCGTACACCTCGCACATGTGCCGCCCGTCCGGCGTCGCCGTGTGCTCGACCTCCCAGAGGGAGACCTCCTCGCCGTCGCGCAGCAGGAACGCGTGCTCGTACAGCGTGAAGGCCACCGTCGCCCGGCCCGCCCGGCTGGGGCGGCCGAAAGCCTGGGTGATCTGGTGACCGGCCGCCGTGGCCAGCAGGGCCGCCACGTCCGCACCCGGCCGGTCCGGGTTCTCCGCCCGGCGCAGTAAACGGCGCGCGTGGTCCGCCGAGCCCTCCCCGGCGTACGCGTGCCGCGGCGCGGCGACCGCCGACAGCTGGATGGCCACCGGCAGTTCGAAGTCGGGGGTGTCCGGCCGCAGCGGCAGCCGCGCGGTCGCGGCGCGCAGCTCCTCCTCGTCGGCGTACACCTCGTGCTGCGGCTCGCTGCCCGGCGTGGTGTTGTGCACCAGCTCCCACAGGGTGAGCGCGGAACCGTCCGCCAGCAGCCAGGTGTGGCGGTACGTCTCGCGGTGCAGGCCCTCGCTGTGGTGCGCGGAGTGCAGCGAGCCGTCGTGCGCCAGCGCGCAGTCGAGCAGCCTTATCGTCTCGTCGGGCAACTCGAAGGAGTTCAGGGCGCGGCCGAGGAGCCGCGCGAGGTGCTCCTCCGGAGACTCGGGCGAGTCATGGCCTTCGTACGCTGCCGTCTCGTACGGAACGCTCAAGGTTTCTCCCGGCGTTGCTGCATGTCACCTTGTGGGTGCATACCGTAGCCCCTCGGTCGGACATCATGTCCGGGAACCGAGAAAACGTACGTCCGGGAAAACGCGCGAGCCGCGCGAAAAGTTCCCGCGCGGCCCGGCCGATGCGTCAATAACCCCAGTCTGGGCGGTCGTTCACCCGGTCAGGAGGCGCTGCCCGCCACCCACTGGCTCCACGCCATGTTCCAGCCGTTGAGCCCGTTGTCCGGTGCCACCGTCTTGTCGGGGGAGTTCTTCACGATCACCACGTCCCCGATGAGGGAGTTGTCGTAGAACCACTTGGCGGGCGTGTCGCCCCCGGCGCCCCGGACGTCGGCGAGACCCACGCAGCCGTGGCTGGTGCCCTGGCGGCCGAACGGCGGGTTGCCCTTGTTGTACCAGTAGTTGCCGTGGAGGAACGTCCCCGAGGTCGTCAGGCGCATCGCGTGCGGCACGTCCGGGATGTCGTACTCGCCGCCCAGCCCGACCGTCCGGCTGTTCATCCGGGTCTGGGTGAACTTCTCGGAGATCACCATCTGCCCGTTGTACGTGGTGTGCTGCGCGTCGCCGGTCGAGATCGGGACCGACTTGAGCGTCTTGCCGTCCCGGACCACCGTCATGGTCTGGGTGTTCGCGTCGACCGTGGATACCTGCGAACGCCCGACGGTGAAGGTGACCGTCTTCTTCTGCACCCCGTACACGCCGTCGGCGCCCTCGACCCCGTCCAGGTCGATGTTCATCGTGACCTTGGAGCCGGCCCGCCAGTACTCCTCGGGCCGGAAGTCGAGCCGCTGGCCGTTGAACCAGTGCCCGACGACCTTCTGCCCGCTGCTGGAGGTCACCGAGATGTGCGACTGGACGGCCTTGCGGTCCGTGATCGCCTTGTCGAAGGTGAACGACACCGGCATGCCCACACCCACCGTGGTGCCGTTGTCCGGCGTGTACGTCCCGATGAAGCTGTTCGCGGTCGACACCGTCGTGAAGATGGAGTTGGCCGCGGCCGTCCTGCCGTCGGCATCCTTGGCGGTCGCCGATATCCGGTACTTCGTGCCGCGCTCCAGCTGCTCCTTCGGCTTCCAGACCTTGCCGTCGGCGGAGACCGCACCCGCGACGGCCTCACCGCTGTCCGCGACCGTCATCTTCACCTCGGTCAGCTTGCCGCCGCTGACCTTCACGCCGGTCTTGTTGATGGACGCGCCGGTCGCACCGTCCTTCGCCGAGATGGCGATCTTCGCCACGGACGTCTTGGCGCCGTTCCCGCCGTCCTTCTCGTCGTCCTTGGCGGTGGCGCTGCCCCCGCAGGCGGTGAGCGTGAGGGCGCCGACCATCAGGGCGGCACAGGCCCCCAGAGTGCGCCGCGCTGAAATGTTCGGCGTTGTCACGGGCTGCTCCCAGTTCGTGTGATGTGCGTGATCCGCTCCGGTACGCCAGGGAAGAGGGCCCGGGCCGCCGACCGGGTTCCGCCCGTGCGCGGTGAAGGCCATCACGTGACAGAACCGCGACAAAGTCCGGCTCTCCGGTCCCGACGGCCCCACCCAGCGGCCCTGCTTCAGCGACCTCCGTACAACTCCCCGTACGAGGGCCACGCCCCGCCCGGTCCGTCCACCGGCTCGGCGGCGCGCACCGCCCGCACGATCGCCCGGGTCACCACGTCCGCCCCGGCCGCGAGGATCTCGTTCAGGGCCAGCGGGTCCGCCGCGTCCAGGGCGCGCCCGCCCGTCGCCAGCGCGAAGACCGTGTCCCCGTCGTTGAGCAGGTGCACCGGCCGTACCGCCCGGGCGATCCCGTCGTGCGCGGTGCCCGCCAGCTTCTGCGCCTGCGCCTTGGTCAGGTCCGCGTCCGTGGCCACCACCGCCAGCGTGGTGTTGAGCGGGGGAGGCGCGTGGCGCGCCGCCGTCTCGGCCAGCCGCCCCGTCGCCGCCGCGTGCACGTGCGCCTCGGGGTACTCCACACGCCCCTGGAACAACTCCCCGTACAGCACCCCCGTCTCCGGATCCACCGTCGATCCCGCCGCATTGGCCACCACCAGCGCCGCCACCGTGACACCCGAGCCGAGCACCCTGCTCGCACTGCCGACGCCGCCCTTCACCACCCCCGTGACCGCGCCCGTGCCGGCACCCACGCACCCCTGCGCCACGGGAGCACCGGCCTCGCTCGCCGCCGCGGCCTCGACGGCGGCCCGGCCCGTGGCCGCGTCCGGCCGGGCCCGGAAGTCACCGCCCCGGCCCAGATCGAAGACACAGGCGGCGGGGACCACCGGCACCACGTGCCCGGGATCCGGTCCGACGCGGACCCCTCGCCCCCGTTCCTCCAGCCAGGCCATCACCCCCGACGCGGCGTCCAGCCCGTAGGCGCTGCCCCCGGTGAGCACGATCGCCTCGACCTTGCGCACCACGTTGCGCGGGTCCAGCGCGTCGGTCTCCTTGGTACCGGGGCCACCGCCGCGCACGTCCACCGCGGCCACCGCCCCGCCCTCCGGGGCGAGCACCACCGTGGTCCCCGTGAGCCAACCGTCACCGGCACGCGTCGCGTGCCCCACCCGCAGACCGGCGACATCCGTCAGAGCGTCAACTGTCATGGCCGACAGTCTTGTCCAGGCGCCCGCCGGTACACCGGTACGCGGTACGTCGGGTGTGCCGGTACGCCGGTGGGCCGGCAGGCGGCACCCGGCTGGGGCACCGTGCGGGCTGCTGCCCGCTGCCGGGCGGGG
This sequence comes from Streptomyces sp. NPDC003456, assembly GCF_042878735.1. Classification (NCBI taxonomy): domain Bacteria; kingdom Bacillati; phylum Actinomycetota; class Actinomycetes; order Kitasatosporales; family Streptomycetaceae; genus Streptomyces; species Streptomyces sp. NPDC003456. The sequence continues at coordinate 286,461 of NZ_JBIAOK010000007.1, forward strand.
GGCGAGGGCGAGAGGACGCCGTCAGGCCGTCCGGGGCGCCGCTCCGCTGCTCCGCGTGTCCCGGCGCGTGGCCAGGACCTCTCCCGCCACCACCGACAGCGCGCACACCACGCCCGCCGCGAAGACCGCCCAGTCACCGAGGAACGTGCAGCAGATGACCAGCAGGGCCGTCGTCGGCAGCACCATCTGCTGGCCGATGCCCCGCTTGAAGTGCCGCGAGTGCAGGGCCCACAGCGCGAGCAGATAGAGCGCCGTCGGCAGCGTGACGGCCGCCGACGCCGACAGTGTGGAGATGTGTGCCTCGCCCACCGTGTGCTCCACCGCCACCTCCAGACCGGCGCCGATCGCGGCCGCCGAGGCCAGGATCACGTAGTGGCCGTAGCCCCACAGGAACGCCTGCCGGCTGGAGCGCAGGTGCCCGTGGATGGGCACCACGAAGTACAGCCACCACGCGGCGAAGATGATGAGCAGCCCGCCCGCCGCGATCGGGAGGAGCTCGCCCAGCGCGTCGTTCTCGTCGATGCCGGACTTCACGGCGACCGTGGCCGCGGCGATCGTCTCGCCCAGCACGATGATGGTGAACAGCCCGTACCGCTCGGCGATGTGACGCGGATGCCAGGTCGTGGAGCGGTGCCTCTCCGCGAACGGCGGTACGCACATCTCCAGCAGGGCCATCAGCAGGAACCACCACGGCCGGGCGTCCCCGGGCAGGAACAGCAGCCCCAGCCAGCCGACCTGGCAGACCAGCACCCCGCCCGCGTACCGCAGGGCCGTCGCACGCTCCGGGCCCTCGCTCGCACGCGCCACCCGCAGCCACTGCCACACCAGGGCCAGCCGCATGATGGCGTAGCCGAGCCAGACGACGAGGTAGTCGTGCTCCTCGAAGGCCCGTGACACCCCGGCCGCGAGGACCAGCACACCGGCGACCTGCACCAGGGTGACGAGCCGGTAGAGGACGTCGTCGTTGTCGTAGGCGGAGGCGAACCAGGTGAAGTTCATCCACGCCCACCACAGCGCGAAGAACACCATGGCGTAGTCGCGGATCCCCTCGCCCGCGTGCCCCTCGGCGACCGAGTGCACCAGCTGGAGACCCGCCTGGGCGACGGCCACCACGAAGCACAGGTCGAAGAAGAGCTCCAGCGGCGAGGCCGCCCGGTGCGCCTCGCCGCGGTCGCGCGCCCGGAGCGTGCGCAGCGGACCGCGACGGTCCGAGTCGCTTGTGCCGCCGGAACCGGCGGAGCCGCCGGAGGGGTCGGGTGGGGGAGCGGAGCTGGAGGTCATGATCCCCAGCACAACAGAAGGCGCGGGGATTTTCTCCGCGACCGTACCCTGGACGCATGAGTACCGCCCCCGAGTCAGCGCCCGAGCGCGAGCCGCGCGAGCCGAAGCCCGCGCTGGTCTTCGACGACCCGCTCGACCAGCAGTCCTCCGACGACACCGACCGCGGCTGGGGCGACCGCACCGACTCCGGCGGCGCCGCCGCCGACCTCCGCCGCTTCCTGGACGAGAAGCCGCCCCACCACCTGTGAAGCAGCCGGACCGCCGCCCGGCCCGCTACTGCCGGTCGTGTCCGGAGCCGCGTTGGGCGACCAGCGCGTCGCGGATCTCCTTCAGCACCTCCAGCTCGGTCACCTCCATGACCTCCTGCGCGCCCTCCTTCGCCTTGCGGCGGGCCTCCTGCCGGGCCAGGAACTTCGCCATCGGCAGGACCATCAGGAAGTAGACGACCGCCGCGGTGATCACGAAGCTGAGCGCGGCACCGAGAACCGAGCCCCACAGGATCTGGATGCCCTGCTCGCCCTCGCACGAGGAGCTCAGGCACGAGCTGTAGTGGTCGAGGTTCTTGGTCCCGATGGCCCCGACGACCGGATTGATGATCCCCTTCACCACCGCGTTGACGATGTTGGTGAACGCGGCACCGATCACGACCGCCACCGCCAGATCGACGACGTTCCCGCGCATCAGGAAGGCTTTGAAGCCCTGCCAGACGCTCGGTTCCTTCTTCTCGCTCACCTCGGGGCCTCTCCTCGCACACGCAGCCTGTGGAACAAAACGCTCCGCAACCTACGTCAACGCTGGGCCGAACGGCGCACTCGGGTCCCTCCGACGAGGGACGTGACGCGGGAGTCGACGAGACCCTGCACGAGACCTCCGCGGACATCACCACAACGTCACCGCCAACCGTCCGGCGGCACTCGCCCCGGCCAGCCGGGCGGCGGTGTCCCGCGGCACCGAGAGCACGACCAGGGCCCCCGCGTCCGGGGTGTCCTCCAGGGGCTCGGGAACCTTCGTCACCCTGACCCCGCGCGCGACCACCCGGGCATCACCGCCCCCGGCGGTCTCCGCGGCGGCGATGACGTCGACCCGGTCACCTGGCCGCAGCAGCCGCACGGTGGCCGCGTCGGCGATCCGGACGGGCGCCGTCACCCGCCCCGCGGCGGGATGCGCCGGCGCGGCACGGCTTCCGGACACCGGCGCCGTGTGCGCGGGAGGGCGCGCCCCGGGATGACCACGGGCCCCGTCGGCGTCACGCGCGCCCGCCACGGCGAAGGCGATCGCGATGAGCGCGAGCACCGCCGCGAGGAGCCGCCGCCGCTGCCGCCCGGGCCGGCCCGAGAGGCACATGCCGCCGCGCACCCGCACGGGGTCGAACCGCGGCACCTCACTAGTCGCGGGCACCTGCGCCTCCGGCGGCCCCGTGGCAGCGGCCCAGGAGGGGACCGTGGGAAACCTCGGGAGCGGACCGGAGGGGCGAGGGACAGCGCCGCCGGACAGTGGCGCACGGCCGGCCGGCGACGATCGTCCGGACGGCGAGTGAGCGGACGGCGAGTGAGCGGACGGCGAGGACGCCAGGGACACGGGAACCACCACCTGCGACGAGGGACCGGCTTGCGCTCCCACGATGAGGCTCCGCAGCGCCGCCCGCTCCCGCCTGTGGATGTACCATCGACCTGTGGACAACCCGCTCACCGGAAGGGTGACTTCCGCCCCCTCCCGTCCCGACCGGTGGCTCCCGACCTCGCAACAAAGCCTCGCGGCCCCAGCAGCGCCTCGTGGCCACAGCAAAGCCTCGCGGCCCCACACAACGCCTCGCGGCGCCCCAGCCAGCCGCAAACGCCGCCGACTACGGCAGCACGACCCCGGATCCCGCCGACTACGGCAGCACGATCCCCGGATCCATCCCACCCAGCGCCCCCACGCACAGGCAGTCCCGCTCACCGTTCCCCGGCAGCCCGGCCACCGCGTCGAACAGCACCCCGCGCATCCGGTCCACGTTCGCCGAGAACACCCGCAGCACCTCCTCGTGCGAGACGCCCTCCCCGGTCTCCGCGCCCGCGTCGAGGTCGGTCACCAGCGTCAGGGACGTGTAGCAGAGCTCCAGCTCGCGGGCGAGTGCCGCCTCGGGGTGGCCGGTCATGCCCACCACGGACCAGCCCTGCGCCTGGTGCCACAGCGACTCGGCGCGGGTGGAGAAGCGCGGCCCCTCGACCACGACCAGCGTGCCGCCGTCCACCGGCTCCCAGTCCCGGCCGCGCGCCGCCTTCAGCGCGACGGTCCGCCCGGCGGGGCAGTACGGGTCGGCCAGCGACACGTGGACCACGTTCGGCACCGACCCGTCGGGCAGCGGCAGTCCGTCGAAGTAGGAGTTGGCGCGGGCCTTGGTGCGGTCGACCAGCTGGTCCGGCACCAGCAGCGTGCCCGGGCCGTACTCGGGGCGCAGCCCGCCCACCGCGCAGGGGGCGAGGACCTGGCGCACACCGACCGACCGCAGGGCCCAGAGGTTGGCGCGGTAGTTGATGCGGTGCGGCGGCAGATGGTGGCCCCGGCCGTGCCGGGGCAGGAAGGCGACCCGGCGCCCGGCGACCTCGCCGAGGAAGAGGGAGTCGCTGGGAGGCCCGTACGGGGTGTCGACCTGGACCTCGGTCACGTCGTCGAGGAAGGAGTAGAAGCCGGAGCCACCGATGACCCCGACGTCCGCGCCCGCCCCCTCAGCCGCACCCGCGGAGCCCACCGCACCCGCGGACCCCGCGGAGCCCACCGCACCCGTCGCCTTCGCCTTGTTCGCCATGCCCGCACCCTAACCGCACGCGGAAACGCCGAGGACCCCGTCGCCCGGGGGCGACAGGGTCCCGTAAGAAGTGCGGTGAGGGCCGGGCCCTACGCGGCGGTGGTGCTGCTGCTGGACGAGCTGCTCGTGCTCGACGACGAGCCGGAGCCCGAGCCGGACGAGCCGGAGTCCGAGGAGGACGACGACGAGCTCGACGACTTCGACGCGGCCGGGGAGCTGCTCGACGAGGAGCCGCGGCTGTCGTTGCGGTAGAAGCCGGAGCCCTTGAAGACAATGCCGACCGCCGAGAACACCTTCTTCAGGCGGCCCTGGCAGTTGGGGCACTCGGTCAGAGCGTCGTCGGTGAACTTCTGCACCGCCTCGAGGCCCTCGCCGCACTCGGTGCACTGGTACTGGTAGGTGGGCACTGTCTTCCTCCTGGCACTCTCACTCGATGAGTGCTAACGACGGTCCATAGTGACGTATTCCGGCCGCTCAGTCCACTGCCACCGGCACGCGGTGACCCACGCCACGTGCCACCGTCCGTCCGGAGCCGCGTACGGACAGCCGGGAGCGCAGGGACAGGAGGGTCAGCAGGGCCAGGACCGTGCCGCCCATCGGCACCAGGAAACCGGCGCCGTCCCACAGGCGGTCCTCCAGCTGCCCGGCGACCGTGACGGCGGCGGCCTGGCCCAGCGCCACCGCGCCGGTCAGCCAGGTGAAGGCCTCCGTGCGGGCGCCGGCCGGCACCAGCGTCTCGACCAGCGTGTAGCCGGTGATCAGGGCGGGCGCGATGCTCACGCCGACCAGCAGGCCGAGGCCCGCGAGGACCAGCACCGAGTGGGCGGCCCACAGGCCCGACGCCGTGAGCGCGAGCGCGGTGTAGCCGACGACCAGGCGCCGCTGCGGTGCCACCTTCCAGGCGATCGCGCCGCACACCAGGCCGGAGAGCATGTTGCCCGCGGCGAAGACGCCGTAGAGGACGCCGTTCAGGCCCGGCTCGCCGATCGACTCGGTGAACGCGGCCAGCGAGACCTGCATGCCGCCGAAGACGGTGCCGATGCCCAGGAAGGTCACGATCAGCACGCGCACGCCGGGCACGCGCAGGGCGGAGGTGTGCTCCACGCGCGCGTGGCCGCCGCCGGAGACCGTCGGCTGGGTGCTCCTCTGCGCGGCGAACAGCAGACCGCCGACCAGGGTCAGGGAGGCCTCCGTGACCAGTCCCGCGGCCGGGTCGACAGCGGTGCACAGCGCGGTGGCCAGCAGCGGTCCCAGGACGAAGGTCAGCTCGTCCGTGACCGACTCGAAGGCGGCAGCGGTGGTCATCAGGGGGGAGTCGCCGAGCTTCACGCCCCAGCGGGCCCGCACCATGGGGCCGACCTGCGGGACGGAGGCGCCGGTCGGCACGGCGGCCGCGAAGACCGCCCACAAGGGCGCGTCCATGAGGGCGAGCGCGGTCAGCGTCAGCCCGGACAGGGCGTGCAGCAGGACTCCGGGCACCAGCACCGCGCGCTGCCCGTAGCGGTCGGCGAGGCGGCCGCTGTAGGGCGCGAACAGGGCCATGGAGACCCCGGTGGCGGCCGCGACGGCGCCCGCCGCCCCGTAGGAGCCGGTGGTGTGCTGCACCAGCAGCACGATGGAGATGGTGAGCATCGCGAACGGCTGGCGTGCCGCGAAACCGGGGAGCAGGAACGTCCAGGCGCCGCGGGTGCGCAGCAGCCGGCCGTATCCCGGGCGGGCGGAAGCCGTCGAGTTCTTCGACTGCTCCGAGGTGACCGTGGACTCCACGGCCCGTGCCTTTCTGCCGCCTGGTAGCGCCGGCCCCGTCGTGGGCCGTGCCGAGAGCTGTCCTCTTGCGCGGAACTGCGGTAGATGCCGGGGCCCGGTGAGGAGGGGTGTCCCGACCGCCATACGGTCGCGCCAGCTCTGCGTCAGGCAGAGTTGGTTCGATCTGGGTACGCCTTCATCTTACAGGGATCAAGAACAGGGCAGCCTGTGAAAGTGAGCACCATCGGCCGCCCGCCCTGCGATACCGAATCGGACAAAGCGTCCTCTCGTCCTCGGCGTGTCGGGCGGAGGGCCGCGGGCCCTCAGGTCGCCGGTCCGCCCGTGCCCAGCCAGCCGGCCAGCTTGCCGCCGTGCCCCACGGCCCGCAGCCGGCTCTCGGCCGCGTCCCGGACGGGGTCCGTGGCGATCACCAGGAGCTCGTCGCCGCGCTGCAGGATCGTCGTCGGCAGCGGCACGAAGGATTCGCCCCCGCGCACCACGAGCGTCACGGCGGCCCCGTGCGGCAGCCGCAGCTCGGCCACCTCCACGCCGTGCATCTTCGATCCCCGCGGGATCGCCACGGACAGCAGGTGCCCGCGCAGCCGCTCCAGCGGTGCCGACTCGATGCCGAGGTCCGCGGCCTCCGCGTCCTCGCCGAGGCGCAGCGTGCGGCCCAGCCAGGGCAGGGTCGGCCCCTGGACCAGGGTGTAGACGACGACCAGGACGAAGACGATGTTGAAGATCCGGTCGCTGCCGGCGACACCCTTCACCATCGGGATGGTCGCCAGGATGATGGGCACCGCCCCGCGCAGGCCCGCCCAGGACATCAGCGCCGACTCCCGCCAGGGCACCCGGAACGGCGTCAGGCAGGCGAACACCCCGAGCGGTCGCGCCACCATGGTCAGGACGAGCCCGATGACCAGCGCGGGCACGATGTCGTCGCCCAGTTCGTGCGGGGTGACCAGCAGGCCGAGCATGACGAACATGCCGATCTGGGCCAGCCAGCCGAGCCCGTCGGCGAAGCCGCGGGTGGCGGGCCAGTGGGGCAGCCGCGCGTTGCCCATCACCATGGCGGCCAGGTACACCGCGAGGAAGCCGCTGCCGTGGGCCAGCGCACCCGCCGCGTAGGCGACCACGGCGATGGCCATGACGGCGATCGGGTACAGGCCGGACGCGGGCAGCGCCACGTGCCTGAGCCCCCAGGAGCCCAGCCAGCCCACCGCCAGTCCGATGGCCGCGCCGATCGCCAGCTCCAGCAGGATCACGGCGAGCAGCACGTACCAGTGCTCGACCGGTCCGGCGGTGGACAGGGAGACGACGAGGATGACCACGGGGGCGTCGTTGAAGCCGGACTCCGCCTCCAGCGTGCCCTTCACGCGCGCGGGCAGGGGAATCTTGCGCAGTACGGAGAACACGGCGGCCGCGTCGGTGGAGGAGACCACCGCCCCGATGATGAGCGCCTGCCGCCACTCCAGCCCGACCAGGTAGTGCGCGGCCGACGCCGTCACCCCGACGCTCACCGCGACACCGGCCAGCGCCAGCGCCGTGGCGGCCGGCATCACCGGCTCGATCTCCTTCCACTTCGTGCCCAGGCCACCCTCGGCCAGGATCACGACCAGGGCCGCGTACCCGATGACCTGGGTCAGCTCGGCGTTGTCGAAGTGGATGTCGCCCACGCCGTCCTGGCCCATGGCGACACCGATCCCCAGGTACACGAGCAGGCTGGGGAGCCCGCTGCGCGAGGAGATCCGTACCGCTGCGACGGCGACGAGCAGGACGAGCGAGCAGACGAGCAGGAGCTGGTTGAGGTGGTGGACAGTCAGCGGCCGAATCCTTCCCTGGCCCGCACGCACGCGCGTGTGGGCTCTCGTACATCGCACATGACGCAGTGACGCATCGCGCCGACTACTTCGTTACCTTACCTAACTCTTGACGATTTCTTGACGCTCGAGAGGGCAAGATCGAACGCCCGTCCGTTCCGGTTCCCGACTCCGCGTCAAGCGGCGCAAGGCCCTGCGCCTATCGTTGCTCCAGCGCTCAGTTAAAAGCACAGCCGAACCTGCCGCTCGCGTTAGGACAGCAAGGACAGCGATGCCCACCGACACCACCGCCTCAACGGGTCAGCAGCCCGGCAAGTCCGGCAGGAGAAAGGGGCGCAAGGTCCGTCTCCTCGTGCTCGTCCTGGTGCTGGCCCTCCTCGGGGGCGTCGCCTTCGGCGCGTACTGGACCATCAGCACGGTCCGGGCCTCCTTCCCGCAGACCAAGGGCACCCTCACGCTCAAGGGCCTGTCGGGACCGGTCGAGGTCAAACGGGACGGCTACGGCATCCCGCAGATCTACGCCTCCTCCGACGCCGACCTGTTCATGGCGCAGGGCTACGTGCAGGCGCAGGACCGGTTCTACGAGATGGACGTGCGCCGCCACATGGCCTCCGGCCGGCTCTCGGAGATGTTCGGCGAGAGCCAGGTCGACAACGACGAGTTCCTGCGCACCCTCGGCTGGGACCGGGTCGCGGAACGCGAGTACGCGACCAAGCTCTCGGCCGACACGAAGAAGTACCTCCAGGCCTACGCCGAGGGGGTCAACGCCTACCTCGAGGGCAAGGACGGCGAGGACGTCTCCCTGGAGTACGCGGCGCTGGGCTTCACCAACGACTACAAGCCGCAGAAGTGGACCCCGGTCGACTCCATCTCCTGGCTGAAGGCGATGGCCTGGGACCTGCGCGGCAACATGCAGGACGAGATCGACCGCGCCCTGCTGACCAGCCGTCTGGGCCCGAAGCAGATCGCCGACCTGTACCCGCAGTACCCGTACAGCCGGAACAAGGCCATCGTGCAGGAGGGCCAGGTCGACCAGCTGACCGGCGCCTTCTCCCCGGGCGGCTCGGCCGCCGCGTCCGGCGGCGGAACGGCCGGGACCTCCGGCGCGGGCGGCACCGGCGGGACCGGCGGCACCGGCTCGGGTACGGGGGGCACTTCGGGCACGGCGGGCACTCCGGGTGCCTCCGGCACGGCGGGCACCTCCGCCGGGACGTCCGGCCCGTCCGGCACCTCGGGCGTGGAGAGCCAGCTCTCCGGCCTCACCCGGGTCCTGGACGACCTGCCCCCGGCCGTCGGCGTGAACGGCGACGGCATCGGCTCCAACTCCTGGGTCGTCGGCGGGGACCACACCATCACCGGCAAGCCGCTGCTGGCCAACGACCCGCACCTGTCGCCCTCGCTGCCGTCCGTCTGGTACCAGATGGGCCTGCACTGCCGCAGCGTCTCCAGCACCTGCCGGTACGACGTCAGCGGCTACACCTTCGCCGGCATGCCCGGCGTGATCATCGGCCACAACCAGGACATCGCCTGGGGCATGACCAACTCCGGCGTGGACGTCACGGACCTCTACCTGGAGAAGATCACCGGGAACGGCTACCAGTACGACGGCAAGATCAAGCCATTCACCACGCGCGAGGAGACCATCAAGGTCGCCGGCGGGACGCCCAAGAAGATCGTCGTCCGCGAGACCAACAACGGGCCCCTGCTGTCCGACCGCGACGAGGAACTCGTGACGGTCGGCCGCAAGGCCGCCGTCGACACCGCCGCACCCGACCGGGGCGACGGCTACGGCGTCGCGCTGCGCTGGACCGCCCTGCAGCCGGGCCGGACCATGGACGCCGTCTTCGCCATGGGCAGGGCGAAGGACTGGACCGGCTTCCGCAAGGCCGCGGCCCTGTTCGAGGTCCCCTCGCAGAACCTGGTCTACGCCGACACCGAGGACAACATCGGCTACACCCTGCCCGGGAAGATCCCCACGCGCGCGAAGAATCACGACGGGTCCGTCCCCGCACCCGGCTGGGACCCCGACTACCGCTGGACCGGCTACGTCCCGCAGGACGCGCTGCCCTACGAGTACAACCCGGAGCGCGGCTACATCGTCACCGCGAACCAGGCCGTGATCGACGCGGACACCTACCCCTACGCCCTCACCAAGGACTGGGGCTACGGCGCGCGCAGCCAGCGGATCACCGACCTGATCCAGTCGAAGATCAAGGACGGCGGCAAGGTCTCCACCGACGACATGCGGCAGATGCAGCTGGACAGCAGCAGCGAGGTCGCCCGGCTGCTGGTGCCGACGCTGCTGAAGATCGACCCGGAGAACAAGGACGTCCGCCAGGCGCAGAAGCTCCTCGAGGGCTGGGACTACACCCAGGACGCCGACTCGGCGGCCGCCGCGTACTTCAACGCCGTCTGGCGCAACGTCCTCAAGCTCGCCTTCGGCAACAAGCTGCCCAAGGAGCTGCGCCCCAAGGGCCAGTGCCTGTGGGTCAAGCCGGTCAACACCACCGGCCCCGCCGACGAGGCCGGTGAGGTCCGCGAGTGCGGCCGGCGCGACCCCGACCGGGCCCAGCCCGACGGCGGCGACCGCTGGTACGAGGTGGTCCGCAAGCTGATGGACCAGCCCGACAGCGACTGGTGGAAGACGCCCGGGGCGGGCACGCGCGACGGCGCCGCCGACCGCGACCAGCTGCTCAAGCGGGCCATGATCGACGCCCGCTGGGAGCTGACCGCCAAGCTCGGCAAGGACATCGACTCCTGGAGCTGGGGCCGGCTGCACCGCCTGTTCCTGAAGAACCAGACCCTCGGCACGGCCGGTCCCGGCTTCGTCCGGTACGCCCTCAACCGCGGCCCCTGGGAGCTGAGCGGCGGCGAGGCCACGGTCAACGCCACCGGCTGGAACGCCGCCGGCGGCTACGGGGTGGTGTGGGTGCCGTCCATGCGGATGGTCGTGAACCTCGGCGACCTCGACAAGTCCCGCTGGATCAACCTCACCGGCGCCTCCGGGCACGCCTACAGCGCCCACTACGTCGACCAGACGGACAAGTGGGCCGACGGCGAACTGCTGCCGTGGTCCTTCTCGGACCGGGCGGTGGAGAGCAGCACGAGCGACAAGCTGGTGCTCAAGCCCTGACCCGGCGGCACCGCCGGCACGACGGCCCTCCACGCACGCGTGGGGGGCCGTCCGCCGTCAGGGCGGCCGGCTCCGCCCCCGGCCGCCGTCCGGCGTCGCGGCCGACCGGGTCAGCCGCGTCGGCCGAACCGCCGCACCCCCGACGGTGTCACCACCGCGTGCACCGGGCGGTCGTGCGGCTCCTCCGGGACGTGCGCGACGACTTCGCTGTCGTACAGCAGCACCACCAGCGCCGGATGCGCGCCCGCGCGCTCCAGCCGTGCGAGCACCCGGTCGTAGGAGCCCCCGCCGCGCCCCAGCCGCATCCCGCGGGCGTCGACGGCGAGCCCCGGCAGCAGCACGGCGTCCGCCGCGGTCACGGCGTCCGGCCCGAGGCGCTCGCCCGCCGGCTCGTACAGGGCCATCCGCCCGCCGTGCCGGACCCGCGCCAGCGAGGCCCCGCCCTCGTACGCGCCCCAGTCGAGGTCGTTGTCCGGCAGCAGCACCGGCAGCAGCACGCGCACGCCCCGGGCGCGCAGAGCATCGAGGAGCGCAAGCGTCCCCGGTTCACTCCCCACCGATACGTAGGCCGCCACCGTCCTGGCGTCGGCCAACTCGGGCAGCTCCCCCGCCCACCCGGCCAGCGCGGCCGACGTCTCCCGCAGGTCATCGGCTGTCAACCTGCTTCTCATCTCAAGGAATCCACGTCGCAAGGCGCGCTTGCTAGCCTCGCCCGCACGTGCGAAGTCGCTCAATGGTTGCTCCCGTACCGTCGCAATCTGTTCATATGAGTGCCAATGAATCGGAGCCGCAGATTCCAGCACAATGCAGCGGCTAGGGTGTCCGGCATGACACAGTCCCACCCTCGGATCAGCAAGGCTGTCATCCCCGCGGCAGGCCTCGGCACCCGGTTCCTGCCGGCCACCAAGGCCACGCCCAAGGAGATGCTGCCGGTCGTCGACAAGCCGGCGATCCAGTACGTGGTCGAGGAGGCCGTCGCAGCGGGTCTCGACGACGTCCTCATGGTCACGGGCCGCAACAAGCGCCCGCTCGAGGACCACTTCGACCGCAATTACGAGCTGGAATCGGCGCTGCTGAAGAAGGGGGACGAGGACCGCCTCGCCAAGGTCCAGCAGTCCAGCGACCTCGCGACGATGCACTACGTCCGCCAGGGCGACCCCAAGGGCCTCGGCCACGCCGTCCTGTGCGCCGCTCCGCACGTCGGCGACGAGCCCTTCGCCGTCCTCCTCGGCGACGACCTGATCGACCCCCGCGACCCCCTGCTGCAGCGCATGGTCGAGGTCCAGGAGCAGCGCGGCGGCAGCGTCGTCGCCCTCATGGAGGTCGCCCCGGAGCAGATCCACCTCTACGGCTGCGCGGCCGTGGAGACCACCGAGGACAGCGACGTCGTCAAGGTCGGCGGCCTGGTCGAGAAGCCCGACCCGGCAGACGCCCCCTCCAACTACGCGATCATCGGCCGGTATGTCCTCGACCCGCACATCTTCGACGTCCTGAACCGCACCGAGCCCGGCCGCGGCGGCGAGATCCAGCTGACCGACGCCCTCCAGCAGCTCGCCGAGGACGAGAAGATCGGCGGCCCGGTGCACGGCGTCGTCTTCAAGGGCCGCCGCTATGACACCGGCGACCGCGGTGACTACCTGCGTGCCATTGTCCGCCTGGCGTGCGAACGTGAAGACCTGGGCCCGGAGTTCCGGACCTGGCTTCGCAGTTACGTAGCCGAGGAGATGTAGCACGTTGAGCAGCGCCGCGCCCCGCGTCACCGGCCACGACCACACCGGCCCCGGCCACCTGTGGTCGGTGGACGAGCACCTGGAGGACATCCTCGCCACCGTCCGGCCCCTGGAGCCCATCGAGCTGCACCTGCTCGACGCCCAGGGCTGCGTCCTCGTCGAGGACGTCACGGTGCCGGTGTCCCTGCCGCCCTTCGACAACAGCTCGATGGACGGCTACGCGGTGCGGGTCGCGGACGTGGCGGGCGCGAGCGAGGAGTTCCCGGCGGCCCTGGAGGTCGTCGGGGACGTGGCCGCCGGCCAGGCCGAGCCGCTCCACGTGGGCCCCGGCCAGGCCGCCCGCATCATGACTGGCGCCCCCCTGCCGCCCGGCGCCGAGACCGTCGTGCCCGTGGAGTGGACCGACGGCGGGCTCGGCGAGGGCCCGGTGCACGGCATGCGCGCCCGCAGCCTCGCCCCCGAGGGCGCCACCGGCACGGTGCACGTCCACCGCCCGGCCGGCCCCCGCGCGCACGTGCGCGAGAAGGGCAGCGACGTGAAGGCCGGCGACCGCGCCCTGGAAGCGGGCACGGTCCTCGGCCCGCCGCAGATCGCCCTGCTCGCCGCGATCGGCCGCGGCACCGTCCGCGTCCGCCCCCGCCCGCGGGTGGTGGTGCTCTCCACCGGCAGCGAACTCGTCCAGCCCGACACCGAACTGCGCACCGGTCAGATCTACGACTCCAACAGCTTCGCCCTCACCGCGGCCGCCCGGGACGCCGGCGCCCTCGCCTACCGCGTGGGCGCGGTCGCCGACGACGCCGAGACCCTGCGCTCCACCATCGAGGACCAACTGGTCCGCGCCGACCTCGTGGTCACCACCGGCGGCGTCAGCGTCGGCGCCTACGACGTGGTCAAGGAGGCGCTGTCCCACGTCGGCGACGAGGACGAGCCCGGCAGCGGCGTGGAGTTCCGCAAGCTCGCCATGCAGCCCGGCAAGCCCCAGGGCTTCGGCTCCATCGGCCCCGACCACACCCCGCTGCTGGCCCTGCCCGGCAACCCGGTGTCGTCGTACGTCTCCTTCGAGCTGTTCGTCCGCCCGGCCATCCGCACCCTCATGGGCCTGGACGACGTGCACCGCCCCACGACCCGGGCGACGCTCGTCGCGGACAAGGCCCTGACCTCGCCCAAGGGCCGCCGCCAGTTCCTGCGCGCCACCTGCTCCGGCGGCCGGGTCGCCCCCGTCGGCGGGGCCGGATCCCACCTGGTCGCCGCCCTCGCCCACGCGGACGCCCTCATCGTCGTCCCCGAGGACACCGAGTCCGTCGAACCGGGCACCGACGTCGAGGTGGTCCTGCTCGGCCGATAGCCCCAGGTTGGGGGTACCGTGTCGCGCACAGCAGGCCCCGCGCCGCACCGCGACGGGCCCGGACCGGGAGCGCCACACAGCATGAGCACGCAGGATCCACCCAGGCGGGACGGCCCCGCACAGGACCGGCTGACGCACATCGACGAGGCGGGCGCGGCCCGCATGGTCGACGTGTCGGACAAGGACGTCACCGCGCGCACCGCCCGCGCCAGCGGACGCGTCCTCGTCTCGCCCCGCGTGATCGAACTGCTGCGCGGCGAGGGCGTCCCCAAGGGCGACGCCCTCGCGACCGCGCGGATCGCCGGGATCATGGGCGCCAAACGCACCCCCGACCTCATCCCGCTCTGCCACCCCTTGTCGGTGTCCGGTGTGAAACTGGACCTGTCGGTCGCGGACGACGCGGTGGAGATCCTGGCCACCGTGAAGACGACGGACCGCACGGGCGTCGAGATGGAGGCCCTCACCGCGGTCTCCGTTGCCGCGCTCACCGTGATCGACATGGTCAAGGCGGTCGACAAGGGAGCGGTCATCACGGACGTGCGGGTGGAGGAGAAGACGGGCGGCAAGTCGGGCGACTGGAGCCGGGCATGACACACGACGCGCCCACCGGCGGCGCCACGCCGGCCCCGTACCGCGCCCTGGTCGTCACCGCCTCCAACCGGGCCGCCGCCGGCATCTACGAGGACAAGGGCGGCCCGCTGATCGCCGACGGCCTGAAGCGCTTCGGTTTCGCCGTCGACGGCCCCCAGGTCGTCCCCGACGGCGACCCCGTCGAAGCGGCCCTGCGCGCCGGGGTCGAGGCCGGCTACGACGTCATCGTCACCACCGGCGGCACCGGCATCTCGCCCACCGACCGCACCCCCGAGGCCACCCGCCGGGTGATCGACCACGAGGTGCCCGGCATCGCCGAGGCCATCCGGGCGTTCGGCCGCGACAAGGTGCCGACCGCGGCCCTCTCCCGCGGTCTGGCCGGAGTGGCCCGGAGGACGCTGATCGTCAACCTGCCCGGATCCAGCGGCGGGGTGAAGGACGGCCTCGCCGTCCTGGAGCCGCTGCTCGTCCACGCCGCCGACCAGCTGCGCGGCGGCGACCACCCGCGACCCGGCACTGGGGGTGCGAGCTGAACCGCCCGTCCTGGCCCGTCGAGCTGGTGGACGGCGACATCGTCCTCAGGCCCATAAAGCTGCGCGACCAGCGGGCGTGGCGCGAGGTCAACCGGCGCAACCGCGACTGGCTGCGCCCCTGGGAGGCGACGATCCCGCCGCCCACCCCGGGCGGGCCCCTGACCCACCGCCCGACCTTCCGCCAGATGGTGCGCCACCTGCGGTCGGAGGCGAACGCCGGCCGGATGCTGCCCTTCGTGATCGAGTACCGGGGCCAGCTCGTGGGGCAGCTGACGGTCGCCGGGATCACCTGGGGCTCGATGTGCTCGGGGCACATCGGCTACTGGGTGGACGAGGCGGTGGCCGGCCGCGGGGTGATGCCGACGGCGGTGGCCCTCGTGACGGACCACTGTTTCCGCTCCGTCGGTCTGCACCGCATCGAGGTCTGCATTCGCCCGGAGAACGGTCCCAGCCGCCGGGTCGTGGAGAAACTCGGATTCCGCGAGGAGGGACTGCGGCCGCGTTATCTCCACATCGACGGGGCCTGGCGCGACCACCTCGTCTTCGCGCTCACGGCCGAGGAAGTGCCGGACGGGCTGCTCAGGCGCTGGCACCGGGCGCGCTCGCAGAGTAATCCGGGAATGCGCCACCGCCCCGGAAATTGAATAAGTGTTCGAAATTGATCGTCGGATGACCGTCTCGGGGCCATGAATTCCCGGCCCGAGCGGTCCGCTGATCGCATCGGTCACAAGAAAAGTTCGAAATATCAGCCAGATCGTGCGACACACCGGCTCAATTGGCAGATGGCCTCACGCAAACCCCTCTACGGTGTGAGACGTGAGCAGCAGCGGCCTCATCTACGCAGTCATTGTCGGGGCCTGGGCCGCCTACTTGGTGCCGATGTGGCTCCGTAGGCAGGACGAGCTGAACGAGGCCCGTCCGACGGAACGCTTCAGCACCGCCATCCGGCTCCTGTCCGGAAAGGCGGCCATGGAGCGCCGGTACGCCAAGGACCTGCGGGCGCGCTCCGCCGAAGAGGAGGAGCAGGACGCCGACGACCTGGACGCCGCCACCGAGTCGGTGGACGTCCGGGCCTTCGCCGTGTCCACCACCCGTCCGCACACCCAGGTGCCCGTACCGCAGCCCGCCCCCGAGCAGCCGGCCCACCCGGATCCCGCACCGGAACCGGCCGGCCGCGACCTCGCCCCCGACCGCGCGCGCGTACCCGCCGCCCGGCGCGCCTCGCCGCAGGCCGAGGCGGCCGCGGCGCGGGCCCGGCGCTCGAAGGTCCTCGCGCGCCGCCGGCGCACCACGATCATGCTCTTCCTCGCCTTCACCCTCGGCGCGATCGTCGCCGCCGTCGGAGGGCTCGCGTTCCTGTGGGCCCCCGGGGTGCCCGCGGTCATGCTCAGCGTGTACATCGCCTACCTGCGCTCCCAGGAGCGCCGGCGGTTCACCTACCAGATGGACCGCCGCATGGCCGAGGCCGCGGCCCAGCGGCTGCGCGAGCGCCAGCGCCAGCCCCGCAGGCGCCTCGCGGCCGACGAGGAGGCCGGCGAGCCGGAGGCGGGGCCCGACCCGGTCGCCGACCCCGGCCTGTCCGCCCTCGCGGCCGACCGGCGCGCCCTCGTCGAGCAGACCGACCACGCCGAGTGGGTCGACCAGCAGCGCGAGCGCCAGCGGCGGCCCGGTCAGGGCGGCGACAGCTGGGAGCCGGTGCCGGTCCCGCTGCCGACCTACGTGACCGCCCCGGTCGCCCCGCGGGCCACCAGCGACGTGGACCTCGGCGCCCCCGACACCTGGAGCGCGGCACGCTCCAGCGCGGTCGCGCCGGACGCCGAGCAGGAGACCGCCGCCCCGGAACCGGCCGGGGCGGACCCCCGCCCGCAGGACGCGGCCGACGACGACGGGCGCAGCGACGCCCGCCGCGCCGCCTCCGCGCGCCGGGCCCGGGAGCGCGGCCGCACGCCGCTGTTCGATCAGTACGAGGACGGCGAGCGCCCCCGGGCGGCCAACGAGTAGTCCCGCGAACCCGCAGGTGGCCGCCCCTCCGGAACGGATTTCCAAGCAGGCCGATCGGGGTGCTAAAGTTTCACTCGTTGCAAGGGCCTGTGGCGCAGTCCGGTAGCGCACCTCGTTCGCATCGAGGGGGCCAGGGGTTCAAATCCCCTCAGGTCCACGCAGCTCAGAGCCCGGTCGGGAAACCGACCGGGCTCTGACGTATGTTCAGGGCCCGACCGGTCGGTGGGTGACCGCAGCCGGTCCGCGCCAGAGGTGACACGGGCCACAGCCGGGCCGCTCGCTGAGCCCCCGTCAGGCGCCCTCGGCGCCCGGCCGCAGGTCCTTGGCGAAGCAGCGGCTCGCCTCGTGATGGCGGTAGTAGCCGAACTTGGTGCAGGGCGCGTACCCACTGGACGTGTACAGGGCGATGGCCTCGGGCTGCTTCGTGCCGGTCTCCAGGACCATGCGGACCCGGCCCGCCGCGCGGGCGTCCTCCTCCAGGGCGGCCAGGATGCGGCGGGCCAGACCCCGGCCGCGCATCTGCTCGATCACGTACATCCGCTTGAGCTCGGCGTCCCCGTCGAGGTTGCCCTCGCCGTTGGCGTCCTGCCTGCGCCAGCCGCCCGAGGCGACCGGTGTGCCGTCGGCGTCGTAGGCGACCAGGTAGGTGCCGTTCGGCGGGTCGAAGTCCGCGGCGGCCATGGGGGTGGCGTCACCGTCGTCCCCGTAGCGGACGGCGTACTCGGCCTGGACCTGGTCGTTCAGCTTCATGGCGTCGGGGTGGTCGAAGGAGACCCGGCGAATGTGCATGACAGACACGGTATGCGATCCGGAACTGGACTCTGTCCAGGGTGCCGGTATCGTGCCGGGGTGCTGACTGTGACCTCTGTGAATGTGAACGGGCTGCGGGCCGCCGCGAAGAAGGGCTTCGTGGAGTGGCTCGCCGGGACCGCGGCCGACGTGCTGTGCCTGCAGGAGGTGCGGGCCGAACCGGAGCAGCTGCCCGAGCACGTCCGGGCGCCCGAGGGCTGGCACGTCGTGCACGCGCCGGCCGCCGCGAAGGGCCGGGCCGGGGTGTCGCTGTACAGCCGCCGCGAGCCCGACCGGGTGCGCGTCGGCTTCGGCTCCGCGGAGTTCGACGGCAGCGGCCGGTACGTGGAGGCGGACCTGCCGGGCGTCACCGTCGCCTCGCTGTACCTGCCCTCCGGTGAGGTCGGCACGGAGCGGCAGGACGAGAAGGAGCGCTTCATGGGCGAGTTCCTCGCCCATCTGAAGGAGCTGCGGCAGCGGGCCGCCGCCGAGGGGCGCGAGGTGCTGGTCTGCGGCGACTGGAACATCGCGCACGAGAAGGCCGACCTGAGGAACTGGCGCGGCAACCAGAAGTCCTCCGGCTTCCTGCCCGCGGAGCGCGCCTGGCTGACCAGCGTCCTCGACCCGGCCGACGGAGGCTACGTCGACGTGGTCCGGGCCCTCCACCCGGACACGGAGGGCCCGTACTCGTGGTGGTCGTACCGGGGGCGGGCCTTCGACAACGACACAGGCTGGCGCATCGACTACCACGTCTCCACGCCCGGGCTCGCCGAGCGGGCGGTCAAGGGGTTCGTGGAGCGGGCCGCCACGCACGCCGAGCGGTGGTCCGACCACGCCCCCGTCACCGTGGTCTACGACCGCTAGGCCGCGCCCCTCAGGGGCCGTTCTCGCGCATGCGGCGGTCCAGGGCCAGGGAGAGTTCCGCCTCGACCACGCTGCGGGCCAGGGGGCGCAGGCGGGGGAGGTCCTTGTGGTCGGCGTGGCGCAGGACCAGGGCGGTGAAGAGGTCGGCCAGGGCGTCGGTGTGGGTGCGGACCTCCTTGGCGGCGGCCAGGACCTCCGCGAGGGGGATGCCCTCGCGGACCAGGGCCGAGGAGACCTCCAGCAGGCGGCGGCTGATGTGGACGATCTCGCCGCCGTCGGTCCCGAGGTAGCCGAGGTCCATGGCGGCGGCCAGGTTCTCGGGGGTGGCCTCGCCGGCGAAGTGGTCGGCGAGTTCCTCGGGGGTGAGGTGGACCGGCTCCTCCTCGGTGGGCGGGCCGACGCCGAGGAGGTCGCCGACGTCCCGGCCGTGGTCGAAGGCCTCGGCCAGTTCCGCGATGCCGCTGAGGGTGTGGCCGCGCTCCAGCAGGGCCGTGATGGTGCGCAGGCGGGCCAGGTGGTCGTCGTCGTACCAGGCGATGCGGCCCTCGCGGCGCGGTGGCGGGATCAGTTTGCGTTCGCGGTAGAAGCGCAGGGTGCGCACCGTGATCCCGGCGAGGCGGGCCAGCTCTTCCATGCGGTATTCACGCTTCTCGGCCACCTGGGCACCTTAAGGCGTACCGGCGGTAACTTCCTCGTCCTGCCCCCTACCCATCGGTACGCTCCTGCCCTACGCTCCCATTGCGCCAGTGTTCACTGGCATGGTTCTCGTGGTGTGTGGAGGTGTCGGCATGGGCGAGCGCGAACGCGAGCACGTACGGGTCGCGGTGATCGGATCCGGGTTCGGCGGGCTGGGGGCCGCCGTGCGGCTGCGCCGGGAGGGCATCACCGACTTCGTCGTGCTGGAACGGGCGGGCAGCGTCGGCGGCACCTGGCGGGACAACAGCTACCCGGGCTGCGCCTGCGACGTGCCCTCGCACCTGTACTCCTTCTCCTTCGCGCCCAACCCGGACTGGCCGCGCACCTTCTCCGGCCAGGAGCACATCCGCGCCTACCTGGAGCACGTGGCGGACACCTTCCGGCTGCGCCCGCACATCCGCTTGGACACGGAGGTGAAGCGGATGGCCTGGGACGCCGAGCGGCTGTGTTGGGACATCGAGACCAGCAGCGGGAGCCTGTCCGCCGACCTCGTCGTGTCGGCCACCGGGCCGCTGTCGGACCCCAAGGTGCCGGACATCCCGGGCCTGGAGTCCTTCCCCGGCAAGGTGTTCCACTCCGCCCGCTGGGACCACGACTACGACCTGCACGGCAAGCGCGTCGCCATGGTGGGCACCGGCGCCTCGGCCATCCAGATCGTGCCGTCGATCCAGCCGCAGGTCTCCCGGCTCACCCTGTTCCAGCGCACCCCGCCGTGGGTGATGCCCCGGATGGACCGGGCCATCAGCGAGGCGGAGCGGTGGCTGCACCGGCGGCTGCCCTTCACCTCGCAGCTGCGCCGGGGACTGCTGTGGGGCATCCGGGAGCTGCAGGTCCAGGCGTTCACCAAGCGCCCGAACGAGCTGGGCTTCGTCGAGCAGCTGGCGAAGCGGAACATGGCCCGGGCGATCAAGGACCCGGCGCTGCGGGCCAAGCTGACCCCGGACTACCGCATCGGCTGCAAGCGGATCCTGCTGTCCAGCGCTTACTACCCGGCGATCGCGCGGCCGAACGTGGACGTCGTGGCGAGCGGTCTGGCCGAGGTGCGCGGGTCCACCCTGGTGGCCGCCGACGGCAGTGAGGCCGAGGTCGACGCGATCGTCTTCGGCACCGGCTTCCACGTCACCGACATGCCCATCGCCGACCGGGTCGTGGGCGCCGACGGGCGGACGCTGGCCGAGACGTGGCAGGGCGGCATGGAGGCCCTGCGCGGTGCGTCCGCGGCCGGCTTCCCCAACTGGATGACGATCATCGGGCCCAACACGGGACTGGGGAACTCCTCGATGATCCTGATGATCGAGTCCCAGCTCAACTACCTGGCCGACTTCGTGCGCCAGCTCGACGTCCTCGGCAGGCGGGTCGCCCTCGACGCGCGGCCCGAGGCCGTGCGGAGGTGGAACGACCGCGTGCAGGAGCGCATGAAGCGGACGGTGTGGAACACCGGCGGCTGCACCAGCTGGTACCTCGACGCGAGCGGCCGCAACACCACCATCTGGCCCGGGACGACCGCGGAGTTCCGGCGCGCCACGCGGCGGGTGGACCTCGCCGAGTACGACGTGCTGCGGCCGCCCGCGGCCGGCCGGGGGGAGACGCAGGACGCGGCGAAGGCGGAGGTGGACGCGTGAGCCGTCTCCTCCACGTCGACTCCGGGCCCTACGCCCCGCCCGCCCCGGTGCGCGAGCTGACCGCCGTCTCCGCCGACGGTGCCCGGCTGCACGTGGAGGTCCACGGCCCCGAGGGCGCCCCCGCGGTGGTCCTCGCCCACGGCTGGACCTGCTCCACCGCCTTCTGGGCGGCCCAGATCCGCGACCTGGCCGCCGACCACCGGGTGATCGCCTACGACCAGCGCGGTCACGGCCGCAGCCCCGCGAGCCGGGCGTGCAGCACCGACGCGCTCGCCGACGATCTGGAAGCCGTGCTGGAGGCCACCCTCGCCCCCGGCGAGCAGGCCGTGATCGCGGGCCACTCCATGGGCGGGATGACCGTCATGGCGGCCTCCGCCCGGGCCGGTTTCCGTGCCCGCGCGGCCGCGGTCCTGCTGTGCAGCACGGGCAGTTCGCAGCTGGTGGCGTCCTCCACCGTCGTACCGCTGCGGCCCGGGCGGCTGCGGACCTGGCTGACCCGGCGGATCCTCGGCTCGCGCGCCCCGCTCGGGCCGGTCACACCCCTGGCCCGCCGGATCCTCAAGTACGGGACCATGGGCCCCGCTTCGGCGCCGCACATGGTCGAGGCGTGCGCCCGGATCGTGCACGCCTGCCCCCGCGCGGTCCGGCACACCTGGTCGCAGGTGCTGGACCTGCTCGATCTCGACCACGCGGTCCGCGAGTTGCGGGTGCCGACGGCCGTCGTCGTCGGCGCGGCGGACCGGCTGACGCCGCCGTCGCATGCGCGGGCCCTGTGCGAGGCGCTGCCGCAGTGCACCGGGGTCACCGAACTGCCCGGCGTCGGCCACATGGCGCCCATCGAGGCGCCCGAGCCGGTCACCGGCGCGATACGCGAGCTCGTCACCACCCACATCCAGGTCGTCACCGAGGAGAGCGCATGAGCAGGGTCAGCCTCGAAGGCAAGGTCGCCGTGGTGACCGGAGCGGCGCGCGGCGTGGGGGAGTTGCTGGCGCGCAAGCTGTCCGCCCGGGGCGTGAGGGTCGCCCTGGTCGGGCTGGAGCCGGACGCCCTCAAGCAGGTCTCCGCGCGGCTGCACGGCGACAGCGACCACTGGCACGCCGACGTCACCGACCACGAGGAGATGGCCCGGGTCGCCGCGGCGGTGAAGGAGCGCTTCGGCCGGGTGGACATCGTCGTCGCCAACGCCGGTGTGGCGAGCGGCGGTCCGTTCGCCGACTCCGACCCGGAGTCCTGGCGGCGGGTCATCGAGGTGAACCTGATCGGCTCGGCGGTGACCGCCCGGGCCTTCCTGCCGGCGCTGCTGGAGAGCCGGGGCTATCTGCTGCAGATCGCCTCCCTCGCCGCGATCACCCCGGCGCCGATGATGACCGCGTACTGCGCGTCGAAGTCGGGCGTGGAGGCGTACGCGCACAGCCTGCGGGCCGAGGTGGGGTACCGGGGCGTGGGGGTCGGGGTCGGGTACCTGTCGTGGACCGACACGGACATGGTGCGCGGGGCCGACCAGGACGACGTGATGCGGGAGTTGAGGCAGCGGCTGCCCTGGCCCTCCAACAAGACCTATCCGCTGGGCCCGGCGGTGGACCGGCTGGTGGCGGGGATCGAGCGCAGGTCGAGCCACGTCTACGGGCAGTGGTGGCTGCGCGGGATGCAGGGGGTGCGCGGCTACCTGCCCGCGGTCATCGGGACGGTGGGCCAGCGTGAGATGCGGCGGTTCGCGGACCGGCTGACGGGCATGCGCACGGGCCTGGTCGGGGCCGGCGGCGCGGCCGACGAGCAGCGGCGCACTACGCTCCGTGAGTGATCGACATGCGCAGGGTCACCGCCCGTGTGAATCTGATCGAGCCAGATCCCCTCACCCCCAACGGGAGTGAACCCACATGGGTATGAAGGACCAGTTCCAGGAGAAGTCCGAGCAGTGGCAGAACCAGGCCCGTCAGAAGGCGGACCAGGCTCGCGAGCAGATGCAGGGCCGCGGCCGCCGGCGCGACGAGGAGATGAACCCCTCGCAGCCGCAGCGCGACCGTGAGCGTGAGCGCGAGCAGGAGGACCGCTTCGACCAGGACTTCGACGCCTGACGTTGCGTGCTGAGCGGACTGGGGCGCCCCGTGCGGGGCGCCCCTTTCCCGTGCCGGTCAGGGCCGGGGCGGCAGCTTCGGGCGGGAGCGGTCCGGCACGTCGCGGTAGGTGGGAGGGGTCGCGGGCGGGTTCGTCTCCAGCAGTTCCAGGGCGAGTCGGACCGCGTCGGTGAGCTGGGCGTGCCGTCCCTCGGCCCAGTCGAGCGGGGTGCGCAGCACGTCGATGTCGGGGGCGACGCCCTGGTTCTCCACCGACCAGCCGTAGGCGTCGAACCAGGCCGCGTTCATCGGCACCGTGATCACCGTGCCGTCGCCCAGCAGGTGCCGGCCGGTCATGCCGACGACCCCGCCCCAGGTGCGCTGCCCCACCACGGGCCCGAGCCCGAGCAGTTTGAACGCGGCGGTGATCATGTCTCCGTCGGAGGAGGTCGCCTCGTCGGCCAGGGCGACCACCGGGCCGCGGGGCGCGTTGGAGGCGTAGGACACGGGCTGGGCGTCCCGGGTGAGGTCCCAGCCGAGGACGGTGCGGCTGAGGGTCTCGACGACCAGTTCGCTGATGTGCCCGCCGGCGTTGCCGCGCACGTCCACGATCAGCGCGGGCCGGGAGACCTCCATGCGCAGGTCGCGGTTGAACTGCGCCCAGCCCGAGCCGCCCATGTCGGGGATGTGCAGGTAGCCGCAGCGGCCGCCGCTCAACTCGCGCACCACCTCCCGGCGTTTGGCCACCCAGTCCTGGTAGCGCAGTGGCCGTTCGTCGATCAGCGGCACCACCGCGATCCGCCGGGGCGGGCCCGTGCCCTCGGCGGGGGTGAAGGTCAGTTCCACCGTGGTCCCGCCCGCACCGGCCAGCAGCGGGTAGGGGCCCGTGCCGGGGTCCACCGGGCGGCCGTCGACGTGGGTGAGGACCGCGCCCTCCCGGATGCCCGTGCCGGCGAGGGGGGAGCGGGCCTTGGAGTCGGAGGAGTCGCCGGGCAGGATCCGCCTGACCGTCCAGCCGCCGTCCCGGCGTTCGAAGTTGGCGCCCAGCAGGCCTTGGCGGCGCTGGTAGTGCGGCGGGCCCTCGTTGCGCCGGGCCGCCGTGACGTAGGCGTGGGAGGTGCCGAGTTCGCCGAGGACCTCGCGCAGCAGGTCCGCGAACTCGTCGGGGGAGGCGACCCGTTCGACCAGCGGGCGGTACTGGTCCAGCACCCCGTCCCAGTCGATGCCGCACATGCCGGGGTCCCAGAAGTAGGCCCGGATCAGCCGCCCGGCCTCCTCGTACGCCTGCCGCCACTCGGCCGCGGGGTCGACGGTGTGCAGGATGCGGCGCGCGTCGATCCACACCGTGGAGTCGGAGTCGCCGGGCTCGTGGGACGGTACGGCGCGCAGTTCGCCCTCGTCGACGACCACCAGTCTGCTGCCGTCGCCGCTGACGGCGAACCAGTCGAGGTGCTGGGCGAGTTCGGACTTCCTGGCCTTGGTGAGGGCGAAGTGCTCCAGGGTCGGCCGGCCGCTGGTGTCGTCCGGGTTGGCGAAGGTCTCGCCGAGCGCGCCGGAGATGGGCCAGCGCAGCCACACCAGTCCGCCGCCGGCCACGGGGTGCAGCGCCGAGTACTTGGAGGCGGCCACGGGGAACGGGGTGACCCGGCTCTCCAGGCCCTCGACCTCGACGGTCACCGCCCCGTTGTCGCCGTTGGCGTCGTCCTCCACGGGATCCAGGCCCCCGGCGGCCGGGCGGCCCTCGGGGTTCACCGCGAACGGGGAGGGCGTCGCGGACGACAGCGGCACCAGGTAGGGGCGGCAGCCCAGGGGGAAGGACAGGTCGCCGGTGTGCACGTCGTAGACGGGGTCGAAGCCGCGCCAGGAGAGGAAGGCGAGGTAGCGGCCGTCGCGGGTGAAGACCGGGTTCTCGTCCTCGAAGCGGCCGTTGGTGACGTCGGTGACGAACCGGTCGGCGATCCGGGCCAGTTTGATCTGCCGCAGGGTCCGCCCGATCCCGGGGTGCGACCAGGTCAGCCATGCCCCGTCCGGGGAGAACGCGAGGTCGCGCACGGGGCCGTTGACCGACCGGATCAGCTCGGTGACCTCGCCGCCGGAGTCCTCGCCCACGTCGACCAGCAGCAGCCGGCCGTCGTGCGCGGCGACCGCGAGCCGCTCGCCCTCGGGGTCGGCGACCAGCTCCCGCACCCGCCCGAGCGCCCCGGACGCCAGCCGCCTGGGTGGCCGGGCACCGGTCGCCCGGGGCAGGAAGGCGATCTCGACGGCGTCCTCGCCCTCGGCGTCGGTCACGTAGGCGACCCGGCCGCTGCCGCCGAGCATCTCCGGCAGCCGCACCCGCACGCCCGGGGTGTCGGCGAGGGTGCGGGCGGGGCCGTCGCGGTGGGTGAGCCAGTACAGGGAGCCGCGCACGACGACCGCGCTGGCCCGCCCGGTCTCGTCGACCGCGACGCCGTCGACGTGTTGCGCTGCCGCCACCTGGTACGGGCGCCGTCCGGCCCGCGGTCCGCTCAGCCGGACGTCCAGCCGGCGCGGCACGGCGTCCGGCGACAGGTCGTCCACCAGCCACAGGTCGCCCGCGCACTGGTACACCACGCGGTGGCCGTCGCTGGAGGCGTGGCGGGCGTAGAAGGAGTCGTGGTCGGTGTGGCGGCGCAGGTCGGAGCCGTCGTGGGCGCAGGAGTAGAGGTTGCCGACGCCCTCGTGGTCGGAGAGGAAGGCGATCCGCCCGGCGACGAGCATGGGGGAGTGCAGATGGCCGTCGAGGCCGTCGAGCAGCCGTTCGCCGTGCAGCCAGAGCCGGCCGGTGGCCCCGCCGCGGTAGCGCTTCCAGGAGGCGGGTTCGTGCGGCGGGGTGCCGGTGAGCAGCAGCGACCGGCGCTCCCCGGCCAGGTCGGCGACCTGGATGTCGGAGACCGGGCCCCAGGGCAGTCTGCGGCCCGGGTCGTCCTCGGGGGCGAGCTTGTAGGCCCAGGTGAAGAACGAGAAGGGCTCGCCGTGCGAGGCCACGGCCAGGATGTCGCCGTCCGGGGTCCAGCCGCAGACGCGGGTGTCGGCACTGCCCCAGTGGCTGATCTGCCGGGCCGGGCCGCCGTCCACCGGGGCGAGGTGGACCTCGGGCACGAGGGTGCGCCAGCTCGTGAAGGCGATGCGGCGGCCGTCGGGCGAGAAGCGCGGGTGGCCCGCCTTGGTGCGGTCCACGGTGAGCCGCCAGGCGCGCCCGGGGCCGTCGAGGGGGGCGAGCCAGAGGTCGTCCTCGGCGACGAAGCACAGCAGGTCGTCGTGGAGGTGCGGCAGACGCAGATAGGTCACCCGACCATGCT
This sequence comes from Streptomyces sp. NPDC003456, assembly GCF_042878735.1. Classification (NCBI taxonomy): domain Bacteria; kingdom Bacillati; phylum Actinomycetota; class Actinomycetes; order Kitasatosporales; family Streptomycetaceae; genus Streptomyces; species Streptomyces sp. NPDC003456. The sequence goes on from NZ_JBIAOK010000007.1 coordinate 312,774, forward strand.
TTGCCCGGGCAGGGGCACCAGCAAGTCGTGGCCGTCGCGGTGGCGTGGCCCACCACACGTACGAAACGGTTTCGTTTTTTTAGGGACTGGGGTACCGTGGTGGTGTACGAAACCGTATCGTTCCGGATCAGGAAGGTGAGCACGATGGCCGATGCCGTCGCCGCGCGTCGCAGCCGGATCACCCCCGAGCGCGAGGCCGAGCTGTACACGGCCGTGCTCGACCTGCTCCGCGAGGTCGGCTACGACGCCCTGACCATGGACGCCGTGGCCGCCCGCACGCGGTCCAGCAAGGCCACGCTCTACCGCCAGTGGGGCGGCAAGCCGGAGCTGGTGGCGAAGGCGATCCGGCACAACAAGCCGGGCGGCACCGCCGACGTCGACACCGGATCACTGCGCGGCGACCTGCACGCCCTCACCGCCCGTGAGGACGACTGCGCCATGCAGCAGAACGCCGCCCTGATGCGGGGCCTGTTCATGGCGGTCCACGGCAATCCCGACCTGCTCCAGGCGTTCAAGGAACTGCTCATCGAACCCGAGATGGCGGAGTTCCAGCTGGTGGTGCAGCGGGCCGTCGACCGCGGCGAGATCGAGGCCGGCCGCCCGGCCCTGGACTACATCGTGCACATGCTGGTGGGCGCGTTCGCCACCCGCACGCTGATCGACGAACAACCGCCCACCCGGGCCTTCCTCACCTCGTACATCGACGCCGTGGTCCTCCCCGCCCTCGGCGTCCCCACCACCGACTAGTCCCCCCGGCTGGCCCTCCACCTGACGTCACCGCTCACGTCGTCGGGCTGGTCCTCCCTGCCCTGAAGACCCCACGACCTGACCGGGAGTACGTTCTCGTGGCCACATTCCTCTACAAACTCGGCCGGCTCTCGTTCCGGCGGCGGCACCTCGTCGCCCTGATATGGGTGGCACTGCTGGCCCTCGCCGGGGCCGGCGCGGCCAGTGCCCCCACCGCGGGCAACAGCTCGTTCTCCATCCCCGGCACCGAGGCCCAGAAGGCCTTCGACCTGCTGGAGCAGCGCTTCCCCGGCACCAGCGCCGACGGCGCCACCGCCCGCGTCGTCTTCAAGGCGCCCGGCGGCGAGAAGATGACCGACCCCGGCAACAAGGCGACCGTCCAGGACACCGTCAAGGAGCTGTCCGACGGCTCCGAGGTCGCCGCCGTCACCGACCCCTACCGGGCCAAGGCCGTCAGCAAGGACGGCACGGTCGCCTACGCGCAGGTGTCCTACAAGGTCTCCGGCATGGAGCTGGACGACGCCGCCAAGGACGCCCTGGAGGAGAGCGCGCAGCACGCCCGGGAGGCCGGGCTGACCGTCGAGATCGGCGGTGACGCGCTGCAGGCGGTGCCGCACACCGGCTCCAGCGAGGTCATCGGCATCGCGGTCGCCGCGGTCGTCCTGGTCATCACCTTCGGCTCGCTGGTGGCCGCCGGACTGCCGCTGCTGACGGCGCTGATCGGCGTGGGCATCGGCGTGTCCACCATCACCGCCCTGGCCAGCGCCCTCGACCTGGGCTCGACCACCTCCATCCTCGCGATGATGATCGGCCTGGCGGTCGGCATCGACTACGCCCTGTTCATCGTCTCCCGCTACCGCGCCGAACTGGCCGAGGGCCGCGAGCGGGAGGAGGCGGCGGGCCGGGCCGTCGGCACGGCCGGCTCCGCGGTGGTCTTCGCGGGCCTCACCGTGGTGATCGCCCTGGTGGGCCTCGCCGTGGTCAACATCCCGATGCTCACGAAGATGGGTGTCGCGGCGGCGGGCACGGTGGCCATCGCCGTGCTGATCGCCCTGACCATGGTCCCGGCGCTGCTCGGCTACGCGGGCCGCAGGGTCAAGCCGATGGGGGAGAAGAGCAGGCTACGGGGCCGGGCCAAGGGCCGGGACGCCTCCGACCGGCCGGCCGAGCCCGCCAAGCCCAACCTGGGCACCCGCTGGGCCAGCTTCGTCGTCCGCCGCCCCCTCGCCGTGCTGCTGCTCGCCGTCGTGGGCCTCGGCGCGGCGGCCGTCCCGGCGGCCGACCTGGAGCTGGGCCTGCCCGACGACGGCTCCCAGCCCACCTCCACCACCCAGCGCCGCGCCTACGACCTGCTCTCCGAGGGCTTCGGCCCGGGCTTCAACGGCCCGCTGATGGTCGTGGTCGACGCCAAGGGCAGCGACGACCCCGAGGCCGCCTTCACCGCGGTCGGCGACGAGATCAAGGGCCTGAAGGACGTCGTGACGGTGACGCCGCCCGCGCCCAACAAGGCCGGCGACACCGCCACCATCACCGTGATCCCCGGCTCCAAACCGTCCTCGCTCTCCACCGAGAACCTGGTGCACGGCATCCGCGACGCGGGCGCCGGCATCAAAGCCGACACGGACGCGACCGTGCTGGTCACCGGCAGTACCGCCATGAACATCGACGTCAGCCAGAAGCTCAACGACGCACTGGTGCCCTACCTGGTCCTGGTGGTCGGCCTGGCCTTCCTGCTGCTCATCGTGGTGTTCCGCTCCATCCTCGTCCCGCTGAAGGCGGCCCTCGGCTTCCTGCTGTCGGTGACGGCGGCGCTCGGCGCGGTCGTCGCGGTCTTCCAGTGGGGCTGGCTGTCGGGCCTGATGGGTGTGGAGCAGACCGGCCCGGTCATGTCGATGATGCCGATCTTCATGGTCGGCGTGGTCTTCGGACTGGCCATGGACTACGAGGTGTTCCTGGTCACCCGCATGCGGGAGGCCTACGTCCACGGTGAGAAGCCGGCCCAGGCCGTGGTCACCGGCTTCCGCCACGGCGCCCGCGTCGTCACCGCCGCCGCCGTGATCATGATGGCCGTCTTCGCCGGCTTCATCGGCTCCTCCGAGTCGATGGTCAAGATGATCGGCTTCGGCCTCGCGATCGCCGTGCTGTTCGACGCGTTCGTCGTCCGCATGGCCATCGTCCCGGCGGTCCTGGCCCTGCTCGGCCGCAGGGCCTGGTGGCTGCCGCGGTGGCTGGACCGGGCCCTGCCCAACGTCGACGTGGAGGGCGAGGGCCTGCGCGCCTCCTCCGGTGACGACGACGGCGACAGGGAACTGGTCCGGGTCTGACCCGGCGGGACCGGCGAGGCCGGTGAGGGCACTGCCCTCACCGGCCTCGCCCGTGTCTCGGTGTGCCGGTCCTCAAGCCGCCTGCGGGTGCAGGACGACCTTGGTGTAGCCCTCGACGCGCTTGTCGAACTTCTCGTACGCCGACGACGCCTGGTCGAGCGGCAGTTCGTGCGAGACGACGAAGCTGGGCTTCGCGCGGTCCTCGATGATCAGGTCCCGCAGGTGCCGGTTGTACCGCTTGACGTTGCACTGGCCGGTGCCCATGCGCAGCCCCTTCTCGAAGAGGCGCCCGACGGCGACCACCAGCATGCCCTTCTTGGCCTGCTCGTCCGGACCGCCCGGGTCGCTCGGCACGTACAGGCCGGGCACACCGAGGGCACCGGTGGGCCGGACCGTGTCGACCAGCGAGTTCAGCACGACCGCCGGTTCCTCGTGGTCCCCGCTCTGCCCGTGCGCCTGGGCCTGGTAGCCCACCGCGTCGATGCCCTTGTCGGTTCCCTCGCCGCCGGTCTGCTCCCTGATCTGCTCCGCCGGGTCGCCCTGCGTGAAGTCGACCGGGACGGCGCCGATCTCCTCGGCCTTCTGCAGGCGTTCCGCCACCCGGTCGACGACGAACACCTTGCTCGCCCCGCGCAGCACCGCGGAGTAGGCCGCCATCAGGCCCACCGGACCGGCGCCGTACACGGCGACCGTGTCACCGGGGCGCACGTCGGCCAGCTCGTTGCCGTGGTAGCCCGTCGGGAAGATGTCCGCGAGCAGGACGAAGTCCGTCTCCTTCTCGGTGCCCTCCGGCAGCTTCAGGCAGTTGAAGTCGGCGTACGGGACGCGGACGTACTCCGCCTGGCCCCCGGTGTAGGGGCCCATCGCGACGTAGCCGTAGGCGCCGCCGGCGAAGCCCGGGTTCACCGTCAGGCAGAAGCCCGTGTAGCCGGCCGAGCAGTTCTTGCAGAACCCGCAGGCCACGTTGAAGGGCATGACCACCCGGTCGCCCTTGCTGAGTGTGGTGACTCCTTCCCCCGTCTCCTCGACCACCCCGAGGTTCTCGTGACCGAACACGATGCCCGGCTCGGCGGCCGTGCGGCCCTCGTACATGTGCAGGTCGGAGCCGCAGATGGCCGTCGAGGTGACCCGGACGAGCACGTCGTTCGGATGCTGGATGCGCGGATCGTCCACGTTCTCCACCGCTACCTCGAAGGGTCCCTTGTACACGACAGCCCTCATCGTCAAGCACCTCCGTCTGTGCCGTGGCTCATATACCAGGCTGGTGCATGATGAGAGGATTTGCACCCAGAGCAGAAAGGAAGTACGGCTTTGTCGCGTCGCATCGGCACCCTTCTCGTGGCGGTCTCCGGACTGTCCGGCACCACCTACCCGGTCGGCACCCGCGTGGCCATCCAGGGCACCGGAGGCTCCGTCGACGGCTTCGTCGACGGCGACTGGCTGCCACTGGCCTGGTGGGAGTTCGCGGACGTCCGCCCGGAGGACTCCACCGGCTGAGACGGTCGAGGAGCGGTTCGGGGCGCCCGGAGCGCGCGGCCGCGGCAGGGCCGGCGGGATGCGCTGCGGCACCTGGGAGGAGCACCCTGGAACCAAGCGTTCCGGAGGTGATCCTCATGATGCACACCGCAGTCGGATGGCACGTCGAGATGGAGTTCATGGAGGACGACCAGCGCACGCGGGCCGCCGCGATGGTCCGCCTGCCCGACGGCACCGAGGTACGGGCGCACGGGCACGCGCAGCGGCACCGGTCCGACGCGAACCAGCCCAGGATCGGGGAGGAGATCGCCGCGGCCCGGGCGCTCAACGAACTCGCCATGCAGCTGCTGACCAAGGCCCACGAGGAGATCGACCAGGCGTCCGGACGGGTCTCCCATCCGATCCACGTCTGACGCCGACCGCCGGCGGCCGCGTCCGACGCCGGTCTAGGGCAGGTCCAGCGCCTTGCGGACCGCCCGCAGGAGCCCCTGCGCCCGCGGGTCCGCCGTCACCGACGCGCGGAACCCGTTGGTGACGTAGCCGAAGGCGATGCCGGTCTCCGGGTCGGCGAGGCCCAGCGCCCCGCCGCGGCCCGGGTGGCCGAAGGAGCCCGGGGTCAGCAGGGGCGAGGCGCTGCCGTGCAGCATGTAGCCGAGGCCGAAGCGGGTGCCGACCACCAGGACCCGGTCGGGGCCCGCGGACTCCTCGGCCCGGGCGAGTTCCACCGTCCCCGGGGTGAAGAGCCGTTCGGACCGGTCCGTGTCGCCGATCAGCGAGGCGTAGAAGCGGGCCAGTCCGTCCGCCGTGGCGACGGCGTTGGTGGCGGGCAGGGCCGCGGCGAGGTAGGCCGGGTCGTTCTGCTCCGGGAACGGGCTGATCGCGGCGAAGGCCCGCCTGGTCAGGGACGCGGGGTCCGCGTAGGCCCGGGTCACCGAGGGCTTGGGGCGGGCGCGCAGACCCCCGGCCGGCTCGGCCCCCTCGACCGGGCCCACCCGCCCGGCCCGGCCGGCCTCGGAGGCGGGCAGGCCCAGCCAGAGGTCCAGACCGAGCGGACCGGTGACATGGGCCGTGAGCCACTCGCCGGCCGAGAGCCCGGTCACCCGCCGCACGAGTTCGTCGACCAGCCAGCCGTAGGTCAGCGCGTGGTAGCCGTGGTCGGTGCCCGGCTCCCAGGCGGGGGCCTGGGCGGCGAGCGCCTGCGGGCCCGCCGACGGGTCCAGGGCCTCCTGCGGGGTGAGCGGCCGGTCCAGGACCGGCAGGCCCGCCCGGTGGTTCAGCACGTGCCGGACCAGGACGCCTTCCTTGCCGCGCGCCTTGAACTCCGGCCAGTAGTGCCCCACCGGCGCGTCCAGGTCCAGCTGTCCGCGCTGGTGCAGCAGCAGGAGCACGGCGGCGGCCACGCCCTTGGTCGCCGAGCGTACGACCTGGGCGGTGCCCCGCTCCCACGGATCGGTGCCGTCGACGTCCTTCGTGCCGCCCCACAGGTCCACGACCCGGCGCCCGTGCCGGTACACGGCGACGGCCGCGCCCCGGTCCCCGAGCGCGCCGAAGTTCCGCGCGAACGCTTCCCCCACCGGCTCGAAGCCCTCGGCCACAGTGCCGTGCACGTCCACGTCCGTCACTCCTCGATCCCGCTGCGGTGGCGCTGTCTCCCTCTCACCCAAGCAGGATGGTCACGTCGATGTTCCCCCGGGTCGCGTTCGAGTACGGGCACACCTCGTGGGCGGCGTCCACCAGCCTGGTCGCCAGCTCCGTGTCGACGACCGGCAGGGAGATGCTGAGGGCGACCGCGAGGCCGTAGCCGCGCTGCTGGTTGGGGCCGATGCCGACCTTGGCGGAGACGGCCGAGCCGGTGAGGTCGTAGCCCTCGCGGTTGCCGACCAGGATCAGCGCGTTGTGGAAGCAGGAGCTGTAACCGGCGGCGAAGAGCTGTTCCGGGTTGGTGCCGTCGCCGTCGCCGCCGAGCTGCGGGGGCATCGCGACCTTCAGGTCGAGGTGCCCGTCGTGGCTGGTGACGTAGCCCGCGCGGCCGCCGTGGGCGGTGGCCTCCGCCACGTACATGATCTTCGTCGGGCGGGTGTCGGCGGCCGGGCCGTCCGTCATGCTGTCCTCCCCCGGAACACGGGTGTGCGCAAATAGATCGTGCACAAGGTACTGAGCGGTAACCGAGTGCTCGCCGCCAGGGGGTGGCAACCCGCGTAACACCGGAGCGCCAGGGGCGCCAGGGCTCAGAAGGCGCGGTCCGCCGCCGACTCCGCGCGCCCGGCCAGCCGCCACAGCTCCTCGCGCAGCCGCACGACCTCCGCCTCGCCGAGGCCCGTCGCCGCGAGCAGTGCGCCGGGCACCCGGCCCGCCCGCTCCCGCAGCTCCTCCCCGCGCCCGGTCGGCGCCACCAGCACCGACCGCTCGTCGCGCGCGGAGCGCTCACGCCGCACCAGGCCCGCCGCCTCCAGCCGCTTCAGCAGCGGCGAGACGGTGCCGTAGTCCAGGCGCAGGGCGGCGGCCAGCTCCTTGACCGAGGTCTCCCCGCGCTCCCACAGCACCAGCAGCACCAAGTACTGCGGGTAGGTCAGGCCCAGGTCGTCGAGGAGCGGACGGTAGGCCGCCGTCACCGCCCGCTGCGCGGCGTACAGCGCGAAGCACAGCTGCTCGTCCAGCAGCGGCGGACGCTCGGTCTCCTCGTCGGTCACGCGCCCATTGTCACGGACGGGCCGGGGCGGCCGGCACGGAACGCGGATCGAAGCCGAACGGCAGCTCCAGCCGGTGCGCCCGCATCAGCTCCTCGTCGGACAGCAGCTCGCCCGTCGGGCCGTCCGCCGCGATCACCCCGTCGCTGAGGACCAGGGCGCGGGGGCACAGCTCCAGCGCGTACGGCAGGTCGTGCGTCACCATCAGCACCGTCACGTCGAGCGAGCGCAGGATGTCGGCCAGCTCGCGGCGCGAGGCCGGGTCCAGATTGGAGGACGGCTCGTCCAGGACGAGGATCTCCGGCTCCATCGCCAGCACGGTCGCCACCGCCACCCGGCGGCGCTGGCCGAAGGAGAGGTGGTGCGGGGGCCGGTCCTTGAAGGCGCGCATGCCGACCCGCTCCAGCGCCCGGTCCACCCGCCGCTCCAGCTCCGCGCCCTTCAGCCCGGCGGCGGCGGGCCCGAACGCCACGTCCTCCCGCACGGTCGGCATGAACAGCTGGTCGTCCGGGTCCTGGAAGACGATGCCCACCCGGCGCCGGACCTCGGCCATGTGCCGCTTGTCCACGGGCAGCCCGGCCACCCGGACCGTGCCGGCCCCGCCGGTCAGGATGCCGTTGAGGTGCAGCACGAGCGTCGTCTTGCCGGCGCCGTTCGGCCCGAGCAGCGCGACCCGCTCGCCGCGCTCGATCGAGAAGTCGACGCCGAAGAGGGCCTGGTGCCCGTCCGGGTAGGCGAAGGCGAGGCCCGAGACCTCGAGGGAAGCAGTCACAGGGTCCATCCCAGCAGACAGACCACCAGGGCCGCGCCCGGGAGGGCCAGGGCGTGACGCCACTGCGCCCGGGACGCGGTCACCTCGTCGATGACGGGCATGGAACCGGCGTAACCGCGGCTGATCATCGCCAGGTGCACCCGCTCGCCGCGCTCGTAGGACCGGATGAACAGCGCGCCCGCCGACTTGGCGAGCACGCCCCAGTGCCGTACGCCCCGGGCCTCGAAGCCGCGTGACTCCCGGGCGATGCGCATACGGCGCATCTCGTCCGCGATGACGTCGCCGTAGCGGATCATGAACGACGCGATCTGCACCAGCAGCGGCGGGAGCTTGAGGCGCTGCAGGCCCAGCAGGAGTTCGCGCAGTTCGGTCGTGGCGGCCAGCAGCACCGAGGCCGCGACGCCGAGCGTGCCCTTGGCCAGCACGTTCCAGGCGCCCCACAGGCCGTTCACGCTGAGGGACAGGCCGAGCACGTCGACCCGTTCGCCCTCGGCCACGAACGGCATGAGCACCGCGAACGCGACGAACGGCACCTCGATCAGCAGCCGGCGCAGCAGGAACCCGGCGGGTACGCGCGCCGCGTACGCCACCGCCCCCAGCAGCACCGCGTACAGCCCGAACGCCCACATCGCCTCGCGCGGGGTCATCACCACGACGACCACGAAGGCGAAGACCGCGGCGAGCTTGGTGTGCGGCGGCTGACCGTGCACGGGGGAGTGCCCGTGCCGGTAGAGCTTGTGTGCGTGCCCCACCCCCATGTCAGACGCCCGTCGTGCCGGACCCGGCGCCCGCGGTGCTCGGCCCGGCCGGGGTGCTCGCCGTGTCCCCGCCGTCCGTGGCGTTCGCGGTGTTGGACGGGGAGGTGTCCCCGGTCCGACGGCGGCGGACGGCCCAGAAGACGGTGCTGCCCGCGACGACCGTGACGCCCACGCCGATGACGCCCGCCAGCCCCCCGGACAGGCGGGCGTCGTCGACGTCCTCGACGCCGTAGTCGGCGAGCGGGGAGTCGGCCGCCGGGTGCTCCTCGGCCTTCTCGTCGATGCCGTTGTCCCCGGCGACCTTCTCCAGGCCGTCGGGGTTCGCCGAGGCGTAGAAGCTGACGAAGCCGGCGAGGACCAGCGAGGTGACCAGACCGGCGGCCCACACCCTGCGGTGGGAGGACCGGGCGGCGACGGGCTCCGGACCGGCCTGCGGCGCGTCGACCAGCTCGCCGTTCACCCGCAGCTTCAGCCGCTGCGTGAGGCCCCGCGCCCCGTACACCAGGTCCGGGCGCACGGCGATGACCGCGCCGACGGTCAGCGCGGTGATGACGGCCTCCCCGATGCCGATGAGCAGGTGCACGCCGATCATGGCGGTGGCGACCTTGCCGATCGAGACGTCCGTGGTGCCGCCGACGGCGTACATCAGCGTGAAGGCCAGCGCCGCGGCCGGCACGGAGAGCAGCGCGGCGACGAAGGAGGCGGCGGTCACCGACCGGCGCGTGCGCGGCAGCACCGTGACCAGGCCGCGGAAGAGCGCGTAGGCGACCACCACCGTGACGATCGCCATGTTGGTGATGTTCACGCCCAGCGCGGTCAGCCCGCCGTCCGCGAACAGGATGCCCTGCATCAGCAGGACGACGGACACGCACAGGACCCCCGTGAAGGGGCCGACGAGTATCGCGGCCAGCGCCCCTCCGAGCAGATGCCCGCTGGTGCCCGCCGCGACGGGGAAGTTCAGCATCTGCACCGCGAAGATGAACGCGGCGACCAGGCCGGCCAGCGGGGCCGTGCGCTCGTCGAGTTCGCGGCGCGCGCCGCGCAGGCTCACGGCGATGGCGCCCGCGGCGATCACACCGGTGGCGGCGGAGGTGGGGGCGTCGAGGAATCCGTCAGGTACGTGCACTGTTCGATGATGTGGCTTGATGCGAACGATGTGCAAGAGCGTGCTGCTCGTTTTATCTCATCGGCGACAACTGCTGTCCCAAAGGGTGAAAACCAGAAAATATGGGACATTGGAGAGGTGGTGGCCGCACCTCCGCCACCTCGGTTGCGCACGGTGAAAGGGCAGTCCGATGTCCGTAGTCGAGCAGTACGCGCGAGCCCACATCGTCACGGAGACGTCGGTGCCCCTGATCGACGAACTCCAGGCGGTCCCGGTCACCCTGCGGTACGACCCCGATACCGACCCCCGGTGCGTCGCGATGCGGCTGCCCGGGGCCGGCGGACGCGAGTGGACCTTCGACCGCCGGCTGCTGGAGGAGGGACTGCGCAGCCCGGCGGGCAGCGGTGAGGTCCGCGTGTGGCCGTGCGGCCGGGTGCAGACCATCGTGGAGTTCCACTCCGCGCGGGGGGTGTCGGTGGTGCAGTTCGAGCGGCAGGCGCTGCTGCGGTTCCTGCGGCGGACCTACACGGCCGAGCCCGTCACCCACTGAGCGACTCCGTCACGCGAGCCGGCGGCCTCTGCCGCCGGCCTTCAGTCGCCGGCCTTCAGCAGGGCCGCCACGATCGGGCCGGCCGTGGAGCCGCCGTGCCCGCCCTTCTGGACCACGCCGGCCGCGGCGAGGTCGCCCCGGTAGGCGGTGAACCAGCCGTTGGGCTTCTTCTGCCCGTCGACCTCGGCGGACCCGGTCTTCGCGCCCGCGTCGCCGCCGACCCCGGCCATCGCCTCGGCGGCCGTGCCGTACCTGGCCGTGTACGACATCAGCTCGCGCAGCTGCGCCAGGGTGCGCGCCGACATCCTGCGGGACGCGGTCGCGAGCTCGCGCCCGTCGACGTCCGGGGAGACCAGGTAGGGCTGGTGGAAGGTGCCGGCCTTGACGGTCGCCGACACCGAGGCCATGTTCAGCGGGTTCATCCGCACCCCGCCCTGGCCGATCAGCGACGCCCCCATCTGGGCGGCCGACTGCACGGGCACCGAGCCGTCGAAGGACGGCACCCCGATCGCCCAGTTGTCCAGCCCCAGACCGAACACCTGCTGGGCCTGCCGGGTGAGGTCGTCGTTCTTCAGCTTCGGCGCCTGGCTGATGAAGGCGGTGTTGCACGAGCGGGCGAAGCTCGCCTTGAAGGTGCCGCCCTTGATCTCGAACTTGTCGTCGTTCTGGAACTTCCAGTTCCCGTAGGTGAAGTACTTGGGGCACGGGTGCTTCTTGTCCGCCGACGCCAGGCCCTTCTCGATCAGCAGCGAGGAGGTGACCACCTTCATCGTGGAGCCGGGGGCCAGCGAGCCCTGCAGGGCGGTGTTGAAGCCCCGGGAGGCGTTCGCGGCGGCCAGGATCTCGCCCGTCGACACCCGCACCACGGCCACCGAGGACCGGGCCTTGCGGGCGACCTGCCGCTCGGCTTCCGCCTGGAGGGCGGGGTCGAGGGTCGTCTTCAGGGTGCCCGGCGTGCCCTCGCTCAGCTCCAGCAGCGTCTTGTCGGACAGGTCCTTGCCCTTGGCGGCCTTCCCGCGCACGACGCGCAGCTCGATGCCGGCCCTGCCGCCGGCCTCCTTGCCGTACTTCTCGCGCAGGCCGTCCAGGAGCGGGCCGATCGAGGCGTACTTCGCGGTGGTGAGTTCTCCGCCGTCGCGGTCCAGGGCCTTCACCGGGGGCGTTCCCGCCTCGCCGGTGACCAGCCGGTCGCCGTCCTTCAGGTCCGGGTGGAGGACCGCCGCGTGCCAGTCGACCAGGGGCTTGCCGTCGCCGGTGCGGCGCACGACGGTCAGTGCGCCGTCGTAGGCCAGCGGCTTCTCGGTCCCCTTGTGGGAGACGGTGCCCTTGACGGAGAACGGCACCCTCGTGCCGGTGGGCCGGCCCGCGGTGAGCGTGACGTCCTTGATGCGGGCGTCCTTGGTGTAGCCGGTGAGCAGGGCCCTCGCCGCGGCCGTGTCGTCGGTGGCGGCGGCGGCCCGAGGGGCATCGCCGGACTGCCAGGCGGTCAGGAAGGCACGGGCGGCGCCGGTGACCTCGGCGCGGGTCAGCGGACCGGTCTTGACCTCGGGCTTCTCGTCCGACACCGCGTGCGAGCCGCTGTCGTCCGCGCTGCCGCCGCCGAACAGCGCGTAGGCGCCGAACCCGGCCGCGCCGACGACGCCGGCGAGCACTGCGCCGATCACCGCGGGGTTCGTCCTCCGTCGCTCGGCGACGCGCCTTCTGTTGCCCACTGCTGTTCGTTCCTCCGCAAGTCCCCAGGGCCCCCGCCGCCCTCGGCTGTCCCAACGACGGCCCCCACCCTAGAGTCCCGTCCGGTGGGGGTGAGATCAGCCTCCGGTTCGTAGCACGGCTGCGACAATCGGCCCGGCCGCGTCGCCGCCGTGGCCGCCCTGCTCGGTCATGGCCGCGGCCGCCACGTCACCCCGGAATCCGGTGAACCAGCTGTCGGACCGGGCGTTGCCCTCGACCTCGGCGGAGCCGGTCTTGGCGCCGATGTCGCCGCCGAGTCCGCGCATGGCGTCCCGGGCGGTGCCCCGGGTCGCGGTCAGCCGCATCATCTGCTTCAGCTGGGCGGCGGTGCTCGCCTTCAGCCCCTCGGCCCGGGCCAGCCGCCGGTCGTCCAGCCCGGGCGGGACGAGGTAGGGCTGGCGGAAGGCGCCGGTGATCGCCGTCGCCGTGACGGAGGCCATGGTCAGCGGGCTCATCTGCACCTGGCCCTGGCCGATGGCCCCGGCCGCCCGGTCCGGGCCTGCGACGGCGGGGACCCTGCCGTCGAAGGAGGCGATGCCGGTCTTCCAGTCGTCCCGTCCGAGCCCGAAGCGCCGCTCGGCCTCCTGGCTCAGCGAGGCGTCCGTCAGCGGCTCCTCGTCGATGAGCTTGACGAAGGCGGTGTTGCAGGAGCGCAGGAAGCTGTCGGCCAGCGTGGCCTCGCCGTTCGGCTTCATGCCCGTGAGGTTCTTGAACGTCTGGCCCTGCCACGTCGCCGTGTCGGGGCAGGGCGCCGGGCCGTTCATCGAGGTCACGCCGTTGTCGATGAGCATGGCGGCGGTGACGATCTTCATGGTGGACCCGGGGGCGGCCTGGCCCTGGAAGGCCGCGTTGAAGCCGTCCGCGCGGTGGTTGGCGACGGCCAGGACCTCGCCGGTGCTGGGCCGGACGGCGACCACCGACGACTCGGCGAACCGTTTGACCGCCCTCTCGGCCGCGGCCTGCGCGGTGGGGCTGATCGTGGTGGTCAGCTTGCCGGGCCGGCCCTCGGCGAGGGTGAGCAGCGGGGTGTCGGGAGCGCTCCCGCCGGCGTGCCGGACGACCAGTTCGACGCCGGGGGAGCCGCCGGCCTTCTCGCCGTACTTCTCGCGCAGGGCGTCCAGGACCGGCCCGAGCGAGGGGTACTTCTCCTTCGTCAGCCTCGACCCGTCCCGTCCGACGGCCTCCACGGGCGGGTCCTGCGACTCCCCGGTGACGAGGGTGTCGTCCTTCCTCAGCTCCGGGTGCACGACGGAGGGCTGCCAGTCGACCAGCGCCCGCCCGGTGGTCAGGCCGCGGACGACCTTCAGCCGGCTGCGGTAGGCCAGCGGCTCGGACCTGCCGCCGTAGGACACCTTCGCCTCGACCGTGTACGGCACGGCGGTGCCCTCGGCCGGGCCGGGGGTGATGCGCACACCGGTGATGTGCGCGTCGTCGGCGAAGGCGCCCAGCAGCCGGCCGGCGTCCGCGTCGTTGTTCGTGTACGAGGCCGCCCGGGCGGCCTCGCCCTTCTCCCAGGCCGCGAAGAACTCCCGCGTGGTCTCCTCGACCTCGTCCTCGTCCGGCGGCCCCGACTTCTTCCCGGCGGCGACCCCGCCGATGCCGCCGTCGCCGTCGAGGGCGCCGAGGATGTTGTAGGCGCCGTAGCCGGCGCCGCCCACCATCACCGCGCACACCCCGCCGATGACGGCGGCCTTGACCCCCTTGCCCATGGGCGCCCCTCCCTGTTGAGCCGCACGCGCCGTCGAACGCGTTCACCAGCTCGATCGGAGGGACTCTATGCGCAAGCGGTTACTGGAGGTACGAGAGTTTCGATTTTTGACCGAACACCGTTCACACCCAGGTGTCCAGCCACATCCGCGACCGCCAGTCGTCGATGGGGACGGCCTGGCCGGTGTAGAGGGGCCAGAAGTAGATGAAGTTCCAGGCGATCAGCAGGACCAGGACGCCCGCGGCCGTGGCGCCGGCGACGCGGCGGGTGTCGCCGGAACGGGGCGGGCCGACGATCGCGCCGAGCAGCATCGCCACCGCCAGGCACAGGAACGGCAGGAACACGACGGCGTAGAAGAAGAAGATCGTGCGCTCCTGGTACATGAACCAGGGCAGATACCCGGCCGCGATGCCGCAGGCGATGGCACCCGCGCGCCAGTCACGGCGGAAGAACCAGCGCCACAGCACGTACAGCACCGCGAAGCAGGCCACCCACCACAGCAGCGGCGTGCCGAGGGCCAGCACCTCGCGGGCGCACTTCTCGCCGGCGTCGGCGGGGCAGCCGTCCTTGCCGGGCGCCGGGGACTCGTAGAAGTACGACACCGGGCGGCCCAGGACCAGCCAGCTCCACGGGTTGGACTGGTACGTGTGCGGCGAGGACAGCCCGACGTGGAACTCGTACACCTGGTGCTCGTAGTGCCACAGGCTGCGCAGCCAGTCGGGCAGGAACGTCCAGCTGCCGCCCTTGCCGTCGGTCGCCGCCCAGTTGCGGAAGTAGCCGCCGGAGCCGTCGGTGGCGGACAGGAACCAGCCGGTCCAGGAGGCCAGGTAGGTGACCAGGGCGACCGGCACGGTGGCGGCGAACGCCAGGCCCGTGTCCCGCTTCAGCACCGCCGCGTACGGGTGCCGGGCACCGGCGACGCGGCGCGAGGCGACGTCCCACAGCACCGCCATCACGCAGAAGGCCGCCAGGATGTACAGGCCGTTCCACTTGGTGCCGATGGCCAGACCCAGCATCAGGCCCGCCGCCCAGCGCCAGGGCCGCCACCCCAGTCGGGCCGTCTCGGCGGTGTGCCGGTCGGGCCGGACCCGGCCGTCGGCGTCCACCGGCAGGGCCGCCGCCAGCCGGGCGCGGGCCCGGTCCCGGTCGACCAGCAGACAGCCGAACGCGGCCAGCACGAAGAACATCAGCACACCGTCGAGCAGCGCCGTACGGCTCATCACGAAGTGCAGGCCGTCCAGCGCCATCAGCGCACCGGCCAGGCAGCCCAGGAACGTGGAGCGGAACAGGCGCCGGCCGATCCGGCACAGCAGCAGCACCGACAGCGTGCCGAGCAGAGCCGTCATGAACCGCCAGCCGAACGGGTCGAACCCGAACATCAGCTCGCCCAGCCCGATGACGTACTTGCCGACCGGCGGGTGCACGACGTACGCCGCGTCGGTCGGCAGCTTCACGTTCCCGCCCGACGACAGCACCAGGTCGTTGGCGTTCTTCGCCCAGTTGACCTCGAAGCCGCGGTGGACGAGCGCCCAGGCGTCCTTGGCGTAGTACGTCTCGTCGAATATCACCGCCCGGGGGCTGCCGAGGTTCCAGAACCGCAAGGCCCCCGCCAGCAGCGTCACCAGCAGCGGGCCGATCCAGCCCGACCAGCGCACCAGCCGGCCCGCGAGGACGTGCGGCACGCCGAGCGCCGCCCACAGGCGCGGGGAGGGCTCGGTGTAAGGCGGCACCAGGCGGTCCCGGACGTCACGGTCGTCGCTGCCGGGCTGCCCCTGGTAGCCGAAGCGGCGCAGCCGCTGCTGCCAGGGGGGCCGCTGCTCGAGCGGCGCCTGGCCCTGCCGGGTGTCCGTGGAGGAGGCGGTACTGGTCACCGCGCCATCGTAGGGAACCGTGCTGTGTGAGTCCCGTGCATGGCCGGTATGCGTCCGCATCCTCCGCCCCTGGGAGGATGGGGGCGTGACCGGAACCCTCGTACTCGCAGGCACCCCCATCGGCGACATCGCGGACGCCCCGCCCCGGCTCGCCGAGGAACTGGCCGGGGCCGACGTCGTCGCCGCCGAGGACACGCGGCGGCTGCGCCGGCTGACCCAGGCGCTCGGCGTCACGCCCAAGGGCCGGGTGGTGTCGTACTTCGAGGGCAACGAGTCCGCGCGGACGCCCGAACTGGTCGAGGAACTGGTGGGCGGGGCGCGGGTGCTGCTCGTCACGGACGCCGGCATGCCGTCCGTGTCCGACCCGGGCTACCGCCTGGTCGCGGCCGCCGTCGAGCGGGACGTGCGGGTGACGGCCGTGCCCGGCCCGTCCGCCGTGCTCACCGCGCTCGCGCTGTCCGGCCTGCCCGTGGACCGCTTCTGCTTCGAGGGCTTCCTGCCGCGCAAGGCGGGCGAGCGGCTCGGGCGGCTGCGCGAGGTGGCCGACGAGCGGCGCACCCTCGTCTACTTCGAGGCCCCGCACCGGCTGGACGACACCCTGGCGGCGATGGCGGAGGTCTTCGGCGCCGGGCGGCGGGCCGCGGTGTGCCGGGAGCTGACCAAGACCTACGAGGAGGTCCGGCGCGGCGGCCTCGGCGAACTCGCCGAGTGGGCCGCCGAGGGGGTGCGCGGGGAGATCACCGTCGTGGTCGAGGGCGCGCCCGAGAAGGGGCCCGAGGACGTGGGGCCCGAGGAGTTCGTGCGGCGGGTGCGGTTGCGCGAGGAGGCGGGGGAGCGCCGCAAGGAGGCGATCGCGGCCGTCGCGCAGGAGGCCGGGGTGCCCAAGAGGGTCGTCTTCGACGCCGTGGTCGCCGCGAAGAACACGGCGGGCTGACCGGGCTTCGGGATGCGGGCCCGGCGTGCCGTGCGGGGCACGGGCCGTGCGGGGCCGATCCCGCGGTTCCCCGCGCTCCCGACCGGGCCCTGGCCACTCCTGAGCAGGGCGCTTGCCGTTTGAGCGCGCGCCCCATGCAGCGGTAAAGGCGCCGGGGGTCCGGGGCAAGGGACGCCCAAAACAGGGCCAACACTCGACAGGTCCGCTGCCATCCGTCCGGCCGGGGAGTCCACTGGGGTGCGGGGACGCGACCGTCCCCACGCCTCAGGGGAACAGGAGCCGGCATGAGTGAGATCGCAGGGCGGACCGGGCTTCGCGCCGGTGCGAGTGCCGTCGTCGACGAGTCCTACTCCTTCGCCTGCATGCGCTGCGGGCACGGCTGGGAGCAGTCGTTCGAGATAGAGCACCACACGGACGCCACGGGTCACGAGTTCGTCCTCTACGTGGCCGACGGCAAGGTCGTGCCCTCCCCGCTGAGCAGGCCCGCCTGCCGGAACTGCGACGGGCACGTCGTGCGGATCCTGCGGCCCGGCCGGGTCGCGTCGGCCCGGGACGCCGCCCACGGCTCCCACCGGGTGCCGCCGCCCGCCGGACCCGTCGAGGCGCCCGTCCCGCAGGCCGCGGCGGCCCGGGCCCCGCGCGCGCAGCACCACTGGCACCTGTCCGACCTGCTGCACCCCTTCCAGCGCAAGGCGAGCTGACCCGTCCGGCTCTCCTCGCCGTCGGCGCCCTCCCCGCCTCCTCCCCGGTGAGGGAGGGCGTCGCCCTTCCGTAGGATCGGGGCATGCCTGCCAACGACCCCGACAAGCACACGGCGCCCCCGCTGCCGGACCCCCTGCGGGTACCGGTCGCCGACTCCCACACCCACCTGGACATGCAGTCCGGCACGGTCGAGGAGGCGCTGGCGAAGGCCGCGTCGGTCGGAGTGACGACGGTCGTCCAGGTCGGCTGCGACCTCGCGGGCTCGCGCTGGGCCGCCGAGACGGCCGCCGCGCACGACGCCGTCCACGCCACCGTCGCGCTGCACCCGAACGAGGCGCCCCGGATCGTCCACGGCGACCCTGGGGGCACCTCCCGGCCCCCTGGGGCCGGGGGAGGACGGTCCCGGCAGGGCGCCCGCGCACCGGGCGGCCCGGCGGCCCTGGACGAGGCCCTCGCCGAGATCGACCGGCTGGCCGCGCTGCCGCAGGTCAAGGGCGTCGGAGAGACCGGACTCGACTACTTCCGCACCGGGCCCGAGGGCATGGAGGCGCAGGAGCGGTCCTTCCGCGCCCACATCGAGATCGCCAAGCGGCACGGCAAGGCCCTCGTCATCCACGACCGCGACGCCCACGCCGACGTGCTGCGCGTCCTCAAGGAGGAGGGCGCCCCCGAGCGGACCGTCTTCCACTGCTACTCCGGCGACGCCGAGATGGCGGAGATCTGCGCGGCCGCGGGCTACTTCATGTCCTTCGCCGGCAACGTCACCTTCAAGAACGCGCAGAACCTGCGCGACGCGGTGGCGGTGGCCCCGCTGGAGCTGCTGCTGGTGGAGACCGACGCGCCCTTCCTCACGCCGGTGCCCTACCGGGGGCGGCCCAACGCCCCCTACCTCGTGCCGATCACCGTGCGCGCCCTGGCCGAGGTGCGCGGCATCGACGAGGACGCCCTGGCCACGGCCCTCGGCGCGAACACCGCGCGCGCGTTCGGGTACTGACCCCCGCCGCTCTCCCCGCACGACTGTGCGTAGTCGAGCCGCTTTGGAGAGTGACGACCGCTCCGCTAGGTTCTGGGGGCCCGATCGGGACCCCTCTAACCCCTCCGGACTTCCCCCGGCCACTGGAGCGTGTCGGCGTGAGCAGCCCGCAGTACGAGACGTACGAGACGTACGGCCCGGCCTACGCCGAGGCGGCGTACGGCGGCTTCGCCGTGCCGCCCGCCGATCTGCACAGCGCCGAGACCCTCGCCCACGGCACCCCCGCGCCCGGCGCCTACGCCGACCCCTACCGGCCGACTCACGCCGACACCCATCGGCCCGCCTACGCCGACCCCTACCGGCCCGCCTACGCCGACCCCTACCGGCCCGCCTACGAGGGGCCGACCCTGCCCGGCCTGCCCCGGCAGGGCGCGCCGGCCGGCGACCCGGCGCCCGCGTACGCCGAGCGTGACCAGCCGGACGGGCAGGCAGCGGTGCGAGCCGGATCACGGGCCGCGTCCCGCACCGGCTCGCACCGCAGGTCCCCGCGCCGGCGCCGCACCCCCCTCGTCGAACGCCCCGACAGCTCCGTCCTGCGGCTGCTCCCGCAGGCCCTGGTCGTGGCCTTCCTGGCGGGCGGCACCACGGCGTTCGTCGCCGAGGACAAGGCGATCGAGCTGACCGTCGACGGCCGGGAGCGCACGCTGCACACCTTCGCCGACGACGTCACCGAACTGCTCGCCGAGGAGGGCGTGGAACTCGGCGCGCACGACGTCGTCACCCCGGGGCGCGGGGCCGGCCTCGGCCACGGCGACGAGGTCTCCGTGCTCTCCGCCCGCCCCCTCCGGCTCACCCTCGACGGCCACCGGCGCGAGGTGTGGACGACGGCCCGCACGGTCGCGGGCGCCCTGCGCCAGCTGGGCGTGCGGCAGGAGGGCGCGTACGTCTCCACCTCCCGCTCCCGGCCCATCGGACGCGAGGGACTCGCGCTGGACGTCCGCACCGAGCGCACGGTCACGATCATGGCCGACGGCCGCGCCCGCACCGTCCGCACCAACGCCGCGACCGTGCGGGAAGCCGTCGAGCAGGCCGGGATCACCCTGCGCGGCCAGGACACCACCTCGGTCGCACCGGCGAGCTTCCCGCGCGACGGGCAGACCGTCACCGTCCTGCGCATCACCGGGGGCCGGGAGATCCGCGAGGAGGCCATCCCCTTCCAGGTCCGGCGCACCGACGACCCGACCCTGTTCCGGGGCACCGAGGTCGTCGAGAGCGCCGGCGAGCCGGGTCTGCGCCGGATCACCTACGCCGTGCGCACCGTCAACGGCGTCCGGCAGAGGCCGCGCCTGCTCACCACCGAGGTGGTGCGCGTGCCGCGCGCCCAGGAGGTGAAGGTCGGCACCAAGCCCCGCCCCGAGTCGGTGCGCGGCGCCGACCACCTGAACTGGCAGGGCCTGGCCGCCTGCGAGTCCGGCGGCCGGCCGGACGCCGTCGACCCGTCGGGCACCTACGGCGGCCTCTACCAGTTCGACACCGACACCTGGCACAAGCTCGGCGGCCGCGGCCGCCCCCAGGACGCCCCGGCGGCGGAGCAGACGTACCGGGCGAAGAAGCTGTACGTGCGCCGCGGCGCCAGCCCCTGGCCGCACTGCGGCGGCCGCCTGCACGGCTAGCGGGAGCCGGAGGGGGCGGACGGGCGGGTGCGCGATCCGCCGTACCGGCCCCCGTACCCTTGTCCCCGTGACCAGCCCCGCCCCCGACGCCCTGCTCGGCCCCGCCGACGTCCGAGAACTCGCGGCAGCCCTCGGCGTACGCCCCACCAAACAGCGCGGACAGAACTTCGTGATCGACGCGAACACCGTCCGCCGCATCGTCCGCACCGCGCAGGTCCGCCCCGACGACGTGGTCGTCGAGGTCGGTCCGGGGCTCGGCTCGCTCACCCTCGCGCTGCTGGAGGCCGCCGACCGGGTCACGGCCGTGGAGATCGACGACGTGCTCGCCGCCGCGCTGCCCGCCACCGTCACGGCCCGCATGCCCGAGCGCGCCGACCGGTTCGCCCTCGTGCACTGCGACGCCATGCACGTCACCGAGCTGCCCGGGCCCGCCCCGACCGCGCTGGTCGCCAACCTGCCCTACAACGTCGCCGTCCCCGTGCTGCTGCACATGCTGGACACCTTCCCGACCATCGAGCGGACCCTCGTCATGGTCCAGGCGGAGGTCGCCGACCGGCTCGCCGCCGCCCCCGGCTCCAAGGTCTACGGCGTCCCCTCGGTCAAGGCCAACTGGTACGCCGAGGTCAAGCGCGCCGGTGCCATCGGCCGCAACGTCTTCTGGCCCGCGCCGAACGTGGACAGCGGCCTGGTCTCCCTGGTCCGCCGGAGCGAGCCCCTGAAGACCACCGCCTCCAAGGCCGAGGTGTTCGCCGTGGTCGACGCGGCCTTCGCCCAGCGCCGCAAGACGCTGCGGGCGGCGCTCGCCGGCTGGGCGGGCTCCGCGGCCGCCGCCGAGCAGGCCCTCGTCGCCGCGGGCGTCTCCCCGCAGGCGCGGGGCGAGTCCCTGACGGTGGAGGAGTTCGCGCGGATCGCCGAGCACAAGGCGGGCCGCGGGCAGGAGGAGTCCGCGTGAGCGTCACGGTCCGCGTCCCCGCCAAGGTCAACGTCCAGCTGGCGGTGGGCGCCGCC
The DNA here is from genome assembly GCF_042878735.1 of Streptomyces sp. NPDC003456. Taxonomy (NCBI): domain Bacteria; kingdom Bacillati; phylum Actinomycetota; class Actinomycetes; order Kitasatosporales; family Streptomycetaceae; genus Streptomyces; species Streptomyces sp. NPDC003456. Next base: position 333,793 of record NZ_JBIAOK010000007.1, read on the forward strand.
CGTCCCGACGGCTTCCACGACCTGGCCAACGTCTTCCTCGCCGTCGGCCTCCACGACGAGATCACCGTCACCCCGGCCGAGGAACTCCGCGTCACCTGCGACGGCCCCGACGCGGCCCAGGTCCCCCTCGACCGCACCAACCTGGCGGCGCGCGCGGCGATCGCGCTGGCCGAACGGTACGGCCGCAGCCCCGACGTGCACCTCCACATCGCCAAGGACATCCCCGTCGCCGGCGGCATGGCGGGCGGCAGCGCCGACGGCGCCGGCGCGCTGGTCGCCTGCGACGCGCTCTGGGGCACCGGCGCCTCCCGCGAGGAACTCCTGGAGATCTGCGCCGAGCTGGGCAGCGACGTGCCGTTCAGCCTGGTCGGCGGGGCGGCCCTCGGCGTCGGGCGGGGCGAGCGGCTGACGCCCCTGGAGGTCGGCGGCTCCTTCCACTGGGTGTTCGCCATGGCGGAGCGGGGTCTGTCCACCCCGGCCGTCTTCCGCGAGTTCGACCGGCTGGGCGAGGGCACGGACATCCCCGAGCCGGTCGCCTCGGCGGAGCTGATCGCCGCCCTCGCCAAGGGCGACCCGGACGCGCTCGCCGCGACCGTCTCCAACGACCTGCAGCCCGCCGCGCTGTCCCTCTTCCCGGACCTCGCGGGCACCCTGGCCACGGGCCGCGCCGCGGGCGCCCTGGCCGCCCTGGTGTCGGGCTCCGGCCCGACCACGGCCTTCCTGGTCCGCGACCCGGAGTCGGCGGCCGCGGTCGCCCAGACCCTGCTCGCCTCCGGAACCTGCCGCACGGTACGCACGGCCCCGGGCCCGGCCCCGGGCGCGACGGTCGTCCAGCGCTGACCGGCCGCCCCCTCCTGAACACCGCCGCCGGAGCACCTCCGTGCCGGACTACCCTGGAGGGTCGATCCATCCCCCTTGGCAGGAGAGAAATGGCCGTCAACCTGGTCAATGTCGAGAACGTCAGCAAGGTGTACGGCACCCGTGCCCTGCTCGACGGCGTCTCCCTCGGCGTCTCCGAAGGGGACCGCGTCGGTGTCGTCGGGCGCAACGGCGACGGCAAGACCACCCTCATCCGCATGCTCGCCAAGCAGGAGGACGCCGACACCGGCCGCGTCACCCACTCGGGCGGGCTGCGGCTCGGCGTGCTGACCCAGCACGACTCCCTCGACCCCGAGGCCACCGTCCGCCACGAGGTCATCGGCGACATGGCCGACCACGAGTGGGCCGGCGACGCCAAGGTCAGGGACGTGCTCACCGGCCTGTTCGGCGGGCTCGACCTGCCCGGCTTCCCCAAGGGCCTGGACACCGTCATCGGCCCGCTGTCCGGCGGTGAGCGCCGCCGCATCGCCCTCGCCAAGCTCCTCATCGAGGAGCAGGACCTCCTCGTCCTGGACGAGCCCACCAACCACCTCGACGTCGAGGGCATCGCCTGGCTCGCCCGGCACCTGCAGACCCGGCGCTCCGCCCTGGTCTGCGTCACCCACGACCGCTGGTTCCTGGACCAGGTCTGCACCCGCATGTGGGACGTCCAGCGCGGCGCCGTGTACGAGTACGAGGGCGGCTACTCCGACTACGTCTTCGCCCGGGCCGAGCGCGAGCGCATCGCCGCCACCGAGGAGGCCAAGCGGCAGAACCTCGTCCGCAAGGAGCTGGCGTGGCTGCGCCGCGGCGCCCCGGCCCGTACCTCCAAGCCCCGCTTCCGCGTCGAGGCCGCCAACGAGCTCATCGCGGACGTACCGCCGCCCCGGGACAGCAGCGAGCTGATGAAGTTCGCGTCGACCCGGCTGGGCAAGACGGTGTTCGACCTGGAGGACATCACCGTCCAGGCCGGCCCCAAGGTCCTGCTCCAGCACGTCACCTGGCAGCTGGGGCCCGGCGACCGGATCGGCCTCGTCGGGGTCAACGGCGCCGGCAAGACGTCCCTGCTGCGGGCCATGGCCCAGGCGGCCCGGACCGAGGGGGAGGCCCAGCCCGCGGGCGGGCGGATCCGCGTCGGCAAGACCGTCAAGCTCGCCTACCTCTCCCAGGAGGTCGCCGAACTCGACCCGAACACGCGCGTGCTGGAGGCCGTTCAGCAGGTGCGCGAGCGCGTCGACCTCGGCAAGGGCCGGGAGATGACCGCCGGGCAGCTGTGCGAGACGTTCGGCTTCTCCAAGGAGAAGCAGTGGACGCCGGTCGGCGACCTGTCCGGCGGCGAGCGCCGCAGGCTCCAGCTGCTGCGCCTGCTCATGGACGAGCCCAACGTCCTCTTCCTCGACGAGCCCACCAACGACCTCGACATCGAGACGCTGACCCAGCTGGAGGACGTCCTCGACGGCTGGCCCGGCTCGATGGTCGTCATCTCCCACGACCGGTTCTTCGTCGAGCGCACCACCGACCGCGTCTTCGCGCTGCTCGGCGACGGCGCCCTGCGGATGCTGCCCCGGGGCATCGACGAGTACCTGGAGCGCCGCCGGCGCATGGAGGAGGCCGCGGCCGCCGCCACGCCCGCGCCCGCCGCCGCGCAGCAGTCCGCCGCCCCCGAGCGGAGCTCCGCCGACCAGCGGGCCGCCAAGAAGGAACTGCAGAAGATCGAGCGGCAGCTCGACAAGGTCTCCGAGAAGGAGACCAAGCTCCACGCTCAAATCGCCGAAAACGCCACGGACTTCGCGAAGGTCGCCGAACTCGACGTGGAGTTGCGGGAGTTGGCCGGTCAGCGCGAGGAGCTGGAGATGCGCTGGCTGGAACTCGCCGACGACGCGTGAAGGGCGCGTGAAGGCGCGTAACGACGGCATCACGGGCCGGTCCTCCCTTGGGAACAGGGGACGGGACGGCCCGTTCGCTTGTCGGAACGGGGTGATAGAAAGAGCCGTCTTAGAACTTTATGGAACGACTCTGAGCGCACCGGGTGCCTCAGGGCGTGGCGAAAAATCAGTGAAACGGGGGGAGCGACTGATGTCTCAGCCGCCCAGTCAGCCGCCGCAGGGTGGCTTCGGAGCACCGCAGGACCCGCCGCCGCAGGGCGGTGGCTTCGGGGCGCCGACCCCGCCGCCACCCCAGGGCCCGCCGCAGCCCGGCTACGGCTACCCCCAGCAACCCCCGCAGCAGCCGGGCCCGTACGGGCAGCCGGGTCCGTACGCCCCCGGGCCCTACGGCCAGCCCCCGCAGCCGGGCCCGTACGGCCAGCCGCAGCAGCCGGGCCCCTACGGGCAGCCGCAGCAGCCCGGGCCGTACGGCCAGCCGCAGCAGCCGGGACCGTACGGGCAGCCCGGTTACGGCTACCCGCAGCAGCCCGGCCACCCCGGCGGGCCCGGCACGCCTCCGGGCGGCTCGCGCAGCCCGTTCAAGGGCAAGCCGGCCGCCGTCGTCGGCGCGGCCGTCGCCGCGCTGCTCGTCGTCGGCGGCACCGTGTGGGCGGTCACCGCGACGGGTGACGACAAGGACGGCAAGAAGCCGGTCGCGCAGGGCAGCGACGACCCCAAGGGCGGCTCCTCCGCACCGGTCGACCCCGGTGACGGCGAGGGCGACGGCGGCGAGGACCCGGACAACCTCAACGAGGGCCGCAAGGCCGGCGAGGCCAGGGTCCTCTGGTACAAGGAGGCGCCCGACGCGCCCGGTTCCGGCGCCGAGGCCCCCGGCATGTGGATCACGGACAAGACCGCCGTGAAGGCCGCCTACAAGCAGCTCCTCGCGTTCCACGTGGGCGACGGCAAGCCCGCCTGGGACACCGTCACCTTCCCGCAGAAGATCTGCGCCACCACCCCGCAGAAGACGGCCGACGACAAGATCGTCGTGGCGTACATGAGCGGCAGCAGCGACCGCGCCAAGTGCAACCAGCTCCAGGAGATCGACCTCGACACGGGCAAGAAGGGCTGGACCCAGAAGGTCGCCGACGGCGCCCTGTTCGACTCCACCCTCTCCGTGGAACTGACGGTCACCGGCAAGACGCTGATGGTGGGCCGCTCCCAGTCGGGCACGGCGTACGACGTGACCAGCGGCAAGAAGCTGTTCGACAAGAAGCGCTACGGCGACACCTGCTTCCCGGCCGCGTTCGCCGGCGGTGACAGGCTCGTCGCCGTCTCCTCCTGCGGTGCGGGCAGCGACAACCAGCACGACGAGGTGCAGGAACTCGACCCGAGGACCGGCAAGGTCCGCTGGACGCAGAAGTTCGACAAGGGCTGGCGGGTCGCCCGCGCCTACTCGGTGAGCCCGCTGGTGATCTACAGCACCAACGAGGACAAGAAGGCCTGGAACATCTCCACCTTCACCTCCGGCGGCAAGTTCCGCTCCCAGGTGAGCTTCGACGAGGACTTCGCCCCCGACTGCGGCTGGGCCATCCTCGCGCGGGACCTGCAGGGCTGCCAGGGCGTCGCCGCCGACGCCGACACGCTCTACCTGCCGACCAAGGCGACCACCGGCGCCAACGAGATCGTCGCGATCAACCTGGCGACCGGCAAGGAGAAGTGGCGGGTGAAGTCCCCGGCCGAGGAGTCGATGCTCCCGGTGAAGGTCGAGGACGGAAAGCTCATCGCCTACGTGGAGCCCACCTACGACGGGGGCGGCCGGGTCGTCTCCATCCCGACGGGCGGCGGCAGCCACAAGCCGGTCGAGCTGCTGCGCAACCCGCAGGGCGCCGCGGCCGTCGAGAAGGGCTTCTTCTCCAAGGCCGTCGACTGGGCCGACGGGCGCTTCTACATCTCCACCACCCGGCTGAGCGGAAACGACGACTCGAAGGAGAAGTTGATGCTCGCCTACGGCAAGTGACTCTTCCCCCTTCCGGACCGCCCGTCCCTCCGTCGCCGTCCGTCCCCTTCCCCGAGGTGCCCACGCCATGACCCAGCCGCCCCCTCCGCCGCCCCAGCAGCCCCCGCAGGGAGGCGGGTTCGGCCCGCCGCAGGACCAGCCGCCGCAGGACCCACCCGCGCAGACCCCGCCGCCCGCCGGCGGACCGGACCTGACCAAGGCCCCCGAGCCGGGCTACGGCTACCCGCAGACCCCGCAGACGCCTCCCGCGGCTCCCCAGGCACCCCCCGCGGGCCCGCCGCAGCCGGGCTACGGCTACCCGCAGGGCGCACCCCAGCCGCCGCAGCCGCCGCAGACGGCACCGGGCTACGGCTACCCCGGCCAGCAGCCGGGCCCGTACGGACAGCCCGGGTACGGGCAGCCGCCGACGGTGCCCTACGGGCAGCCGGGCTACGGGCAGCAGCCCGGGTACGGACAGCAGCCCGGGTACGGGCAGCCCGGGTACGGCTACCCGCAGGGGACCGTGCCGCAGCAGCCGCAGGCCGGACAGCCGGGCCGCGGCGGCGCGTTCAACGCGCAGGTGGCCATCATCGTCGCCGCGGTCGTCGCGATCGCGCTGATCATCGGCGGCGGCGTCTGGTACGCCAACTCCGGCAAGGACGACGGCAGGAAGGACGACACCGCCGGCTCCACCGGCGGCACTGGCGGCTCCGGCGACGGCAAGGGCGGCGCCTCCGGCGGCAAGGAGAAGGCCCCGGCCGACCCCACCGCCAAGGTCCTCTTCCAGGTCCCGGCGCCCGAGGTGAAGAACGACAGCACCGTCGTCGTCTCGGGCTCGTGGCTCACCGACAAGGCGTACGTCAAGAGCGGCATCGCCAAGATCGTCGGCTACGACCGCGACAAGGGCACCGAGCTGTGGACCGTTCCGCTGCCCGGCCCCGTCTGCCAGGCCAGCGGGCACGTCACCGCCGACAACAAGACGGCGATCCTCTACCAGCCCGCGATGCCGACCAAGGCCAAGCCCTCGCAGGGCTGCAGCCAGATCGCCCTGATCGACCTCGACGCGGGCAAGAAGCTGTGGACCAAGACGGTCGACACCGGCGGTGACCCGATCAGCTTCAACAACGTCACGGTCAGCGGGCAGACCGTCGCCGTCGGCAGCACCAGCGGCGGTGCCGCGTTCGACAGCTCCGGCAAGCTCCTGTGGAGCCCCAAGACGAGCGACTCCTGCTACGACGCCGGGTACGGCGGCGGCGAGAAGCTCGTCGCGGTGCGCAAGTGCGGCTCGTACGGGGCCCGGCAGCTGCACATCCAGACCATCGACCCGAAGTCCGGCAAGGTGATCTCCGAGTACAAGATGGCCGAGGACATCGAGTACGCGAGCGTCGTGTCGACCGACCCGCTCGTCGTGGCCGCCGACGTCGGCGACTCCGCGGGCGACGGCAGCGGCATCTCCGACTTCTTCTCCATCGACAACAGGACCGGCAAGCTGCGCACGCGCATCGCCGCGCCGGGCGAGCAGTTCGCGGCCCGCTGCGAGGGCATCACGCGCATCGAGTACTGCACCGGCATCGCCGTCGGCGCCGACCGGCTCTACCTGCCGACCGAGGAGCACGACGGCACCGGCAAGTACAGCCAGACCAACGAGATCGTCGCCTTCGACCTCACCACCGGCAAGCAGACCGGCCAGCGGGCCGACGCCGGCGACGGCTACACGATCTCGCCGCTGCGCATGGACGGCGGCAACGTGATCGCCTACAAGCGCCCGCCGTACGACAAGGGCGGGCAGGTCGTCAGCATCGACGGCGGCAGCTTCAAGCAGACCAAGCTGCTGGAGAACCCGGCGACCGAGCAGGTGCGGGACGTGGAGACCCGGATGTCCCCGGACTACTCCGAGTACCTCTACGCCGACGGCCACCTGTTCATGTCCCGGGTGTACGCGAGCAAGCGGTCCACGTCGGGCGACGAGGAGTACCTCGCGGTCGGCTTCGGTACGAGCTGATCGTCTTCCGGTCGGTTCCTGACCGACCCGTGGCCATGGCGGTCCCGTCCCTGCTCAGGGGCGGGACCGTTCGCGTTTGGGTCGGTCAACCTCGTATGCGAGGAATTTCCGCGATCCGGGGCGATTCTCGCCGGTAGGGGGAGCGCGACGTCGAACAAGCGTGTAGCTTCCGGGGGCATGAAGGCGGGGGAGCCGGGGGGCTTCCATGGGGGGACCGGGGTGACTGGGGGGTTGCTCGATGGGAGTGCGGCTCATGGTGGTCGACGACCACCGTCTGCTGGCCGAGGCGCTGGCGTCGGCGCTGAAGCTGCGGGGGCACCGGGTGCTGGCCGCGGCGGCGCCGGCCGCGGGGGCGGCGGAGCTGGTGATCACGCGGGCGCCGGAGGTGTGCCTGCTGGGCACGGCCGCACCGGCCGAGCCGGGGATCTTCGACCCGGTGGTGCGGATCAAGCGGGAGCGGCCGCAGGTCGCGGTGCTGGTGCTGGGGCCGGTGCCGAGCCCGCGGGGCATCGCGGCGGCGTTCGCCGCGGGTGCGTCGGGCTACGTCCGGCACGACGAGCGCATCGAGGGCGTGGAGCGGGCGATCATGAAGGCCCGGGCGGGGGAGGCGGCGGTGGCGCCGCAGCTGCTGCAGGGGGCGTTCGCCGAGCTGCTGAACCCCGCGGCCCAGCCGGACGACGAGGGGCAGCGGCTGCTGTCGATGCTCACCCCCAGGGAGGTCGAGGTCCTGGTCCGCGTCGCGGACGGCGAGGACACCCGCCTGATCGCGGCGGGCATGGGCATCGCCCCCTCCACGGCCCGCACGCACGTCCAGCGGGTCCTGATGAAACTCGGCGTCGGCTCCCGCCTGGAGGCAGCGGCCCTGGCAGCCCGAACGGGCCTCCTGGACCGAGCGACCCCACCCCCGGGCCCGGTGACTGAGCCCTGACGGACACACGCGTCCACCGGGGGCCGGGTGCGAGTCGGCGGCGGGGGCCTGCCGGAGCCGGGGTGGTCCGGGTGCGGCAGGCCCCTGAGCCGACCGGGTGGGGTCAGGCCTTCGGCTCCTCGTCCGGCATGGTGTCCGGCGGGGGCGGGGCCACCGGCCTCAGCTTCAGCCAGGCCAGGAAGAACAGGCCCAGCAGCAGCATGCCCAGGCCCGTCCAGAGGTTGATGTTGACGCCCTCCGCCTTGTCGATGTCGGCGTCGGACGCCGTGAAACCGGCGATCATGACGATGACGCCGTAGAGCACGAAGAGCCCGCCGATGATGCGGCGGATGTCGAACAGCCGGGCGGCCGTCGCCGACTTGCCCTGCAGCTCGGTGACCTCCCGCTGCACGTCCTTCTCGGAGTAGAACTCGGACATCTGTCAATCCTCCCTCGAAAAGCGGGAACGGTCAGAACGAGAACGGGATGTAGCAGGCCGCGGCCAGGATCACCGCGCCCCAGCCGAGCAGCGCGGGCTTGCGGTACCACGCCTCGTCCCCGGGCGCCGGCGGCTCCGCCATGCCGGGCGAGCGCGTGCCGTAGACCAGGCCCTGGAGTTCCGCGGCCGGCTTGGGCGCGGTGAACAGCGACACCGCGACCATCACGACCGCGCCCGCGACGAACCCGGCGATCGCCGAGACGAAGTTGGCGCCCTGGTCGGAGGGGATGTCGACGATGTCCTGCTTGTACAGGACGAAGTAGTTGACCATCGCCGCCGTCGTGCCCGCGATCAGGCCCCAGAAACCGGACTTGACGGACGCCCGCTTCCAGAACATGCCGATGATGAACACCACGAACATCGGCACGTTGAAGAAGGAGAACAGCGCCTGGAGGTAGGCCATGATGTTCGAGAACGACCGGGCCAGGAACGCCGTGCCGATGGACGCGAGGACACCGACCGCGGTGATGAGCCGGCCGAAGCGCACGTAGTACTCGTCCTCGCGGCCCCGGACGATGTACTTCGCCCAGATGTCGGTCGTGAACACCGTGTTGAACGACGACACGTTGGCCGCCATGCCCGCCATGAACGCCGCGAGCAGACCGGTCACGGCGATGCCCAGCACGCCGTTGGGCAGCAGCTGCTCCATCAGGTAGGGGATGGCGTCGTTGTACTGCAGGTCCGAGTCGGCCGTGCCGATCTTCGGGACCAGGGCCGCCGCCACCAGGCCCGGGATCATCACCAGGAACACGATGAAGATCTTGGGGAACGCGGCGATCAGCGGGGTGCGCTGGGCGGCGGAGAGGTTCTTCGCGGACAGTGCGCGCTGCACCTCGGCGAAGTTCGTCGTCCAGTAGCCGAAGGACAGCACGAAGCCGAGCCCCAGGACGATGGTCAGCCAGTTGGCGCCCAGCGGGTTGTCGTTGCCGATGCCGGTGCCGCCCCAGGAGGTCATGAAGTCACTGCCGTGCTGCGCGGTGAGCTTGTCGGACAGCCCGTCCCAGCCGCCGACGCTCTTCAGCCCGAGCACGGTGATCGGGATGAGCGCGGCCAGGATGACGAAGAACTGCAGGACCTCGTTGTAGATCGCCGAGGACAGTCCGCCGAGCGTGATGTACGCCAGCACGAAGAACCCGGCGACCACGATCGCCACCCACTCCGGCCAGCCCAGCAGCGCCTCGACGACGATGGCCAGGGCGTACAGGTTGACGCCGGCGATGAGGATGGCGGCGAAGGCGAACAGGATCGAGCTGAGCAAGTGCGCCGCCCTGTCGAAGCGCAGCAGCAGGAACTCGGGGACCGAGCGCACCTTGGAGCCGTAGTAGAAGGGCATCATCACCAGGCCCAGGAAGACCATGGCCGGGATGGCGCCGATCCAGTACCAGTGCGTGGTGTAGACGCCGTACTGGGCACTGTTGGCGGCCATGCCGAGGATCTCGGTGGCGCCCAGGTTGGCCGCGATGAACGCCAGTCCGGTGACCCAGGCGGGCAGGGAGCGGCCCGACAGGAAGAAGTCGAGGCTGGTCTTCACCGACCGGCGGGCGGCGAAGCCGATGCCGAGGACGACGACGAAGTAGATGCCGAGGATCGTGTAGTCGAGCCAGTTGGTGGGGAGCCGCAGCTCGGCCGACAGATACATGGGGGGATGCATGAGCCCTCGCTTCGTTGCGCGAACCGATACCTGGCGGAATCCACTTCTCCGCGTTCCGTCATTGAACACGTCCGGTGGTGCACTTTGTTTGATTGTGATGTTGACCGAGTGTGGTGAGTTGTGTTTCTATATGTTGGGTTATGTTGAAGGATGAGTGAGCAGGATGAGGGAGTCCGGCGTGAAGAAGACCTCGACCCGGCTGGCCGACGGCCGCGAGCTCATCTACTACGACCTGCGGGACGACACCGTCCGGGACGCGGTCGACCGCCGCCCCCTGGACCGCACGGTCACCACGTCGGAGATCCGCCGCGACCCCCTGCTCGGCGACGCGGTCGCCGTCGCCTCGCACCGCCAGGGCCGCACCTACCACCCGCCGGCCGACGAGTGCCCCCTGTGCCCGTCCGCGGGCGACCGGCTCAGCGAGATCCCCGACTCCTCCTACGACGTCGTCGTCTTCGAGAACCGCTTCCCCTCCCTGGCCGGCGACGCGGGGCGCTGCGAGGTCGTCTGCTTCACCTCCGACCACGACGCCTCCTTCGCCGAGCTCGACGAGGAGCAGGCGCGCCTGGTGCTGGAGGCGTGGACCGACCGCACGTCGGAGCTGTCCCATCTGCCCGCCGTCGAGCAGGTCTTCTGCTTCGAGAACCGGGGCGCCGAGATCGGCGTGACGCTCCAGCACCCGCACGGGCAGATCTACGCCTACCCCTTCACCACCCCGCGCACCGCCCTGATGCTCCGTTCGGCCGTAGCCCACAAGGAGGCGACGGGCGGGGAGAACCTCTTCGACGCCGTCGTGCGCAGCGAACTCGCCGGGGAGCGGGTCGTCCTGGAGGGCGAGCACTGGGTGGCCTTCGTGCCGTACGCGGCGCACTGGCCCTACGAGGTCCACCTCTACCCCAAGCGGCGGGTGCCCGACCTGCTCGCCCTGGACGAGGCCGCGCGCACAGAATTCCCCAAGGTCTACCTGGAACTGTTGAGGCGCTTCGACCGGATCTTCGGCGAGGGTGAGCCGCCGACGCCGTACATCGCGGCCTGGCACCAGGCACCGTTCGGCGCGCTGGAGGAGTTCGACGGGCTCGTGCGCGAGGACTTCGCGCTGCACCTCGAGCTTTTCACCATCCGCCGCACTTCCGGCAAGCTGAAGTTTCTCGCGGGTTCCGAGTCCGGCATGAACGTGTTCATCAACGACGTGCCGCCGGAGCGCGCGGCCGAGCGACTGCGAGAGGTAGCGAGTTCATGAGCGGGAAGTACCTGGTGACGGGCGGCGCGGGATACGTCGGCAGCGTGGTCGCCCAGCACCTGCTGGAGGCCGGTCACGAGGTCGTCGTCCTCGACGACCTGTCCACCGGCTTCCGCGAAGGCGTCCCGGCCGGGGCCGCCTTCGTCCAGGGCGACATCCGCGACGCCGCCGACCATCTGGACTCCACCTTCGACGGCGTGCTGCACTTCGCCGCCTCCTCCCAGGTCGGCGAATCGGTCGTCCGGCCCGAGAAGTACTGGGACAACAACGTCGGCGGCACCATGGCCCTGCTCGGCGCGATGCGCGAGGCCGGCGTGCGCACCCTGGTCTTCTCCTCCACGGCCGCCACCTACGGCGAACCGGAGCAGGTCCCGATCGTCGAGACCGCCCCCACCCGCCCCACCAACCCCTACGGCGCGTCCAAGCTCGCGGTCGACCACATGATCACCGGTGAGGCGGCGGCGCACGGCCTGGGCGCGGTCTCCCTGCGCTACTTCAACGTGGCGGGCGCCTACGGGCAGTACGGCGAGCGCCACTCCCCCGAGTCCCACCTCATCCCGCTGGTGCTTCAGGTGGCGCAGGGCAGGCGCGAGGCGATCTCCGTCTTCGGCGAGGACTACCCGACGCCGGACGGCACCTGCGTGCGCGACTACATCCACGTCGCCGACCTGGCCGAGGCCCACCTGCTGGCTCTCCAGGCCGCCACCCCCGGCGAGCACCTGATCTGCAACCTGGGCAACGGCAACGGCTTCTCCGTCCGCGAGGTCGTCGACACCGTCCGCCGGGTCACCGGCCACCCGATCCCCGAGGTCGTCGCACCCCGCCGGGGCGGCGACCCGGCGGTCCTGGTGGCGTCCGCCGCCCGGGCGCACGAGAAGCTGGGCTGGAAGCCGTCCCGCGCGGATCTCGCGGGCATCGTCGCCGACGCGTGGGACTTCGCGCAGCGGCACGGCAAGCAGTAGCTACGAGAAGGTCAGGGGAGCAGGGCATGAGCGAGGCTGTTGCCGAGACGGTCGCCGCACGGTTCACCGAGCTGTACGGCACCGCGCCGCAAGGGGTCTGGGCGGCGCCCGGCCGCGTGAACCTCATCGGCGAGCACACCGACTACAACGACGGCTTCGTCATGCCGTTCGCCCTGCCGCACACGGCCGTCGCCGCCGTGTCGCGCCGCGACGACGGCGTGCTGCGCCTGCACTCCGCCGACGTGGACTCCGGCGTCACCGAACTGCGCCCGGACGAGCTCGCCCCCGGGTCCGACAAGACCTGGACGGCGTACCCGGCGGGCGTGGTCTGGGCCCTGCGCGAGGCCGGCCACGCGGTCACGGGCGCGGACATCCACCTCGCCTCCACGGTCCCCTCCGGTGCCGGCCTGTCCTCCTCGGCGGCCTTGGAGGTCGTGGTCGCGCTGGCCCTGAACGACCTGTTCGCGCTCGGCCTGCGCGGCTGGCAGCTGGCCCGCCTGTGCCAGCGCGCGGAGAACGTCTACGTGGGCGCGCCCGTCGGCATCATGGACCAGACGGCGTCGGCCTGCTGCGAGGAGGGCCACGCCCTCTTCCTGGACACCCGGGACCTGTCCCAGAAGCAGATCCCCTTCGACCTGGCGGCCGAGGGCATGCGCCTGCTGGTCGTGGACACGCAGGTCAAGCACTCCCACAGCGAGGGCGAGTACGGCAAGCGCCGTGCGGGCTGCGAGAAGGGCGCGGCCCTGCTGGGCGTCGACGCCCTGCGCGACATCGCCTACGACGACCTGGACGCGGCCCTGGAGCGCCTCGGCGACGAGGAGGAGGTCCGCCGCCTGGTCCGGCACGTGGTCACCGAGGACCAGCGGGTCGAGCGCGTGGTCTCCCTCCTGGAGTCGGGCGACACCCGCCGCATCGGCCCCCTCCTGGTCGAGGGCCACACCTCCCTGCGCGACGACTTCCGCATCTCCTGCCCCGAGCTGGACCTGGTCGTCGAGGCGTCCCTGTCGGCCGGTGCGCTCGGCGCCCGCATGACCGGCGGCGGCTTCGGCGGCTCGGCGATCGTCCTGGCGGAGGAGGCGGACGTCGACGCCATCACCAAGGCGGTGACGGAGGCCTTCGCCGCCGCGGGCTTCACCGCGCCCCGGGTCTTCGGGGCGGTGCCGTCGGCGGGCGCCCGCCGGCTGGTCTGAGCCTCACCCGAGCGTTTTCGTCAGCAAGTACTCCGTGATGCCCGGCGGATAGTCCGGCACGGTGCACGCCACCCGGTACCCCTGCTTCTCGTAGAAGCGGGGGGCCTGGAAGTCCCAGGTCTCCAGCCGGGAGGAGCGGCAGGAGCGCTGCGTGCGCGCGATGTCCTCGGCCTGGGCCAGCAGACGGCTGCCCAGGCCCGCGCCGCGGTGGCGGTCGTCGACCCACAGGTGCGTCACGTGCAGCCAGGTCGCCCAGGTGTAGCCGACGAGCCCGCCGGCGAGGGTGCCGTCCGTCTCGTTCACCGCCCACACATGCAAGGGGACGTCCCTCTCGCCGGGCGTTCCGCGCAGCGAGCGCAGGATCGCGGAGGCGGCCGTGTTGGAGTCCCGCAACCGGGTGCGGAGCAGATCACGTCGGGCCTTGTCGACTTCTGTCTCAAGACGGAACATGCGGCACACCATAAACGCGTCGGACAGTCAGTTCTGCAAATAACCTTCCGCTCCGGGCACCCGTCCGTACTCTGATGAACAGCACCGGTGGGGGCCGGTGCCGCTCAGGGGGCGAGACAGCCGGGTACGACGCCCGGGGTGGGGGTGGCGGTTCCCGCACGGCGGCGGCCGTGCGGCCGGCGGCACCCCGGTGAGGCCGCGGACACGGACGGACGCGGACGATCACCGCACTCCGGCGTCGTGCCCGCACGGTGTCGTCTTCCGACGATGGGGATCCCCTGCTCCTCGGGAGCATCGGGGAAGGGGGGTTACGTGGTTCGCATCCGAGTCCTGGTCGTCGACGACCATCGCATCTTCGCCGAGTCGCTCGCCGCGGCCCTGGCCGCCGAGCCGGACGTCGAGGTCTCCGCGGCCGGCAGCGGCCCGGCCGCCCTGCGCAGCCTGGAGCGCGCGGTCACCGAGGGGCGCCGCTTCGACGTGCTGCTCGTCGACGCCGACCTGGGCGGCAAGGTCCCGGGCGCCCGCCCGGCCGTACCCGTGCAGGAGGGCAACGAGGACGGGCTGGTCGACGGCATCTCCCTGGTCACCGGGGTGCGCCACGCGCAGCCGAACGTACGGATCGTCGTGCTCGCCGAGAAGGACGACCCGCGGCGGGCCGCCCTCGCCCTGCAGGCGGGGGCCTGCGGCTGGGTCGCCAAGGACTGCTCGCTGTCCCGGCTGCTCACCGTCATCCGCGGGGTGCTGCGCGACGAGACGCACCTGCCGCCCGCGCTGCTGACCGGCGTGCTGCGCGAACTCACCGCCGCCCGCAAGCACCGCACCGAGAGCGAGCGGCTCGTGGAGTCGCTCACCCCGCGTGAGCGCGAGGTGCTGCGGTGCATGGTGGCGGGGCTGGGGCGCAAGGCCGTCGCCGAGCGCCTGTACCTGTCGCCGCACACCGTGCGGACCCACATGCAGAACGTGCTGGGCAAGCTCGGGGTGCACTCCACCCTCGCCGCCGTGGCCCTGGCCCGGCGCGCCGGTGTCGGACCGGTCGACCTAGCCGGGGATGTTGTCGAACGGGGCGGTCAACTGGCGTAGCAGCCCGGCCAGTTCGCCGCGCTGGCTGCGGGAGAGCTCCGCGAGGATCGCCCGCTCCTGGTCCAGCAGCCCGGACAGGGCCTGGTCCGCGCGGTCCCGGCCCTCGTCCGTCAGCCGCACCAGCACGCCCCGCCGGTCGCTGGGGTCCGGCAGGCGCTCCACCAGGCCCTTCTTGGCCAGCCGGTCGATGCGGTTGGTCATGGTGCCCGACGTGACCAGGGTCTGGGTGAGGAGCTGCCCCGGGGAGAGCTGGTACGGCGTGCCCGCGCGGCGCAGTGCCGTCAGCACGTCGAACTCCCACGGCTCCAGCTGGTGTTCCGCGAAGGCCAGGCGCCTGGCCCGGTCCAGGTGCCGGGCCAGCCTGCTCACGCGGCTGAGCACCTCGAGCGGTTCCACGTCGAGGTCAGGGCGCTCCCGGCGCCACGCTGCGACCAGCCGATCGACCTCGTCCTCCATGACGATCAGTGTAGTGGTTGTGTCGACGTAGAGTCTCTTGATGTCGATCTTCTTGACATCGAGAGACTTTCGGGATCACGCTGGGTGCACGCGCCCCGCGGCCGCACCCGGACGCCGCCCGGACCACCAGGAGGACCCATGCCCGCAGCCGCCCCCACCTGGGACCCCGCCCAGTACCTGCGCCACGCCGGGCACCGCGCCCGACCCTTCGCGGACCTCCTCGCCCGCGTCCCCGACCTGCCCGCCCAGCCGCCCGACCGCCCCCGCATCGCCGACCTCGGCTGCGGCCCGGGCAACGTCACCGTCCTGCTCGCCGGCCGCTGGCCCACCGCCCGCATCACCGGCTACGACAACTCCGCCGAGATGCTCGACCGGGCCCACGTGGACCACGCGGGCCCCACCGCGGGCGGCGGACGGCTGGACTTCGCCCCCGCCGACGCCCGCACCTGGACCCCCGACGCACCCCACGACCTGATCGTCAGCAACGCCACCCTGCAATGGGTGCCCGGGCACGCCGAACGCTTCGCCGACTGGACGGCCGCGCTGAAGCCCGGCGGCACCTTCGCCTTCCAGGTGCCGGGCAACTTCGACGCCCCCAGCCACCGCCTCATGCGCGACCTGGCCGCGACACCGCGCTGGCGCGACCGGCTCGACGGCGTCCTGCGCCACGCCGACGCCGTCCTCACCCCGGCGGCCTACCACGAGCGGCTGACCTCACTCGGCTGCGCGGCCGACGTGTGGGAGACGACGTACGTCCATCTGCTGCCGGGGGAGGACCCGGTGCTCGACTGGGTCAAGGGGACCGGGCTGCGGCCCGTGCTCACCGCGCTCGGCGACGATCCCGAGGCGTGCGGGGCGTTCGTCGCCGAGTACCGCGACGCCCTGCGCGAGGCCTACCCGCCCGGCCCGCACGGCACCCCGTTCCCCTTCCGCCGCGTCTTCGCCGTGGCCCGCAGACAGGACTGAGGGCCACGACGTCTCCGCCGGCGCCGGTCAGGCCTTGCGCCGCCCTATCAGGTGGGGCTTGGCCTCCAGGCCGTCCAGGCCGTGCCAGGCCAGGTTCACCAGGTGCGCGGCCACCTCGGCCTTCTTCGGCTTGCGCACGTCCAGCCACCACTGACCCGTCAGCGCGACCATCCCCACCAGGGCCTGCGCGTACAGCGGGGCCAGCTTCGGGTCGAACCCGCGGCTCTTGAACTCACGGCCCAGGATGTCCTCGACCTGCGTGGCGATGTCCGAGATCAGCGACGCGAACGACCCCGTCGACTGGGGGATGGGCGAGTCACGGACCAGGATGCGGAACCCGTCCGTGTACTCCTCGATGTAGTCCAGCAGCGCGAACGCCGCCTGTTCGCACAGTTCACGCGGGTGACCGGCGGTCAGCGAACCCGTCACCATGTCCAGCAGGCACCGCATCTCGCGGTCCACGACCACCGCGTACAGGCCCTCCTTGCCGCCGAAATGCTCGTAGACCACCGGCTTGGAGACCCCGGCCTTCGCCGCGATCTCCTCCACCGACGTGCCCTCGAACCCCTTCGCGGCGAAGAGCGTGCGACCGATCTCCAGCAGCTGCTGACGGCGCTCGGCACCGGTCATCCGGGTGCGACGCGCTCGCCGCGGCTTGTCATTGCTGGGATTGCTGCTCGAGTCGGTCGCCACAGCGACCATCATGCCGCCTCGACGGGCTCCTTCCCGCGCCGGGAGCCGCCTTCCGAGCCGTCACGGCGCGAATCGATACGCGAGCGTGACGGCCAGCGCACGTCGTACGCCCAGCCCGCCAGCTCGAACCAGCGGATCAGCCGGGCGGAGGAGTCCACCTGCCCGCGCATCACGCCGTGCCGGGCGGACGTGGGGTCCGCGTGGTGCAGGTTGTGCCAGGACTCGCCGCACGACAGGACCGCCAGCCACCACACGTTGCCCGACCGGTCACGCGACTTGAACGGACGCTTGCCCACCGCGTGGCAGATCGAGTTGATCGACCAGGTCACGTGGTGCAGCAGCGCCACCCGCACGAGCGAAC
Organism: Streptomyces sp. NPDC003456; assembly: GCF_042878735.1. Classification (NCBI taxonomy): domain Bacteria; kingdom Bacillati; phylum Actinomycetota; class Actinomycetes; order Kitasatosporales; family Streptomycetaceae; genus Streptomyces; species Streptomyces sp. NPDC003456. The sequence goes on from NZ_JBIAOK010000007.1 coordinate 350,972, forward strand.
CCCAGAAGAACGCGGTGAACGCGCCCCACCAGGACATCGTCACCAGACCGCCGATCAGCGCCGGCAGACCCAGCGACACCACCGTCCACAGCACGAACTGGCGCGAGATCGTCCGGAGCGTCTTGTCCTTGATCAGGTCCGGGGCGTACTTCTCCTGCGGCGTCTGCTCCTCGTCGAACATCCAGCCGATGTGCGCCCACCACAGCCCCTTCATCAGGGCCGGCAGCGTCTCGCCGAACCGCCACGGCGAATGCGGGTCGCCCTCCGCGTCGGAGAACTTGTGGTGCTTGCGGTGATCGGCCACCCAGCGCACCAGCGGCCCCTCGACCGCCATCGACCCGGCGATCGCCAGGGCGATCTTCAAAGGCCGCTTGGCCTTGAACGAACCGTGCGTGAAGTGGCGGTGGAACCCGATCGTGATGCCGTGGCACCCCAGGAAGTAGAAGAACACCAGCAGGCCGATGTCCAGCCAGCTCACTCCCCAGCCCCACGCCAGCGGCACGGCCGCCAGCAGCGCGACGAACGGGACGATGATGAAGACAAGCAGGGCGAGCTGCTCGATGGACCGCTTCTTCTCGCCACCGAGCGTGGCGGAGGCTTCGGCTGCGCTGGCTTGACCGGGCGCCTTCACGGCGTCCTCGATCACGTCGGAACTACTGGTCATACGCGTCCCCTGGGGGGTATGTGGATGGAGAAGGTGCGGCCGGGCCACGGCAATCCGTGCAGTACTCCCTACGGTTCCGTAACCTACGGCGTCGTAAGTATGGCAGTGCGTCGCTCCGCGGCAAGAGCCCGACGGCCTGCGCGTCCCGGCCGACACCTATCCTTGAGTCGGTCGGACAGCGCGGTCCGCTCTGATTTCTTCCCGGACGTCCCGCCCCGCAAGCGGCGCCCGCCGCGCGAGACGCCGTCCGGGTTCCCCTCCCAGACGAGCTTCAACACTGCAAGGAGCCGCACCTGTGAGCAGTGCCGACGACCAGACCACGACGAGCAGTGAGCTGCGTGCCGACATCCGCCGCCTGGGCGACCTCCTCGGGGAGACCCTCGTCCGGCAGGAGGGCCCCGAGCTGCTGGACCTCGTCGAGAAGGTCCGCCGACTGACCCGCGAGGACGGCGAGGCCGCCGCCGAGCTGCTGCGCGGCACCGAACTGGACACCGCGGCCAAGCTGGTCCGCGCCTTCTCCACCTACTTCCACCTGGCCAACGTCACCGAGCAGGTCCACCGCGGCCGCGAACTGCGCGCCCGCCGCGCCGCCGAGGGCGGACTCCTCGCCCGCACCGCCGACCGGCTCAAGGACGCCGACCCCGACCACCTGCGCGAGACGGTCCGCAACCTCAACGTCCGCCCCGTCTTCACCGCCCACCCCACCGAGGCCGCACGCCGGTCCGTCCTCAACAAGCTCCGGCGCATCGCCGCGCTCCTGGAGACCCCGGTCATCGAGTCCGACCGCCGCCGCCTCGACATCCGGCTGGCCGAGAACATCGACCTCGTCTGGCAGACCGACGAACTGCGCGTCGTCCGCCCCGAGCCCGCCGACGAGGCCCGCAACGCCATCTACTACCTCGACGAACTCCACGCCGGCGCCGTCGGCGACGTCCTGGAGGACCTCACCGCCGAACTGGAACGCGCCGGCGTCAAGCTCCCCGACGACACCCGCCCCCTCACCTTCGGCACCTGGATCGGCGGCGACCGCGACGGCAACCCCAACGTCACCCCCCAGGTGACCTGGGACGTCCTCATCCTCCAGCACGAGCACGGCATCAACGACGCCCTGGAGACCATCGACGAACTCCGCGGCTTCCTGTCCAACTCCATCCGCTACGCCGGCGCCACCGAGGAACTGCTGACCTCCCTCCAGACCGACCTGGAGAACCTCCCCGAGATCAGCCCCCGCTACAAGCGCCTCAACGCCGAGGAGCCCTACCGGCTCAAGGCCACCTGCATCCGGCAGAAGCTGGAGAACACCAAGAAGCGCCTCGCCGAGGGCACCCCCCACATCGACGGACGCGACTACCTCGGCACCGGCGAACTCCTCGCCGACCTGCGGATCGTCCAGGACTCCCTGCGCGCCCACCGCGGCGGCCTCTTCGCCGACGGCCGCCTCGCCCGCACCATCCGCACCCTCGCCGCCTTCGGCCTCCAGCTCGCCACCATGGACGTCCGCGAACACGCCGACGCCCACCACCACGCCCTCGGCCAGCTCTTCGACCGGCTCGGCGAGGAATCCTGGCGCTACGCCGACATGCCCCGCGACTACCGCGCCAAGCTCCTCGCCAAGGAACTGCGCTCCCGCCGGCCCCTCGCCCCCACCCCCGCACCCGTCGACGCCGCCGGCGAGAAGACCCTCGGCGTCTTCCAGACCGTGCGCAAGGCCCTGGAGGTCTTCGGACCCGAGGTCATCGAGTCCTACATCATCTCCATGTGCCAGGGCGCCGACGACGTCTTCGCCGCCGCCGTCCTCGCCCGCGAGGCCGGCCTCATCGACCTCCACGCCGGCTGGGCCAAGATCGGCATCGTGCCGCTGCTGGAGACCACCGACGAGCTCAAGGCCGCCGACACCATCCTCGAGGACATGCTCGCCGACCCCTCCTACCGGCGCCTCGTCGCGCTGCGGGGCGACGTCCAGGAGGTCATGCTCGGCTACTCCGACTCCTCCAAGTTCGGCGGCATCACCACCAGCCAGTGGGAGATCCACCGCGCCCAGCGCCGCCTGCGCGACGTCGCCCACCGCTACGGCGTCCGCCTGCGCCTCTTCCACGGCCGCGGCGGCACCGTCGGCCGCGGCGGCGGCCCCACCCACGACGCCATCCTCGCCCAGCCCTGGGGCACCCTGGAGGGCGAGATCAAGGTCACCGAACAGGGCGAGGTCATCTCCGACAAGTACCTCATCCCCTCCCTGGCCCGGGAGAACCTGGAACTCACGGTGGCCGCCACCCTCCAGGCCTCCGCCCTGCACACCGCGCCCCGCCAGTCCACCGAGGCCCTCGCCCGCTGGGACGCCGCCATGGACGTCGTCTCCGACGCCGCCCACGCCGCCTACCGGCGCCTCGTCGAGGACCCCGACCTGCCGACGTACTTCCTCGCGTCGACACCGGTGGACCAGCTCGCCGACCTGCACCTGGGCTCCCGGCCCTCCCGCCGCCCCGGCTCCGGGGTCTCGCTCGACGGCCTGCGCGCCATCCCCTGGGTGTTCGGCTGGACCCAGTCCCGGCAGATCGTCCCCGGCTGGTTCGGCGTCGGCTCCGGCCTCAAGGCCCTGCGCGAGGCCGGCCTCGACACCGTCCTGGACGAGATGCACCAGCAGTGGCACTTCTTCCGCAACTTCATCTCCAACGTCGAGATGACCCTGGCCAAGACCGACCTGCGGATCGCCCAGCACTACGTCGACACCCTCGTCCCCGACGAACTCAAGCACGTCTTCGACACCATCAAGGCCGAACACGAACTGACCGTCACCGAGGTCCTCCGCGTCACCGGCGAGAACGAACTGCTGGACGCCGCGCCCGTCCTCAAGCAGACCTTCGCCATCCGCGACGCCTACCTCGACCCCATCTCCTACCTCCAGGTCGCCCTGCTCAAGCGGCAGCGCGACGCGGCCGCCGCCGGCGAACAGCCCGACCCGCTGCTCGCCCGCGCCCTGCTCCTCACCGTCAACGGCGTGGCAGCGGGCCTGCGCAACACCGGCTGACCCGCACCCGGACAGCACCGTGCCCCCGGACCCGCAAGGACCCGGGGGCACGGTGCCGTCCACACCTCAGCCGCGCCGCGCGCTCCGGCGACGGAACACCAGCACACCACCCGCCGCCAGCAGCACCGCCGCCACGCCCGACAGCAGACCCACCGGCGCACCGGCGCCCGTCTCCGCCAGGTCACCACCCGCGGAACCCTGCGGCGACGGCGACGACGCACCCCCACCCCCCGGCGCACCGGCGGACGCCGACGCGGACGGGCCGCCCGGCTCACCCGACGGCGCGCCGGACGTCCCCGGGGACGGCGACGCGGACGGCGTCCCCGACGGCGACGCGGACGCCGACCCGGACGGCACCCCACCGCCGGGCTCCTCGTCCTCGCAGTCCGTCCAGAACACCTTGTGCTTCGCCGCGCCCTTCTCGCCGTCGAAGTTCCAGAACAGCTTGTAGTGACCGTCGGGCAGCGACAGATCCTCGCTCCGGCCGTGGCCCTCGCCGTCCAAGGCCAGCGCGCCCGACTTCACCGTCTGCCCCTTGTTCTCGCTCGGCGGGATGGCGTCGATGCGCCAGTCGACCTGCTGACCGCCGTCGAAACCGAAGGCGTCCAGGTAGAAGGTGCACACATGCGGCTCGTTGCGGCGCAGCTCCTCGCCCGTCGCGGCGTCATGGATCTTGACCGTGCCGTTGTCCCCGGGCGGGGTGGCGTGCGCGGCGGGAGCGAGCAGGAGGGCCGCGGAAGCGGTGGCGCAGACAGCGCCGAGGCGGGAGAGGGTTCGCATCGGGAAATCCATCTTCGAGAAGTGACGGGAAGATGTGGAGGGGGCGGCTCAGCTTCCAGCCCGGCCCGACAGCACGTCAATCACGAACACACAACACTCGGGCCCCTCCACAGACCTGGAGAACGCCCCGACCCCTCAGACCGTCACGAAAGCCGCCGTCAGCAACGCCACCCCCGACACCGCCAGCACCCACGCCGCCCGCGACCGCAGCAGACCACCCGCCACCACCACCGACGCCAGCAGGAACGCGCCACCCAGCGGGATCCACGCGTACAGCACCCCCGCCGGACCCGAACGCACCGCGTGCTCACCACCCGGCTTCAGCACCACCGTGTACGTCCGGCCCTGCTCCACCGCGACCGACTTCTCCAGCACCACCCGCGACCGCGGCTGCGACCCCGCCGACAGCGGCGCGTACCGGCCCGAGCACATCTCCCGACCGCACCGCGTCACCTCGACCGTGCCCCGCTCCCGGCCCTTCGTCAGCATCACGTGCTGCGCCGTCCCCCACGACGCCCACACCCCCGCCACCACGATCAGCACCGCCATCGCGCCCATCACGGCGAACCGGCCGAACCGCAGCGCGACGGCCGACACCGGGCGGGAGGGCAGGGCATGGGCAGGCATGGCCGGGATCATTGGCCATGCCTGAACAACCCGTCAACCTCGCCGGGTGACAAGTCAGGAGTTGTACGTACTCTGCGCCCGCTCCAGACCGTCGATCACCAGACACTCCACCGCGTCCGCCGCCCGGTCCACGAAATAGTCCAGCTCCTTGCGCTCCGCCGACGAGAAGTCCTTCAGCACGAAGTCCGCCACCTGCATCCGCCCCGGCGGCCGCCCGATCCCGAACCGCACCCGGTGGTAGTCCGCACCGAACGCCTTCGTCATCGACTTCAGCCCGTTGTGCCCGTTGTCCCCGCCCCCCAGCTTCAGCCGCAGCACCCCGTAGTCGATGTCCAGCTCGTCATGGACCGCCACCACATGCGCCACCGGCACCTTGTAGAAGTCCCGCAGCGCGTTCACCGGCCCGCCCGACAGGTTCATGTACGACATCGGCTTCGCCAGGATCACCCGCCGGTTCGCCGGCCCCGGCGGACCGATCCGCCCCTCGACCACCTGCGCCTGCGCCTTCCCGGCCCGCTTGAACCTCCCCCCGATCCGCTCGGCCAGCAGATCGGCCACCATGAAGCCCACGTTGTGCCGGTTCCCCGCGTACTCCGGCCCCGGATTGCCCAACCCCACGATCAGCCACGGAGCGGCCGCATCGGTCGTCACGTCCATGTCTCCTTCATACGCGTCGGCCGCTGCCCCGCACGGGAACAGCGGCCGACGAAACGACGACGCAGAGGATCAGGCCTCGGCGGCCTCTTCCTCAGCGGACTCCTCGCCCTCCGGGGCCTCCTCGGCCTGCGCGGCCAGGACCTGCAGGACGACGGCGTCCTCCTCGACGGCCAGCGTCGTGCCCTTGGGCAGCTGGATGTCCTTCGCGAGGATCGAGGCACCGGCCTCCAGACCCTCCACGGACACCGTCACGCCCTCGGGGATGTGCGTGGCCTCGGCCTCGACCGGAAGCGCGTTCAGCACGTGCTCCAGCAGGTTGCCGCCCGGAGCCAGCTCGCCCTCGGTCTGCACCGGGATCTCCACCGTGACCTTCTCGCCGCGCTTGACCAGCAGCAGGTCCACGTGCTCCAGGAAGCCCTTCAGCGGGTCGCGCTGCACCGACTTCGGGATCGCCAGCTCGTTGGTCTTGCCGTCGATGTCCAGCGCGATCAGCACGTTCGGCGTACGCAGCGCCAGCAGCAGCGCGTGACCCGGCAGGGTCAGGTGCAGCGGGTCCGAACCGTGCCCGTACAGCACGCCGGGAACCTTGTCCTCACGACGGATACGGCGCGCGGCACCCTTGCCGAACTCGGTGCGCGTCTCGGCGGCGATCTTCACCTCGGACATGATCACTCCTCATAGTCAGAAACGGACGTGGTCACCCGGCCACGAACGGCCTGCTACGAAGAGCGCGTCGATAACGGACCGCCGCAATCCCGCCAACACACGGGAAACGGCCTCCCTCGCCGAGCAACTGCAGCAGTCTACTCGGCAAGGGAGGCCGCACCCAAAACGATCTCCGCAGCGATCCCTACTGCTCGTCGAACAGGCTCGTCACCGAACCGTCCTCGAACACCTCACGCACCGCCCTGGCGATCGTCGGCGCGATCGACAGCACCGAGATCTTGTCCATGTCCGCGCTCAGCTCACCCGGCGTCGGCAGCGTGTTCGTGAACACGAACTCGCTCACCCGCGAGTTCTTCAGCCGGTCCGCCGCCGGACCCGACAGCACACCGTGCGTCGCCGTCACGATCACGTCCTCCGCACCGTGCGCGAACAGCGCGTCCGCCGCGGCACAGATCGTCCCACCCGTGTCGATCATGTCGTCCACCAGGACGCACACGCGGCCCTTCACCTCACCCACGACCTCGTGGACGGTGACCTGGTTCGCGACGTCCTTGTCCCGGCGCTTGTGCACGATCGCCAGCGGCGCGCCCAGCCGGTCGCACCAGCGGTCCGCCACCCGCACACGGCCCGCGTCCGGGGACACCACCGTCAGCTTCTCCCGGTCCACCTTCCGGCCCACGTAGTCCGCCAGCAGCGGCAGCGCGAACAGGTGGTCCACCGGACCGTCGAAGAAGCCCTGGATCTGGTCCGTGTGCAGATCCACGGTCAGGATCCGGTCCGCGCCCGCGGTCTTCATCATGTCCGCGATCAGACGCGCCGAGATCGGTTCACGCCCACGGTGCTTCTTGTCCTGCCGCGCGTAACCGTAGAACGGCACGATGACCGTGATGGAGCGGGCCGACGCACGCTTCAGCGCGTCGATCATGATCAACTGCTCCATGATCCACTTGTTGATCGGAGCCGTGTGGCTCTGGATCAGGAAGCAGTCGGCACCACGCGCCGACTCCTGGTAACGCACATAGATCTCACCGTTCGCGAAGTCGAAGGCCTTCGTCGGGACGACCCCGACACCCAACTGCTGGGCGACCTCCTCGGCAAGCTCGGGGTGGGCGCGGCCGGAGAAGAACATCAACTTCTTCTCGCCGGTCGTCTTGATCCCGGTCACAGCACTGTCTCCTCAGAGGTGTCGCAGCTGGGTGTCGAGAGACCTCGCAGCCGGCTTGCCGGAGGCCGTCTCAGCTGGTGGGGGTGCGGGTGTGCACTTATCACCGTACGCCGTGTTTGAGGCATCGGTTTCCGGTCAGCCCTCCTCGGCCGACCCCCGGGAAGCCGCCTCCGCCGCCTTCGCGGCAGCGCTCCCCGGACGCTTGCGAGCCACCCAACCCTCGATATTCCGCTGCTGACCACGGGCCACGGCCAGCGAACCCGCCGGCACATCCTTCGTGATCACGGACCCCGCGGCGGTGTACGCACCGTCCCCCACCGTGACAGGCGCCACAAACATGTTGTCCGAGCCCGTACGGCAATGCGAACCGATGGTCGTGTGGTGCTTCTCCTGGCCGTCGTAGTTCACGAACACGCTCGCGGCACCGATGTTCGTGTACTCACCGATCGTCGCGTCCCCCACGTACGACAGATGCGGCACCTTCGTCCCCTCACCGATCGAGGCGTTCTTCGTCTCCACGTACGTCCCGATCTTGCCCTTCGCCCCCAGCCGCGTCCCCGGACGCAGATACGCGTACGGACCGACGCTCGCCCCCGGACCCACCTCGGCCCCCGAGGCCACCGTGTTGTCCACCCGCGCCCCCGCACCCACCCGGGTGTCGGTCAGCCGGCAGTTGGGCCCGACCTCCGCGCCCTCGCCGAGATGCGTCGAGCCGTGCAGCTGCGTGCCCGGATGGACGACCGCGTCCTGCTCGAACGTCACGGTGACGTCGACGAAGGTCGTCGCCGGATCGACGACGGTCACCCCCGCGAGCATCGCCTCCGTCAGCAACCGGTCGTTCAGGATCCGCCGCGCCTCGGACAACTGCACACGGTTGTTGATCCCCGCGATCTCACGGTGATCACCCGCCACCGACGCCCCGACCCGGTGCCCGGCCTCCCGCAGGATCCCCAGGACGTCCGTCAGGTACTCCTCGCCCTGGCTGTTGTCCGTGCGCACCTTCTTCAGCGCGTCGGCCAGCAGCTGGCCGTCGAACGCGAACACCCCCGAGTTGATCTCCCGGATCGACCGCTGCGCGTCGGTGGCGTCCTTGTGCTCGACGATGGCGGTGACCGCACCCGAGGCGTCGTCCCGCACGATCCGGCCGTAGCCCGTCGCGTCCGGCACCTCGGCGGTCAGCACGGTGACCGCGTTGCCGTCGGCGGAGTGCGTCCCGGACAGCGCCCGCAGCGTCGCGCCGGTCAGCAGGGGGGTGTCCCCGCACACGACCACGACCGTCCCGTCGACCGACCCGCCCAGCTCCTCCAGGCCCATCCGTACGGCGTGCCCCGTGCCGTTCTGCTCGGCCTGCACGGCGGTGCGGACGCCGGGGGCGATCTCGCCCAGGTGGGCGGTGACCTTCTCCCGTGCGTGGCCGACCACGACGACCAGGTGCTCGGGGTCCAGCTCGCCGGCGGCGGCGAGGACGTGGCCGACGAGACTGCGGCCGCAGAGCTCGTGCAGGACCTTGGGTGTGGCCGACTTCATACGGGTGCCCTCACCCGCTGCGAGAACGACGACGGCTGCCGGGCGGTTGGCGCTCACGGAATGCCCTTCGGCTGTGGATGGGGTGGGGTGTCATCCGCAGGATACCGGGGGGTTTTTCCGGGGGCATGGGTGCGGGGTCCGACCGGTGTTGATCCGGTGGGACCCCGAACCGAGGCGATGCCTGTCATGGGCTCCCCCGCAAGGATTCGAACCTTGTCCTGCTGGTACCAAAAACCAGTGTGCTGCCAGTTACACCACGGGGGACAGCGCCTCAGACCTTACCGGAGACGGGCTTGAGCGTGGGCAACGATGCCGCGCCACCAGCCCTCGACACGGTTGTACAGATCGGCACTTCGCGCGACGGTGACGACGAGGCAGCCGCGGTAGTCGTCACCGGTGTTCTTGCGCACGGTCTTCGGGTTGTGCTTCTTCAGCGTCGGCCTGGCGAAGACCGACGGGTCGGCATCGACCAGACCCGCCCAGAAGCGGTGAGCGGCTTCCACGTCGGCCGATTCATGGATGAGCACCCGGAAGCCCAGCCGCGGACGTTCCACGCCGAGCAGGTCGAGCCAGGCGAGGTAGACCTGGATCACCCCGGGGTCGCTGTTGACGAAGATGGCCCGCTCGCGCCGGTCGTACGGCTTGCTCTTGGAGCCCTCGGCCCAGTACAGCGCGACGCCGGCGAGGAACAGCTCCCTTTCCGTGAGCTCTCCGACCTCCTGCGCGGCGTTCTCCCTGGTCCGCTCACGCTCTTCGTTCTGCGTGGCCCGCAGCCGAGCGAGACCTGCCTGCATCAGGGCCCGCTGCTCCTCCGGTGTGTAACGCGGTTCGGGCTTCGGAAGGTCACGCACCCACAGCGAGACGGAACTCCTGGAGCACCCCAGCTCCGCCTCGATGCGGTCGTACGTCCAGCCCTGGAGGCGCAGCTCTCTGGCTCGCTCGCGGAGGTCGTCCTTGGCGTTCGGGCGTTTTGTCCAGGCCGGTGGCGGCTCGCCCTTGACCAGGCGGTTGAGGAGGTCGTTGTTGTGGATCTTCAGCTCGTCGCGGATCTGCCGGAGGGAGAGGCCCCGGCGGCGCAGGGCGATCGCCCTCTCGCGCAGGGACTCGAAGTCCGCGTACTTGCTCGACGCATGTGCCATACGCATACCGTCCGGGCGGAACGGGAGGCTCCGGGGTCGAACGGTGTGTGGTTCAGCAGTTCGAGGGATATCGGGTGGATCCGCAGCCGAACGGTCACCGCGTGTGGTGCGGGCGAGTCCGGGAAACTCACCGGAAAACCGGCGGGAGGCGCCTTTAGGCTGGGGGCATGACCGCGACGGGGGAAGACCATGTGACGGCCCGGGGAGGGCCGTGGTGGTGGGGCAGACGGCGCAGTGCCGTGTTCGACGTGAGTCTGGCCGCGGTGTCCGCGCTGGAGTGCGCGCTGGAGGGGATCCCGTTCGCGAGGGACGCCGGGATTCCGGTGGCGGCGGGGGTCGTCTTCGGTGCGCTGGCCGGTTCCGTGCTGCTGGTGCGCCGGCGGTGGCCGATCGCGGTCGTGCTGGTGGCCATCGCGATCACGCCCGCGGAGATGGGCCTGATGATGGGCGTCGTCGGCCTGTACACGCTGGCCGCGGCCGAGCTGCCCCGGCGGATCATCGCCTCGCTGGCGGGGATGTCGCTGGTGGGGACGCTCATCGTGACGTTCGTGAAGACGCGGCAGGACATGGCGCGCGGGGATCTGGACCTGGGCGACTGGTTCGTGCCGTTCGCGGCGATCACCATGTCGCTGGGCTTCACCGCGCCCCCGGTGCTGCTGGGTCTGTACGTGGGGGCGCGGCGGCGGTTGATGGAGAGCCTGCGGGAGCGTGCGGACAGTCTGGAGCGGGAGCTCCAGTTGCTGGCGGAGCGGGCGGAGGAGCGGGCCGAGTGGGCCCGCAACGAGGAGCGGACGCGGATCGCGCGGGAGATGCACGACGTGGTCGCGCACCGGGTGAGTCTGATGGTGGTGCATGCGGCGGCGTTGCAGGCGGTGGCCCGGAAGGATCCGGAGAAGGCGGTGCGCAACGCCGCGCTGGTGGGGGACATGGGGCGGCAGGCGCTGACCGAGTTGCGGGAGATGCTCGGGGTGCTGCGCAGCGGTGGGGACGAGCGGCGTGAGCGGGCGGCGTCGGTGCCGCTGGCGGCGGTGGGGGCCGCGGCGGCTGCGGCGGCGTCGCGGGCGGCGGACGACGACGGGCCGTGTCTGGCGGAGATCGAGGAGCTGGTGGGGCAGTCGGCCGCGGCGGGGATGGTGGTCGATCTGTCGGTGCAGGGGGATGTGCGGTCGTACGCGCCGTTGGTGGAGCAGACGGCGTATCGCGTGGTGCAGGAGGCGTTGACGAACGTCCACAAGCACGCGGCGGGGGCGAAGACGTATGTGCGGCTGGCGCATCGGGTGTCGGAGATCGCGATGCAGGTGGAGAACGAGCCGCCCGAGGAGGCGGCGTCGTCGGCGCGGCTGCCGTCCGGGGGGAACGGTCTGGTGGGGATGAAGGAGCGGGTGTCGGCGCTGGGCGGGGTGTTCGTGTCGGGGCCGACGGACGCGGGGGGTTTCCGGGTGTCGGCGGTGATTCCGGCGTCGTAGCCCGGTTGGCCGTGGCATCCGGGTCAGTGGGTGGTGAGGCGGGTGGGTGCGGTGCCGGCGACGAGGGTGGCCAGGGCCTGGTCGATGTCGGTGCCGAGGTACCAGTCGCCGGTGTGGTCGAGGGTGTAGACGCGGCCGTCGGTGTCGATGGCGAGGAGGGCGTGGGTGTCGGTCTCGGCGCCGAGGGGGCAGACCTCGGTGTCGAGGGCGCGGCCGAGGTCGCCGAGGGTGCGGGCCAGGTGGAGGCCGTGCAGCGGGTCGAGGTGGAGGGTGGCGGGGGCGACCTGGCGGCCGGGGCCGGTGGGGGTGATGTGGAGGCCGCCGAATTCGGCCCAGGCTTCCACGGCGGCGGGGAAGACGGTGTGGCGGTGGCCGGCGGGGGAGACGTGGTCGCGCAGGGTGTCGGCCCAGATCTCGGCTTGTTTGATGTCCCAGCGTCCGGGTTGCCAGCCGGCGGCGCGCAGGGCGGCGTCGACGGGTACGGCGAAGCGGGTGGTGGAGGTGCGGTCGGTGTGCATCTGCCTTTTGTCTCGTCGTGGTGACGGGGTGGCGCGTGCCGGGTGCGCCGGGGTGTGGGGGGCCGGGGCCGTGGGCGCGTCAGGCGTTCTGGTCGGCGGGGTCGACTATGCGGACGCCGAAGTGGGCGCTGAGGGCGGTGCAGGCGCGGCAGGGGGTGGCGAAGCTGCCGTGGAGGGGGTCGCCGTCCTCGCGGATGCGGCGGGCGGTGAGTTTGGCGTGCTTGAGGGCTTTGCGGGCTTCGCCGTTGGTCATGGGTTTGCGTGCGGCGCGTTTGCTGCGTGCGGCGTCGGCGGCGGCGATGTGGCGGGAGATGAGGATGGTCTCGGCGCAGCGTCCGGTGAAGCGGTCGCGCTGGGCGCTGGGGAGGGTGTCGAGGAAGTCCTGGACGAGGGGGTGCAGGGCGGGGGGTGTGTCGCCGCGGGCGGCGGTGCCGGTGAGGGTGGTGCCGCGGACGGAGAGGGCGGCGGCGACGGTGGGGAGGATGCCGTCGCGGCGGTGGCGCAGGGCGGGGGTGTGGGCTGTCGCGGTGGCGCTCCAGCCGATGCGGGGGTCGCCGCTTCGGGGGTCGGCGGGGTGCGGGATGCCGCCCCGCGGGTCGCCGTCGTGGTGGCCGGCGGGCCTGCCGGTGTGTGGTCCCGTCTGTGTCGCGTTCATGATCGTATTCCCCTCCGTGCATCCCCCCGGAAGGTCACAGGGTGCCAAATGCCGTGGCTGCTGCGGAAGCTGGGGCGGGGCGACACGCCAGGAGCGGGGCGTGTCGTGACGGTGGGGTGACGGGGGGTCACGGGCGCGCCGGGGGGCGGCGACCGGTGCCGGTGACCGGTGTCGTCGTACCGCATAGGCTGTCGGCACCGCGGTCGATGCGGTGATCCGTTCGGGGTTCGATGCAATGGACCAGAAGGGTGATCCGCGGCGGCCGGGGACGCAGTGACGTGCAGGAAGTCGCATCAGAAGACGTGACAGTCGATACGGGCCGTAGTGCGCCAAGGGTGGTCAATACGGGTCGTACAGAGTGCCGCAGGGGGCAACCGCCATGACGACAGGTCGGCTCGGGCTGGGGGCGCCTCCCGGCCGCCAGGCCGGGGGACACGCAGCGCCGCCGAACGCGGCCTACGCCGGGCAGGTCGTGCATTTCCCGGATCCGGTGCGGGCGGCCCGTCACCCGCGGGGGGTACGGGTGGACGAGCGTGGTCACCCCGACTTCTCGCCCTACGCGCGTGCGGCCGCGGAGATCGCGGAGCCGCCGGAGGGTTTCGGTGTCGACGAGTTGCGGCTGACGGACTACGTGTCGGCGAACACGGCGCTGGCGGCGTCGGGGCACGAGTTGTGGGACACGGTGCCGGCGGTGGCGACGCCGCACGGCTGGACGTGGCACCACGTGGTGGACACGCGGCGGCTGGAGCTGGTCCCGGTCGAGGTGAAGGCGCTGCTGCGGCATCACGGCGGGGTGGCGACGTCGGGCGTGGACCAGTCCAAGCGGGGGACGCGGCCGTTGCAGGAGACGCGTCCGGCGCATTTCGGGCTGCCGAAGTCGGGTGTGGCGGTGACCGAGTCGCAGGTGCAGGGTGTCGAGGAGGACCTCGGGTACCGGCTGCCGGGTGCGTACCGGTCGTTCCTGAAGGCGGCGGGCGGTTGTGCGCCGGTGGGCGCGGCCCTGGACGCGGAGTTGGGGCTGCTGGTGGACCAGCCGTTCTTCACGGTGCGCGACGAGGCGGCGGTCAACGACCTGGTGTACGTGAACAAGTGCCTGCGTGACCATCTGACGAAGGACTACCTGGGTGTCTCGTTCGTGCAGGGCGGGCTGCTCGCGGTGAAGGTGAAGGGCGAGCGGATCGGTTCGGTGTGGTTCTGCGCCTACGACGACGCGCGGGACGTGGATCCGTCGCTGCCGCCGGCGGAGCGGGTGGAGCGGCTGCTGCTGCCGTGCGGGGACGATTTCGACGACTTCCTGTCGCGGCTGGCGGGCAATCCGCCGGAGTTGGAGACGGTGGCGGACCTGATGGTGGACGGCGGGTTCGCGCGTGTGGTGCCGGTGGGCGCGGTGTCGTCCCCGGCGGTGGGGGAGTGACTCGGCGATGGTGACCTTCGCGCAGGCGCAGGAGCGCGCCGAGGAGTGGATCAACGGGGACGTGCCGTCGTACCAGCATCGTGAGGTGCGGGTGCGGGAGTTCGACCTCGGGTTCGTGGTGTGGGCGGAGGACCGTGCGGACGGGCCGCGCTCCGACGGGGGCGGGCAGCGGCTGGTGATCGCGCGGGACAGCGGCGAGGCGACGCTGTGGCCCGGGTTGCCGGTGGGCGAGGTGATCCGCCGGTACGAGGAGGAGTACGGCCGTACGGACGGGGCTGAGGAGCCGGCTCCGGCGGCGCCCGCGCGGGTGGATCTGAACCAGACGTCGTTCCTGCTGACTCCGCCGGAGTGGTTGCAGGAGGCGGCGGACCGGATGGGCATTCCGGACCGGCGCGGGGGCGGGTCTTCGTCGGCCGTCCCGGCTTCCGGTGCGGTGGCGGGTGCCGGTTCGGTGCCCGGGGCTGCTTCCGGGGCGGGGGCGGACGCGGCTGCTGCGGCCGCCGCCGGGGCCGCGTCCTCGCCGGCGTCGGGCGCCGGGCCGTCGGCACCGCCGGAGCCCGCCGACGCCCCGCCCGCCGATGTCCCCGCCGCGGCGCAGGGTGCGCCCGTGGCGCCCGGGAGCGGTACGGCGTGGCCGGCCGCCGGGGGGAGCGACGCGGGGACGGACCCGGGTCCGTCCGGGTCGGCGGGTGGGCCGGAGACGCCGGCCGGGGCGACGCCCTGGGCCGGTACGGACACCAACGCCGACGCGGGGGACGACCGTTCGGTGCCGCTGCCCGCGACGGTGTTCGCGCCGCCGCTGAGCGGGAGCGACGACGACGCGCCGCCGCCGTCGGCGGCGCCCGAGGCCCGCACGACCCTGATGTCGGGCGGCAGCGGGCTGCCGCCGACGGCTGTCTCGCCGGCGCTCGGCGACCCGAACGCGCAGGGCGCCGGGGCTTCCGGTGGGCCCGGGTACGGGTACCCGTCCGGGCCGGGCGCGGGACCTGCCGCTCCTGGTGGACCCGCGGCCACCTCCGGCGGGCCCGCAGGTCCGGGTGCGCCGCAGGGGACGCCGCCCGGCGGGGTGCCCTACGGGACGCCGCCCGCCGGGGTGGCGCACGGGAGCACGCCTGCGCCCGCCCCCACGTCGGGCGGGGCGCCGTACGGGAACGCGCAGGGCGCCGCCGGGTCCGTGCCCGGGCGGCCGCTCGCGCCGAACGCCGGGGACATCGCCGACGCGGCGACCAGCAAGGCGGCCCCGCCGCCGGGCCGCGGCCGGGGCGACGGCCCTTCCACGCCGCCTCCGCCGGGTGCCCCGGGTACGCCGGGCGCGCGGCCGGGCGGTCCTGCCGCGCCGTCGGGTCCCGGGGCTCCGGGAACGCCCGGGGGCGGCGCGTACGTGCCGACGCAGATGGTGTCGGCGCTGGGCCCGGACGGGCCGCAGGCACCGGCCGCTTCGGCTCCCGGTGTCCCCGGTGGCTCCTCGGGTGCCGGGTCCGCGCAGGGTCCGGGGGCGCCGCAGCCTCCGCAGCAGCCGCCGGGCGCGCCCGGCGCTCCGCAGCCGCCCGGGGCCCCCGGGGGTACGCCCCCCGGCGGTGTCCACCACGCGGCGACGATGCTGGCCGGCCCGGGGGTCCCGCAGCCGCCCGCGGCTCCCGGTGCGCCGGGAGCGCCGGGGGCCCAGGCAGGGCCCGGTGCGCCGGGTGCGCCCCAGCCTCCCGGTGCCCCGCACCGGCCCGGTGTTCCGCACCCTCCCGCCGCCCCGGGCGTCCCCGGTGCTCCGGGCGCTCCGGGTCCCGTGCACCACGCGGAGACCGTGCTGGCCGCGCCCCCGGTGGCCGGCCCCGGTGTGCCTCCGCCTCCGCAGGCCCCCGGTGCGCCGCCCGCCGCCCCGGGCGCGCCCGGCGTCCCGCCGGTGCCGCACGGGGCGATGCCGCCCGGCGCGGTGCCCCCGCCCGGTCAGCCGGTGCCCGGGCAGGGCTACGGGTATCCGCAGCAGCCGGCCGGGCAGCCGACGGTCGGTCCGGGCTACCAGGCCGTGCTGCGCTACCGCGCGCAGGACGGTTCCGAGCAGCAGCTGATCCGGCGCTCGGCGCCGGGCACGCCGCACCCGGAGTGGCAGATCTTCCACGAGCTGCGGGCCATGAACGTGCCCCCGGACCAGGTGCTGGAGCTGCACACGGAGCTGGAGTCGTGCGAGCTGCCGGGTGCCTACTGCGCGCGGATGATCCGCGAGCAGTGGCCGCAGGCGCGGATCGCCTCGATCGCGCCCTACGGCACGGACCACGCCAGCCGGCAGCAGGGCATGCAGCAACTGCTGGCCCACCAGGGCGAGTTGCACCAGGTGGCGGACGGGCCCGCGCGCCCGGCGCCGGTGCGTGCTCCGCTGCCGCCGGTGCAGGCGGCGCCGCCGGTCCCGCCGGAGGCCGTCGCGCAGGAGCTGGCAGCCGCGTTCGGGCCGGGGGTGTTCCGGTTCGAGCAGGCCGCCGTCTCCCGGCAGGGGGTGCCGCCGGTCGTGGCGCACACCCTGGTGGTGGCCGGTCTGCCGCTGGACATGGGCCCGTTCTTCTGGGCGCAGGCCCAGCCCGGGCGGCCCGTGCCGACGCTGGCGGAGCTGGCGGCCGAGCGCGGTGTGCAGCCGGCGGCGGACGCCGGGTCCTACCTGGTGATGGGCAGTGACTTCGGCAAGGCGATCTGCGTGCAGTACGGCACGGCGAACATCGTCGCGGTGCCGGTGGAGGCCGGACCGGGCGGTGCGCCCGTACCGCCGCAGTTCGTGAACACCGGGCTGCCCGAGTTCGCGCGGTGCCTGGCGCTGCTGGGGCGGATGTGGCGGCTCAGGTTCGGGCTGAACCAGGAGCAGGCGGGCCGCTGGACCGTCGACTTCCAGGCCCAGTTGGCCGCGCTGGACCCGGCGGCGCTGGGGTCGCCCGAGAGCTGGTGGTCGGTGCTGCTGGAGCAGATGTGGGACGGACTGCTGTGAGGCGCCGTCACCGCTGAGGTGTGCGGAGGGAGCCGGGCCCGGTCGCGGGAGATGCGACGGGGCCCGGCTCTTTCGTGTGCGGACCCGGGGCGCGCGAGCCCTGCTGTCCCCGCTGCCGGCGGTCCCGTGACCTCGGTGCGGAGTGTCGCGTTGTGCACCTTTGCGGCAAATCCACCAAGATGTGCGCGACACAGGCATATGCCGCGTCGGACGTCGCGTCCGTGTGGTGGAGAGGGGTCCCAGGATGAGGAGCGCACCGGTGTCGCCCCACGGCTTCACGGCTGTGCGGGGACGCGGCTACCGTCCCGAGCAGGCCGACGCGTACGCCGGGGCCCTGAGCGCCGACCGTGACGCCTCCTGGGAGGAGGCCGCCCGGCTGACGATGCTCGCCCGGCGGATGGACGACGAACTGGCCCGGCTGCGGCACACCGTGGCCCGGCTGGTGCCGCAGTCCTACGCGTCGCTCGGTGAGCGGGCCCGGCGGCTGTTCACCCTCGGGCAGGAGGAGGCCGCCGCCGTCCGCGAGGGGGCGCGGCGTGAGGCGCGCCGACGCGTCGGGAAGGCGCGGGAGGCGGCGGCCGGCGTGCGGGGCGAGGCGCAGGCGTACGCCGACACGGTGCGCGCCGAGGCCGACGAGCGGGCCCGGCAGCGGCTGCTGGCGGCGCGCGCCGAGGCCGACGAGATCCTGGGCGCGGCCCGGCGGGAGGCGGACGAGCAGCGCGGCGAGGCGCGGGCCGCGCTGCGCGAGGTGCGGCAGCGCACCGCCGGGATGCTGGCCGAGCAGGACAAGGAACGGGCCGAGCGGTGGGCCGAGGCGGAGCGCGCGCGGGCCGGTTGCGCGGCCGGGCTGGACGCGGACGGCTCGGAGGCGGTCGCGCGGGCCGAGAGCGCGCTGTCGGAGGCGAAGCGGGCCTTCGCGGAGGCCGAGGAGGAGGCCCGGCGGCTGGCGGAGGAGGCGCGCGTGTGCGCCGCGCAGACGGTGGAGCGGGCCCGTGAGCGGGCCGCGGCGCTGGAGGAGGAGACGGAGCGGGTGCTGCGCGAGCACGCGGAGCAGGGGGACGCCGTCCGCCGGCACATCGACCACGTCCACACCCGGTTGACGGCGTGGTCGGGCCAGGCGGCCCGGTGAGCGACTGGGCTCCGGCCGACCGGAGGCCCGGCTGAGGGGCCCGGCCGTCGGTCGGCCGCCCGACGGGTGCGGCACGGCGGTCCGTGCGGACCGCCGTGCCGTGCGGGTCAGGGGTCCTTGCGTCCCGCGCCCGCCAGGATCAGGCCCTCGACCGCTTCGTACTGGTGGCGCTGCTCCTCCGACTTGCGGTGGCCGGAGGCCAGCGTGCCGAGCCAGCCGCAGGCGAAGCCCAGGGGGATGGAGAGCAGGCCCGTGGTGGTGAACGGGAACCAGTTGAAGTCGGCCTCGGGGAAGGCGGACACGGGGGAGCCGGAGACGAGGTTGGTGCCCGGCATCAGCAGCAGCACCGCCAGCGAACCGCCGATGAGCGTGCTGAGCAGGCCCGTTCGCGTGAAGCGCCGCCAGAACAGGCTGTAGACCAGCGCGGGCGCGATGGCGGAGGCGCCCAGGCAGAACGACAGCGTCACCAGCGGCTGGAGGCTGCGGTGCTGGACCTGGGTGGCCAGGGCGATCGCGGGGATGCCCACGGCCAGGGCCGACAGCCGGGCCAGGGTCATCTCGCGGCGCGGGGACATCTCCTGCACGCGGGCCGCGAACACGTCGTGCGCCAGGGAGTTGGCGCAGGCCAGGATCATGCCGGCGACGGAGGCGAGCAGCGTCAGGAAGACGGCGGTGGTGACGGTCGTGAACAGGAACGTCTCCGCCGCCGACACCTCCGCGCCGAACGCGGCCTGCGTGCCCAGCAGGAACGCCGTGTTGCCCTGCGGATCGACCTTCGCGATGACGGCCCGGCCGACCAGGGCGGTCGCACCGAAGCCGATCACCGTGATGACGAGCACGAACAGCGCCACTCCGGACACCGCCCAGGACATCGAACGGCGTACCTGCCGGGCGCTGGAGGCGGTGTACATGCGCATGGTGACGTGCGGCAGGACGCCGCCGCCGAGGACCACCGTGAGCTGCGCGGTGATCATGTCCAGGTCGGGGTGGGGGCCGCCGGCGAACTGCAGGCCCGAGGTGAGGAACGCCGAGCCCACGCCGCTGCCCGCGGCGGCGGCGCCGAACAGCGCCCCGGGGTCCCAGTCGAACCGGTGGAGGATCAGCACCGCGACGACCATGCCGGAGCCGAGCAGCAGCACGATCTTCAGGATCTGGATGAGGGCGGTGCCCTTCATGCCGCCGATCGCCGCGTAGCTGATCATCAGGGCGCCGACGCCGATGATGCAGCCGGTCTGCAGCGATTCGCCGGAGAAGCCGAGGATGAACGCCATCAGCTGCCCGGTCCCGGCCAGCTGGACCAGCATCAGCGGCACCAGGGCCGCCAGGGTCACCGCGCAGGCCGCGATCCGCACGGCGCGGCCCGGCGCCCGCCGGGTCAGCGCGTCGCCCATGGTGAACCGGCCCGCGTTGCGCAGCGGTTCGGCCAGCAGGAACATCAGCAGCATCAGCGACAGCGCGGTGCTCAGGGCCAGGACGGTGCCGTCGTAGCCGAACAGGGCGATCACGCCGCCGGTGCCGAGGACGGTGGCGGCGGAGATGTAGTCGCCGGCGATCGCCAGGCCGTTGCGCATGGGGGACAGGGAGCTGTAGCCGGTGTAGAACTCGTCGAGGTCGTCGCGGTCCGGGCCGGTCATCACGCACAGCAGCAGGGTGATCGTGGCGACGGTGGAGAAGCCGACCAGGGACATGGCCTGGGCGTTGCCGCTGAAGTCGGTGTTCACAGCGCGCCCTCCCGCTTGGCGTCCAGCGCGGTCTGCCTGCGGATCCGGTCCGCGATCGGGTCGACGCGGCTGCGGGCGGTCCGCTCGTACAGGGCGATGGCCAGCCAGGTCACGGGCACCTGCACGAGTGCCAGCAGCAGGCCGGTGGGCAGGCCGTCGGTGACGGTGCCCGTCATCAGCGACGGGGCGAACGCCGACAGGAGCAGGAACAGCACGAAGTAGCCGAGTGCGGTGAGCGTGGCCACGCGCCGCTGCCAGCGGTAGGCGCTGCGCAGGAGCCTCAGGTCGCTGTGCTGCCCGAGGGGGGCGTGGCGCCGGATGTGCCGCCCGGCCGGCTCGGGCTCCCGCCGCGGCACCCACGGGTAGGTGTCGTAGGAGGGGGACGAGTCGGGCGGTGGGTACGGCGGGTAGGGCGGCGGGTCGTAGGACATCCCGGGGCTCCTTGCGGGGTCGGGTCCGGTGAACGGCAGGGAGTTGGGGGCGGGCGGCCCCGCACGCTACTGCGGAGTACCGGGGGAGCGCGAGGGTTTGGACAAACTGATTGGTCGGTACGTGCTCACCTGCGTGACCTCGGGTGTTACCCGCGTTAACCCCCGGATCCGGGCCTCGGCGGTGGCACCGCGCCCAAGTCCCGCCGCTCGTAACGGAGTCCGGGCCCGCCGTCGACGGAAGCGACCCCCACGCGGCGGAAGCCGTTGCGTTCCAGGACGGTCCGCGACGCGGAGTTCTCCCATCGCGTCAGCGCCGTGAGCGTGCGGAGCCCGTACGCGGTGGCGGCCAGCCGGCACACCTGGGCGACCGCCGCCGTCGCCACCCCGCGGCCCGCCGCCCGTGCGCCCACCCGGTAGCCGACCTCGGCGCCGCCGTCCGCCAGGTCGATCAGGTTCACGCGCCCGACGATCTCCCCCCGGTCCGCGAGGACCACGTGGAAACGGCACACGCCCGCGTCCTGCTCGGCCAGGAGCGCCCGGTGCCGTGCGGCGAAGCCCTCGGGGGTGAAATAGGCGTCGCCGCGGTCCGGGACCGTGCGGGCGAAGTACGCCCGGTTCTCCCGCTCGAAGGCCAGCAGCGCGTGCGCGTGGTCCGCCCGCAGCGGTTCCAGGGTCACCATGACCGCGAGGGTAGAGAGGGTCAGTCCTTCAGCACCGGGAATTTCCGGGGCGCCAGGAGCAGCAGCAGCACGAACGCCAGCGCCGCGGCCCCCGCCGCGCCCAGGTAGACGGCGTGCACCGCGTCGGCGATGGCCCGCCGGGTGGCCTGCGGCGCCACACCCCCGTCCAGCGCCCTGGTCACCGAGTCGAGGTCGCCCGAGCCGCCGAGCCGGGCCGCCAGCACTCCGTTGGCGACCGCGCCGAAGACCGCCGCGCCGATCGTCTGGCCCGTCTGACGGCAGAACAGCACCGAGGCGGTCGCCGTGCCGCGCTCGGCCCAGCCCACCGTCGACTGCACCCCGACGATGAGCGGCAGCTGGAACAGGCCCAGCGCGGCCCCGAGCAGCAGCATCAGCACGGTGGGCTGCCAGGCGTGCCCGGGGTAGGGCAGGAACGGGAACGCGAACAGGACCAGGGCGGCGGCGCCGATGCCCAGCAGCGCGGTGTCGCGGAACCCGATCCGCCGGTACACGTGCTGGCTCAGCGCGGCCGACACCGGCCAGCTCAGCGTCCACACCGACAGCACGAACCCGGCCGCGACGGGCGCCAGGCCCAGCACCGACTGGGCGTAGGTGGGCAGGAAGACCGTCGGCGCGACCATCAGCAGGCCCAGCGCGCCCAGGGCCAGGTTGACCGCGGCGATCGTCCGGCGCCGCCACACCCACCCCGGGATGATCGGGTCCGCGGCCCGGCGCTCCACCAGCACCACGACCGCGGCCAGGGCCAGTCCCGCGCCGAACAGGCCGAGCGAGGGCGGCGACAGCCACGGCCAGGCCACCCCGCCCTGCACCAGCGCCGTCAGCAGCACCCCGCCGCAGGCGAACACCGCCAGCGCGCCCGCCCGGTCCACGCGCGCGTGCGGCACCGGATCCCGCTCGGGTTCGTGCAGGTGACGCACGATCAGCCACAGCGCGACCGCGCCGATCGGCAGGTTGACCAGGAAGATCCACCGCCAGTCCGCGTACGCGGCGAGCACTCCGCCGAGGCCCGGGCCGGCGACCGCGGACACCGCCCACACCGTCGACAGCTTCGCCTGGATCTTCGGACGGTCCTCCAGCGGGTACAGGTCGGCGGCGAGGGTCTGCACGGTGCCCTGCAACGCGCCGCCGCCCAGGCCCTGCACGACACGGAAGGCGATGAGCGCCCCCATGTTCCAGGCCAGCGCGCACAGCAGGGACCCCAGCAGGAACAGCACCGAGCCCACGACGAGCACGGGCTTGCGGCCGAAGGTGTCGGAGAGCCTGCCGTAGACGGGCAGGGTGACGGTGACGGCCAGCAGATAGCCGGAGAACAGCCAGGAGAAGACGGAGAACCCGCCGAGGTCCCCGACGATCTGCGGCACGGCGGTGGACACGACGGTCGCGTCGAGCGCCGCCAGCGCCATCGACAGCATCAGGGCCGCCACGACGGCCGACCGCCCCCGGTCCGCCACGGGCGCCGCCGTCTCACGCGCCGCGGAACTGGTGCTCCCCACCCCGGCCCCTCCCCCTCGACTCTGCCTGCCCCTTGCACCTATCTGCCGCCCGACAGCTTCCCACTTGACCCTGACGTCGCGGGAGGGTGGAGGCTGAGTGGGCCGACAGGCGGAGCCGACCCTGAGACGGCCTCCACCCCACGGTGGACTGCCCCTAGGGGTACCTCCGTACTACGACCTGGGGAGGGTTCGTACCGGCGGAGGACGAGAGGGCGAAGGGCTCGTCCTTAACCTGGCTTTACGCCGCCGGGGGGGCGGTGGGCCCACCGTCGGGGGTGGGGTTTTCCTCAGCAGAAGACTGCGCTGGACACCAGGGCGCACGACCCCTCCCCGCCGCGAGACTTGGAACACGTCGGACGGACCGCCCGGCCCGGCACCGCACCAGCGGCCGCCGGCCCGGCAACCGCCTTCACCAACTGCTGACCGACATAGGAGACATACCGTGACTTCGGCTGTGACCATTCCCAGGCACGGGGGTACTGGAGGGCGTACGGCCGTAGCCGCGCGGGCGCGGCAGGTCGTCAAGGCGTACGGGTCCGGAGAGACCCGGGTCGTCGCCCTCGACCACGTCGACGTGGACATCGCACGCGGCCAGTTCACCGCGATCATGGGCCCCTCGGGCTCCGGCAAGTCCACGCTGATGCACTGCCTCGCCGGGCTCGACACCGTCACCGGCGGTCAGATCTACCTCGACGACACCGAGATCACCGGTCTGAAGGACAAGAAGCTGACGCAGCTGCGCCGGGACCGGATCGGGTTCATCTTCCAGGCGTTCAACCTGCTGCCGACGCTCAACGCCATCGAGAACATCACGCTGCCCATGGACATCGCGGGCCGCAAGCCCGACAAGGAGTGGCTGACGCGGGTGGTGGAGACCGTGGGCCTCGCCGACCGGCTCAGGCACCGGCCGACCCAGCTCTCCGGCGGCCAGCAGCAGCGCGTCGCCGTGGCCCGTGCCCTCGCCGCCCGGCCCGAGATCATCTTCGGCGACGAGCCCACCGGCAACCTCGACTCGCGCGCCGGCGCCGAGGTCCTCGGCTTCCTGCGCCGCTCGGTCGACGAACTGGGCCAGACCATCGTCATGGTGACCCACGACCCCGTCGCCGCCAGCTACGCGGACCGGGTGCTCTACCTCGCCGACGGCCGCATCGTCGACGAGATGCTCAAGCCCACGGCCGAGGCCGTCCTGGACCGCATGAAGGACTTCGACGCCCGGGGGCGCACGTCATGACCGTCCTGAAGACCTCGATGCGCAACTTCCTCGCGCACAAGGGGCGCATGGCCCTCTCGGCGATCGCCGTCCTGCTGTCCGTGGCCTTCGTCTGCGGCACGCTCGTCTTCACGGACACCATGTCCACCACGTTCGACAAGCTGTTCGCGGCCACCTCCTCCGACGTCACGGTGAGCGCCAAGGGCGCCTCCGACACCGGTGAGACCACCGCCGACAACGGCAAGCCGCCGGTCATGCCGGCCTCCGTGCTCGGCGAGGTGCGCAAGGCCCAGGGCGTGAAGTCCGCCGAGGGCACCGTGTTCTCCACCTCGGTGACGGTCGTCGACGCCGACAAGGACAGCCTGTCGCCCTCCAGCGGCGCCCCGACCATCGTCGGCAGCTGGAACCGCAACGAAGCCCGCACCATGGAGATCACCTCCGGCGCGGCCCCCCGCGGCGCCGGCCAGATCATGGTCGACGCCGACACCGCCGACAAGCACGGCCTGGAGCTCGGCGACGAGATCGCCGTGCTCTCCACGGTCGGCAACCACACCGCGAAGATCTCCGGCATCGCCGACTTCACCGTCACCAACCCCGGCGCGGCCCTCTTCTACCTCGACACCAGGACCGCCCAGCAGGCCCTGGTCGGCGAGAGCGGCGTCTACACCAACATCAACGTCACCGCGGCCGCCGGCGTCAGCGACGCGCAGCTGAAGAAGAACGTCGCGGCCGAACTCGGCGGCGGCTACCAGGTCAAGACGGCCAAGGAGACCGCCGACGCCAACCAGAAGGACGTCGAGAGCTTCATGAGCGTCATGAAGTACGCGATGCTCGGCTTCGCCGGGATCGCCTTCCTCGTCGGCATCTTCCTGATCATCAACACCTTCTCCATGCTGGTCGCCCAGCGCACCCGGGAGATCGGCCTGATGCGGGCCATCGGCTCCTCCCGCAAGCAGGTCAACCGCTCCGTGCTCGCCGAGGCGCTGCTGCTCGGTCTCGTCGGCTCGCTGCTCGGCGTCGGTGCGGGCGTCGGCCTCGCCGTCGGCCTGATGAAGCTCATGGGCCAGATGGGCATGGAGCTGTCCACCGACGACCTCACCGTGGCCTGGACGACCCCCGTGGTCGGTCTCGTCCTCGGCGTGATCGTCACCGTGCTCGCCGCCTACCTGCCCGCCCGCCGCGCCGGCAAGATCTCCCCGATGGCCGCCCTGCGCGACGCGGGCGCCCCCGCCGACGCCAAGGCCGGCTGGATCCGCGGCATCACCGGCACCGTCCTCACCGCAGCGGGCGCCTTCGGCCTCTTCCTGGCCTCGGCCGCCGACAAGGCCACCGAGGGATCGCTGTGGCTCGGCCTCGGCGTGGTGCTGACGCTCATCGGCTTCGTGGTCGTCGGCCCGCTGCTCGCCGGCGCGGTGGTCCGCGTCCTCGGCGCGCTCCTGCTGCGCATGTTCGGCCCCGTCGGCCGCATGGCCGAGCGCAACGCCCTGCGCAACCCGCGCCGCACCGGCGCGACCGGCGCCGCCCTGATGATCGGCCTCGCCCTGGTGGCGTGCCTGTCCGTGGTCGGCTCCTCCATGGTGGCCTCCGCCACCGACCAGCTCGACAAGACCGTCGGCACCGACTTCATCATCCAGTCCGACCGCGGCCAGCTCATCAGCCCGCAGGCGGTCCAGGCGGTCGAGTCCGCCCCGGACGTGGAGCGGGTCACCGAGTACAAGTGGACCGAGGCCGACTTCACCACCCCCGACGGCAAGACCCTCGAGGACACCGCCATCACGGCGGCCGACCCGTCCTACGCGACCGACCTGCGCACCGAGACGGTGGCCGGCAAGCTCACCGACGCCTATAAGCCCGACTCGATGTCGGTCCACGAGAAGTTCGCCGAGGACCACCGCATCACCCTCGGCTCCAAGGTGCGGGTGGCCTTCCGGGACGGCAGGACCGCCGACCTGACCGTCCGGGCGATCACCAGCAGCGACGTCGTGATCGACGCGGGCGCGATGTACACGTCCGTCTCGACGATGGCCAAGTACGTCCCGGCCGACAAGATGCCGCTGAACACCCTGCTGTTCGCCTCGGCCGAGGAGGGCAGGCAGGACGCCGCCTACGCGTCGCTGAAGTCCGCGCTGCACGACTACCCGCAGTACAAGGTGCGCGACCAGACCGACTACAAGGAAGCCCTGAAGGACCAGATCGGCCAGCTGCTCAACATGATCTACGGCCTGCTGGCCCTGGCGATCGTCGTCGCCGTCCTGGGCGTGGTGAACACCCTGGCCCTGTCGGTGGTGGAGCGCACCCGGGAGATCGGCCTCATGCGGGCGATCGGCCTCTCCCGCCGCCAGCTGCGCCGCATGATCCGCATGGAGTCGGTCGTCATCGCCCTCTTCGGCGCCCTGCTGGGCCTCGGCCTGGGCATGGGCTGGGGCGCCACGGCCCAGCAGCTGCTGGAGCTGGAGGGCCTGATGGTCCTGGACATCCCCTGGCCGACGATCATCGGCGTCTTCATCGGCTCGGCGTTCGTGGGCCTGTTCGCGGCCCTGGTCCCGGCCTTCCGCGCGGGCCGGATGAACGTGCTGAACGCCATCGCGACGGAGTAGCGGGCCGCCGCCGAGAACCACCGCACACGGGGGTTGCGGGGGCCCGGCGCCGGGAGGTCCAGGACAGGACCTCCCGGCGCCGGGTGCTGTCACGCAGGTGGGCCGGGACCGCCGAGCACCTCGCACTCGGGGGCGTCCTCCACAGGCCCGACGCCGAGCCGCGCAGCGACGTACGCTGGAGACCCCCGGCCCGCAGCGCGCGTCGGGCCCGTCGTGTTGCCCACCCCCCTGGACGGAAAAAGCCCGAATGAGCCTGCACGGTCTGCTCGACGCCGTCATCAAGGACGCCGCCCTCGCGGAAGCGATCAGGGCCGCCGCCGACGGCAACCGCATGCACGTCGACCTGGTCGGCCCCCCTGCCGCCCGGCCCTTCACGGTCGCCGCCCTGGCCCGCGAGTCGGGCCGCCCGGTCCTCGCGGTCACGGCGACGGGCCGCGAGGCGGAGGACCTGGCCGCCGCCCTGCGCTCGCTGCTGCCCCCCGAGGGCGTCGTGGAGTACCCGTCCTGGGAGACGCTCCCGCACGAACGGCTCAGCCCCCGCAGCGACACCGTCGGCCGCCGCCTGGCCGTGCTGCGCCGCCTGGCCCACCCGCGCCCCGACGACCCCGAGACCGGCCCGGTCTCCGTCGTGGTGGCCCCCGTCCGCTCCGTCCTCCAGCCGCAGGTCAAGGGCCTGGGCGACCTCGAGCCGGTGGCGCTGCGGTCCGGGCAGAGCGCCGACCTGAACGAGGTGGTGGAAGCCCTCGCGGCCGCCGCCTACGCGCGCGTGGAGCTGGTGGAGAAGCGCGGCGAGTTCGCCGTGCGCGGCGGCATCCTCGACGTGTTCCCGCCCACCGAGGAGCACCCCCTGCGCGTCGAGTTCTGGGGCGACGACGTCGAGGAGATCCGCTACTTCAAGGTCGCCGACCAGCGCTCCCTGGAGGTCGCCGAACACGGCCTGTGGGCCCCGCCCTGCCGTGAGCTGCTGCTCACCGAGGACGTCCGCGAGCGGGCGCGCGCCCTGGCCGAGCGCCACCCCGAGCTGGGCGAACTGCTCGGCAAGATCGCCGAGGGCATCGCCGTGGAGGGCATGGAGTCCCTCGCCCCGGTCCTCGTCGACGACATGGAGCTGCTGCTCGACGTCCTGCCCAAGGGCGCCATGGCGGTCGTCTGCGACCCGGAGCGGGTGCGTACGCGCGCCTCGGACCTGGTCGCCACCTCGCAGGAGTTCCTGCAGGCGTCCTGGGCGGCCACCGCGGGCGGTGGCGAGGCGCCCATCGACGTCGGCGCGGCCTCCCTGTGGTCCATCGCCGACGTCCGCGACCGGGCCCGCGAGCTGGACATGATGTGGTGGTCGGTGTCGCCGTTCGCCGCCGACGAGGAGCTGGACGGGGACACCCTCAAGCTGGGCATGCACGCCCCGGAGACCTACCGCGGGGACACCGCCAAGGCCCTCGCCGACACCAAGGGCTGGCTCGCCGACGGCTGGCGCACGGTGTTCGTCACCGAGGGCCACGGCCCGGCGGCCCGTACCGTCGAGGTGCTCGGCGGCGAGGGCATCGCCGCCCGCCTGGACGGGGACCTCGGCGAGATCTCCCCGTCGGTCGTGCACGTGGCGTGCGGGTCGATCGACCACGGCTTCGTCGACCCGGCCCTCGCACTCGCCGTCCTCACCGAGACCGACCTGACCGGGCAGAAGGCCTCCGGCCGCGAGGGCGCCCGGATGCCGGCCCGCCGCCGCAAGACCATCGACCCGCTCACCCTGGAGCCGGGCGACCACATCGTCCACGAGCAGCACGGCGTGGGCCGCTACATCGAGATGGTCCAGCGCACCGTGCAGGGCGCCACCCGCGAGTACCTGGTCGTGGAGTACGCCCCCGCCAAGCGCGGCCAGCCCGGCGACCGGCTCTACATCCCCACCGACCAGCTGGAGCAGATCACCAAGTACGTCGGCGGCGAGGCGCCCACCCTGCACCGCCTGGGCGGCGCCGACTGGACGAAGACCAAGGCCCGCGCCAAGAAGGCCGTCAAGGAGATCGCCGCCGACCTCATCAAGCTCTACAGCGCGCGCATGGCCGCCCCCGGGCACGCCTTCGGGCCGGACACGCCCTGGCAGCGCGAGCTGGAGGACGCCTTCCCCTACGCGGAGACGCCCGACCAGCTCACCACCATCGCCGAGGTCAAGGAGGACATGGAGAAGTCGGTCCCCATGGACCGCCTGATCTGCGGCGACGTCGGCTACGGCAAGACCGAGATCGCGGTCCGGGCCGCCTTCAAGGCCGTCCAGGACGGCAAGCAGGTCGCCGTGCTGGTGCCGACGACCCTGCTGGTGCAGCAGCACTTCGGCACGTTCAGCGAGCGGTACGCGCAGTTCCCGGTGAACGTGAAGGCACTGTCCCGCTTCCAGACCGACACCGAGGCCAAGGCCGTCCTGGAGGGCCTGCGCGAGGGCTCGGTGGACATCGTCATCGGCACGCACCGGCTGTTCTCGTCCGAGACGAAGTTCAAGGACCTGGGCCTGGTCATCGTCGACGAGGAGCAGCGCTTCGGCGTCGAGCACAAGGAGCAGCTGAAGAAGCTCCGCGCGAACGTCGACGTGCTGACCATGTCCGCGACCCCGATCCCGAGGACGCTGGAGATGGCGGTCACCGGCATCCGCGAGATGTCGACGATCACCACCCCGCCGGAGGAGCGCCACCCGGTGCTGACCTTCGTCGGCCCCTACGAGGAGAAGCAGATCGGCGCGGCCGTCCGCCGCGAACTGCTGCGCGAGGGCCAGGTCTTCTACATCCACAACCGGGTCGAGTCGATCGACCGGGCCGCCGCCCGCCTGCGCGAGATCGTGCCCGAGGCGCGCATCGCGACGGCCCACGGCCAGATGTCGGAGCAGGCGCTGGAGCAGGTGGTGGTCGACTTCTGGGAGAAGAAGTTCGACGTCCTGGTGTCCACGACGATCGTCGAGTCCGGCATCGACATCTCCAACGCCAACACCCTGATCGTCGAGCGCGGCGACAACTTCGGACTCTCGCAGCTGCACCAGCTGCGCGGCCGGGTGGGCCGCGGCCGCGAGCGCGGCTACGCCTACTTCCTCTACCCGCCGGAGAAGCCGCTGACGGAGACGGCCCACGAGCGCCTGGCCACCATCGCCCAGCACACGGAGATGGGCGCCGGCATGTACGTCGCCATGAAGGACCTGGAGATCCGCGGCGCGGGCAACCTCCTCGGCGGCGAGCAGTCCGGCCACATCGCGGGCGTCGGCTTCGACCTGTACGTGCGGATGGTCGGCGAGGCCGTCGCGGACTACCGGCGCCAGCTGGAGAGCGGCGAGATCGAGGAGGAGCCGCCGCTCGAGGTCAAGATCGAGCTGCCCGTCGACGCGCACGTGCCGCACGACTACGCGCCCGGCGAGCGGCTGCGCCTGCAGGCGTACCGCGCCATCGCCTCCGCGAACTCGGAGGAGGACATCAAGGCGGTCCGCGAGGAACTCGTCGACCGCTACGGCAAGCTGCCCGAGCCGGTGGAGAACCTGCTGCTGGTGGCGGGGCTGCGGATGTTCGCGCGGGCGTGCGGCGTCGGCGAGATCGTCCTCCAGGGCACCAACATCCGCTTCGCGCCGGTGGAGTTGCGCGAGTCGCAGGAGCTGCGGCTCAAGCGGCTCTACCCGGGGGCCGTCATCAAGCCGGCGGCCCACCAGGTGGTGGTGCCCCGCCCGAAGACGGCCAAGGTGGGCGGCAAGCCACTGGTCGGCCGCGAACTCCTCGCGTGGGTCGGCGAGTTCCTCACGTCGGTGCTGGGGTCCTGAGCAGCCCGTGACCACGGTCCGGTCCTCGGGGAGGCCGGGGGACCGGACCGTCAGCGCACGCAACGGCAGCGCCGGGCCTCTCCGACCGGTGGGTGCCCCCTGCAAGCGGAACCTCTGCCTCGCTACCGTGGGACGGGCACGGGCCGCCCGTGCGCAGCCGGTACGGACAGAGCAGGGAGGGGCGCACGGTGAGGCGTCTGAGGGGTGGGGCGGCACTTGCTGTCGCGATGGTGTTCACCGGTGCGGCGCTGGCCGGCTGCGAGGATCTCGCCGCACCGGGGGACGGGAGCGGAGCCTCGGGCTCCGGGGCACCGGCCGCCGGGGACGGCCGGGCGGTGAACCCGCTGGACAACCCGGACGGCACCGAGCCGGGGCTCGCCCCGGTCACCTCCTCCGCCGACAAGGCCGAGGCGCGTGCCCTGATCGAGAAGGTGGCGACCAAGGGCCGCGGCCCGCGCACCGGTTACGAACGCGACAAGTTCGGCTACGCCTGGATGGACTCGGCGCCGCGCGAGGTGCCCTTCTCGCACAACGGCTGCGACTCGCGCAACGACCTGCTGAAGCGGGACGGCGACAAGCTCCGCTTCCGCTCGGGCTCCGACTGCATCGTCGTCGCGCTGACGCTGCACGACCCGTACACCGGCAAGGTCATCGAGTGGAAGAAGTCCCGCGCCACCGAGGTGCAGATCGACCACGTCATGCCGCTGTCGTACGACTGGCAGATGGGCGCTTCGCGCTGGACCGAGGACAAGCGGGAGGCGATCGCCAACGACCCGCTCAACCTGATGCCGGTGGACGGGCCGACCAACAGCTCCAAGGGGGACTCCGGCCCGGCGTCCTGGCTCCCGCCGGACAAGCGGATCCGCTGCGCCTACGCGGTGCGCTTCGCCCAGGTGTCGCTCAAGTACGACCTGCCCGTGACGGCACCGGACAAGGAGACGATGCTGCGGCAGTGCGGATGACGGGGCCCAAGTCCCTGGCGCGGGCGGCATGGTGAGACCCGCCCCGGGACACGGACGTGGGCATTCCGGAATGCGCGTCGCCGACGCGTCCTGCCGGGGGGCCCGAAGGCTCCTCACCCGTCCCGGCGGGCGCTCCCGACACACGAAGTGATCAGCACGACAACGGTTCGGTACAACCCGTGACCGGTGGTCCGTGTCGGGCTATACGCTCGGATCCCCCACCGTGCTCTGTCACTCGCACGTACCCGTCCCATTCGGCCACACCGGACCAGGAGCAGTCATGTACGGCCACGGCGCGGCGCCGCCTCCCCGCAGCGCGGCAACGGTCATCTCCCTGCGCGTGCTGATCGCCGCAGCCGGAGTCCTCACGTGCGGCGTGCTGGCCTGCGTCCCGCTGTTCCGGGCCGCCGTCCTGCGCGGCAAGGTGTACGACTGGATCGCGGCCTGGGTGAGCCTGCCCCTGTCCATCATCTGCTTCGTGGTGGTCGGCTCGCTGCCCGAGGGCGACCACCGCACGGACATAGCGCTCGCCGTGATCCTGCTGCTGGGCCTCGGGTCCGCGATCTACTTCCTGATCGTGGACATCGGCCACCACAGCGCGCAGCGCCGCTTCGCGGGCTACCCGGCCTCGCAGGGCCCGACCGTCATCTCCTCGCAGACCCCGTACGGCTACCCGCACCAGGCGACCCCCTACAACGCGGCCGCCACGCCCGTCCCGCAGCAGCAGCCCCAGCCGCCGCAGCCCCCCGTTCCGCCGGTCCCGCAGCGGCCGGCGCCCGCCCGCATCGACCAGGTGCGCGCCGAGCTGGACGAACTCAGCGACTACCTGCGCCGGCACGAGGGCCGGCCCGACGGCACCCCGGGTGAGCCCGGGGGCAGCAGGTGAGCGCCGAGGCGGGACGGGTCGTCGCCGGTCGTTACGAACTGTCCGCCGTCCTCGGCCAGGGCGGCATGGGCCAGGTCTGGACGGCGTACGACCAGCGGCTGGACCGGCGCGTCGCCGTGAAGCTGCTGCGGCCCGACAAGGTGGCCGGCCAGGACGCGGAGGAGCTGCGCCGCCGCTTCGTGCGAGAGTGCCGCGTCACCGCGCAGGTCGACCACCCCGGCCTGGTCACCGTGCACGACGCGGGCAGCGAGGGCGAGGAGCTGTTCCTCGTCATGCAGTACATCGACGGCGCCGACCTCGCCGGTCACCTCGCCGGGCGCACCCCGTACCCGTGGCCGTGGGCGGTCGCGGTGGCGGCCCAGCTGTGCGCCGTGCTCAGCGCCGTGCACGCCGTGCCGATCGTCCACCGCGACCTCAAGCCGCGCAACGTGATGGTGAAGCAGGACGGCACGGTCACCGTCCTCGACCTCGGCGTCGCCTCCGTCATGGAGACGGACACCACCCGCCTCACCCACACCGGGACGCCCATCGGCTCGCCCGCCTACATGGCCCCCGAGCAGGCGATGGGCGGCGCGGTCGGCCCCTACACCGACCTGTACGCGCTCGGCGTGGTCCTGCACGAACTGCTCAGCGGCGACGTCCCGTTCTCCGGCTCCACCGCGCTCGGCGTCCTCCACCGGCACCTGTACGAACCGCCGGTCCCGGTGCGCCGGCTGCGCCCGGAGGTGCCCGAGGCGCTGGAGACCCTCGTGCTGCGCCTGCTCGCCAAGGACCCGCAGCACCGGCCCGCCTCCGCCCAGGAGGTGTACGAGCGCCTGGAACCGCTGCTGCCCGCGCGCGGCACCCCCACCGGCGCGCCCCTCGACCCCACCCGGCCCTTC
Source organism: Streptomyces sp. NPDC003456 (assembly GCF_042878735.1). NCBI lineage: Bacteria > Bacillati > Actinomycetota > Actinomycetes > Kitasatosporales > Streptomycetaceae > Streptomyces > Streptomyces sp. NPDC003456. The sequence continues at coordinate 384,032 of NZ_JBIAOK010000007.1, forward strand.
CTGCGGCCGCACGCCCCCTGGCCGGACCGGGCCCGCACCCCCGCACCCCAGCCCGCGCCCGCCACCCCCGTCCCCGACGCGCCGGGGAACACCGACATCGCCCGGGCCGTCGACGAGGTCAAGCGCCTGCTCGGCGAGGGCCGCATCACCCAGGCCGTCGACATCCTCGGCGCGATCCTGCCCGTGGCGGCCGGACAGCACGGCGAGCACTCCCCGGTCGTGCGCACCCTGCGCCGGCAGTACGCGGCCACCCTGCTGGACGACGGCCAGTACCGGCGCGCCCTGCCCGAGCTGCGCCGCCTCGCCGACGAGCGCGCCGCCGAGGCCGGCCAGGCCGACCCGCAGTGCCTGCGGTTCCGCTACGAGGCCGCCCAGTGCCTGGAACAGCTCGGCGAACCGGCCGCGGCCCTCGCCGAGTACCGGGCGCTGCTGCCCTACTACGAGAACCAGTACGTCGCCGCCGGCGGCCCGGAGCTGGCCCACGACGTCCGCCGCCGCATCGGGCACCTGCTGCTCGCCCTCGGCGACCGCGGCGCCGCCCACGACACCCTGGCCCGGCTGCTGCACGACGTCGAACGCACGCACGGTCCCGGTCACCCCCTGGGAGCGGAGATCCGCCGCACGCTGCAGTGGCTGGGGCAGGTGCGGGGCTGAGGCCCGGTCCGGGGGCGGCGCGGCGGTGCCGGAAGTCCCGGTGAATCGTTGGTCGAATGGGTTGGCCAGAGCTTGCCCACTGCCTACCATCGATCACCGCAAGACCTTGTGCACCGTCGCACAATCTCCTCGGGAGGTCTCCTTGCACCGCCGCCGTCGCACCGCGCTCGTCCTCACCGCCGCGATCGCCGCCGCGGCGCCACTCCTCACCGCCTGCGGCAGCGACGCGCATCCCGGTGCCGCGGCCGTGGTGGGCGGGCAGCGCATCACCGTCTCCCAGCTGGAGGAGCGGGTCGGCGAGGTCCGGGCGGCCCAGCGGGCGGCCGTGCGGGACGAGGCGCAGTACCGGCAGGCCATCGCCCGGACCGGCACCCTCACCCGGGACACCCTGCAGACCATGGTGCTCGACCGGGTGCTGCACCGCGCCGCCCAGGACGCCGGGGTGACCGTCACCCGCAAGGAGGTCCAGACGATGCGCTCCGGCCTGGAGAAGCAGGCCGGCGGCGGCAAGGCGCTGGAGACGACCTGGCTGCAGCAGTACGGCATCCCGCCGCAGCGCCTGGAGGAGAACCTCCGCCTCCAGGTGGAGGCCCAGAAGCTCGCCGAGAAGCTCGGCACCGACACCAGCCGCCCCGAGTTCTGGAAGGCCCTGTCGGACGCCTCCAAGGAGCTCGACGTCGACCTCAACCCGCGCTACGGCACCTGGGACGTGCGCAAGAGCAGCCGCGCCGACGCCCGGACACCGTGGGTGCGCGACGTCACGGCGACCGGGGCGCAGCAGCCCATGTAGCACGCCGGGGGAGGGACCGGAGCGGGCCTGTGGACAACCCCCGGCCCGCGGACCGGCCGACCGGCCTCCGGTCCCACCCCTGTGGACGACCCGCGGCGCCGTCGGCCACGTGGGATAGCTTCGAAACGTGAACGCCAACCGCCCCGAAGCCACCCCGGGCCACCCGCAGGCCGCACCCGGCGCGGCCGCCGTCCCCGGCCGCGTCGTCCTGCTCACCACCAGCCACCGCGTCGCCCCCGGCCTGCTGTCCTGGCCCGCCTGGCAGGCCCTGCACGCCGCCGACCGGGTGCTGTGCGCGGACGGAGCCCACCCGCAGCTGCCCTATCTGCGCGAGGCCGGCATCGCCGTCGAGGAGGCGTCGCCCACCGCGCAGGAGCTGGTCGACGCCTGCGCAGGGGGCCACACGGTGGTCGTCGTGGCGACCGGCGAGGGCGAACCGGCCCTGACCGACGGGCTCGCCCGCCTCGCGGGCACCGGCCGCCTCACCATGCCGGAGCTGGAGCTGCTCCCCGCCTCCTACGACCTGCCCGGCGCCCGCCTCCTCGACCTCGTCCAGGTCATGGACCGCATCCGCGCCGCATGCCCCTGGTCCTCCCGGCAGACCCACAAGGGCCTCGCCAAGTACGGCATCGAGGAGGCGTACGAACTGGTCGAGGCGATCGAGGAGGGCGACCGCGACGAACTGCGCGAGGAGCTGGGTGACGTCCTGCTCCAGGTCGTCTTCCACGCCCGTATCGCCGAGGAGGACCCGGAGGCGCCCTTCTCCATCGACGACGTGGCCGGCGGCATCGTGGCCAAGCTCGTCCACCGCCACCCGCACGTCTTCGGCGACGCGACGGCCGAGACCCCCGAGGAGGTCAAGGCCCACTGGCTGCGCACCAAGGCGATCGAGAAGCAGCGCACCTCCGTCACCGAGGGCGTCCCGCTCGGCCAGCCCGGGCTGGCCCTGGCCGCCAAGCTCGCCTCCCGGGCCCGCACGGCCGGCCTCGACATACCCCTGCCCGCGGTGGAGGGCATCGGCTACGAGCTGCTGGCCCTGGCGGTGCGCGCGGAGGCCGAGGGCGTGGACCCGGAGGCCGCGCTGCGAGCGGCCGCCCGCGCCTACCGGGACGCGATCCGGCAGGCCGAGGGCTGAGCGGACCCGGGCGGGGCGGGGCCGGCGGGCCGGATACGGTCGGACCGTGACCGACCAGCCCCAGCCCAGCACGCCCGCTCCCACGCCCCGTCCCGGTCCGGCTCCGGCTCCGGCTCCGGCTCCGGAACTCTTCACGTGGGAGTTCGCGAGCGACCCCTACCCCGCCTACGCCTGGCTGCGCGAGCACGCCCCGGTGCACCGCACGCGGCTGCCCAGCGGAGTGGAGGCGTGGCTGGTCACGCGGTACGCGGACGCCAAGCAGACCCTCGCCGACCCGCGGCTCTCCAAGAACCCGGCGCACCACGACGAACCGGCCCACGCCAGAGGCAGGACGGGGATCCCGGGGGAGCGCAAGGCGGAGCTGATGACGCACCTGCTGAACATCGACCCGCCGGACCACACCCGGCTGCGGCGGCTGGTGTCGAAGGCGTTCACGCCCCGCCGGGTCGCCGAGTTCGCCCCCCGGGTGCAGGAGCTGACCGACGGGCTCATCGACACCTTCGCGCGCACGGGGTCGGCGGACCTCATCCACGAGTTCGCCTTCCCGCTGCCCATCTACGCCATCTGCGACCTGCTCGGCGTCCCCCGCGAGGACCAGGACGACTTCCGGGACTGGGCGGGCATGATGATCCGTCACCAGGGCGGGCCCCGCGGCGGCGTCGCCCGCTCGGTGAAGAAGATGCGCGGCTACCTCGCCGAGCTCATCCACCGCAAGCGCCAGGCGCTGCCGGCCGAGGCCGTCCCCGGCGAGGACCTCATCTCCGGGCTCATCCGCGCCTCCGACCACGGTGAGCACCTCACCGAGAACGAGGCGGCGGCCATGGCGTTCATCCTGCTGTTCGCCGGGTTCGAGACGACGGTCAACCTCATCGGCAACGGCACGTACGCCCTGCTCACCCATCCCGGGCAGCGCGCCCGGCTCCAGGCGTCCCTCGCCGCCGGGGAGCAGGACCTGCTGGCCACCGGTGTCGAGGAACTCCTGCGGTACGACGGCCCCGTGGAGCTCGCCACCTGGCGTTTCGCCACGCAGCCGCTGACCGTCGGCGGGCAGCGCATCGAGGCCGGCGACCCGGTCCTGGTGGTGCTGGCGGCGGCGGACCGGGACCCGGAGCGGTTCGCCGACCCGGACGTGCTGGACCTCTCCCGCCGCGACAACCAGCACCTCGGGTACGGCCACGGCATCCACTACTGCCTCGGCGCCCCGCTCGCCCGGCTGGAGGGCCAGACCGCCCTCGCCGCCCTGCTGACACGCCTGCCGGACCTCCGGCTCGCCGCCGACCCGGCCGAGCTGCGCTGGCGCGGCGGCCTCATCATGCGCGGGCTGCGGACCCTGCCGGTGGAGTTCACCCCGGCGTGACGGCCGCCGTGACCAGCCAGGGCCGGCGCCAAACATGACACGCCGTCACCACTGTGATCTTCACGTGATCTGTGCGGCATGAACTTGTGACAAGTGATCGTCTGCCGATACGTTCACCCATCAACGCGGCCCGGTCACGGCGCCGCGAGGGTCACTGCTGTCTTGCGAAAGGTCTCCGTATGCTCTCCGGGAACGGTCGTCACCGTCGCCCCCGCCAGGCTCCGGCTCTCCTCGTCGCGGCCGGAGTGACCGGCTCCGCCATCGCGATCCCGCTCCTCGGGGCGTCCGGTGCCAGCGCTGCCGACGGCACCACCTGGGACCGGATCGCGGACTGCGAGACCGGCGGGGCCTGGAGCCAGAACAGCGGCAACGGCTACTTCGGCGGCCTCGCACTGTCCCAGGAGGACTGGGAGAGCTACGGCGGGCTCGACCACGCCCCGAGCGCCGACCTGGCCAGCCGCTCGCAGCAGATAGCCGTCGCCGAGAGAATCCTCGCCGACCAGGGGGCCGGCGCCTGGCACACCTGCGGGCTCCTCTCCGGTCTGGAGAAGGGCTCGTCCGGCGAGTCCGACTCGTCCGATGAATCCGCTCCGACTGATTCGCGCGGATTGCTCGACTCACCCCAATCGTCCAGGTCTTCCGCCACGCCCTCCCCGTCGGCGACGTCCCCGTCCTCTTCTCCGTCCGGCGCGGCGTCGTCTGACGCGCCGTCGGCATCTCCGGATGAAACAGCCAATTCCGACAAGTCGCCCGGCTCGCGTGCCGCCGGCAAGGGCTCCGGCGGCTCGAAGTCGGCCACGCCCGAGAGTGCCCCCTCCGGCAAGTCCCGTCCGAGCGCCGAGTCTTCGGCCGCGGCCGACACCGGCTCCGGCCGGCACCGCGGCCCCAGCGCCGACGAGAGCGCCGAGTCCGCGGACGGCCATGCGGGAGGGTCCTCGGGCCGGCACGCCTCGCGCGGCGAGGAGGCGTCCGAAGAGCAGTCCGAGGGCGCCTACATCGTCGGCGTCGGGGACAGCCTCTGGTCCATCGCCGACTCCCTCCGGATCGACGGCGGATGGGACGAGTTCTACGACGGCGACGAGAAGGGGGCCGAGAGCGAACCGGACCTCGTTCTGCCCGGTCAGACGCTCACGGCGGAGGACGAAACGGACGGGAAGTAGCCGTTCGGGCAGTGCGGGAACGGCGGCGGAAGTCGCCCCGAAATGCCGCGAGTTCACGCCATGTTTCGCGGCCTATGTCCCGTATCGGCACGGTGAGAGATAGATCTCAGAAGCCCTGATCGTCTTTGAAATTCCGGCGATCGCCTGTCTACGGTCGTGACCGCTCGTCACCGCGAGCCCCGGCTGCCGCAACGCCGAATCCTGCCAGCGGCCGCACGGGAACAGTCGTCGCGTCAAGCGCCGTAGGCAGGAGCGGGGGACCCAAGGTAGGTGCCCGACCGGTTCGTCGAGCCGGAAGGGCTAGGGGTGGAGCCGCGTCCCGTGAGGGACGTGGCCGGGCAACTCAACCGGCCCGAACCCGACAGCTCACCTCGCAGGCGTCGGTGAGGGGATCCATCCATGCTGTTTTCCGGCAAGGGCAAGCACCGTCGTCCGTCCAAGGCCACCCGCGCCATCGCCGTCGCCGGTGTCGCCTCCGCCGCCGTCGCCGCTCCGCTGATGGCGGCCGGCAACGCCTCCGCCGCCACCGCCTCCGAGTGGGAGGCCGTCGCCCAGTGCGAGTCCGGCGGCAACTGGTCCATCAACACCGGCAACGGTTACTACGGCGGTCTGCAGTTCTCCGCCTCCACCTGGGCCGGCTACGGCGGCACCAAGTACGCCTCCACCGCCGACCAGGCCACCAAGGCGCAGCAGATCGAGATCGCCGAGAAGGTCCTCGCCGGCCAGGGCAAGGGCGCCTGGCCCGTCTGCGGCAAGGGCCTGTCGAGCGCCGCCTACACCGGCGGCGGTTCCACCGGCGACTTGGGCAGCTCCGCCGGCACCTCGCAGCAGAGCCAGCAGAGCCAGCAGAGCACCGAGTCCCGCGAGACCCAGCCGCAGCCGGCCTCCCGCTCCGACGAGCGCCCGGCCGCCAAGAAGACCGTCACCACCCCGACCGGCAAGAAGGTCAAGAAGGGCGACGGCGAGTACAAGGTCGTCAAGGGCGACACCCTCAGCTCCATCGCCGCCGAGGAGAAGGTCAAGGGCGGCTGGGAGAAGCTGTTCCAGCTGAACAAGGACATCGTCGAGGACGCCAACCTCATCTACCCGGGCCAGCAGCTGCACCTGAAGTAAGCAGCAGCGCCCGACCGCCGCAGGGCGGTCCGCACCGCGCTCACTTGCGGTCCGGCCGTCCGGCGGCCCCGCCCTCGCGGGAGGCCCCGCCCTGACAGGCGGCCCCCCGCCCGACGGCGGCCCCCGTCCCCACGGACACCCCGCCCCGGTGCGTGTACCCCCCGTACGCGCCGGGGCGGGGTCATGTCCGGCCCCGGCCGCGGCGGCGGAGTTTCGGCCGGTCTGGGCGAACCTGCTTTGTTCCGTTCGGAAACAATTTACTCTCGGTTCTGTCCATGGGGTGGGCGACCCGGTGGCCGATCGCCCGGAGCCGGTTAGGCTCATGTCGCGAGCCACCACGGCCCGCACCCCGCCGGGTCCACGCGACCCGCGTCACCGCGTCACATAAGAAGGAGATGCTCGTGCCGTCCATCGACGTCGTCGTAGCCCGGGAAATCCTGGACTCCCGAGGCAACCCCACGGTCGAGGTCGAGGTCGGCCTCGACGACGGCAGCACCGGTCGTGCCGCCGTCCCGTCCGGCGCCTCCACGGGCGCCTTCGAGGCCATCGAGCTCCGCGACGGCGACTCGAACCGCTACCTCGGCAAGGGTGTGGAGAAGGCCGTCCTCGCGGTCATCGAGCAGATCGGCCCGGAGCTGGTCGGCTACGACGCCACCGAGCAGCGCCTGATCGACCAGGCGATGTTCGACCTGGACGCCACCGACAACAAGGGCTCGCTGGGCGCCAACGCCATCCTCGGCGTCTCGCTCGCCGTCGCCCACGCCGCCTCCGAGGCCAGCGACCTGCCGCTGTTCCGCTACCTGGGCGGCCCCAACGCGCACCTGCTGCCGGTGCCGATGATGAACATCCTGAACGGCGGCTCGCACGCCGACTCCAACGTGGACATCCAGGAGTTCATGATCGCCCCGATCGGCGCGGAGTCCTTCTCCGAGGCCCTGCGCTGGGGCGCCGAGGTCTACCACACGCTGAAGAAGGTCCTGAAGAGCAAGGGCCTGGCCACCGGCCTCGGCGACGAGGGCGGCTTCGCCCCGAACCTCGGCTCCAACCGCGAAGCCCTCGACCTCATCCTCGAGGCGATCAACGAGGCCGGCTACACCCCCGGCGAGCAGATCGCCCTGGCCCTCGACGTCGCCGCCTCCGAGTTCTACAAGGACGGCGTCTACACCTTCGAGGGCAAGGAGCGCTCGGCGGCCGAGATGACCGAGTACTACGCGGAGCTCGTCGACGCGTACCCGCTCGTCTCCATCGAGGACCCGCTGTTCGAGGACGACTGGGAGGGCTGGAAGACCATCACCGACAAGCTCGGTGACAAGGTCCAGCTCGTCGGCGACGACCTGTTCGTCACCAACCCCGAGCGCCTGGCCCGCGGCATCGAGGAGGGCGCGGCCAACGCGCTCCTGGTCAAGGTCAACCAGATCGGCTCGCTGACCGAGACCCTGGACGCCGTCGAGCTGGCCCAGCGCAACGGCTTCAAGTGCATGATGTCCCACCGCTCCGGCGAGACCGAGGACGTCACCATCGCCGACCTGGCCGTCGCCACCAACTGCGGCCAGATCAAGACCGGCGCCCCGGCCCGCTCCGAGCGCGTCGCCAAGTACAACCAGCTGCTGCGCATCGAGGAGATCCTCGACGACGCCGCGGTCTACGCCGGCCGCAGCGCCTTCCCGCGCTTCAAGGGCTGACGGCCGGCAGACCCGGCTCGTCGGCAGCGGCGTCGTACGTACGTCCTCGTACTCGGTCCCGTACCGTGTCCGGGGACGTACGCGCGTATGGACGGCGGAGCGGGAGGCGGACTGACATGGCCGTGAAGGACCGGGACCGGTTCTCCACCGCGACCAGGATCCGGCTGCTCGGTGAGCAGACCGCGGCCCGGGTCTACCGCTCCCAGACCAGGCGCCAGGCACGCCGCTCCCGGCTGACCGGCCGGGCCGCGCTGCTGGCGCTGGTGATGTGCTCGCTGATCGTCGCCCTGGCCTGGCCGATGCGGCAGTACGTCTCCCAGCGCGCCGAGATCGAGGACCTGCAACGCGAGCAGCGGCAGGCCCGCGAGCGCGTCGAGAAGCTGCGCGACGCCAAGGCGCGCTGGCAGGACGACGCGTACGCGGAGCAGCAGATCCGGCAGCGGCTGCACTACGTCATGCCGGGGGAGACGGGATTCGTCGTCGTCGACCCGGACGCGGCGAAGCAGTCGCGCACCGACCTGGGCGCGGCCGACCGCCCCTGGTACGCCAACGTCTGGGACGGGGTCGACAAGGCCGACGACTCCGGCCGGTGACGCGTCCCCCAGTGACCCCCGCAGAGAACCCAGAGAAAGACACCCTGAAGACAGTCATGGAAACGCCCCCGCCGACCACCCCGCGCACCGAGCCCACCGACGCGGACGTCGAGGCCTTCAAGCAGCAGCTCGGTCGGCCCCCGCGCGGACTGCGGGCCATCGCGCACCGCTGCCCCTGCGGACAGCCCGACGTCGTCGAGACGGCCCCGCGCCTGCCCGACGGCACGCCCTTCCCGACGCTCTACTACCTGACGTGCCCCAAGGCCAACTCGGCGATCGGCACGCTGGAGGCGAACGGCGTCATGAAGGAGATGACCGAGCGCCTGGCCGCGGACCCGGAGCTGGCGGCGGCGTACCGGGCGGCCCACGAGGACTACATCCGGCGCCGCGACGAGATCGAGGAGCTGAAGAACTTCCCGAGCGCGGGCGGTATGCCGGACCGCGTGAAGTGCCTGCACGTGCTGGTCGCGCACTCGCTGGCCGCGGGGCCGGGCGTGAACCCGCTGGGCGACGAGGCGCTCGCCATGCTGCCCCAGTGGTGGCGCAAGGGCACCTGCGTGACGCCCGCCGGGCCGCCGAGCGGTGACGGCTCGCAGGCCGGCGCCGCGGACGCGGGCCGCTCCGCGTCCGAGCCGACCGGGGAGGACGGACAGTGACCAGGGTCGCCGCCGTGGACTGCGGCACGAACTCCATCCGCCTGCTGGTCGCCGACGTGGACCCGGCCACCGGAGCGCTGACCGACCTGGACCGCCGCATGACCGTCGTGCGGCTCGGGCAGGGCGTCGACCGCACCGGCCGGCTGGCCCCCGAGGCGCTCCGGCGGACCTTCGCGGCCTGCCGGGAGTACGCCGGGATCATCAAGGAGCTCGGCGCGCAGCGGCTGCGGTTCGTGGCCACCTCCGCCTCCCGGGACGCCGAGAACCGCGACGAGTTCGTGCGCGGGGTGCTGGACATCCTCGGCGTGGAGCCCGAGGTGATCACCGGGGACCAGGAGGCCGAGTTCTCCTTCACCGGCGCCACCAAGGAGCTGGCCGGGGGCGACCGCCTCCCCACGCCCTACCTGGTGGTGGACATCGGCGGCGGCTCGACCGAGTTCGTCGTGGGCGACGACCGGGTCCGGGCGGCCCGGTCGGTGGACATCGGCTGCGTGCGCATGACGGAGCGGCACCTGGTCCGCGACGGCGTGGTGAGCGACCCGCCCTCGCCGGAGCAGGTCGCCGCGATGCGGGCCGACATCGAGGCCGCCCTCGACCTGGCCGAGGAGACGGTGCCGCTGCGCGAGGCCCGCACGCTGGTCGGCCTGGCCGGCTCGGTGACGACCGTGTCGGCGATCGCCCAGGAGCTGCCCGCCTACGACTCCGAGGCCATCCACCACTCCCGGGTCTCCCTGGACAGGGTCCGCGAGATCACCGAGTGGCTGCTGCGCTCCACCCACGCCGAGCGGGCGGCCGTGCCGTCGATGCACCCGGGGCGGGTCGACGTGATCGGGGCGGGAGCCCTGGTCCTGCTGTCGATCATGGAACGCACCGGAGCGCAGGAGGTCGTCGTGAGCGAGCACGACATCCTCGACGGGATCGCGTGGAGTTGCGCGTCCACCGAGTGACCTTCGTGCGGGCCCTCGACGGGACCGCGCGGTCGGTCGCCCGGCCCCCTTCTGAGCAGGCACGGGCCACGGATGAGCGGGTGCCGGGGGGTCCGGAGGGCTCCCCGGCGACAGTCCGTCGGGAAAGTTCGTGAAGTTCTTCACAAGGATTTCGGCCCCTGCGGGGGATCGAAGGGCCTTCACTGACCCGTCCGGGGACCGAACTGCCCTTTGAACATGTTCAGAAGCATGATATGGAGGGCTCCCGGGAGAAGCCCCGGAGGGCACGTCCGGCGGCCCTCACAGGGGCCTTTCCGGCCCAGAGAGGCAGCTCACGCGGCATTGACAACGGCCCGGGCTGCACAATCGCTCCCGGTTGTCACCATGACATGGATCACGCGGGCCGCGGAGGATAGCACACCCCCTCCACAACCTTGTGAAGGGGCGCACGAGCCACCCCCCTGAGGCGGGTGGATACTCGATGGCATGAGCACCACGGAGCGTCCCAGGATCCTCGTAGTAGGCGGTGGGTACGTAGGCCTGTACGCAGCTCGGCGCATCCAGAAGAAGATGCGCTACGGCGAGGCGACCGTCACGGTCGTCGACCCCCGGTCGTACATGACCTACCAGCCCTTCCTCCCCGAAGCCGCCGCCGGCAACATCTCCCCGCGCCACGTCGTCGTCCCGCTGCGACGCGTGCTGCCCAAGGCGGAGGTCCTCACCGGCCGGGTCACCACCATCGACCAGGACCGCAAGGTCGCCACGGTCTCCCCGCTGGTCGGCGAGGCCTACGAGCTGCCCTTCGACTACCTGGTCGTCGCACTCGGCGCGGTCTCCCGCACCTTCCCGATCCCCGGCCTCGCCGAGCAGGGCATCGGCATGAAGGGCATCGAGGAGGCCATCGGCCTGCGCAACCACGTCCTCGAGCAGCTCGACAAGGCCGACTCCACCACCGACGAGGAGATCCGCCGCAAGGCGCTCACCTTCGTCTTCGTGGGCGGCGGCTTCGCCGGTGCCGAGACGATCGGCGAGGTCGAGGACATGGCCCGCGACGCGGCCAAGTACTACAAGAACGTGTCCCGTGAGGACATGCGCTTCATCCTGGTCGACGCCGCCGACAAGATCCTCCCCGAGGTCGGCCCCAAGCTCGGCAAGTACGGCAAGGAGCACCTCGAGGGCCGCGGCGTCGAGGTCTACCTGTCCACCTCCATGGACTCCTGCGTGGACGGCCACGTGGTGCTGAAGAACGGCCTCGAGGTCGACTCCAACACCATCGTGTGGACCGCCGGCGTCAAGCCCAACCCGGCTCTCGCCCGCTACGGCCTGCCCCTCGGCCCCCGCGGCCACGTCGACTGCGAGCCCACGCTCCAGGTCAAGGGCACCGACTACATCTGGGCCGCCGGCGACAACGCCCAGGTCCCGGACCTCGTCGGCCGCAAGGCGGGCAACGAGAACGCCTGGTGCCCGCCGAACGCCCAGCACGCGCTGCGCCAGGCCAAGGTCCTCGGCGACAACGTGGTGTCGGGCATGCGGGGCTTCCCGCAGAAGAACTACTCGCACGCCAACAAGGGCGCGGTGGCCGGTCTCGGCCTCCACAAGGGCGTCGCGATGATCGTCATGGGCAAGATGAAGATCAAGCTCAAGGGCCGTCTCGCCTGGTACATGCACCGTGGCTACCACGGCATGGCGATGCCGACCTGGAACCGCAAGATCCGCGTCTTCGCCGACTGGACCCTCGGCATGTTCCTCAAGCGCGAGGTCGTCTCCCTCGGAGCGATCGAGACCCCGCGCGAGGAGTTCTACGAGGCCGCCAAGCCGGCCCCGGTCGCCGCCGCGCCGAAGGAGAAGACCGAGGAGAAGGCCAAGGCCTCCTGACCCCGGCTCCCCGAGCAGTCCGCCGAAGGGCCTCCCGCCATCCGTGGTGCGGGAGGCCCTTCGGCGTTCCCCGGCCGCTCCCCGCCGGGCGGGGGAAGAACGGGCCGTGCCCGGTCATGGCGCGTGCCGGGGACTGCGCCCGGGCGCCCCAGGTGTTTACGTGGTGTCCGGACATGCCGGGATCCCCGTCACGGAGGTGTACACCATGGCAGACGCCGCGCAGCGGCTGCAGGGCCTCTTCGCACAGATGCTGGGAGCACCGCTCCCCGTGGGCATCCGCGCCTGGGACGGTTCGCAGGCGGGGCCGCCGGGCGCACCGGTGCTGGTGGTGCGCAACCGCCGCGCCCTGCGCCGCCTGCTGTTCAAGCCGGGCGAACTGGGCCTGGCCCGCGCCTGGGTGGCGGGCGACCTGGACATCGACGGCGACCTCTACACCACGCTGGACCTGCTCGCCGGACTCCTGTGGGAGCGCGGCGAGGACGCCCGCACCCTCGCCCAGGCCCTGCGCGACCCCGAGGTCCGCACCGCCGTGCGCGGCCTGGTCCGCCTCGCCGGGCTCCCGCTGCCGCCCTCCCCGCCCCCCGAGGAGGTCCGCAGCCCGCGGCGCCACCTGCACACCAAGCACACCGACCGGCGCGCCGTCCGCCACCACTACGACGTCGGCAACGACTTCTACGAGATCGTCCTCGGCCCGTCCATGGTGTACTCCTGCGCCTACTGGCCCGCCCCGGACAGCACCCTGGAGCAGGCCCAGCACGACAAGCTCGAACTCGTCTGCCGCAAACTGGGCCTGAAGCCCGGCCGGCGGCTGCTCGACGTCGGCTGCGGCTGGGGCTCGATGGCCGTCCACGCCGCCCGCGAGCACGGGGCGAGCGTCGTCGGGGTCACCCTCTCCCAGGAGCAGGCCGCCTACGCCCGCAAGCGCGTCGCCGGCGAGGGCCTCACCGACAAGGTCGAGATCCGCGTCCAGGACTACCGCGACGTCCGCGACGGCCCCTACGACGCGATCTCCTCCATCGGCATGGCCGAGCACGTCGGCGCCGACCGCTACCTGGAGTACGCCGCCGACCTGTACGACCTGCTCACGCCCGGCGGGCGGCTGCTGAACCACCAGATCGCCCGCCGCCCGCAGCGCGACGAGTCGGCGTACAGCGTCGACTCCTTCATCGACTCCTACGTCTTCCCCGACGGCGAGCTCCAGCCGCTCGGCGTCACCGTGACCCAGCTGGAGCGCGCCGGGTTCGAGGTGCGCGACGTGGAGTCGATCCGCGAGCACTACGCCCTCACCCTGCGCCGGTGGGTGGCCCGGCTGGAGGCCGACTGGCAGCGCGCCGTACGGCTCGGCGGGCCCGGGCGGGCCCGGGTGTGGCGCCTGTACATGGCCGCCTGCGCCCTCGCCTTCGAGCGCAACCGCATCGGGGTCGACCAGGTCCTGGCCGTCCGCCCCCCGGAGTCGGGCGCCTCGGGGATGCCGTTGCGGGCCCGCACCTGGGCTGCGCCCGCCCCCGGCTGACCCGGGTACGAGCCGAAGGGCCGGGCTCCCCGTCACGGGGAGCCCGGCCCTTCGGCGTGCCGCGCGGCGGCGAGGTCACTCGGCCTTGATCGCGTTCAGCATGTTCAGCCGGGCGGCGTTGCGGGCCGGCCACATCGCGGCCAGGACGCCGACCAGGCCGGCCAGCACCAGGAAGATCCCGATCCGGTCCCAGGGCAGGACCAGCGCGTAGCCCGGGATCTGGTCGGCGAAGGTCTCGCCGATCGCCCAGCCGAGGAACGCCCCGAGACCGACGCCGACCACCGCGCCGAACACCGAGATGACCACGGCCTCCAGCCGGACCATCCGCTTCACCCGGCGCCGGTCCAGGCCGATGGCACGCAGCATGCCGATCTCCTGCTGCCGTTCGAAGACGGACATCGCGAGGGTGTTGACCACGCCCAGCACCGCGATGATCAGGGCCATCGCCAGCAGGCCGTACATGACGTTCAGCAGGGTGTTGATGGCGCCGCCGAACTCGTTGCGGATGTCCTGCTTGTCCATCACGGTGATCGCCGGGTTGTCGCCGAGGGCGTCGATGAGGACCTTCTCGTTCGCCCCGGTCTGCCCGCCGTCGATCTTCACGAAGATCTGCTGGATGGACGGCTTCGTCTCGTGCCGGTCCACGACCTTCCGGTCGATGAGGACGGGGGAGAGGAACTCGCTGTCCTTGAAGACGGCGCCGACCGTCAGCGTGGCCTTCTTGTCGTCGCCGAAGGTGACGGGGAGCCGGTCGCCGGTCTTCCAGCCCTTGCTCTTCGCCGTCTTCTCGGCGACCGCGATCCGGCCCTCGGCGAGGGAGTCCGCGCTTCCGCTGACGACGTCGACGGTCAGGACCTTGTCGATGTCGCCCGGGGTGACGGCCGAGGCGGACACGAAGTCCTTGCCGTCGAGCTGGAAGTAGGCGTCCTGCTGCGGCGAGACCGCGGACACGCCCTCGGCCTTCTCCAGCGCCGTCAGCGCCGACGCGTCGAGGACACCGCCGTTGGCCATCGTGACCATGTAGTCGGCCCGGATGTTGTCGGTGGTCATCTTGTCGATGGCCGTGCCGACCGTGATGCCGAGCACCGACAGGCCGGTCACCAGCGTCAGCCCGATGGCCAGCGCCGAGGCGGTGGCGCCGGTGCGGCGCGGGTTGCGGACCGCGTTCTGGCCGGCCAGCTTGCCCGCCACCCCGAAGGGGCCGACGAGCAGCGGGCGGACGAGCGCGATCACGGGCCGGGACAGCAGCGGGATCAGGATGATCACGCCGATCAGCGCGAGGAAGGCGCCCGCCCCGATGTACATGCGGCCGTCGTCGCCGCCGGTCGAGGCACCCGCCACGATCCCCACCGCGCCGAGGGCGGTGACGGCCGCGCCGATGGAGTTGCGCAGCACCAGCGACTTGGTGGTGGCCACCGCGTGGACGCTGTTCATGGCCGCCACCGGCGGGATCTTCGCGGCCCGGCGGCCGGGCAGCCAGGCGGCGAACACCGTGATCAGCACGCCCACCGCGAACGCCGCGATCACCGGGGTGGCGGACAGGACCAGCGGACCGTCCGGCATCTTCATGTCGAAGGCGGCCATGCCCGAGCGCAGTCCGACCGCCAGGCCGATGCCGAGGACGAAGCCGACGGCCGAGGCGACCAGCCCCACGAGCGCGGCCTCGGCCAGCACCGAGCGGGTGACCTGCCGGCGGGAGGCGCCGACGGCGCGCATCAGGGCGATCTCCTTGGTGCGCTGGGCGACCAGCATCGTGAACGTGTTGGAGATCAGGAAGATGCCGACGAAGAGCGCGATGCCCGCGAAGCCGAGCAGGACCTGCTTGAGGTTGCCCATGCCCTGCTCGATCTGCTCGGCCTGCTCGTCGGCGAGCGCCTGGCCGGTCTTGGCCTCGGCGCTGTCCGGCAGCAGCGGCTTCACCGCGTCCAGGATCCGCGTGTCGTCCGCGCCGGGGGCGGCGGTGACGGTGGCGCTCTCGAAGTAGCCGGGCTTGAGGTACTGCTTCTGGGCGACGGCGGTGTCGAAGAGGACGAGGCTGCCGCCCGCGTTGACGGCGCCGTCCTCGGTGGTGAACACGCCGCTGAGGGTGTACTCCTTCACCGGGCCGTTGGTCGCGACGCGCACCCGGTCGCCGACCTGGTACTCGCCCTTGGCGGCGGACTCCTCGTCCAGGGCGATCTGGCCGTCCTTCACCGGGCCGGAGCCGTCGGTGAACGTGTAGGCGGCGTCCTTGCCGTCCTTGCCGGGGGCGAAGTTGGAGCCCTTGTTGGACCAGCCGACGCCGATCAGCTTCCCGTCGGGGTCGGCGACCCCGGCGAAGCCCTCGACGCGGCCGTACACCCCGGCGACGCCGTCCACGGCGGCGATCTCGTCGAGGACCTTGCCGGACAGGCCCGGTGCCTCCTCGGGGTCGTCCGGGTCGGCGTACGAGGAGACGGCGACGGCGACGTCGTCGTAGCTCTTCGCCGACTGGTTGCGGAAGGCGCTGGAGAGGGTGTCGGCGAAGACCAGGGTGCCCGAGACGAACGCGACGCCGAGCATCACGGCGAGCACGGTCATCAGCAAGCGGGCCTTGTGCGCGAGGACGTTGCGCAAGGCGGTACGGAACATGGTGGCGGTTCTCAGTCCTGTCGGTCCTGGCGGGGGATCAGCTGGTGCGGCCCTTGGCGTCGAACTGCTTCATGAAGTCGAGGACCGTGTCGGCCGTCGGCCGGTGCATCTCGTCGACGATCCGGCCGTCCGCGAGGAAGACCACGCGGTCCGCGTAGGACGCGGCCACCGGGTCGTGGGTCACCATCACGACGGTCTGGCCCATCTCGCGCACCGAGTTGCGCAGGAAGCCCAGGACCTCGGCGCCGGAGCGCGAGTCGAGGTTTCCGGTGGGCTCGTCCCCGAAGATGATCTCGGGCCGGGAGGCCAGCGCCCGGGCCACGGCGACGCGCTGCTGCTGACCGCCGGAGAGCTGGGAGGGCCGGTGGCCGAGCCGGTCGGCCAGGCCGACCATGCCGATCACGGAGTCCAGCCACTGCCGGTCCGGCTTGCGGCCCGCGATGTCCATGGGGAGGGTGATGTTCTCCAGGGCCGTCAGCGTCGGCAGCAGGTTGAACGCCTGGAAGATGAAGCCGATCTTGTCCCGGCGCAGCTTGGTCAGCTGCTTGTCCTTCAGGGAGCCCAGCTCGGTGTCGCCGATGCGCACCGACCCGGAGGAGAAGGTGTCGAGGCCGGCGACGCAGTGCATCAGGGTCGACTTGCCCGAACCGGACGGTCCCATGATCGCGGTGAACTCGGCCCGGCGGAACTCGACGGAAACCCGGTCCAGGGCGACCACCTGGGTCTCACCCTGCCCGTAGATCTTGGACAGATCCGTGGCGCACGCGGCCACGGCGGTGGCCCGGTCGGCGAGGGATGCGGTGGTCACGGGATGGCTCTCCTGTCGGACGGCTGTGCGGAAGCAAGGACGTGTTCCATCGTCCGGGTCCGCGGCGCCCGTGTAGTCACCCGCTGTTCCGGTTCCGGGGGGCGACTCGGGTCGGACCCGGGCGCCCGGTGTCATACCTGGGGATGACACGGCGCCCCTGAGAGGCCCTGATGACCGGAACCTGCGCCTCCGGCTGTCGGGAACAGGTGGAACGCCCTCGTTCGGGAGGTGAAATTCCGTCATTCCGCATACGCCGCTGTCAGTCCCACGCAAGGCTGGTGGCAAGTGCGGACAGCGCGTCCCGTGTGCTGATGCACCCTCAGACGTCAATAAAATAAGACAACATCGGCCCGCCCGTCCGCTGTTCGGGGGACGCGTCCCGATAGTCTCGGACCTCGTTGCGGAGCCCATGGCCTGCCCGGATGGTGGAATGCAGACACGGCGAGCTTAAACCTCGCTGCCCCTTCGCGGGCGTGCCGGTTCAAGTCCGGCTCCGGGCACTTTCCGATCTTCGTACGGCCCCCTGACGTGATCCCTCGCCGCGTCGGCGACGGACCTCCGCCGGCCGATGATCACCGACCGGTACCGAGCCGGTTCCGGACCTGTACCGGGTTGCTGTGGAATGAAGCCCTCCGGCCTGGGGAATCAAGGAGCGGCGTAGCGTGTTGCGCTGCACGACGAGGGAAAGATCCTCCCCAAGCAGTAGGGTCATTCCTTTGCCTACCTATTACTCTTGAGCCAAGGCCATGCTGTGTGGCCATGGAGGAGTGAAATGAGGAGCAGAAACCCGGTCTTCTCGCGACGGGGGTTCAGCCGCGACAACGGCTACGCGGGCTTCAACACCGCGCCGCAGGCCGGGGGTCCCGCTGTCGCCACCCAGGGCAACCCGTACGCCCAGCCCACGGGCAACCCGTACGCGCAGAACCCGTACGCGCAGAACCCTTACGCCCAGCAGGACCAGCAGTACGGCGCGCCGCCGCAGGCCCCGGCCACCACCGGCCGGATGACCATCGACGACGTCGTCCTGCGCACCGCCAGCACGCTCGGTGTCCTCGTCGTCACCGCGGCGCTCTCCTGGGCGCTCCTGCCGGTCGACGACGCCAACATCAGCCGCAGCTACGGCATCGGTATCGGCGCCGCGCTGATCGGCATGGTCCTGGCGTTCGTGCAGTCCTTCAAGCGCAAGGCCTCGCCCGCGCTGATCCTGACGTACGCCGCGTTCGAGGGTGTCTTCCTCGGCGTCGTGTCCAACATCGTCGACAACCGCATCGCCGACGGCGCCGCCATGCAGGCCGTGATCGGCACCATGGCGGTCTTCGCCGGTGTGCTGATCGCCTACAAGGCCGGCTGGATCCGCGTCAACCGCCGCTTCTACGGCTTCGTGATGGCGGCCGCGCTCGGCTTCATCCTGCTGATGACCGTGAACCTGCTGTTCGCGGTGTTCGGCGGCGGTGACGGCCTCGGCTTCCGCAGCGGTGCCCTCGGCATCGTCTTCGGCGTCATCGGCATCATCCTCGGTGCCTGCTTCCTCGCCCTGGACTTCAAGCAGGTCGAGGACGGCGTGGCCTACGGCGCCCCGCGCGAGGAGGCCTGGCTGGCCGCCTTCGGCCTGACGCTGACGCTGGTGTGGATCTACCTCGAGTTCCTGAGGCTCCTGTCGATCCTCAACAGCAGCGACTAGCTCCGACCCGGTCGTGCGCGAAGGGCCCCGGCTCCGGCCGGGGCCCTTCGTCGTGGGGAGGCCCGGGTGCGCGTGCCTAGAGAAGCTTGCGCGCGGCCCGCCTCAGGTCGTACTCGTGGATGATCGCCTTGGCGTGGCCGTACGCCAGGTTGTGTTCGTGCCGGAGCCAGCTGACCTTTTCCTCGAAGCGGAAGAGCGCCGGGCCTTCTTCGACGGTGCGCAACCAGTCGGAGATCTCACGACCGGTGCAGTGCGGAATGCGGGCGAGCATGTTGCGGTGGGTCTCTTCGGAGAAGACTTGGGACATCGGCGCCTCCGGACGCTGGGATACAAGCCGGTCCTTCAGGTCACCGTGCCTGAGTGTTCGCCCGTTGGCAACAGTCCCGGTACGACGCGTACGCTCGCCGCGTGGTTGATACGACGCCCCTCCTCCGAGCCGTTGATCACTTCGCCGATCGTCTGAGGGCCGCGCCCCAGAGCCGGCTGCAGCGAGGCGCTGCCGCCGAGGCGCTCGGCCTGGCCCGGGAGCTGTCCCGCAGGGCGCAGGTCCTCGAGGGCGAGGAGCCCCGGGAGATGCCCGACGCGGGGATGTTCGCCGCCGCTGACCAGATCATGGTCGCCGGGCACGACCTGGCCGTGGTGCTCCCCGCTGACGCCGACGTCGACGAGGCGGTGCGGCTGGTCGAGGAGGCCCAGAAGCGGGCGGGGGTGTGAGCCGCCCCCGCTGCACGCGCGGTGTGAGCGGGTCTAGAAGGACGCGATGACCCGGTCGGCCAGGATGTAGACGTTCTCGTCGCCGCACTCGAAGGTGAGGGTGTAGGCGCCCGAGATGCCCGAGCCGCCCAGCAGGACGGCGCTGCGGCCCGCCCGCAGGGCCTGCGCCAGCCGCTCCGCCGTCTCCCGGTGGCCTGGGGTCATGCACAGCGTGGTGCCGTCGGCGAAGACGTACACGTCGAGGGTGCCCAGAGGGCCCGGGCGGACGTCCGTCAGCTCGATGCGGGAGGCGGCCAGCTCCTCCAGGGCGGCGACCGTGCGCTCGTGGTCGTCGACCACCGGCGACGGGTTCGGCACGAAGTCCGGGTGGGAGGGGTGCCGGCGGCGGGCCGCGGCCAGCTCCGGGGACTCCCCGGCCGGCTCGTCGGCCTCCGCGGCGCCGGGCTCGGACACCGGCTCCAGGCCCGCGAAGTCGGCCTGCCGGGGCAGGAACAGATCCGTGTCGGGCAGACCCAGCAGGGACGGCGCGTCGGAGGCGTCACGGGCCTCCTGGGCGGCCCAGAAGGCGCGCGCCTCGGCGAGCTCGCGCTCCCGCTCCTCCGCCAGCGCCGCGGCCACGGCGGCCCGTATCTCGTCGGTGTCGGCCGTGGTGCGGGCGGCAGGCAGCAGGGCGCGGGTGGTGGCGGCGCGGTTCTCGGCCAGCGCGGTGTGCAGGGCCGCGACCTGTCGGCGCAGCTGCAGGACGGTGCGCAGGACGGCGACGCCCACGGCCCCCGTGGCGGCCGTGGTGACCAGCAACGCGATCGGCATGGCGCTCACTGACGTACTCCCGGTTCAAAGTCGACCCCCGACTTCCTACATCAGCTTGAAGGGCGGACTGACCTGCTGTCAGTGCGTAACATCACGAAACGGACAGGACTTCGGTGACGGGGGAGGGGGTGGTGCTGTCGTGACCTGCGGTTCTCCCCCCGCAGAGGGAGATAGGTCACATCCTGGGGGAGATTGGATCACAAAACAGCCCAGAACCCCGGCGTTTCCGGGGTTCTGGGCTCGTGCTTCACAGCGTGTGCTATGGCGACTACGCAGCGGTGCTCAGCTGAGGCGCTCGATGACCATGGCCATGCCCTGGCCGCCGCCGACGCACATCGTCTCCAGGCCGAACTGCTTGTCGTGGAACTGCAGGGAGTTGATCAGCGTGCCGGTGATACGGGCGCCTGTCATGCCGAAGGGGTGGCCGACGGCGATGGCGCCGCCGTTGACGTTCAGCTTCTCCAGCGGGATGTCCAGGTCGCGGTAGGAGGGGATCACCTGGGCGGCGAACGCCTCGTTGATCTCGACCAGGTCGATGTCGCCGATGGTGAGCCCGGCACGGCGCAGGGCCTGCTTGGTGGCCTCCACCGGGCCGAGGCCCATGATCTCGGGGGACAGGCCGGAGACGCCGGTGGACACGATGCGCGCCAGCGGGGTGAGGCCCAGCTCGCGGGCCTTGGTGTCGGACATGATCACCAGCGCGGCGGCGCCGTCGTTGAGGGGGCAGCAGTTGCCGGCCGTGACCATGCCGTCGGGGCGGAAGACCGGCTTCAGGCCCTGCACGCCCTCCAGGGTGACGCCCGCGCGGGGGCCGTCGTCCTTGCTGACGACCGTGCCGTCGGGCAGCGTCACCGGGGTGATCTCGCGCTCCCAGAAGCCGTTCTTGATGGCTTCCTCGGCGAGGTTCTGCGAGCGGACGCCGAACTCGTCCATGTCCTGGCGGGTGACGCCCTTGAGGCGCGCCAGGTTCTCGGCGGTCTGGCCCATCGCGATGTACGGGTCGGGCAGCAGGCCGTCCTCGCGCGGGTCGTGCCAGTCGGAGCCCTCGGAGGCGGCGACCGCGGCGGTGCGGGCCTCGGCGTCGGCGAACAGCGGGTTGTGCGTGTCCGGGAGGCTGTCGGAGTTGCCCTTGGTGAAGCGGGAGACCGTCTCGACGCCGGCCGAGATGAACACGTCGCCCTCGCCGGCCTTGATGGCGTGCAGGGCCATGCGCGAGGTCTGCAGCGAGGACGAGCAGTAGCGGGTGACGGTGCAGCCCGGCAGGTGGTCCATGCCCATCTGCACGGCGACGATCCGGCCGAGGTTGTTGCCCTGCTCGCCGCCGGGCAGGCCGCAGCCGAGCATCAGGTCGTCGATGTCGCGCGGGTCCAGCTCGGGGACCTTGGCCAGGGCGGCCTGGATGATCGTGGCGGTCAGGTCGTCCGGCCGCAGGTCCTTCAGGGAGCCCTTGAAGGCACGGCCGATGGGGGAGCGGGCGGCTGAGACGATCACGGCTTCGGGCATCACGGCTCCATTGACGTACCGGGTGGTCGGGCAGGGCTGACTGGGAAGTTACCCGTACGTATGGGCTGGGTCACGGGTGTCGCGGTGTGACCCTGGCCGCAGTTTTCTAAGCGCTTGCTTTTTCGTCCGGCTCAGTTCGACGGGGCGGCCGGGGCCGCCTCCTGCTCCGGCACCCGCCGCCGGCGCCGGCGCTTGAGCAGCGCCCAGGGGCCCCGCGGACCGGCCGGCATGGCCGCCGCGACCTCGGTCCCCGCCTCCGAGGCGGCCTCCGCGGCCGCCCGTGCCACCGGCAGGAAGCCCTCGCGGCGGGAGGCGTCCGGACGCTCCTCCTCGGCCGGCCACAGGCCCAGGGCGGCGCAGACCGTCGGCAGGACCGCCATCGCCGCCGTCGCGTAGCCCTCGGCCGAGGGGTGGTAGCTGTCGGGGCCGAACAGCTCGCGCGGGTTCTCCGCGAACTCGGGCCCCAGCAGGTCGCCCAGCGACACCGTGCGGCCGCCCTGCTCGACGACGCCGATCGTCTGGGCGGCCGCCAGCTGGCGGGAGGCCCGTCTGGCCAGCCAGCGCAGCGGCTGGCGCACCGGCTCGATCGTCCCCAGGTCGGGACAGGTGCCGACGACGACCTCCGCGCCGGCGGTGCGCAGCCGCCGCACCGCCGAGGACAGGTAACGCACCGAGCGGGCCGGGGGCATCCGGTGGGTGACGTCGTTCGCGCCGATCATGATCACGCAGATGTCCGGCAGGGGACCGGGGTCGGCCAGCACCAGTGCCACCTGCCGGTCCAGGTCGTCCGACCGGGCTCCGGGGGTGGCCACCGTGCGCAGCAGCACCGGGCGTTCCGCCAGGGCCGCGAGCCCCGACGCCAGCAGCGCGCCCGGGGTCTGCGAGCCGCGGTGCACGCCCTGGCCGGCCGCGGTGGAGTCACCCAGCATGGTCAGCCGCAGCGGGGCGTCGGTGCCGTATCCGTGCCCGTACAGTCCGTCCCCCTTCGGCACGTGCGGTGACGTGCCGTTGCCCACCCGGCGCCGGGCCAGCTGCACCTCCGCCAGCACCAGCCCCACCGTGGCCGCGCCGGCCAGACCGATCCCGCCGCCGCCGTACGCAGCGCCGGCCGCGATCCGCCGGGCCACCCTCGCCCTCGACATGCTCGACATGCGTCGCCGCCACCTCCTCCAACCCGTACACCCAGTGCTTGCCCCGTACAGCCCGTGCTCCAATCGCAACGGGCGGTGAACGACCGTCACGGACCACGGGGCGGGCCCGGCCGCGCGGCCCGGCCCGCCGCCCGCTCCCGGGCGGACAGCGGGATGCGGGCCGCAGGGCCTAGGCTGGCGGAACCACTAGGACCACTTCTTTTGCGGCATCCGGAGACAACGGTGCGATTCCACGACTCGATGATCAGCCTCGTAGGCGACACCCCGCTGGTGAGGCTCAACAGCGTGACCAAGGGCATCAGGGCGACCGTCCTGGCCAAGGTGGAGTACTTCAACCCCGGCGGTTCGGTGAAGGACCGCATCGCCCTGCGCATGATCGAGGCGGCGGAGGAGAGCGGCGCGCTCAAGCCCGGCGGCACGATCGTCGAGCCGACCAGCGGCAACACCGGGGTCGGGCTCGCCATCGTGGCGCAGCAGAAGGGGTACAAGTGCATCTTCGTGTGCCCCGACAAGGTCAGCACCGACAAGATCAACGTGCTGCGCGCCTACGGCGCCGAGGTCGTCGTGTGCCCCACGGCCGTCGACCCCGAGCACCCGGACTCGTACTACAACGTCTCCGACCGGCTGGTCCGTGAGACGCCGGGCGCCTGGAAGCCCGACCAGTACTCCAACCCCAACAACCCGCTCTCGCACTACCACTCCACGGGCCCCGAGCTGTGGGACCAGACGGAGGGGCGGATCACGCACTTCGTGGCGGGCGTGGGCACCGGCGGCACCATCTCCGGCACCGGCCGCTACCTCAAGGAGGTCAGCGACGGCAAGGTCAAGGTCATCGGCGCGGACCCGGAGGGCTCCGTCTACTCCGGCGGCTCCGGCCGCCCCTACCTCGTCGAGGGCGTCGGCGAGGACTTCTGGCCGACCGCCTACGACCGCACCGTCGCGGACGAGATCGTCGCCGTGTCCGACAAGGACTCCTTCCAGATGACCCGCCGCCTCGCCAAGGAGGAGGGCCTGCTGGTCGGCGGCTCCTGCGGCATGGCGGTCGCGGCCGCGCTGGAGGTCGCCGCACGGCTCGGCGAGGACGACGTCGTGGTGGTCCTGCTGCCGGACGGCGGCCGCGGCTACCTCAGCAAGATCTTCAACGACGAGTGGATGGCCGACTACGGCTTCCTGGAGGACTCCGGCTCCAGCGCCCGCGTCGCCGACGTGCTGAACGACAAGGAGGGCGACCGCATGCCCTCCCTCGTCCACATGCACCCGGAGGAGACGGTCGGCCAGGCCATCGAGGTGCTGCGCGAGTACGGCGTCTCGCAGATGCCGGTCGTCAAGCCGGGCGCCGGCCACCCCGACGTGATGGCCGCCGAGGTCGTCGGCTCGGTCGTCGAACGCGAGCTGCTGGACGCGCTGTTCAGCAAGAGCGCCTCCCTGGACGACCCGCTGGAGAAGCACATGTCCGGCCCGCTGCCCCAGGTGGGCTCCGGCGAGCCGGTCGCCGACCTGATGGCCGTGCTCGGCAAGGCGGACGCCGCGATCGTCCTGGTCGAGGGCAAGCCGACCGGTGTGGTCAGCCGGCAGGACCTGCTCTCCTTCCTCGCCAAGACCGGCAAGTGACGGGCCAGGCTCCGAACTGCCCGTGAACTGCGGGAAGTCGCGGGAGAGCGCGGGCTTCGCGCACTTCGCGCAAGTGGTACGCGGGTGTCACGTCCGCGCAGCACCCGCTTAACACGGGCCCTGCACAGTTGAGGTGTCGGCAGGGCGAGGGGCAAGGATCCCAGGCGCTGAGCGCTTGGGGGAGGACCCCCGCCGGGCCGGCGCCGAGCGGCGTCGCAGGACCTCCGGAGCGGCTCCCGGACCTCCACGGACGCCACGGACGCCGAGCGTGGCCTGACCGCGCTCGGCGCCCTCGCGGGGACCGCCGTCGTCCCGCCCCCCGTTCGCGGGGGTGCGGCGGTCCCCGCGCACCCATGCCGTCTCCCGCGCACCCATGCCGTCTCCCGCGGGCCTCCTGTCCCGCGGGTTCCCTCTCTCGTGGAGAAGGCCGGACGCGCTCCGCGAGACGAGGCCGGACGCGCCGCCGCGGTCACTGCGCGCGGGTCGTCGCCCAGCTCCCCAGCAGCGCCAGGCGCTCCTGGGCGTCCGAGCCCGGCTCGGGCACGTAGGCCACGATCGTCCGGTCCGGGGCCCCCGGCACGGTCAGCGTCTCGTAGGGCAGGCTCAGCAGGCCCGCGACCGGGTGGCGGAGCAGCTTCACGCCGTGGTCGCAGGGCTTGACCAGGTGGTCGGCCCACAGGCGGCGGAACTCCGCGCTGCCCTCGGACAGTTCGGCGACGAGTGCACCCGTGGCCCGGTCCCCGGGGTGGTGGCCCGCCTGCAGCCGCAGGTGCGCGACCATCTGCGCGCTCACCTCGTCCCAGGCGGGGTACAGGTCGCGGGAGGCGGGGTCCAGGAACAGCCGGCGCGGCAGGCTGAGGTCGTCCGCGCCGCCGAAGCCGAGCAGGGCGTCGGCGAGGGCGTTCCAGGCGAGGACCTCCATGCGGTGGTCCAGGACGTAGGCCGGGTGACGGTCCATGCCGTCCAGGATCAGCTGCACCCCCGGGCGCACCCGCGACTCCGTGTCCCGGGAGGCGCCCGAGGCCCGCACGCCGTGCCGGCGGGGCCGGGCGACCGCCCGGAGGTACGCGTGCTCGGCGGCGTCCAGCCGCAGCACGCGCGCCAGCGCGTCCAGCACCGCGTCCGAGACCCCGCCGGACCTGGTCCGGGAGGGGTCCCCGGGTCCCCGGCCCTGCTCCAGGCGGACGTAGTAGTCGACGCTCACCCCGGCGAGCTGCGCCACCTCCTCGCGGCGCAGCCCCGGGACGCGGCGGCGGCCGTACGAGGGCAGCCCCACCTCCTCCGGCCGGATCCGGGCCCGGCGCGACCGCAGGAAGTCCCCCAGCTCTCCGTCCATCAGCTCTCCGTCCATGGCTCCGAGCCTAGGCCGGTCCGGCCCCGCCGGCCTGGTACTGCCGGACCCAGGAAAAGCACAGCCCTGGGTAGGGCCGCCGCCCCGGCCCACCGTGGTGGACGAGGCCGGGCGGACGTCCCGGCCCCGACCCGAGGGAGTACCCATGCCGTACGAGAACCTGGCCGGGCGCACCGCCGTCGTCACCGGAGCCGCCAGCGGCATCGGCGAGGCCGTCGCGGTCCTGCTGGCCGAGCAGGGCGCACGGGTGGCGCTGCTGGCCCGCCGCGAGGAACGGCTCGCGGTGATCGCCGGGAAGATCCGCGCCGACGGCGGGCAGGCCCTGGCCGTCGCCGCGGACGTCACCGACGAGACGTCCGTGACGGACGCCGTGGAGCGGATCCACGGCGCGTACGGGACGGTCGACCTGGTGGTGAACGCCGCCGGCGTGATGCTGCCGCACCCCGTCGACGCCCGGCGCACCGACGAGTGGCAGCGGATGATCGACACCAACGTCACCGGAGTGCTGCGCGTCATCGGCGCCTTCACCGCCGACCTGGTGGCCGCCGCCGCGGACGGCCGCAGCGCCGACATCGTGAACATCTCGTCCATCGCCGCGCACCTCGGCTTCCCGAACTACGCCGTGTACGGCGCGACCAAGGCCGCCGTGACCTACCTGTCCCAGACCCTGCGCGGGGAGTTCGGGCCGCGCGACGTGCGGGTCACCAACATCGAGCCCGGGTTCGTGGAGAGCGAGCTGCGCACGCACATCTCCGACGCGGAACTGTCCCGGCAGGTCGAGGGGATGCTGGAGGAGGTGGGCGCGCTGTCCGCGCAGGAGCTGGCCGACCTGGTGGCCTACGCGGCGAGCCGGCCGCGGCGGGTGAACCTGCGGCAGATCGTGGCGCTGCCGACCCGCCAGGTCTGACCACGACGGGCCTTCGCCGGGCGGGCCTTCGGCGAGGCGGGCCCTCGGTCGGGCGGGTCATCGCCTGTCCTGCCGTCGGCCTGTCCTGCCGTCGGCCTGTCCGGTCGCCCGGTCGCCGCCCAGCCGGTCGCCAGGCCCATCCGGTCGCCAGGCCCGGCCGTCCGTCGTCAGTCCGACCAGTCGTCGTCCTTGCGGGACGTGCGGCGGCCGCCGAACAGGGCCGGGTTGGTGCGGGCGGCCTGGGCCACGTTGACGCCGACGATGCCCGCCCAGGCGATGAGCAGCCCCGGCGTCTGCGCGACGCCCCCGCCGATCGCGGACAGCGGCACCGCCAGGACCAGGGAGACGATCCCGAAGCCGAAGCGCTCCCCCCAGGAGTCGGTGGCGCCCGGCGTCCGGGAGTCACGCGCCGTCTGCATCTGCTGCTCGGCCAGGTGCCGGCGCACCCGGCGCTCCACCGCGCCGTCGATCCGCTGGTCGACCTTCTCCAGGAACGAGTCGACCAGCGCCGACTCGTACTCCTCGCCCAGGTCCCTGCGGGCGTGCAGGGTGGCGTCGAGTTCCTTCTTCAGGTCGGTGTCGCGCGCGTCCATTCCGCTCATGGCACCCACGGTAGGAAGGGGCGGCCCGGGCCGCACTGGGGTTAGCCCCCGTCTCCCGCCGGGGGTGTGCCGGGGCGGGGACGCCCGCTCCGGGCCCCGCTTGCCGGTCTGCATATGCTCATGCAGAATCCTCAGCTACTGAATAGGCGAGGGGGAGCACGTCATGAGCGTGACCGACAGCCCTGCCGCGCGGCTGCAGGCCCTCTTCGAGGGCCACCGGCTGACGCCGACCCAGCGGCGCATCGCGCACAGCATGGTGCGCCGCGCCGCGGACGTGCCGTTCCTGTCCAGCGTGGAGCTCGCCGAACTGGCGGGGGTCAGCCAGCCGTCCGTGACCCGCTTCGCCGTCGCCCTCGGCTTCGACGGCTACCCGGCCCTGCGCCGGCACCTGCGCGAGGTCGCCCCCGCCGAGAGCGCGGGGGAGACCGGGGCCAGCAACGAGTACCAGCAGGCCGTCGAGGCGGAGATCGAGAACCTGCGGCACCTCGCGGAGGCGCTGGCCGACCCCGCACCCGTGCGGCGCGCGGGCCGACTGCTGGCGGCCTCCCGGCCCCTGCCCGTCCTCGGGCTGCGGGCGGCGGCCGCCCAGGCGCAGGGCTTCGCCTACTTCGCCGCCAAGGTCCACCCCGACGTACGCCTGCTCGGCGAGGGCGGCACCATGCTCCACGACCGCATCGACGCGGCCGTGCGGGCCGGGGCGAGCGCCCTGCTGTGCTTCGCCCTGCCCCGGCACCCCCGCGAGGTCCTCGACACCCTCGCCTACGCCAGGGAGCAGGCCGGGCTGACCGTCGTGACCGTCGCCGACTCCGCCTTCGCCCCGGTCGCCAAGGCGTCCGACCTGCTGCTGCCCGCCGCCGTCGGCACCGGCCTCGCCTTCGACACGGCCTGCGCCCCGATGCTGCTGGGACGGGTGCTGCTGGAGGCCATGTGCGACGACCTGCCCGAGGCCCAGTCGCGCCTGGAGGAGTTCGACGCCAAGGCCGCCGCGCGGGGCCTGTTCGTCGACTGAACGCCCCCGTCCGGTTTCTCAGACTGGTCTCAGGTTCCGCCGCTAACCTGCCTGCGCTGCAACCCCTTTCAGACGCTTCGGGTACTGGACGGAGGCTGAACGTGACACGCGGAGCACAGGGACTGGCCCGGGTGGCCGTCGTCGTACGGGCGGGGGCCGCCCCGCTGTGGTGGCTGGGTGTGTGCGCGACAGGTGTCGGAGCGCTGGTGCCGGGACTGACAGGGCGCCGCATCGGCCTCCTGGCCGGGGCCGCGCTGTTCGTCCTGGCGGCGGTGGCCGTCGCCTGCGCCCGGCGGCGGCGGTACGCCGCCCTGGCCGCCTGCGCCGCCCGCGCCGGGAAGCACGACGTGCTCCAGGACCGCGCGGTGACGACCCGCAACTGGCGGCGCCTGCACCGCTGGTGGCTCCTGCTCGCCTTCGCGGCGGCCGTCGGCTCGGCCTTCGCCGTGCCGGCCGCGGGCGGCATGCTGCTGGCCGGCTGCGGAGCGGGCCTGTGGCTGAAGGCCGCCTGGCTCGGCCGCCGCGAGCAGACCGGCGAGGCGCTGCTGTGGGTCCGGGTGGACTGGCTGCGCTCGGGTGCGGCCCGCCCGGCCGGCCCGCGGGTCAGGGCGTACCGCAGCACGGGCATCGCCGCGGGTGACGCGGCCCCGGGCGGAGCCCGCCGCAAGGCCCCGGCGCTCGTCTGAGCCGCGAGACGCGCGGGGCCCCGCGTCCCGCACCCGTCCCGCGGTGCCGGGGGCGCTCAGGTCAGGGCGTCGACGTGGGCGCCACCGGACTCGGTGACCACCTCCCGGACGGTCTGCGCCTCGCGCACCACCGCGAACCGGCCCCCGGGCCAGAACCCGTACACCGCCGGCCGCACCAGCGAGTTGTACGCGTAGTGGTGCGCGAAGCAGTACGCCCCGGTGTCCAGCGCCGCCGCGTGGTCGCCCTGCTCCAGCAGCGGCAAGGAGCGGCCCTCGGCCAGCAGGTCCCCCGCGAAGCAGGCCGGGCCGGCCACGTCCTGCACCACGACGGGCCCCTCCTTCGGCCGCCCCGTCGCGTCGTACGCGGCGATCCGCAGCGGCCAGCTCCGCGGTGCGTACACCGTCCGGGCGGCCACCTGCACCCCGGCGTGGGTGACCGCGACCGGGCGCCCGCCGGAGCTCTTGGCGTACTCCACGCGCGTCAGCACCGTGCCCTGCTCGGCCAGCAGCGACCGACCGAACTCGGTGACCAGCCCGTACCGCCCGTCGAACAGCCCCGGCACGTCCTCGGCCAGCATCCGCGCGTACTGCGCGTGCGTCGGCGTCGTCGCCTCCGAGGCGAAGTTCACCGGCAGTCCGCCGCCGAGGTCGAGCGTGTCGACCTGCCGCCGGCCCGCGCGCCGGTTGATCTCCTCGGCCAGCGCGTACGTCTCCGCGACGCCGCGCACCATCAGGGACAGCGCGATGCCCTGGGAGCCGGTGTGCGTGTGCAGCCGGGTCAGCCACGGCCGGTCCAGGTACGCCCGGACCACCCACTCCCGCGCGCCCTCGTCCCGCAGCGCGACGCCGAACTTGCTGGTCGCCGTCGCTGTCGACAGCGCCTCGATGGAACCCCCGCCGAGCTGCGGGTTCACCCGCATCCCGATCGGGGAGCGGACGGCCGCCGACCCCATCAGCGCGTCCAGCCGCGCCAGCTCCTGCGGGTTGTCCGCGTTGACCGCGACGCCCAGGTGCAGCGCCTCGCGCAGCTCGGCCGGTGTCTTGGCGGGCGAGTCGAGCACCGTCATCGCCGCCGGCACCCCCGCGGCCCGGGCCAGGGCCAGCTCGCCGGGGCTGGCGACCTCCGCCCCGACGCCCTCCTCGCGCAGCAGCCGCAGCACCGGTACCAGCGGGGTCGCCTTGACCGCGAAGGCGTGCAGCACCGCGGTGCCGGGGGCCGTCACCGCCTCGAACGCGGCCCGCAGCCCGGCCGCCGACTCCCGGATGCCGGTGACGTCCAGCAGCGCGACGACCGGGCGGTCCGGTCCGACCAGTCCCTGCTCCACGGCGGCCCGCACCGCCTCGTCCCGCCGGGCCGCCCGCGCGGCCCCGGATCCGTCCGCTTCTTCCGCTGCGATGTCTGCGCCCATGGCACCCAGCCAAACACCCCCGGCCCGGCCGCGTCGGCCGCCAAGGTGTTGACTAGGTCTATTCATAACGCCAGGATGTGAATAGAAGCAGCAACATCCCGCCGGGAGCGAGCACCCACCAGGAGGCACACCATGTCAGGACCCCGTCCTGTCCGAGCACCGCGCGGCACGGAACCGAGCGCCCTGGGATGGCAGCAGGAGGCCGCCCTGCGGATGCTGCAGAACAACCTCGACCCCGAGGTCGCCGAGCACCCCGACAAGCTCGTCGTCTACGGCGGCACCGGAAAGGCCGCCCGCGACTGGCGCTCCTTCGACGCCATGGTCCGCACGCTCCAGGGCCTCAAGCAGGACGAGACCATGCTGGTCCAGTCCGGCCGCCCGGTCGGCGTCATGCAGACCCACGAGTGGGCCCCGCGCGTCCTCATCGCCAACTCCAACCTGGTCGGCGACTGGGCCACCTGGGAGGAGTTCCGCCGCCTGGAACAGCTGGGCCTGACCATGTACGGCCAGATGACCGCCGGCTCGTGGATCTACATCGGCACCCAGGGCATCCTCCAGGGCACCTACGAGACCTTCGCCGCCGTCGCCGCCAAGAAGTTCGGCGGCTCGCTGGCCGGGACCATCACCCTCACCGCCGGACTCGGCGGCATGGGCGGCGCGCAGCCGCTCGCCGTGACGATGAACGACGGTGTCGCGATCTGCGTCGACTGCGACCCGCGCGCCATCGACCGGCGCATCGAACACCGCTACCTGGACGTGAAGGCCGACAGCCTGGACCACGCGCTCGCCCTGGCCACCGAGGCCCGCGACGCCCGCCGCCCCCTGTCCATCGGCGTGCTCGGCAACGCGGCCGAACTGGTGCCCCAGCTCCTCGCCATGGGCGCGCCCATCGACATCGTCACCGACCAGACCTCGGCCCACGACCCCCTGGCCTACCTGCCGGTCGGCGTGGACTTCGACGACATGGCCGACGCGGCCGCCAAGGACCCGGCCGGCTTCACCACCCGCGCCCGCGAGTCCATGGCCCGGCACGTCGAGGCCATGGTCGGATTCATGGACGCCGGCGCCGAGGTCTTCGACTACGGCAACTCCATCCGCGGCGAGGCCCGGCTCGCCGGGTACGACCGGGCCTTCGCCTTCCCCGGCTTCGTCCCCGCCTACATCCGCCCCCTGTTCTGCGAGGGCAAGGGCCCCTTCCGCTGGGCGGCCCTGTCCGGCGAGGCGTCCGACATCGCCAAGACCGACAAGGCGATCCTCGACCTCTTCCCGGAGAACGAGTCCCTGGCCCGCTGGATCAGGATGGCCGGCGAGCGCGTCCACTTCCAGGGCCTGCCCGCGCGCATCTGCTGGCTCGGCTACGGCGAGCGCGACAAGGCCGGTGAGCGGTTCAACGACATGGTCGCGAGCGGGGAGCTGGCCGCCCCGGTCGTCATCGGCCGCGACCACCTCGACTGCGGCTCCGTCGCCTCCCCCTACCGGGAGACCGAGGCCATGCTCGACGGCTCCGACGCGATCGCCGACTGGCCGCTGCTCAACGCCATGGTCAACGTCGCCTCCGGCGCGTCCTGGGTGTCGATCCACCACGGCGGCGGCGTCGGCATGGGGCGGTCGATCCACGCCGGGCAGGTGACCGTGGCCGACGGGACCCCGCTGGCCGGGGAGAAGATCCGCCGCGTCCTCACCAACGACCCCGGCATGGGCGTCATCCGGCACGTCGACGCGGGCTACGACATCGCCGAGTCCGTCGCCGGCGAGCGCGGGGTGCGCGTCCCGATGCGCGAGGGTGACCAGGCGTGAGCTTCCACAGCATGTGGGCGGAGCTGCTGCCGATCGGCCGCAGCTCCGCCTCCGGCGGCTACCGCCGCTTCGCCTGGACCGGCGCCGACCTCGACTGCCGGGCCTGGTTCGAGGAGCAGGCCGAGTCCCGCGGCCTGGCCTGTGAGACCGACCGCAACGGCAACCAGTGGGCCTGGCTGGGCGACCCTGCCCGGGGCGACGCCGTCGTCACCGGCTCCCACCTCGACTCCGTGCCCGACGGCGGCGCCTACGACGGGCCCCTCGGCGTCGTCTCCGCCTTCGCGGCGCTGGACGAGCTGCGCGACAGGGGAGCGGACCTCGCCAAGCCCCTCGGCATCGTCAACTTCGGCGACGAGGAGGGTGCCCGCTTCGGACTCGCCTGCGTCGGCTCGCGGCTCACCGCCGGGCAGCTCACCGTCGCCGCCGCCCACCGGCTGACCGACGCGGACGGCACCTCGCTGCCCCGGGCCATGGAGGCCGCCGGCCACGACCCGGAGACGATCGGACCCGACCCCGAACGGCTCGCCCGCATCGGCGCCTTCGTCGAACTCCACGTCGAGCAGGGCCGGGCCCTGGACCTGTCCGGCGACCGGGTCGGCATCGCCAGCGCCATCTGGCCGCACGGCCGGTGGCGGTTCGACTTCGCCGGCGAGGCCAACCACGCCGGCACCACCCGGCTCGCCGACCGGCGCGACCCCATGCTGCCCTACGCCGAGACCGTCCTCGCCGCCCGCCGCGAGGCCGAACTCGCCTCGGCCGTCGCCACGTTCGGCAAGATCGCCGTGGAGCCCAACGGCGTCAACGCCATCCCCTCCCTCGTCCGCGGCTGGCTGGACTCCCGCGCCGAGGACCAGGAGAGGCTCGACACCGTCGTCGCGGGCATCGAGAAGGCCGCCGCTCAGTACGCCGCCGCCCACGGCGTCGACCTCTCGGTCGTCCGCGAGTCCTTCACGCCCGTCGTCGAGTTCGACCACGCCCTGCGCGACGAACTCGCCCGCATCCTCGGCAAGGACACCGAGCTGACCGTCCCCGTCCTCGGCACCGGAGCCGGACACGACGCCGGGATCCTGTCCGGCAGCATCCCGACCGCCATGCTGTTCGTGCGCAACCCCACCGGCGTCTCCCACTCCCCGGCCGAGTCCGCGACCGAGGACGACTGCGTCGCCGGTGTGCTCGCCCTGGCCGACGTACTGGAAGGACTGGCCCGCAGGTGACACAGACGTACTGGCTGGAGCACGCCTGGCTCGGCTCGGCCGTCGAGCCGGGCGTCGCCCTGGACGTGGACGGCGGCCGCGTCACCGCCGTCCGCCCGGACACCCCCGCCCCGCCCCCCGGCGCCGAGGTCCTGCGCGGCCTGACCCTGCCCGGCCTCGCCAACGCCCACAGCCACGCCTTCCACCGGGCCCTGCGCGGCACCGTCCAGGTCGGCTCCGGCACCTTCTGGACCTGGCGCGAGGTCATGTACGCCACGGCCGCCCGCCTCACCCCGGACAGCTACCACGCCCTGGCCCGCGCCGTGTACGCCGAGATGGCCCTGGCCGGCATCACGGCCGTCGGCGAGTTCCACTACGTCCACCACGCCCCCGGCGGCACCCCCTACGCCGACCCCAACGCCATGGGCGAGGCCCTCGTCGCGGCCGCCGCCGAAGCCGGCATCCGCATCACCCTCCTCGACACCGCCTACCTCTCCTCCGGCTTCGGGCACCCGCCCACCACCCCCCAGCTGCGCTTCTCCGACGGCACCGCGGACGCCTGGGCCGAACGCTGCGCCGCCCTGAAGGACCGCGCCCACGCCCGGATGGGAGCGGCGATCCACTCCGTACGGGCCGTGCCCGCCGCCCAGTTGGCGACCGTGGCCCGCTGGGCCGAGGAACGCCGGGCCCCGCTGCACGTGCACCTCTCCGAGCAGACCGCCGAGAACGACGCCTGCCGCGAGGCCCACGGCCGCACCCCCACCCGGCTCCTGGCCGACCACGGAGTGCTTGGGCCGCGCACCACCGGCGTCCACAACACCCACCTCACCGACGAGGACATCGCCCTGCTCGGCGGCTCCGGCACCGGCACCTGCATGTGCCCGACCACCGAGCGGGACCTGGCCGACGGCATCGGACCCGCCGTCGCCCTGCAACGGGCCGGCTCCCCGCTGTCGTTGGGCTCCGACAGCCACGCCGTGATCGATCTGCTCGAAGAGGCGCGGGCGATGGAGCTGAACGAGCGGCTGCGCTCCCGCACCCGGGGCCACTGGACGGCCGCGGCCCTGCTGCGGGCCGCCTCCGCCGACGGTCACGCCGCCCTCGGCTGGCCGGACGCGGGCGCCCTGGAGCCCGGCGCGCTCGCCGACTTCACGACGATCCGCCTGGACTCGGTCAGGACGGCAGGGCCGCTTCCGCGACTCGGGGCCGAGACGGCCGTATTCGCCGCGTCGGCAGCGGACGTGTCGCATACGGTCGTGGCAGGGCGGCACGTCGTGCGGGACGGGGTGCACACGCTCGTCCCGGACGTGCCGCGGGCCCTCGCGGACGCCGTCGCAGACCTGCGCGGATGACCCCGGACCGCCCCCGCGGGCGGTCCGCCCCCGACCCCCGGCCCACCGCCGACCAGGCCAGCAAGGACGCCATGAGCAACGCGACGACCGTCAGCCCCGCCCACTCCGCGAGCACCGCAAGCACGCTCATCACCAACATCGCCGCCCTGGTCACCAACGACCCCTCCCTGGGTGACAGTTCCCCCCTCGGACTGATCCAGGACGCGGCCGTCGTCATCGACGGCGACCGCATCGCGTGGACCGGTGATCAGAGGAAAGCACCCGCCACTGACAACCGGGTCGACGCCGGCGGCCGGGCGGTCCTGCCCGGCTTCGTCGACTCCCACTCGCACCTCGTCTTCGCGGGCGACCGCACCGAGGAGTTCAACGCCCGCATGTCGGGCCGCCCGTACGGCGCCGGCGGCATCCGCACCACGGTCGCGGCCACGCGGGCGGCGAGCGACGAGGAACTGGAGCGCAACCTCACGCGCTACCTCGCCGAGGCACTCCGGCAGGGCACCACCACGTTCGAGACGAAGTCCGGCTACGGGCTGACCGTCGAGGACGAGGCCCGGGCCCTGCGCCTGGCGGCCGCCCACACCGACGAGGTCACCTACCTCGGCGCCCACATCGTCTCCCCGGACTACGCGCACGACCCGGCCGCCTACGTCGCCCTGGTCACCGGAGAGATGCTCGACGCCTGCGCCCCCCACGCCCGCTGGATCGACGTGTTCTGCGAGAAGGGCGCCTTCGACGGGGACCAGGCGCGGGCCGTCCTCACCGCGGGCAAGGCGAGGGGCCTGCACCCCCGCGTCCACGCCAACCAGCTCTCGTACGGCCCCGGCGTGCAGCTCGCCGTCGAACTCGACGCGGCCAGCGCCGACCACTGCACCCACCTCACCGACGCGGACGTGGACGCCCTGGCGAGCGGCCGCACGGTGGCGACCCTGCTGCCCGGCGCCGAGTTCTCCACGCGCGCCGCGTGGCCGGACGCCCGCCGGCTGCTGGACGCGGGCGTGACAGTCGCGCTGTCCACCGACTGCAACCCCGGGTCGTCGTTCACCTCGTCCGTGCCGTTCTGCATCGCGCTGGCCGTACGGGACATGGGGATGACCCCGGACGAGGCCGTCTGGTCGGCGACGGCGGGCGGTGCCGCGGCCCTGCGCCGCACGGACGTCGGCCGCATCACACCGGGCGCGTACGCCGACCTGACGCTCCTCGACGCCCCCAGCCACGTCCACCTGGCCTACCGCCCGGGCGTACCGCTGGTGAGCGGGGTCTGGCAGAAGGGCCGCCGCGTGCTGTGACGGCCGCCGGGGCGGGACGGCCGGGCCGCGGATGCCCGGCCTCCGCAGCGGCTCACGCGCTGCCCACGGCACGCGCCCGGGGGCGGACCGTGCGGTCCGCCCCCGGGGGACACGTACACCCGGTGAGGATCACTCCTCGACGGTCAGCCCCTTGCGCAGCCGGACCAGCGTCCGCGACAGCAGCCGCGAGACGTGCATCTGGGAGATGCCCAGCTCTTCGCCGATCTCCGACTGGGTCATGCCGGCGACGAACCGCAGGGACAGGATCGTGCGGTCGCGCGGCGGGAGTTCGGCGATCAGCGGCTTCAGCGACTCGACGTACTCGATGCCTTCGAGGCCGTTGTCCTCGTAGCCGATGCGGTCCGCGAGCGCGCCCTCGGTGTCGTCCTCCTCCGGCTGGGCGTCCAGCGAGGAGGCGGTGTAGGCGTTCGACGCCGCCATGCCCTCGACGACCTCGTCGTCGGAGATGCCGAGGCGC
Organism: Streptomyces sp. NPDC003456; assembly: GCF_042878735.1. Classification (NCBI taxonomy): domain Bacteria; kingdom Bacillati; phylum Actinomycetota; class Actinomycetes; order Kitasatosporales; family Streptomycetaceae; genus Streptomyces; species Streptomyces sp. NPDC003456. The sequence goes on from NZ_JBIAOK010000007.1 coordinate 420,444, forward strand.
TCGGCCAGTTCGGCCACCGTCGGGGCGCGGTCGAGCTTCTGGGCCAGCTCGTCACCGGCCTTGGCCAGGTCGAGCCGCAGCTCCTGCAGCCGCCGCGGAACGCGCACGGACCACGAGGTGTCGCGGAAGAAGCGCTTGATCTCGCCGATGATGGTCGGCATGGCGAAGGTGGGGAACTCGACCCCGCGCGACAGCTCGAAGCGGTCGATCGCCTTGATCAGGCCGACGGTGCCGACCTGGATGATGTCCTCCATCGGCTCGCTGCGGGAGCGGAACCGGGACGCGGCGAACTTGACCAGTGCGAGGTTCAGTTCGACGAGCGTGTTGCGGACGTACGAGTACTCGTGGGTCCCTTCCTCCAGCGACTCGAGGCGGTGGAAGAGGGTCTTGGACAGGGCCCGCGCGTCGACCGCGTCGACGTCCTCGTACGGGGGGATGTCCGGAAGTCCGGCGAGAAGGTCGTCCTGTGTGACGAGCATCTCGTCCTGCTCGATGGGATCCAGATGTTCCGGAGGGGGTGTCGACGCCGCTTCCTGGGTACGCGATCCGTCGAGCCGGGGTGACATGATGTCCTCCATCGTTCTCGGCATATGGCTGCCGGAGCCAGTGCGTGCACTGCGGTGTGCGGGCGCCTCCAAAGCCGGCCGTGTCGGGTACGTGTCCCTACTAGGCCTACCCGCTTTCCTGAGCCCACCGCAAGTGCGTTCTGTGGGCATATGTCCGTTTGTGTGTAGTTGTTCGGGTGTCGAAGCGTGGCGGGAAGGCGTAGTGTTCGAGGGCGTCAGCAACCAGCCACGACGTCGGGAGAGAGAGACGGCATGGACCGCGGGACGGTCGGCAGCGCACAGTCTGGCCGGCTTCTGGTCGAGGTGCGGGAAGAGGGCCCTAGTGCCGTCGTGACTCCGGCGGGTGAGTTGGATCACCACACCGCCGATCTGTTGCGCGAGCCACTCGAGGACTGCCTCGCCAAGGGATTCAAGCGCCTGGTCATCGATTGCGCACGCCTGGAGTTCTGTGACTCCACAGGACTCAACGTGCTCCTCGGGGCACGGTTGAAGGCGGAGGCCGCCGGTGGCGGCGTCGCGCTCGTCGGCATGCAGCCGGTGGTCGCGCGCGTCTTCGAGATCACCGGAGCGGACGCCGTCTTCAGTGTTCATGACACGATCGAGGCGGCGTTGAGCGAAGGGTCGGGCTGAGCGGCGGTGCGTCGGCGCGCCGAGCCCCGGCCGTCCCCTTGTGACCGGTTCTTCACAACCGTCACGAGTTTGGTGCCGAATACATGGGTGTTCCGCCGGTCCCCCCGGGCAGGAGACATCCTGAACCTGTCGGGCACCGGGGTGGCTGTGGCGCCGCGCAACCGACCGGCCGCGTTCCGCGTGACTGACGGTGAAGTGAATCCTTTGAATCGTGAACTGGTGAATCGGTGAGGTGAAGCGCTGATGAGCACCACCCGGCCTTACCCGCCGGGCGACCGCGGGCCGGAGCCCAGCGGCGCTTCCGGGACGTCCGAGGGTGGCGAGGCGGCGGTCGGCGCGTCCGTGGAGGGCGTGGCCGCGCCGTCCGGCGCCGCGGCGCCGCCGGGAGGCCGGCAGGTGCGCCGGCTGAGCTTCGAGGGCGAGAGCGGTGTCGTGCCGCTCGCCCGCGACTTCACCCGCCAGGCGCTGTACGCGTGGGGCTGGCTGCCGGCCGACTCGGCCGACCAGCGGGCCGCCGCGGAGGACGTGCTGCTGGTGGTGTCCGAGCTGGTCACCAACGCCTGCCTGCACGCCGAGGGGCCCGATCAACTGCACATCACCTGTGACAACAAGGTGATCCGCATAGAGGTCTCCGACCGCGGCACGGGTCAGCCCGCGCCGCGTACGCCGCACCGGGCCGGACGCCCGGGCGGCCACGGCATGTTCATCGTCCAGCGGCTCTGCCTGGACTGGGGCGTCGTGCGTACGCCCGGGGTCTCGGGCAAGACCGTCTGGGCGGAACTGGGCGCCCCCGCCTGAGCACGCGTCGCACGGGGCCCCGCTGTCGGCGGGTGCCCCGCTTCGGCGTTCCTGCCTGCCCCGTCCGCGACCTGGCCCGCGTCTGCGACCGGTCCCCGTCCGCGGCCGGCTCTCCTCCTGCTTCACCGCCCCGCCGTGCGTTCCCCCGGCTTCCCGCCGCCCCGTTGGGCCGTACGGGTGACACAACGCCGCGGCAGGCCGTCGGTTCCTGCCCCGGGCTCACGCCTGGCCTCGACTGCCTTGCGGGGTTTCGTGCCGTCCCCGGGGATCCCCGTCATCCCCGTGGGCAGTGCGACCTGACGACCCGTCAGGCGGGACTGGTCATGCGGAAGGGCCGCCACCCCGGGTGGGGTGGCGGCCCTTGCGCCGTGCCGGTGCGCAGGGTCAGTGCACGTCGCCCATGAGGGCCTTGACCTTCCTGCGGTACATGAAGACCGCCACACCCGCGGCAGCGGCCAGGACCGCCTCCACGGCGACCGCGCCGGTGCCGCTCAGGTCGACGCCGCCGACGGCCGGGTTGGAGAGCAGGCCCGTCACCGAGTCGCCCGCCGTGACCGCGAGGAACCACACGCCCATCATCTGGCTGGCGTACTTGGCCGGGGCCATCTTCGTGGTGACCGACAGGCCGACGGGGGAGAGGCACAGCTCGCCGACCGTCTGGATCAGGTAGATGCCCACCAGCCACATCGGGCTGACCAGCTTCTCACCGTCGGCCATGCCCAGCGGCAGCAGGAAGAAGAAGAACGAGACACCGATGAAGAACAGCGCCGCGGCGAACTTGGCGACGGTGCTCGGCTCCTTGCCCTTGCGGTTGAGCCACAGCCAGATCCAGGCGAAGACCGGGGCCAGCGCCATGATGAAGACCGGGTTCAGCGACTGGTACCAGGACGACGGGAAGTCGAAGCCGAGCAGCGAGCCCGAGGCCTTCGTCTCGCCGAACGCCTGGACCGTGGAACCGCCCTGGTCGTAGATCATCCAGAAGACGGCGGCCGCCACGAAGAACCAGATGTAGCCGGTCATCTTCGACTGCTCGACGTCGCTCAGTTCCTTGTCCCGCTTGATGCGGATGAGCACGCCGGCCGGGATGATCAGGCCGATCACGGTGAGCGGGATCATCGCCCAGTTGAGGGTGAAGTGGCCGGTGAAGCCGACGACGCCGTAGAAGACGGTGGCGACGATCAGCCACAGCAGGCCCTTGCGCAGCCAGGCGGTGCGCTCCTCGGCGGCCAGCGGCTTGGGCACGACGTTGCTCTGCGGGCTCAGGTGCCGGGTGCCGAGGAGGAAGGCGATCAGGCCGATGCCCATGCCGACCGCGGCGAGACCGAAGCCGAGGTGCCAGCTGACCTGCTGGCCGACGGTGCCGATGATCAGCGGCGCGAAGAAGGCACCCATGTTGATGCCCATGTAGAAGATCGTGAAGCCGCCGTCACGGCGCGGGTCGTCCGGGCCGTCGTAGAGGTGGCCGACCATCGTGGAGATGTTGGCCTTCAGCAGGCCGGAGCCGAGCGCGACCAGGGCCAGACCGGCGAAGAACGGAGCCTGGCCGCCGGGCAGGGCCAGCACCAGGTGACCCGCCATGATCGTGACGGCCGCGATCGTCACCGTCTTGCGCGGACCCCAGACCCGGTCGCCGAGCCAGCCGCCGGGCATGGCGAGCAGGTACACCATCGACAGGTAGACCGAGTAGATCGCCGTCGTCGTGGCGAGGTCCATGCCCAGACCGCCGCCCATGCTGCCCTTCTTGGCGTCGGGGCCGCCGGAGAGCAGGTACACGACGAGCAGGGCCCGCATGCCGTAGAAGCTGAAGCGCTCCCACATCTCGGTCATGAACAGAGTGGCCAGTCCGCGGGGGTGGCCGAAGAAGGTCTTCTCGGAACCGGGGGTGCCCGGTCGGGCCGAGTCCTTCGTCAGGCTGGACGCCATGGGTCGTTCCTTGCTGCTCGGGACGCGTACCGCAGCAGCGGTGGCGCGCCCGGTGGGGGTTGCCGGCACCGGTGCGTACGGCCGTCCGCCCGACGCCTTCGGGGGTCCGCTCCGGATCACGAAGCGGTGGGCGGTCGCCACCGGGATCCACGCCTTCACGCGCATCGCCGCACGCGAAGGCCCGGCCACAGGTCGTTCACTTTCGGGGGCCGGTGGGAACCGGCCCGCACACAAAAGAGACCTTCAGGGCAAACGGCCTCTGAAGGTCGCCGCGGTGCTACAGGCGTTGAATCACCATACGGCAGGACACTGCCTGATATGGAAGAGTTTGAGACGCGGATCACAGGTGTCGGAGGAACCGCGCACCCGTTTCCAAGGTCCTCAACAGGATCGCACCCCACAGGCAGAGGTACGTACGCATACCCCAGGCCGGTGAGAGACGGGTGAGAGGCGGGTGTGCGCGGGGTAAGAGCCGCCGATTCCGGTCACACCCCAGCTCAGGGCCGTGCAGGTCTACCATCACTCCATGACCCGAGTACTGCTCGCCGAGGACGACGCGTCCATCTCCGAGCCGCTGGCCCGTGCTCTGCGCCGGGAGGGCTACGAGGTGGAGGTGCGTGAGGACGGACCCACCGCACTCGACGCCGGACTGCAGGGCGGCGTCGACCTGGTCGTGCTCGACCTGGGCCTGCCCGGCATGGACGGTCTGGAGGTGGCCCGGCGCCTGCGGGGGGAGGGCCACAGCATTCCCATCCTCATCCTGACCGCCCGCGCCGACGAGGTGGACACCGTCGTCGGTCTGGACGCGGGCGCCGACGACTACGTCACCAAGCCGTTCCGCCTCGCCGAGCTGCTGGCGCGCGTGCGGGCCCTGCTGCGGCGCGGCGCCGCCGAACCGCAGCAGCCGCCCGCCACCCACGGCGTGCGCATCGACGTCGAGTCGCACCGCGCCTGGATGGGCGAGGAGGAGCTCCAGCTCACCGCCAAGGAGTTCGACCTGCTGCGGGTGCTGGTGCGCGACGCGGGCCGGGTCGTCACCCGCGACCAGCTGATGCGCGAGGTCTGGGACACCACGTGGTGGTCCTCCACCAAGACCCTCGACATGCACATCTCGTGGCTGCGCAAGAAGCTCGGCGACGACGCGGCCAACCCCCGCTACATCGCCACCGTGCGCGGCGTGGGCTTCCGTTTCGAGAAGAGCTGACCGCGGGCCGGTACGGGGATCGGGTAAGAGAACATGCGCCGCCGACTGATCCAGTCCACGCTCGCCGTGGTGCTGGTGGTGATCGCCGTCTTCGGTGTCTCCCTCGTCATCGTCGAGACACGGACGATCAGCAACAGCGCCCGCGAGCGGGTCGAGTCCGAGGCGGTGCGGCTGGCCAGCATCGTCGACAGCCGGCTCTTCGGCGAGCAGCAGGTCGACGCCGAGGTGCTGCGCGACCAGGTCACCCAGGACCGCTATTACGCCGTCATCCGCATCCCCGGCCAGGCCCCCATCGAGGTGGGCACCCGACCCGACGGCGACGTCATCAGCGCCACCGCCCCGGGTGAGGAGGGCGAGACCGTCACCGTCGAGGAGCCGCGCTCGTCGGTGACCCGCGAGGTCGGCCGCACCCTGCTGATCATCGCCCTGGTCGCCCTGCTGGCGGTGGTGGCCGCCGTGCTGCTGGCCGTGCGCCAGGCGAACCGGCTCGCCTCCCCGCTGACCGACCTCGCCGAGACGGCCGAGCGGCTCGGCTCGGGCGACCCGCGCCCGCGCCACAAGCGGTACGGCGTGCCCGAGCTGGACCGGGTCGCGGACGTGCTGGACGGCTCGGCCGAGCGCATCGCCCGCATGCTGACCGCGGAGCGGCGCCTGGCCGCCGACGCCTCCCACCAGCTGCGCACCCCGCTGACGGCGCTGTCCATGCGGCTGGAGGAGATCACCGTCACCGACGACCCGGATACGGTGAAGGAGGAGGCGACGATCGCGCTCACCCAGGTCGAGCGGCTCACGGACGTCGTCGAGCGGCTGCTGACCAACTCGCGCGATCCGCGCACCGGCTCCGCCGTCACCTTCGACCTCGACGAGGTCATCCAGCAGCAGCTGGCCGAGTGGCGGCCGGCGTACCGCAGCGCGGGCCGGGCGATCGTCAGCTCCGGGAAGCGGCACCTGGAGGCGGTCGGCACACCCGGCGCGGTCGCGCAGGTCCTCGCCGCGCTGATCGAGAACTCGCTGATGCACGGCGGTGGCACGGTCGCCCTGCGCACCCGCGTCACCGGCAACCAGGCCGTCATCGAGGTCACGGACGAGGGACCCGGCGTCCCCGCGGACCTGGGCGCCCGGATCTTCGAGCGCGCGATCAGCGGCCGCAACTCCACGGGCATCGGCCTGGCCGTCGCCCGCGACCTGGCCGAGGCCGACGGCGGCCGCCTGGAGATGCTGCAGACCAAGCCCCCGGTCTTCGGCCTGTTCCTGTCCCGCACGGCGGTGCAGAAGTCCGCGGGCGACGAGCCGACGGTCCGCTAGGTCCCCCGGTCCGCCGGACGGCGCCTAGGGCACCCGCTGGCCGGTCCGGGCCGGGCGGGCCGGTTCCGGCCGCGGGTCCGTCCCCGGCTCGTGGGCGGCCGGCAGGGCCCGGAAGACCCAGGAGCGGTAGGACCAGAAGCGGAACAGGGTCGCGACGCCGATGCCGACGAACTTGAACACGTTGTTCTGCAGCGGGGTGTTCCAGCCGAAGCCGTACGTCGCGGTGTACAGCACGCCGTTCTCGATGACCAGGCCGACCGCGCTGAACAGCAGGAACAGGGTCAGCTCACGGGTGCGGCCGGACTTGTCGCGGTCGCGGTAGGTGAAGTACCGGAAGCCGACGTAGTTGAAGGCGATCGACACGACGGTCGCGATGACGCTCGCGCGCACCACCGGGAGGTCGGTGACGTGCCGCACCAGGTTGAACACGAGGAGGTTGACCAGCACCCCGGCACCGCCCACCGCGCCGAACTTGGCGACTTCGCGGACGAGCCGTCGGAGCCCGGAGGCACCATCTGCCATGGTCGTACAGGCCCCCGTCCGTGGTCGGCGTCAACCCAGCCATGCTAACCACCCGCCCGCGCGATCTTCCTGTGGACGCCGGGCGGCGGCCGCGGAGGGTCCGGCCAGGCCCGGGGAGGGACGGGAAACCGGCCACCCTGGCGCGGCCGATACCCTGGGAGCGTGACGTTCCCGGTAGTCGGCATGGTCGGCGGTGGCCAGCTCGCTCGTATGACACACGAGGCGGGCATCCCGCTCGGCATCAGGTTCAAGCTTCTCAGTGACACCCCGCAGGACTCCGCTGCGCAGGTCGTGAGCGAGGTCGTCGTCGGCGACTATCGCGACCTCGACACGCTGCGCGAGTTCGCGCGCGGGTGCGATGTGATCACCTTCGATCACGAACACGTACCCACCGAGCACCTCAGGGCGCTGGAGGCGGACGGCATCCCCGTACGCCCGGGCCCGGACGCGCTCGTGCACGCCCAGGACAAGGGGGTGATGCGCGCGAAGCTCGACGCGATCGGCGTGCCCTGCCCCCGGCACCGGATCGTGTCCGACCCGCAGGACGTGGCCGCCTTCGCGGCCGAGGGCGACGGATTCCCCGTCGTCCTGAAGACCGTCCGCGGCGGCTACGACGGCAAGGGCGTGTGGGTCGTCGACTCCGTCGAGGAGGCCGCCGACCCCTTCCGGGCCGGTGTCCCCGTGCTCGCGGAGGAGAAGGTCGACTACGTCCGGGAGCTGGCCGCCAACGTGGTCCGCTCCCCGCACGGCCAGGCCGTGGCCTACCCGGTGGTGGAGTCGCAGCAGGTGAACGGCGTCTGCGACACGGTCGTCGCCCCGGCGCCCGGCCTCGAGGAGGCCCTGGCCCTGGAGGCCTCCGAGATGGCGCTGAACATCGCCAAGGAGCTCGGGGTCGTCGGCCACCTCGCGGTCGAGCTGTTCCAGACCCGCGACGGCCGCATCCTCGTCAACGAACTGGCGATGCGCCCGCACAACTCCGGCCACTGGTCGATGGACGGCGCGGTCACCAGCCAGTTCGCCAACCATGTCCGCGCGGTCCTGGACCTGCCCCTGGGCGACCCGCGCCCGCGCGCGAAGTGGACCGTGATGGTCAACGTCCTCGGCGGCGACTTCCCCGACATGTACTCCGCGTACCTGCACTGCATGGCCCGCGACCCGCAGCTCAAGATCCACATGTACGGCAAGGACGTGAAGCCCGGCCGCAAGGTCGGACACGTCAACACCTACGGCGACGACCTGGACGACGTGCTGGAGCGCGCCCGTCACGCAGCCGGCTACCTGAGAGGCACCATCACCGAATGAGCCCCGTTGTTGGCATCGTCATGGGGTCGGACTCCGACTGGCCCGTCATGGAGGCCGCCGCCAAGGCCCTCGACGAGTTCGAGATCGCCTACGAGGTCGACGTCGTCTCCGCGCACCGCATGCCGCGCGAGATGGTCGCCTACGGCGAGCAGGCCGACGCCCGCGGGCTGAAGGTGATCATCGCCGGGGCGGGCGGCGCCGCCCACCTGCCCGGCATGCTCGCCTCCGTCACCCCGCTGCCCGTGATCGGCGTGCCCGTGCCGCTGAAGTACCTCGACGGCATGGACAGCCTGCTGTCGATCGTGCAGATGCCGGCCGGTGTCCCGGTCGCCACGGTGTCCGTCGCCGGCGCCCGCAACGCCGGTCTCCTCGCGGCCCGCATCCTCGCCGCGCACGACGAGGAGCTGCGCGCGCGGATGCGCGAGTTCCAGCAGGAGCTCAACGACCAGGCCACCGAGAAGGGCAAGCGCCTGCGCTCCAAGGTCGAGGGCGCGGGCGGCGGTTTCGGGTTCGGGAAGTGACGGGCGTGCCGTCCCTCGGCGAGGCCCGGGAGCTGCTGGCCGAGTTCCCCGTCGTCGACGGGCACAACGACCTGCCCTGGGCCCTGCGCGAGCAGGTGCGCTACGACCTGGACGCGCGGGACGTGTCCGCCGACCAGAGCGCCCACCTGCACACCGACATCCCCCGGCTGCGCGCCGGCGGGGTCGGTGCGCAGTACTGGTCGGTCTACGTGCGCACGGACTCGCCCGACCCGGTCGCCGCCACGCTGGAGCAGATCGACTGCGTGCGGCGGCTGCTGGACCGGCACCCGGGGGACCTGTGCCCGGCGCTCACCGCCGCCGACATGGAGGCCGCGCGCCGCGAGGGCCGCATCGCCTCCCTCATGGGCGCCGAGGGCGGCCACTCGATCGCCAACTCCCTGGGCACCCTGCGCGGCCTGTACGCGCTCGGCGTGCGCTACCTGACGCTCACCCACAACGACAACGTGGACTGGGCGGACTCCGCGACGGACGTGCCGAAGGCCGGCGGCCTCACCGCGTTCGGCCGCGAGGTCGTCCGGGAGATGAACCGCCTCGGCATGCTCGTCGACCTCTCCCACGTGGCCGCGACGACCATGCGGGACGCGCTCGACGCGAGCTCCGCCCCGGTGGTCTTCTCCCACTCCTCGGCCCGGGCCGTCTGCGACCACCCGCGCAACATCCCGGACGACGTCCTGGAGCGGCTGCCCGCCAACGGCGGTGTCGCGATGGTGACGTTCGTGCCGAAGTTCGTGCTCCGGGCGGCCGTCGACTGGACGGCCGCGGCGGACGAGAACCTGCGCGCCCACGGCTTCCACCACCTCGACACCACCGCCGAGGCCATGGAGGTCCACCGGGCCTTCGAGGAACGCCACCCGCGGCCGGTCGCCACGGTGTCGACGGTCGCCGACCACCTGGACCACATGCGCGAGGTCGCCGGGGTCGACCACCTCGGCATCGGCGGCGACTACGACGGCACGGCCTTCACCCCGGCCGGCCTGGACGACGTCTCCGGCTACCCGAACCTGATCGCCGAACTCCTCGACCGCGGCTGGTCCAAGGCCGACCTGACCAAGCTGACCTGGAAGAACGCGGTCCGGGTGCTGGGCGCGGCGGAGGACGTGGCCCGCGGGCTCCGGGCGACGCGCCCGCCGTCCCACGCCACCATCGAGGCGCTGGACGGGCCCGCCGGCTGAGCGCTCCGGGCGGGGCGGCCGGTCCCGGCCGGGCGTCCTGCCCGCGTCCGCCGCGGAGCCGCTCGCGCCGCGCGCGGACGGCTCCCGGATCCGTACCCCGAACGCCCCGCCCACCAGGAACAACCCCCTGCCGCGTGCGACGGTGACCGTACCTCACGAACGACCGTACGGGAGCCGCCATGGCAGACCTCCAGGACGACCTGCGCCCCACCGCCGCAGCCGGCGAGTGCGACGACCTGGCCGACCCGTACCCCGAAGAGGCCGTCGTCACGGCGGAGTCCTACGAGCCCGTCTCCGACCCGGACGACGCGCCCCTGACCCGCGCCCGCGCCGTCCTCGCCGCGCACCCCGTCGCCGACGGTTACAACGGCCTGCCCTGGGCGCTGAAGCGGCTGTCCTGGTACGACCTGGAGGAGGGCGAGAGCACGGTCGGCACGGACGTGCCCCGGCTGCGCGAGGGCCGGGTCGGCGCGCTTTTCTGGTCGCTGCACCTGCCGGAGGGCCTGGACGGCGACCGGGCCGTCGGCGCCACCCTGGAGCAGCTTGACCTGGCGAAGAGCGTCGCCCTGACCTGCGACGAGGGGTTGCGGCTTGCCGCCACGGCCGGGCAGGTCGTGGACGCCCGCAACTGCGGCCGGGTCGCCGTGCTGCTGGGACCCGCCGGCGCCCCGGCCGTCGGCGACTCGCTCGGCATCCTGCGCCAGTTGCACCTGCTCGGCGTGCGCGTGCTGACCTTGACGGGGGTGTCCTGGGCGAGTGAGGCCGGACTGACCCGGTTCGGGGAGGAAGTCGTGCGCGAGATGAACCGGCTCGGGGTGATCGCGGACCTGTCCGGCGCCTCCGTGCCCACCATCCGCCGGGTGCTGTCGCTGTCCCGGGCACCCGTGCTGTGCAGCCGTTCGGCCGCCCGGGCCCTCCGCCCCCACCCGGCCAACCTCCCCGACGACCTGCTGGCGGAGCTGGGCGCGGCCAAGGGGCTGTGCCTGGTGCCGCTGACCGCCGAGCAGACCGGGCCGACCGTGCGCGACGTGGCCGACCACCTCGACCACGTGCGCGCGGTGGCCGGGGCCCGGAGCGTCGGACTCTCCGGCACCTACGACTCCGGCGCCGCCCATCCCCAGGAGCTGGGTGACACCTCCTGCTACCCGAAGCTGGTGGCGGAACTGCTGCGGCGCGGCTGGGACGAGCACGAGGTGGCCCTGCTGACCTGGGGCAACATGCAGCGGGTGCTGCGGGGCGCGGACTTCACGGCGCGGGCCGCCCGGCAGCGGCGCCTGCCGTCGACCGCGACGATCGCGGAACTGGACGGCTGACGGGCCCGCCCTCGCGGACGGGCCCGCGGGGTCAGCCCTGCTCGATGCGGCACAGGCAGAACGGATGCCCCGCCGGGTCGGCGTAGACCCGGAAGTCCTTCTTCTCGTCGTCCTCCGTGTCGAGGACCCGTGCGCCCAGCGCCAGCACCCGCTCCTCGGCCGCGTCCATCTCCTCCCACGTCGATCCGGCGTCGAGGTCGAGGTGGAACTGCTGGGCGTTGCGGTCGGCCCGGGGCCACTCGGGCGGGGTGTGCTCCGGGGAGCGCTGGAAGGCGAGCCGGGGCCCGCCGGGGACGTGCAGCACCACCCAGTCCGGGTCGTCGCCCTCCGGTGTCCCGCCGACGACCTGCGCGTAGAAGCGGGCCAGCTCACGGGGGTCGGGGCAGTCGACGACCACCGAACGCAAACGTGCCACAGCGGGCATGGAAATCCTCCCTGGGTCAGCCGGCGCAGAGGCAGAACGGGTGCCCGGCCGGATCGGCGTAAACCCGGAAGCTGCGCTCCCGGTCATCGGCGTCGAGCGGCTTCGCGCCCAGCGCCAGGACGCCCTTCTCGGCCGTGTCCAGGTCGTCCACCACCAGGTCGAGGTGGAACTGCTGCGACTGCTCCGGCGAGGGCCACCGGGGCGGCACGAACCCGGGGGCGGCCTGGAAGGCCAGGGCCGGTCCGCCCGGCACCTCCAGGTCGACCCACTCGTCCTCCCCGTCGGTCTCCACCGTCGGTGTGCCGCCCAGCACCTCGGCGTAGAAGCCGGCCAGTGCGCGCGGATCGGGGCAGTCCAGGACGACGACACCCAGCTTGGCGAGAGCCATGACTTCCTCCTCGAAGTCGCGTTGCCCGTCGTGTTACCTACAAGAGGCGGGTAACCAGTAACCGTTACTGCATGCTCCCGTATAGGCGGTAACCTCGCAAGGGAACGCGCGAGAGGTACGGTCCAGCCATGACGGAGAGATCGCCCGCGCCCGGCGGCCTGGCCCTGGTCGAGGCCCTGGTCAACACGCTGGACATCGAGTCGGGGGCCGACGCCCTGGACACGGTGGAGGGCCGGGCGCGCTTCGGGATCGCCCCGGAGGAGACCGACCGGGCGCGCGAGCTGCGCGAATCGCTGCGCGCGACGCTCCTGGCCCACGCCGGGCACCCGCCCCACCGTGCGGTGACCCCGCTCGGGGAGCTGCTGGCCGCGGCCCCGCTGGTCGTCACGGTCGACACCGCGGACGGCTCCGCGGCCCTGGCTCCCGCCGACGACCGCTGCCTGCACGCGCGCGTGGCCGCCGCCGTCGCCGAGTCCCTCGTCACCGGAGCCTGGTCCCGGCTGAAGGCCTGCGAGGCCGCCGACTGCCACTGGGCCTACTACGACCGCAGCCCGGCCGGCCGTGGCCGCTGGTGCTCCATGCAGGTGTGCGGGGCCCGGGCGAAGATGCGCAGGTACCGCGCCAAGGAGGGGTGAGGGACGGCCTGCGGGGACGGCCGCGGACCGGGGCCCCCGCGAGGGCGGGCAGGCCCCGGAAGCCCTCCGGCCGCCCCGCGGCCCGCTTCGGTGGTGCAGAATGCAGCAAGACGCCGGTTCGGCCGACTGAGCCTCGGCCGAACCGGCGTCGCCTCTCTCGCGCGCCGCGCGCTCAGGCCCTCGGGCGGCCCATCGCCCGGTACGTCCAGCCGGCCTTGCGCCAGCGCTCCGGGTCGAGCGCGTTGCGGCCGTCCAGGATGAGGCGGGCCGCGGCGACCTCGCCCAGGGCCTCCTCGTCCAGCTCGCGGAACTCCCGCCACTCCGTCAGGTGCAGCACGATGTCCGCGCCGCGCACCGCGTCCAGCGCCGACCCGGCGTAGCCGAGGGTCGGGAAGACCCGGCGGGCGTTGTCCATGCCCTTGGGGTCGTAGACCGTGACCTGGCCGCCCTGGAGGTGGATCTGCCCGGCGACGTTCAGCGCGGGGGAGTCCCGTACGTCGTCGGAGTCGGGCTTGAAGGTGGCGCCCAGCACCGCCACGCGCCTGCCGAGGAACGGGCCGCCGCCCAGCGCCTGCCGGGCCAGCTCCACCATCTGGCCGCGCTGGCGCATGTTGATGGAGTCGATCTCCCGCAGGAACGTCAGCGCCTGGTCCGCGCCCAGTTCACCGGCGCGCGCCATGAACGCCCGGATGTCCTTCGGCAGGCAGCCGCCGCCGAAGCCGATCCCGGCCCGCAGGAACTTCCGCCCGATCCGGTCGTCGTAGCCGATCGCCTCCGCGAGCTTGGCCACGTCGCCGCCGGCGGCCTCGCACACCTCCGCCATCGCGTTGATGAACGAGATCTTGGTGGCGAGGAAGGAGTTCGCGGACGTCTTGACCAGCTCCGCGGTCGGGAAGTCGGTCACCACGAACGGAGAGCCCTCGGAGACGGGCGTCGCGTAGACCTCCCGCAGCAGCTTCTCGGCCCGCTCGCTGCGCACGCCCACCACGATGCGGTCGGGGTGGAGCGTGTCGTCGACGGCGAAGCCCTCCCGCAGGAACTCCGGGTTCCAGGCCAGCTCGGCGTCCTCCCCGGCGGGCGCGTGCGCGGCCAGGTAGGCGGCGAGGCGGTCCGCGGAGCCCACCGGCACCGTCGACTTGCCGACCACCAGGGCCGGGCCGCGCAGATGCGGGGCGAGCGAGGCGATCGCGGAGTCCACGTAGGACATGTCGCAGGCGTACTCGCCGTGCCGCTGCGGGGTGTTCACGCAGACGAAGTGCACATCGCCGAAGGCGCCGATCTCGGCCCAGTCCTGGGTGAAGCGCAGCCGTCCGCTGGAGCCCTCGATCCCGGCGACGTGCCGGCGCAGCAGGTCGTCCAGGCCCGGCTCGTACATCGGGGCCTCGGCGCGCTCCAGCTTCTCGATCTTCTCGCGCACCACGTCCAGGGCCAGCACCTCGAAGCCCAGCTCGGCCATGGCCGCCGCGTGGGTCGCACCGAGATAACCGGTGCCGATCACGGTGATCTTCAGGGCCATGGGTGCTCCAGACGTCTGCGGCATGTCGTGCGCGCCCGAGCATATCCGGGGCCCGGCAGCGCGCCCCACGGGGCGACTTCCCGGCTGTCGCCTAGCTCACGTATCACTCCCGTGGGCTACGTCATAAACTTTTGATTACTTAACGGTAGTTAGCGCCACCATCGCAGCGTTTTGGAGCGTGAGAGACCTTGGCCGGATCGGCTGACTTCGACCTGTACCGCCCGTCCGAGGAGCACGACATGCTCCGTGACGCCGTCCGCTCGCTGGCCGAGGCGAAGATCGCGCCGCACGCCGCCGCGGTGGACGAGGAGGCCCGCTTCCCGCGCGAGGCCCTCCAGGCACTGGTCGCCAACGACCTGCACGCCGTGCACGTACCCGAGGAGTACGGCGGCGCGGGCGCCGACGCCCTGGCGACCGTCATCGTCATCGAGGAGGTCGCCCGGGTCTGCGCCTCCTCCTCCCTCATCCCGGCCGTGAACAAGCTCGGCTCCCTGCCCGTGATCCTCTCCGGCTCCGAGGAGCTGAAGAAGAAGTACATGGCCCCGCTCGCCAAGGGCGAGGGCATGTTCTCCTACTGCCTGTCCGAGCCGGACGCCGGCTCCGACGCCGCGGGCATGAAGACCAAGGCCGTCCGCGACGGCGACTTCTGGGTGCTCAACGGCGTGAAGCGCTGGATCACCAACGCCGGCGAGTCCGAGTTCTACACGGTGATGGCCGTCACCGACCCGGCCAAGCGCTCCAAGGGCATCTCCGCCTTCGTCGTCGAGAAGTCCGACGAGGGCGTCTCCTTCGGCGCCCCGGAGAAGAAGCTCGGCATCAAGGGCTCGCCCACCCGCGAGGTCTACCTGGACAACGTCCGCATCCCCGCCGACCGCATGATCGGCGAGGAGGGCACCGGCTTCGCCACGGCGATGAAGACGCTCGACCACACCCGCATCACCATCGCCGCCCAGGCCCTCGGCATCGCCCAGGGCGCCCTCGACTACGCCAAGGGCTACGTCAAGGAGCGCAAGCAGTTCGGCAAGCCCATCGCCGACTTCCAGGGCATCCAGTTCATGCTCGCGGACATGGCCATGAAGATCTCGGCCGCCCGCGCCCTGACCTACCAGGCCGCCGCCGCCTCCCAGCGCGTCGACGCCGACCTCACCTACCTGGGCGCCGCCGCCAAGTGCTTCGCCTCGGACGTGGCGATGGAGGTCACCACCGACGCCGTCCAGCTCCTCGGCGGCTACGGCTACACCCGCGACTACCCGGTCGAGCGCATGATGCGCGACGCCAAGATCACCCAGATCTACGAGGGCACCAACCAGGTCCAGCGGATCGTCATGGCGCGCAACCTGCCGTGACCCCTGCTGCCACAGCGTTCTCGGCCCTCGGCACGCGCCGGGGGCCGAGGTGTCTCACAGGAAGCGGCGGATGGGGGTGACCGAGGCCTCTGCCAGGCGCATCGGCAGCGGGCGCCGGCGCCAGCGCGCCGCGTCGATCGGCTCGCTCAGCTTCCGGTCGGCCTCGAAGTCGGCGTCGAGCGCGGCCGTGAAGTCCTCGTCGAGGACGGCCAGCAGGACCTCCTCGTCGTGCTCCATGGAGCGGCGGTTGAAGTTGGTGGAGCCGATCAGGGAGCAGACCCCGTCCACCGTGAGGATCTTCGTGTGGAGCATGGTCGGCTGGTACTCCCGCACCTGCACCCCCGCGTCCACCAGCGTCTGGTAGTGCTGCCGCCCGGCCAGCAGGCACGCCCGCTGGTCGGTGTGCGGCCCGGGCAGCAGGATCTCGACCTCCACACCCCGCCGGGACGCGGCGGCCAGCAGGTCGATGAAGTACGTGTCGGGGGCGAAGTAGGCGGTGGACAGCCGCAGCCGCTCCTGCGCCGAGGTGATCACCACCCGCAGGATCGTCTGCATGTCCTGCCAGCCGAAGCTCGCCGAACCCCGCACGACCTGGACGGTGGCCCGCCCCGGCTGCTCCTGCGCGGTGAAGCGGTCGTGGTGGTCGTAGAGGTCGTCGTGGCACTCGGCCCAGTTCTGCGCGAAGGCCGCCGCGATACCGTCCACGGCCGGGCCCCGCACCTGCACATGGGTGTCGCGCCACTCGTCCGGGTTTCGCGCGTCGCCGCACCACTCCCGGGCTATGCCGACGCCGCCGGTGAACGCGGTGTGCTCGTCGGTGACCAGCACCTTGCGGTGGCAGCGGTGGTTCTGCCGCATCGGCGACAGCCGCGTGGGCTTGCGGAACCAGGCCACCTGCACGCCCGCCTCGTCCATGGCGTCCAGCAGGTCCCGCTCGATCTGCTTGGCCCCGAACCCGTCCAGCAGCAGCCGCACCCGCACCCCGGCCCGGGCCCGCTCGGCCAGCGCGTCGGCGAACTCGTGGGCGATCTCGCCGCGCCAGTACACGAACGTCATCATGTCGACGGTGTGCCGCGCGGCGCGGATGGCCGCCAGCATCGCCGGGAAGATCTCGTCGCCGTTGCGCAGCGGGATGAGCTCGTTGCCCTCGGTCGCGGCGATACCGATGAGCCGCTCCAGCCGTCTGCGCAACCGCTGCTTGCGCTCCTCCGGGTCGTCCGGCCCGGCCGACGGCCGTTCCTCGATCTGCTGTGTCATCAGTGGTCTCCCCTGCCACGGAGTGCTCGGCTCCCCCGCCTGCGCGACGCCGCTCCCCGCGGGTGCGCCATCCACCCTCTTTGCCGCTGGCGGCGATTTCACGCCGCGGGGGATGAGTCGTGCCTCACAGCCCCGGAAGCCCGCAGGCGCCCGGACCGCCGCGCGGACGGGCGGGGCCCCGGCCCTGTGGTGCTCATGGGGCGACAGGCGTAGGACGGAAGGGCGGGTGCCGATCCGCGGCTCCCGCTGCCCCCCGGGAGGACGTCATGACCCAGCAGCCCGCCACCGCCACCCCGCTGAGCCAGGAGATGCAGGACTGCGTGCAGGCGTGCATGACCTGCCACGGTGTCTGCGAGGAGACCATGAGCTCCTGCCTGCAGATGGGCGGCCCGGCCCAGATGCCGATCATGCGTGCCGTCATCGACTGCGCCGAGCTGACCCGCATGTGCGCCGACATGATGATGCGCCGCTCGCCGCTGTCCGCGGACATGTGCGCGATGTGCGCCCGGGCCTGCGACATGTGCGCCGAGGCGTGTATGTCCATGCCCGACGACGCCCAGATGATGCGGTGCGCGGAGGCGTGTCGCCGCTGCGCCGACATGTGCCGGTCGATGTCCACCGCGATGATGTGAGCACCGCCGCACACCGAAGGGGGCACCCGCCCGGGTGCCCCCTTCCGTGCCGCCGCCTGCGGCGCCGCGCCCTGCTCAGTTGCCCGAGACGGTCACCGTCTCGTCGTTCTTCAGCTGGCTCACCAGCGTCTTCACCTTCGCGGTGTCCCACTGCAGGTTGCCGTTCGCGCTGTTGCCCGCGATCGGCATGTTCATGGACTTGCCGTCGCCGCCGCTGACGCCCTTCATCGCCCAGAACATCGACGCCAGGTCGTACAGGCCCATGTCCTTGTCGACGACCAGCGAGTCCAGACCCGCGCCCATGGTCGGGTACAGCTTGAAGGGGTTCAGGATCGTGCCGGGGGTGGCGACCTGGTTGGCCAGGGCCGAGAGGAACTTCTGCTGGTTCTTCGTCCGGTCCAGGTCGGAGCCGGCGAGGGCGTAGCGGGTGCGGACGAAGGCGAGGGCCTGCTCGCCGTTCAGCGTCTGCTTGCCCTTCTTGAGGTCCGCGCCCGACTTGGTGTCCTTGATGTCCTGCGGGATGTCCATCTCCACCCCGCCGACCGCGTCCACGATGTTCGCGAAGCCGGCGAAGCCGATCTCCACGTAGTGGTCGATGTGCAGCCCGGTGTTGGCCTCCACCGTGCGCACCAGCAGCTCCGGGCCGTCCTCGGCGTACGCCGCGTTCAGCTTCGTCTGGCGGCCCGAGGCCGGGTAGAACTTGCCGGAGTCGGAGCCCTTGAACGACGGGATCGTCACGTTCGAGTCGCGCGGCAGCGAGATCAGCGTCGGGGCGCCGCCGCCGGTGTGCAGGATCATCATCGAGTCCGTGCGCTTGCCCTCGGCGGACCCGGTGTGCAGCTTCTTCTTCTCCTCGGCCGACATGCCCTTGCGGCTGTCGGAGCCGACGATCAGGTAGTTCGTGCCCTCGCCCGCGTCCGGCCGGTCGATGACCTTCGACAGGTCGACCTCGCGGTTCAGCTTGGAGTCGGCCCAGAAGTAGGTGCCGACGCCCGTCACCACCAGCACCGTCGCGACCGTGATCGCCGTGATCTTGATGCGGCGGCGCCAGTCGGGCGCGGGGCGCGGCTCGTACCGGCCGTCGCCGGGACCGCCGGGGCCCCCGCCACCGGGCGTGCCGTAGACCTGGCCGGTGTTGTAGCCGCTGTCGTAGCCGTCGCCGGGTCCGTACCCGCCGCCGTCGACGTACGACGGCTGCGGCGGCACCCCGCCGTAGCCGGCCGGCCCGGGCGGTGCCGCCGGACCGCGGCGGACCTGCCGCATGACACGGGCGCTCTCGGGCTGTGCGCTGGAGCTGCCCCGTCCGTACCGGCTGCCGCGGTTGTCGCCGGAGAACCCCTCGGGCCAATCATTCATGCCGAACAGTGTGCAGGTCCCGGTGGTGGGCCATACAAGAGTCGTCGGAAAATCAGAGCACGGCTGTGGCCAAGCTGACACAAATTCCCCGCCGCGCGCCTCGGCATAAGGTGGGGGTCATGACAGACCAGGCCCCAGCTGCGGATTCCGGCGCTTCGGAGATCCCGGGCAAGCCGACTTCGGCGTCCCGCACCACCCTCAGCCACATCATGACCCACAACGACACGAACCTTCTGGGGACGGTGCACGGCGGGGTGATCATGAAGCTGGTCGACGACGCCGCCGGGGCGGTGGCCGGACGGCACTCCGGCGGGCCGGCCGTGACGGCCTCCATGGACGAGATGGCCTTCCTGGAGCCGGTCCGCGTCGGTGACCTGGTGCACGTCAAGGCGCAGGTCAACTGGACCGGCCGGACCTCCATGGAGGTCGGTGTCCGGGTGCTGGCCGAACGCTGGAACGAGTCCGCCCCGGCCACCCAGGTCGGCTCGGCCTACCTCGTCTTCGCCGCCGTCGACGCCGACGGCAAGCCCCGCCGGGTCCCCCCGGTCCTGCCGGAGACGGAGCGCGACAAGCGCCGCTACCAGGAGGCCCAGATCCGCCGCACCCACCGCCTGGCCCGCCGCCGGGCGATCATGGAACTGCGCGAGAAGCGGGCGGCCGAGGGCTTCGAGGACTGACCCGCCCCGCGCCCCCGCCGGGGACGCCCGAAGGGCCGGGCGCCCGTCCGAAGGCCACCGGAGCCCCTGCCGGGCAGGGCCCTACGAGCACGCCACCTCGTCGCCGCGCACCACGCCGAACTCGCCCTGCCCCGGGTCCTCGGCCCGCACCTTGCGCACCCGCTCGAAGTCCGCGCCCGCGATCACCTTCAGCGTCGGTCCCAGGCCCTTGACCGGGCGCAGCTCACTGCCCGGCAGGGCGGCGGCGAGGGACTTCGCGGAGCGGTCCCAGCGCGGGTCGTGGGCGACGACCGTGCGCCTGATGTCGCGGGCGGCCGAGTTCACCGGGGTCTTGGTGGTGCGGAAGCCCGTCGACGCCAGGGCCGCGTCCACGCGGCGGCCGAGACCGGCGGTCCGGGTGCCGTTCTCCACCTGGACGCGGATCTGCTGCGGGGCGACCGGGACGATCAGGGCCGCGCCGCGCTGCCGGTGCACCGACAGCGGCTGGTCCTGGCGCAGGGCGTGGAAGAGCCGCTCGGCCTTCACCGGGTCCCACTTCAGCGTCGAGCCGACGCCCTTCACGGCGTAGCCCATCCGCCCGATCGGGACGGTGGTGAACTCGGACGACGACGGGGAGAAGTTCCGCATCGCCCGGCCCAGGTCCAGCATCTCGTCCGTGCCGAACCCCTTGTCCGCGCGCACCGAACCGAGCACCGCCCGGGTCACGTCCCGGAACCTCATCGGGTTGAGCAGGATCCCGGACGAGGTGACCCGCTCCACGAGCGCCGCCAGGAACCGCTGCTGCCGCTTCATCCGGCCCAGGTCGGACGCCCCGTCGACATGGCGGGCGCGCACGTACTGCAGGGCCTGCCCGCCGGCGAGGGTGTGCCGTCCGGCCGGCAGGTTCAGGCCGGTGTAGCCGTCCTTGAGCGGGTCGGCGGTGCAGATCTGCACACCACCCACCACGTCGACGGTCTTCATGAAGCTGGTGAAGTCGACCTCCAGGTAGTGGTCGATCTTCACCTTGGTCATGCTCTCCACCGTGCGCACGGTCAGCTGCGGCCCGCCCTCGGCGTACGCCGCGTTCAGCTTCACCGGGTGCCCGCGGTGCCGCTCGCCCGAGGTGCGGTCGACGTGCGCCGGCGTGACGGCGTAGGAGTCGCGCGGCAGGCTCACCACGCTGGCCCGCTCCCGGTCCTCGGAGATGTGCACGATCATCATCGTGTCCGTGCAGTGGCAGGGAGCGCCGCCCAGCCGGTACTTGCGCCGCTCCTCCCTGCTGATCCGGTCGCGGCCGTCGGTGCCGACCAGCAGGACGTTCATGCCGTGACCGGCCTGAGGGCGGTTCTTCATGTCCTTGAAGGGATCGACTCGGGCGATGTCCGCGTCCAGGCTCGTCATCACCGCGTGCCCGATCCCGGCCGAGGCGAGGACCACCACCGACAGCGTGGTGACGATCCGCAGGCCCCAGCGGGGCCGGCGCCCGCGTCCGGGCGGCGCGGGCCGGCGCGGGCCCCGCCGGGAGGGGGGCTGGGGACGGCGTTGCGGGGCGGCGGTGGACCGAGGGGACCGCGGCGGCGTGGGCATGGGGCACCTCCGGACGACGGCCGTACGTGGGATCCGTGAAACCGTAGGCCGATACGATCTGCGGCCCGCGGCAGCGCCCCGGCGGCGCGCACCGGTGTCCCCCGTTCGCGGTAACGTGAGCCCCCTATGAACGCCAATCCCGACGTGCGGCTCCCCGCCGTTTCCGTGATCATGCCCGTCCTCAACGAGGAGCGGCACTTGCGGGGAGCAGTCCAAGCGATCCTCGCGCAGGAGTACGCCGGCGAGATGGAGGTCGTGATCGCCCTCGGTCCGTCCACGGACCGCACGGACGAGATCGCCGCCGAGCTCGTGGCCGAAGACCCGCGCGTGCACACCGTCCCCAACCCCACGGGCCGTACGCCCGCCGCGCTGAACGCCGCGATCAACGCCTCCCGGCACCCGATCGTCGTCCGCGTCGACGGCCACGGCATGCTCTCGCCGAACTACATCGCCACCGCGGTACGGCTCCTGGAGGAGACCGGCGCGCAGAACGTCGGCGGCATCATGCACGCCGAGGGCGAGAACGACTGGGAGCACGCCGTCGCCGCCGCGATGACCTCGAAGATCGGGGTCGGCAACGCCGCCTTCCACACCGGCGGCCAGGCGGGCCCGGCCGAGACGGTGTACCTGGGGGTGTTCCGGCGCGAGGCGCTGGAGCAACAGGGCGGCTACAACGTGGAGTTCATCCGCGCCCAGGACTGGGAGCTGAACTTCCGCATCCGTGAGGCCGGCGGGCTGATCTGGTTCTCACCCGAACTGAAGGTGTCGTACCGGCCGCGGCCCAGCGTGAAGGCGCTCGCCAAGCAGTACAAGGACTACGGCCGCTGGCGGCACGTCGTCGCCCGCTACCACGAGGGCTCCATCAACCTGCGCTACCTGGCCCCGCCGACCGCCGTCTGCGCGATCGCGGCCGGGACCGTGGTGGGCGCCCTGCTGACGCCGTGGGGCTTCGTGGTCCCCGGCGGCTACCTCGCGGCGATCGTGCTCGGCTCGGTGCCGGCGGGCAAGGGGCTGCCGCTGAAGGCGCGGCTGCAGATCCCGGTGGCGCTCGCCACGATGCACATGTCCTGGGGCTGGGGCTTCCTGACCAGCCCCCGGTCACTGGCCAGGAAGGTCATCGCCTCCCGGCGCCCGGCGGTCCGCGCGGACGCGGCCGCCGGCTGACGCGCCGTCCGTTCACGGGTGCCGCCCACGGGCCCCTTCCCGCGCGGGGAGGGGCCCGTCGCCGTCACCAGGTGAAGCCGGGGCTCACCTTCATGCAGGCCTTGTCGTTCGCCCCGTTGAGTGCCTGCGCCGACTCGGGTGTCCGGTCGCTGCGCTCCGGTGCCTCGTAGGCGTCGCCCGTACGCCAGTCCGCGCCGACGACGAGGGTGACGCCGCTGACCTCGGTCGACCGCTTCACCGAACCCAGCGGGATCCCGAGGGCCCTGGCCACGCGCTGGGCGTCGCCCTCCAGGTCGGCGCTGGGGTAGCGGACGACGGTGGTCTTCTCGCTCCAGGAGCCGTCGGTGTCGGCGACGGCCTGGGTGAAGCCCCGCTCCTTCAGCAGCCCGGCGACCGTGCTGGTCCGGCCGCTCGCCGGGGCGAGGGTGTCGGTGCGGGTGCCGTTGCGGACCTGCACGGCGATCTCGGCGTCGGCGGCGGCCGGGTCGTCGGAGGTCCGGTCCGGCGCCGGCTCGGGCTTGTCCCTGCCGTCCAGCGCGATGTCCTCGCGCACCAGCCGGAACAGCTGCTCGGCGTCCTCGGTGGGCTCGACCCGGGCGCCGACGTACCGGTTGGGCATGGTGGTCATGGTGATGCGCGCCGGCTCGACCATCCGCAGCTGGTCGCTGAGGTCGTAGAGCTTCCTGACGGTGTCCAGGCCCGGGTCGACGGTCAGCGCCCGGGTGGCCTCCTCGGCGAGCCTGCGCAGCTTGTTGGGGCTGCTGAGGGTGGCGTTCTCGCGCAGCTGGCGGACCATCGCGTTCATGTACATGTGCTGGGCCTTGGAGCGGGCGAGGTCGCTGCCGTCCTCGAAGCCGTAGCGGGTGCGCAGCCACTGCAGGGCCTGCTCGCCCTGGATGTACGTGGTGCCCTTCTTCAGCTTCAGGCCCGAGCCCTTGCCGTCGGAGGTGCGGGAGTGGATGTTGGCGTCCACGCAGACGGGCACACCGCCGACCGCGTCGGCCATCGACACGACTCCGGCGAAGTCGACCATGATGAAGTGGTCGATGTGGATGCCGGTCAGCTCCTGCCAGGTGGCGACGGTGCAGCCGGGACCGCCGTGGCCGAGGCTCTGGTTGGTCATCGTCCGGCCCCGGGTGGCCGGGTAGACCTTCCCGTCGTCCGGGTCGGTGCACTTGGGGATCTCGACCAGGGTGTCGCGCGGCATGCTGATGACCGACATGTTGCTGCGGTCGGCCGACACGTGCAGCAGCATCTGGACGTCGGCGAGCGGGGTCGAGCCGAACGTCTCGCGGGCACCGCCGAGTTTCTGGTTCTCCTCGGTGTCCCGGGCGTCGGACCCGATGAGCAGGATGTTCAGCGGGGTCTGCCCGGCGGCGTTGGGGGTGGGGGCGGCGACCTTGCCGTCGCCGAGGTTCAGGGCGTCCTTCTTGATGTTGCCGTTGAGGTGCCGGTAGTAGAGGTAGCCCGCTCCGGCGGTCCCGAGTATCAGCAGGGCCAGCACGGCGGAGGCCCACTTCAGCGCCCGCCGCCGAGGCGGCCGTCCACCGCGCCGCACCCGCCCCGCCGCCCCGCCACCGCCGTTGCCGTCGCCGGAGCCTCCACCGGGGGAGGAGGCACCGGGGGAGGAAGCGTCCTCGGGAGAGGGGGCGTCATCGGTGGAGGAAGCGTCCTCGCGAGAGGGGGCGTCGTCGGTGGCGGGGGGCCCGGGGAGGGAGGAACCGGGCGTCATGGAGGAGGCGCCGTCCGGGGGAGTGTCGCCGTCCGGCGGCGGGCCGGCGTCCGGCCCGCCGCCGCCGTCGCCGCTGCGGCGGGTGCGGCGGCGCGCCGAAGCGGCCCGGGGCCGGGGCGCCTTCGGGGTTGCGGCGGGCGTGTCCTCGTCCGCCGAGGCCGTCTGCCCGCCGGCGGACGCGTCGTGGCGGGACGTCGTCCCGTCGTCGGCGGGATCCTCGTCCGGCACCGTCTTCTCCGCTCCCGGTTCACGGACGCCCTGTCGCGCTCCGTCCTCCCGCACACCGCTCTGCGTCACTTCCCCGGTCCTTCCCGCCCCCCGGCGCATGCAGCAGGCCCGTCCTGCCTCCTGTTAGACGCACGACGGGCCCGTCAGTTGCCCTCAGCGGGTCAACTCGCGCACGTGACCTTGTCGGCCGTGGACCTCTCCACGTCCGGCGCCTCGGCCGGTGCGTTCAGTTTCACTCCCGCCCCCTTGAAGTCCTTGCCGAGGGTGAGGGTGATGGCGGGCAGGCCCTGGGAGTTGGTGACGCTGTCGCCGGGCTTCATGGCGGAGCCGGACAGGCCCATGATGGCGGCCAGGCGGCGGGCCTGGCCGGCCTGTTCGGGGGCGTACTCCAGGGTCGTCTTCCTCAGGGCCTCGGGCGCGTTGCCGGCGTTCTCCGACTTGGTCACGCCCTCCTCGACCTGGAGGTACTGGAGCATCTTCTGCGCGCTGCCGGAGACGGCACCGCCGTTGAGGATCCGCACCCGCACCTCCGAGGCCGGCGCCTGGTCGCCCTTCAGCCGGGCGGCCGCGGCGTCCTTCTCCTTCTTCCGCTGCTTCTTGACCTCGGTGAACGAGACGTCGTTGCTGATCATGTCGAACACCTGGGGGGCCTTCGACTCGTCGAGGACGACCGTCGCCTTCACCGTCTCCGCCGGGTTGTCCTTCACGGGGACGGTGGTGAAGGTGATGTTCTTCGTCGGCACCTTCTTCAGCTCCAGCGCCACGTCCTTGAGCGTGCCGACCGAGCCGATCGCCTTGTCCACCGTCAGCGCCTCGGTCGCGGCCTCGGCCAGCTTCAGCAGCTTGGACGGGCTCGTGAGGGTGTCGCCGGAGGACATCTTGCGCATCAGCGAGCCGAGGAACTGCTGCTGCACCTTGATCCGGTCGAGGTCACCGCTGTTGCCGAAGCTCTTGCGCGTGCGGACGAAGGCGAGGGCCTGCTCGCCCTCGACCGTCGACTCGCCCGCGGGCAGCACGAGTTTGGAGTCCTTGTCGTTGACCGGCTTCTCCACGCACACGTCGACGCCGTCGACCGCCGTCGTCAGCGTCTTCACGGCGTTGAAGTCCGCCATCATGAAGTGGTCGACGGAGATGCCGGTGTTCTCCTCCACCGTGCGCATCGTGCAGCCCGGGTCCCGGCCGCCCTCCCCGAGGCTGCGGTTGAAGCGGACGCCCCGCACCCCGGCGACGACCTTCTCCGAGCCGTCCTCCAGCTTCGTCGGGCAGTCCGGGATGTCCACGATCAGGTCGCGGGGGATGCTGAGCGCGGTGGCGTTGGAGCGGTCCTTGGCGACGTGCAGCAGGATGGTGGTGTCGGCGTGCCCGACGCTGCCCTTGTCGCCGTAGCCCTCGTTGCCCGCGCCGGTGCGCTTGTCCGTGCCGATGACGAGGATGCTGAACGCCTCGTCCTTGCTGAAGTTCGAGGCGCCGGCGTTGCCGACGTCGGTGGTGGTGACGTTGCCCTCGAGGTGCTTGAGGTACAGGTAGCCGGCGGCGGCCACGCCCACCAGCACGAAGGCCATCGTGCCGCCGGTCCACAGCAGCGCCTTCCTGGCCCGCCGGGGCTTCTGCTGCGCGGGCCGGCGGCCTCCGCGCCGCCCGGCCGGGGGCTCGGCGGGCTCGGTGCGCCGCCTGCGCTGCGGCGGCACGTCGGTCCGGGTGGCGCCGCCCGCGCGGGAACCCGCCGCCCGGGAACCCGCCGGGCGCTGGGCACCGGAGCGGGGCGCCGTACGCGCGGCGGTCGCGGATCCGGGTGCCCGGCCGCCGGGCGACTGCGGTGCGGAAGGTGTCAGTCGCAGTTCGTATTCACCGGTGTTCGGGTTGAGCACCCACTGGTCCGCGGGGTCCATCCGTTCCCCCCGCCCACGGCGTTGCGCGTCCACGGTCGCTGTTTCCTCCGTCGGGGCACGCGGCGCCCCTCCCCCCGGGAGGCGCACGGGTACTCGGTCATCACAGAAGCACTGGATCGCTCACACTATCCGCCCAGTTGAACGTCGGTGTGCGCCGAATGACAAATTCGACATCCCTACATCGGGCAATACCACCCAAGTCCGGGAACGGCAGTTCGGCGGACCGGTGTGCGTGTACGGCGCCGCGCGCTACCAGCGGTAGGGCTTGTAGACGTCCATGCACCCGCCGGTGTCCGAGCCGTTGAGCGCGTCCGCGTCACCGGGCAGGCGCCCGGCCTCGGCACGCCGCGGCTTCGGATACGCCGTGCCCGTGCGCCAGTCGGCGCCCACGTCGACCGTGACACCGGAGACGTCCGTCGACCGGCGCACCGAACTCGCCGGTATGCCCAGGGACTTGGCGACGCGCCGGGCGTCGCCCTCCAGGTCGGTGCCGGGGTAGCGCACCACGGTCCGCTCCTCGGCGAGCGCGCCGGAGGTGTCCGCGGCGGCCTTGGCGAAGCCCTTCCCGGTGAGGGTCCGCGCCACGGCGGCCGCCCGTCCGCCGACCGGCCCGAGGGCGGCGGAACGCGTCGCGTTGCGCACCAGCACCCCGATCTCCCCGTCCGGAGCCGCCGGGTCCCGGGAGGTCTTCGCCCGGGGCTTCCCGGCCGCCCGCCGGGCGCCCTTGCCGTCGAAGGGCACGTCGTCGCGGAGCAGCTCCCACACCCGGTCGGCGTCGGCACCCGCCGGGACCAGGTGGTTGGCGTCCTGGGGGTCGGGGGCCGTGGGCAGCGTCGTCATGGTGATGCGGTCGGTGGGGACGGTCCTGAGCTGCGTACCGAGGTCGTACAGCTTCTTGACCGTGCCGATCTCCTCGGAGACGTGCAGCGATCTGGTGGCCGCCTCCGCCAGGTCCGTGAGCCGGCCGGTGTCGGTGAACACGTTCTGCGCCTTGAGCGTGCGGATCATCGAGTTCATGTACATGTGCTGCGCCCGGGCCCGCAGCGGGTCGCTGCCCCACGCGTGGCGGGTGCGCAGCCACTGCAGCGCCTGCTCGCCCTGCACCTTGCGGTGGCCGGCCTTCAGCTTGAGCCCCGAGCCGCCGGGCACGCCGGGCAGGGGACGGTCCCACACGTTCTGCCGCACGCACACCTCGACCCCGCCGACGGCGTCGGCCATGCGCACCACGCCCGCGAAGTCGATCGTCATCCAGTGGTCGATGTAGACGCCGGTGAGGTTCTCCCACGTCGCCAGCGTGCAGCCCGCCCCGCCCCGGGCCAGGGAGGCGTTGATGATGGTGTTGACCGGCGGGTACGTCCGGCCGCTGTCCGGGTCGGTGCACTCGGGTATGTCGACCCGGGTGTCGCGCGGGATGCTCACCACGGACGCGCTCTCGCGGTCCGCGGACAGGTGGATCAGCATCTGCACGTCGCCCAGCGGGGGATTGCCGCGGCTGTCCCGGCTGCCGCCCAGCCGCACGTTGGCGTCGGAATTGCGGCTGTCGGAGCCGATCAGCAGGATGTTCAGCGGTGTCTGCCCGGCCGCGTTCGGCCGGGCCCTGAGCGCCTTGGAGTCGCCGCTGCTGCGCTCGCCCTTGTGGATGTTGCCGTTCAGGTGCTCGTAGTAGAGGTAGCCCGCCCCGGCCGTGACGAGCACGAGCGCGGACAGCCCGAGGGCCGACCAGCGCAGCACACGGCGCCCGCGGTCGCGCGGCGGCCGGCCGCCCGTGCCGCCGCCCGTACGTCCGGAGCCCCCCGCCCCGCCGTCCGGGCCGCCTGCCTCACCGTCCGGTCCGCCCGCCCTGCCGTCCGCCCCGTCCGCCGGCCGGCGCGGCACGGGACCTCGTTTCGTCCCCTCCCCGAACACACTGCTGCCCTGCGCCATCTCTCCCCCGCTCCTCCGCCCCGCGACCCTCGCCCACGTCATCGGACGCGGTCTGCCGTATGCCCTGTAGGACGCGGGACAGGCCCGTCACGTCACTTGGCGCACTCGACCTTGTCGGCCGTGGACTTGTCGACGCCCTCCGGCGCCTTGTCCGGAGCCGTGAGCGGCACCCCCGCGCCCTCGAAGTCCTTGCCGAGGGTGAGGGTGATGGCGGGCAGGCCCTGGGAGTTGGTGACGCTGTCGCCGGGCTTCATGGCGGAGCCGGACAGGCCCATGATGGCGGCCAGGCGGCGGGCCTGGCCGGCCTGTTCGGGGGCGTACTCCAGGGTCGTCCTCTTCAGGGCCTCGGGCGCGTTGCCGGCGTTCTCCGACTTGGTCACGCCCTCTTCGACCTGGAGGTACTGGAGCATCTTCTGCGCGCTGCCGGAGACGGCACCGCCGTTGAGGATCCGCACCCGCACCTCCGAGGCCGGGGCCTTGCTGCCCTTCAGCCGCGCGGCGACCGCGGCCGCCTCCTTCTTTTTCTTCTGCTTGACGGCGGTGAAGGAGACGTCGTTCCGGATCATGTTGAAGACCTGGGTCGCCTTCGAGTCGTCGAGGACGACCGTCGCCTTCACCTTCTCCGTCGGGTTGTCGATGACGGGCACGGTGGTGAACGTCAGGTTCTTGACGTTGAGCTTGCCCAGCTCCAGGCCGAGGTCCTTCAGCTTGCCGATGCTGTCCAGTTGCGAGTCGACGGTGAGCGCCTCGGTGCCGGCCTCGGCCAGGTCGAGCATCTTCTGCGGGCTGGTCAGCGTGTCGTTGGACTTCAGCTTGCGCATCAGCGCGCTCAGGAACTGCTGCTGCAGCCCGATCCGGCTCAGGTCGCCGCCGAAGCCCACGGCGTGCCGGGTGCGCACGAAGGCCAGCGCCTGCTCGCCCTCGATGGTGTGCGTGCCCTTCGACAGCTTCAGGTGGGAGTCCGGGTCGTCGATGTCCTTGCCCAGGCAGACCTCGACCCCGCCGACCGCGCTGGTCAGCGTCTTGACCGCGTTGAAGTCGGCCACCATGAAGTTGTCCGGCTTGACCCCCGTCAGCTCGGTCACGGTCCGCATGGTGCAGCTGGGGGTGCGGCCGTCCTGGCCGAGGCTGGTGTTGAAGCGGACCCGCTGGGTGCCGGGGATGACCTTCTGCGAACCGTCGTCCTGCGTGGTCGGGCAGTCCGGCACGTCCACGATGAGGTCGCGCGGGATGCTCAGCGCGGTGGCGTTCGACCGGTCCTTGGAGACGTGCAGCAGGATCGTGGTGTCGGCGTGCCCGACGCTGCCCGCGTCGCCGTAGCTCTCGTTGCCCTTGCCGGTGCGCTTGTCCGTGCCGATCAGCAGGATGTTGATGGCCTTGTCCTTCTCGAAGCCACCGGTGCTGGCGCCGTCGTCGGAGACGGAGGCGATGTTGTCGTTGAGGTGCTGGACGTAGAGGTACGCGGCGCCCGCCCCGGCGACCAGCACGAAGGCCATCGTGCCGCCGGTCCACAGCAGGATCTTCTTGCCCTTGGAGGACTTCTTGACCGGCCGCCTGCCCCGGCGTCCCGGCGGCGGCTCCTCCGGTGCCCCGCGGCGTCTGCGCGGCGGCGGCACGGCCCGCCCCGCGCCCTCGCGCGCCGCCCCCTCGCGCCTCGCGGCCTCTCGCCCTTGAGGATCGCGGCGCCCGGTCTCCCGGCTCCGGTTCTCCCGGCCGGCGCCCTCACGCCTCGCGCCTTCCCGGCCGGCGCCCTCGCGCCTCGCGGCCTCCCGGCCCGAGCCCTCCCGGCCCGAGCCTTCGCGGCGCGGGCGTCCGGCGGCCTCCTTGCGGCCGCGGGCCGGCGGGGCCGCGTCGGAGGACCGCGGCCTGCGGGGTCCGGGCACCGCCGACTGCGGTGCGGAAGGGCCCAGTCGCAGTTCGTATTCGCCGGTGTTCGGGTTGAGCACCCACTGGTCGGCGGGGTCGATGTCGTCCGCCCGCCCACGGCCTTGCGCGTCCACGGTTGCCTGATTCCTCCGTCGGGGCACGCGGCGCCTTCCCCCTCCAGGCGCCCGGGTCTCGGTCGCAGTGCGCGGCTCGAGGACCGTTCCTCGGAAGCCGGGCGCACCGGATCGCTCACACTAACGGCCCGCTTCGGCGTCGAACGACGACGGTGACACATTCCACGTCCCTACACCTGGGCAATTCGCCCATTTCCCAGATGAAGAGTGTGTTGCCCCGGATCGCCTTGGGACCCGCTTTACTCACAGGAGTGTTCGGCCGCCGTGTTCCCCCGGAACGTCGGAGGCGGGGAAACGGCGACGGACGGCTGCGCCGAAGGCTCCCGGTGCGGTTCTCCGTTCGAGGCGCCGCGCCCGTCGCGAGGCCGGTCGGGGGCGGAACCGGGGGGTACGTTTCCCGCCACGACCACCGGACTGTCGGTGCGCAGCCGCTCGAACAACTCCTCCGCCTCGGGCTCCACGAGCTGGTCGCGATTGGCGTCGAGGGCGTACGACTCCCGGGGCACGGTCAGGAATTGCACGTGTTCGATGGGGATGTCGCGCAGGCCGCGCACAAGTTCGTACAAACCGCGCAGGCTCGCCAGATCCGGGTCCGTCGTGAGGGAGGACGTGGCGGCGTCCAGCACGGGATAGAGCTTCGCCGGATTCAGCAGTACGTCATTGCTGCGCACCTTGGTGACGAGTGCCCCGAGGAAGTGCTGCTGGCGTTCCATCCGCTCGGTGTCGCTGCCGTCCCCGAGGGACTTGCGGGCGCGGACGTAACCGAGGGCCTGCTCGCCGTTGAGGGTGACCCGCCCCGCGGGCAGCCGCAGCTTCGCGGCCCGGTCGTCGATCGGCTCCCGCAGGCACACCTGGACGCCGTCGACCGCGTCGACCATCTCCTTGAAGCCGTGGAAGTCGACCACGACGTGGTGGTCCACCCGGATTCGGGTGAGTTTCTCCACCGTGCGGATCGTGCACGCCGAACCGCCCACCTGGAACGCCTGGTTGAACATGGTGAACCGGGGCGCGCTGCGGGACCCGTCCGGGCGGCGGCAGCCCGGCACGTGGACCATCAGGTCGCGGGGGAGGGACACGGCCGTCGCCCGGCCGCGGCCCGCGGACAGGTGCAGCAGGATCGCGGTGTCGGACCGCTCGGTGCCCGAGTCCCGCCCGTAGCGGGCGTTGTCGGTGCCCTCGCGCGAGTCCGACCCGATGAGCAGGATGTTCCGGGCGTCCTTCACGAGCGCGGTGGGCCGCTCCTTCTCGTATCGCGCCAGCTCGGCCGCGGCGGCCTCGTCCGGGGTGATGTTCCCGCTGAGCTTCGCGTAGACGGCCCAGCTCGCGCCCGCGGCCACGAGGACGACGCCGGTGAAGGAGAACGCGGCGATCCGCACCCACCGCCGCCGTCGCCGCCGCGCCAGGCCCCCGCCGCCGGCCGAGGCCCCGGCGACCGGCCCCAGCACCGGTCCCTGCCCTCCTGTGTCGGCCACGGCAGGGACCACCCCTCCTGACGTAGGAACGTACGCACTGCTCCTACGACGATGGCCCGGACGGGCCCCGGGCGAGGGGTGGGGATGGGCCGAACGGGCGAACGGGACCGGTCCCCAGGCCACGGCGGCCCGGTCCGGCCCGCGTGACGCACCCGGGCCTGCGGCCCCGCTCGGTCACTCGGGCGGGTCCCGGCGCACGCGGTCCGGCGGGCCGGTTCAGCCCTGGGCGACCGTCGTGACGCGCTCGCTCTCGATCCGCTTGTCCAGGACCCCGGCGCCGGCCCGGTCCAGGTTCCGGCACAGCACCACCGAGCCGCCGGTCGCCAACGGCCCGTACAGGCCCGCGTGCAGACCCTCCCAGGTGTCGAAGCCGAGCCCCGACAGGATGCGCGACCCGGGCCCGGTCAGACCCAGGCCGGTCGCCTCCGCCCGGGCCCGCTCGACCACCTCGGCCCCGCTGAACTCCCGGCCCGCCACGATCAGCGCGGGCCCGTCCGGATCCACCGGCGCGTACGGCACGAACCGGTCGCCCTGCCCCGGCACCTCCACCGCGTAGTCGACGAAGCCCTCGGGCACCTGCGGGAACCGCCCGCCGAGCGGCCGCAGCGCCATCGCGATCCGCGCCCCGGAGCAGCCCCGGGCCGCCTCCAGCCCTTCGGGGCCGCTCACCACCACGTCGGCGGCCCGCACGTCCCCGGCCATGTCCGCGACGACACCCACCGACGCACACGCCAGCAGCCACACCGCCGTCTGCCAGTGCGCCGGCAGCAGCAGGGCCACCCGGTCCCCGGGTTCGACCGACAGCTCGTCCTGGAGCAGGTTCGAGGTCTTGGCCACCCAATTGGCGAAGGTGGCCACGGACAGCTCGACCCGTTCGCCGGTCGCGTCGTCGTAGAAGGTCACCAGGGGGCGTCCCGGGTCCGCGGCGAGCGCGGAAGCCAGCAGGTCGGCAGGGGTGCGATCGGTGGCGTTCACCCGCGCAAGCGTACGCAACCCCCGGGCCCGCGCCCAAGGGACGGCCCACCGCCCCGCCCCGAATGCGCCACCGGTTCGGCGGAATCCGGGCCGACAGCCCGTCATATCCCCGATGGACAGACTTGTATGACTATGTCCAAGATCAGGGGCATGCGTGGATTCCTTGCTTCCTCGATCGGTGTCACCTGTGCGGCCGCCCTGGCCCTTCCCCTCACCCCGCCCGCCGCCGCGGCGACCGCGAGCCCGGCGCCGACCGCGGACGCCGCCACGGCGGCGAGACCCGCGGCCGACGCGGACACCGCCGGTGCGCCGGCCCCTCGCGGCGCCGGGCCCGCCACCCCCGGCAGCACCCAGTCCCTCCCCCTGGAGCCCTCCGCCCGCGACCGCGCCACCCCCTCCGCCCCCGCCACCGAGCAGGTGGTGCCCCGCCGTTCCGTACGCCACTTCTCCCTCGTCGGCGTCGTCTGGGACGACCCCGCGGCCGAACTGCACGGCCGCGCCCAGGTCCGCACCCGCGCCGCGGCCACCGGCGCCTGGTCGGGCTGGCAGGACCTGGAGACGCACAACACCGAGCACGCCGCCGACCGGGACACCGCCGAAGCCGCCTCCGACCGGGTGCGCGGCGCCACGGCACCCCTGTGGGTGGGCGACTCCGACGGCGTGGAACTGCGGGTCCGCTCCGAGGCCGTGCAGGAGGACGCCCGGCAGGAGACGGACGCCCGCGGTGTGCCGGCCGCGCTCCCGCTCCCCGCCGGACTCCGTCTCGAACTCGTCGACCCGGGCGAGGACGCCACGTCCGCCGAGGGCTCCCGCACGGCGGGCGCCGCCGCCGAGAGCTCCGCGGCCGCCGAGGCCGCCGCCGCCAACGCAGGCCTCGCCGCCTCCGGCGCCACCGGGATCGCGGCCCTCAGCCGTGCCGAGACCGAGCAGGAGCTCTTCGCGCTCGCCGCGGCGGGCGCGGCCGGCGCACCGCGGGCCAAGCCGTACATCGGCCCCCGCCCCGCCATCGTCACGCGCCGCGGCTGGGGCGCGGACGAAGGACTGCGCGAGTCGGGCTTCAAGTACACGGCGAAGGTCAAGGCGGCCTTCGTGCACCACACGGCCAGCGGCAACGGCTACAGCTGCTCGCAGGTCCCCTCACTCATCCGCAGTATCTACCGCTACCACGTCAGGAGCATGGGCTGGCGGGACATCGGCTACAACTTCGTCGTCGACAAGTGCGGAAAGATCTACGAGGGCCGGGCCGGCGGCGTGGCCGAGCCCGTCCTCGGCGCGCACACGCTTGGTTTCAACAGCAACAGCATGGGGATCGCCGTCCTCGGGACGTACGGCTCGAAGAAGCCGTCCAAGTCCGCGGTCAAGGCCGTCGCCCGGCTCAGTGCCTGGAAGCTCGGGCTGCACGGGATGAACCCGAAGAAGAAGACCACGCTGACGTCGGCTGGCAGCAACCTCTACGGCAAAGGTAAGAAAGTACGACTGAACGTGATCTCGGGGCACCGGGACGGCTTCAAGACGGAGTGCCCCGGCGGGAAGCTCTACGCGAAGCTCGGCTCGGCCCGCTCCAAGGCGGCCGCGTACCAGGGCCGCTGAGCACACGTTCACCGCCGCCGGGGGGCAAGCGGGGCAGGGGAGGCGGGACGCCGCACGGCCAGCGAAGGCGCCACGGAACGGTCTGCATACACTGACCGGCCGAAAGACAGTTCGGCCGGTCCCGGCAGGAAGCAGAGACGACACGTGACAGAAGCGATCCTCCTGGTCGGCGGCAAGGGCACCCGGTTGCGCCCGCTCACGGTGCACACGCCCAAGCCCATGGTCCCGGCGGCCGGGGTGCCCTTCCTCACGCACCAGCTGGCCAGAGCGAGAGCGGCGGGCGTCGAGCACATCGTCCTCGCCACGTCCTACCTGGCCGAGGTCTTCGAGCCCTACTTCGGCGACGGGTCCGCGCTCGGGCTGCACCTGGAGTACGTGACGGAGGAGGAGCCGCTCGGCACCGGCGGAGCCATCCGCAACGTCGCCTCCCGGCTGCACTCCGGGCCCGACGACCCGGTCCTGATCTTCAACGGCGACATCCTCACCGGCCTGGACATCCGGGCCCTGGTCGACACCCACGCCACGTCGGGCGCCGACATCTCCCTGCACCTCACCAAGGTCACCGACCCGCGCGCCTACGGCCTGGTCCCCACGGACGACACGGGCAGGGTCCTGGCCTTCCTGGAGAAGCCGCAGACGCCCGAGGAGATCGTCACCGACCAGATCAACGCGGGGGCGTACGTCTTCCGCCGCTCGGTCATCGACACGATCCCGCAGGGCCGGCCGGTGTCGGTGGAGCGGGAGACCTTCCCCGACCTGCTCGCCGCCGGGGCCCACCTGCAGGGCATGGTCGACTCCACCTACTGGCTCGACCTCGGCACGCCGGCCGCGTTCGTGCGCGGTTCGGCGGACCTGGTGCTGGGCCGGGCCCCGTCGCCCGCCGTCCCGGGCCGCTGCGGTGACCGCCTCGTGCTGCCGACGGCCCGGGTCGCCTCCGACGCCAAGCTGTCCGGCGGCACGGTGGTGGGCGAGGGCGCGTTCGTCGCCGAGGGCGCGAGGGTCTTCGGCAGCACGATCCTGCCGGGCGCGGTCATCGAGCCGGGAGCCGTGATCACCGACTCGCTGATCGGCACCCGGGCCCGCGTGGGCGAGCGCTCGGTCCTCACCGGCACGGTCATCGGCGACGGCGCGGTGATCGGCGCCGACAACGAACTGCTCGAAGGCGCCCGCATATGGTGCGACGCCCGTATCCCCGCGGGCGCGGTCCGCTTCTCGTCGGACCAGTAGCGCGCACGGGGCGGGGCGGCCCGGCCGCCCCGCCCCGCGGCTCACAACCGCCCGATGTCCCACCGGGGCATCTTCGGCGCCCGGCGCGCCGGGACCCGTCCGCTCAGCAGGATCAGCCGCGCCGCCCGGTGCCGCTGCCCCGCGTACGGCTCGAGCAGTTCCAGCATCGCCGCGTCGTCCGCGTCCCGGTCCCCGGCCAGCGCCCAGCCCACGATGCCGGGCAGGTGCAGGTCCCCGACCGTCACCTCGTCCGCGGCGCCGTGACTGCGCTGCACCGTCTCCGCGGAGGTCCACGGCCCGATCCCCGGCACGAGTTCCAGCCGTGCCCGGGCGGCGGCGGGCTCCATCCCGACCGCCTGCTCCAGCCGCGCGGCGACCCGCACGGCCCGCAGGATCGTCGACGCCCGCTTGTTGTCGACGCCCGCGCGATGCCACTCCCACGACGGGATCAGCGCCCAGGTGCGCGGCGCCGGCATCACGTGCATCCGCTCGGGAGCCGGGCCCGGCGCGGGCTCGCCGTGGCGGCGCACCAGCAGCCGCCACGCCCGGTACGCCTCGTCCGCGGTGACCTTCTGCTCCAGGATCGACGGGATCAGCGACTCCAGCACCAGCCCGCTGCGCGACAGCCGGAGCCCGGGCCGCCGGTGCTGCGCCGTCGCCAGCAGCCGGTGCCGCGGCACGAACGCCGACGGTTCGTCCGCGGCCCCGAGCATCTCCGGCATCCGGTCCAGCAGCCACTCGGCCCCGGGCCCCCAGGCCTGCCCCCGCACCCCGCTCCCGTGGGCGCACACGCGCAGCGTGCCCGGCCCGGCCGGGGTGAGGCTGGCCCGCCACACCGAGCCGTCCGGCGTCGCGCGGAACGTCGGGTCCCCGGGCCCGCGCCGCAGCGGCCCGAGCACCAGCCCCAGGTCGAGCGGCCCGCCGGGCACCCAGTCCCGCACCAGCCCCGGCCCCGCCGCCGGCCGCGGCACGCCCCCGCCCACGGCGACGTGGCCACCGCGCACGGACGTGCGGGTGGGCCGGGGAGCGAATCGTCCTGCCATGAGTGAAGTCCCTGGATGCGAGTACCGGTGCCGGGCGGGCCTTACGAGGGTAGGCCCCGCCCGGCCCTGATCACCGCACCTCGATGAACGCCTCCGCGTCCCGGGCGGGCCGCTCGGGCGGCTCCCCGGCCGGATGCCCGACCGCCACCGCCCCCATCGGGTCCCAGTGGTCCGGCAGGTCCAGCACCTCGCGCACCACGTCCCGGCAGAACATCGTCGAGGACACCCACGCCGAGCCCAGCCGCTCCCCGGCCAGCGCGACCAGGAAGTTCTGCACGCCGGCCCCGGCGGCGACGACGAACATCTCGCGCTCGGCCCCGTCCCGGCGGGCGTCGCCGTAGTGGTGCGCGCCGTCCATGACCAGGCAGGGGACGACCAGGAAGGGCGCGTTGCGCAGGACGTCGCCGCGCCGCACCCGCTTGGCGACGGACTCCTCCGTCTTCCCGTCCCGCCGCAGGTCGGCGATCCAGGCGTCCCGCATGGCGTCCAGCAGCCGGGTCCGCGACCGGGGCGACTCCAGCAGCACGAACCGCCACGGCGTGGTGTGGTGCGGCGCCGGAGCCGTGACGGCCGCGGCCACCGCCCGCCGGACGGCACCGGCGTCGACGGGCTCGTCCGTGAACGCGCGCACCGTGCGGCGCTGGGTCACGGCCAGCCGGACCGCCTCGGAGGTGCCCAGGCGGAACATGTCGTCCCGGGCGCCGCGCACCACGGCCCGCGCGCCCTCCCCGTCGCCGCCCGCCACCACGTGGGCGAGCCCGCGCACCACGGCGACGGGCAGCCCCGCCGACTTGCCCTTGACCAGGTCGCCGGCGGCGGCGAGTTCGTCGGCCGTGGCGACGACGGTGGCGCTGAGCGGATTGCCGTGCGCGTCCGTGCCGCCGCGCAGGTCGTCCAGGACGCGGACGCCCGCCGCGCCGACGGCGATGTCGGTGAGCCCGGCGCGCCAGGGCCGTCCGGACGTGTCGGTGACGACGACGCCGACCTCCACCCCGAGCGCGTCCCGCAGCCCGTCGCGGATCGCCCGGGCGGAGGCGTCCGGGTCCTCGGGCAGCAGCAGCACGGTGCCCGCGGGGGTATTGGAGGCGTCGACCCCGGCGGCGGCCATGACCAGCCCCTGCCGGTTCTCCACGATGCGCAGGGCACCGCGCCGGGCGACCACCCGGACGGTCTCGGTGTCGATCGCGGCCTCCCGGTCGTCCGCCCGGACGATCCGCCCCTCGGCCTTGGACACGATCTTCGAGGTGACGAGCAGCACGTCCCCGTCGGCCAGCCCGGGCTCGGCGGCCGCGATCAGCTTGGCCAGGTCGTCCCCGGGCGTCACCTCGGGCAGTCCGGCCGGGGCCCACACGCGGTACTCGGCGGCGCCCCGCTCCCCGCCGCTCACGCGCCGCGCACCTCCTCCGCCAGCTCCAGGGCCTCCCGGGCCATCCGGGCCGTGGCGTCGGCGTCGGTCATCATCAGCGGCACGGCCCGGCAGCGGATCCCCGCCGCCTCGACCGCCTCCACGGCGTCCGCGTCCACCGTGTCGACGAGCCAGCCGTCCAGCAGGCCCGAGCCGTAGTGCTCCGCCACCGCCGTCGCCGTCGCCTCGACGCCCACGGCGGCGAGCACCTTGTCGGCCATGCCCCGCACCGGCGCGTCGCCGACGATGGGGGACAGCCCCACCACCGGCACCCCCGCGTCGGCGATGGCCTCGCGGATGCCCGGCACCGCGAGGATCGTGCCGATCGAGACGACCGGGTTGGACGGCGGGAAGAGGATCACGTCCGCCCCGGCGATGGCCTCCAGCACGCCCGGCGCGGGCTTGGCCTGGTCGGCGCCGACCGGCACGACGGCCTCGGCGGGCACCGAGGCGCGCAGCCGCACCCAGTACTCCTGGAAGTGGATCGCCTTGCGCTCGCCGTCGATCTCGACGGCCACGTGCGTCTCGACGCGGTCGTCCGACATGGGGATCAGCCGCACGCCCGGCCGCCACCGGTCGCACAGCGCCTCGGTCACCGCGCTCAGCGGGAACCCGGCACCCAGCATCTGCGTCCGCACGATGTGGGTGGCGAAGTCCCGGTCGCCCAGGCCGAACCAGTCCGGCCCGACGCCGTAGGCGCCGAGTTCCTCCTTGAGGTGGAAGGTCTCGTCGGCGCGCCCCCAGCCCTGCTCCTCGTTGATGCCGCCACCGAGCGTGTACATCACCGTGTCCAGGTCCGGGCAGACCTTCAGCCCGAACAGGTGGATGTCGTCCCCGGTGTTGCCGATGACCGTGATGTCCGCGTCCGGCACGGCCCGCTTCAGACCGCGCAGGAACCGGGCACCACCGATGCCGCCTGCCAGAACCACAATGCGCATGGGGCAAGTCTCGCAGGCGGCGCCGGCAGCGGTCCGCCGGCCATGGTCACCGGGCCGCCGGGGCCCCGGCGGCCGCGCGGCCGTCAGGCGCTCACGCCGCCCGGTACGCTCCGGGCCTCGCAGTGCGGCGCGGTGTGCATCGGCATCTCCGTCAGCCCCGGGTGGTACACGTGCAGGCTCACGGCGGGCTCCAGCGCGTCGTTCACCACCTCGTGCACGTACCCGGGTGCGAACACGCGCTGGGCGCCCGCCCGCAAGGCGCGTGTGCCCCGTTCCGTGCGCTCGGTGAGCGCCCCCTGCAGCACGGTCAGCACACCCGAGGAGCGGCCGTGGTCGTGCCGCCCGCTGCCCTGCCCGGGCACCCAGGACAGCAGCCACACCTCGTAGCCGGGCCCGGTGCGCAGCCGGTGGTACCAGCGGCTGGTCGCGTCGTAGCGGACGAGGTGCTCCCACTGGGAGCGGTCGGCGGCGATGGAGCGGGCCAGTCCGGCGAACTCGGCGACGGTGGCCGGGTGCTCGCGCGGGGCCTGCAGGAGGTGCTGGACTTCGAGGATGTCGCCGGCGATCTGGAGGTCGCTGTCGCTGTTCATGGAGTGCGGAGTTCCTCGGCGGAAGTGGAGGTCGGTGGGGGGTCGCGCCGCCGGTGCCCGGATCGCGGGCGGCGACAGGAGTGCCCTGGTGGAGCGGAGGGAACAGCGGCCGGGTCGTGGGTGACCAGGCGGCAGCCGGAGCGCGTTGGGCTCAACAGCTGCGACAGCAACAGCTACAGCGAACGCGGGCAGCACCGAGGGACCCGGCGGTGCGGGTCGAGGTGGATGCCAAGTTCGCGAGCATGCCCACTAGGACACCGGTTCACACCCTGACTGTCAACTCGGCACCCGGTACGTGGGATGAGGTTCACCTCATCCGGGCGATCTCTCCGATGAAAGGTTTGTCCATGCCCCAGCCGGGACACATGGCGTCCATCCGGGCGCACAAACCCCGTTGCGGACTCGTGATCCGAATGTGATCCCGTTCGCTTCGAGGTGTGCGTCGGAACGAGGTCGAACGACTGGGCGTCCTTCTCCGTAGAGATCTGCGAGGGGTCCGGCGGACGGCGGGAGCCCTCCGGGGTCTTGTCGGTGTGTCAGGTTTTATGGTGATTTGAACACTTTCCGCGAGGGCTTGGTTCCGCAGAGTGAATAAGGGGCCCAATAGCAGATCTCGGCTTGACTCGCCCGGAGCAGCACACTTGTAATTTCACTCGTGTTGTTCAGCCGGAATCGGTAACGGCTAGATCACGGGGACGCGAAAGACAGACGAGGGGCGCACATGACCGAGACGGTGCAGCAACTGCTGGTCGACGACGCGGACGAGGAACTCGGCTGGCAGGAGCGCGCCCTGTGCGCCCAGACCGACCCCGAGTCCTTCTTCCCCGAGAAGGGCGGCTCGACCCGGGAGGCCAAGAAGGTCTGCCTCGCCTGCGAGGTCCGCTCCGAGTGCCTCGAGTACGCCCTCGCCAACGACGAGCGCTTCGGCATCTGGGGCGGCCTGTCCGAGCGGGAGCGCCGCCGGCTGAAGAAGGCGGCCGTCTGACCCGCCCCCCGTTCCCGAACGGCCCGTCGCCCGTTGGTTGTCCACAGGCGGCGGGCCGCCCTGTTGCGCAGCCGATAGTGTGGTCGCTCGTCCGAGACGCCCCGCTGCCCCCACCGGTCGCGGGCGTCCACCGCAGTCCAGCGAACCGGGGCCCGTACCTCGATGTCCGTGCACAGCCACCCGGCAGCTCCTCACGACACCGCTGCCTCAGCCGCGTCCGACCCGGCCCACACACCCGAGTTCCCGCGCCATGTGGTCACCGCGGTCCTCGTCTCCCATGACGGTGCCCGCTGGCTGCCCGACGCGCTCGCCGGGCTGCTCGGCCAGGAGCGCCCCGTGCAGTACGCGATCGGCGCCGACACCGGCAGCGCCGACGCGTCCGCCCAGCTGGTCACCGACGCCCTCGGCGCCGACCGGGTGCTGCACCTGGCCCGCCGCACCGGCTTCGGCCAGGCCGTCGAGGAGTGCGACCGCTCCGCCCCCGTCCTCACCCCGGACGAACTGCCGTACCTGAAGCGGCCCAGCGGCTGGGACCCGGTCACGCGCTCCTGGCGCGACGACACCTACGACCTGCCCGAGCTGCCGCACGGCGAACCGGTCCAGTGGCTGTGGCTGCTGCACGACGACTGCGCCCCCGAACCGGACGCCCTGGCCCAGCTCCTGCGGGTCGTGGACACCGAGTACGAGCTGGGCCGCGAGGACGTCGCCGTCGTCGGCCCCAAGCTGCGCGGCTGGTACGACCGGCGCCAGCTGCTGGAGGTCGGCGTCTCCATCGCCCACTCCGGCCGCCGCTGGACCGGCCTGGACCGCCGCGAGCAGGACCAGGGCCAGCACGACCACGTCCGGCCCGTGCTGTCGGTCTCCACCGCCGGCATGCTGGTCCGCCGCGACGTGTTCGAGCAGCTCGGCGGGTTCGACCGCCACCTGCCCCTCATGCGCGACGACGTCGACCTGTGCTGGCGCGCCCACAGCGCCGGCTACCGCGTCCTGATCGCCCCCGAGGCGGTCGTCCGGCACGCCGAGGCGGCCTCCCGCGAGCGCCGCACCGTCGACTGCGTCGGCCGTACCGCGGCCTCCCCGCACAAGGTCGACAAGGCCGGAGCGGTCTACACGCTCCTGGTCAACTCCCGTACCGCCGTGCTCCCCTGGGTGCTCCTGCGGATCGTGCTGGGCACGCTGCTGCGGACCGTCGCCTACGTCGTCGGCAAGGTCCCCGGACAGGCCGTCGACGAGATCCGCGGCCTGCTGGGCACGCTGCTGCGGCCCGAGCGGATCCTCGCCGGACGCCGCGGCCGAGGTGCTCCCCAGGTCGACAAGGACGAGCTGCGGCCGCTGTTCCCGCCGCCCGGGGCGACCGTGCGGGCCACCGTCGAGCAGGTCGCCGGCGACCTCGTCGGCCGCTCCGATGCCGAGGCCGCCACGGGCGCCGGGCGGCACGGCGGGGCCGTCGAGTCCGGACCCGGCGGCGACGACGCCGACTTCCTGGAGGTCGAGCAGTTCGCCCGGCTCAAGCGCGTCGCGCGCAAGCCCGGCCCGGTGCTGTTCCTGGTGCTGCTGCTCGTCTCCCTGGTCGCCTGCCGCCAGCTCCTGGGCGGCGGAGCCCTCGCCGGCGGCGCGCTGCTGCCCGCCCCGGCCGACTCCTCCGAGCTGTGGGCGCGCTACCTGGACTCCTGGCAGCCGGTGGGCGCCGGAGGCACCTCCTCCGCGCCGCCCTACCTCGCGCTGGTGGCGCTGCTGGCCTCCCTGCTGTTCGGCTCCACCGGCCTCGCCGTCACGCTCCTGCTCGTCTGCTCGGTGCCGCTGGCCGGTGTCAGCGCCTACTTCGCCTCCCGCCCGCTGGTCCAGTCCCGGCTGCTGCGCGCCTGGGCGGCCGTCGTCTACGCCTTCCTGCCCGCCGCCACCGGCGCCCTCGCCGGCGGCCGCATCGGCACCGCCGTCCTCGCCGTGCTGCTGCCGCTCCTCGCCCGCGCGGGCGCCGCCGCCGGCGGCCTCGCCAACAGCGGCGGCGCCCGGGGCAGTTGGCGGGCCACCTGGGCCTACGCGCTGCTGCTGACCCTCGCCACGGCGTTCACGCCGGTCGTGTGGCCCCTCGCGCTGCTCCTCGGACTCGGCCTGCTGGCGCTGCGCCGGTCCGACATCACGGCCTACGGGCTGCGCTTCCTCGCCCAGCTCGGCACCCCCCTGCTGGTCCTCGCGCCCTGGTCGCTGACCCTGCTGCCGTTCGGCTTCTTCCGGGAGGCCGGCCTGGAGTTCGGGGCGTCGGCCGCCTCCGCCACGGACCTGCTCGGCGCGAGCCCGGGCGGCCCCGGCACGGTCAGCGGCCTCATGCTCCTCGGCATCGTGCTCGCCGCGCTGGCCGCCCTGCTGCGCGCGGAACGCCAATTGGGCATCCGCACGGCCTGGGTGGTCGCCCTGACCGGCTTCGTCTTCGCCGTCCTGGCCAACGGCTCGGCCTGGGCCGGCCCCGCAACCCTGGTCTACGGCATCGCCCTGCTGGCGGCGGCCGCGCTCGGCGCCGACGGGGCACGCTCGCGCGTGGCCGAGCAGAGCTTCGGCTGGCGCCAGCCGGTCGCCGTCCTGATCGCCTTCGCCTCCGCCGCCGGGCCGCTGCTCATCGCCGCCGGCTGGATGATCCGCGGCGCCGACGGGCCCCTGGAGCGGCGCGACCCCGTCCAGGTCCCGGCCTTCGTCGCCGACGAGAGCGGCGCGGGCGGCGACCAGGCCCGCACCCTCGTCCTCGACAGCGACTCCACCGCCCACGTCCGCTTCACGCTGGTCCGCGGCTCCGGCGCCCGCCTCGGCGACGCCGAGATCGCCGCCTCCCAGGGGGGCAACGGCAGGCTCGACAAGGTCGTCGCCAACCTCGTCGCCGGTTCCGGCGCCGACCAGGCCGGCCAGCTCGGCGACTTCGCCGTCGGCTACGTGCTCGTCCACCAGGGCGCACCCCGCGAGGTCACCCGCGTGCTGGACGCCACGCCCGGCCTGGCCCAGCTCAGCCGCCAGGAGGGCGGCGCGCTGTGGCACGTCAAGGGAGAGGTCGCCCGCGCCACGATCGTCACCCCCAC
This sequence comes from Streptomyces sp. NPDC003456, assembly GCF_042878735.1. Taxonomy (NCBI): domain Bacteria; kingdom Bacillati; phylum Actinomycetota; class Actinomycetes; order Kitasatosporales; family Streptomycetaceae; genus Streptomyces; species Streptomyces sp. NPDC003456. The sequence continues at coordinate 463,744 of NZ_JBIAOK010000007.1, forward strand.
GGGCTCCGGCACCCCCCGGCCCGTGACCGCCGGACCGGTCGACATCCACACGACGATCCCGGCGGGCGCCGGCGGACGCGTCCTGCGCCTGGCCGACACCGCCTCCGACGGCTGGACCGCCACCCTCGACGGCAGGCCGCTGAAGCCCACCACCGTCGACGGCTGGGCGCAGGGCTTCGAACTCCCCGCCTCCGGCGGCAGGCTGGACGTCACCCACGACCACCCGATCGGCCACACCGCCTGGCGGTGGGCGCAGGGGCTGCTGGCCCTCGTGCTGGTGGTGCTCGCCCTGCCGGGCAGGCGCCGCGACATCGACGACGACCTGCCCGAGGAGCCGGTCGTCCCGGCCCAGGCCGCCGCCGGGGAGGGCCGCCGCGCCCGCCGGCTGCGCGCCCAGGCGGAGGCCGAGGCCGAGGAGACGCCCGCACCGGAGGAGTTCACGCCCCCGCAGCCCCCCGCCACCGTGCCCCCGCAGCAGGACGGCCGCTGGGACACGGCGGCCTACGCGGACCACGCGTACGAGGGCCACGACGACGGCCGGTACCAGAACACCGGCTACCCGGCCGACGCTTACGGGCAGCAGTACCAGCCCGACCCGTACCAGGCCGGCCAGTACGACCCGTACGCCTACGACGGCACACCCCAGGCGGGCCACGACCAGGCCGCCCACCACCAGGCCCCGTACGACCAGACCCCGTACGACCAGGCCCCCTACGAGCAGGCCGGCTACGACCCCGCCTACACCCAGGACTACGGCACGCCGTACGACCCGGCGCAGCAGCACCACCCCTACGGCACGGGCAGTGAGCGTCCCGACGGGAGCCAGCAGTGAACCGCACGACCCTGTCCCTGATCGCCGGCACGACCGCGCTGGCCGCCGTCACCGGCTTCGCCGCCCTGTCCGCCCCGGACGCCACGGGCACGGAGACGCCGGCGAAGCCCGCCGCCCAACTGCCCGTGGAGCGCACGAGCCTGCTGTGCCCCGCGCCCAGCACGTCCGACATCGCCGAGACCACCTACACCTCGTTCACCCCCGTCACCGAGGGCACCGGAAGCGGCGGCAAGGCCGACCTCCGGGCGGCCGCCGGGAAGCCGGCCGACGACTCGGCCGCGGGCGACGGGAAGGGCAAGGGCGGCGAGGACGGCCCGGCCGCCGACAATGGCGGCTCGTCGGACGCGGGCGACGCCGGCAAGCCCGCGCTGACTCCCAAGGAGCCCGGCAAGCCCGTCACCGGCGACACCTCCGGCTCGGACGCGCCCGCCCTGGTCGGCACGGCCGACGGCCGTTTCGCCCCCGGCTGGACCCTCCAGGAGACGACGGAGGTCGCGGCCGGCACGGGCCGGGGCCTGCAGGGCGTCACCTGCACCGCGCCGGACACGGACTTCTGGTTCCCGGGCGCCGCCACGACCCCCGACCGCACCGACTACGTGCACCTGACCAACCCGGACGACTCGGCGGCCGTGGTCGACATCGAGCTCTACGGCAAGGACGGCCTGATCGAGTCCGAGGTGGGGGAGGGCATCACCGTCCCACCGCACTCCAGCGAACCGGTCCTGCTGTCCACCCTCGCGGACGCGGGCCGGACCGACCTGACCGTGCACGTCAACGTCCGCAGCGGCCGCGTCGGCGCCGCCGTGCAGGCCCTGGACGACAAGATCGGCGGCGACTGGCTGGCCGCCTCCGCCGACCCGTCCGGCAGCCTCGTCCTGCCCGGCATCCCCAAGGACGCCACCGAGGTGCGTCTGGTCGCCTTCGCCCCCGGCGAAGCCGACGCGGACCTGAAGGTGCGCCTCGCCTCCCCGTCCGGGCTGATCACGCCGGCCGGGCACGAGACGGTGCACGTCAAGGGCGGCATGACCACCGCCGTCGACCTGGGCGACGTGACCCGCGGCGAGGCGGGCTCCCTGGTGCTGACCCCGACGCAGCAGTCGGTGCCGGTCGTGGCGGCCGTGCGCGTGGTGCGCGGCAAGGGGGACCGGCAGGAGACGGCGTTCATCCCGGCCACCCGCCCCGTGGGCACGCGCGCGACCTCCGCGGACAACCGGGCCAAGGGCAGCACCCTGTCCCTGACCGCCCCCGGCAGGGCCGCCACCGTCAAGGTCACCGCCTCCACGGGCAGCGAGGGCGGCACCCCGGTGTCCAAGACGTACACGATCAAGGCGGGCACCACCCAGGACATCGAGCCCCCGCTCCCCGGCGGTCTGAAGGGCACCTACGCGCTCACCGTCGAGCCGGTCTCCGGCGGCCCGGTCCACGGCGCCCGCACGCTGACGGCCGCGAAGGACGGCGTCCCCGCCTTCACGGTGCAGACCCTCCCGGACGACCGGGGCACGGTCGCGGTACCCGAGGCGGAGCAGGACCTGTCGGTGCTCCAGGACTAGGGCGCGCCGGGGAGGTCCGGCCGGGCCCGGTCCGGCCGGGTCAGCCCTGGTCCTCGCCGTAGCGCGGGTCCACCGTCTCCGGTGTCAGCCCCAGCAGCTCGGCGACCTGCTCGACGACGACCTCGTGCACCAGCGCCGCCCGCTCGTCGCGCCCCTTGGTGCGGATCTCGACCGGCCGCCGGTAGATCACCACGCGCGCGGGGCGCCCCTCGCGCGGGGCGACCGTGCCGCCGAGCGGGACCGCCTCGTCGTGCCAGGCCTGGCCCGGCCCGTCCAGCCGGGGCACCTCCAGGACCAGGAAGTCGATGTCGGCGAGCTGCGGCCACCGCCGCTCCAGGCGCTCCACGGAGTCCTGCACCAGATCCGCGAACGCCTCCGCACGACTCGCGGCCAGCGGCACCTGCGGGGGTGCGATCGGACCGCGCATGCCCCGGCCGTGCCGATCACGGCGGCGGGGCCCGGGGGCGGCGGTGCGGGGGGCTACGGGCTTGTCCATCACTGGTGAAGGGTAGTCCCCGCGGGGCCCGCGTGCCCGGCACCGCACGGCCGCCGCGACGGGTTCCGGCCGCCCCGCACGGCATGTCGTCACATGACCGTTCAAGCCAAGGTTGGGTTCACGTCCGCATCGCGACACGACCGGGATCTTCGCGTCAATTGACCTCTTTGTGGTGACTCTTGACCCCTCGCAGGGCTGGCGGACACCGGGTGCGGGGGCGCGCGGGGCGGTCGGTAAGGTGCACCCGAAGGGGTGTGTGGGGCGTTTCACGCCACGACACGGTGGAGTGACCTGGTGGAGAGTCGTCGCGGCCCGCTCAAGAGTGCGGTACCGTCCAACGTCGTGAGCCCTGTACGTCGCTGTTCGCGCACCGCCTGCGGCCGTCCCGCCGTCGCGACGCTGACGTACGTCTACGCCGACTCGACCGCGGTCCTCGGCCCGCTCGCCACCTACGCCGAGCCCCACTGCTACGACCTGTGCGCCGAGCACTCCGAGCGCCTCACCGCCCCGCGCGGCTGGGAGGTCGTCCGGCTCCTCGACGGCTCGGCCCCGGCCCGCCCCAGCGGCGACGACCTCGAAGCGCTTGCCAACGCCGTGCGCGAGGCGGCCCGCCCCCAGGAGCGGGCGGCCGGAGCAGGCGGCGGGGGCCGCGGGGCCGACCCGATGGAGGTCGCCCGGCGCGGTCACCTGCGGGTCCTCCGCTCGCCCGACAACTGATCGGGCCGCCCCCGGTTCCCCCACCCGCCCGCACGCACCTGGCCGACAGAGGCACGGCCCCGGCCGGGTATGAGGACGACCTGCTGCGCAAGCTGCTGCCGTGGAGTCTCGGCCTGCCGCTGGTGAGGTGCCCGAGCGTGACAGGCCGGGGCGTGCGGGCCCGGGCGCCGCGCTGACCTGAGGTTACGGCTGTGCTTCCACTCGGCGACCGCCCGGCGGGCCCGCGGGCGGTGCGGGTAGGTTGGACCGCCCGATAGGACTTTCCAGGAAGAGGCGGGGCGTGGCTGCTGATCTGTCGCAGGTCGTCAAGGCGTACGACGTACGCGGGGTCGTCCCCGACCAGTGGGACGAGTCCCTGGCCGAGCTGTTCGGAGCGGCCTTCGTCCAGGTCACCGGGGCGAGCGCCATCGTCACCGGGCACGACATGCGGCCCTCCTCGCCCGGCCTGTCCCGGGCCTTCGCACGCGGGGCCGCGGCGCAGGGCGCCGACGTGACGGAGATCGGCCTGTGCTCGACCGACCAGCTGTACTACGCCTCGGGAGCGCTGGACCTGCCCGGCGCCATGTTCACCGCCTCGCACAACCCGGCGCAGTACAACGGCATCAAGATGTGCCGTGCGGGCGCCGCCCCCGTCGGCCAGGACACGGGGCTGGCCGAGATCCGCGCGCTGGTCGAGCGCTGGAGCGCGTCCGGAGCCCCGCAGGCCGCCGCGCGGACGGGCACCGTCGGCGCCCGCGACACGCTGTCCGACTACGCGGCCCACCTGCGCTCCCTGGTCGACCTCACCTCGATCCGCCCCCTGAAGGTCGTCGTCGACGCCGGCAACGGCATGGGCGGGCACACGGTCCCCGAGGTCCTCGCCGGCCTCCCCCTGACACTGGTGCCGATGTACTTCGAGCTCGACGGCACCTTCCCCAACCACGAGGCCAACCCCCTCGACCCCGCCAACCTCGTCGACCTGCAGAAGCGGGTCCGCGAGGAGGGCGCCGACCTGGGCCTCGCCTTCGACGGCGACGCCGACCGCTGCTTCGTCGTCGACGAGCGCGGCGAGCCCGTCTCCCCGTCGGCCGTCACCGCCCTGGTCGCCTCCCGCGAGCTGGCCCGCAACGGCGGCGAGGGCATCGTCATCCACAACCTGATCACGTCCTGGTCCGTTCCCGAGGTCGTCGCCGAGCACGGCGGCACCCCGGTCCGCACCCGCGTGGGCCACTCCTTCATCAAGGCCGAGATGGCCCGCACCGGCGCCATCTTCGGCGGCGAGCACTCCGCCCACTACTACTTCCGCGACTTCTGGAACGCCGACACCGGCATGCTCGCCGCCCTGCACGTCCTCGCGGCCCTCGGCGGCCAGGAGGCCCCGCTGTCCTCCCTGGTGGCCGAGTACGACCGCTACACCGGCTCCGGTGAGATCAACTCCACCGTCGCCGACCAGCAGGCCAGCCTCGCCGCCGTCCGCTCCGCGTACACGGACCGCGAGGGCGTCACCCTGGACGACCTCGACGGCCTGACGGTCTCCGCCGCCGACTGGTGGTTCAACGTCCGCCCCTCCAACACCGAGCCCCTGCTCCGGCTCAACGCCGAGGCCGAGGACCCGCGGACGATGGCCCGCGTGCGGGACGAGGTCCTGGGGATCATCAGAGGCTGAGGCCCCCGCGGCGGTAACCTGACCAGGCACGACCCAAGCGCCCGCACCGCGAAGGAAACCTTCCATGCCCCTCGAATCCGGCCTCCTCGAGATCCTCGCCTGCCCGGCCTGCCATGCCCCGCTCAAGGAGCAGGACAGCGAGCTGGTCTGCACCGACGACAGCTGCGGCCTGGCCTACCCCGTCCGCGACGGCATCCCCGTCCTCCTCGTCGACGAGGCCCGCCGCCCCGCCTGACGGGGACGGGGCGTGCCTTCGCGGTCCGCGGAGCACATGACGTCCCGGCACGGCGGGCATCGACGTAGGACGACATCCCACAACGGACCCCGGCGATCGGAGGCTGCCGCCCCATGCTCGACGAATCGCTGCTCGACAACCCGGACGGCCTCGCCCGGGCGGACCGCCGCGGACTGCTCCGCGGCGCAGCGGAAGCCGGTGCGCGGGTGCGCACGGCGGCCCGCCACTCCGCCGAGGCGGGCGTCAACGACCTCAAGCCCGACGGCCGCCCCCGCGCGGTCCTGATCGCCGGACCGGGCGCCGCCGCCACGCACGCCGCCGACCTCCTCGGCACGCTCGCCGGCGCCGGCAGCCCCGTCACGCGCCTGGCCCCCACCGGCGTCGCCCCCGCGGCGGGCGCCCTGCGCTGGGAACTGCCCGGCTGGGCCGGCTCGGTCGACCTGCTGCTGATCACCACCCCCGACGGCACCGAACCGGGCCTGTCCCTGCTCGCCGAGCAGGCCTACCGGCGCGGCTGCACCGTCGTCGCCGTGGCCCCCGGCCGCTCCCCGCTCGCCGACGCCGTCAACGGCTCGCACGGCCTGTTCATCCCCATGGCGACCGCGCCCTACGACCAGGACGAGCCGTTCGCCGGGTCCGCCCCGGGCGTGCTGTGGGCCCTGCTCACCCCGCTCCTCGCGCTGCTGCACCGCACCGGCCTGCTCGAGGCCCCGCCCGAGGCCCTCGCCGCCGTCGCCGACCGCCTCGACCGCGTCGCCGAACGCTGCGGCCCGGCCATCGCCACCTACAGCAACCCCGCCAAGACCCTGGCCGCCGAACTCGCCGACGCGCTGCCCCTGGTGTGGACCGAGGGCGTCTCCGCGGGCCCCGCCGGCCGCCGCTTCGCCGCGGCCCTCGCCGAACTGTCCGGCGCCCCCGCCATGGTCGCCGAACTCCCCGAGGCCCTCGCCGCCCACAGCGCGCTGCTCGCCGGCCCGCTGGCCGCCAGCGCCGACCCGGACGACTTCTTCCGCGACCGGGTCGAGGAACCGCCCGCCCTGCACGCACGCGTGGTGCTCCTGCGCGACCGCCCCATCGGCGGCCTCACCGCGGCCCCCGCCGCCCGCGAACTCGCCCTCGGCCACGACACGCCGATCAGCGAACTCGAACCCGAGCCGGGCGGCGAACTGGAGACCCTCGCGGAACTGATCGCCATGACGGATTTCGCCGCGGTTTACCTGGCGCTCGCCTCGAGGGCCTGATCTTGCCGGGGGACACCCTGACGCCGGGGACGTCCTGACGCGCCCGCACGCCCGCACACGCAGAGAGAACGCCATGGACCGCCTCGACAACACCGTCCGCCCCTACGCCTGGGGTTCCCCGACGGCCATCCCGCAGCTGCTCGGCACCGAACCGACCGGCGAACCGCAGGCGGAGATGTGGATGGGCGCCCACCCGGGCGCACCCTCGCGTACCGCGCGGGGCACTCTCGCCGAGGTCATCGACGCCGACCCCGAGAAGGAACTCGGCCCCGCCGCCGTCGCCCGGTTCGGCCCCCGCCTGCCGTTCCTGCTGAAGCTCCTCGCCGCCGGAGCCCCGCTCTCCCTCCAGGTCCACCCCGACCTGGCCCAGGCCCGCGAGGGCTACGCCGACGAAGAGCGCCGCGGCATCCCCGCCGACGCCCCGCACCGCAACTACAAGGACGCCAACCACAAGCCCGAACTCGTCTGCGCGCTCACCGAGTTCGACGGACTGTGCGGCTTCCGCACCCCCCTGGAGGCCGCCGCCCTCCTCGACGACCTCGGCGTCGACTCCCTCAAGCCCTACGTCGACCTGCTGCACGCCCACCCCGAGGACGCCGCCCTGCGCGAGGTCCTCACGGCGATCCTCACCGCCGACCCCGAGGAGATGACCCGCACCGTCGAGGAGGCAGCGGCGGCCTGCACCCGCCTCGGCGGCGCCTACGCCCCCTACGCCGACATCGCCCACCACTACCCGGGCGACCCCGGCGTCATCGCCGCGATGCTGCTCAACCACGTCCGGCTCCAGCCCGGCGAGGCCCTCTACCTCGGCGCCGGCGTCCCGCACGCCTACCTCAACGGCCTCGGCGTCGAGATCATGGCCAACTCGGACAACGTCCTGCGCTGCGGCCTGACGCCCAAGCACGTCGACGTCCCCGAACTGCTGCGCATCGTCCGCTTCCACGCCGCCGACCCGGGCGTGCTGCGCCCCGAGGCCGCCCCGGACGGCGAGGAGGTCTACGAGACGCCCATCGACGAGTTCCGCCTCTCCCGCTACGTCCTCGCCGAAGGCGGCGGCCCCCGCGACCTCACCCGCGCGACCCCGCAGATCCTGCTGTGCACCGCCGGCACCGTCCGCGCGGGCGAGCACGCCCTGACCCCGGGCCGCTCCGTCTTCGTCCCCGCCGGCGAAAAGGCCGAAGTGTCCGGATCCGGAACGCTCTTCCGGGCCACCGTCGTCGTCTGACCGTTTCGAAGCCCCCCGAGCTGGTGACCTGAACCACCGCGGCCCCGACGGGCTGCAACAATGGCCCACCGTCAAGCACGGGCAAAGCCGAGGGCGCCGCATCACCGCGGCGCCCGGGCCCTGGAACGGCGTACGAAGGGACAACGCGAACCAATGAGCGCGTCAGGCGGCACCAAGGCGATCGTGGCGGCACTGGCCGCCAACCTCGCGATCGCGGTAGCGAAGTTCGTGGCGTTCCTCTTCAGCGGCTCGTCGTCGATGCTCGCCGAATCCGTGCACTCGCTCGCCGACTCCGGCAACCAGGCGCTGCTGCTCCTCGGCGGCAAGAAGGCCAAGCGCGAGGCGACCCCCCAACACCCCTTCGGCTACGGCCGCGAGCGCTACATCTACGCCTTCCTCGTCTCCATCGTCCTCTTCTCGCTCGGCGGCATGTTCGCCCTGTACGAGGGCTACGAGAAGATCAAGCACCCGCACGAACTGACCCACTGGTACTGGCCGGTCGGCGTCCTGGTCTTCGCCATCATCGCGGAGAGCTTCTCCTTCCGCACCGCGATCAAGGAGTCCAACGCCCTGCGCGGCGGCCGCTCCTGGAAGGACTTCGTCCGCCACGCCAAGGCCCCCGAACTCCCGGTCGTCCTCCTCGAGGACCTCGGCGCCCTCGTCGGCCTGATCCTCGCGCTCGGCGGCGTCGGCCTCGCCGTGCTCACCGGCGACAGCGTCTGGGACGGCATCGGCACCCTCTGCATCGGCGTCCTGCTCATCCTCATCGCCCTGGTGCTCGCCGCCGAGACCAAGTCGCTGCTGCTCGGCGAGTCCGCCGGCGTGGAGGAGACCCGGAAGATCGAGGCCGCCGTCGTCGACGGTGACACCGTCACCCGCATCATCCACATGCGCACGCTGCACCTCGGCCCCGAGGAGCTCCTCGTCGCCGCGAAGATCGCCGTCCGGCACGACGACACGGCCACCGAGGTCGCCCACGCCATCGACGCCGCCGAGGCCCGCATCCGCGAGGCCGTCCCGATCGCGCGGGTGATCTACCTGGAGCCGGACGTCTACAGCGAGACGGAGGCGGCCAAGGGCCCCGACCCCGAGGCCACGCCGGGCGGCCCGACCCCCCACCCCACGGACCACTGACCCGCCTGCTCCTCCCCACGGGGCTCGTCGACCACCGACGGGCCCTGCGGCCTTTCATGGCCCCCGGGGCCCGATGATTCCGGCGGCCCCCCGAGCGCTGACGAGGTCTGCTCCTACCCGGCGGGCTCGTCGACCACCGGCGGGCCCCGCAGCCTTTCAAGGCCCACCCGGTGCCGATACTCCCAGGGCCATCCGGACCATTGGTGCCTGCTCCTGCCCACAGGGCTTGCCGACCAGCGGCGCTGCCGCGCTGCCTGCCCGGGGCCGACACCCCCGGCCGTCCTGGCGGCGGCCTCGTTGCGTCCCAGGCAGCGGCCAGCCTGCGGGCCGTGCGGCGGCCTCGATGAGTCACGAGCCGCCGGCCGGCGGTCCGGCGGCGCTTTCACACAGGCCAGGGCAGCGACCGGCTCAGCCGGTCCTGCCGAGTCCTCCTGGGCAAGGCGCCTGAGCTTTCCGGCCACGGCTTCCCGGCAGCGCCCGCGGGAGTCCCGAGCAGCTGACTCCTGTCGGTTCCGAGGGTCTGGCCAGGCCGGGTTGCGGCCATCAAACGGCAGGCTCCGGCCCCTGTCAGCCCGAGCAGTCCGCGGTCGGGTCGCGGCCCCGGCCACGCCTGCCCGCCGGTGTCGGCAGTCAGGAAGCAGCCCCGGCAGCAGCCTCCCGACGGTCCTCTCCGGCGGCGCCTTCAAGCGGCCCACACCACCCCGGGTCGCGGCCACCCCGCGCCCACCTCGCGGTCCGGCCGAGCCCCCGCCCCGTTCCCCGGGCCCTCACATGATCGGCTCGATGTGTTCGCGGACGGACTGGGGATCGCACCCGCCCCCGGTGTAGCTTGGGACGGAGCCAGACGTCGCTGCTGATGGCGGTCGGGCGGTCCCACCGCGGACCGGCCGAGGGAGAGAGGGCCTCCGACGGACTGCGCTGCGCGCACGCGGGCATGCCTGTGTCCTCTGTCGGGCACCCCTGTGTCCGCCGCCGCGCAGACCAGCCGTACCCACCCTCGACCCAACCCGAGGAGCAGCTCGCAATGACGACTGTCGAGAACCGACAGGACTTCAAGGTCGCCGACCTCTCCCTGGCCGAGTTCGGCCGCAAGGAGATCACCCTCGCCGAGCACGAGATGCCCGGCCTGATGGCGATCCGCCAGGAGTACGCCGAGGCGCAGCCCCTGGCCGGCGCCCGCGTCACCGGCTCCCTGCACATGACCGTGCAGACCGCCGTGCTCATCGAGACCCTCGTCGCCCTCGGCGCGCAGGTCCGCTGGGCCTCCTGCAACATCTTCTCCACCCAGGACCACGCCGCCGCCGCCATCGCCGTCGGCCCGAACGGCACCGTGGACAACCCCCAGGGCGTCCCCGTCTTCGCCTGGAAGGGCGAGACGCTGGAGGAGTACTGGTGGTGCACCGAGCAGGCCCTGACCTGGCCGGACAGCCCCACCGGCGGCCCCAACATGATCCTGGACGACGGCGGTGACGCCACCCTCCTCGTCCACAAGGGCGTCGAGTACGAGAAGGACGGCAAGGTCCCCTCGCCCGACACCGCCGAGTCCGACGAGCACCGCGTCATCCTCGAACTGCTGACCCGCACCCTGGGCGAGGACCCCCAGAAGTGGACCCAGCTGTCCTCCGAGATCCGGGGTGTCACCGAGGAGACCACGACCGGCGTGCACCGCCTGTACGAGATGCAGCGCGACGGCGTCCTGCTGTTCCCGGCGATCAACGTCAACGACGCCGTCACCAAGTCGAAGTTCGACAACAAGTACGGCTGCCGCCACTCCCTGATCGACGGCATCAACCGCGCCACCGACGTGCTGATCGGCGGCAAGACCGCGGTCGTGTGCGGCTACGGCGACGTCGGCAAGGGCTGCGCGGAGTCCCTGCGCGGCCAGGGCGCCCGGGTGATCGTCACCGAGATCGACCCGATCTGCGCGCTGCAGGCGGCGATGGACGGCTACCAGGTCACGACCCTGGACGAGGTCGTCGAGACGGCCGACATCTTCATCACCACGACCGGCAACAAGGACATCATCATGGCCTCCGACATGGCCAGGATGAAGCACCAGGCCATCGTCGGGAACATCGGCCACTTCGACAACGAGATCGACATGGCCGGCCTCGCGAAGATCCCCGGCATCGTCAAGGACGAGGTCAAGCCCCAGGTGCACACCTGGACCTTCCCCGACGGCAAGGTGATCATCGTGCTGTCCGAGGGCCGCCTGCTGAACCTGGGCAACGCCACCGGCCACCCCTCGTTCGTGATGTCCAACTCCTTCGCGGACCAGACCCTGGCCCAGATCGAGCTGTTCACCAAGCCCGACGAGTACCCGACCGGTGTCTACGTGCTGCCCAAGCACCTCGACGAGAAGGTCGCCCGCCTGCACCTGGCCGCGCTCGGCGTGAAGCTCACCGAGCTGCGCCCCGAGCAGGCCGAGTACATCGGTGTGAAGGTCGAGGGCCCGTACAAGCCGGACCACTACCGCTACTGACCGGCCGCGGAACCGCTGTCGTCCGCTCCCGGTCCGCTCGCGACCGGGAGTCCGGTCCACCCGCGACCGGGACACGGCAGCACTCCGGCCGGAGGCGACACTCCGAGGCAGGCCCCCCGCACCCCCGTGCCGGGGGGCCTGCCCGGTTCGACCGGCCGATGACCGGCCCAGCCCGTCAGGACCCAGGACCTCCATGCCCCGCGGCCGCTATGCGCTCCACGATCCGCACGATCACACCCCCCTCGCAGAAGAACACTTCCAATGCGCCCCCGGCCCCTCCGGCTGGCGCTACGTCTCCCGGCTCACCACCCCGTCGGGCCAGGACCACGGCTCCGTCGACCTCACCCTCGACGAACTCGGCCGCCCCCTCCGCCTGGAACTGCACGCCGCCGCCTGGCAGGTACGCGGCGCCGCCCTCGACGGCGTCACCTGGGTCCGCACCGACCCCACCGGGACCGAGGCCACCGAAGGCAATGTGCGCGCCCACGCCTTCACCGGCACCTCCCCGGCGTTCCTCGTCGCCACCGCCCGGCTCCTGCGCCTCACCCCCTCCACGGCAGCCACCCGCGTACGCCTCGTCGCGTTCACGGATCCGGTCCTCGCCCCCCGCACCGTCGATCAGTCGTGGACCTTGCTGAGAAGCGAAGCACACCCCACTGACAACGGCCCCCTGATCGTGGACGAGTACCAGGTCACGGCCCTGGACACCGGCGAGCAGCACGCCGTGCACCTCGCAGGCGACGTCGTCCTCGCGGCCCCCGGCATCGAACTAGAGGACCTGGAGTCACCGCCGTCGGTGTTCCCCTGACCGGCAGGGCCACCGAGACCCGCTACGCAGGCGGCACGAATCCCGTACCGGGCCGCTCGCCCGCCGGGTCCTCCGCCGCCCCGCCGGACCGCGAGCGGGCCGGCTCGGCACCCGGCCGAGCCGTGCCGGCGGACGGCGCCGGCTCACCAGGCGCCGGCCCCTGCGGGCCCTCCGGCGTGTGAGGCGGGTACTCCGCGCCCGGCCCGACCGGCGGCGTGTGCGCAGCCGGCTCCCGACCCGACCCGCCCGCCGCCGCGACACCCGCAGCCGGCCCGCCACCGAGAGCCCGCCGGGACTCCCGCACCTGCCGCTCCTGCACGACCGCCGCCAGATACGCCGCCGCCGGCACCCCGTGCGGCACCGGCACCCCCGTACGATCCGCGAGATCCGACGCCAGCCGCTGAGCCATCGCCCCGCCCACCTGCGGATCCAGCTGGTGCATGCGCGTCAGGTACTGCCGGACCGCGAGCCACAGCCCGTCCGGCACCGCCGACAGGTCGAGCTCCGCGAACCGCCCCGCGAGCCACGGCGGAGGTGGCGGCACGAACCCGGTCCTCGTCACCGGAAGCCGCTCCCGCACGACCAGAGTCCCCGCGAACACGTCCCCCAGCCGCCGGCCACGCGCCGACACGAACGAGGCGGTACAGGCGACCACCCCGAAGGTCATGAGGATCTCGATCACGCCGATGAGGCCCCGCACCAGCGCATGACGGAACCGGATGGGACCCCCGTCGTCCCGCACCACCCGCAGCCCGCAGGCCATCTTCCCGAGGGACCGCCCGTGGCTGAGCGTCTCCACCGCGATCGGCACACCGACCAGCACCAGGACGAACGACGCGATCGACAGCGCCGTCTGCGCTGCCTCGTCCAGCGAGGCCGTCGACGCGACGATCGCGATGGTCACGGCCACGTAGACCGCGACAGCCGCCACAAGATCGAGCAGTACGGCCAGCGCCCTGCTGGGCAGCCTCGCGGGCCGCAGCTCCAACGCCACGGCCTCGCCCGTCACCAGCTCACTCACGCCCGCCGCCCTTCCCCGGACCTGCCCCCGACAGCCCCAGTCTGCCAAGCTGAGCATCGCACCGTAGGACGAAAAGCTTGATCCACGACGAGCCGCCGACGAAGAGCCGCATACCGAAACAGCCGAGGAGCAGGCACACCGATGGACCTCGACGTCTTCGTCTCCGCCCACCGCGCGGAGTGGGACCGCCTCGAAGCCCTGCTCCGCCGGCGCCGCCGCCTCAGCGGCGCGGAGGCGGACGAACTCGTCACCCTCTACCAGCGCGCGGCCACGCATCTGTCCCTGATCCAGTCCAGCGCGCCCGACCCGCAGCTGACCGGCCGGCTCAGCCAGCTCGTGGCACGCGCGCGCAGTGCGGTGACAGGAACCCGCCGGGCCTCCTGGCGCGACGTCACCCGCTTCCTGGCCCACGGTTTCCCGGCCGCCGTCTACAAGTCACGGCACTGGTGGGTGCCCACGGCCCTGCTGTCCACAGCCGTCGCGGCGCTCCTCGGCTGGTGGATCGGCACCCACCCGGAGGTCCAGGCATCCATCGCGGCCCCCGGCGAACTCCGCGAGCTCACCCGCCCCGGCGGCCAGTACGAGACGTACTACTCCAGCCACCCGGCCGCCAGCTTCGCCGCCCAGGTCTGGACGAACAACGCCTGGGCGGCGGCCCTCTGCCTCATCCTGGGCATCTTCCTGGGACTGCCCGTCCTGTGGATCCTCTTCCAGAACATGCTCAACCTGGGCATCGGCGTCGGTCTCATGTCCTCGGCCGGCCGCCTGGACACCTTCCTCGGCCTGGTGCTCCCGCACGGTCTGCTCGAACTCACCGCGGTCTTCGTGGCCGCCGGCACCGGGCTGCGCCTCGGCTGGACCCTCATCGATCCCGGCCTACGTACCCGGCGCACCGCACTGGCCGAAGAGGGCCGCGCCGCCATAGGCATGGCCATCGGTCTCGCCCTGGTCCTCTTCATCTCCGGGGCCATCGAAGGCTTCGTCACCCCGTCCGGCCTGCCGACCTGGGCACGCATCACCATCGGCATCGCCGCCGAAGTGGCATTCCTCGTCTACGTCTGGGTCCTCGGCGGTCGTGCGGCTCGCGCGGGGGAGACCGGGGACCTCGACGCGGCCGAGCGCAGCGCGACCGTCCCCACAGCCGCGTGATCGTCCTGCCCACCGGCGGATGTGCGAGTACGTCCGTTCAACTGCTAGTCTCCTCTTCGCCCCACGGGAGCCGTTGACGCGGCGACTGCGGGGAGGTAGATTCGAACAGTTGCCTGGAAGTGGGGCTCAGCTCCGGACCGGCACAGTGAGCATCTGTCTGCTTCTTGAATCACTGAGTTCAATGAAGCCTCTCCCGATGAATCGGAAATGAGCGGCCGGTCAGTCCGGCCAAAAACTTCTGATAAAGTCGGAACCGCCGGAAAGGAAACCGCGAGAGCGGAAACCTGGAAAGCACCGAGGAAATCGGATCGGGAAGATCTGATAGAGTCGAAAACGCAAGACCGAAGGGAAGCGCCCGGAGGAAAGCCCGAGAGGGTGAGTACAAAGGAAGCGACCGTTCCTTGAGAACTCAACAGCGTGCCAAAA
>NZ_JBIAOK010000008.1:0-305940 GCF_042878735.1 Streptomyces sp. NPDC003456
CTGGCGTTGACTTTTGGCACGCTGTTGAGTTCTCAAGGAACGGTCGCTTCCTTTGTACTCACCCTCTCGGGCTTTCCTCCGGGCGCTTCCCTTCGTTGTTCCAAACTCTATCAGTGTTTTTCCGGCCCCCTGACCACCGTCCTGCAGGCATGCAGAAGGTGATCCAAGTTCGGGATCTGATCAGTTTGGTTGCTGCCGGGCCGATGCGCGGGCTCGCGTCGGTCAGCCCCAAGCAGGAGTACGACTGTACACGCGGCTGCGGAGCGCATGCAAATCCCTTTGGGGTATGGTCTAGACCACTTCGGAGTGCCCACGCGGAACCGGCACTTCAGGTGACATACGCTGCTGAACAGTGTGCCGTCCGGTACCTACAGGGACGGCCATACCGATCTCCACCCCTGGGAGGCTTCCCATGACCACCGTGACGTCCCCGCTCGCAGGACGCGCCATCGGGCTGGCAGCCGTGCCGGATCCCGTCTTCTCCGGGGCCATGGTCGGCCCGGGCACCGCCATCGATCCCGTGCGGGAGCCCTCCGAGGCCATCTCCCCCGTGGACGGCGTCATCGTGTCCCTGCATCCGCACGCCTTCGTGGTCGTCGACGAGAGCGGGCACGGTGTGCTCACCCATCTCGGCATCGACACCGTCCAGCTCAACGGTGAGGGCTTCGAACTGCTCGTGAGCAAGGGCGACACCGTCCGGCGCGGGCAGGCCGTCGTGCGCTGGGACCCGGCGGCCGTCGAGGCCGCCGGCAAGTCCCCCATCTGTCCGGTCGTGGCGCTCGAGGCCACGGCCGAAGCTCTCTCCGATCTGCGCGACGACGGCGATGTGAAGGCCGGCGACAGTCTCTTCCTCTGGAAGTGACCCTGGGCCGTCCCGGGACGGCACGTACGACAACCAACGCGGGGGCGGGAGCCGCCGCACTAGCGGAGACGGGTGAGATGGAGACAACGCTGCGAGGCGTCGGTGTCAGCCACGGTGTGGCGATCGGCGAGGTTCGGCACATGGGGACGGCGGTGCTGGAGCCGCCCGCGAAGCAGATTCCGGCCGAGGAGGCGGAGCGTGAACAGGGGCGCGCCCGCAAGGCCGTGGAGGCGGTGGCGGCCGACCTGACGGCGCGGGGCAATCTGGCCGGGGGCGAGGCCCAGGCCGTGCTCGAGGCGCAGGCCATGATGGCGCAGGACCCCGAGCTGATGGCTGATGTGGAACGGCGGATCGCCGTGGGCAGCACGGCCGAACGCGGGGTGTACGACGCGTTCGCCTCGTACCGGGAACTGCTGGCGGGTGCCGGCGAGTACCTCGCCGGGCGCGTGGCGGACCTGGACGACGTGCGCAACCGGATCGTCGCCCGGCTGCTCGGCGTGCCGATGCCGGGTGTCCCGGACAGTGACGAGCCGTATGTGCTGGTGGCTCGTGACCTCGCTCCCGCGGACACCGCGCTGCTCGACCCGACTCTGGTGCTGGGCTTCGTCACCGAGGAGGGCGGGCCGACCAGTCACAGCGCGATCCTGGCCCGGGCCCTCGGTGTGCCCGCCGTGGTCGCGCTGCCCGGTGCCGGTGAGCTGGCCGAGGGCACGATGATCGCGGTGGACGGCAGCACCGGCGAGATCTTCGTCAACCCCAGCGACGACAAGAAGGCGCAGCTCGAGGCGGCCGCCGCCGAGCGGAAGGCCGCGCTGGCGGCGTCGACCGGCCCGGGTGCCACGGCGGACGGCCACAAGGTGCCGCTGCTGGCGAACGTGGGTGGCCCCTCGGACGTCGAGGCCGCCGTCGAGGCCGGTGCCGAGGGCGTGGGTCTGTTCCGTACCGAGTTCCTGTTCTTGGACGACAGCAAGCAGGCGCCGACGGAGGAGAAGCAGGTCGCCGCCTACCGGCAGGTGCTGGAGGCGTTCCCCGAGGGGCGTGTCGTGGTGCGCGTGCTCGACGCGGGTGCGGACAAGCCGCTGGACTTCCTGACGCCGGCGGACGAGCCGAACCCGGCGCTCGGGGTCCGGGGTCTGCGGACGCTGCTCGACCACCCGGAGGTGCTGCGCACGCAGCTGACCGCGCTCGCGAAGGCGGCGGAGGGCCTGCCGGTCCACCTCGAGGTCATGGCCCCGATGGTGGCGGACCGCACCGACGCCCGGGCGTTCGCGGAGGCGTGCCGGGAGGCGGGGCTGCGGGCGAAGTTCGGCGCGATGGTCGAGATCCCGTCGGCGGCGCTGCGCGCCCGTTCGATCCTGCGGGAGGTCGAGTTCCTGTCGCTGGGGACGAACGACCTCGCGCAGTACACCTTCGCCGCCGACCGTCAGGTGGGGGCGGTCTCCCGGCTGCAGGACCCGTGGCAGCCGGCGCTGCTCGACCTGGTGGCGCTGGCCGCCGAGGCGGCCAGGGCCGAGGGCCGGAGCTGCGGCGTCTGCGGTGAGGCCGCTTCGGATCCGCTGCTCGCGTGTGTGCTGACCGGTCTGGGTGTCACCTCTCTGTCGATGGGTGCGGCGTCGATCCCCTATGTGCGGGCGACGCTGGCGAAGTACACGCTGGCGCAGTGCGAGCGGGCCGCCGCGGCGGCCCGGGCGACGGACAGCGCGGAGGATGCGCGCAGCGCGGCTCAGGCGGTGCTGTCCGGCGAGTAGGCAGGCCGTGGACGGCCTGCGAGGCCGGCCGGGAGGGGCGCTTCGCCGGAGGCGGGCGCCCCTCTTCGCGTCTCCCCCCAATCTCTTGCTCGCCCCTTTCTCTATCTCGCCCCTCCCGCCTGTCGGGGTTCAGTGCTGGTGTCCGTGGGGCGGCGGGTCGTCGCCCAGGTCGGGCGGGGCGCAGTAGTCGACGTCGGATTCCGGGGAGATGAGGTCTCCGGTGTCGACGTCGGTGCAGTAGGCGTCGAAGACCTCGCCTGCGGTGAGGGGCCGGAGTCCGTGCTCGCGCAGGCGCCAGCCGTAGACGCGGTCGGGCCTGTCCGGTGCGCTGGTGCGCAGGACGAGGCCGCCGGGGCTCTCGGTGGCCAGGCCGAGCGCCAGGACGGTGGTGAATTCGAGCGCCTCGGTCTCGTCGAAGGCGAGGGAGTCGCCGTCCTGGGTGGTGTGCAGGGCGGCGATGAGGGTTTCGGGTGGTCCGGTGACGCTGCAGACGAGGTGGCGGTCTCCGGGCGGGGCCGTGTCGAGGATGCGGGCCAGCAGGTCGGAGGCGCGGGTGAAGGCGGCGCGTCCGATGTCCTCGCCGCAGGCCGTGCAGGCGCCGAGGCGGGCGAGGAGGGTCGTGGCGTATTCCCAGGTGGCTTGGCGGATTCCCTCGTCGACCAGGGAGGCGAGGAGGTCGGCCAGTGGCTGGCCCTCGTACGGGAGGGTGGGGCCGGTGACCGCGAGCCGGGCGGTGAAGCGGGTGCGGCTCGACGGGTGGTCGGGGTCCAGGCCCTTGTGGGTGCAGTACTCGGCGTATTCCTCGGGGTCGAAGAGGGCCACGGTGGTGTGGCTGCCCTGGAGGGCGCGCGTCCTGAGCAGGCCGCCCTCGACCTGTTTCAGGTAGACCGCGTGGTCGTCGAAGGTGAAGGTGCGGTAGCGCCGCATGGCGCGGAAGTCGTGTTCGTCGGTGATCAGGCCGATGGTGCCGGCGATCTCGCGGCGCAGGACGCGTCGCATGGTCCGGATGTCGGTGTGCGCCATGGTTCCCCCTGTTGCATGTCGATCAATGCTCACTCACAGTAACCGGCGGCACTGACAACGGGAGTCGGTCCGGCGACGGCTGTGGCGGGGAGGGGATGTCATGGCTGGTCGGCGCGGTGACGTCGGCCGGGACACTCGGCGGACGCCCCGGACGGTGAGTGACCGGGGCGTCCGCGAAGGCCGCGGCGTCAGGGGTTCAGGCGCGCTTGCGGGCGATGTCCTCGTAGAAGCTCAGCAGGTCGAGGTTGTCGATGGAGCCCGGGTTGACGGCCTTCTCCAGCGGGGTGCCCTGGAGGAGGCGCTTGACGGGGACCTCGATGCGTTTGCCGGTGAGGGTGTGCGGGACGCCCGGCACCTCGATGATCTCGTCGGGGACGTGGCGCGGGGACAGTTGCTCGCGGATGGTCCGCTTGATGCGGTTCAGGAGGTCCTCGTCGAGGACGGCTCCGGGTGTCAGGTGGACGAAGAGGGGCATCCAGTAGCCGCCGTCGGGCTGTTCGATGCCGATGACGAGGGATTCCCTGATCTCGGGGAGGCGTTCCACGACTTCGTAGATGTCGGCCGAGCCCATGCGGACGCCCTGGCGGTTGAGCGTGGAGTCGGAGCGGCCGTGGATGACGACGGAGCCCCGTGAGGTGACGGTGATCCAGTCGCCGTGGCGCCACACGCCGGGGTAGGTGTCGAAGTAGCTGTCGTGGTAGCGGCTGCCGTCGGGGTCGTTCCAGAAGTGGATGGGCATGGACGGCATGGGGTTGGTGACCACCAGTTCGCCGACCTCGTCGATGAGGGGGTGGCCGCTGGGGTCCCAGGACTGCAGGTCGGTGCCGAGGCAGGGCGCCTGGAGCTCGCCGACGTACACCGGGAGGGTGGGGACGGCTCCGGCGAAGCAGGAGCAGACGTCGGTGCCGCCGCTGACGGAGGCGATCCACAGGTCGGCGCGGACCTCGTCGTGGAGCCAGCGGAAGCCGTCGGGCGGCAGGGGCGAGCCGGTGGTGGCCACGCACTGCACGGCGGAGAGGTCGAAGTCGCGGGAGGGGTGGACGCCGGCCTTGCGGCAGGCCATGACGTAGGCGGCGGAGGTGCCGTAGAGGGTGGCGCCGGTGCGTTCGGCGATGCGCCACTGGGCGCCGGTGTCCGGGTAGCCGGGGCTGCCGTCGTACAGGACGATCGTGGTGCCGGTGAGCAGGCCGGAGACGAGGAAGTTCCACATCATCCAGCCGGTCGAGGTGTACCAGAAGAACCGGTCCTCGGGGCCGAGGTCGCAGTGCAGGCCGAGCTGCTTGAGGTGCTCGACGAGGATGCCGCCCTGGGACTGGACGATCGCCTTGGGCAGGCCGGTCGTGCCGGAGGAGTAGAGCACCCACAGGGGGTGGTCGAAGGGGACCGGCTCGAAGACGGGTTCCGTGTCGGCCGAGGTGAGGGCCGACCATTCGAGGGCCCCTTCGGGTGCCTCGGTGCCCAGGAGCGGGATGTGGACGACGGCCCGCAGGGTGGGCAGTTCGCCGCGCAGTTCGGCGACGGTCTCGCGCCGGTCGTGCTCCTTGCCGCCGTAGCGGTAGCCGTCGACGGTGAACAGGACGACGGGTTCGACCTGCTGGAAGCGGTCGAGGACGCTGCGGGCGCCGAAGTCGGGCGCGCAGGAGGTCCACACGCCGCCGACGGCCGCCGTGGCCAGCAGGGCGACGACGGCCTGCGGGATGTTGGGGAGGTAGCCGCTGACGCGGTCGCCGGGGCGCACCCCGAGGGCCCGCAGCTCGGCGGCGAGGGAGCCGACCTGGCGGCGCAGTTCCGCCCAGGTCACGGGGCGTGCTTCGTGGGTCTCGTCGACGTGGAGCAGGGCCGGTTCGTCCGCGCGGGTGGCGGCGGCGCGCAGGGCGTGTTCTGCGTAGTTGAGGGTCGCGCCGGGGAACCACTGGGCGCCGGGCATGGTGCGGTCGCCCAGCACGCGCGTGCAGGGGGTGGCGAAGCGGACGTCGAACCACTCCGTGACGGCTTTCCAGAAGGTGTCCGGTTGCTCCACGGACCAGCGCTGCAGGGCCGCGTAGCCGCCGTCGGCGGGGGCGGCGTGGTGTTCGGCGGCCCAGGCCTGGAACCGGGTGATCCGTGCCCGGGCGATGCGCTCGGGGTCGGGCTGCCAGAGCGGCTGGGGACTTGCGGTCGACATGGTCGGCTCCCGGACTGTGCGCGTCGTGTGCGTCCTCCGCGCACGGGCTGGGGTGTGCGCGTGAGCGGCTGGCACGGACAATGCCATGTGATCGACTTCGACACCAGGGTGCGCCCCACATAGTCCGTGTCGTGAAGATGTGGTCTTGGCACGGGTGAACGGCAGTTGAACGACACGCCCGCGCGGGGCCGTCAGTGGCAGGGTGAGCAGCATGAACGGTCGTGACCTGGTGCGTTCGGTGAGAGCGGTGGCTTCGGTGGGGGCGGCGCAGGGTGTGCGTACCGTACGGGCAGCGTGGCGCAGGCGGCGGGCCGACGCCACCGGGCTGCCGCCGCGGGGGGCGGAGCGGGCGCGGGTGCCCGGGACCGTGCGGCACGTGGAGCCGGGGCCCGGGGGCGGTGTCGTCCGGTTCGCCCGGTCGGAGCTGCGGGTCCTGGTGGCGGTCAACGGGGCCGTCTTCCTCGGCTGGGACGGGGCGGGGCCGGAGCCGTCGTACGCGTTGGCCGGCCGGTGCCCGGAGCCGGACCCGCGGGCGGTGCTGGAGCCGGACACGGACGGCGGCTGGCGGGTGGTGGCCGAGCGGGTGACGGTCGTGGTCTCGCGGCACGGGGCGGTGGAGGTGCAGACGCCCGGCGGCGTGCTGCTGCGGCGGGACCTGCCACCGCGCTGGTGGGAACCGGTCGGCGGTGGCCCGGGGCGCTGGGCGCAGCGGTCGGAGGTGCCCGCCGACGCCCGGTTCTTCGGGCTGGGCGGGCGCGCGGCCGGGCCGCGGCTGCCCGACGGCAGGTACCGGTTGTGGAACACGGATCCGGGCCGGGCGTTCGCGCCGGGCGACGACCCGCTGTACCTGACGATGCCGGTGCAGCTGGTGGTGGCCGACGGCGGGACGCACCTGGTGTTCCACGACAACGCGTGGGACGGCACGGTCACCCTGCGGCAGGGCGAGGAGGGCGAGGGGTCGGGGCACGACCGGGCCGGGAGCAGCGAGTGGCGGGCGGAGGGCGGCCCGTTGCGCTGCTGGGTCATGGCGGGCACCCCCGCGCGCGTGCTGCTCGCCTGGGCGTCGCTCACGGGAGCGCCCGCGCTGCCGCCGGCGTGGGCGCTGGGCCACCATCACGCGCGGTGGGGGTGCGGCAGCGAGGAGGAGCTGCGGCGGGTCGTCGCGGACCATGTGGAGCGCGGGTTGCCGCTGGACGCCGTGCACCTGGACGTCGATCATCCGGACGCCCACCAGGCGTTCACCGTGGACCAGGACCGCTTCCCGAAGCTGCCCCTGCTGGCCGAGGAGCTGCGCCGGGACGGCGTCCGGCTGGTGTCGGTCGTCGATCCGGCCGTCAGGGCCCGGCCCGGCGACGCCGTGTACGACGCGGGCACGGCCCGGGACGTGTTCGTGAAGGACGTGGCCGGCCGGGTGGTGGAGGGGGTCGCGGGGTCCGGGGAGGCGGTGTTCCCGGACTTCACGCACCCGCGTGTGCGGGAGTGGTGGGGCGGGCTGTACGAGGCGCGGCTCGCGCAGGGGTTCTCGGGCTTCTGGCACGACAGGAACGAGCCGACCTCGTTCGCCGCCTTCGGGGAGACGACGCTGCCGCGGTCGGCGCGTCACTTCCTGGAGGGGCGGGGCGGCGATCATCGCGAGGCGCACAACGTGTACGCCCTGTGCATGGCCAGGGCGGGCTTCGAGGGGCTGCTGAGGCTGGCCCCCGACGAGCGGCCGTTCCTGTTCTCCCGGTCCGGCTGGGCGGGGATGCAGCGCTACGGCGGTACGTGGTCGGGGGACGTGGCCACCGGCTGGCCCGGGCTGCGCGCGTCCGTGGCGCTGGTGATGGGGCTGGGGCTGTGCGGTGTTCCCCACTCGGGGCCGGACATCGGGGGTGCCGCCGGGGAGCCGTCGCCGGAGCTGTATCTGCGGTGGTTCCAGCTGGGCGCCTGGCTGCCGCTGTTCCGCACCCGGGCGGGCCCGGGGGCGGGGCGGCGGGAGCCGTGGGAGTTCGGCCCCGAGGTGCTGGAGCACGCGCGCGCGGCGCTGCTGGAGCGGCGCCGGCTGCTGCCGTACTTCGTGACGCTGGCGCATCTGGCCCGGCGTACCGGTGCGCCCTATGTGCGGCCTCTGTGGTGGAGCGCGCCGGAGGAGCGGGCTCTGCGGGACTGCGGGGACGCCTTCCTGCTGGGTGACGCCCTGCTGGTGGCTCCGGTGCTGGAGCCGGGCGCGGACCGGCGCGTGGTGCGGCTGCCGCGCGGGCGCTGGTACGACGTGGTGACCGAGGAGGCATACGAGGGGCCGGGGCAGGTGCTCATCGACGCGCCGCTGTCGCGGATCCCGGTGCTCGCGCGCGCGGGTGCCGTGCTGCCGGTGCGGGGGGAGGACGGTGGGCTGGAGCTGGAGGTGTGGGCGCCCGCCCGGGGGCGGACCGGCGGTGGGCCGGTCGTGCCGGACGGGGGCGAGGGGTGGGACGAGCCGGAGATCCAGCGCTACAGCGCGCGGTGGGCCGGCGAGCGGGTGGTCGTCGAGCGGGAGGGCGAGGAGGGCGGGGGTGAGCCGCCCTTCCCGGTGCGGCTGCGCGGGGCCGGGGGCCGGTGAGGTCAGTAGCGGCCTTCGAACCAGGCGCGTACCGCCACGGTGTGCAGGGGGAAGGCCAGTTCCTGGGGGCGGCGCAGGAGGTGCCAGCCCTCCGTCTCGTCCGTGGCGGTGGAGACCGGCAGTCCTTCCACGGGGCGTTCGGGGAGGAGGCCGAACAGCAGGAGGTGGCCGTCGGGTGAGCTCATCGCGTCGGCGAGCCGCACGTCGCGGCCGGCCGCGTCGATGCCCGTCTCCTCCTTGAGCTCGCGGACGACGGCGAGCCGCCAGTCCTCCCGGTGGTCGACGAAGCCGCCGGGCAGGGCGATGCCCCCGCGCGCGGGGGCGACGGTCCGCGTGATGACGACCAGGGCGGTGCCCTGGGTGTCGTACACGGGCTGGAGGGCCACCGCCACGGGGAGCGGATTGCGGTAGGCGACGGCACCGCACGCCGGGCAGGTGCGGGGCCAGCCGGAGACGCCCTCTCCGTAGGGCGCGCCGCAGCTCGAACAGTGGGAGTCCGGCGCGGAGTTGGGAACGGAGGCATGAGTTTCGGACACGCGGCGGACTGTAGCCGATCACGGAGAGGGCGTTGCGGGCGGGCGGCTCAACGGCCCCCGGAGAGCGCTGTCGCGGACACGGGGAAGTCGAAGTAGGTGTCGGGGTACGGCTCGGGCTTGAAGGTGTAGTGCCACCACTCCTCGGCCAGGTTCACGAAGCCGGCGCCCTCCAGGGTGGACTTGAGCAGCAGCCGGTTGGCGCGCTGCGGGCCCTGGACGCGCGGGTCGAGGGTGTGCGAGAGGGTGTCGAAGCAGTCGAAGCCGGTGCCCATGTCGACGGAAGTGTCGGGGAAGCGCTCGCCCTGCGGTGCGACGCACGGGACGAGGGGTTCGCCGGGGCGGTAGGGCCGGGTCGGTTTCGCGGGCAGCCGGACGAGGGTGACGTCGAGGGTGGATCCGCGACTGTGGCCGGATTTCTTCGCGATGTAGCCGTCGGCGAACAGACGGCTCTTGTCGACGTTCGGGTAGAACTCGCCCTTCATGGCCTCGTCGTCGAGGTCCTCGGCCCAGCGGACGAAGTGGTCGACCGCGCGCTGGGGCCGGTAGCAGTCGTAGACCTTGAGGCTGTAGCCCTGGCGCAGCAGCGTGCGCTGCGCGGTGCGGAGGGCTTCGGCCGCGGGGCGGGTGAGGACGCACAGGGGCCGGCGGTAGCCGTCGATGCGCTCGCCCACGAAGTTGTGCGCGGTGGCGTAGCGCATCTCCTGGAGGATGGTCGGGTCCACGCTGCGGAGCGCGACGAAGTCCCTCGGTGCCCGCGGTTCGGGCCGGGCCTGGGCCGGGGCGGTGGCGGCGGTGGCCGCCAGCAGGGCCGCGGCGGCGGTGACGAGGGCGCGTGTCACGGTGGTGAGTCGTGTCATGGCCCTTGCGTCTACCAGGGTGCGGCCGGCGGTGGGAAGCAGGGGCACGGAAACGGCCGGCGAGCCGGGTGACGCCCGTGGCCGATCACGGGTCCGGGGAAGGGCGCGCCCCCGGGGCGAGGGGTGCCTCGCTGCGGTCGGGTCGGCGGGCGGCCTCCCTGGCTCGTACCGCTCTGCCTCGTGCGGTTGAGAAACCTGCTGGTCAGGTGGAAGCTGGAGCTGAGCAAGCGACGAGTCGGTGGGGCTGGGAGTCGCCAGCGGCGGCGCTCGGCCGTGGCCGGACACCGTGACAGAGCCGCTCGGTCCAGCCAGGGCCGTGCGGACCCCACAGCCGCGACAGCACGACCTGCGAACAGATCTGAACATTGTCCCGACCGGGCACCGCCCAGGCCGACGACCGGCCGCTCGGCCCGGCTGGCGCCCGGTGGCCGTCGGTCGGCCGTCACCGATGCGGTCGGCGACCTTGACGCCCTTCCGGTGCCGGTGAACACTTCCGGTGTCAGTCGACATCGCCGTCCAAAGGCGGCGTAATCCGGCACGGCGGCGCGTGGTGCGCCAGCGTCAAGGCCCCTTCCCCCACGGGCGGTTCGACTGCGACGGCACGCTCGTCACGGATGCCGGGCGGGGCGCGGGATCTCCCTGCCTCCGGCGGAAGTAGCCATGGGAAACGCACCCTGCACGTGAGGCCCGGGGCGCTCCGTCCCGGGTCACGGCCTAGGAGCCGCCATGAGTAACGGAGACATCTTCTTCGGCGAGTTGATCGGCACGGCGATCCTCATCCTGTTCGGTGCCGGCGTGTGTGCAGCCGTCACCCTCAGGTTCTCGAAGGCCCGGGCCTCCGGGTGGATCGTGATCGCGTTCGGCTGGGGTTTCGCCGTGCTGGCCGGCGCGTACACCGCCGCCCCGCTGTCCGGGGGGCATCTGAATCCCGCCGTCACCCTGGGCCTGGCCGTGGACACGGGCGTGTGGGACAAGGTGTGGATCTACATCCTGGGGCAGATGGCCGGGGCCATGCTCGGCGCCGTCCTGGCCTACCTGGTGTACTTCGCCCAGTTCCAGGCGAACACGCGCAAGGGCGGCACCACCGAGGGCACGGTCGACGAACCGGTCCCGACGCTCGGCATCTTCTCCACGATCCCCGAGATCCGTAACCCGGTCGCCAACCTGATGACCGAGATCCTCGCGACGATCGCCCTGGTGCTGCCGCTGCTGGCCCTGGTGGGCAGCAACCGGCACGTCGAGGGCATCGGCATCGGGCAGATCGTGGGTGAGTCCGACGGCATCTACGGGTCCGGCATCTCGATCCTGCTGGTCGCCTTCCTGGTCGTCGGCATCGGCCTCTCCCTGGGCGGTCCCACCGGCTACGCCATCAACCCGGCGCGCGACCTGGGCCCCCGCATCATCCACTCCATCCTCCCGATCCCGAACAAGGGCACGTCCGACTGGGGCTACTCGTGGATCCCGGTCGTCGGCCCGGTGATCGGCGGACTGCTGGGTGGCGTCATCTACAACGCAGCCTTCTGAACCAGCCCGAGAGGTAGCCATGACGGACAACGCCGCGAAGTACGTCGCAGCCATCGACCAGGGCACCACGTCGAGCCGCTGCATCGTCTTCAACGAGGACGGCGCCATCGTCGCCGTGGACCAGCGCGAGCACCGGCAGATCTTCCCCAAACCGGGCTGGGTGGAGCACGACGCCACCGAGATCTGGTCCAAGACACAGGCGGTCGTGGCCGGGGCGCTGGCCAAGGCCGGGCTGCGGGCCGACCAGTTGAGCGCCATGGGCATCACCAACCAGCGCGAGACGACGCTCCTGTGGGACCGCACCACGGGCAAGCCGGTGCACAACGCCGTCGTCTGGCAGGACACCCGGACGGCGGCCCTGTGCAAACAGCTGGGCGGCTCGGACGGGCAGGACCGCTTCCGCGAGCAGACCGGGCTGCCGCTGGCGACCTACTTCTCCGGGCCCAAGGCGGCCTGGCTGCTGGACAACGTGCCCGACCTGCGGGCGCGGGCCGAGCGCGGGGAGATCGCCTTCGGCACCATGGACTCCTGGCTGATCTGGAACCTCACCGGCGGCACGGACGGCGGGCAGCACGTGACCGACGTGACCAACGCCGGGCGCACCATGCTGATGAACCTGGAGACCCTGCAGTGGGACTCCTCGATCCTCTCGGCGATGAACATCCCGGAGGCGATGCTGCCGGAGATCCGCTCCTCCGCCGAGGTGTACGGCACGGCCGTGGGCCAGCTGTCCGGGGTGCCCGTGGCCTCCGCGCTCGGCGACCAGCAGGCCGCGGTGTTCGGCCAGGCCTGCTACGACGTGGGCACCGCGAAGAACACCTACGGCACGGGCAGCTTCCTGCTGCTGAACACCGGCAACCGCCCGGTCGCGTCGAAGAGCGGCCTGCTGACGACCATGGGGTACAAGATCGGCAGTGAGGCACCGGTGTACTGCCTGGAGGGCTCGATCGCGATCACGGGCGCGCTGGTGCAGTGGTTCCGCGACCAGCTCGGCATCATCCGCACCGCCGACGAGATCGAGCCCCTGGCGGCGAGCGTGGAGGACAACGGCGGGGCGTACATCGTCCCGGCGTTCTCCGGGCTGTTCGCGCCGTACTGGCGTTCCGACGCGCGGGGTGTGGTCACCGGGCTGACCCGGTACGTGACCAAGGCGCACCTGGCGCGGGCGGTGCTGGAGGCGACGAGCTGGCAGACGCGCGAGGTCGTGGACGCCATGTACCAGGACTCCGGGGTGCAGATCACCACCCTCAAGGTCGACGGCGGCATGACGAAGAACAACCTGCTGATGCAGCATCAGGCCGACGTGCTGGACGTGCCGGTGGTGCGGCCCAAGGTCTCCGAGACGACCTGTCTGGGGGCGGCCTACGCGGCCGGCCTGGCCACGGGCGTGTGGAACGACCTGGACGAACTGAAGGCGCACTGGCAGAAGGACGTCGAGTGGACGCCGTCCATGGATTCTTCCGTGCGGGACCGCGAGTACCACAACTGGCGCAAGGCCGTGGAGAAGAGCTTCGGCTGGGAGGAGGGCGAGGACGACTAGCCGCCGGTCCACGCGCGCGTGGCCCCCGCCGTGCGCGCGTGGCCCCCGCCGCCGCCGGTCACGCACCCGCGTCGGCGGTCACGGCTTCCGGATCCTGCCGCGTGGCTGAGCCGGGTGACCGTCAGGTGGTGACGGCCCGGCGGTGCTCGGCGGCCCGGGCCATCGCGTGCTGGACGACGCCGATGAGGGTCTCCTTGACCGATTCCCGGTCGCGGGCGTCGCACATGAGCAGCGGTACGCCGTCGTCCAGGTCGAGGGCCGCGCGGACGTCCTCGGCCGGGTACCGGGGTGCGCCCTCGAAGCAGTTGACGCCGACGAGGAAGGGGATGGAGCGCCGTTCGAAGTAGTCGACCGCGGCGAAGCAGTCCTCCAGGCGGCGGGTGTCGGCCAGGACGACGGCACCGAGCGCGCCCTCGGACAGCTCGTCCCACATGAACCAGAACCGCTCCTGACCGGGCGTGCCGAACAGGTACAGCACGAGGTCCTCGCGCAGGGTGATGCGGCCGAAGTCCATGGCCACGGTCGTGGTGTGCTTGTCCTCCACGCCGCTGACGTCGTCCACCGGGCGCCCGGCCTCGGTGAGCAGCTCCTCGGTGCGCAGCGGTCTGATCTCGCTCACCGCGCCGACGAGCGTGGTCTTGCCCACGCCGAAGCCGCCGGCCACCAGGATCTTGAGCGTGACGGGCTCGACCTGGGGCTTGCCGCGCTCAGAACGCCCGAAGATCATCGCTCTTCTCTCCAGCTCGATGGGGTCGGGCGGCGGGCCGTGGCGGCCGCTGCCCGGGGGGTGCCGGCGGCGCCGTGCGGCCGCCGCGTGCTCACAGGGCCCGCAAGCCGTTGATCACGTCGCGCAGGACGCTCTCGTCCGGCAGCTCGGCCGGGGGCACGGGACGGTTCACGTGCACGAACTCCGCGTCCACGAGGTCTCCGACGAGGACCCGTACGACCCCGATCGGCAGGTCGAGTTCCGCTGCGAGTTCGGCGACGGACTGCGGGTCCTCACGGCACAGTTCGACGATGTCCACGTGCTCCGGGGAGAGCATGTGGTCGGCTTCCGGGTCGTCCGCGTGCGGCTCCGCCACCACGACCGCGATCAGGTCCAAGCGGTGCTGGCCCTGGCTGCTGGTGCGGCCGCGGGTCATGGCGTACGGGCGGACGACCGGTCCGGCCTCGTCGTCGAACCAGTGGTGTGTTCCCTGACCGTCAGCGTTCATGTCATCCCACTACCCGCCTGCGGGCAGATCGGTGCGTGGCGCGGCGCCCAGATGCACGCCCACGCGCTTGACGAGGAGCGTCATCTCGTAGGCGACCTGGCCGACGTCCGAGTCGGCGTCCGAGAGGACGGCCAGGCAGCTGCCGTCGCCGGCGGCGGTCACGAACAGGAAGGCGTCGTCCAGTTCGACGACCGTCTGGCGGACGCTGCCGGCCTCGAAGTGACGCCCCACGCCCTTGGCGAGGCTGTGGAACCCGGAGGCCACGGCCGCCAGGTGCTCGCTGTCCTCGCGGGTGAGGTCCTTGGAGACTCCGGTCGGCAGTCCGTCGCCGGACAGGACGAGTGCCTTGCGGATGCTCGCGACGCGGTCCACGAGGTCGTCGAGGAGCCAGTTCAGCTCGCCCTTGTCGGTCGCGGTGTGGCCGGTCGGCTTCGGTGCGGTCATCGACCGTCCCCCTCTGTCGTTCCTTGTGGTGCTGTGCCGCTGTGGTCGGTGCCGTCCGCGGCGTTCTCCCGGCGGCCGCGCTGCCAGCCGCGCTGGAGCGAGGCCATGCGGCTGCGTACTTCCTCGGCGTCCCGCTCGGGGGGCCCGGCTCCGTCCTCCGCGCGCGGCTCGGCGCTCCGCTTGAGCTGCGGGGCGAGGCTGGCCTGCCGGACGCGGCGGGGCAGGGGCGTGGTGGTGGCGTCACCCGCGGCGGTGGCGTCACCCGTGGCGGTGGCGTCACCGGCGCCCGCGGCGTCGGCTCTGCCGGGAAAGCCGCCGGGGGCGCCGCCGTCGCCTGTGGTGTCCCCCGTACCCGGAGCGTGCCCCGCGCCGGAGGCGCCGCTCGCGCCGGGGGCGTGGTCCCTCCCGGGCGCGGCGGTCTCCGGGCGGCGGGCGCGCTTGGGCAGGGCGGACGGTTCGGGGCGGTCGCCGGAGGGCGGAGCCGGTGTCGCGGCGGGTTCCTCACCGCGGGCCGCCGCGCCGATGCCGCGGCGTGCCGCGTCCGCGCCCCGGCGGCGGGCGGGCAGGGGCGGCGGTGCGTCCGGCCGCGCCTCGCCGCGCGGGCCGGCGGGCGCCGCCGGGTCGTCGGTGCGGCGCCGCGCGGGCAGGGCCGTCGCGGGTCCGGGACGGTCTGCGGGCAGGCCGCTCGCCGGCACGTCCGTGCGGCGGCGGCTCGGCAGCGCGGAGGCGGCCCCGGCGCCCTTGCGGACCGGGCCGGAGCCCTTGCGGACCGCCCCGGCGTCCCTACGGCCCGTCTCGGAGTCCTGGCGCCCCGCCCCGATGTCCGTCAGGCCCGCGTCGGTCTCCTCCTCGTCGGGCCCGGTGCGCCGGGAGCGCTGGTCGGTGACCGGACGGCCGTGGGAACTGACCAGCTTGGGGGTGCGGCGGCGGGACAGCGGGACGGGGCCGCTCAGCGCGTCGTCGGCGTCCGTGCGCTCGCGTGCCGCGCGGCCGTCGGCGGCCCGGCCCCCCAGGTCGTCCTCGGCCCGGACGAGGGAATGGCGGCGGGGCCGGAAGAGGCCTCCTTCTTCGCCGTCCTCGTCGTCCAGGGCGCCGGGGAAGGACTCCAGGTCGACGGGCGCCTCCAGCTCGATGGGCCCGTCCAGCAAGGAGGTGGGCAGGCCGGGGCGTTGCGCGGAGGCCGGGGACAGGGCCGTGCGCCGCGCGTCCTGCGGCTCGCTGTCCGGGGCGAACCGGGGGCGGTCGAGCCGGAACCCGAGGCCGTTGGTGTCCGGCACGTCGTCCGTCAGCAGCGCGTCGGGGATGAACACGACGGCGGTGGTACCGCCGTACGGGGACGGCTGCAGGGAGACGCGGACGTTCTGCCGCTGGGCGAGGCGGCTGACCACGAACAGGCCGAGCCGGTCGGTGTCGGACAGCTCGAACTCGGGTGTCTCGGCGAGCCGGAGGTTGGCGTCCAGGAGTGCCTCGGCGGCCATGCCGAGGCCGCGGTCGTGGATCTCCAGGGTGAAGCCGTTGGCGACGCGTTCGCCGACGACCTGCACGGCGGTGTGCGGCGGGGAGAACACCGTGGCGTTCTCCAGGAGTTCGGCGACCAGGTGCGTGAGGTCGGCGACGGCCGGGCCGGTGACGGCGATGCGCGGCAGGCGGCGGACCTCGATGCGCTCGTAGTCCTCCACCTCGGCGACGGCGGCGCGGACGATGTCCATGAGCTGGACGGGCTTGCGCCACTGGCGGGAGGGCGCGGCGCCGGAGAGGATCACGAGGCCCTCGGCGTGCCGCCGCATACGGGTCGTCAGGTGGTCCAGGCGGAAGAGGTCGGCGAGTTCCTCGGTGTCCTCGGTGCGGCGCTCCATCGCGTCGAGCAGGGTGAGCTGCTTGTGCAGCAGGACCTGGCTGCGGCGGGCGAGGTTGACGAACACCTCGGAGACGCCGGCGCGCAGTTCGGCCTGCTTGACGGCGGCCTCGACGGCGGCGCGCTGGAGGGTGTTGAGGGCCTGGCCGACCTCGCCCATCTCGTTCTTGTCGTACTCCAGGCGCGGCACTTCGGTCTCGACGTCGACCTGTTCGCCCGCGGACAGGCGGCGCATCACGCTGGGCAGGCGCACGCCGGAGGCCTCGTGCGCCTCCAGGCGGAGCTGCCGCAGGTCGCGGATGAGGGAGCGGCCGACACGCACCGACAGGAACAGGGAGAGCAGCAGGGCGATCAGGCCGAGCGCGCCCGCGACGACGACCTTGGCGATGACGCCCACGGCCACCGGATGCACCCGGTCCTGATAGCGGTCGTTGGCCCGGTCGTTGAGCGTGGCGAGCTCGTCCAGCAGGTTGCCGGCCGCGCTGTCCCAGCTCCTGGCGGTGACGCCGCGGGGCGTACCGGGGCCGGAGTTGAGGGCGGCCTCCTCGGCGACCCGCAGCGGGGCCGAGGAGGCGTTCTTCCAGAAGCGTTCGTAGCGGTCGCGTTCGGCTACGGGCAGCAGCTGGAGGTTGACGTCGTACATCAGGGTGCGCTGGGCGACGAGGTCGGAGATGTCGCGCCCTTCGGAGCGGGAGATCCTTCCGACGACGAGGGCGGAGCCGAGCAACGCGTCCTCGCGGGCGAGCAGTTCGCGGGCGCGGGCGAGGTTGACCAGGGCGCGGTACTGCTTGTCCAGTTCGGTGTTGTCGACGACGTGCAGGTTGGTCAGCAGGACGTAGCAGGGGTCGACCAGCCGGTTGTAGAGGTCGAGGGCCTGCGCGCGGTCGACCGTGCCGTCCTCGACGCTGCGGCGCAGCGACTCGATGCCCGCGAAGGCGTCCAGCACCGCGGTCAGCCGCTCGCGGGTGTCCTCGCCCATCGCGTCGCGCACCTCCGGGTCGCGGGCGTTGCCGCGGATGCCGGCGACGGCCTCGTCGGTGGCGGTGCGGCTGCGCCGCAGGGCGGCGAGCCCGTCGGAGGCGCGGGGGTCGGCGAGGTGGACCAGGGTCTGGCGACGTTCCTCCTGCAGGACGCGGACGGTGTCCTCGATCGGATACCCGATCTTCTCCACCACGGTCGACACGTGGAACAGGTCGCTCGCCTCACGTCCGGTGAGGACCGTGGCGAAGGCCCAGATCGCGGTCAGGGACACCAGCGGCACGAGAAGCAGCGCCACGATCTTCCGGCGGATGGACTTCCCGCGAAAGCGCATGGCCTCCCCCAGCTCGGCCCCCGGGGCTACCGGGGGTACACGTGTGCGTCAACAAACGGCGCGAGCCTACTACCGACGCGCGGGGAACTCGAAGACCCGACCGGAGGCCGAAGTTCCACGCCGGGCGCGCAAGATGGGCAGTTGTCCGGGCATTGCGGGAGTTGTCTCCCCGGAACCGGTGGTGACGGTGCGGGCCATCTCCGTGCCCGGCCACGGTGGTTGGCCGGAATTTTTCGGTATCGGGAATCTTCGGGACGGGTCGTTCGTCCTTCTCTGTGGGAAATGGGGGCGGAATCGGCCACAGGAGCCGCATCCCGCACCTGGGCGGCGTAATACAGCGCAAGCCGGGCAGCCACTGGGGAGTACGTGTCTTCGGATGCGGATGAGAGGGCTGCCGGCGGTGGGGAGTGACACGGTGATGGGCACGGCGGAACGGCGCGAGGCGCCCGAGGTCGCAAGGGCGCAGGTGACGGGGCATCGGGACCCCGGGCTGATCGATCGCGACGATCCGGTCGCGGCGGCGCCGGCGGCGACACCCGGCACCCGTTCCGGTGCCGGCGCGGGTCCCGGGAGGGGCCGGGAAGCACGCGAGCAGCTGTCCTACCGGCCGCTGTGGGTCGAGGAGTCGGCACGGCGGCGCAGGTTGCCGGATCCCGTCCGCACGGCGGCCGTCCGGGCGGTGCTCCTCATAGCCGTGACGCTGCTTCAGGCCATGGTGGCGTTCCTGTGCACGATGGCCGGCTCCTGGCTTGCCTTCCCCATGGTCATCAGCAGCGTGGTCAGCACGATCGTGGCCACCTGGGGCGCGCTCGACGTGTGGGTGACGCGCCAGGTCTGGAACCAGCGCCACGGCGTGGTCTCCGCGCCCAGCAGTACGGCACGCGCGCTGCGGCGGGAGCGGCGCCGGGCCCGGCGCCAGGCGCGCGTCACCGAGCGGGCGCAGGGCCGGATACGCCGCCGTGGCGCGGCCGGGCAGTTGTCGCATTCGTGAACCGAGGCGCGCCCCGAGGGGCGCGCCGGGCCCGGCGTCCCGCTCCACGCGAGGCCGGGCCTCGACGGCGTGACCGGTGTGAGCGGCCGGCCGCGCCGTCGCCCCGGGACTGCTAGGACGTCGCGGACGCCGGGCGCTTGTACATCCTGGTCGCGGTGATCTCGCTGTGGACCGCCTCGCCCGCCTGGGGCTGCTGCGGCAGGCCCGGGCGCAGGTGCTCTTCCACGCTGATGTATTTCAGGCCCGCCCTGAGGTCGGCGTCGTTGCGCATCCGGATGACCAGCGGGAACTCCGCCAGCGCGGTCGTGTCGAACAGGCCCGTGGTGTAGAGCAGCTGCACACCGAGGGCGTCGGACACGGCGCGCTGGAGCTCCAGCAGGTAAGTGGCGTTGGCCCGCCCGATCGGGTTGTCGAGGAACAGCGTGCCCGCGTGCCGGTGCTTGTCGCGGCCGCGGTCGTTCGAACGCAGCGCGGCCATCGTGCAGTACAGGGCGATGGCGGCGGTGAGCAGCTGGCCGCCGGAGAAGACGTCGCCCATCTGCCCGACGGGGACACGCTCGGCGCGCAGCACCGCGTCCGGCTTGAGGATCTCGACGGCGACGCCCTTGGGCTGGAGAGCTGCGGCGACGCCCCGCAGCAGCAGGGACATGCCGTCGCGTCGCAGGTCGGAGTTCTTCTTCACGGCGGAACGGGTCGCCTCGTCGATGACCTCGCCCAGCCGCTCGGTGAGGGTGGCCTGGTCGGGCTCCTCGAAGCGGATGCGGAGGAACTCCTGCCCCGACCACTCCCCCAGTCCCTCCGGCAGCCGGGAGAGCCGCTGGGCCGAGCGCAGGGTGGCCAGGGCCGACTCGACCAGTCCGCGCAGCCGGTCCACGATCGAGTCGCGGTTGCGCTCCAGCTGCTCCAGCTCGTCGGTGAGGACCCGCAGCCGGGGCGCGAAGGCGTCCGCCCACTTCTGGGCGTGCTCGGGCAGCGCGGAGGCGGGCAGTTCGCGGATCTGCTGGCGGGCCGGGGTGCGGACCTGCTCGAAGCGCGTGGAGTTGGCGTGCCGGACGAGGACGTCACCGGCCTCGCGGAGCGCGGCCTCGGCGGCCGACAGGTCGGCGGCGCAGCCGCGCAGCGAGCGGCGGGCCTCGGCGGCGGACTGCCGGGCCTCCTCGGGGCTGCCCGGGTACGGCTCCGTCTCCTCCTGCTCCTCGTCGGTGCCGTGCTCGCGCAGCAGGTCGCGGAGCATGGCGGCGATCTCGTCGAAGCCGCTC
Organism: Streptomyces sp. NPDC003456; assembly: GCF_042878735.1. Classification (NCBI taxonomy): domain Bacteria; kingdom Bacillati; phylum Actinomycetota; class Actinomycetes; order Kitasatosporales; family Streptomycetaceae; genus Streptomyces; species Streptomyces sp. NPDC003456. Next base: position 19,908 of record NZ_JBIAOK010000008.1, read on the forward strand.
GCCGCGTCCTCGGCGGCGCGGTGGGCGTCGAGGAGCTCGGCGTGGGCCTCGCGCGCCTGGCTCAGCGCCTCGGTGCGGGAGGCCAGTTCGGCCGTCGCGGTGCGCAGCAGCGCCTGTGCGTGCTCGGCGTCGCGCGGCTGGAGCTCCTCGGGCAGGTCGGTGTGGGTGTCGCCGTCCTCCGGGGCGAGGCGCTCGGCCTCTCCGCGCAGCCGCCCGAGCTGCTCGCTCGCGGTGGACATCCGGGTCTCCAGGAGCTGCACCAGCTCCTCGGCACGGGCGGCGGCGGCCTGGCGGCTGGGTCCGTCGGAGCCGTCGGGTGACGCCAGGAGCTGCTCCGCGCGGGTGCGGACCTTGTTGCTGAGCCGGTCCAGCTCGGCGCGGGCGGCGCTCTCGTCGCTCTCGGCGCGGGCCTGCTCGGCCCGCAGGTCCGCCCCGACGCCGACCTTCTCGTACACCTGGGAGGCGGCCCGGTAGGCCTCGCGCAGGGCGGGCAGGGAGCTCTTCGAGGGCTGCGCGTCGTCCTCGGGCACGTCGTCCGGGGCGCCGGCGATCTCGGCGCGCTCGGCGCGCAGGGCGCGGGCGGTGCGGCGGGCGTCGTCGGCGGCGCGCTGGGCGCCGCGCCGGTCCTCGTCGGCGGCCCTCGCCCGCTCCAGGCAGGCCTGGGCGCCGGCCTCCGACTCGGCCGCCTCGTCGGCGAGTTCCCGCAGTTTCACCTGCCAGCCGGCGCGCTCGCGGAGCCGGAAAGCGAGGCCGGCGAGGGCGTCGGCGGAGCGGCGGGCCTTCTGGGCGGCCTCCTGCCGTTCGTCCCGCACGTGCGCGGCCTCCGCGGCGGCCTCGTCGGCCTCGGCCCGCACCGCGCGCGCCTCGGCGAGCTCGGCCTCCGACTCCTCGGCGAAGGCACGGGCGTCGTGTGCCGCCCGGGCCAGTTCGGCCAGCCGGCCGGACGGGCAGCCGGTGCGCCAGGAGGCGAGCCGGGCGGCCAGTTCGCGGTCCTTGCCGAGCCGGGCGGCGAGGCTGCGGATCTCCTGGTCGCGCTCGGCCGCACGGGCGCGCAGCGCCTGGCGTTCCTCGTCGGCGGCGTGCTCGTCGTGCATGGCGGGGTTCGGCGGGACGAGGAACACGCCGCCGTCGTCGGTGTCCGGGGCGGGCGTCGGGGCGAGCAGGGCGGCGGCCGTGCCGACGGCCACGGCGGACCTCGGCAGCAGCGCGGCGTCGCCGAGGGCCTCCCGGGCACGGGCGTGGGAGCCGGGATCGGTGATGATCACGCCGTCGACCAGTTCCGGCCGGGCGGCCAGGACACGGGCGTGGTCGGCGGGGTCGACGGCCTGGGCGAGGTAGCGCCAGCCGGGCAGGGCGGGGATGCCGTGCTCGCCGAGGAACTCGACCGTGGCGAGCACGTCGGGGCCCGGCGGCAGCAGCCCGCCGTCACCGAGGGCGCCGAGGATGCGGGCGTCGTCGGCGGCAGCGGTCCGCAGGTCGAACAGCTGCCGTTCGGCGGAGGAGACGGCGTCGTCGAGGAGGGCGCGCAGGTCGTCGGCGCAGCGGTCCAGTTCCTCCGCGGTGAGGCCCTGTTCGCCGGAGGCGGCGGGCGGGGCGGGCTCCTGGTCGGCGCCGTGGCGGGGCTGCGGGATGCCGGGGCGGGGCTCGGGGGCCAGGCCCAGCAGTTCGGCGAGCCGCACCTCGCCGGCCAGCGCCTCGGCGGTGCGGCGCTCGGCGTCGTAGGACCGCTCCGCCGCGGTGGCCGCGTCGGCCGCGCGGGCCGCGGTCAGTTCCGCGCGGGACTCGCCGGCGGCGGCCTCGCGGGCGTGCTCGGCGGCGCGGCGGGCGGCCTCGCGGGCGGAGTCCCAGGCTTCGACGGCGCTCTTCTCGGCGTCGCTGGCGGCGAGGGCCGCGCGGGCGGGGTCGGCGTCTGGGGCGCTGTCGTCGAGCCAGCCGGCCCGGACCGCTTCCGCGGTCTCCTGCTCGACCTCGGCGAGGCGCTGCTTGAGGTGCCCGATCTCGCTGCGGGCCCGCTGGGCCTGGGTGGCGGCGGCGGTGGAGTCGCGGTAGGCCGCGTCGCTGACCTCCTGGAGGGCCGCGGAGCGCTCCTCCTCCTCGTTGGCGAGGCTCTCGGCGCTCTCGGCGGCCGCGTGCAGGGCCCGTACGAGGTCGACGGCCGCCTTGGCGCGGGCGGCCAGCGCCGGGGCGGCGTCCCGCTCGGCCTCCTGGATCGCGGCGGACACGCGGGCGGCGCGGTCGGAGGCCGCGCGGTGGCGCAGGACGGCCTCGGCGGCCTGCCACGCCGCGTACAGGGTGCGGGCGTCGGCGAGTTCGCGCTTCTGCGCGGCGGCGGACTTCTCGGCCGCGGCGAGCGCCAGGGAGGCGTGCCGGTAGGCGAGTTCGGCGGAGACGAGGGCGCTGCGCTCGCGGGCGGACTCGGCGTGCGTGACGGCGTACGCGGCGGCCGTGACGCGCTGGGCCAGGTCGGCGGCGCGGGCCCGCTCCCGCACGCCGCGGGCGGACAGCCTGCGGGCCAGGGTCCGGGTGCGGCGCTCGGCGCCGGTGTGGACGTCGCGTGCGCGTGCGCGGGCGTCGGCGGCCTCGACGATCCGCCCGAGCAGGTCGACCGACCCGGCGGTGAAGTCGCGTTCGGCCATCAGCTCGGAGCGCCGGCCGAGCTTGTTGCCGAAGCCGCTGACCAGGTCGGCCAGCCCGTCGGTGTCGCGGGTGTCGGTGACCGCGCGCAGCAGCAGGTCGGTGAAGTCGGCGTCCTTCTTCACCGCGAAGAGGCCGGCGGCCTCGCCCTCGTCGGCGTTCATCTCCCGCTGGTAGCGGAAGAGTTCGGGGTCGAGGCCGAGGTCGCCGAGGTGCTCGATCCAGCGGTCGTGGATCTCCTCCCAGTGCACCTCCAGGTGCGGGTAGGTCTTGCCGGCCTCGGTGAGGGCGTCGCGGAACCCCTTCATCGTGCGGCGCCGCCCGCGCGCGCCCGACTGGCCTTCGACGGGGGCACGCACGGCGGTGGACTCGGCGACGGGCAGGTTGTCCAGGCTCAGTCCGGGTCCGGGCCGGAAGGAGTACCAGGCTTCGGCGAACTTGCGCGGGTCGTTGGAGACCTGCCGTCCGCGCCACTCGCTGACCTTGCCGACGACGACGCACTCGCCGGTCAGTACGTGCTGCCACTCCAGCGCGACGTGCCCGCAGTCGTCGGCGAGCAGGAACTTGCGCAGCACGCCGGAGCTGGCGCCGCCCAGGGTGTTGCGGTGGCCCGGCAGCATCACGGAGAAGATCAACTTGAGCAGCACCGACTTGCCGCCGCCGTTCTCCAGGAAGAGCACGCCCGCGGGGGCCGGCCGGCGCGGCGGGCCGACGGGCTCGTCCTCGAAGAACTCCGCCTGCGTGGGCGCGGGGTCGGGCACGACGTCGCCCACGCCCCGCAGGTCGAGCACGGTGTCGGCGTACCGTGCGCCGGCGGGCCCGATGGAGTAGAGGCGGACCCGGGACAGCTCGTACATGGCGGACTCTCGTAAGTCTTCGTGGGGCGGGGGGTGAGCGGGTGGCGGTCAGGAGGAGTGGAAGGGCAGTCCGGCGTCGGCGACCAGCTCCAGGTCGTCGCCCTCCTCGGGGGGCAGCAGCGTCGGGGTGCCGTCGGTGACGGGGACGACGCCCAGCTCCAGCAGCTCGGCCAGGGCGGCGCTGCCGGCCAGGTCGCGGACCTGGAGCTGGTAGCGGGCGGTGGTGCGGTAGGTGCCGCCGTTGTCGTCGCCGGTGCGCTGGAGGAAGCCCGAGTCGGTGAGGAAGGCGACGGCCTTGGCGACGATGCCGGTGGTGGAACCGGCGAGCCGGCGGGCGTCCTTGGTGGCGCCGGTCGCGCTGCGCCGCACCCAGATCCGCCAGGCGGCCTCCAGGCCGGGCGCGTCGGTGACCGGGTCGGTGTTCTCGCCCTGCTCGGCGGCGCGTTCCTCCAGCCGGTGGCAGGCCTGGCGCACGAAGGCGTCGACGCCGTTGACCGTGACGCGGCCGATGTAGCCGTCGTCGGAGAGGTCCTCGGGGCGCGGGAACGCCAGGGCGGCGACGGCGAGGTGGGCCAGTCCGTGCAGGAACCGGTCGCCGCCGTCGGCGGAGGTGCGACGCGCGTAGTCGCCCATGCGGACGGCGAACACGGAGTCCTCGGCCGCGGTCACGGCCATGCCGGCGCGCGGGGAGACCTCCAGCACGATGAGCCCGAGCCCGGTCGCCACGGCGTCGGCGAGCCGGGCGAACGGCGGGTCCTCCCGGTAGCGCCGCAGCAGGTCCGCGTACTCCTGGTCGCGGGCGGGCTGGAGCTTGGGCTGCAGCCCGAAGGACACCAGCCGGGCCGCGTCGGCGGCATCGGCGGGGGTGACGGCGGCGGTGGCCGCGGGGGCCGGGCCTTCCGGCTCACTCCACTCGACGTGCTCGCTCACGGCGTGAACTCCTCGATCCTCATGACGTACGTGCGGGCGCCGTTCCCCGGCACCGGGGGGTGCGGGAGGGGCCGGGCCTCCCGGGACGACGGGGCGGCCCCTCGGCGGCTCGTCGGTCCGGGCATCAGGCGGCCTCCGTCCGGTCCGCCGCCATGCCCGCCGCGTCCAGCAGCGCGGTGCCGACGATCAGGTCGGCGCCCCCGAACTCCTCGTCCTCCAGCTCGGTGCCGTCGTCGACGGCGAACAGCAGCTTCTGCTCGCCCTGCCGGTAGGCCGTGCCGACCGGCGGGCTGGCCGCGTGCACGGCCAGCAGCGCGACGAGGTAGGGCAGCTCGGGGTCCCGGCGGCGGGCCTCGGCCAGCAGTCCCGAGAGGCGGCGCGGTGCGTCGGCCGGCAGGTCGAGCAGCTGCTGCGCCGCCGCCATCTGCTCCTCGCTGAACCGGCTGTCGTCCGGGGTGGCGATGAGGTCGGGCTCGGGCATCTCGGCGCCGAGGTGCTCCCGCTCGACGGGCGGTGTGAGCAGTATGTCGACGAGGTCGGTGACGCGGACGGACACCGGCGTCCGCAGCCCGGTGCCCCGGCCGAAGAAGGCGTCCGTGACGCGCACGGCCTGCTCCAGCGGCAGGGGCAGCACCGGCGAGAGCACATGCCCGTAGAGGTCTGTCCCCGAGGCGGCCCTGGGGGCGGCGAAGGCCTGCCGGTCCTGCTCGGCGCGGAAGAGGGGCCCGGCCTCCAGCAGCCGGGACTGCAGCTGGGTGTGGCGCCGGATGCAGTCCTTGACGATGTCGACCAGCTCGGCGGCGCGGCGCTTGTTCTCCGGGTCCTCGGACTCGTCGCGCGCCTTGCGGATGTTGGTGAGGATCGCGTTCTCGTGCCGGTAGCGGTCTGCCACGTGCTCCAGGGCCTCGGCGATCATGTCGGGCACGGCGGCGAGCCAGTCGACCGCGCGGACGTTGCGCCGGGTGGCGTCCAGGGCGCGGCGCAGCGTCTCGGAGTACTGCACGGTCCGGTAGCGGGCCTGTTCGGCCGCGAGCTGGGCGTCGGCGAGCCGGCCGCGGCTGATCAGCACCTCCAGCTTGACCTCGGCGGCGATCTGCGCGCTCGTGACGTCGGTGTCGAGGGCGCCGACGAGGACGTTGACCGCCTCGTCCGTGGTCCGGAGGTAGACCTGGCCGCCGGGGCCGGGGACCTCCTCGATCAGCTTGAAGTCGTAGTCGCGCCGCACGTACGTGCCGTCCGCGCCGAACGTGCCGTACACGGCGCGGAATCCGCGGTCGACGCTGCCGACGTTGATCAGGTTCTCCAGGACCCAGCGGGCCACCCGCTCGTGCTCGGCGGCGGGGCGCTGCGGGGCCTGGGCGGCGATGCGCGGGACGAGGCGGGCGACGATCTGGTCGTGGTCGGCGCCCGTGTCGAAGTCCATGTTGAGGGTGACGAGGTCGATGGCCGCGAGGGCGACCTCCGCCATGCCGTACACCGAGTACTCACCCGCGAGGTTGGCCTTGCGCGCGTCCAGGTCGTGCAGGGGCGCGGTGCAGGCGAGCGCGCGCAGGCGCCGCGCCAGGCCCTCGTCGGCGGCCGGCCCCGGAGCGGGACGCGGCCCCGCGCTGAGCTGGGGCGGAACGCTGTCCGTCGATGCAGGCGAAGTCACGGTGCACAGACTAGGTCCTGGGTCTGACATCAGCCCAAACGACGCGGTACGCCCCCGCGGCGGCCCGGGCCTGCCGGGCCCTCGGCCACCGTGGCCGGGGCCCGGCACGCCTCAGCCGTCGTCACCGACCCGCCACGCCTCAACCGTCACCGACCCGCCGGGCCTCAGCCGTCGTCGCCGACCCGGCGCCGGTACACCTCGACCACACGCCGGAGCGAGTCGTCGAGGTAGCCCGCGAGGAGGCGTTCGGCCTGCGCACGGTCCCCCTCCTGAAGTGCCTGGAGGATGGCGACATTTCGTGCGATGTACGGTTCGTGCAGCCGCTGCGGCTCGTCCACGACATGGAAGGCCAGGCGCAGTTCGGCGAAGACGCTGCGCATCAGCTCGGCCGTGCGCTCGCTCCCCGACAGGGCGACCAGCTCCCGGTGGAAGTGGATGTTGGCCGTGCCCACGCTTTTCCAGTCACCTTCCCGGGCGGCGGCCTGCCCCTCCTCGACCGCGCTAGCGAGCCCGTCGAGACGGTGGGGCGGGTCGCCGAGACCCCGCACGACCGCGCATTCGACGAGCCGGCGGGTGCGGTAGATGTCCTCGACGTCCTCCACGGTCAGGACCCGGACGAAGACGCCCCGGTTCAGCTCGTGGACGAGCAGGCGCTCGTGGGTGAGCAGCCGGAACGCCTCGCGCAGCGTGTTGCGCGAGACGCCGAGCGCGCCGCCGATGCTGTCCTCCGACAGCCGGGTGCCGGGCGGGAAGTACCCCTCGGCGATGCGGCTCCTGAGGATGTCCGAGACCCGTTCCGCGGTGCTGGTGCGCCCCAGGAGAGCCCGGTCGTCGGCGAGGTCCTTCAGCTGCTCTGCCATGCCGGGATTCAATCGCACATCCCAGGAACAACCAACATGGGTATTGAGGGATCGTTGAACAATCCTCTACGGTGCCGGACAGGGCGCCGCGTCCCCACCCGGGCGCCCACCGCTCCGCACGGCACGGCTCTTCCGAAGCACCCTCCGTCCTCACTCTGCGAGGTGCCCATGAGCACGACCCCTCCACCGCAGGCACTGACCGACGACACCCGCGGCAAGCCCGCCGGACCCGGCTCGGACACCGGGGCCCTGGGCTGGCTGCGCGCCCTGGGCCCGCGTGGCCGCCGCGCCTTCGCCGGCGCCTTCGGCGGCTATGCCCTGGACTCGTACGACTACTTCACGCTGCCCCTGAGCATGGTCGCGCTCGCCGCGTACTTCGGTCTGGACAGCGGCCAGACGGGACTGTTCACGACGGTCACCCTGGTCGTCTCGGCGATCGGCGGCGCCCTCGCGGGAGTTCTGGCCGACCGCGTCGGCCGGGTCAAGGCGCTGATGATCACGGTCATCACCTACGCGGTGTTCACCGTCGCCTGCGGTTTCGCGCCCAACTACGAGACGCTGCTGGTCTTCCGCGCCCTGCAGGGGCTCGGCTTCGGCGGCGAGTGGGCGGTCGGCGCGATCCTGGTCGCCGAGTACGCGAGCGCGAGGCACCGGGGCCGCACGCTGGGCGCGATCCAGAGCTCCTGGGCGGTGGGCTGGGGCCTCGCCGTGATCGTCTACACCGTGGTGTTCTCCGTGGCCGGTGACGACCTGGCCTGGCGGATCATGTTCTGGACCGGGGCGATGCCGGCGCTGCTGGTGATCTGGCTGCGGCGCAGCGTCCACGACGCTCCCGAGGCCGCCGCCGCGCGTGAACGCAGCGCGGAGAAGGGGTCGTTCACGGCCATCTTCAAGCCCGGCCTGCTGCGCGTGACGCTCTTCGCGGGCTTGCTGTCGACCGGAGTGCAGGGCGGCTACTACACGCTGGCAACCTGGGTGCCGACCTACCTCAAGTCCGAACGCGATCTGTCGGTCGTCGGCACCGGCGGCTACCTGACGTTCCTCATCTCCGGGGCCTTCATCGGCTACCTGACCGGCGGTTACCTCACCGACAGGCTGGGCCGGCGGCGCAACATCTGGCTCTTCGCGCTGCTGTCCGCGCTGTGCATCCTGGCCTACGCGAACATTCCGAGCGGCGCCAACACCCTGCTGCTGGTGCTGGGTTTCCCGCTCGGCTTCTGCATGTCCGCGATCTTCAGCGGCTTCGGCTCCTACCTGAGCGAGCTGTACCCGACGGCGGTGCGCGGCACCGGGCAGGGCTTCACGTACAACACCGGGCGCGCGGTGGGCGCGGTGTTCCCTACGACGGTGGGGTTCCTGGCCGACAGCTGGGGTGTGGGCGGCGCGCTGGTCTTCGGCGCGATCGGCTACGGCATCGCGGCGCTCGCCCTGCTGGGGCTGCCCGAGACCCGCGGGAAGGAGCTGACGTGAACCGGACGAGCACCGAGGACCGTCCCCTGCTCCTCGTCGACGGGCACGCGCGCGCGTGGAGCCCGGCGGCCGCCCGGGCCCGCTTCCGGAAGGGACTGACCGGGCCGACGGCCGGCGTCGCCGCGGGCCACACCCAGGCCAACCTGATCTCCGTGCCCGCCGACTGGGCCTACGACATGCTGCTGTTCTGCCAGCGCAATCCCAAGCCCTGCCCCGTCCTGGACGTCACCGACGCCGGCTCGTGGACGACCGTGCTCGCCGAGGGCGCCGATCTGCGCACGGACCTGCCGCGCTACCGGGTGTGGCGGGACGGCGGACTGGTGGACGAACCGACGGACGTGCGCGCCTACTGGCGGGACGACCTGGTGACCTTCCTCATCGGATGCAGCTTCACCTTCGAGTGGGCGCTGGGCGAGGCCGGGGTGCCGATCCGCCACGTCGAGCAGGGCCGCAACGTCCCGATGTACGTGACGAGCCGGCCGTGCCGTCCGGCGGGGCGGCTGCACGGGCCGATGGTGGTGTCGATGCGGCCGGTGCCGCCGCGTCACCTGGCGGCGGCGATCCGGGAGAGCAGCCTGCTGCCGGCGGTGCACGGCGGTCCCGTGCACTGCGGTGACCCCTCGGGGCTCGGCATCGGCGACCTCGGCCGCCCCGACTTCGGGGACCCGGTGAACGCCGAGCCGGACGACATCCCGGTGTTCTGGGCGTGCGGGGTCACCCCGCAGGCGGCGGTGATGGCCTCGCGCCCGCCGTTCGCCCTCACCCACGCCCCGGGGCAGATGTTCCTCACCGACGCCCGTGACGAGCAGTACCGCGTGCTCTGACAGGAGACACTGGAACCATGGCCTGCATCGATCTGAACGCCGATCTGGGCGAGGGCTTCGGCCGCTGGCGGCTCACCGACGACGAAGGGCTGCTGTCCATCGTGACCAGCGCCAACGTGGCGTGCGGCTTCCACGCCGGGGACCCGGCCACGATGCGCCGGGTGTGCGAGCTGGCGGCCGCGCGCGGCGTCCGGATCGGTGCCCAGGTCTCCTACCGGGACCTGGCCGGGTTCGGGCGGCGCGCGATGGACGTGCCGCCCGCCGAGCTGGCCTCGGAGGTGGCCTACCAGATCGGCGCCCTGGAGGTGTTCGCCCGCGCGGCGGGCGCCCGCGTCGCCTACGTGAAGCCGCACGGCGCGCTCTACAACCGGGTCGTGCGCGACGAGGAGCAGGCCGCCGCCGTCGTCGACGGGGTGCTCCTCGCGGACGCCACGCTGCCGGTCCTGGGCCTGCCCGGCTCGCGGCTGCTGGAGCTGGCCGCGAAGGCGGGACTGCCGGCCGTCACCGAGGCGTTCGCCGACCGGGCGTACACCGACGCGGGCACGCTGGTGCCGCGCACCGAGATGGGCGCCGTGGTCAGCGACCCCGAGGCGGTCGTCGGGCGGTCGGTGGAGCTGGCCCGCACCGGCAGTGTCGTCTCCCGCTCGGGCACCCGCATCGAGGTACGCGCGCGTTCCCTGTGCCTGCACGGCGACACACCCGGCGCGGTGGACCTGGCCCAGCGGGTGCGCCGGCGGCTGGAGGAGTCGGGGGTCGACGTGGAGGCCTTCGCATGAACGTGCTGCCCGCCGGCGAGGACGCCCTGCTCGTCGAGGTCTCCTCGGTCGACGAGGCGCAGGCCCTGCACGCCGAGCTGCTGCGCCGCCGCGCCGAGGGTTCGCTCGCGGCCCGCGAGATCGTCCCCGCGGCCCGTACGGTCCTGCTGGACGGCCTGGACTCCCCCGCCCGGCTGGCCGCCGAACTGACCGCCGCCGACCTGCCGTCCGCTCCCCCGCCCGCGCGTGAGGTGGTCCGCATCCCGGTGCGCTACGACGGCCCGGACCTGGCCGACGTCGCCGCGCTGTGGGGCGTGCCGGAGGCGGAGGTCGCCCGGATCCACGCCGGGACGGAGTTCCTGGTCGCCTTCTGCGGCTTCGCCCCCGGCTTCGGCTACCTCACGGGCCTGCCGTCCCGCTACGACGTCCCGCGCCGCGCCACCCCGCGCACGGCCGTCCCCGCCGGGTCCGTGGCGCTGGCAGGGCCGTACACGGGCGTGTATCCGCGCTCCTCGCCGGGCGGCTGGCAGCTGATCGGCACCACGGACGCCGTGCTGTTCGACCACGCGCGCGTACCGGCCGCGCTGCTGTCGCCGGGCACCCGCGTGCGCTTCGTCCCCGAGGCGGGGTCATGACCGACCGGGCGCTCGCCGTCGCCCGGGCCGGGGCCCTCACCACCGTGCAGGACCTGGGCCGGCCCGGTCACGCGCATCTGGGCGTCCCGCGCTCCGGTGCTCTCGACCGGCCCGCGGCGGACCTCGTCAACCGGCTGACCGGCAATCCGTCCGGGGCGGCCGTACTGGAGACGACCCTCGACGGGTGCGCGCTGCGGCCCCGTTCGGACGTCACCGTGGCCGTGGCCGGTGCGCCCTGCCGAGTCACGGTGGACGGCCGGCCCGCGGCCTGGTGCGCGCCGCTGCGCGTGCCCGCCGGCGCGCTGCTGGACATCGGCCCGGCCCTGACCGGCGTACGGACCTACGTGGGTGTCGGCGGGGGCGTCGCGGTCGAGCGGGTGCTCGGCAGCCGCTCGACGGACCTGCTGTCGGGGCTCGGCCCTCCCCCGCTCACCGACGGCACGGTCCTGCCCCTGGGGCGGCCGACGGGTGTCCACGCGCGCGTGGACGTCGCCCCGCAGCCGGCGCCGCCCGCCGAACTGGTCCTGCGGGTGACCCTGGGGCCGCGCGAGGACTGGTTCACGCCGCAGGCACTCGGCACCTTCGTCTCCCGCCCCTACCGGGTCTCCTCCGCGAGCAACCGTATCGGGCTGCGCACCGAGGGCCCCGCCCTGGAGCGGGCCCGGGCCGGGGAACTGCCCAGCGAGGGCATGGTGCTGGGCGCCGTCCAGGTCCCGCCGGACGGCAGGCCGGTGGTGTTCCTGGCCGACCACCCGACCACGGGCGGCTATCCGGTGATCGCCGTGGTCCGCGCGGCCGACCTCCCGTCCGCCGCCCAGGCGACCCCCGGCACACCGGTCCGCTTCCTGGCGGTACGCCGCCGCTGACGCCTGCGGCGCGGGCAGTCCGTGGGCTGCTCCTCGGACGGGACCGGCCGTCCGTCAGGCGGGGCCCGGCCGCTCGGCCGGCGCGAGGGAAGCGAGTGCCGCCGAGACCGCCGCCGAGGCCCGGATGTCGAGCCGGGCACTCGTCCCGCGGGCGCGGTGGCCCAGCTCGTCGGCGGCGAGGACCAGCAGCTGGGGCAGCAGGTCGGCGCATCGGCGGGCCACCCAGCCGGTACCGGCCGTGGCCAGCCACCACAGACGCCCCGGCACCGTCGGGCCCGGCGCCTCGGGCTCGGATGAGGGAGCGGGCCCGGTCGCCAGACCGTGCTCCGCGAGCAGGACGTGGAAGCGCAGGGCCAGTTGCCGGTGTCCGCGCTCCCCCGGATGGAGCCGGTCCGCACTCCACATCGCCCTGTCGGCGATCCACTCGTCCTCGCACGCGTGCACGTGCAGGGCTCCGTACCGCTGCGACAGTGCGTGCACCACCACGTTCACGGCCTGCTGCCGCCGTGCCAGCGGACGGGCCAGGGCCGCCGGCAGGCCGAGCATCCGTCCCGGGTCGGGCAGGCAGGCGGTGAGCACGACGGCCCCCTGCCCGGTGAGCGCCGCGTACACCTGGTCGAGCCGGGCCGCCACGGCCCGGATGTCGAAGCTGTGGCGGAGTGTGTCGTTGACGCCGACGATCACGGACGCCAGGTCGGGACGGCACGCCAGTGCGGTCGGCAACTGCCGTTCCCGCACGTCCCAACTCTGCGCGCCGCTCACCGCGAGGTTGGTGAAGCGGACGGACGGCCCGGCGGCTCCGTCCGCCGTGAGCCCGGCGGCGAGCAGGGCTGCCCAGCCCCGCCACCCGCCTTGCACCGGGTCGCCCACACCTTCGGTGAGCGAGTCGCCCAGGGCCACGAAACTGCGGCGGCCGCTTCCCCGCGCGACGCCCTCACGCCGTGGGCCCGCGATCGGCGTCACGGCCCGCGTCGGTCTCATACCGGCTCCCCCGTCACGAACGGCCGGGAGGCAACGGCCCCCGCCCCGTCCGGCCCGGCGGGTCCGGTGGGCCCGGCGGGCTTGGCAGGTTCGATGAGCCGGGTGAGCCCGGCCGACCCCGCCGGCATCACGCGCGCCGGCACCGGCCGCCGGGCCAGGACGCCCGTGTCGTGCGCCGCCAGGAACGCCTCCACCGACGCGTCCCACCCGAAGCACTCCGCACGCGCGCGTGCGGCCTCCCGAAGGTCCGCTCGGGGCCGGTCCAGCAGCAGGTCCACCGCGTCCGCGAACGCCTCGCCGCGGTCGGCGGCGACCGCCCCGGCGGAGCCGACGACCTCCGGCAGCGCGGAGGAGGCGCTCGCCACCACGGGCGTGCCGCAGGCCATCGACTCCAGGGCGGCGAGCCCGAAGGTCTCGGCGGGCCCGGGGGCCAGGACGAGGTCGGCGGACGCCTGGAGCGCGCCGAGCAGCCCGCGGTCGGCGACGTGGCCGAGGAAGGTGACCGGCAGGGCCCCGGCCCGCGCGCGCTGTTCCAGCCGGGCGCGCAGCGGACCGTCCCCGGCGACCACCAGCACCGCCCGGCGCCCCCGTCGCAGCAGGGCCTCCAGGGCGTCCAGAGCCGTACCGGGCCGCTTCTCGACGGACAGGCGCGAGCACATCAGCAGGAGCGTCTGGTCCGTGCCCGCGTGCCGCGCCCGGACCGCGGGGTCGCGCAGGCCCGGGTGCCGTGCCCGCAGGTCGACGCCCAGGGGGGCCCGGACCACGTTGCGCACCCCGAGGCGTACGAACTCCCGCTCGGCGAACTCGGTCGTGCACACCACGCGGGCGTACGTGTGGGCCGTGCGGATGTTGAGGGCGTCGGCGGCCCGGCGTGCGGCGGGCCCGGGCAGGCCCCAGGTGCGCAGGACGCCGTCGGCGCTCTCGTGGGAGACCATGACGGCCGGGACCCGGGCGCGCCGCGCCCATGTGCCGGTCCAGCGCAGGGTCGTGCGGTCGGACACCTCGAGGCGGTCCGGGGCGAGTTCCTCCAGCAGCCGGGCCACCTGCCGCCTGCCGGTGAGGACCCGGTAGCCCCCGGTGCCGGGCAGGAGCGGCCCGGGGAGGGTGATCACCCGTCCCTGCCCGGTCTCGCGGTCTTCGGCCCGGTCGCCTGGGATCACGAGCACGGGTTCGTGTCCCGCCGCCCGGTACCCCGTGCCGAGTTCACGCAGGGCCGTGCGCAGGCCGCCGGAGGCGGGTGCGACGAAGTTGGCGAGCCGGACGATCCGCAGCGGCCGATCGGCCGTGCCGCTCCGCTTCATGCCGCCGGTGCTGCGCTTCACGCCGCCACCGCCGTCCGGCGCCCTGCGAGCACGTGCGCGTAGTGCCCGATCAGCTGGTCTCCGACGGCCGCCCAGGTGCGGCCCTCGACCGTGGCCCGCCCGGCGGCGCCGAAGGCGGTCCGCAGCCCGGCGTCGGCGGCCAGGGCGCGTACCGCGTCCCGTACGGCGTCGCGGTCGCGCGGCGGCACGAGCAGTCCGGTGCGCTCGTGGGCGACGAGGTCCAGGGGTCCGCCCGCGGCCGGTGCGATCACCGGCAGTCCGCTGGCCATGGCTTCCTGGACCGTCTGGCAGAAGGTCTCGAAGGGACCCGTGTGGGCGAAGACGTCGAACGAGGCGAAGATCCGGGCGAGGTCGTCCCCGGTGCGCCGGCCCAGGAAGACCGCGCCGGGCAGCGCCTCCTCCAGGCGGGAGCGGTCGGGGCCGTCCCCGACGATCACGACGCGCACGCCGTCCAGCCGGCAGGCACCGGCGAGGAGTTCGACGTGCTTCTCGGGGGCGAGGCGGCCGACGTAGCCGACGATCAGCTCGCCGTTCGGGGCGAGTGCGCGCCGCAGGGCCGCGTCGCGGCGGGCGGGCCGGAACCGTTCGGCGTCGACGCCGCGCGGCCACAGCCTGACCCGGGGGACGCCGTGTGCCTCGAGGTCGCGCAGGGCGGCGCCGGACGGGGCCAGGGTCAGGTCGGCTGCGCCGTGCACCGACCGGATGCGCCGCCAGGCGGCTGCCTCGCCGGCCCCCAGGTAGGTGCGGGCGTATCCGGCCAGGTCGGTCTGGTAGACGGCGACGGCGGGGACGCCGAGGCGGGCGGCCGTCGCCATGCCGCGCACGCCGAGGACGAAGGGACTGGCCAGGTGGACGAGGTCGGCGCGGTGCCCGGCCAGGGTGGCCGCGAGCCGTCGGCTGGGCAGGGCGACCCGGACCTGGGGGTAGCCGGGCAGCGGGAGGGAGGGGACGTGGACGACGGGGCACGGCGGGGACGCGTCGGGCGGTGTGCCGGGCGCGGGGGCCGGGGCGACGACGACGGGGGCGTGACCGCGGTCGGCGAGGTGCCGGGCGGTCTGGAGCGCGCAGTGGGCCACGCCGTTCACATCGGGAGGGAAGGACTCGGTGACGATGACGACACGCATACCGCTGTTGTCGCCGCGACGGACGTGGTCACGTCAACGTCGATCTGTCCGGGCGAGGAACGGCCCATGAGCGTTGCGCTGTGCACCCGCGCGGGTCAGCCGTGTCCACGGCCTCCTGACCCGCGGGTCACCGGACGTTCATCCACGCGGCCTGCCGCGGCCGCCGCACGGCCGGAAGGCCCTGCACGGCCGGAAGGCCCTGCGCGGTGGGCAGGCCCTGCACGGCGGGGCGGCCTGCACGGCGGGGAGAGCGCCTACACCGCGGTCCCCTCGGGACCGATCCGGCTGCGTACGGCGGTCTGCACCTCGGCCTCCTCGGCCGGGTCGGCGGCGAGGCGGCGCAGGCGCTCCACGACGCGGGCGTCGCCGGTCTCGGCGTGCCGTGCGGCGAGTTCGCGGGTGGTCTCCTCGCAGTCCCACAGGCACTCGACGGCGAAGCCGGTGCCGAAGGCGGGGTCGGTGGCGGCGAGGGCCCGGGCGGCCCGGCCGCGCAGGTGGGAGGAGGCGGTCTCGCGGTAGACGTGCCGCAGCACGGGGGCGGCGCAGGCGATACCGAGCCGTCCGGCGCCGTCGATGAGGGTCCACAGGGTGGGGGCGTCGGGGCCTTCGCCCCGTACGGCCTCGCGCAGGGCGGTGAGGACGAGGTCCCGGTCCCGGGTCCCGCCCCGGCAGGCGAGGACGCGCCCGGCCGCGGATCCCAGCGCGTCGGGGCGCCGGGCCCAGCCGCGCGCCCGGTCGACGGCGGCGAGCGAGCGCATGCGCTCGAAGGCGTCGACGGCGGCGTCGACGACCAGCGGCGTGCCGGAGGACGCGGCCTTCTCGATCAGGTCGAGGGCGGCGGGGTCGCCTTGGTCGGCGAGGTAGCGCAGGGCTGTGCAGCGGGCCCCGTCGCCGCCGGCCTCGGCCGCGCGGACGATCTCGTCACGGTCCTCGGGACCCGCGACGGCGCTGAGGCAGCGGGCGGCCGGCACATGCAGGGCGGCGCCCCGGTCGATGCCCTGCTGGGCCCAGGCGAAGACCGCCTGCACGCTCCACCCGGGGCGTGGTCCCGTCGGACGCATCTGCCGCTGCCAGCGGTCGAAGCTGCCGGCCTCCTGGGCGGCACGTACGCGTGCGGAGACCGAGGCGCGGGGATCCTCGGCCCACAACCGCCAGGGGCGGGGCTCGAAGGCGTCCCGGACGGTGGCGGCCAGCTCGGCCTCGCCCTCCGGGTCGGTGGAGAAGCGCGCGAGGACGGGTGCGGCGAGGGCGCGCAGGCCCGCGTCGTCGTCCCGCAGGGCCAGCTCGTCGAGCGCCCAGGTCCAGTTGGAGCCGTGGGCGGCGTACCTGCGCAGCAGGTGGAGCGCGTCGCGCCTGCCGTAGGAGGCGAGGTGGCCGAGGACGGCGAGGGCGAGCCCGGTGCGGGACTCCTCGGTGTCCAGGACGTCCTCGGGGTCGAAGAGGTGCGCCTCGATCTCGTCCAGTTCGCCGTTCAGGTCGAGGAAGAGGCGGGCGTAGTAGAGGGAGCGGTTCTCCACCTGCCAGTCGTGGCGGGGGTCGCTCAGCACGCAGTGGTTGAGTGCCGCGAGGGCCTCGGGGCGCGGGGCGGTGAGCGCGTGGAGTGTGCCGTCGCCGCGGCCCCGCTGGAGCAGGCCGAGCAGCGTACCGCTGGGCGCTATGACCGGATCGAACATGGGAAACAGCCTCACATCAAGCGTCGACGCAACCGGGGACGTGTACTACCTGGCCGCGCGACAACACGTCGGAGTGCCCGCCGTTTCCTGCTTGCTGCAGACCATCTTCCTCTGCCTCTCGTCGGTGGCCCTTGCGGGCCGCTCACGGCCCGCGCGGTGCGGCAACACCTGCCCAGCCGTCACGTCCGTGAATCACGTCGTCATGATGACCCGGCACGTTCGTCCGCCGCGACCGAAATTTCGGCGGCCCCGTACCGCCTCCCCCGTTTTCTGTGTCCTTGCAGGTCAGACTGGTCGTCTCACCGCTCGCCGAACAGTTCGAGCAGTTCCGTCCGACCGAACATGCGTGCGGTGTCCACGGCCGAGGGGGTGCCGGCGGAAGGGTCGGCTCCGCCCTCGACGAGAGCCTTCGCCACCTCCGTCTCGCCCTTGAAGGCCGCTCCGGCGAGCGGGGTCTGGCCCCGGTCGTTCACGCGGTCCGCGTCCGCGCCGCGGTCGAGCAGGGCGCGCACGGCGTCGGAGTGGCCGTGGTAGGCGGCGAGCATCACGAGCGAGTCGCCGCGGTCGTTGGTGAGGTTGGCCGGAACGCCCGCGTCGACGTACGCCACGAGCTCATCGGTCCGTCCCCGCCGGGCCAGATCGAAGATCTTGGTCGCCAGCTCCACGACCTCGGGGTCGGGGACTTCGGTCATCGGCCGGACCGCCTCTCCACTACGCGTCATGTCGGGTGCCCGCGCCTGCGCTGTGCCGCAGCCGTACGGGTGAATCGCCAGGGTACTGGCTCGCGCGGCACATGACCCGATGTGCCCGAGGTAAAGATCACCGCGGACGCGGACCGGCGCAACAGGCCGGCTCACCCGCGCCCGCGGACCACTCGGCCGACCGGGGGAAATCGTCCAATTTTCACCCAGTTGCACCTTTTATCGTATGGATACATGCTGTGAGCCTGGAAGTACTCATGGTGACTGTCCCCGCAAACCAGGAGAACTCACATGATCCTCTCGATCTCAGGCGTGGTCCTGCTCGGCATCGTCGTCTTCATCTTCTTCCGCAAGGACGGGCTGAAGGCCTCCCACGCCGTGGTCGCCATGCTCTTCGGCTTCTACCTCGCCAGCACGGCCATCGCGCCGAGCATCAAGGCGGGCGGCGAGAGCCTGGCGAGCCTCCTCGGCGGCATCAAGTTCTGACGACCCCGCTCCCCGTACGCATCCCGCCCGTACGCACCCACTGGAGGCAGTAGTGGCCCGGCGCCCCCTCCCCCGCATTCTGAGCAACGGCAGCGCGCAGCTCGCCCGGAGCCGGGAGCTGGCCCGGACGGCCGCCGACAGCGCCACGGACGTCCTCCATCCGCTGATCACGATCGCGCGCGGTCTGCGCCGGCTGGCCGGGGCCGGCCGGCGCAGGTGGACCCAGACGCCCAAGGAGAGACGGGGAGCGCTGCTGTTCCTCGTCGCCTCGGTCGTCCTGGTCGTGGCCCTGGTGCCGTACGGGCCGCTGCTGGCCGCCATCACCCTGATGGCGGCCGCGGCGTGGCAGGGCAGGGACCGCACGCCGGCGGCACCCGACGGACCCGACGAGTCGCAGACCCAGCGCCTGAAGTCGCTGTACGAGGCGCTGGTGCCGTACTTCTCCACGGCCGAGGACCCCGAGCCGCTGTACGCGCACGGCGGCGCGTGGGACAAGGCCTTCCCCACCTACGCGTTCGACGGCGGCGGCCGGATCTCCCAGCTGGTGGTGCGCTACCCGGCGTACTTCACCGACGGCGAGCCCGAGTCCCGCGCCCGCATCGAGCACCTCCTCGCGGCCAAGTCCGGCCGGGGCCGCGAGTACCACTTCACCTGGGACGAGGAGGGCAACCAGCTCACGCTCGGCGTGCTGCAGCCGCTCCCCGTCGACATCACCGCCCAGCGCTTCGTCACCGCGCCCGGCGAGACCGTCCTCGGTTTCACCGACTCCACGCGGGTGCGGCGCACCCTCCCCCTCGGCTCCGGTGAGCGGCAGCGCGACGTCCCCCCGGTGGTCTGGCGCACCGGACTGCGCTCCACCGAGCCGCATCTGCTCGTCCTCGGCCAGCCGGGCAGCGGCACCTCCACCCTGCTGCGGTCCATCGCCCTGCAGGCGTTGCAGCACGGAGACGTGGTGATCGTGGACGGCGGCGGCACCGGCGAGTACGCCTGCCTGACCGGCCGCGACGGCGTCCTGGCGGTCGAGTCCGGCCTGGCCGGGGCCACGGCGAGCCTGGAGTGGGCCGCGACCGAGACCGAGCGCCGTCTCATCGCCGCCAACCGGGCCCATCAGGCGGGGCACCCGCCGCCGGAGGACACCAGGCGTCCGCTGTGGATCCTGCTCGACCGGCCGACCGCGTTCACCCACCTGGCCGCGGCGGACGACCGCAAGGATCCGCAGACGCTCCTCCAGGTCCCCCTGCGCCACGGCCGTCCGGCGAACGTGACGGTGGTCGTCGCCGACCAGCTCGACGCGCTGGACGCCCTGGCCGAACCGGTCCGCCAGCACACCCGCGCGCGCACGGTCCTCGGCCCGGCGACGGCCGACCGGCTGGAGACGGTTCTGGGCGCACCGCCGCAGTCCACCCCCCTCGACCAGGTGCCACCCGGCCGCGGCTACGCCCGCCTCGGCAACGGCCCGGTCCACCGCCTCCAGGTGCCCGCCACGCCGAACCCCTTCGACGACGCGGCCCCCGAGGCGCACCGCGAGGCGGTCCTCGCCCTTCTGCCGCCCCGTACGACGCCGGCGGACGGGGAGACGGTCCCCGAGCCGGACGGGACGGACGGCGCACCGGAGCCGCTGCCGGCGGACCTGGACGAGCAGCCGGTGGCCGCGCCGGCGGAGCACGCCCCGCACAAGCCGGTCCCGGTGGCCGCACCGGCGGAGGAGCCCGCGACGGCCCCGGCGCAGCTGATGACCAAGGGGCCCGCACCCACTCCCGTCCAGGTGATGGCCAAGGGTCCCCTGCCGACGGCGGTCCACCTGGTCGCCAAGGCGGCCGTCCCGACGGCCGTCACCCCGGGGGCCGGCGGTGCCACGCCGGCGCAGGCCGGGAGCCCCACTGCGGATCCTGCTCCCACTGACGCAGGACGTCCCGCCCCTCCGGCCGGGCACCCCGCCCCGGTCCCGGCCGGGCATCTCGAACCGGCCCCGGCCCACGTCCCCGCCGGCGAGGAGCAGAAGCCGGAGCAGGCGGAACGGCCCTAGCCCGCCCGCCCGCCCCTCGAACGGGAGCGGTTCCTCCCCCGGGAGGAACCGCTCTTCCTCTTACGGGCGGCTCCGTCCTACGCCACGAACGTGCGCGGCGGCTCCGAACCGCCGACCCCGCCCGACTCCACCAGCGCGGCCGCGGCGGCCAGTCGTACCGCCGCTTCCTCCGCGACCGCCCCACCGACGGTGAACGGCAGCCGCACATAGCCCTCGAACGCGCCGTCCACGCCGAAGCGCGGCCCGGAGGGCACCCGCACGCCCACGCGCTCGCCGGCCTCCGCGAGCCTCGATCCCGAGAGCCCGCCGGTGCGCACCCACAGCGTCAGACCGCCCTGCGGGACCTCGAACTCCCACGCGGGCAGCTCCCGGCGCACGGCGGCCACCAGCTCGTCCCGGTTGGACCGGGCCTGCTCGCGCCGGACCTGCACCGCCTGCTCCCAGCCGCCCGTTCCGAAGAGCCAGTTGACCGCCAGCTGCTCCAGGACCGGGGTACCGAGGTCGGCGTAGGCCCGCGCCGCGACCAGGCTGCGGATGACGTCCGGCGCGGCCCGCACCCAGCCGATCCGCATGCCGGCCCAGAACGCCTTGCTCGCCGATCCGACCGTGATCACCGTGGACCCGGCCGGATCGAAGGCGCACACCGGGCGCGGCATCTCCACCTCCGGGTCGAGCCACAGCTCGCTCATCGTCTCGTCGGCGATCAGCACGGTCCCCGCCGACCGGGCCGAGTCGACGAGCCGCCGGCGCTGGTCCTCGCCGGCGAGCGCCCCGGTGGGGTTGTGGAAGTCGGCCACCACGTAGGCGATGCGCGGCGCCGCGTCCCGCAGCACCTGCCGCCAGCGGTCCATGTCCCAGCCGGAGAGCCCCTCGGCCATCGCGACCGGCACCAGCCGGGCCCCCGCCTCGCGCATCAGCTGCAGGATGTTGGCGTAGGAGGGCGACTCCACGGCGATGCGCTCGCCGCGCCCGCCGAACAGGTGGCAGATCGCGTCGATCGCGCCCATGGCGCCGGTGGTCACCATGATCTGCTCGGGCATGGTGGGGATGCCGCGCGCGGTGTAGCGCTCGGCGATCATGGACCGCAGCGCCGGGAGTCCGGCGGGGTAGTCGCCGTGCGTGTGCGCGTAGGGCGGCAGCTCCTCCAGCGCGCCCTGCACGGCGCGGGTGAGCCATGGTTCCGGGGCGGGCAGCGCGGCGCAGCCCAGGTCGATCACCGAGCCGAGGGCCTCCGGCGGCAGCGGTTCCAGCCCTCTGGCGGGCACCGGGTTCCCGGCGGGGACGGCGGTCCAGCTGCCCGCGCCGCGCCGGGACTCCAGGAACCCCTCGCTGCGCAGCGCCTCGTAGGCGGCGGCCACCGTCGTACGGCTGACGGACAGGGCGAGGGCCAGTTCCCGCTCGGCGGGCAGCCGGGCGGCCACCGGGACGCGGCCCTCCAGCACCAGCAGGCGGATGCCGTCGGCGAGGGCCCGGTAGGCCGGGGGGCGGCGGGTGCCGGGCCCCGCGGGGCGGTCCTGCTGGGAGTTGAGCAGCCGGGCGAGCTGTGCCGCCCCCACGGCCGAGGTCCACTGCGCCATCGGAATCAGTCCACCTTCCCCGGATTGGCCCTGGATGGCTCCTCCATCCAAGCCACATGGTGTCATGCGTCAGTCCATTACCACCACCAGGGGGCACCACATGGCCACGCGGGGGCATCTCGCCCGGCGGCTCGTCCAGCTCTACGCCGGGCTCGCGTTGTACGGCGCGAGTTCGGCGCTGCTCGTCCGGTCCGGGCTGGGCCTGGAGCCGTGGAACGTGCTGCACCAGGGCCTCGCCGAGCTGACCGGGCTGTCCATCGGCGTCGTCCTGACGATCGTGGGCGCGGCGGTGCTCCTCGCGTGGATCCCGCTGCGTCAGCGTCCGGGGCTGGGCACGGTCTCCAACGTCCTCGTGATCGGCATGGCCATGGACGCGACCCTGGCCCTGGTGCCCGACGCGCACGGCTGGCCGCTGCGGGTGGGCCTGATGGCCGGGGGGATCGTCCTCAACGGGGCGGCGACCGGCCTCTACATCGCGGCCCGGTTCGGCCCCGGCCCGCGCGACGGGCTGATGACCGGACTGCACCAGCGCACCGGCGTCTCGATCCGCCTGGTGCGCACGGGCATCGAGCTGACCGTCGTGGCGACCGGCTTCGCCCTCGGCGGCACCGTCGGGATCGGGACCCTGCTGTACGCCGTGGCGATCGGCCCGCTGGCGCAGGTGTTCCTGCGGGTGTTCGCCGTCCCCGAGGCACCCGCCGGCAGCACGGTCGTTGCCACCGGTCAACCCCGGCGGGCGATACTGCGTCCGTGACCCCGCGGATACACCACCCCTACCTCGACCATCCCGGCCCGATCGCCTTCGCCCACCGCGGCGGGGCGGCGGACGGCCTGGAGAACACCGTGCGCCAGTTCCGCTGCGCCGTCGAGGCGGGCTACCGGTACATCGAGACCGACGTCCACACCACACGCGACGGCAAGCTCGTCGCCTTCCACGACACCACCCTGGACCGGGTCACGGACGGCGCGGGCCGGATCGCCGACCTGCCCTGGCGCGAGGTGCGGCGGGCACGGGTGGCGGGCCGGGAGCCCCTCCCCCTCTTCGAGGAGCTGCTGGAGACCTTCCCCGGTGTGCGCTGGAACGTGGACGTGAAGTCCGAGGCCGCCCTGCTGCCCTTCCTCGACCTGGTCGGCCGCACGGACTCCTGGGACCGGATCTGTCTCGGCTCCTTCTCCGAGGCCCGGGTGGTGCGGGCCCAGCGGCTGGCCGGTCCGCGCCTGGCGACCTCGTACGGCACCCGGGGCGTGCTCAACCTGCGGCTGCGCTCCCTGGGCCTGCCGGCGACGGTGCGCCGGTCGGCGGTGGCCGCGCAGGTGCCCGAGGTGCAGTCCGGCATCCAGGTCGTGGACGGCCGCTTCGTACGCGCGGCCCACGCCCGCGGGCTCCAGGTGCACGTGTGGACGGTGAACGAACCGGAGAGCATGCACCGGCTCCTGGACCTCGGTGTGGATGGCATCATGACCGATCACATCGACACACTGCGCAAGGTCATGGAGGACCGCGGCGTCTGGGTCTGAGACCCCGGGCCCGGCCGGCTGCGCGCGTTGCACGGGGAAGCGAGGGCACGGGTGGGTACGGACACCGTGCGGACACCGCCGGCCGACGGAGCGGAACTCAGACGCGAGCAGCGCGGCTGGTACTTCTACGACTGGGCCTGCTCGGTCTACTCCACGAGCGTGCTCACCGTCTTCCTCGGCCCCTACCTGACCTCGGTGGCCGAGTCGGCCGCCGACGCCGACGGCTACGTCCACCCGCTGGGCATCCCCGTGCGCGCCGGGTCGTTCTTCGCCTACTCGGTGTCGCTGTCGGTGATCGTGGCGGTGCTGGTGATGCCGCTGGTGGGTGCCGCCGCCGACCGCACGGGCCGCAAGAAGCCCTTGCTCGCGGCCGCCGCGTACACCGGCGCGGCGGCGACGACGGCCATGTTCCTCCTGGACGGCGACCGCTATCTGCTCGGCGGCGCCCTCCTGGTCGTGGCGAACGCCGCCCAGTCGGTGGCGATGATGCTGTACAACTCCTACCTGCCGCAGATCGCCCCGCCCGAGCAGCGCGACGCGGTCTCCTCCCGGGGCTGGGCCTTCGGCTACGCGGCCGGCGCGCTGGTGCTGGTCGCCAACCTCGTCCTCTACACGGGGCACGAGCGCTTCGGCGTCTCCGAGGGCACGGCGGTGCGGATCTGCCTGGCGTCCGCCGGCCTGTGGTGGGGCGCCTTCGCCCTCATCCCGCTGACACGGCTCCGCGACCGGGCCACGTCCCCGCGCGAGGCGGCACTGCCGGGGTTCAGGCAGCTCGCGGCGACGATCCGGGACATGCGCCGCCACCCGCTGACCCTCGGCTTCCTCCTCGCCTACCTGGTCTACAACGACGGCGTCCAGACGGTGATCTCCCAGGCCTCGGTCTACGGGTCGAAGGAACTGGGCCTCGGCCAGTCCACCCTCATCGGCGCGGTCCTGCTGGTGCAGGTCCTGGCGGTGGCCGGGGCGCTGGCGATGGGCCGGCTGGCACGTGTGTACGGCGCCAAGCGGACGATTCTCGGCTCGCTGGTCGCCTGGACGCTGACCCTGGCGGCCGGATACTTCCTTCCCGCCGGGGCGCCGGTGTGGTTCTTCGTCCTGGCCGGCGGGATCGGCCTGGTGCTCGGCGGCAGCCAGGCGCTGTCCCGCTCCCTGTTCTCCCACCTCGTCCCGCCCGGCAAGGAGGCCGAGTACTTCTCCGCGTACGAGGTGAGCGACCGCGGCATGAGCTGGCTGGGGCCGCTGCTGTTCGGACTGACCTACCAGCTCACCGGCAGCTACCGGGACGCGATCATCTCGCTGGTGGCCTTCTTCGTGCTGGGATTCGTGCTGCTCGCCCGGGTCCCGGTCCGGCGTGCGATCGAGGAAGCGGGGAACCCGGTTCCGGACCGGATTTAGCACTGAGCGCGAAAGGGCGGTAGTGTACGCGTTTGGCCTGCCAGGCGTACCGTTACTGCGCGTCAAAGATGCCGAAACGGTGGGTCACATCTGGTATTAGATGTGACAAACCGGGCACTGGTGGGTACAACAAGGGCGGCTACGACGGCGACGCACGACCCGGAACGGGACTCGGAACGGGAATCTTTACCGCCGACCGGACGTTGACCGGATGACGACGACAGCGACACCTGTCCTGTGGGCGACAAGCCCGGGAGGCACGATTCATGAGTGAGCGAGCTCTTCGCGGCACGCGCCTCGTGGTGACCAGCTACGAGACGGACCGCGGCATCGACCTGGCCCCGCGCCAGGCCGTGGAGTACGCATGCGAGAAGGGGCACCGGTTCGAGATGCCCTTCTCGGTCGAGGCGGAGATCCCGCCGGAGTGGGAGTGCAAGGTCTGCGGGGCCCAGGCACTCCTGGTGGACGGCGACGGCCCGGAAGAGAAGAAGGCCAAGCCCGCGCGTACGCATTGGGACATGCTGATGGAGCGGCGCACCCGTGAGGAGCTCGAAGAGGTCCTCGAGGAGCGTCTGGCGGTTCTGCGCTCCGGTGCGATGAACATCGCTGTTCATCCCCGGGACAGCCGCAAGTCGGCCTGACCCGACCCGGCCTGGTCGATCGATCAGCGCACGTCAGTGATTAACCGAGGGCGCCGTACGGTTCGTACGGCGCCCTCGGTTTGTCGTGCTCCGGCGTGCCCCCGGCGGGTCAGTGGGTCAGCGGCGGACGCGGCTGGCGCGGGGTGTCACCGCCCGGCTCGTCGCGCACGACCTCGCCCTGGACGACCTTGCCGTCGGGCTGGTGGATGCGCGCCTGCCGGAAGACTCCGCCCACCGTTCCCGGGTCGGCCTCGCGGAGCTTGCGCTCGAAGGTGCGCTCGGCGGAGCGGCTCACGGTCTTCTGCACCGGCGGCAGCAGCAGGAGCAGGCCCACCGCGTCCGACAGCAGCCCCGGGATGATCAGGAGCAGACCGCCCAGCATCATCAGGCCGTTGCCCTCACCGGCCGGCCGGGCGCCCGCGGGCGCCGTCCCGCTCTGCTGCTGTTGCAGCGTCTCGGAGAGATTGCGGAACGCCCGCCGCCCCGCCCGCTTGATCACCACCGAACCGGCGGCGACCCCGGCCAGCAGCACGAGCAGCACCACCAGCGCGTTCGACGCCCCAGCGACCAGCGTGAGCAGCCAGATCTCCAGCACGAGCCACACGGCGATGCCCAGCGGCAGGAACGTGCGCAGCCGGGAGCGCCGGGGCCGGGCGGAGGAGGGGGTCTGAGCGCCAGTCGTCATGCCTCCAGTGTGCCTGGCCCCGGCTCAGCACGGGATAAGCGCCTGATCAGCGGTTCCCGTGCGGGACCCGCCGCGGACCCGGCCACGGCGTGCGGTCCGGGCGATCGTGCCGAGCGTGGCCGGCCGGGCCGCGCCCGGACGCGCCGGGCTCGCCGCCCGGCGGTGACCCCGGCCGGGGCGTCGGCTACGGCTTCGGGGGCTTGGTGACTCGGCCGGCGACCTTGCCGACCCTCTCCCCCACGCCCCATGCCGTGACCCGCCACAGCGCCTCGACGAGGATGTCCCGGCTCATCTTGGAGTCGCCCAGCTCGCGCTCGACGAAGGTGATCGGCACCTCGACCACCTGGTAGCCGGCCTTGACGGCGCGGCGGGCCAGGTCGACCTGGAAGCAGTAGCCCTGCGAGGCCACCTCGTCGAGGCCGAGGCCCTCCAGGGTCTCCCGGCGGAAGGCCCGGTAGCCGCCGGTGATGTCGCGCAGCGGCAGATCGAGCGCCAGCCGGGAGTAGAGGCTGCCGCCCCGGGAGATGACCTCGCGGGACCGCGGCCAGTTCACGACCCGGCCGCCGGGCACCCAGCGCGAGCCCAGCACGAGGTCGGCGCCCTTGAGGGCGGTGAGCAGACGGGGCAGTTCCTCGGGCTGGTGGGAACCGTCGGCGTCCATCTCGACCAGCACGCCGTACCCGCGCTCCAGCCCCCAGCGGAAGCCCGCGAGGTAGGCGGCGCCGAGGCCCTCCTTGCCCTTGCGGTGAAGGACGTGGACGTGGTCGTCGTCGACGGTGAGCTCGTCGGCCAGCTTGCCCGTGCCGTCCGGGCTGTTGTCGTCGGCCACGAGCACGTGCGCCTCGGGGACGGCCCCCCGCACGCGGCCGACGATGCTCTTGATGTTCTCCGCCTCGTTGTAGGTCGGGATGATCACCAAGGCCGTGCCGAGCGGGCCGAACTCCCTCCCCTGGGCTCCTGCCGCGAGGGTTCCGTCGCCGTCGTTCACTGATGCCCCTTCATGTCCATATGCAGGGGTCCACCATAGTGCGCCCGGCCTGCGCTGACGTGACCGGACGTTCGAATCGTGGTGTCGGGCCCGCGGGAACGCGGGCCGAAAGGCCTCCTCCGGAGGGGGCCTGCGGCGGATGGGGGCCCGGCGCCCTTCGGGCCGACCTGGGATCCGCTGGCTGCGGATCGACCGAAAGCCGTTGTCTACTGAGCGCCCGGGCCCCACCCGGGTCACACCTCCCCGACCGGCCGGAACATTCCCTCGGCGCTGCTCCGGCCTGAGCCTGGCTCCCAGTGGCGGTGCCCGGTGCGGCACACCGTCCCTGACCCGGCGGTGCCGCGGCGAGTGCTCGGACGTTCCCCGGTCGGGCGTCCGGTGGTGGACTCGGCAGAACCTACCGGCAGCCTGCGGCTGCCTGTCAACAGCCCTCCGACCTGCCCGTTCCGCCTCGCCTCGCTGTTCAGGGCAGAGGAGGCGCAGGTCGCGCGCCGGGGACCCGGCGCACGGTTTCCCACGTGCCGCCCCCGTAGATCACTCGCCCGGCCGTACGAAGACCGTGCGGCCGCCGACGACCGTGCGCAGGCATACGGGCAGGTCACGGCCCGGGGTGAGGTCGGGCAGGCCCGGGGTGCCGGAGCGGGGGTCGGTGGACCAGCGGGCGACCCGGTCGTCCGGTGCCTGGACCACCAGTTCACCGGTGCGCCACACGGCGTAGTCGGCGGGCGCGCCCGGGGCCAGGACTCCGGCGTCGTCGCGGCCCACCGCCCGCCAGCCGCCCCGCGTGTGCGCCGTGAAGGCGGCGCGCACGGAGACGCGGTGCTCCGGCGTGCGGTGGAAGGCGGCCGCGCGGACCGTGCCCCAGGGGTCGAGCGGGGTGACGGGGCTGTCGGACCCGAAGGCGAGCGGGACCCCGGCGCGCAGCAGGGCCGCGAACGGGTTCAGGGTGCGGGCGCGCTCCACCCCGAGGCGCTGGGCGTACATGCCCTCGTCGCCGCCCCACAGGGCGTCGAAGGCGGGCTGGACGGAGGCGGTCAGACCCAGCTCGGCGAAGGCCGCGACGGCCTCCGGGGTGAGCATCTCGGCGTGCTCGAGGCGGTGCCGGGCGGCCCGGACGCGGGCGAGGCCGAGCTTCTCGGCCGCGGTGCGCACCCCCTCGACCACGGCGTCCACGGCCGCGTCGCCGATGGCGTGGAAGCCGGCCTGCAGACCCGCTTCCGTGCACGCCACGACGTGGGCGGCGACCGCGGCGGCGTCCAGGTACGCCCGGCCGGTGTGCCCGGCGTCGGCGTACGGCTGGTGCAGGCAGGCGGTGTGCGAGCCGAGGGCGCCGTCGACGAACAGATCGCCCGCGGCACCGACGGCCCCCAGTTCCCGGGCCTTGGCGACGTCCTGCTCGGCCCAGTAGCCGACGACGCGCGGTCCGCTCTCCCGGGCGGCGAGGCCCATCAGGCCGGTGAAGTCGTCCTCCGAGGAGATCTCGGGACCGGCGCACTCGTGGACGGTCCCGATGCCCAGGGAGACGGCGTGCGCCAGCGCGGCCCGCTGCGCCTCGGTGCGCTGCCGCTCGGTGACGGCGCCGAACGCGGCGGCCCGTACGGCGTGGTGGGCGTCGGCCGTGAGCGGCCCGTCCTCCCGGCCGGCGGCCGGGACGAGGTCGAGCAGCGCCGTGGTGACCACCGCCGAGTGCACGTCGATGCGGCTGAGGTAGAGGGGGCGGTGCCCGGTGGCCTCGTCGAGTTCGGCACGGGTCGGGGGCCGGCCGCCGGGCCAGCGGGCGGCGTCCCAGCCGTGTCCGAGCAGTACGCGGTCGTGGGGCCGGGCGGCGGCGAACTCGCGCACCAGGGCCAGGGCGGCTTCTAGGGAGGGGGCGCCCGACAGGTCGAGCCCGGTCAGGGCGAGGCCGGTGGCGGTGGTGTGCACGTGTGCGTCGGTGAAGGCGGGGGTGACGAGCGCGCCGTCGAGATCGACGACCTCGTCGACCCCGTCGGCGAAGGCGTCGGCGGCGCCCTCGGAACCCACCCAGGCGACCTGCCCGCGCTCGACCACCATCGCGGTGGCGAAGGGATCGGCGGGACTGTGGACCTCTCCACGGCGGAGCAGGACGGTCTTCGGCGGCGCGGGGGACTCACTCATGGACACCAGTGTCACAGGGGCGCGGCCCGCCGAGTCGATCAGGGGCGCGGGAACCGCGCGGCCCTTCCCCGGGCCGTCCTCCGGGGGCGGCGTCCGGCGGGTCAGATCCTGGGCGGCCGGGCCTCGTACGGCGTCGACAGGACCACCGTCGTCCGGGTGGACACCCCGGCCAGGGACCGCAGCCGGGCGAGCAGCTCCTCCAGTTCGTGCGGCGTGGCGACGCGCACCTTGAGGATGTAGTTCTCGTCCCCGGCGACACTGTGGCACGCCTCGATCTCGGGGACTCCGGCCAGCCGGTCCGCGATGTCGTCCGGCGCGCTGGGGTCGAAGGGCTTGACGGAGATGAACGCCGTCATCGGCAGCCCCACCGCCTCCGGGTCGACGACCGCCGCGTAGCCCCGGATGACACCCCGCTGCTCCAGCCGGCGCACCCGCTGGTGCACGGCCGAGGTGGACAGGCCGGTGGCCTTGCCCAGGTCGGTGTAGCTCATCCGCCCGTCCTTGACGAGCAGCTGCACGATCTGTCGGTCCAGCTCCTCCATGGCGCTAGAACCTACAGGGCGGTTGATCTCCCGGGATACCCGAGGAGTCCAGGTCATGGACGGTCGGTGCCGCGCGGCCGCGGGAGGGTCGTCCATCCGGGGGACAAAAGCGCCGCAGCGGACACCCCGAGCAGGGATGTGACGAACGCCACATCACTCGAACAGTCTCCGTGATGTTCCCGTGATTACCACCCGGGGGTGACGGGAAGTGCTTGCTGTGGTCGAGGCCGCAGTGCCTGATACGGCCCAGCCCGAGGGGGAGAACCCAATGCAGAGTCTTAAGCGCCCTGGTCGCACCGCACCCAAGCGGCAGCAGCCCGTCGTCGAGCCCGAGCCGGAGGGCGTCGAATCCGACGCCTTCGACGACGAACTCGACGCCTACGACACGTTCGAGATGTTCCGGGTCGTCTGCCCGGACTGCGCGCAGCCCATCGCCCTGCTGGCGGATGAGGAAATCCTGCCGGAGCACGCGCTGTGCGCCTCGCCGTGGAACCCGTTCGGACTCACGGTCTGTGCCGGAACCGGCCGCAGGGCCTCCGACGCCCGCCCCGCCGACGAGTCGGTGGAGCCCCAGGAGCAGGACACCGCCCTGCTGCTGACACTCCCTCAGGGACTGGACTGGCGGATGCAGCCGTTCTCGCACGTCGGCGGCCCGGGCTCGCGCCCGATCAGGGTCCCCGTCATGCGCCGGGCGGCCTGAGCACGGGCCCTTCCCGCCCGCTCGCTCCCGTTCGTGCGACTGCCCCGCACCACGGCCCTCACAGGACCGCCGTGGTGCGGGACCGCTGCGTCCCGGACCCCGCACCACGCGTGCGGGACCGCCGCGTCCCGGCCTGTCCCGAGCCCGGCTTGCGGGCACCCCTGGCCCCGGACCTCCCGAGGCGGGCGCGCGCCGGGTGCGGTGCCTCCGGGAACATCGGCGCGCGCCGCACGCGTCCCGTCGCCTGCGGTCCGGACGCCGGTGAACGCACGCCCGATTCCTCGCCGCGGTGACCTGGCCGCCCTCCGCCGCGTTGCCCTGGTATGACCCCCATCTCCTCAGCGACCGGGCGTCAGCGCCTCCTGTACGTCCCGCCGCCCGCAGAATCGCTTCGGCCCGTTCCGCCCCGCTACCAGGATCCGCCGATCTTCCGCGACCTCATGCGGACCTGGGCCGAGGGCGGCCGCACCCTGCCGGGCCGGCACGACCCGGAGTGGATGCGGCTGGCGGCCCCGTGGCGGGGACTCGACCAGTTCAGCGCTCCTCCGGACCCACGAGATGGCGGGCGATGACCATCCGCTGGATCTGGTTGGTGCCCTCCACGATCTGCAGCACCTTGGCCTCACGCATGTAGCGCTCGGCCGGGAAGTCGGCGGTGTAGCCGTAGCCGCCGAGGATCTGCACGGCGTCGGTGGTGACCCGCATCGCGGTGTCGGTGCAGAACAGCTTGGCCATGGCCGCCTGCCGGGCGAACGGCCGGCCCGCGTCACGCAGCCGTGCCGCCGCGAGGTAGAGTGCGCGGCCCGCCTCGATCTGTGTCGCCATGTCGGCGAGCATGAAGCGCAGCCCCTGGAAGTCGGCGATCGGCTTGCCGAACTGGCGCCGCTCGGACGCGTACGTCGCCGCCGCGTCGAGCGCCGCCTGGGCCACGCCGATCGCGCACGCGGAGATGCCGAGCCGTCCCGAGTCGAGGGACGACAGGGCGATGGCGAAGCCCTGCCCCTCCTCGCCGATGCGGCGGTCGTCGGAGACCCGGACGCCGTCGAAGTGCACCTGGGCGGTGGGCGAGCCCTTCATGCCCATCTTCTTCTCGGGTGCCGCCGCACTCACGCCCTCCGCGTCGCCCGGCACCAGGAAGGCCGTGATCCCGCGCGGGCCCTCCCCGCCGGTGCGGGCCATGACCGTGTAGAAGTCGGCGACGCCGCCATGGGTGATCCAGGCCTTGGTACCGGTGATCACCCAGTCGTCGCCGTCGCGCACGGCCCTGGTGCGCAGGGCCGCCGCGTCCGATCCGGAGTGCGGCTCGGACAGGCAGTAGGCGCCGAGCAGGCCGCCGCCGAGCATCGCCGGCAGGTGCTCGACCTGCTGCTCCTTGGTGCCGTGGGCGGCGAGGGCGTAGGAGGCCAGGGAGTGCACGCTGACGCCGAGGCCGACGGTGAGGCGGGCCGCGGCCAGCTCCTCCAGGACCTGGAGGTACACCTCGTAGGGCTGGTCTCCGCCGCCGTACTCCGAGTCGTAGGGCAGGCCGAGCAGGCCGGAGCGGGAGAGCAGCGTGAACAGCTCCCGCGGGAAGCGGCCGGCGTCCTCCTCCTCGGCCGCCGCCGGGACGATCTCCTGCGCCGCGATGTCGCGGACGAGTGAGATGAGGTCCCGGGCCTCCTCCGTGGGCAGTTGCCGGTCCACCGGCTGCGGGGCGCGGTCGGGCATGGCGACGCTCTCCTCCCTGTCGGGCACTGGCGGACGGGCCCAAGGGTGGGGGCGGCGCCGCCGGGTCGATCTGGTGCCTGGCCGATGCTTGCAGTCCCGGGTCGCGGACGCTGCTGACCAGCGGCTGTGCGCTGTGAGTATGCCCGATCGGAGGCATCCAGTCACCAGTTAACGACCGCTTACTTCAAGAAAGGGCCGCGCTTCGGCCGCCCGGGGAAATTGGTCCGCACCATTGACCCAACTGGTCTAGTCCTCCTACTGTTTCGCTCCACCGACTGACCGCGTTCATGCCAATGAGCGCGTGTTCCTCTCCCCCACGAGGAGACTCACGGATGCACACCCCCCACCCCTCCCGCTTCCGGGCGCTCGTGTCGGCGGCCTGTTGCGCCGTCCTCGGCGCCGGACTGCTGGCCGGCGCGGGCACCTCCGCCGCCGCGGCGACCTCGGCTCAGGAGGCCGCCGCCGGTTCGAAGGCCGCTCCCCGGGCCGAGGCCGCCGGCTCCAAGGTCCTCGGGTACTTCACCGAATGGGGCACCTACGACCGCAAGTACTACGTCAAGAACATCGAGACGTCCGGCTCGGGCGTCAAGCTCACCCACATCAACTACGCGTTCGGCAACGTCACCGGCGGCAAGTGCACCATGGGCGACGCCTACGCCGCCACCGACCGGGCCTACACCGCCGCCGAGTCCGTCGACGGCAAGGCCGACACCTGGGACCAGCCCCTGCGCGGGAACTTCAACCAGCTGCGCAAGCTGAAGCAGAAGCACCCGAACCTCAAGGTGCTGTGGTCCTTCGGCGGCTGGACCTGGTCGGCCGGGTTCGGCGAGGCCGCGAAGAACCCGGCCGCCTTCGCCCAGTCCTGCTACGACCTGGTCGAGAACTCCAAGTGGGCCGACGTCTTCGACGGCATCGACATCGACTGGGAGTACCCCAACGCCTGCGGCGCCACCTGCGACACGAGCGGCAAGGCGGCCTTCAAGAACGTCATGCAGGCACTGCGCGCCAAGTTCGGCTCCAGGAACCTGGTGACCGCGGCGATCACCGCCGACGCCACCCCGGGCGGCAAGATCGACGCCGCCGACTACGCGGGCGCCGCCCAGTACGTCGACTGGTACAACCCGATGACCTACGACTTCTTCGGCGCCTGGGACGCCGCCGGGCCGACGGCCCCGCACTCTCCGCTGACCTCGTACGCCGGCATCCCGAAGGCGGACAACCACTCCTCGGCGACCATCGCCAAGCTCAAGGGACTGGGCATCCCCGCCTCCAAGCTGCTGCTCGGCATCGGCTTCTACGGCCGCGGCTGGACCGGCGTCACCCAGGCGGCCCCCGGCGGCACCGCCACCGGCCCGGCGGCCGGCACCTACGAGCCGGGCATCGAGGACTACAAGGTGCTCAAGACCAAGTGCCCGGCGACGGGGACGGTGGCCGGCACCGCGTACGCCAAGTGCGGCAGCGACTGGTGGAGTTACGACACCCCGGCGACCATCGCGACCAAGATGAACTACAAGAACCAGCAGGGTCTCGGCGGGACCTTCTTCTGGGAGCTGAGCGGCGACACCGCGAACGGTGAGCTGATCAAGGCCATCAAGTAGGGCCCGGGCGAGGGGCGGAGGGGCCGTGGCGGACCCTCCGCCCCTCGCTCATGCCCCGCGCCGGGCCGGCTGCGGGGCCGGGTACGCGGAGTCCAGCTCCTCGATCGCGCGCAGGGCGCCGCCGAGCGTCTTCACCAGCAGCTCGCACATGGTCGCGCGGGCCAGTTCCGGGCGGTCGACCCACTCCAGGGTGGCGCCCTCGACACCGCACACCCAGGCCAGCAGCCCCATACGCGCCAGCGGGCTGATGTCGGTGCGGCCGTAGGCGCCCTCTGCGATCGTTGTCACGAGGGACTCGCGCACCCCGTCGCGCAGCGCGTGCACCTCGGCGTCGAAGCCGACACCGCCGCTGACGATGGTGCGGTACGCGGCCTGGTTGTGCTCGGCGTAGCGCAGGTAGCTGTCGATGGTGCGCTGGACCCGCTCCACCGGGGGCAGCCGGAGGCCGCCGGCCGCCAGGGTGAGCAACTCCGTGACGGAGTCCTGGATGATGGCCAGGTAGTAGCCGCGCTTGGACTGGAAGTAGTAGTAGATCAGCCCCTTGGCGACGTGCGCCTGGCGGGCGATGTCGTCCATCGACAGCGCGTCGTAGGACGTGTCGGCGAACAACCTCCGCCCGATGGCGATGAGTTCGGCACGACGTGCCGTCGAGCGCTCCGTCCCGCGGGCTCTGGGGCGGGCGGCGGGCTGTGGGCTGATGTTCACTTTTTCGACCCTGGTCTCACGGGCGGGGGCGGGACCTCCGCAGTATGGCAGGCCCCACACCCCGTCCGTGGGTCAGGTCACAGCAGCCCGAGCTGGGTCACGAGCATCGCGACGACCACGACCAGGGCCCAGCCCACGACGTGCTCGACGATCTTCGGTCCGTCCTCCCGCGGGCCGCCGGTGCGGGCACGCGGGGCGGAGGCGGAGGCGGTGGCGGAGTGCGCTGTCATGGTGTCTCGCTGGTTCGGTGGTGCGGTCGGACTTCCCCCCGAGGCAGCGTCCACCTTGCCACCTTGGGCGGCTTTTGCGACCGAGACCTTGGTCACACGCGCACGCCCACGGCGTTCAGTGCCTTGCGCTGCGCCGCGGTCGGGCTCGCCGGGAAGTACAGGTAGCAGACGCCGCCGGTGCCGGAGGCGATCTTGCCGGAGGCGTTGTACCGCTTGGTCCGCAACCAGATGTTCTCGAACTCGCGCCGCCGGTAGACGCGCCGCACGGCGTCGTTGCTCTCCGACGCGGGGTCGTTGGCGATCACGTCGCCGTCCGCGGTGAAGCCGATGACCGTCATCAGGTGCCCCGCGGTGCCGTACCCGGCGCCGGTCAGCTCCTCCTTCAGGAAGGACTGGGACGTGATGGCCGGGACGCCCGCCGCGATGAGTGTCTCCAGGTCGGTGAGCGAACCGAGCCTGGTGACCACGCCCCGCAGGTCCTTGAAGGTGGCCGCGTACGCCGCGTTGAACGGCCAGTTGCCGCAGCCGGCGTACTGGTGATCGTAGGTGTACCTGGCGGCGTGGCAGACCTGCGGGTCGGCGAACGACGGGTTCACCCAGGCGAGTTGGGCGGAGGTGAGCCGGCCGCCCCAGTACTCGATGATCATCTGCGAGGAGGTGGGGCTGCACCAGGCCTCGCCGCCGTTGTCGTACTCGGGGTACTGCCCCTTGTGGATCTCCTGCGAGTACCGCGGGACGGCGAGTTCCTTCGCGAGCCCGGGCGCGGAGGCCGGGACGGTGAACCGGTCGGGGACGTCCGAGCCCATGGCGCCGAGCCGCCACACGGTGGGCGTGGCCTTGCCGCCCGGCTTGCGGTACAGCGTCAGGCGCAGCCGGTAGGCGGTCAGGCGCAGGCCCGTCGACGGGTCGTCGATCGCCAGGGTGTCCGTCCACACGGTGCTGCGGCCGTCGCTCTGGTCGTCCACCGAGGTGCGCCGGATGTCGCCGTCGCCGGCGGCCCAGCGGCCCATCACGTACCAGGGGGTGGTGGTGCCGTCCGTGTAGGTGCCCCGCAGTTCGGCCTGGATCCAGGTGCCGGCCGGGGTGCGCGCGTTCCAGGAGACGATCGCCTCGGTCGCGGGGACGGTGAGCCGGTGCGTGGGCGAGGTCCAGGTGCCGTACTCCCAGCGGGCGGTGACACCCGTGTGCGGGTCGGTGTAGGAGGTGGTTCCCGCGGGCTCGGCGATCTCCAGGCCGGGCCGGGTGCCCGCGACGGCCCGGGTGCCCTTGGCGGTGCCGCCGCTCCAGTCGTGGTGCGAGAACCAGGCCCGGTTGTCGACGGTGCCGGGAAGCGCGCGGGCGGGATCTGCGGTGTCGGTCGTCATGACGTTCTCGGATCGGGCGGACGCCGGGCCCGCGCTCGCCGCGACGGCGGCGGCGACCGCGGCGGCCAGGACGGTTCTGCGGGACGGCTGTTCGGCTCTGCTCATGGCGGGGACCCCCGGATGTCGGAGTCGGGCAGGAGAGGGCAGGTCCGGTGCACGGTCGGTGAACACACGTGTGTGGGCCACATATGAGCACAGCGCGCCGGGCACTGCCAGCACTTCGACGCGCGCCGCGCCCACCAATATTGGCGTCGACCAGTGGCACCGGCCCGGGGCCCCGTCGCTAGAGTGCTGCGCGAGATGAACGTCCCCTTCCGCCCCGCACCCGGGCCGGCCGTCCGCGCCCTGGCCACCCGGATCGGCCGCCTGTCCCCCTCCTGCGGCCCGGTCCGGCTGGTCGGCGTCGACGGGCACGCCGGCTCCGGGAAGAGCACCTTCGCCGGGCACGTGGCGGCGGCCCTCGGCGGGGCCCCGGTCCTGCACCTGGACGACATCGCGAGCCACGAGGAACTGTTCGCCTGGACGGGGCGGCTGCGCCGGCAGGTGATCGAACCGCTCGCACGGGGCCGGAGCGCGCACTACACCCCCTACGACTGGCGGGCCCGCCGCTTCGGGCCCGCGCGCCCCCTGGCGCCGGCGCCGGTGGTGCTCCTGGAGGGCGTGGGCGCGGGACGCCGCGCCGTACGGCCCCACCTGGCGCTGCTGCTGTGGATGGACGTGCCGTGCGAGGAGGCGTGGGCGCGGGGCCGCTCGCGGGACGGGGAGGAGCAGCGGGCGTTCTGGGACGGGTGGGTCCCGGCGGAGGAGGAGCACTTCGCGCGAGACCCCTCGCGGCCCTTCGCCGACCTGCTGGTGCGGGGGCGGGAGACGGGATACGAGGTGCGGGAGGGGCCGGGCGCAAGACCTGGACCGGACCACTTTTTCACAGAGGGTGACGGACCACCCGCAGTGTGCTGAAGTTGTGAAGACCCCTGCGGTTCAACTTCCCGGAGTGCCTCAACTCGGCTTGACCGGGGGGCCGTACAGGTCTTACGTTCTGAATGTGTGGCCCAGTGGGCCGCCCGCAGACGCGAAGCCCCCGGTTGTTCCCCCGTGATCGGGGGCTTCGTTCTGCCCTCTCGCGGTTTCCCGGCCCCCGCGGCGGGCGAAACGCTCACCCTGGGTCACCGGCCGGGCGACCGGCGCGAGCGGCTCCCACCTCCCCGGACAGGCCCTCAGGCCCTCTACGGACGCGCGTCCCCCGAAGGTACGATGCCCTCGTCGCGACCTGCGGACGGGTGCCTCGCACGGTGCAACTCCGGTCCGTAGCACAGCGGTTCGAGCAGGGCAGCCGGTCGGGGGACGGCTCGTTGGCATACCGACGGGGGCACGGTTCGTGGGGGACGGGATGGACTTCGGCACGCGGGGCCCTCAGGCCCCGGCCGACCTCGCCTGGCTGCGAGGCGTGGACGCCTGCACGATGGGTGCCTATCCGCAGGCGGAGGAGGAGTTCCGCGCCGCCGTGCGCATGGATCCGGGCATGGCCGACGGCTGGCTCGGGCTGCACGCGCTGCGCGTCGACACCTCGACGGCCCTGCTGCGGATGTTCCGCCACCGCGAGCGCTTCGGGGAGCAGCGCACCCGCTACGGCCGCGCCCTCAACTCCTGGTACTGGCTGGGCTGGTGGGTGCAGCCCGTGCTGGAGAGCCCGCGCGACCTGCTGCTCGCGCACGCCTCCCACTGGCTGGACGGCCGGCACGTCCCCGAGCTGGACCGGGCGCTGGCGGGACTGCCGCCCGTGGACACCGACCACCAGGTCCGCTTCCTGCACGCCTGCCGCGCCTATCTGGTCAAGGACTGGGAGCAGCTCGTCCGCCACACCGACCCGCTCCTGGACGATGCCGTGCTCGGCATCGAGGCCGGCCTGTTCGGCGGCATGGCGCGGGTGAGGCTGGAGATGTACGGCCAGGCCGAACCGCTGCTGTCCGCCGCGCTGATGCGCTGCCGCAGCGAGCAGCCGCAGCGCAAGGAGCTGCGCTACTGGCTGGCCCGGGCGCACGAGGGCACCGGCCGCAGCGCCGCCGCCCTCCCCCTGTACCGGGCCGTGCACCGCGTGGACCCGGCGTTCATGGACACCTCGGCCCGGCTCGCGGCGATCGCCGAGGGCGACGGCTTCGACGAGTCCGCCGACCTCGCGGCGATCACGCTCACCGGCACCGGCCAGGACAGCGTGGACGGGCCGGACGGGTTCGACGCGTTCTTCGGCACGGAGGGGCGTGACCTGCGGCTGCCCGACGCCGATCCGCCGCTGTCCGTCCCCCTGCCGCCGGTGACCGGGCCGTCGGTCCGGGAGCGGACCGGCCCGGCTCCGTCCCTGCCCACCGGCCCCACCGATCCGGCCCTACTGGAGGAGGCGCTCGCACAGCTGGAGCGCATGGTGGGTCTCGAACCGGTCAAACGGCAGGTCAAGGCCTTGTCGGCGCAGCTGAACATGGCCCGGCTGCGGGCCGGGCAGGGCCTTCCGGTGCAGCCGCCGAAACGCCACTTCGTCTTCTCCGGCCCCTCCGGCACCGGCAAGACCACCGTCGCCCGCATCCTGGGCCGGGTCTTCTACGCCCTCGGGCTGCTCGGCGGCGACCACCTCGTGGAGGCGCAGCGGGCGGATCTCGTCGGCGAGTACCTCGGGCAGACGGCCGTGAAGGCCAACGAACTGATCGACTCGGCCCTCGGCGGCGTGCTCTTCGTGGACGAGGCGTACGCGCTGTCCAACTCGGGCTACGGCAAGGGCGATGCCTACGGCGACGAGGCCCTGCAGGTGCTGCTGAAGCGGGCGGAGGACAACCGCGACCATCTGGTGGTGATCCTGGCCGGCTATCCGGAGGGCATGGACCGCCTGATCGCCGCGAACCCCGGGCTGTCGTCCCGCTTCACCACGCGCGTGGACTTCCCGTCCTACCGGCCGCTGGAACTCACCGAGATCGGCAAGGTCCTCGCGGCGGAGAACGGGGACATGTGGGACGAGGAGGCCCTCGACGAGCTGCGCTCCATCGCCGGGCACGTGGTGGACCAGGGGTGGATCGACGAGCTGGGCAACGGCCGGTTCCTGCGGACGCTGTACGAGAAGAGCTGCGCGTATCGGGACCTGCGGCTGTCGGTGTATCCCGGCGCCCTGGGCCGGGAGGACCTGGCGACCCTGCGGCTGCCGGACCTGATGCAGGCGTACGGGGAGGTGCTGTCCGGGCGGGGGCCACAGGATCCGTCCGGGCTGTGACGGGCCCCGCGGCGCCGGGGCGGGGTGCCCCGGCGCCGCGGGGACGCCCTCTGGGGTCTGTCGTCTGGATCATGGCGCAGGGCGTCGGCAGCCCCTATGGACGCCGGTGAGCCCCGCGTCTGCGGCGTGATCCAAACGGCAGGCCCTAGGTGGCCAGGACCTCCTCGCCGGACCTGGGCTCGGTCAGCCGGACCTCGCGGACCTGGCGGTGCGCGGGGTCGCGCACCTCCCCCACGAGCAGTTCCAGCACGTCCTCCAGGGCCACCAGGCCCAGGACCCGGCCCGACCTGTCGGTCACCTGCGCCAGGTGGGTCGCCGCCCGGCGCATCACGGTCAGGGCGTCGTCCAGCGGCAGCTCCGGCCGCAGGGTCGTCATGGGCCGCCACAGCTGCTGCGGCACCGCCCGGTCGGAGTCCTCCAGGTCGAGGACGTCCTTGACGTGGAGGTAGCCCATGAAGGCGCCGGTGTCCGCGGCGACCGGGAACCGTGAGTAGCCGGTGCGGGCCGTGAGTTCCACGATGCGGCCGGGGGTGACCGACGGACTGACCGTCACCAGCGACTCGCGGGTGAGCAGGACGTCCGTCACCGGGCGGGAGCCCAGTTCCAGGGCGTCCTCCAGGCGTTCGGCCTCCTCCGGGTCGAGCAGGCCGGCCTGCCCGGCGTCCTCCACGAGCCGGTTCAGCTGCTCGCTGGTGAAGACGGCCTCGACCTCGTCCTTGGGCTCGACGTGGAAGAGCCGCAGGATGCCCTGCGAGCAGGCGCCCAGCGCGAAGGTGAGGGGCTTGCAGAAGCGGGCGAACCACACCAGGCCGGGGCTGAGCCACAGCGCGGCCTTCTCGGGCGCCGCCATGGCCAGGTTCTTCGGGACCATCTCGCCGATGACGAGGTGGAAGAAGACCACCGTCGCCAGGGCGATGACGTACCCGAGCGGGTGGATCATCGCGTGCGGCAGGTGGATCCACGCGAAGACCGGTTCCAGCAGGTGCGCGACCGTCGGTTCGGCGACCGCGCCCAGGGTGAGGGAGCAGACCGTGATGCCGAACTGGGCCGCCGCCATCATCTGCGGCAGCCGCTCCAGGCCGTGCAGGACCTGCCGGGAGCGGGCGGTGCCGAGGGGTTCGATCTGGCTGCGGCGTACGGAGACGAGCGCGAACTCCGCGCCGACGAAGAAGCCGTTGGCGAGCACGAGGAGGCCCGCGAAGGCCAGTTGGAGCACGCTCATCGGGCGACCTCCGCCACGGTGACGGGAGCGGTCCGGACCAGCCGGACCCGCTCGGCGCGGTAGTGGCCGACCTGGCGCACCGACAGCCGCCAGCCCGGCAGCTCGGCCTTGTCGCCGACGGCCGGGATGCGGCCCAGCAGGTCGGCGACCAGGCCCGCGACCGTCTCGTACGGGCCCTCGGGCACGTCGAGGCCGATGCGCTGCAGGACGTCGACCCGGCAGCTGCCGTCGACGTCCCAGGCGGGCCTGCCGTCCTCGGGGGGCGCGGAGGCCAGTTCGGGCAGGTCGTGTCCGTCGTGCTCGTCGCGGACCTCGCCGACGATCTCCTCGACGATGTCCTCCAGCGTGACGACGCCGGCGGTGCCGCCGTACTCGTCGACGACGACCGCGATGGGCTGCTCGCTGCGCAGCCGCGTCAGCAGCGGCCGGACCGGCAGCGTCTCGGGGACGAGCAGCGCCGGCCGGGCGATGCGTCCGACGGGGGTGCGCAGCCGGTCCTGGACGCCGACGGCCAGGGCGTCCTTGAGGTGGACCATGCCGACGACCTCGTCGATCCGGTCCCGGTAGACGGGGAAGCGGGACAGGCCGGTGGCGCGGGTCAGGTTGACCACGTCCTCGGCGGTGGCCGAGGACTGCAGGGCGCTCACCTTCACGCGCGGTGTCATCACGTGCTGCGCGGTCAGCTCGCCCAGCGACAGGGTGCGCACGAACAGGTCGGCCGTGTCCTGCTCCAGGGCGCCGGCCCGGGCGGAGTGGCGGGCCAGGGAGACGAGCTCGCCCGGGGTGCGGGCGGAGGCCAGTTCCTCGGTGGGTTCGATGCCCAGGGCGCGCACGAGCCGGTTGGCGACGGCGTTGAGGCCCGCGATGACCGGGCGGAACAGCCGGGCGAAGACATGCTGCGGGCCGGCGACGAAACGCGCGACCTGCAGCGGCCGGGACACCGCCCAGTTCTTGGGCAGCAGCTCGCCGATCACCATCTGCACGGCGGAGGCCAGCAGCATGCCGACGACGACCGTGACCCCGGAGACGGCTCCCTCGGGGACACCGATCGAGGTGAACGGTCCGTGCAGCAGCTCGGCCAGCGCCGGTTCGGCGAGCATGCCGACGACGAGGGAGGTGATGGTGATGCCGAGCTGGGTGCCGGAGAGCTGGAAGGACAGTTCCTTCAGTGATTCGACGACGCGCTGGGCGCGCCGGTCGCCTTCGGCGGCGGCCTTCTCGGCCTCGGGCCGTTCGACCGTGACGAGTCCGAACTCGGCCGCCACGAAGAATCCGTTGGCGAGAATCAGCAGGAACGCGGCTGCCAGGAGCAGCAGGGGGGTGGTCATGATGCCGCCGCCCGGGCACGGTCGCGGACACGGTCCGCGCTATGTCGGCAGGGGGCGGCGCAGGTACTGCAGGACGATCCGTCCATCGCCGGAGGGAGTCACTCCTCGGTTAGCAGGAGCCCTCTGCGCACCGGTCGGGGCAGCAGGGGCGAAGGCGCGTCCGTCGCGCCTCCGCCACCAGATTAATCAAGACACGGGCCGGTGCGGCAGTGGCGGCCGGCGTGACAATCATCCGGATCTGCTCCGGTTCAGCTCCGGTGCGGCTCGCCGTCCGCGGTGGAACGGGCCTCCACCAGCGCCCGCAGGGCGCGGGCGTCGGCGATGGCGCGGTCGCGGGCCAGGCCCGGCTGGATGCCGAGGGCGGGCAGGCTGGTGCCGTCGCTGAGGTTGAGGAACACCCAGGCGTCACCCGGCCGGAGGGTCACCTGGAGGATCTCGGCCCACTCCAGGCGGCGCTTGTTGGTGAGGTTGACCACGGTGACGCCGTCCTCGTCGGCGACGACCTTGGGCCGCGCCAGCAGCAGCAGGACGGCGTCCAGCAGCAGGGCGGTGACGACGAAGCTGAGGCGCTCGGCGGGGCTGAGCCGCTCCAGCATCATGGCGACGGCCGTGATCACCACGAAGATGGCGACGGCGGCGGTGAGCAGCACCGCCCGGGTGCTGCCCGGCCGGAAGGTGACGGGGAGAGCGGGAAGCTCGGACATGGCGGGACGCCCCTCACAGACGGCAGGCGTGGATGGCCGTGGTCAGGATGGCCCGGGCGCCGATGTCGTACAGGTCGTCCATGATCCGCTGGGCTTCCTTGGCGGGGACCATGGCCCGGACGGCGACCCAGCCCTCGTTGTGCAGCGGGGAGACGGTCGGCGACTCCAGGCCCGGGGTGAGGGCGACGGCCTTCTCCAGCTGCTCGACGCGGCAGTCGTAGTCCATCATCACGTAGGTCCGGGCGACCAGGACGCCCTGGAGGCGGCGCAGGAACTGCTGGACCTTGGGGTCGTCGGGGTCCGTGCCGGTGCGGCGGATCACCACGGCCTCGGACTGCATGATCGGCTCGCCGGCGATCTCCAGGCCCGCGTTGCGCAGGGAGGTTCCGGTCTCCACGACGTCGGCGATGACCTGGGCGACGCCGAGCTGGATGGCGGTCTCGACGGCGCCGTCGAGGTGGACGACGGAGGCGTCGATGCCGTGCTCGGCGAGGTGGCCGGCGACGATCCCCTCGTAGGAGGTGGCGACGGTCTTGCCGGCCAGGTCGGCCAGGCCGTTCATGGTGCCGGGCTTGGCGGCGTAGTGGAAGGTGGAGCGGGCGAAGCCGAGGGGCAGGATCTCCTCGGCGTCGGCGCCGGAGTCGATGAGCAGGTCCCGGCCGGTGAGGCCGATGTCCAGCTGGCCGGAGGCGACGTAGATCGCGATGTCGCGGGGGCGGAGGTAGAAGAACTCGACCTCGTTGGCCGGGTCGACGATCCGCAGTTCCTTGGACTCGCGGCGCTGCCGGTAGCCGGCCTCATGCAGCATCTCCGCCGCAGGGCCTGAGAGGGAACCCTTGTTGGGGACGGCGATGCGCAGCATGAGGTCGGCTTCCTTTGCGTGGGGTCGGGCGGGAACGGGTGCGGCTTACAGGTGGGCGTAGACGTCGTCGAGGCTGATGCCGCGGGCGACCATCATCACCTGGACGTGGTACAGCAGCTGCGAGATCTCCTCGGCGGCCGCCTCCTTGCCCTCGTACTCGGCGGCCATCCACACCTCGGCGGCCTCTTCGACGACCT
This sequence comes from Streptomyces sp. NPDC003456, assembly GCF_042878735.1. Lineage (NCBI taxonomy): Bacteria > Bacillati > Actinomycetota > Actinomycetes > Kitasatosporales > Streptomycetaceae > Streptomyces > Streptomyces sp. NPDC003456. The sequence goes on from NZ_JBIAOK010000008.1 coordinate 63,052, forward strand.
TCTTGCCGATGGCGTGGACGCCCTTCCCGACGAGCTCTGCTGTACGGGAGGAGGCGGGGTCGCCGTGGGCGGCCTTGTGCTGGAGCTCGGTGAAGAGCTCCTCGAACGTCTTCTTGGACATGGTGACGCTCAGCCTATGCCACAGGTGCCCTTCGTCAGCGCCAGGGTTCGGATACTGAACGCAGGGTGGCCGCGGTGGCCACCGCGGCCGTCACCGCCTCGTGCCCCTTGTCCTCGCTGGAGCCCTCGATCCCGGCGCGGTCCAGGGCCTGTTCCTCGGTGTCGCAGGTGAGCACACCGAAGCCGACGGGGACGCCGGTGTCGACGGACACCTGGGTGAGGCCCTGGGTCACGCCCTGGCACACATACTCGAAGTGGGGCGTCCCGCCGCGGATGACGACGCCGAGGGCGACGATCGCGTCGTAGCCGCGGCCCGCGAGGACCTTGGCGACGACCGGGAGCTCCCAGCTGCCGGGGACCCGGAGCAGGGTCGGTTCGTCGATGCCCAGGTCGTGCAGGGCGCGCAGGGCGCCGTCCACCAGTCCGTCCATCACCTTGTCGTGCCACTGCGCCGCGATGACGGCGACCCGCAGGTCGCCCACGTTGCGTACGGACAGTTCCGGTGCACCCTTGCCGCTCACGTCTCTCCCTGTGTGCTCTGTTACTGGTTGCCGCAGGCCGGCACGGTGGTCGTGTCGAGCCAGGGCAGGTCGTGGCCCATCCGGTCCCGCTTGGTGCGCAGGTAGCGGAGGTTGTGCTCGCCGGCGCTGACCGGCATCGGCACGCGCGCCTCGACGACGATGCCGTGCCGGGTGAGCGCGTCGGTCTTGTCGGGGTTGTTGGTCAGGAGCCGGACGCTGCGCACGCCGAGGTCGGTGAGGATCTGCGCGCCGGCGCCGTAGTCCCGGGCGTCGGCGGGAAGGCCCAGTTCGAGGTTGGCGTCGAGGGTGTCGCGGCCGCGCTCCTGCAGCTCGTAGGCGCGCAGCTTGGACATCAGGCCGATGCCGCGGCCCTCGTGTCCGCGCAGGTAGACGACCACGCCGCGGCCCTCCTCCTGGATGCGGGCCAGCGAGGCGTCGAGCTGGGGGCCGCAGTCGCAGCGGGCCGAGCCGAAGACGTCCCCGGTGAGGCATTCGGAGTGGACGCGGACGAGGACGTCCTGGCCGTCGCCGATGTCGCCGTGCACCAGGGCGACGTGCTCGACGCCGTCCACGGTGGAGCGGTAGCCGTGTGCCGTGAAGGTGCCGTGGGCGGTGGGCAGCCGGGTGGTCGCCTCGCGGCGGACGGTGGGCTCGCTGCCGCGGCGGTAGGCGATCAGGTCCTCGATGGAGATGATCGTCAGGCCGTGCTTGCGGGCGAAGGGGACCAGCTCGGGCAGGCGCAGCATGCGCCCGTCCTCGCCGGCGATCTCGACGATGGCGCCGGCCGGGCGCAGGCCGGCGAGGCGGGCCAGGTCGACGGCGGCCTCGGTGTGGCCGTTGCGGGTCAGGACGCCGCCGGGCCGGGCGCGCAGCGGGAAGATGTGGCCGGGGCGGACGAAGTCGCCGGGTCCGGACACGCCGTCGGCGAGCAGCCGGAGGGTGGTGGCGCGGTCGGCGGCGGAGATGCCGGTGCTCACGCCGTGGGCGGCGGAGGCGTCGACGGAGACCGTGAAGGCGGTCTTCATCGACTCGGTGTTGTCCTGGACCATCTGCGGGAGCTGGAGCCGGTCCAGTTCGTCGCCCTCCATGGGGGCGCAGATCAGGCCGCGGCACTCGCTCATCATGAAGGCGACGATCTCGGGGGTCGCCATCTCGGCGGCGATGACGAGGTCGCCCTCGTTCTCCCGGTCCTCGTCGTCGACGACCACGACGGGGCGGCCGGCGGCGATGTCGGCGACGGCCTGCTCGACGGGGTCGAGCGCGAGGTCCTCGAACTCACCGTCGGTGCTGTACAGGATCGGTGCGGCGCTCATGCCGGCGCTCCTTCCAGGGTGGGCCGCGCGGCCTGACGCGAGCGCAGCCACCAGTCGCGCATGCCCCACAGGACGAGCGCTCCGTAGATGACGTAGACGAAGCCGGAGAAGGCGTAGCCGTTGGCGAAGTTGAGGGGCACGCCGACGAGGTCGACGAGCAGCCAGGCGAACCAGAACTCGACCATGCCGCGGGCCTGGGCGTACATGGCGACGACGGTGCCGACGAAGATGTAGGCGTCCGGCCAGGGGTCCCAGGACAGCTTCGGGTAGGCCGTGAACAGCAGCGCCACCGCGACCGTGCCGGCGGCGGCCGCCGCGGCCATCGCGGCGCGTTCGCGCCAGGTGGCGAACCGGACGGCGATGTGGCCGTCCTCGCCCTGCCCCTTGCCGCGCTGCCACTGCCACCAGCCGTACAGGGCGACGACCATGACGACCGCCTGCTTGCCCGCGCTGCCGGTGAGGTGGCCGAAGAAGGCGCCGAAGAGGATGAGGCCGGCCAGGAACTGCACGGGCCAGGTCCAGATGGAGCGCCGCCAGCCGAGGGCGAGGGCCGCGAGGCCGAAGAGGTTGCCGATCATGTCGGACCAGAGGATGTGCTGGCCGAAGAGGGCGAACGCCTCGGTGTTCAGGGAATTCACGCGGCCGCCCCCCGGGCGCGGTCGCCGAGCATCCGCTCGACGTACTTGGCGATGACGTCCACTTCGAGGTTGACCGGGTCGCCGGGCTGCTTGTGGCCGAGCGTGGTCAGGTCGAGGGTGGTCGGGATGAGGCTGACCGTGAAGTGGTCGGGGCCGGCGTCGACGACGGTGAGGCTGATGCCGTCGACGGTGATGGAGCCCTTCTCGACGACGTACCGGGTGAGGTCGGCGGGCAGGGAGATCTTCACGATCTCCCAGTTCTCCGAGGGCTTGCGCTCCAGGATCTCGCCGGTGCCGTCGACATGGCCCTGGACGATGTGCCCGCCGAGGCGGTCGCCGACGGCCATGGGGCGTTCCAGGTTGACGCGGGATCCGGCCCGCAGGGCACCGAGGCTGGAGCGGTTCAGGGTCTCGGCCATGACGTCGGCCGTGAACTCGTCGCCCTCGTGGTCGACGACCGTGAGGCAGACGCCGTTGACGGCGATGGAGTCCCCGTGCTTGGCGCCCTGGGTGACGAGCGGGCCGCGCAGGCGGAAGCGACAGGCGTCGTCGAGGGTCTCGACGGCGGTGACCTCGCCCAGCTCTTCGACGATTCCGGTGAACACTTCCCGGGTCCTCCTGCCTCTTCGGGCACGGACTCCGGGGCTGTCGATGACGACAGATGACACGAACGGGAACACCGGGGGCGACGCCGGACGGAGTCCGTCCTCAGGACGGACTGCTCGGGCGGCGCGCACGGATGCCCGCTCGCCGCGCACTGCCTCCCATCCGGACTTTAACCGTCGGTCCAGGAATTTCACCTGGTCAACCGGCCGCTGGAGGCGACCGGGTCGCGGACTGTAACCGCCGGTTCGGACTTTCACCGACCCCGGAGTGCGCTGCTGTTGATACAGGGCCAGTGTGCCACGCCTGATCGGCGTACAGAGAGGCGAGGGATGTGGGCTGTCTCACAGACCGTGCCGCACCCCTTCCCCAGCGCGACGAACGCGGCAACTCGGCACCTCGCAGCCGGCCTTGACCCGGCCGGTCCGACCTATTGACGCAATGGTCTAGTCCTTTCTAGGGTCGTCGCACGCTCGGCGCACCCCCACGAACCGGCCCGGCGGCGGTGACGACGGCCCTTGCCCGCCGTCGGGCCTTCCCAACGTCGTGGGCCTGCGGGCCACGGGGCGGTCACCGCAATCTGCGGCGGGGAGCACGCCGGGCCCTGCCGTGCTCACCGGGCCGCTGCCGGCCGGCCCGGCCGCTCCCCCGGTGCGAACAGTTCGTCCTGGGCGCGGTCTCGTGCCGTCAGGAGAGCGCCCCGCAGCACCGCGCCCCCGCCCAGCCCGGTCGGCCGGACCTCCGTCGGCAGCGGTGTCATCCGGGCGAGGCGGTCCTGCACGCGGGCGGCGAGCGCCTCGCCGCCGGCCTGACCGACCTCTCCGCCGAGCACCACGCAGCCCGGGTCCAGGATCGCCACGACGGAGGCCGCGCCGACCGCGACCCGGCCGGCGAGGGCGTCGAGGAACCGGGCGGACGGCTCGGGGCCGGACCGGGCCGGGGCGACGGCATCCCCGCCCTCGGGTGCGCCGCCCCGTCCGCGCCGCACCGCCGCGCGCACCAGGCCCGCCGCCGCCCGCACCACCCCCACGGCCGATTCCTCCTGCCCGGGTTCGGGCTCCACCCCGTGCTCCGCGGCGAGGCGCAGCACCGCCGCCGAGGAGACCAGGGAGTGGAAACCGCCCTCGCAGTCGGTCGACGACGGCAGCCCGCGCGTCCCCGGCACCGGGAGGAAGCCGATCTCCCCGGTCCCGCCGGAGGCACCGCGGCGCAGGGCGCCGTCGAGGACCACGGCCGCGCCCGTCCCGTGGCCCAGCCAGAGCAGGACGAAGGTGTCCCGGTCCCGGGCGGCGCCGTCGCGCTGCTCGGCCAGGGCCGCGAGGTTGGTCTCGTTCTCCACGCTGACGCGGGTCTCGGGCAGCCGCTCCTGGAGGGCGGCGGCCAGCCGGCGGTGCCACGCCGGGAGCCCGGTGGAGTGGCGCAGTTCGCCGCTGGCCGGGTCGATCAGACCGGGCGCGCCGATCCCGACGGTGTGCAGCCGGTCCGCGCCGGCCTCCTCGACCACGCGCTCCACCAGCGAGACGGCCTGCTCCGCGGCGGGTTCCGTCCCCGTGTCGCCCCCGATGGGCACCGAGGCCTCGGCCAGCACCCGTCCGAGGAGGTCCGCGACCGTCACGGCGACGCCCTCGGTGCGGACGTCGAGCGCGGCCAGGTGGGCCCGGTCGGCGACGATCCCGTACACCCGGGCGTTGGGTCCGCGGCGCTGCTCGCCCGTCTCCCCCACGACCGAGATCAGCCCGGCGGCGGTCAGGCGTTCGACGAGGTCGGCGACGGTCGGCCGGGACAGGCCGGTCAGCTGCTTCAACTGCCCTGCCGTCAACGGGCCTTCGTGCTGCAGCAGACGCAGCGCGAGCCGGTCGTTGATGGCCCGGGCGGTGCTCGGGGATGCGGGCATGCCGGGGATCCTCCCAGATCGGCGGCGGCCGTCGGCCGGGGTGCGCCGGAAACCCTCTTATTATCAGGCAGGGTTCCTGATAGTTTACGCCTCCACGACACGAGCACGGCAGGGAAGCCGGAGGGGGACCGCAGAATGGGCAACGTGGTCGACGAACTGCGCGAGGTGAAGCGGTCCCGGTACGCCGTGGCCGCGGTCTTCGCCGTGCACGGCGCCGTCACCGGTTCCTTCGCCACCCGCGTGCCGTGGATCCAGGACCACGCCGGGGTGAGCGCCGGGCAGTTGGGCATCGCGCTCGCCTTCCCCGCGCTCGGCGCCTCGGTGGCGATGCCGCTCGCCGGCAGCATCAGCCACCGCTTCGGTGCCCGCAACGCGTTGCGCGGCCTGATCGCCCTGTGGACGATGGCGCTGGTCCTGCCGTCCCTCGCCCCGAACCTGCTGACGCTGTGCCTGGCCCTGTTCGTGTACGGCGCCACGGCGGGCATGGCCGACGTGGCGATGAACGCACTGGGTGTCGAGGTCGAGAACCGCCTGGGCCGGTCCATCATGTCCGGGCTGCACGGCATGTGGAGCGCGGGCGCCCTGGTGGGCTCGGCGGCGGGCACACTCGCCGCGCACCTCGGTTCGGACGCCCGGCTGCATCACGTCCTGGCCGCCGCGGTCCTCACGGCGGTCGGCGTGCTGAGCTGCCAGTGGGTGCTCGACCTGCAGCCGGCGGAGGACGAGGAGCCGCCGCCGAGGTTCGCCCTGCCGCCCCGCTCCGCGCTGCTCATCGGCGCGATCGGCTTCTGCGCGGTGTTCGCGGAGGGCGCGAGCCTGGACTGGTCGGCGGTGTACCTGCGCGAGCAACTGGAGACCTCGGCCGGCCTGGCCGCCGCGTGCACCACGGGCTTCACGCTCACCATGGCGGTGGCCCGTATCGCGGGCGACAGGATCGTGGACCGCTTCGGGGCCGTGCGCACCGTACGGGCGAGCGGGGTGCTCGCCGTGCTCGGCGGACTGCTGATCGTGGTCGCGGACCATCCGGCGGTGGCGATGAGCGGGTTCGCCCTCATGGGGCTGGGCATCGCGGTCGTCGTCCCGCTGTGCTTCGCTGCGGCGGGCCGCAGCGGCTCCAACCCGAGCCTGGCCATCGCGGGCGTCGCGACCATCACGTACACCTCCGGGCTGGTCGCGCCGAGCGCGATCGGCATGCTGGCCCAGGCGACCAGCCTGATGGTGTCGTTCTGCCTGGTGACGGCCCTGTCCTGCGGGCTGGTGGCGTTCGCGGGGGTGCTGCGCCCCGGCGAGCGGACCGAGGTGGGCCGGCGGGAGACGGCCGTACCCGACCCCCGCCCCTGAGCCGGCCGGGCCGCCCCCACCGCCGGCCCGGCCCTGCGGGTCGGCCCCGGTCACGACCGCTCCCGGCACACCCCGACAATGGTCCGGACACTCGCACGCACGACGAAAGCGAAACCGCACCATGGATCTCGGCGTCCGCTGGAAACTGCACGGCGACGGCAAAGTACCGGCGCCCGGCGCCGTGGTCCGCCCCGACGAGCGGCTCTCCTGGCCGCGCACGGCCGGGCTCGGCGCCCAGCACGTGGTTGCCATGTTCGGGGCGTCGTTCGTGGCCCCGGTCCTGATGGGCCTGGACCCCAACCTCGCGATCATGATGTCGGGCGTCGCCACCGTGGTGTTCCTGCTGGCCACCCGGGGTCGCGTGCCCAGCTACCTGGGGTGCTCGCTGTCCTTCGTCGGCGTGGCGGCGGTGATCCGCGCGCAGGGCGGCAGCAGCGCCACCGTCACCGGCGCGGTGTTCGTCGTCGGGGCCGCGCTGTTCCTGGTGGGGCTCGCCGTGCGGCGGTTCGGGGCGCGGATCATCCACGCCGCGATGCCGCCGATCGTCACCGGCGCGGTGGTGATGCTGATCGGGTTCAACCTGGCCCCCGTCACGGCGTCGACGTACTGGCCGCAGGACCAGTGGACGGCGCTGCTGGTCATGCTCTTCACCGGTCTGGCCGTGGTCTGCCTGCGCGGGTTCTGGTCGCGCATCGCGATCTTCCTCGGGCTGGTCTTCGGATACGGCGTCTCCTGGGTCTTCGACCTGGTCTTCGGGAAGATCCACTCGGCGGACGGCAGCGGCAAGGTCACCGACCACTGGCGGCTGGACCTGTCCGGCGTGGGCCAGGCCGACTGGATCGGACTGCCGACGCTGCACGGCCCGTCCTTCGAGTGGTCGGCGATCCTGGTCGCGCTGCCGGTCGTCATCGCCCTGGTCGCCGAGAACGCCGGGCACGTGAAGGCGGTCGGCGAGATGACCGGCGACTCCCTGGACGACAAGCTCGGCACGGCGATCGCGGCCGACGGCGTCGGCTCGATGCTGTCCACCGCGGTCGGCGGCCCGCCCAACACCACGTACTCCGAGAACATCGGCGTGATGGCGGCGACCCGCGTCTACTCCACGGCCGCCTACTGGGCCGCCGCCGGCTTCGCCCTGCTGTTCGGCCTCTGCCCGAAGTTCGGCGCGGTCGTCGCGGCGATCCCGGGCGGGGTGCTCGGGGGCATCACGGTCATCCTGTACGGCATGATCGGCCTGCTCGGCGCGCAGATCTGGATCAACGCCGAGGTGGACCTGCGCAATCCGCTGAACCTCGTCCCCGCGGCGGCCGGCATCATCATCGGCGTCGGCAACGTGTCGCTGACGTTCACGGACACCTTCTCGCTGAGCGGCATCGCGCTCGGCACGCTGGTCGTCATCACCGGCTACCACGCCCTGCGCGCCTTCGCCCCGGCCCACCTGAAGACGCAGCAGCCCCTGCTCGACGAGGGCACGTCGTCCTACGGCGAGGCCAAGCCGTAGCAGCGAAGGCCGCGGGCGGCACGACCGCGTTCGCCCGTTGTGGGGAAGCTCCGGGCCCGCCGGTACTGCCGCGGGTCCGGAACTGGGACTCTGCCCGCATGCCGCGATGCGAACCACTCCCCCCAGCCGTGGACACACCGGTCGACGAGGTCGTCGACCGGATGCGCGCCCTCGACGCGGCCCTGCCTCCGCGCGACGGCGTGGCGGTCTTCAACCGCGTCTACCTCGCCGTGACGCGGGAGGTGGACCGGTACGTCGACACCGGGCGGTTCGCCGACCCGTGCGCGGCGATCACGCTGGACGTGCGGTTCGCGCGGCGGTATCTCGACGCCGTGGAGGCGGCCCCGGACGAGCGGCGTCCGCCGGCCTGCTGGCGGCCGCTGTTGCAGTTCCGCCGCCATCCCGGGGTGCGGCCGCTGCAGTTCGCGCTGGCGGGCATCAACGCGCACATCGGCCACGACCTCGCGCTGGCCGTCGTGGACGCCTGCCGCGCGCTCGGCTGCGCCCCGGCCGAGCTGGAGGACGAGTTCGACGCGGTCGGCGATCTCCTCGTCTCGCTGGAGGAGAGGATCCGCGAGGACCTGATGCCGGGCCCCGACCTCCTCCAGATCGCCGACCCGCTGACGCACCTGCTCGGCTCGTGGAGCCTGGAGCGCGCGCGGGACGCCACCTGGACGGCGGCCCGCACGCTGTGGGCCCTTCGTGAACTCCCCGACGTGGCCGAGGAGTTCACCGCCCGCCTGGACACGGCGGTGGGCTTCGCGGGGCGCATGCTGCTCACGCCCCTGAGCCGGCCGGCGAGGTGGGGCTAGTCCTCGGGCAGTTCCACCGGCGCGATCTCGTCGTACAGGTCGCCCGGGCCCGGGTTGGTCGGGTCGGTCGCGCCGCCGAGGTGGTGCATGACGCCCCAGACGGCGTTGAGGGCGGTCTGGATCGCGCCCTCGGCCCAGCCGGCCGTCCAGGAGATGTCGTCGCCGGCGAGGAAGATGCCGCGCTTGTCCTCGGGCAGCCGGTCCTGCATGAAGTGCGTGAACAGGCGCCGCTGGTAGCGGTAGTGGCCGGGCAGGTTGGCCTTAAACGCGCCCATGAAGTAGGGCTCGTTCTCCCAGGAGACCGTCACCGGGTTGCCGATGATGTGCTTGCGGATGTCGACCTTGGGATAGATCTCGCCGAGCGACTTCAGCATGACCTCCATCCGCTCGTTCGCGGACAGCGGCAGCCACTTCAGGCTGTCGTCGCACCAGGTGTACGACAGGCAGATGACGGCGGGCTTGTCGGGGCCGTCGTCCAGCAGGTAGGTGCCGCGGGTCATGCGGTCGGTGAGCGTCATCGACATGACGTCCCGGCCGGTCTCCTCGTCCTTGTCCAGCCAGAAGGGGCGGTCCACCGGCACGAACAGCTTGGAGCTCTCCATGTAGTGGGTGCGCTCGATGGCGGTCCAGTGGTCGATCGGGAAGAGCGTGTCGTCGCACTGGATCTTCGACAGCAGCATCCAGGACTGGGCGGTGAAGATCGCCGCCTGGTAGGTGCGGATGTCGCCGCGGGCGTCCGTCACCGTGATCCGGTTGCCGGCCGTGCGGTGCAGCCGGGTGACGGCCGGGCGCGGCTCGCCGCCCTCGTGCAGGGTCGCGAGCGAGGTGCCGAGCGGCCAGTGCACGATCTTCTGCGGCTCGCGCTCCCACAGGCGCAGCGGCAGCTGCTGCGAGCCGCCGACGATGCCGCGGTGGTGGTCGTCGGCCTCGGTGTAGACGACGCGCAGGATCTCCAGGATGGAGTTGGGGAAGTCGGTGTCCCAGCCGCCGGTGCCGAAGCCGACCTGGCCGAAGATCTCCCGGTGCCGGAAGGACTTGAAGGCCTCGGAGTCGCACAGGAAGCCGTAGAAGGTCTGGTTGTCGAGCTTCTCGACGAGCTTGGACCAGATCTCGCGGATGCGCGGCACGTCCCGCTCGCGCAGGGCGCGGTTCATGTCGGAGAAGTCGGCGCCCTCCTCCAGGCACCGGGCCCAGGCCTCGGCGACGTCCCGGTAGACCTGCGGCAGGTCCTCGATCGTCTCGGCGTAGTGCGACTCGCCCTTGAGGTCGACGACGGTCGACGGGGTGGTCTCGGCCAGGGGGTTGGGGAACGGCCGCGTCTGGAGGCCCACGAGGTCGATGTAGTGCTGGAGGGCCGTCGAGGACGGCGGGAAGCGCATGGCGCCCATCTCGGCGGTGAGCGACTCGTCGCACCCCTCGAAGCCGACGGTGCGCAGCCGTCCGCCGATCTGGTCGGCCTCGTACACGACCGGCTTGAGGCCCATCTTCATCAGCTCGTACGCGGCGACGATGCCGGAGAGCCCGCCGCCGATGACCGCGACCTCGGTGCCGTGCTCGGTCGCGGGTATCTGCCCGAGACCGGCCGGGTGGGCGAGGAAGTCGTCGTAGGCGTAGGGGAAGTCCGGGCCGAACATGGTGATCGGCGGCTGCTGCGCGTCTGCGTGCTCGACGGCGTTGGGCACGGTGGACGTCATGGGGTACGGACTCCTTGTACGGGTACGAACGGGCGGTTCAGGGGGAGGTGTCAGACGAGCGGCCGGTACAGGCCGGGCCGCCGGTCGTTCAGGTAGGGGTTGGCCTCGCGCGAGGCGGCCACGAAGGCGGGGTCGACGTCGGCCAGGACGAGGTCCTCACCCCGTCCGGCCCGGGTGCGGGCGATCCCGTCGGGGCCCGCCAGCGTGGACAGGCCCACGAACTCGAACTCGCCCTCCCGGCCGACCCGGTTGACGTACGCGACGTACATCTGGTTCTCGAAGGCCCGCACCGGGATCATCGACTCGGCGACGAACTGGAACGGGTGCATCTGCGCGGTCGGGACGATCAGCAGGTCGGTGCCGGCCAGGGCGTGGGCGCGGACGTTCTCCGGGAACTCGACGTCGTAGCAGATCAGGATGCCGACGCGTACGCCGTCGATCTCGGTCTGGACGACCGGCTGCTCGCCGGGCGTGAAGTGGTCGCGTTCGAAGCAGCCGAAGAGGTGGGTCTTGCGGTAGTTCGCGAGCCGGGTGCCGTCGGCGGAGATGAGCTGGGCGGAGTTGAACACCGTGTCGCCGGCCCGCTCGGGGTAGCCGTAGGCGATGGCCAGGCCGTGGTCGGTGGCGATCTCGGCGATCGCGTCCGCGCACTCGCCGTCGGCGGGTTCGGCGAGCCTGCCGATGTCGTCACCGATCGCGTAGCCGGTCAGGAACATCTCCGCCGTGACGAGTAGCCCGGCGCCCGCGGCGGCGGCCCGGCCCGCGGCCTCGTCGAGGACCTTGAGGTTCTCGACGGTCGAGCCGGGGCGGCCGGAGCTCTGGAGCAGGGCGGTACGCATGCGGGATCCTCACCGGGCGGAAGGGTGGTCGACGGGCCCACCGGGTCGTTGAAGGGGCCACGTAGACGGTACGGGCCGCTGACCTGGGGGGACAAGAAGGAGCCGTTGCGCGCCGGCGAGCGGTTCGTTGCGTGCGTCCCGGGCCGGACGGCGATTCGTTGCGCGCCGTCGCGGACGAGCCCGGGCCGTCCCGGGGCCGCCGCTCCGACCCCTCTCCCCCGCCGTGCCCGGCGGGCACGGCCCGGAAGCAGGGGCCGGATGACGACGTCAGGGCCGTGCCGTGGCAGGCCGGCCTCTGAGCAGCGCCAGGGACGTCACCAGGTAGGGAAGCGCCAGGACCGCGAAGACGGTGCCGTGCGCCAGTTCCGTGCCCAGCAGGGCGTACACGCCGAACGTGGCGACCGTGACCAGTTCGGTGCCCAGCCCCGCGACGGAGGTGACCGTGGCCCGGCAGGACTCGTCGATCCGGTGCTGGAGCCGGACGTCGGCGAGCACCTCCGCCAGCTGGAACGCCGCGAAGGCGAGAGCGACCAGGGCGATACCGGCGAGCGACCGGGCCGCGGCGCCCACCGCCAGCGCGAGGGCACCGCCCGCCAGCAGGGCGGCGAGCCCGCCCATGCCGAGGCGCTCGGCCGGGCCGGTCAGCAGACTGCCGGCGGTGACGGCCGCCCAGATCAGCATGATCAACCAGGGGACGGTGGCGTCGGCGACACCGGTGTCCCTGACCAGCAGCGGGGTGTACTCGTCGAGCGCACCCCACACCGCGGCCACGGCCGGGACGAGCAGCAGGGCGCCGCGCACCGCGCGGTTCCCTCGGACCTCGGCGAGCCCGGTCCGCAGGGTCGCCGCCCAGCCGTCGCCCCCGCCCTCGGGCCGGGCCCGGTGCTCCGGGAACCGGGTCGCCGTGCCGGCGGCCAGCACACAGGCCAGGACGCCGGCGGCGCCGGCGGCCGCGTAGCCGCCCCGCTCGAACACGGGCGCCGCCAGGCCGATGGAGGCCACCGTGCCGAGCAGCCGGGCGGCCCGGGCCCGGCCCATGACCCGCGCGTAGGAGGCGGCGGCTCCCCGGTGGTCCAGTTCGTCGTAGACCAGCGCCTCCAGGGCGCCGGACCCGAGGGCACCGCCGGCACCCCACAGGACGAAGCCGGCGGCGAACGCCGCGTACGAGGGGACGGTCACCCACAGCGCGAAGCCGGCGGCGGTGAGCAGCGGGCCGATCCACAGCAGCCTGCGGCGCGACACGGCGTCGGCCCAGGCGCCGGAGGGCACCTCCAGCACCACCGAGGTGAGGGACCACAGGGCGAACAGGGAGGAGATCTGCCACAGCGGCAGGCCGGTGTCGGCGAACAGCAGCGCGTACAGCGGGTAGAGCAGGACGAAGTCGTCGAGGAACGCGTAGCCGTACAGCGTGCGCGTCAGGCGGCGGACGCCGGGTGCGGGCACGCGCGCGGATGAGAGTGTCATGGGGCCTTCCCGTCAGGACCGATCGGACGCCGGGGATACGGCGTCCGGGGCGGTCCCCGGGAGGCACGGCTGCTGGATCAATGTCGCCAGGTCATGACACCGATGCTAGGCCGGTCGGCCCGCCGATGGCCAGGAGGTCAGGTCGGCGACCCGGACGAGAAGCGCCGCAGCAGCGGCGACAGGACGAGCACGGACTTGGTCCGCTCGACGAAGGGCTCGCCGGCGATGCGCTCCAGGACCCGTTCGAAGTGGCGCATGTCGGAGGCGAAGACCTGGGCGATCGCGTCCGCGTCCCCGGTGACGGTCGAGGCGGCCACGACCTCCTGGTAGCGCTCCAGGCCGCGCTGGATGGTCTCCGGGGAGGTGTTGCCGCGGCAGTAGATCTCGACGAACCCCTCGGTCTCCCAGCCGAGGGCGCCCGGGTCCACCCGTACGGTGAAGCCGGTGATGGCTCCGGTCGCCCGCAGCCGGTCCACGCGCCGCTTCACGGCGGGCGCGGACAGGCCGACGAGCGAGCCGATGTCGGCGTAGGAGCGGCGGGCGTCCTCGGCGAGGGCGTGCACGATGCGTTCGTCGAGATCGTTCAGCACTGTGGGTCGATCACTTCTCGGATGGTGCGAGTCGGGAACGACGATAGCCGTACAGGAAGTAGAACACGAGCCCGGCCGCCATCCAGACACCGAAGACCACCCACGTCACGGTGGACAGGCTGCCCATCATCCAGACGCAGAAGGCGAAGCCGAGCGCGGGCAGCACGGGCGAGAGCGGCACCCGGAAGGTGCGGGTCAGGTCCGGCTTGGTCCGGCGCAGCACCACCACGGCGACGTTGACCAGGGCGAACGCGAACAGGGTGCCGATGCTGGTGGCGTCGGCCAGCTGACCGAGCGGGACCGCGGCGGCCAGGACACCGCAGAACAGCGACACGATCAGGGTGTTGGCGCGCGGGGAGCCGGTCTTGGGGTGGACCCGGGCGAACACCTTGGGCACCAGCCCGTCGCGGGACATGGCGAACAGGATGCGGGTCTGGCCGTAGAGCACGGTCAGCACGACGCTGGCGATGGCGATGACGGCGCAGAAGGCGAGCAGGGTGCCCCAGAAGCTCTGCCCGGTGACCTCGCGCATGATCTGCGCGAGGGCGGCCTCGGAGTCGGTGAAGCCCTTCCAGGGCTTGGCGCCGACGGCGACGGCCGCGACCATCACGTACAGCGCCGTGACGACGACGAGCGACAGCATGATCGCGCGGGGCAGGTCGCGCTGGGCGTTCTTGGCCTCCTCGCCGGCGGTGGAGGCGGCGTCGAAGCCGATGTAGGAGAAGAACAGCGTGGCGCCGGCCGCGCTGACCCCGGCCATGCCGAGCGGCATGAAGTTCTCGTAGTTGCCGGAGCGGAAGCCCTGGACGCCGATCACGCAGAACAGCACGAGCGCGCCGATCTTGACGATGACCATGATCGTGTTGGCGCGGGCGGACTCGCGGGCGCCGCCCAGCAGGAACGCCATGGCGAGCAGGACGACGATCAGGGCGGGCAGGTTGAACACGCCGCCGTCACCGGGCGGCGCGGACAGGGCCGCCGGGATGGTGACGCCTATGGTCCCGTCGAGCAGTTCGTTGAGGTACTCGCCCCAGCCGACGGCCACGGCGGCGACGGACACGCCGTACTCCAGCAGCAGGCACCAGCCGCAGACCCAGGCGATCAGCTCACCCATCGTTGCGTATGCATACGAGTAGGAGGAGCCGGAGACGGGGATGCTGCCCGCGAGTTCGGCGTAGGACAGGGCCGAGAACAGGGCGGTCAGACCGGCGATGACGAAGGAGAGCGTGACGGCCGGTCCCGCCTTGGGGACCGCCTCGCCGAGGACGACGAAGATGCCGGTGCCGAGGGTGGCGCCGATGCTGATCATGGTGAGCTGCCACAGCCCCAGGGAGCGGCGCAGGGACCCTCCCTCGCCCTGCCCACCCTCCGCGACCAGGCGTTCCACCGGCTTGCGCCGCATGAGGCGCGCGCCGATGCCGGGGGACGCGGGGGCGGCTGTCTGGCCTGGGTTGTGCGGGGGTGCGCCTTGGTCGAGCACGCGCTGGCTCCTTTTCGCTGCCGGTCAGGGCGGCGGGGATCACGGGCACCCTTGAGCAGGGACCCACCGAGCGGAGTCCCCGCCACGCCACGTACGAGGCGACAGCCTATGAGGATCGGCGTTGCTGCCGAAATGCAGCAACCTTGCGCATACCCGCAAGATCATTGCGTTGACGGGGGCTTGGTGGGCGTTCGTTGCAGGAGGGCTGTCGACTGTTGCACCGGCCCTCGTCGCGAGGGTCCTGCGGGGTCGCCGTGCGGGCGGGCCCGGCATGCGCGACGGCCCCCTCCGTCCCGCGGGGCGGGTCGGAGGGGGCCGTCGACGACGGTGGCGGCCGTCAGCTCCAGCTGGCGTGCAGCGGCTTGCCCTCGGCGTAGCCGGCGGCGCTCTGGACGCCGACGATGGCCTTCTCGGCGAACTCCTCCAGGGAGCCGGCACCGGCGTAGGTGCAGGAGGAGCGGACGCCGGCGATGATCGAGTCGATCAGGTCCTCCACGCCGGGGCGGGCCGGGTCGAGGAACATCCGGGAGGTGGAGATGCCCTCCTCGAACAGCGCCTTGCGGGCCCGGTCGTACGCCGACTCCTCGGAGGTGCGGTTGCGCACGGCACGGGCGGAGGCCATGCCGAAGGACTCCTTGTAGGCACGGCCCTGGGCGTCGTGCTGGAGGTCGCCCGGGGACTCGTAGGTGCCGGCGAACCAGGAGCCGATCATGACGTTGGACGCGCCGGCGGCGAGGGCCATGGCCACGTCGCGGGGGTGGCGGACACCGCCGTCGGCCCAGACGTGCTTGCCGTACTTCCTGGCTTCGGCGGCGCACTCCAGGACGGCGGAGAACTGCGGCCGGCCGACGCCGGTCATCATGCGCGTGGTGCACATGGCGCCGGGTCCGACACCGACCTTGACGATGTCCGCGCCGGCCTCGATCAGGTCGCGCACGCCCGCGGCGGCCACCACGTTGCCCGCGGCGATCGGCACCTGCGGGTCGAGGTCGCGCACCAGCTTCAGGGCGCTGATCATCGACTCCTGGTGGCCGTGCGCGGTGTCGATGACGAGGGTGTCGACACCCGCGTCGAGCAGCTGCTTCGCCTTGCCCGCGACGTCGCCGTTGATGCCGACGGCGGCCGCGACGCGCAGCCGGCCGCGGCCGTCGGTGGCCGGGGTGTAGAGCGTGGCGCGCAGGGCGCCCTTGCGGGTCAGGATGCCGGCGAGCGTGCCGTCGGGGTTGACGGCGGGGGCGTAGCGGCGGTTGGCGTGGTCGAGGACGCCGAAGGCCTCGCCCGGGTCCTTGTCGGCGTCGATCAGCAGCAGGTCGCGGGACATGACCTCGGACAGCTGCGTGAAGCGGTCCACGCCGGAGAGGTCCGCGTCGGTGACCACGCCGACGGGCCTGTGGTCCTCGTCGACGACGACACCGGCGTCGTGCGCCCGCTTGGGCAGCAGGCCCAGCGCGTCGGCGACGGTCTGGTGCGGGGACAGGATGATCGGGGTGTCCAGCACCAGGTGGCGGCTCTTGACCCAGGAGACGACGTCGGTGACCACGTCGATCGGGATGTCCTGCGGGATCACCACCAGGCCCCCGCGGCGGGCCACGGTCTCGGCCATGCGGCGCCCGGCGATGGCGGTCATGTTGGCGACGACGAGCGGGATGGTGGTGCCCGTGCCGTCCGGGGAGCTGAGGTCGACGGCCTGCCGCGAGCCCACCGAGGAGCGGCTCGGCACCATGAAGACGTCGTCGTACGTCAGGTCGTACCCGGGCTGGATGTCATTGAGGAAACGCACGTGCTGCACATCCCAGTCGATCAGAGGTGACCCCCGGACCGGCCGGCCAGGGGGAAAGAGCACGTACTTCATTGTCCCATGACATCGGCGCGCTCGACCCCGGGCGGATCATCCAGGCTGGTCAGGGCCTCGTTGGGAGGATGCTCCAAGGCCGAGGGTGACGAACAGGCCGGGCCCCCGGTCGGTCGCCTCGGCGAAGATCTCCTCGGCGACCTGCCACTCCTCGGGACGCGCCTCGGCGTAGGCGCGCCAGCCGCGCACGACGACCAGCAGACCCCGCTCCACGGCCCCTTCGGGCCACAGGGCGGGGTCGGACAGGCAGTCGGCGAGCGCGTCCCAGTTGCGGCCGAACCAGTCGGGCAGCGCCAGGTCGCGGGCGCAGCGGTCCATCAGGCCGGCCTTGTCCGTGACCCCGTCGAGGTCGAGGACGAGGACGATCCGGCCCGCCGGGTCGTGCGGCGCGTGCGCCTGGCCAGCCATGCGTCAGGCCCCGTCCGGGTCGGCCCGGTTGAGCGCGGGTTTGGGGGCCGGTCCCGCGGTCAGCAGGTAGTCGGCGGCCGAGGTGTCCGTCACCAGGCTGGTGACGAGCCCGGAGCGCAGGACGGCGTCGATCGCCGGTCCCTTGCGCTGCCCGCCCGCGATCGCGACGACCTCCGGGATGCGCCGCAGCTGGTCGGCCTTGACGGTGATGCACCGCTCGCCCAGGTCCCGCCCGACCCGGCGGCCCTCGGCGTCGAAGAGGTGCGCGGACATCTCGGCGGCGACACCGAGCGAGGCGTAGTGGGCGCGCTCCTCGTCGCTGAGCATGTCGTGCACCGTGGAGATGCCCGGTTCCCAGGACCCGATGGAGACGCAGGCGACGGTGACCTTGTCGAAGTGCTCGAAGGCCCGGGCGATGCCCGTCTGGTTGCGCAGGGCCGAGGCGGTGGCCGCGTCGGGCAGCAGCATCGGGGCGTAGATGGGGTGGGCGTCGCCGCCGGACACCTGGGCGGCCCGTCGTACCGCCTCGACCGAGCCGCGTTCGGCGGTCCCGGCGTCGTACACGCCGGTCAGCTGCACCACCGTGCACGGCGGCAGCCGGTCGAGCGCCGCCGCCATGTGGATGGTGGAGCGGCCCCAGGCCAGCCCCAGCACGGCCCCCTCGTCGACCAGTTCGCCGAGCAGGTCGGCGGCCACCTCTCCCAGGTTCTCCGGGTCGGGCGTCTCCTCGGCCTCGGCCGGCGACTCGACCACGACGGCGTGCCTGAGGCCGTACCGGGCGCGGAGCGCGTCCGAGCGGTCGGCGTCCAGTTCCGCGGGCACCCGGATCTCGATGCGCACGAGGTCACGTTCGAGGGCGGTCTCCAGGACCCGGGCCACCTTGAAGCGGCTGACGCCGAACTCCTCCGCGATCTGGATCTTGGACTTCCCCTCGAGGTAGAAGCGGCGGGCCATGGCCGCCGCCTGCACCAGCTCAGCGGGTCCCATCCGCATGGCTGACCGGCCCGCCGACATACCCGACACGGCGATCTCCTCACTGCTGTTCACACTCTGGATTCGCCGTTCATCCTTGCAGATCCGGCGCGGATGATCAGCCCTGATGAGAGCCGTTCACTTTGCTGTGGCTCAGTGGCCGCACGCCCAGGTCGCCTCGGCGGTCGCCGCCTCGGCCTGGGTGCGTAGTGCACGTACCGCTTCTGCCGGGTCGTTCGCCCCGTAGACCGCCGATCCGGCCACGAAGACGTCGGCTCCGGCCTCCGCGCAGCGCTCGATCGTGGAAGCGGAGACTCCGCCGTCGACCTGGAGCCAGAGCTCCAGTCCGTGCTTGCTGATCAACTCGCGCGTCCGGCGGATCTTCGGAAGCATGATGTCGAGGAACGCCTGTCCCCCGAAGCCCGGTTCGACCGTCATGATCAGCAGCATGTCGAGCTCGGGGAGCAGGTCCTCGTACGGCTCGACGGGAGTCGCGGGCTTCAGCGCCATCGAGGCGCGGGCGCCCTTGGCGCGGATCTCCCGGGCGAGCCGGACCGGCGCGGCGGCGGCCTCGACATGGAAGGTGACCGACCCGGCCCCCGCCTCCACGTACTGGGGCGCCCACCGATCGGGGGCCTCGATCATCAGATGGCAGTCCAGCGGAGTGTCCGTCGCACGGGCGAGCGACTCTACGACCGGCACCCCGAGCGTGAGGTTCGGGACGAAATGGTTGTCCATGACGTCGACGTGGAGCCAGTCGGCTCCCTGCACGGCCTTCGCCTCGTCCGCGAGGCGGGCGAAGTCGGCGGACAGGATGCTGGGGTTGATCTGCACGGCCATGTCCTAAGACTGCCATGCCCCGCAGGGGTTGTGGGCATCGGTCCCCGGCGGGAACGGTGGTACGTCGGCCGGGAGCCGTCGTGGGCCGCTCGCGCGGCCGCCGGCGGTCCGGGCCGGGTGCCGGAAGCGAAGGGGTCGCCATGAACAAGGGCGTCGCGCATCTCGTCTGCGGGCGGCGGGCCAAGTGGCTGGTGGTGGTGCTGTGGCTGGTGGTGCTCTTCGTCGCCGCGCCCTTCGCCATGAAGCTGACCGACGCCCAGGACAACGACGCGGCGTCCTGGCTGCCCGGGTCCGCCGAGTCCACGCAGGTGCTGCAGGAGTCGGAGAACTTCCGGCCGGAGCAGATCCCGGCGGTGGTGATCTACGCGCGGGAGGCCGGGCTGACCGCCCAGGACCGGGTGCGGATCGCCGAGGACGTGCGCGAGCTCAAGGAACTGAGCGACCACGGCATCCGGGGCGCGGAGACGCGGGGACCGGTGTTCGACCGGCGCACCGACCCCCGGGCCGCGCAGGTGTTCGTGCCGATCACCATGGACGAGAAGGGCTGGGAGCGGATCTCCCCCGCGGTGGAGTCCATCCGCGACGACGTCGGCGAGAGCGGCGGCGGCCTGGCCGTGCACGTCACCGGTCCGGGCGGTACCGCCGCCGACTCGGCGGAGGCCTTCGAGGGCATCGACTCGACGCTGCTGTTCGCGGCGATGGCCGTCGTCATCGTCATGCTGCTCATCACCTACCGCAGCATCACCCTGCTGCTGGTGCCCCTGGTCTCGGTGGTGTGCGCCCTGTTCGCCGCGCAGGCGCTGATCTACGTCCTGGCCGAGCACGCGGGCCTGACGGTCAACGGCCAGAGCGCCGGCATCCTCACCGTGCTGGTCTTCGGCGCGGGCACGGACTACGCGCTGCTGCTGGTGGCCCGCTACCGGGAGGAGCTGCGCCGGCACGAGGACCGGCACGAGGCGATGGCGCTGGCCCTGCACCGGGCGGGCCCGGCCGTGCTGGCCTCCGGCGCGACCGTGGTGCTGAGCATGCTGGTGCTGCTGACCGCCGAGATGAACTCCACCAGCGGCCTGGGGCCCGTCGCCGCGATCGGTGTCGCCGTCGCCCTGCTGGCGATGATGAGCCTGTTCCCGGCCCTGCTGGTCGTCTGCGGCCGCTGGATCTTCTGGCCGGTGATCCCGCACCTGGGCTCGGCCGAGCCGACCGAGCGGGGCGTCTGGGCGCGCACCGGCCGGCGGATCGCCCGCCGCCCGCGCACGATCTGGGCCGCCACGGCGCTGGCGCTGGCGGTCTGCTCCCTGGGGCTGATCCAGCTGCGGGCCGAGGGCATCGCCAACGCGGACTCCTTCACCGGCGAGCCGGACTCCATCACCGGCCAGCAGGTCTCGGCCCGCTACTTCCCGGCGGGCAGCGGCGACCCGCTGGTCGTGATCAGCAACCGGGAGCAGGCCGTCGAAGTGGGCCGGACCGTCGCGCAGACCCCGGGTGTGGTGCCGCAGTCGCTCGGGCTGCCGCCGGGGACCAGCCCGGGATTCGAGGGCCGGGTCCTGTTCGAGGCGACGATGACGGCCCCGGCGGACAGCGAGGCCGCGAAACAGACGGTCGAGCGGGTCCGCGACGCCGTGCACGCGGTACCGGAGGCCGACGCCAAGGTGGGCGGCGGTACGGCGGCCCTGCTCGACATGGACAAGGCGACCACGCGCGACAACCTGCTGATCATCCCGCTGGTGCTGCTGGTCGTCCTGCTGATCCTCTGCGTCCTGCTGCGGGCGCTGATCGCCCCGCTGCTGCTGATCGGCACGGTGATCCTGTCGTTCACGGCGGCCCTCGGCATCAGCGCGCTCGCGTTCCGGTACGTCTTCGACTACGCGGGCGAGCCGACCGACTTCCCGCTGTTCGTGTTCGTGTTCCTGGTCGCCCTGGGCATCGACTACAACATCTTCCTGACCACCCGGGTCCGCGAGGAGGCGACCCACCAGGGCACCAGAGCGGGCGTGGTCACGGGTCTGGCCGCCACCGGCGCGGTCATCACCTCCGCCGGGCTGGTCCTGGCCGGGACGTTCGCCGCGCTCGGCACCCTGCCGATCGTCGCCTTCGCCGAGATCGGTTTCGCGGTCGCGCTGGGCGTCCTCATCGACACGTTCATCGTGCGCTCGGTGCTGGTGACGGCCCTGTTCCTGGACGTCGGCCCGAAGGTGTGGTGGCCGCACCGACTGGCCCGCGAGGACGGCGGGGCGAGAGCGCCCCGGGCACCCGCCGGGGCGGCGACCGGCCGGCCGGGCGAGTGACGGGCGCGGGCGGGCGGCCGGTCGGCGGCCCGGGTGACTGAGCCGGGCCGGGGCGGACGTCCGCCGGCCGGGGTCAGCCGGTCCGGCGGACGAGCGCCAGGTACATCGCGTCGGTCCCGTGCAGGTGCGGCCACAGCTGCACGTCGGGCCCCTCCCCCAGGTCCGGGACGCCCGGCAGCAGCGGCCGCGCGTCGATCAGGTCGGTCTGCGGGAACTGCTTGAGCACGTCGGCGACCACGGCCCGGGTCTCGGCGAGATGCGGCGAGCACGTCGCGTAGCCGACGACACCGCCCACGCGCACCGACTCCAGGGCGGTGCGCAGCAACCCGCGCTGGAGCGGCGCGAACCCGTCCAGGTCCTCCGGGCGGCGCCGCCAGCGCGCCTCGGGACGGCGGCGCAGGGCGCCCAGACCGGTGCAGGGCACGTCGACCAGCACCCGGTCGAAACTGCCGGGCCGCCACGCGGGACGGGTCCCGTCCGCGGCGATCACCTGGTACGGCCCGGGATTGCCGTCCAGGGCACGCGCCACCAGCCCGGCCCGGTGGGTCTGCTTCTCGGAGGCGACGAGCAGCGCGCCCCGCTGCGCGGCCAGGGCACCCAGCAGCGCGGCCTTGCCGCCCGGCCCGGCGCACCCGTCCAGCCATCGCCGGTCGGCCCCTTCCAGCGTCGCGTTCGCCAGGGCGATCGCGACGAGCTGGCTGCCTTCGTCCTGCACGCCCGCGCGCCCGTCGCGTACGGCGGCGACGGCACCCGGCTCCCCGCCCTCGCTCAGCCGCACGGCGTACGGCGACCAGCGCCCCGGCACGGCGGCGTCCTCGCCCAGCAGTTCCTCGGCAGCGGAGCGCCCGGGCCGGGCCACGAGAGTCACCTCGGGCCGCTCGTTGTCGGCGCGCAGCAGCTCCTCGATGCCGGCGCGCCCGCCGCCCAGCGAGTCCCACAGCGCGGACACGACCCACCGCGGGTGCGAGTGCACCACGGCGAGGTGGTCCTCGGGGTCGTCGTCGTACGGGGGCGCGACCCGCTCCAGCCAGCCGTCCAGGTCGTCCTGCGCGACCTTGCGCAGCACCGCGTTGACGAACTTCGCCCGCCCGTCGCCCAGGACGACCCGCGCGAGTTCGACGGTGGCCGAGACGGCCGCGTGGGTCGGGATGCGCGTGCCGAGCAACTGGTGCGCCCCGAGGCTCAGCACGTCCAGCACCGGCGGGTCGACCTCGCCGAGCGGCCGGTCCACACAGGCCGACAGCACCGCGTCGTAGGTCCCCTGCCGCCGCAGCGTCCCGTACACCAGCTCCGTGGCCAGCGCCGCGTCCCGGGCGTCGAAGTCGTCCTGCTCACGGGCCTTGCGCAGCAGGGGCGGCAGTACGAGGTTGGCGTAGGCGTCGCGCTCGTCCACGGCCCTGAGCGCCTCGAAGGCGAGGATGCGGACAGGGTCCTTCTTGGGCCGGCGGTAGGGCTTGCCGGACGTGCGGGGCCGGCGGGGCTGCTCACTCACGAAAAAGGTGCTCCGGGTGTGGGAAGAAGTGCGCGACCCAGCCTACGCCGCCGGGTGCCGGCCGACGGGCCGGTGACGAGGGAACGCGGCAGGGTGCCGGCCGACGGGACGGTGACGAGGGAACGCGGCAGGGTGCCGGCCGACGGGACGGTGACGAGGGAACGCGGCAGGGTGCCGGCCGACGGCGGTGGCGAGGGCACGTGGCAGGGTGCCGGCCGACGGCGGTGGCGAGGGGATGTCGCCGGGTGCCGGCCGGCGTAGGTGACGCGGACACAGGGCCCGGCGCCGGGTCGTGGGGGCAGCGGGGTGCCTCGCAGGGGGCGCACCGGCACGGGCATGCGGTCGGAGCCCGTGCCGTGGGGCCCGCGCGGTGGCCGGCGTGGTGTCAGCTGCCAAGCCGCTCCCCTTCGGCGATCCGCACCCCGCGCGCCCAGTCCGCCGCCCGCATCGGCTTCTTGCCCTGGGCCTGCACCCACAGCAGCTCCACCGCGTACGAGCCGGTACCGACGTGCACGTTGTTCTTCCCGGCGGCGATCTCCCCCGGCGCGAGGTCCGTACGGTCGGGCACCGGCGTGACCTGGATGAGCTTGAGCCGCTCGCCGCGGAACGTGGTCCAGGCACCGGGCGCCGGCGTGCAGCCCCGCACGATCCGGTCGACGCGCAGCGCGGGCGCGGACCAGTCCACGTGCGCGTCCTCGACGTTGACCTTCGGCGCCAGGCTCACGCCCTCGGCGGGCTGCGGCACCGCCTTCAGCGTGCCGTCCTCGATGCCGTCCATGGTCGCCGCGAGCAGCCCGGCACCGGCGAACGCGAGCCGCGTCAGCAGGTCCCCGCTGGTGTCGGTGGGCCGGATCTCCTCGGTCACCGTCCCGTACACCGGCCCCGAGTCCAGCCCCTCCTCGATGAGGAACGTCGACGCCCCGGTGATCTCGTCACCGGCCATGATCGCGTGCTGCACGGGCGCCGCGCCCCGCCAGGCGGGCAGCAGCGAGAAGTGCAGGTTCACCCAGCCGTGCGCGGGGACGTCGAGGGCGACCCGGGGCAGCAGGGCGCCGTAGGCGACGACGGGGCAGCAGTCGGGCGCGATCTCCCGCAGCCGCTCCAGGAACTCGGGGTCCCTCGGCTTCACCGGCTTCAGCACCTCGATCCCGGCCTCCTCCGCCCGCTCGGCGACGGGCGACGCCACGAGCCTGCGCCCCCGTCCGGCCGGAGCGTCGGGGCGCGTGACGACGGCGGCCACCTCGTGCCGCCCGGAGGCCAGAAGGGCGTCCAGGGCGGGAACGGCGACCTCGGGTGTACCGGCGAAGACGAGCTTCATGGGGTGCTGGGAGCCTCTCGGGCGGGGGCGGACGACGAGCAACGCCCCAGTCTATGAGCCGGACACGGGAAAGCCGCCGACGGCCGCAGGCCGAGGCGCACGCCCCGCGCACTCAGGCGCGCGCATCTGCTCCTACGCCCCCTCACCGTGACCAGCGGAGCGAATCCGCGTTGGTCAAGACAGAGTTGACCACAGAGGGCCGCAATTCGCGGCCCCTTCCTTTCAACGCCGGTTCGAGAGGCTTGTTCATGGCCGACCACGCAACCCACGACGCCCAGGCTCGGGCCAGCCTGCACTTGCTGGTGCGGGACATCGAGCGGGTCCGCCGGCAGGTGGACGCACTGCGCACCCTGACCGCCCAGCTGGGCAACGTCTACCGCCCGCGCCGCTCCGGCCCGTCCACTGGCTTCGTCGTCTACGGACGCGCACCCGCCCCGACCGTACGTCTCGCCCAGGAGCTCCGGGACAGTGTCGAAACCCTGATGACCGCGGCCGTCGACTTCGACCGCTCCCTCGGCTTCTCGTGGGACGCCGTCGGTTCCGCGCTGGGTGTCACCAAACAGGCGGTGCACCGCCGCTACGGCGCCCGCCGCGCCGCGGCGCAGACGGTCACGGCCGAGCCGGAGCGCGGCACCGAGCCGTCCGGCACGCGCACGGTGAACGTGCCCGCCGGGCTCCCCACGATGCCGACGGTCCCCGCGGCCCGTTCCATGCCGACCCAGCCCACCGCGGGCAGCCCGGCCCTGCGCGACGAGGTGCGGCCCACGGCCTTCCCCGGCCCGCGCAACGGCTGACGTACAGCGGCTGACGCACCACGGCTGACGCACAACGGCTGACGCGCGACGACCGGCGCACAGCGACCGGCGCACGGCGGCCGACGCACGGCGGCCGACGCACATCGGCTGACCCGCGACGGCTCCGCGCCTCACCGCCCGCCCTCCCGGCCCCCTCCGGGAGGGCAGCCGCGCGTCAGGGCCGCGATCCTGCCCGGCGCTCTCCCGGTCGCCGCAGCCGCACGGCCCTCAGCCGATGTCGGCCGGATCGATCCGCACCCACACCCCGGCGCCCTGACCGCTCCCCCGCGCCATCCGCGCCGCCTGCGCGGCCTTGAGGCCCGCCGCCAGGGCCGCGCCCCGGCCCGGCGGCACCCGCACCAGAGCCCGCTCCCACTGCTCCCCGGGCGGCGGGGCCCCGGCCCGCCGTGGCCGCCCCGCGGCCGGCACCGGCAAGGGCACCGGTCCCAGCACCTCGGCCTCGGGCGGGAGATCCGCGTTCCGCAGGAAGTCGGCCACCGCCTCCCCCGGGCCCGACACCGCGGCCATCCGGGACACCGGCGGGAATCCCAGCTCGGCCCGCTCGGCGAGCTCGCGCACCGCGTGCCCGACGGGGTCCCAGCGCACCAACGCCTGCACGGGCCGCAGTGTCGGCTCCGCCACGACCACCACCGTGCCCCCGGCCGGCTGCGGCCGGACCAGGGCCGCGGCCGCGATCCACCGCCGCAACGCGTCCTCCCCGGCGCGCAGATCCGGCCGCCCGAGCATGGCCCAGCCGTCCAGCAGCAGGGCGGCCGCGTAGCCGCCCTCGGCGACGGGCTCCGCCCCCGGCGTGCTGACCACGAGGGCGGGCGCGCCCGGCACCGTGTCCAGCACGTGCTCGCGCCCCGAGGTCCGCACCGGGACCGCGGGGAACGCCCGGCCGAGCTCCTCGGCGGTCCGCCGCGCCCCGACGACCGAGGCACGCAGCCGGAAGCCGCCGCACTCCGGGCAGTGCCAGGCGCCTTCCTCACGGCCGCACCAGCCGCAGCACAGCGCCCCGCCGTCCCGCGTCTCCAGCGGCCCGGAGCAGTGGCGGCACCGCGCGGGCGCCCGGCACTGGGCACAGGCCATGCGCGGCACATAGCCCCGCCGCGGCACCTGCACGAGCACCGGCCCCTGCTTCAGGCCCTCCCTGACGGCCTGCCAGGCGAGGGTGGGGAGCCGCGCCGCCCGGGCGGCCTCGTCCCGGGCGAGGTCCCCGTCCCCGACGGTGCGCACCAGGGGCGCGGACGAGCGCACCTGGTCGCGCCCGGCGACGAGCGGGCGCGCCCAGCCGGTCTCGACGAGCTGTGCGGCCTCCACCGTGCAGGCCCAGCCGCCCAGCAGGAAGCCGCACCGGTCCTGGGCGGCGCGCAGGAGCAGCACCTCGCGGGCGTGCGGCTGCGGGGCGTGCTGCTCGCTGTGGCTGTCGTCGCCGTCGTCCCAGAGGGCCACCAGGCCCAGGTCCGGGACGGGTGCGAACATCGCGGCCCGGGTGCCGATCACGGCCCGCACGGAGCCGCGCCGCACCGCCAGCCACTGCGCGTACCGCTTCTCCGGGCCGGCGTCGGCGGTGAGGACCGCGTGCCTGCCCTCCCCCAGCAGGGCGGTCAGGGCGGCATCGACCCGGGCGACCGCGCGCCCGTCGGGCAGGACCACCAGGGCGCCCCGACCGGACGCCAGCGTCGCCGCGACGGCCCGGGCCAGCTCCTCGCCCCACTGCGGGCCGGGCAGCGCGTTCCACACGGCCCGGGGTGCGCCGCCCGCGGCGAGGGACTGCAGGAACGCCGCCCCGCGCTCGTAGCGCTGCCAGGAACCCGGTTCGGGCGCCGGGGGCGGGGGCAGGGGCTCGGGCGAGGGGCGCTGCTCCGCCCGGGCGTTGCGTGGCGGCACGGCCAGCTGCAGCACGTCGGCGAGGCTGCCCGCGTACCGGTCGGCGACCGCCCGGGCCAGTCCGAGCAGCTCCTCGCTGAGCACCGGCTCGGGCGAGACGACCTGGGCCAGGGCGGCCAGCGGTCCCGCGTAGTCGGACTCGGGCAGCCGCTCGATGAGGAACCCGTCGATCAGGCCGCCGCCCTCGCGGCGTCCGTCCCGCACCCGGTGCCGCCCGGCGCCGAAGCGCACCCGGACCCGGACGCCCGGCCGGGCCTGCTCGTCCAGCTCCTCGGGCACCGCGTAGTCGAAGTACCGGTCGAGGTGGAGCACTCCCTTGTCGACGAGGACGCGGGCGACGGGCAGTTCCTTGGCGAGGGCGGCTCCGCGCCACGTCCGCGGCTTGGCCCGGGGTGTGCTGGCCTTGCGGACGCTCTCGCGGATGAGCGCGAGCTGCTCGGGCGGGGCGCCCTCCGCCCCGCCGCCCGCCTGCTCGTTCTCGCTGCTCACGCCTGCATTCTTACCAAACGCCACTGACAACCGACGGCTGCCGGGTTCCCCGGTGGCGACGGCCGGCACCCGGCCGGACGTCCGCTGCCCGGACGCGGCGAGGCCCGGCCCCCGAAGGGTGCCGGGCCTCGTCACGCGGTGAGGTGTGCCGGGACTAGAGTCCCGCCGCCTTGCGCAGGGCGTCCACGCGGTCGGTGCGCTCCCAGGTGAAGTCCGGCAGCTCGCGGCCGAAGTGGCCGTAGGCGGCGGTCTGGGAGTAGATCGGGCGGAGCAGGTCCAGGTCGCGGATGATGGCGGCCGGGCGCAGGTCGAAGACCTCGTCGATCGCCTTCTCGATGCGGTCGATGTCGACCTTGGCGGTGCCGAAGGTCTCCACGAACAGGCCGACCGGCTCGGCCTTGCCGATCGCGTACGCGACCTGCACCTCGCAGCGCGTGGCCAGGCCCGCGGCCACCACGTTCTTCGCGACCCAGCGCATCGCGTAGGCCGCGGAGCGGTCCACCTTGGACGGGTCCTTGCCGGAGAAGGCACCGCCGCCGTGCCGGGCCATGCCGCCGTAGGTGTCGATGATGATCTTGCGGCCGGTCAGGCCGGCGTCGCCCATCGGGCCGCCGATCTCGAAACGGCCGGTCGGGTTGACCAGGAGGCGGTAGTTCTCCGTGTCGAGCTTGATGCCCTCGTCCAGCAGGGCCTTCAGCTCCGGCTCGACCACGAACTCCTTGATGTCCGGAGCCAGCAGCGAGTCCAGGTCGATGTCGGAGGCGTGCTGCGAGGAGACCACCACGGTGTCCAGGCGGACCGCCTTGTCACCGTCGTACTCGATGGTGACCTGCGTCTTGCCGTCGGGGCGCAGGTAGGGGATCGTGCCGTTCTTGCGGACCTCGGACAGGCGCTTGGACAGGCGGTGGGCGAGGAAGATCGGCAGCGGCATCAGCGTCGGCGTCTCGTCCGTCGCGTAGCCGAACATCAGGCCCTGGTCGCCCGCGCCCTGCTTGTCGAGCTCGTCGTCGTCACCCTCGACACGGGTCTCGTAGGCCGTGTCCACGCCCTGGGCGATGTCCGGGGACTGCGCGCCGATCGACACCGACACGCCGCAGGAGGCGCCGTCGAAGCCCTTCTTGCTGGAGTCGTAGCCGATCTCGAGGATCTTGTTCCGGACCAGCGTCGCGATGTCCGCGTACGTCTTGGTCGTGACCTCGCCGGCCACGTGCACCAGGCCGGTCGTGATCAGGGTCTCGACGGCGACGCGCGAGGTGGGGTCCTCGCGCAGCAGCGCGTCGAGAATGGTGTCGCTGATCTGGTCAGCGATCTTGTCGGGGTGACCCTCGGTCACGGACTCCGAGGTGAACAGGCGACGGGACACAACGCTCCCTGGGGTTGCAGCGGCTGCTGGCTGATCATTGGCGGACGGCGGGGGCTGCACCCGGCGCCGTCCGTGGAACAGTTTACGGGTCACGCTTCGGCCACGGCCCCCCTGTCTCGCCACTCGGGAGCGCTGTGACCTGCGGCACGGGCATTCTGCCCAATTCCGAGCGGCGTTGGCCAGAGGCGCCACGCGCCGATCGGAGCGGTTTCCGGTCGGCGCGCGGTGGACGGGCGCTCAGGCCAGCCGTTCGGCCACGAGGTCCCACACGGTGTCGGCGAGGGCCTCCTTCGGGCCGTGCGGGACCGCTCTCTCGCTGCCGTCGGCGCCGAGCACGACCGCTTCGTTCTCCTCGGAACCGAAGGTCTTGCGCTCGCCCACCTCGTTCACGACGAGCAGGTCGCAGCCCTTGCGCTTGAGCTTGGCGCGGCCGTTGGCCAGCACGTCGTCGGTCTCCGCGGCGAAGCCGACGATCACCTGTCCGGGGCGCGGCCGGTCGGTGGAGATCTCGGCGAGGATGTCCGGATTACGCACCAGGGCGACCGGCTCCGGGTCCCGGCCGTCCTTCTTCTTGATCTTGCCGGTGGCGTAGGCGGCGGGGCGGAAGTCGGCGACGGCCGCCGCCATGACCACGGCGTCGGCGTCGACGGCGGCGGCGAGGACCGCCTCGCGCAGCTGCACGGCCGTGCCGACCGGGACCACGTCCACGCCGGCCGGGTCCGGGAGGGTGCTGTTGGCGGCGACGAGCGTGACCCGGGCGCCGCGGGCGGCGGCGGTGCGGGCGAGGGCGTAGCCCTGCTTGCCGGAGGAGCGGTTGCCGAGGAAGCGGACGGGGTCGAGGGGCTCGCGGGTGCCGCCGGCGCTGATCACGACGTGCCGCCCCGTGAGGTCGGGCTCCCGCACGCCCCGGGCCAGCACCCGGCGGCAGACCTCGAAGAGCTCGGCGGGGTCGGGGAAGCGGCCCTTGCCGGTGTCGGCGCCGGTGAGGCGGCCCACGGCGGGCTCGACGACGAGGGCGCCGCGGCGGCGCAGCGTCGCCACGTTCTCCTGGGTGGCCGGGTGCTCCCACATCTCCGTGTGCATCGCGGGGGCGAAGACGACGGGACATCGGGCGGTGAGCAGGGTGTTGGTGAGCAGGTCGTCGGCGAGACCGTGCGCCGCCTTGGCGAGCAGGTCGGCGGTGGCCGGGGCGACGACGACCAGGTCGGCGTGCTGCCCGATGCGGACGTGCGGGACCTCGTGGACGTCGTCCCAGACCTCGGTGGAGACCGGGTTGCCGGACAGGGCGGACCAGGTGGCGGCCCCGACGAAGTGCAGGGCGGAGGCGGTGGGCACCACGCGCACGTCATGGCCCGACTCGGTCAGCCGCCGCAGCAGCTCACAGGCCTTGTACGCGGCGATGCCGCCGCTGACCCCCAGCACGACCTTCGGCTTGTCCACTGTCTCTCCCCGGACCTCGGCGACGTACATGTCCCATCACACACCACAGGCCCGGCAGTCGGCCTGCCGGGCCTGTGGACAAGTCAGCGTCAAGCTGGAAATCGTACTTACTGCGCCGGGCCCTCGACGGCCTCGGACGTCAGCAGCCCCGCGTTGATCTCGCGGAGGGCGATCGAGAGCGGCTTCTCGTGGACGTGGGTGTCGACGAGCGGACCGACGTACTCGAGGAGGCCCTCGCCGAGCTGCGAGTAGTACGCGTTGATCTGGCGGGCCCGCTTGGCCGCGTAGATCACGAGGCTGTACTTCGAGTCGGTGGCCTCGAGGAGCTCGTCGATCGGCGGGTTGATGATGCCCTCGGGCGCGGAGATGGAAGAGGACACGCTCTACCTTCCGATGGATGGGAAAGAATCTGTCGGGATGATCAGCGAGGACCGGATCGATCAGCGATGGTCACACGACGTCCATCAAGGCTAGCAGCTCGCGCGCCACGTCCTCGACGGAGGTGTTGACCAGGGTGGTGTCGAACTCCGGTTCCGCGGCGAGTTCGATCTTGGCCGCGTCGAGCCTGCGCTCGATGACCTCGGGCGGTTCGGTGCCGCGCCCGGTGAGCCGGCGCACCAGCTCCTCCCAGGAGGGCGGGGCGAGGAACACCAGCTGGGCCTCGGGCATCGACTCCCGCACCAGGCGGGCGCCCTGGAGGTCGATCTCCAGGAGGACCGGCTCACCCTTCTCCAGGCGCTCCTGCACGGCCGCGCGCGGCGTGCCGTAGCGGTTGCCGGCGAACTCGGCCCACTCCAGCAGCTCGCCGTTGGCGATCAGTTTGTCCATCTCGTCGTCGGTGACGAAGAAGTAGTGGACTCCGTGCTGCTCGCCGGGACGGGGCTTGCGGGTCGTCGCCGACACCGAGAGCCAGACCTCGGGGTGCTGCTTGCGCATATGGGCGACGACCGTGCTCTTGCCGACCCCGGAGGGGCCGGAGAGCACGGTCAGCCGCGGACGTGCGTCCGGGGGTACGGGGGACGTCCCCCGGGGTGTTGCTGCCATGCAGCGATTATCCAGCAATCCCGGAGTGCCCGGGACTCGCTTCCCCGGAGTGACCGGTTCAGGAGCCGGTGCTGCCGAACTCGCGCTCGAGGGAGGCGATCTGGTTGGAACCGAGACCCCGCACGCGGCGGCTCTCGGAGATGCCGAGTCGCTCCATGATCTGCTTGGCGCGGACCTTGCCCACGCCCGGCAGCGACTCGAGGAGGGCGGAGACCTTCATCTTGCCGATGACGTCGTTCTCCTGGCCCTGCTTGATGACCTCGTGAAGGGAGGCGCCGGAGTGCTTGAGTCGATTCTTGACCTCGGCCCGCTCCCGGCGAGCCGCGGCGGCCTTTTCGAGCGCGGCTGCGCGCTGTTCAGGGGTAAGGGGCGGAAGAGCCACGCCTACGTCACCTCGGATGTCGAACTGTCGGATACGGACCGGTGAGGAAGCTAGTCGCCCCACACCTGGGGAGGTACGAGCAACACACGCTTGCCCGCTCTCTCGTCGGAGACTAGCGGGCAAGTCCGCCGGAGTCAGCGAGAACAGCGGAAAAGTCCTGGTCAGCCTTCAGGTGAACGGACATTTAGTACATACTGCCCTGGATTTGAGGATGTATTCAGATTCAACTGCTCCTCGGCCCGCCTCCCGAAGGTCCCGTCGATGGTCTGGACCGCCTCAGAAGGACGCCACGGCCTGACGGATCTCCTCCGCGAAGCGTTGCGAGGCGTCACGCAGAGCGACCGGGTCGGGACCGTGGCGCAGCACTCCCCGGCTGACGTTCGGCACGACGTTGCGCACCGCCGGGCCGAAGACCCGGGGAAGATCCGCCGGCGTGGCTCCCTGGGCGCCGATCCCGGGCGCGAGGAGCGGGCCGTTGACGTCCAGGTCGTAGTCCGAGAGGTCACCGAGCGTGGCGCCGACGACCGCGCCGAAGGACCCCAGCGGCTCCTCGCCGGCGTTCTCGGCGGCCAGGTGCGCGAGCATCGCCGCCCCGACGTTCCGGCCGTCCGGGCGCACCGCGTGCTGGACCTCGCCGCCCTCCGGGTTGGAGGTCAGCGCCAGCACGAACAGTCCGGCACCGCTCTCCCGGGCCAGCGCGACGGCCGGGGCGAGCGAGCCGTAGCCGAGGTAGGGCGAGACCGTGAGCGCGTCGGAGAACAGCGGCGCGTCCTTGTGCAGGAAGGACTCGGCGTAGGCGGCCATGGTCGAGCCGATGTCGCCGCGCTTGGCGTCCATCACGACCAGCGCGCCCGCGGCCCGCGCCTCGGCGACCGAGGCCTCCAGGACGGCGACGCCCTTGGAGCCGAAGCGCTCGAAGAACGCGCTCTGCGGCTTGAGCACGGCGACCCGGTCGGCGACCGCCTCGACGACCGTGCGGCTGAACCGCTCCAGGCCGGCCACGTCGTCGTTCAGGCCCCACTCGGCCAGCAGGGACGCGTGCGGGTCGATGCCCACGCACAGCGGGCCGCGTTCGTCCATGGCGCGGCGCAGGCGGGCGCCGAAGGGTTCCAGGGCACTCATGCCGTCTTCCTCACGTCGGCGCCCACCGCGTCGGCGAGCGTGGCGTAGGGGCTGGTCGCCAGGCGCGCGGCGAGCCCCTTGTGGATGGCGCGGGCGTAGAACGGCCCTTCGTAGACGAAGGCGCTGTAGCCCTGCACCAGGGTGGCGCCGGCCAGGATGCGCTGCCAGGCGTCCTCGGCGTTCTCGATGCCGCCGACGCCCACCAGGGTGATCCGGTCCCCCACGCGCGCGTAGAGGCGCCGCAGGACCTCCAGGGACCGCTCCTTCAGGGGCGCCCCGGACAGGCCGCCGGTCTCCTTGACCAGGCCGGGGGCGGACTGCAGGCCGAGCCCCTCGCGCGCGACGGTGGTGTTGGTGGCGATGATCCCGTCCAGGCCGAGTTCCACGGCGAGGTCGGCGACGGCGTCGACGTCCTCGTCGGCGAGGTCCGGCGCGATCTTGACCAGCAGCGGGACGCGCCGCGCGGGCGCGGTCCGGTCGGCGGCCTCGCGCACCGCGCTCAGCAGCGGGCGCAGCGCCTCGGTGGCCTGCAGGTTGCGCAGCCCAGGGGTGTTCGGGGAGGAGACGTTGACGACGAGGTAGTCGGCGTAGGGCGCGAGCCGCTCGGCCGACTTCACGTAGTCGGCGACGGCCTCCTCCTCGGGGACGACCTTGGTCTTGCCGATGTTGACGCCGACGACCGGCTTGAAGACCGGCGTGCGGGAGGCCAGGCGGGCGGCGACGCGGAGCGAGCCGTCGTTGTTGAAGCCCATGCGGTTGATCAGCGCCCGGTCCTCGACCAGGCGGAACAGCCGCTGCTTGGGGTTGCCCGGCTGCGGTTCGCCGGTCACCGTGCCGATCTCGACGTGGTCGAAGCCGAGCATGGCCATGCCGTCGATGCCGACGGCGTTCTTGTCGAAGCCCGCGGCCAGCCCGAAGGGGCCGTGCATGCGCAGCCCCAGGGCCTCGGTGCGCAGCTCCTTGTAGCGGGGTGCGAGGGCGGCCGCCAGGAAGGTGCGCAGCACGGGCACGCCGGCGGCCAGGCGGATCCAGCGGAAGGCGAGGTGGTGCGCCCGCTCGGGGTCCAGCCGTTTGAAGACGAGACGGAAGAAGATCTTGTACATGGTGTCCTCACGAAGACGTGGCGTCCTCAGCAAGAGGGGGACACCGTTTCCGGTGTCCCCCTCGGGGCTGCTAGTCGCGGGCCGCGATCAGGTGTTCCGCGTGTTCCTGGAGCGAGCGGACGCTCACCTCGCCGCGGTTCAGGGCGTCGATGCCCTGGACCGCCGCGGCCAGCGCCTGGACCGTCGTCAGGCAGGGCACGGAGCGCGCCACGGCCGCCGTGCGGATGTCGTAGCCGTCGAGGCGGCCGCCGGTGCCGTACGGGGTGTTGACGATGAGGTCGACCTCGCCGTCGTGGATGAGCTGGACGATGGTCTTCTCGCCGTTCGGGCCGGTGCCCTCGGACTGCTTGCGCACGACCGTGGCGTTGATGCCGTTGCGCTTGAGGACCTCGGCCGTGCCGGAGGTGGCCATCAGCTCGAAGCCGTGCGCGACCAGCTCGCGGGCCGGGAAGATCATCGAGCGCTTGTCGCGGTTGGCGACCGAGATGAACGCGCGGCCCTTGGTGGGCAGCGGCCCGTAGGCGCCGGCCTGCGACTTGGCGTACGCCGTGCCGAAGACGGAGTCGATGCCCATGACCTCGCCGGTGGAGCGCATCTCCGGGCCGAGGATCGTGTCGACGCCCCGGCCGTGGATGTCGCGGAAGCGCGACCACGGCATGACGGCCTCCTTGACGGAGATCGGCGCGTCCAGGGGCAGCTCCCCGCCGTCGCCGGTCGCCGGGAGCAGGCCCTCGGCGCGCAGTTCGGCGACGGTGGCGCCGAGCGAGATGCGGGCGGCGGCCTTGGCCAGCGGCACCGCCGTCGCCTTCGAGGTGAAGGGGACGGTGCGCGAGGCACGCGGGTTGGCCTCCAGCACGTAGAGGATGTCGCCCGCCATCGCGAACTGGATGTTGATCAGGCCGCGTACGCCGACGCCCTTGGCGATGGCCTCGGTGGAGGCGCGCAGGCGCTTGATGTCGAAGCCGCCGAGGGTGATCGGGGGCAGGGCGCACGCCGAGTCGCCGGAGTGGATGCCGGCCTCCTCGATGTGCTCCATGACGCCGCCGAGGTACAGCTCCTCGCCGTCGTACAGGGCGTCGACGTCGATCTCGATGGCGTCGTCGAGGAACCGGTCGACCAGGACCGGCCGGGACGGGCTGATCTCGGTCGACTCGGCGATGTACGCCTCCAGGCGCGTCTCGTCGTAGACGATCTCCATGCCGCGTCCGCCCAGGACGTAGGAGGGGCGCACCAGGACCGGGTAGCCGATCTCGTCGGCGATGGCCTTGGCCTCGGCGAAGGTGGTGGCCGTGCCGTGCTTCGGGGCGGGCAGGCCGGCCTCGGCGAGGACCCGGCCGAAGGCGCCGCGGTCCTCGGCGGCGTGGATGGCCTCCGGGGAGGTGCCGACGATCGGCACGCCGTTGTCCTTCAGCGCCTGCGACAGGCCGAGCGGCGTCTGGCCGCCGAGCTGGACGACGACGCCCGCGACGGGTCCGGCCTGCTGCTCGGCGTGCACGATCTCCAGCACGTCCTCCAGCGTCAGCGGCTCGAAGTAGAGGCGGTCGGAGGTGTCGTAGTCCGTGGAGACGGTCTCCGGGTTGCAGTTGACCATGACCGTCTCGTAGCCCGCGTCGCTCAGCGCGAAGGAGGCGTGGACGCAGGAGTAGTCGAACTCGATGCCCTGGCCGATGCGGTTCGGGCCGGAGCCCAGGATGATGACGGCCGGCTTGGTCCGCGGCGCGACCTCGCTCTCCTCGTCGTAGGAGGAGTAGAAGTACGGCGTCTTCGCGGCGAACTCGGCGGCGCAGGTGTCGACCGTCTTGTAGACCGGGCGGACGCCGAGGGCGTGCCGGACCTCGCGGACGACGTCCTCGCGCAGGCCGCGGATCTCGCCGATCTGCGCGTCGGAGAAGCCGTGCCGCTTGGCCTCGGCGAGCAGGTCGGTCGTCAGCTCGGGGGCCTCGGCCAGCTCGTCGGCGATCTCCTTGATCAGGAAGAGCTGGTCGACGAACCACGGGTCGATCTTCGTGTAGTCGAAGACCTCCTCGGGCGTGGCGCCGGCGCGGACGGCCTGCATGACGGTGTTGATGCGGCCGTCGGTGGGGCGGACGGCCTGCTCCAGCAGCTGCGTCTTGTCGCCCGGGTCGCCGACGAAGGTGAACTGGCTGCCCTTCTTCTCCAGCGAGCGCAGCGCCTTCTGGAAGGCCTCGGTGAAGTTCCGGCCGATGGCCATGGCCTCGCCGACCGACTTCATGGTCGTGGTGAGGGTGGAGTCGGCGCTCGGGAACTTCTCGAAGGCGAAGCGCGGGGCCTTGACGACCACGTAGTCGAGCGTCGGCTCGAAGGAGGCCGGGGTCTCCTGGGTGATGTCGTTCGGGATCTCGTCCAGCGTGTAGCCGACGGCCAGCTTGGCGGCGATCTTGGCGATCGGGAAGCCGGTCGCCTTGGAGGCCAGGGCCGAGGAGCGGGAGACGCGCGGGTTCATCTCGATGACGATGACCCGGCCGTCCTCGGGGTTCACCGCGAACTGGATGTTGCAGCCGCCGGTGTCGACGCCGACCTCGCGGATGATCGCGATGCCGACGTCGCGCAGCACCTGGTACTCGCGGTCGGTCAGCGTCATCGCGGGCGCCACGGTGATGGAGTCGCCGGTGTGCACGCCCATGGGGTCGAAGTTCTCGATGGAGCAGACGACCACGACGTTGTCGTGCTTGTCGCGCATCAGCTCCAGTTCGTACTCCTTCCAGCCGAGGATGGACTCCTCCAGGAGCACCTCGGTGGTCGGCGAGAGGGTGAGGCCCTGGCCGGCGATGCGGCGCAGCTCCTCCTCGTCGTGGGCGAAGCCGGAGCCGGCGCCGCCCATGGTGAAGGAGGGGCGGACCACGACCGGGTAGCCGCCGAGCTCCTCGACGCCCTTGAGGACGTCGTCCATGGAGTGGCAGATGTAGGACCGGGCGGACTCGCCGTGCCCGATCTTCCTGCGGACCTCCTCCACGACCTCCTTGAACAGGTCGCGGTCCTCGCCCTTGTGGATCGCCTCCACGTTGGCGCCGATCAGCTCGACGCCGTACTTGTCGAGGACGCCGTTCTCGTGCAGCGAGATGGCGGTGTTCAGGGCCGTCTGGCCGCCCAGGGTGGGCAGCAGCGCGTCGGGGCGCTCCTTGGCGATGATCTTCTCGACGAACTCGGGGGTGATCGGCTCGACGTAGGTGGCGTCGGCGATCTCCGGGTCGGTCATGATCGTCGCCGGGTTGGAGTTCACGAGGATGACCCGCAGGCCCTCGGACTTCAGCACGCGGCACGCCTGGGTGCCGGAGTAGTCGAACTCGGCGGCCTGGCCGATGACGATCGGGCCGGAGCCGATGACCAGGACGGACTGGATATCGGTGCGCTTAGGCACGCTGGCCCTCCATCAGGGAGACGAAGCGGTCGAACAGGTAGGCGGCGTCGTGCGGGCCCGCTGCCGCTTCGGGGTGGTACTGGACGCTGAAGGCGGGGCGGTCGAGGAGCTGGAGCCCCTCCACCACGTTGTCGTTCAGGCAGACGTGCGACACCTCGGCACGGCCGAACGGGGTCTCGGCGACCTCGTCGAGCGGGGCGTCGACGGCGAAGCCGTGGTTGTGCGCGGTGACCTCGACCTTGCCGGTCGTGCGGTCCTGGACGGGCTGGTTGATCCCGCGGTGGCCGTACTTCAGCTTGTAGGTGCCGAAGCCGAGGGCGCGGCCGAGGATCTGGTTGCCGAAGCAGATGCCGAACAGCGGGGTGCCGCGCTCCAGGACGCCCCGCATGACGGAGACGGGGTGGTCGGCGGTGGCCGGGTCGCCCGGGCCGTTGGAGAAGAAGACGCCGTCCGGGTTGACGGCGTAGACGTCCTCGACGCTCGCGGTGGCCGGGAGGACGTGCACCTCGATGCCGCGCTCGGCCATGCGGTACGGGGTCATGCCCTTGATGCCGAGGTCCACGGCGGCGACGGTGAACTTCTTCTCACCGTGGGCCGGGACGACGTACGCCTCGGTGGTGGCCACCTCGGCGGAGAGGTCGGCGCCCTTCATCTGCGGGGCTTCCTGCACGCGTGCGAGCAGAGCCGCGTCGTCGCGCACGGCGTCGCCGCTGAAGATGCCGACGCGCATGGCGCCGCGCTCGCGCAGGTGGCGGGTGAGGGCGCGGGTGTCGATGCCGGAGATCCCGACGACGCCCTGTGCGGCCAGCTCCTCGTCCAGCGTGCGCCGGGAGCGCCAGCTGGAGGGCACGCGCGCGGGGTCGCGCACGACGTAGCCGGAGACCCAGATGCGCTTGGACTCCATGTCCTCGTCGTTGACGCCGGTGTTGCCGACGTGCGGGGCGGTCATCACCACGACCTGGCGGTGGTACGAGGGGTCGGTGAGGGTCTCCTGGTAGCCGGTCATGCCGGTGGAGAACACCGCTTCGCCGAAGGTCTCCCCCACGGCCCCGTAGGCGCGGCCCCGGAAGATCCGGCCGTCCTCCAGGACGAGTACGGCGGGAGTTCTTGCGGCTCCCCTGGTGGAGGTGGTCATCGTTCGGCGCCTTCCGTGCTGTTCGTTTCGATCATCGAGGTGAGGGCTCGGACCCACTCGTTGTGCTCGGCCGCGTGGTCGGAGCGGAAACCGGAGTCGATCAGCCGGTCGCCGTGCTCCCAGGTGACCACGAGCAGGCCGCCCTCGGTGAGCACCTTGCCGGCGATGCCCTTGTCGAGGCGGGCCTCGCGCAGGGCGGCGGCCGGCACGAAGAAGTCGCTCGCCCCGGGGCGCACGACGTCCAGGCCGGCGTCGGTCAGCGTCAGCTCGGCGCGGCTGCGGGCGCCCAGGCCCCGGGCCACGATGCGGTCGAGCCACTGTCCGGCGGTGGTGGAGCCGTGGTAGCGGCCGGTCATGGTGAGCCGGGCGGGGCCCGGGTCGTCCGGGGCGGTGGGCAGCTCGGGCAGGTCGCCCTGGAGGGTGCCGCGCCACTTCCAGCCCTCGCGCATCAGCCAGTAGACGAGCGCGACGAAGAGGGCGAGGCCGACGACCCAGCCGATGCGGGC
Organism: Streptomyces sp. NPDC003456; assembly: GCF_042878735.1. Lineage (NCBI taxonomy): Bacteria > Bacillati > Actinomycetota > Actinomycetes > Kitasatosporales > Streptomycetaceae > Streptomyces > Streptomyces sp. NPDC003456. The sequence goes on from NZ_JBIAOK010000008.1 coordinate 101,679, forward strand.
GGCCCAGTCGGTCACTTCCGCCGATTCCTTCTCGGCGGCCAGCAGGAGTACAGGTGTCACGTGAGCTTCCCGTCGACGAGCGTGGCCTTGCCCCGCAGCCACGTGTGCGTCACACGGCCCGGCAGCTCGCGGCCCTCGTAGGGCGTGTTGCGGCTGCGCGAGGCGAAGCCCGCGGGGTCCACCAGCCCACGGTATGCCGTGTCGACCAGGGTGAGGTTGGCGGGCTCGCCTGCCGAGACGGGACGGCCCTGGCCGGCGGCCTGTCCGATCTGCGCGGGCTTGACGGACATCCGGTCGGCGACGCCGGCCCAGTCCAGCAGGCCCGTGTCGACCATGGTCTCCTGCACCACCGACAGCGCGGTCTCCAGCCCGACCATGCCCATGGCGGCCGCGGCCCACTCGCAGTCCTTGTCCTCGTGCGGGTGCGGGGCGTGGTCGGTGGCGACGATGTCGATCGTGCCGTCGGCGAGCGCCTCGCGCAGGGCCATCACGTCGCGCTCGGTGCGCAGCGGCGGGTTGACCTTGTAGACGGGGTTGTAGGAGCGGACCAGCTCGTCGGTGAGGAGCAGGTGGTGCGGGGTGACCTCGGCGGTGACCTGGATGCCGCGGGACTTGGCCCAGCGGACGATCTCGACGGACCCGGCGGTCGACAGGTGGCAGATGTGGACGCGCGAGCCGACGTGGTCGGCGAGCAGGACGTCCCGGGCGATGATCGACTCCTCGGCCACCGCCGGCCAGCCGCCGAGACCCAGCTCGGCGGAGACGACGCCCTCGTTCATCTCGGCGCCCTCGGTCAGCCGCGGCTCCTGCGCGTGCTGGGCGACGACACCGCCGAAGGCCTTCACGTACTCCAGGGCCCGGCGCATGATCACGGCGTCGTGGACGCACTTGCCGTCGTCGGAGAAGACGGTGACGCCGGCGGCCGACTCGTGCATGGCGCCCAGCTCGGCGAGCTTCCTGCCCTCCAGGCCGACGGTGACGGCGCCGATGGGCTGCACGTCGCAGTAGCCGTGCTCCTTGCCGAGCCGCCAGACCTGCTCGACGACGCCGGCGGTGTCGGCGACCGGGAAGGTGTTGGCCATGGCGAAGACGGTGGTGAAGCCGCCGGAGGCCGCGGCCCGGGTGCCGGTGAGGACGGTCTCGGAGTCCTCGCGGCCCGGCTCGCGCAGGTGGGTGTGCAGGTCGACCAGGCCCGGCAGCAGCACCTTGCCCCCGGCCTCGACGACCTCGGCGCCCTCGGCGGACAGCCCGCTGCCCACCTCGGCGATGGTCCCGCCGTCGATCAGCACGTCCTGCGGCTCGCCGCCGAGCACCTTCGCACCACGGATCAGGATCTTGCTCATCTGTCTTACTTCTCCTCGGCCGCAGAAGGGGTGTGCGCGGAGCGCTCGTCGGAAGGGTGGTGGTGGGAGACGGGCGGGCGGGTGACGGCGGGCTCGTTCCCACCGAGCAGCAGGTACAGGACGGCCATCCGGATGGAGACGCCGTTGGCCACCTGCTCGACGACCGTGCAGCGGTCGGAGTCGGCGACCTCGGCGGTGATCTCCATGCCGCGGACCATCGGGCCGGGGTGCATCACGATGGCGTGCTCGGGCATCCGCGCCATGCGGTCGCCGTCCAGTCCGTAGCGGCGGGAGTACTCGCGCTCGGTGGGGAAGAAGGCGGCGTTCATGCGCTCGCGCTGGACGCGCAGCATCATCACCGCGTCCGACTTGGTCAGGGTGCTGTCGAGGTCGTAGGAGACCTCGCAGGGCCAGGTGTCGATGCCGACGGGCAGCAGCGTCGGCGGGGCGACGAGGGTGACCTCGGCACCGAGGGTGTGCAGCAGGTCGACGTTGGAGCGGGCGACCCGGCTGTGCAGCACGTCGCCGACGATGGTGATGCGGCGGCCCGCGAGGTCCTGGCCGAGCCCGGCGTCCGGGCCGATCAGGCGGCGGCGCATGGTGAAGGCGTCCAGCAGGGCCTGGGTGGGGTGCTGGTGGGTGCCGTCCCCGGCGTTGACGACGGCGGCGTCGATCCAGCCGGAGTTCGCCAGGCGGTAGGGGGCTCCCGAGGCGCCGTGCCGGATGACCACGGCGTCGACGCCCATGGCCTCCAGGGTCTGGGCGGTGTCCTTCAGGGACTCGCCCTTGGAGACGCTGGAGCCCTTGGCGGAGAAGTTGATGACGTCCGCCGACAGCCGCTTCTCGGCGGCCTCGAAGGAGATCCGGGTCCGGGTGGAGTCCTCGAAGAACAGGTTGACGATCGTGCGGCCGCGCAGGGTCGGCAGCTTCTTGATCGGCCGGTCCGCGACCCGGGCCATCTCCTCGGCGGTGTCGAGGATCAGGACGGCGTCGTCGCGGGTGAGGTCGGCGGCCGAGATGAGATGACGCTGCATCTGTCAGGCTCCGTAAGGCAGTTCAAAACGGGAGGTTCGGGGCAGACGGGCGCGCGTGCGCGCGCACTGAACCGGCGTACGACAGCGGCGTACGCCCGGAGTGCTACTGGGCGGCCGGCTTGGCGCCGAGCAGCACGGTGTCGCGACCGTCCTCCTCGGCGAGCTGGACCTTGACCGTCTCCCGCAGCGACGTGGGGAGGTTCTTGCCGACGTAGTCGGCGCGGATGGGCAGTTCGCGGTGGCCGCGGTCGACGAGGACGGCGAGCTGCACCGCGCGCGGGCGCCCGATGTCGTTCAGGGCGTCGAGGGCGGCGCGGATCGTGCGGCCGGAGAAGAGCACGTCGTCGACGAGGACGACCAGCTTGCCGTCGATGCCGTCACCGGGGATCTCGGTGCGGGCCAGCGCACGCGGCGGGTGCATGCGCAGGTCGTCGCGGTACATGGTGATGTCGAGCGAGCCGCACGGAACCTTGCGCTCGGTGATCTGCTCGAGCTTGTCGGCGATCCTGCGGGCGAGGAAGACGCCCCGGGTCGGAATGCCGAGGAGCACCACGTCGTCGGCGCCCTTGGCGCGTTCGACGATCTCGTGGGCGATACGGGTCAGCACCCGTGCGATGTCGGGCCCTTCCAGAACGGGCCGGGCATCGGACTGCGAGTCGTGCGTGTCCATACGAAACGGACCTCCTTCTCCGCCTCACGGGACGGACCTTAAAGGACGTCGGGATTGCGCCATCCACGGTAGCAGGTCCCCGCGGTCGCCCGAACGGCCCCCACGGTTCACCCATCCGGCCCCCTGCGTGGCCACTACCACGGAAGAGTCGGTGCGGACCATCCGGCTTGACGCGGCAGAGTAACGCTGCGTAACCTCACAGTGAGTTACCAGCCGCGCGGGCTGGCACCCACGCCAGACGCGTCGACACAGTGCCGGGGAGCTATATGTCCAGCGAATACGCCAAACAGCTCGGGGCCAAGCTCCGGGCGATCCGCACCCAGCAGGGCCTTTCCCTCCACGGTGTCGAGGAGAAGTCCCAGGGCCGCTGGAAGGCGGTCGTGGTCGGTTCGTACGAGCGCGGCGACCGTGCCGTGACCGTGCAGCGCCTTGCCGAGCTGGCGGATTTCTACGGCGTTCCGGTGCAGGAGCTGCTGCCGGGGACCACCCCGGGCGGCGCCGCCGAGCCGCCGCCGAAGCTGGTCCTGGACCTGGAGCGGCTGGCCACGGTCCCGGCCGAGAAGGCGGGCCCGCTCCAGCGCTACGCGGCCACCATCCAGTCGCAGCGCGGTGACTACAACGGCAAGGTGCTCTCGATCCGCCAGGACGACCTGCGCACACTCGCCGTCATCTACGACCAGTCCCCCTCGGTCCTCACCGAGCAGCTGATCAGCTGGGGCGTGCTAGACGCGGACGCGCGCCGCGCCGTGGCGACCCACGAGGACGCCTGACCCGCTTGACGGGGCAGCGGACCCGACAGCAGCAGAAACGTGCCGCCGGGGTGGCCGGAACCGAACGGTTCACGGTCGCCCCGGCGGTGTCGTCACGGGGCTGCCGGCCTGCCGGGACAGGCAGGGTCAGCGAGACGCCGGAGGGCCCGCAGCGGTGACGCTGCGGGCCCTCCGGCGTGTGGGGTCGGTCCTCAGACCTCGTCGCGGCGGAGCGACGGCTTGAGCTCCTTCAGCCGGCCGAGGAGGCCGTTGACGAACGAGGGCGACTCGTCCGTCGAGAACTCCTTCGCCAGCTGCACCATCTCGTCCAGCACGACGGCGTCCGGAGTCCCGTCGACCCAGATCAGCTCGTAGGCGCCGAGCCGCAGGATGTTGCGGTCGACGACCGGCATGCGGTCGAGCGTCCAGCCCACCGAGTACTGGGCGATCAGCTCGTCGATGCGCTTCGCGTGCTCCGCGTAGCCCTCGACGAGCTCCATCGTGTACTCGCTGACCGGCGGCTGCCGGGTGTCGGCCCGGGACAGGCGCACCCAGTCCGCGAGGACCGTCAGGACGTCGGCGCCGCGCTGATCACCCTCGAAGAGGATCTGGAAGGCGCGCTTACGGGCCGTGTTGCGGGCAGCCACGGTTAGCTGTTCACCCGGCCGAGGTAGTCGCTGGAGCGGGTGTCGACCTTGATCTTCTCACCGGTGGTGATGAAGAGGGGGACCTGGATCTGGTGGCCGGTCTCCAGGGTGGCGGGCTTGGTGCCACCGGTGGAGCGGTCGCCCTGGACGCCCGGCTCGGTCTCCTGCACGGTCAGCTCGACGGCGGCGGGCAGCTCGACGAAGAGCACCTCGCCCTCGTGCTGGGCGACCGTGGCGGTGAAGCCCTCGATCAGGAAGTTGGCGGCGTCGCCGACGGCCTTGCGGTCGACGTGCAGCTGGTCGTACGTCTCCATGTCCATGAAGACGAAGTAATCGCCGTCCATGTAGGAGAACTGCATGTCCCGCTTGTCGACGGTGGCCGTTTCGACCTTGACGCCGGCGTTGAAGGTCTTGTCGACGACCTTGCCGGAGAGCACGTTCTTGAGCTTGGTGCGCACGAAGGCCGGGCCCTTGCCGGGCTTGACGTGCTGGAACTCGACGACGGACCAGAGCTGGCCGCCTTCGAGCTTGAGCACCATGCCGTTCTTGAGGTCGTTCGTGGAAGCCACGGTTGCGGAATCTCCTGGACTGACGTACGACCCCGGGGCACGCACCTGCCTACAGGGCGAGCAGCTCCTTGGTCGTGATGGTGAGTAGCTCGGGTCCGCCGTCCGCCTCGGGGCGGACGACGAGCGTGTCATCGATCCGGACACCACCCCGGCCCGGGAGGTGGACCCCAGGTTCGACGGTGACCGGCACGCAAGCGTCCAGTTTACCCATGGCCGCGGGACTCAATTGAGGGTCCTCGTCGATTTCGAGCCCCACGCCGTGTCCGGTCAGGGCCGTGAGGCCCTCCGAGTACCCGGCGGAGTCCAGGACCTGGCGGGCCACGCGGTCGACGTCCCGGCAGGCGGCGCCGGGTACGAGGCTCTCCCGACCGGCCCGCTGGGCGGCGAAGACCAGGTCGTACAGCTCGATCTGCCATTCCGCCGGGGCGGTGCCGATCACGAACGTGCGGCCGATCTCGCACCGGTAGCCGCGGTACGTCGCGCCGAGGCAGACGGAGAGGAAGTCGCCCTCCTCGACCCGGCGGTCGGTGGGACGGTGGCCCGGGCGGCCCGAGTTGGGACCGGTGCCCACGGAGGTGGGGAAGGCCGGGCCGTCCGCCCCGTGGTCGACCAGGCGTCTTTCCAGTTCGAGGGCGAGGTGGCGCTCGGTGCGGCCGACCAGGATGGACTCCAGCAGTTCGCCGAGGGCCTGGTCGGCGATCTCGGCGGCGATGCGGAGGGAGGAGATCTCCTCCTCGTCCTTGACCACCCGGAGCTGCTCGACCGCGCCGCCGAGGTCGGCCAGGCGCACCGCGGGGGCGACCGAGCCGAGGGCCCGGTGCCGGGCCACGGTGAGGTGGTGCTCCTCCACGGCGAGCGAGTCGGTGCCGTGCTCCGCGGCCGCGCCGACCGCGGCGACGGCCGGATCGCCGGGGGCGGCGCCACCCAGGGTCCGTACGCGCAGAGCCTCGTCGGGGCGCTCCTGGGCGGGGCGGTCGGCCGTCGTGCCGGCGCACACCAGGAGGTCCTCCTGCGGGGTCCGGCCCAGCAGCAGGGCGGCACCGGGCGGGGCGGCACCCGCGAGGTAGCGCACGTTGGCGGGGCGGGAGACGAGCGCCGCCGCGCTGCCGCCCGCGTTGCAGATTTCCCTCAGACGCGTCCGGCGGGCCGCGTACACCTCTGACATGACCCGAGCGTATGAGCTTCGGGCGTGCGGCGCCGTTCGGGAGAGGCCGAGTGGGGCAGCCTCAGGTGTGCCGTCCGCGTCTCCCCGCCTCCCCGGGGCACGGTCACCACTGCGGCGGGCTGGCTATGGACCTGGCGAGGACCTCGTCCAGCACCCGGGCCGTCTCCGGTACGTCCAGCTGGGAGTTGTCGATGATCGGCAGGCCCGATCCGTACCAGCCGGCCATGCGGCCGTGGATGCGGGCGACCTCCTCGTCCGACAGGCGGCGGTTGCCGGAGCGCTCCGCGTTGCGCTCCAGGACGATGTCCAGGCCGGGCAGGAGCACGACGGGCAGCAGGCCCGGGCCGACGTGGCGCTTCCAGCCGCCGAGGCCGACGACCGGCCGGTCGGGGAAGACGGCGTCGTCGAGGATGCACGAGATGCCGTTGGCCAGGAAGTTGCGCGCGGCGAAGCCGCAGGTGCGCCGGGCGAGGCGGTACTGGGCCTCGGAGTGGTCGTTCCACCCGGACTGCGGGTCGGCGAAGCCGGAGCGGACCCATTCGCGCACGTCGTCGAGGCTGATGTGCGCCGTGGGGACCCGGCGGTGGTCCGCCCAGTACTTGGCGACGCTGGTCTTGCCCGCGCCCGCCGGGCCGATCAGCAGCACCGCGAGGGTGGTGCCGGCCGGGTCGGGTACCGCCGCCGCGGGCGGGGCGCTCGGCATGGCGACGGGCCCGCCGGGCGGCAGCTGCACATGGCCGGTCGTCTCCGGCGCGGCCGGCGCGGACGCCTGCGGGGGCGGGGCACCCGGGCCGGGCGGAGGTGCGGCGGGACCCGGCGGAGGTGCGGCGGGGCCGGGCGGGGGTGCCGCCGGGCCCGGTGGCGGCGCGGGGTAGCCCGGCGCCGGGGGCGGCGGGGGCACGGGCGCCGGGCCCTGGTGCGCGCCGGGGTGCTGGGGCCCCGGGTGATGTGCGGCCGGGGACCAGCCGACGGCCGGTCCGTGCCCCGGCTGATGGGGCGGCGGCAGCGGAGAACCCACTGCGTGCTGCATCCGGTGCCACTCCGTCTCGTACAGGCGATGGGCGCTGACAGCGGGGGCGGACCCGCTGCACCGAACGGTACCGCCCCCGGTCGTCGCTGTGTGAACGGCCGGGGGCGGTCCGAAGTGCCCGGCCCCGCAAGGCGATTCGGGCGGAAGGCGCGCCGGGGGACTTACTGGCCCACTTCGCCGTACGCGGCGAGCAGTACGGCCGGGTCGGGTCCTTCCAGGACGGTGGGCTTGGCCAGCCCGTCGAGGACGATGAAGCGCAGCAGGTCGCCGCGGGACTTCTTGTCGACCTTCATGGTCTCCAGCAGCTTGGGCCACTGGTCGTAGCGGTAGTGCAGGGGCAGCCCGACCGCTTCGAGGATCGTGCGGTGCCGGTCGGCCGTCGCGTCGTCCAGCCGGCCCGCGAGGCGGCCCAGTTCGGCGGCGAAGTGCATGCCGACCGAGACGGCAGCACCGTGGCGCCACTGGTAGCGCTCGTTCTTCTCGATGGCGTGACCGAGCGTGTGCCCGTAGTTGAGGATCTCCCGCAGGCCCGACTCCTTCAGGTCCGAGGAGACCACGTCGGCCTTGACCCGGATGGAGCGCTCGATCAGCTCGGCGGTGTGCGGTCCGGCCGGGGTGCGCGCGGCCTCGGGGTCGGACTCGATGAGGTCGAGGATGACCGGGTCGGCGATGAAGCCGGCCTTGATGACCTCGGCGAGCCCGGAGACGTAGTCGTTGACGGACAGCGACTCCAGTGCGGCCAGGTCGCACAGGACCCCGGCGGGCGGGTGAAAGGCGCCGACGAGGTTCTTGCCCTCGGCGGTGTTGATCCCCGTCTTGCCGCCGACGGCCGCGTCGACCATGGCCAGCACGGTCGTCGGGACGGCGATCCAGCGCACCCCGCGCAGCCAGGTGGCGGCCACGAACCCGGCGAGGTCCGTGGTGGCGCCGCCGCCCACGCCGACGACGACGTCCGTGCGCGTGAAGCCGGACTGGCCGAGGGCCTTCCAGCAGTAGGCGGCGACCTCGGCGGTCTTGGCCTCCTCGGCGTTGGGCACCTGGATGGCGACGGCCTCGTAGCCCTGCTCGGCCAGGTCGGCGCGCAGCGCGTCACCGGTCTCGGCGAGCGCCTCGGGGTGGATGACCGCGACCCGCTTGGCCTTGTCGCCGATCAGGGCGCCCAGTTCGCCGAGCAGCTGACGGCCCACCAGGACCTCGTAGGGCTCGGTGCCCGCGGTGCCGCCGACCGGGATGCGGGTGACTGCCTCGCTCATGCCTTCTTCAACTCCAGTGCGTCCAGGGCGGCTTCGGTGACCTCTTCGGGCGTGCGCCCGTCCGTGGCGATCACGGCGGTGGCGACCTCCTCGTAGAGGTGCCGGCGGGCCTCCATCAGCTCGCGCCACTGCTTGCGCGGGTTGACCGCGAGCAGCGGGCGGGCCGCGTTGAGGCCGGTGCGCTTGACGGCCTCCTCGACGTCCATCGCCAGGTACGCCACGCGCTGCCCGGCGAGCAGCGCGCGCGTGTCCTCGTCGAGGATCGCGCCGCCGCCCAGCGCGAGCACGCCGTCGTGCTCGGCGACGGCGCGGTGCACGGCCGCCTTCTCCAGCGTCCGGAAGGCGGACTCGCCCTCGTCGACGAAGATCTCGGCGATCGTCCGGCCCTGCTCGGCGACGATGTCGTCGTCGGTGTCCCGGTAGGGGACGCCGAGCCGCCCGGCCAGCAGCCGCCCGACGGTGGACTTGCCGACGCCCATGGGGCCGACCAGGACGACCAGCGGGCCGCTCATCGGATGGCGAGGTTGTCGAGGTACGACGTCACGTTGCGGCGGGTCTCGGCCACCGAGTCGCCGCCGAACTTCTCCGCCACCGCGTCCGCGAGCACCAGCGCCACCATGGCCTCGGCCACGATGCCGGCGGCCGGGACGGCGGACACGTCGGAGCGCTGGTGGTGGGCCTGGGCGGCCTCGCCCGTGGTGACGTCCACGGTCTGCAGGGCCCGCGGAACGGTCGCGATGGGCTTCATCGCCGCCCGCACCCGCAGCAGCTCACCGGTGGTCAGACCGCCTTCGGTGCCGCCGGAGCGGCCGGAGGTGCGCCGGATGCCCTCGCCGGTGCTCACGATCTCGTCGTGCGCCTTGGAGCCGGGCACCCGGGCCAGCTCGAAACCGTCACCGATCTCGACGCCCTTGATGGCCTGGATGCCCATGAGGGCACCGGCCAGCCGGGCGTCCAGCTTGCGGTCCCAGTGCACGTGGGAACCGAGGCCGACGGGCACGCCGTAGGCCAGGATCTCCACCACGCCACCGAGGGTGTCGCCGTCCTTGTGGGCCTGGTCGATCTCGGCGACCATCGCCTTCGACGCGTCCGCGTCCAGGCAGCGCACCGGGTCCGCGTCCAGCCGCTCGACGTCGGCCGGCGTCGGGTAGACACCACGCGGCGCCTTGGCGGCGGCGAGCTCCACGACGTGGCTGACGATCTCGACGCCGGTGGTCTCCTTGAGGTAGGAGCGGGCCACCGCGCCCAGCGCCACGCGGGCGGCGGTCTCCCGGGCCGAGGCACGCTCCAGGATCGGCCGGGCCTCGTCGAAGCCGTACTTCTGCATGCCCGCCAGGTCGGCGTGGCCCGGACGCGGGCGGGTCAGCGGCGCGTTGCGGGCCAGCCCCGCCAGCACCTCCGGGTCGACCGGATCGGCCGCCATGACCTGCTCCCACTTGGGCCACTCGGTGTTGCCCACCATGACCGCCACCGGCGAGCCGAGCGTGAGGCCGTGCCGGACACCGCCGAGGAAGGTCACCTCGTCCCGCTCGAACTTCATCCGCGCACCGCGCCCATAGCCCAGGCGCCGCCTCGCGAGATGGTCCGCCACCATGTCCGTGGTGATCGGCACGCCGGCGGGAAGTCCCTCCAGCGTCGCGACGAGTGCGGGACCGTGGGACTCCCCCGCGGTCAGCCAGCGCAACCTGCTCAACGGTGCTCCTCAGTGCTCGCGCCCTGGTACTGCCTTGCGTACGTGTCCTCGCGTACGGCGACGGCCTGACCGGCTGCGCGGCTCCGGTCCGCCACCTCCGATCCTCCCACGACCGCACCGGGTGTCCGGCCGCCGGTCCATCAGGCGGACGCGCTGTCGCCCCGGGAGCGCTGCGGGGCGTAGGCCCCCAGGAAGTCGGCGCCGCTCGGCTGCGGCGCGGACTGCGCGGGCTGCGGGGCGTAGGAACCGAGGTGGTCGGCGCCGCTGCCCTGCCCGGGCGGTACCGGTGTGGTCCGCGGCGCGTACTGCCCCAGGTGGTCGGCGCCGCGCCCCTGCCCGTACTGCGCGGCGGCGTGCACCGGCTGTCCGTTGCGGACGGCGCGGCGGTGGGCGATCTTGCGCTTGATCTTCACGGCCCAGGACGCCACGACGGCGAGCACGATCAGGGCGAGCACGGTGATCTGCACCCACTCGGGCAGGAAGCGCAGCACGACCTCGAAAATCTCGGACTTCGCGGACGCCTGCGGCAGGCTTGCGGACATGACGGACGTTCCCCTCCCCTTGTTCCGCCCCCTGCGGAACGAGAGCGGATCTTAGCGGGCCGCGAGAGCCCGCTCGCCCGCTTTTCGCATGGCGTCCAGCGGCGCCGGGGCCATTCCCGTCATCTGCTCGACCTGGAGGACCGCCTGGTGCACCAGCAGGTCGAGACCGCTGACGACGGCTCCGCCGTACATGGACCAACGGGCCGCGAGGGCGGTCGGCCAGGGGTGGTAGAGGACGTCGAAGAGGGCCGCCGGGCGCTCCGGCACGGACCGGGCCAGGGCGTCGGTGACGCCGGCGGGTGTGGTGCTGATCACCAGCGGGGCGCGCAGGGCCTGCTCGGCGTCCGCCCAGTCGGCGATGCGCACCGTGACCGCCAGCCGCTCGGCCCACTGGCGCATCTCGTCGGCCCGGGCCTCGCTGCGCACGTAGACGGCGATCTCGCCCGGGCAGATCCGGGACAGCGCGGCCAGCGCGGACGAGGCGGTGGCGCCCGCGCCGAGGATCGCGGCGGAGTCGGCCTGCTCGATGCCGTGCTCGCGCAGGGCGGCGACCATGCCGGGGATGTCGGTGTTGTCGCCGGTGCGGCGGCCGTCCTCCGTGACGACCACGGTGTTCACGGCGTCGACCGAGGCCGCGGTGTCGCTGATCCGGTCGAGCAGCGGGATCACGGCCCGCTTCAGCGGCATCGTCAGCGACAGCCCGGCCCACTCGGGCCCCAGCGTCTCGAAGAACGCCGCCAGCCCGGCCTCGTCGACCTCGAACCGGTCGTACGTCCAGCCCTCCAGGCCCAGTTCCCGGTAGGCGGTGCGGTGCAGGACCGGGGAGAGGGAGTGGGCGATCGGGGAGCCGAGTACGGCGGCCCGGCGGGGTGCGGCCATGGAGGGTTCCTCAGTTGTTGCGCGAGGCGTTGAACTTGTCGACCAGCTTCTGGTGTTCGGCGTTCGTCCTCGTGAACTTGCTGGTCTTGCCGTCGAGCGAGATGAAGTAGTACCAGCCGTCGTCCGTCGGGTCGAGCGCGCCCTTGAGCGCGTCCTCGCCGGGGTTGTCGATGGGACCGGGCGGCAGGCCCTTGTGGAAGTACGTGTTGTAGGGGTTGTCGTAGTTCCGCAGCTCGCTCAGGCTGAGGTCGATCTTGCTCTGGTTCTTGATGTAGTTGTAGGTCGAGTCGAACTCCAGCATCCCGTTGGTCTGCGGGTTCCCGGGCTTCATGCGGTTGTAGACGACCTCGGCCATCTTGCGGAAGTCGTCGTGGCTGGTGCCCTCGGCCTGGACCAGGCTGGCGATGGTGATCAGCTGCCACGGGTCGTCGAGGCCGAGGCTCGCGGCCTTCTTCTCGACGCCGAGCTTGTCGTAGGTCTCGGTGGCCCGCGCGACCATCTGCTTCAGCACGTCCGCGGGCTTCTGCCCTTCGGTCACGCCGTAGCTGGAGGGGTAGAGGAACCCTTCCAGCGGGTCCTTGACCTGGGGGTGGTTCTGCGCCCAGGCGGGCAGGCCCAGCTTCCGGAAGTCCTTCTTGGCGACGGCGGCCGTGGTGCCCTCCTCGACCTCCAGCCGCTTGTCGATGAGGCGGTAGATGTCGGCGTTGCGCTTGCCCTCGGCGATGATCAGGTTGTCGCGGCTCTCGGGGCTCAGCATCAGCTCGACCGCGCTGCCGGCCGACATCTGCTTGCGCATCGTGTAGACGCCGGCCTGGATGGTGCGGCCGTCGGGATTGGCGGCCTGGGCCGAGACGAAGGCGTCGACGCTCTTGACGACACCGGCGGCCTTGAGCGCGCGCCCGATCGCGTAGCCGTCCGCACCCTGGGGGATCTCGACGGACACCTTCTGGCCGGTGCCGTCGCCCGCGTAGTCCGGGGCGTCGGCGAAACGATCCTGGTAGAACCGGTAGCCGAAGTAGCCGGCACCGGCCACGCCGCCGCCGAGGATCACGACGACCAGCAGGCAGGCCATGCCGTTGCGGCGCTTTCTGGGCTTGCCGCCGCGCCCGCGCTTGTCGTCCCCGCCGCGCCGGTCGCGCGGCTCGTCGCCGTCGTCCTCGTCGTCGCCCGCGAAGAACGCGTGCTCGCCCTGGTCGGGACCGGGGTCCCAGTCCGTCTCCGCCTCGGGGGCCGGCTCCGGCTCGGGGCGTCGCCGGCCGGGCGGCTCGGGGGGCGGGTAGGCGTCGGGCGTGCCGTAGGGGTCCTGTGGGCCCGCTTCGTAGGTGCCGGCGGGCTGCCCGTACGGATCGCCCGGGTCGCCCGGGTAGGAGACCTGCTGGTGGGCGCCGGTGTCCCAGCCGCCGTTGCCGTAGTGCTGCTGCTGGTACGGGTCCTGGGGCTGCCCCTGACCGGGGTACTGCTGCTGGCCGTGGGCCTGTGCGGCGTACTGCTGCTGGTCGTACGGGTACTGCTGGTGCGCCTGGCCGTAGCCGGGGTACTCACCGCTGCCCCAGTCGCCCTGCTGTGCGTGCTGCGGCTGCTGCGGGTAGTGCTGCGGCTGGCCTCCGTAGGGGGACGGGTGACCCTGCTGGGCCTGCGGGCCGCCCCATCCGCCGTCCCCGTACAACGGGTCCTCCGGATGCCACGGTTCGGAGCCTGGGCCCCGGCCATACTCAGTCATCGATCCCCTAGAGCCGCGAGAGGGCGGTCGCGCGGCTTCCGGCCCGGCTCCCGTCCCGCCTCTTGCTGTGCGGCGGCTGTTCGAACGCCACCGCATCGCGCGGAACGTTACCGTATCGCGATCAGATGACCACTTCGACGCCTTCGCCGGGTGGTTCACCTGACACCCGTTCGGATTCAAGGGCCTGTTGCAGGATGATCACGGCTGCCGCCTGGTCGATGACGGACCGGCCCTTCTTGGACTTCACGCCGGAAGCGCGCAGCCCCTGACTGGCCGTCACCGTGGTCATGCGTTCGTCGACGAGTCTGACCGGAATCGGCGCGATCATGCGTGCCAGTTCCTGGGCGAAGCCCCGGACCTTGACGGCGGCCGGGCCCTCACCGCCCTTGAGGGAGCGCGGCAGGCCGATCACCACCTCGATCGGCTCGTACTCCTCGACGAGTTGTCCCAGCCGTCGCCGGGCCGCGGGGATGTCGCGCCCGGGGACCGTCTCCACCGGGGTGGCGAGGATCCCGTCGGGGTCGCACGAGGCGACCCCGATGCGGGCGTCCCCGACGTCGATCGCGAGCCGACGTCCTCTGCGCATGGTCTCGACCGTCTCCTACTTGGCCGTCTCGGCGACGAGGCGCTCGACGGCGTCCACGGCGTCACCGACGGCGGCCGGGTTCTGGCCGCCGCCCTGGGCGACGTCCGGCTTGCCGCCACCGCCGCCACCGAGGGTCTTGGCGGCGGCGCGGACCAGGTCGCCGGCCTTCAGGCCGCGCTCGCGGGCGGCCTCGTTGGTGGCGATCACCGTGAGCGGCTTGCCGTTGGCCACCGTGAACAGGGCGACGACGGCGGCCCGGCCGCCCTGGATGCGCCCGCGCACGTCGAGCACCAGCTTGCGCAGGTCGTCGGCGGTCGTGCCGTCCGGGACCTGGCCGGTCACGACGGCAACGCCCCGCACGTCCTTGGCGGACTCGGCCAGGCCGGCGGCGGCCTGGAGGACCTTCTCGGCGCGGAACTTCTCGATCTCCTTCTCGGCGTCCTTCAGCTTGCCGAGCATGGCGGAGACCTTCTCCGGCAGCTCCTCCGGACGGCCCTTGATCAGCTCCTGGAGCTGGGCGACGACCGTGTGCTCCCGGGCGAGGAAGTTGTAGGCGTCCACGCCGACCAGGGCCTCGATGCGCCGGACACCCGAGCCGATGGAGGACTCGCCGAGCAGCTTCACCAGACCCAGCTGGGCGGTGTTGTGCACGTGGGTGCCGCCGCACAGCTCCTTGGAGAAGTCGCCGATGGTCACCACGCGGACCCGCTCGCCGTACTTCTCGCCGAACTCGGCGATGGCGCCCTGCTTCCTGGCCTCGTCGATGCCCATGACCTCGGCCTGGACGTCCAGTTCGCGGGCGAGCACCTCGTTGATCTTCTGCTCGACGTCGGTCATCACGGCCGTCGGGACGGCCGAGGGCGAGCCGAAGTCGAAGCGGAAGCGGCCGGGCTGGTTCTCCGAACCGGCCTGGGCGGCCGTGGGGCCGAGGGCGTCGCGCAGGGCCTGGTGGGTGAGGTGCGTGGCCGAGTGGGCGCGGGCGATGGCCGTGCGGCGGCGCGAGTCGATCGAGGCGTGGGCCGTGGCACCGACCGTGACCTCGCCGACCTGGACGACGCCCTTGTGGACGTACACGCCCGGCACCGGCTTCTGGCAGTCGCGGATCTCGATGACGGCGCCGGAGTCGACCTTGATGCGGCCGGTGTCGCCGATCTGGCCGCCGCCCTCGGCGTAGAACGGGGTGCGGTCGAGGACGATCTCGACCTCGTCGCCCTCGGTGGCGGCCGGGGAGGAGACGCCGTCGACGAGGATGCCGACGATCGTGGACTCGCCCTCGGTGTCGGTGTAGCCGATGAAGTCGGTCTCGCCGGCCTTGTCGGCGATCTCCCGGTAGGCGCCCATGTCGGCGTGGCCGGTCTTCTTGGCCTGGGCGTCGGCCTTGGCGCGCTCCCGCTGCTCCTTCATCAGGCGCCGGAAGCCGTCCTCGTCCACGGACAGCCCCTGCTCGGCGGCCATCTCCAGGGTGAGGTCGATCGGGAAGCCCCAGGTGTCGTGGAGCAGGAAGGCCTTGTCGCCGGGCAGGACGGTGGAGCCGGCCTGCTTGGTGTCGCTGACGGCGGTGTCGAGGATGTTCGTGCCGGCCTTCAGCGTCTTGAGGAAGGCGTTCTCCTCGGCGAGGGCGACCTTCTCGATGCGCTCGCGGTCGGTGATCAGCTCGGGGTACTGCCGGCCCATCATGCTGATGACGACGTCGATCAGGTCCCTGACCACCGGACCGGTGGCGCCGAGCAGGCGCATGTTGCGGATGGCGCGGCGCATGATGCGGCGCAGCACGTAGCCGCGGCCCTCGTTGCCCGGGGTGACGCCGTCGCCGATGAGCATGGTGGCGGTGCGCATGTGGTCGGTGACCACGCGCAGGGAGACGTCCGAGGTGTGGGCGTCGCCGTAGCGGACGCCGGTCAGCTCGGTGGCCTTGTCGATGACGGCCATCGAGGTGTCGATCTCGTACATGTTCTGCACGCCCTGCAGAATCATGGCGAGGCGCTCGAGGCCGAGACCGGTGTCGATGTTCTTGCTGGGCAGTTCGCCGAGGATCTCGAAGTTGTCCTTGCCGGTGCCCTCGCCCCGCTCGTACTGCATGAAGACGAGGTTCCAGATCTCCACGTACCGCTCGTCGTTGACGGCGGGACCGCCCTCGGCGCCGAACCCGGGGCCGCGGTCGTAGTTGATCTCGGAGCAGGGGCCGCAGGGGCCGGGGACGCCCATGGACCAGTAGTTGTCCTTCATGCCGAGGCGCTGGATGC
The DNA here is from genome assembly GCF_042878735.1 of Streptomyces sp. NPDC003456. Lineage (NCBI taxonomy): Bacteria > Bacillati > Actinomycetota > Actinomycetes > Kitasatosporales > Streptomycetaceae > Streptomyces > Streptomyces sp. NPDC003456. The sequence goes on from NZ_JBIAOK010000008.1 coordinate 117,802, forward strand.
GCTCCTTCGGCACGCCGACGACCTCGTGCCAGATGCGCTCGGCCTCGTCGTCGTCCTTGTAGACGGTGATCCACAGGCGCTCGGGGTCGAGGCCGTAGCCGCCCTCGTCCTGGGAGCTGGTGAGCAGCTCCCAGGCGAGCTTGATGGCGCCTTCCTTGAAGTAGTCGCCGAAGGAGAAGTTGCCGCACATCTGGAAGAACGTGCCGTGCCGGGTGGTCTTGCCGACCTCTTCGATGTCCGGCGTGCGCACGCACTTCTGCACGCTGGTGGCGCGGGCGAAGGGCGGCTTGACCTCACCGAGGAAGTAGGGCTTGAAGGGGACCATGCCGGCCGGGACGAGGAGCAGAGTCGGGTCGTCCGCGATGAGCGACGCCGAAGGGACGACGGTGTGACCGCGCTCCTCGAAGAAGCTCAACCAGCGGCGGCGAATCTCAGCCGACTCCATCAGTGGTCCTCATTCCGGTTGTACGGGTACGTCGGGTACGTCGATCCCTCGACGTACGTGGGGTTGTTGCGGTTCTCGATGGCGGGGTACCGCCGGGGCCCGGGCAGTTCGGGGTTCTCGTTGATGCCGAGGGCCTCGCCGAGCTCGGCCTCCCGCGCGGCCATGTTCTCCCGGACGTCGAGCGCGAAGCCGACCGCGCGGTCCTTGATGCGGTGGCCCGCCTCGATCGCCTTGTTCCCGGCGGTTCTCGCGAGGCTCTCGGGCGTCAGCTGCTTGAGCTTGCGGTTGACCTTGGTGGTGGCCCACACACCGGCGGCGACGCCCGTGCTGAACCAGAAGGTGCGGCGGAACATCGCTGGCTCTCAGTCCCTCTTCCCTCGGGCGCTGCGCCGGGTGACCGTCCGGCCGACGATCACGGTACGCCTCGGTGCCTTGGCGGACGGCGCGTCCTCCTTGCGGCCGCCCAGGGCCCGGCGCACGCCGTAGCCGAAGGCGGCGACCTTGACCAGGGGGCCGCCGAAGGTGGAGGCGACGGTGGTCGACAGCGCCGAGGCGTTCGACGTGACCTCCTGGACGTCGGAGGCGATCGCGTCGACCCGGTCGATCTGGGTCTGCGCGGAGCGCACCGCCGAGGAGGCGTCGGCCAGCAGCGGGACGGCCTGGTCGGTCACGTCCGCCACGAGCTTGGTGGTCGCCCTGAGCGTCTGGGCCAGCCTCGCCAGTGCGACGGCGAGGAAGGAGACCAGAATCGCCCAGAAGACGGCCACCAGGATCCCGGCAACCTCTCCACCGGACACTGTGCACCCGCTCCCTGAAACGCGCCTGAACTTCGAAAAAGTCGTACGCCGAGCCTATCGCGCCGGGGATGGCGCTCCGTACCGGATTGCGGCCCGGGCGTGGGGAGATCGCGAAAGCCCGCCGCCCCGCCCGCCGGTGAGGGCGGGGAGGCGGCGGGCTCGACGTACCGCGTGCCTGCTGGAGATCAGCGGGCGTAGTACTCGACGACGAGCTGCTCGTCGCAGATCACCGGGATCTCCTTGCGGTTCGGCTCGCGGTCCAGGCGGAACGCCAGGGCCTTGAGGTTCACCTGGAGGTAGCGCGGGGTCTCGCCCTCGGGGGCGAAGCCGCCCTCACGGGCGATCGTGAAGAGCGTCTTCTCCTTGGAGCGGTCGCGGACCTGCACCACGTCGTCCGGGCGGACACGGAAGGAGGGCTTGTCGACCTTCTTGCCGTTGACCTGGATGTGGCCGTGGACGACCATCTGGCGGGCCTGGTAGATCGTGCGGGCGATGCCCGAACGCAGCACCAGGGCATCGAGACGGCGCTCGAGCTCGATGATCAGGGCCTCACCGGTCTTGCCCTGGACCTTGGAGGCACGCTCGTAGGCGCGGACGAGCTGGCGCTCGGACACGTCGTACTGCGCGCGCAGACGCTGCTTCTCGAGCAGACGGACCTTGTAGTCCGAGTTCTGCTTGCGGCCGCGGCCGTGCTCACCCGGCGGGTAGGGACGGGCCTCGAAGTACTTGACGGCCTTCGGGGTCAGCGCGATGCCGAGGGCACGCGACTTCTTGACCTTGGGGCGGGACTGGTTCGCCACTGCTTCTCATTTCCTTGATTCGGCTTGTCAGGGTGGTGGGAGGTCGCATCCGCAGCCGGGGAAACCCGCCTCGGTCCGGTGGGACCTCGGTGGGCAGCCGCTCCCCTGGTCTGGGCACATACGTGCAGCACGCGAGTGGCCCACCGACCGGTCCCGTCCTGCGACGGGGGGTGGTGGGCTGCCCGCGACACCGTTCGACGGTGCGCGACGCTCCTGGCGCCGGTGCGGGGACGGGCCCCTGACCGGCTCCGGCCGACTGCCCCGTTCTGACTGCACGGGACGCGGCACTCCGGACGAGTTTACAGGGTGCTCAGGACCGCTTACGACCGAGGTTCTTCCGCGTCCACTCGACCGCGTCCGCGTACCGCGCCTCCGCGCCGTGCCGGGTCGGCTCGTAGTACGCGCGGTCCTTGAGGGCGTCCGGGGCGTACTGCTGGGCGGCGATTCCCTCGGGCAGGTCGTGCGGGTAGACGTAGCCCTGGCCGTGGCCGAGCTTGGTCGCGCCCTTGTAGTGGCTGTCGCGCAGGTGGGCGGGGACGGGGCCGGCGAGGCCCTTGCGCACGTCCTCCAGGGCCGCTCCGATCGCGGTCGTCGCGGCGTTGGACTTGGGCGCGAGGGCCAGGGCGATGGTGGCGTGGCTGAGGGTGAGGGCCGCCTCGGGGAAGCCGATCATCGCGACGGCCTGGGCGGCGGCGACCGCGATCGGCAGGGCGTTCGGATCGGCCAGGCCGATGTCCTCGCTGGCCGAGATCATCAGCCGCCGGGCGATGAAGCGGGGGTCCTCCCCCGCCTCGATCATCCGGGCCAGGTAGTGCAGGGCGGCGTCGACGTCGGAGCCGCGGATCGACTTGATCAGGGCGCTGGCGACGTCGTAGTGCTGGTCGCCGTCGCGGTCGTACTTCACGGCGGCGCGGTCGACCGTCTCCTCCAGCGTGGTCAGCGCGATCTCGGACTCGCCCTTGTCCAGGGCGGCGCCCGCGGCGGCCTCCAGGGCGGTCAGGGCGCGCCGGGCGTCGCCGCCGGCGATGCGCAGCAGGTGGTCCTCGGTCTCCTCGGGGAGGGTGACGGTGCCCTTGAGGCCGCGCTCGTCGGTGAGGGCCCGGCGCAGCAGGCCCCGCACGTCGTCGTCCGTGAGCGGTTCGAGGGTGAGCAGCAGGGAGCGGGACAGCAGCGGCGAGATCACCGAGAAGTACGGGTTCTCCGTGGTGGCCGCGATGAGCGTGACCCACCGGTTCTCGACGGCGGGCAGGAGGGAGTCCTGCTGGGCCTTGCTGAAGCGGTGGATCTCGTCGAGGAAGAGGACGGTCTCCTTGCCGTAGCCGCCGGAGGCGCGGCGGGCCCCGTCGATGACCGCGCGGACCTCCTTGACGCCGGCGGTGATCGCCGAGAGCTCGACGAAGCGGGCGTCGGTCGCCTTGGAGACGACGTAGGCGAGGGTGGTCTTGCCGGTGCCGGGCGGGCCCCACAGGAGCACCGAGGAGGGCCCGGCCGGTCCGGAGGCCTCTCCGACCAGTCTGCGCAGGGGCGAGCCCGGCTTCAGCAGGTGCCGCTGCCCCACGACCTCGTCGAGGGTGCGCGGGCGCATCCGCACGGCCAGGGGGCTGCTGGACGGCTCCTTCTCCTGGCGTTCTTCTGCTGCGGCGGTGAACAGGTCGGGCTCCACGTCGGAAACCCTAGTTCACGGCACCGACAGTCGGCCCCGGCCCGGGTCGGAGCCCGGGCCGGCCCCGGGTCAGCTGAGCCAGAAGTCCCACCAGCGGGTCAGGATCAGCATGCCGATGATGCCGATGTGCAGCACGGGCATGACCCAGGTGAACTCGCCGAAGAAGCTCTTGAGCCAGCCCGGGGCGGGCAGGAAGCCCTTGCGGATGTTGAAGGAGGTCACGTACCAGAACATGATGATCGTGGCGACCCAGGCCAGGCAGCACCACAGGCACAGGGCGTTGATCCGGTACAGCGACTGGAACGTCAGCCAGGCGCAGAAGCTCACGCCGAACAGGCAGCCGGCGTTGAAGGTGAGCCAGTACCAGCGCGGGTAGCGGGCGCGGGCGAGCAGGCTCACGCCGACGAGGACGACGACGGCGTAGGCCGCGATGCCGAGCATCGGGTTGGGGAACCCGAAGACGGCGGCCTGCTTGCTCTCCATGACGCTGCCGCAGGAGACCACCGGGTTGAAGCTGCAGCCGGGCGTGAAGGTCTTGCCCTCGACCTTGGCTTCGAGGATCTTGAACTTGTCGAGGGTGATGACCCAGGCGGCGAGCAGTCCGGCCGCGCCGGTGATCACCAGCAGCAGGGCCAGGGCCCGGCTGCCGCCCTCGGCGCGGGGCGCGGTCTCGGCGCGCTCCGGCTCGGGCTCCGCGGAGACGTCCTTCACTGTCGTCTTGCTCATCACGCCGATCCGTCACTCGAGACCTGAACCTCTTCGGGCACGGCCATTGTGCCGCACGGGCCTGTGTGCGCACCGTTCGCCGGGCATAAGGATGCCCGCACGGTCGTCCCTGAGGGTTGCGTTTCGGCCGACGTGCGTTCGCACGGGGGCACAGTGGTGCGAATGCCTCCGGCGGAACGGCGCAGGGCGCCCCCCGCGGAACGGCGAAGGCGCCGGGCACCTCGTCGGGTGCCCGGCGCCTTGGCGGGTGAGGCGGCCGTCGCGGATGGCGTGGCCTTCGCGGATGACGGCGACCGTCGCCCGTGCCGCTAGCCGAGTCGTGCTTCCAGCTCCGCCACGATCTCGTTCACGCCGACGGCCGTCTGCTCGCCGGACTCCATGTCCTTGAGCTGGACGACGCCCTCGGCGAGGTCGCGCTCGCCGGCGACGATCGCGTAGCGGGCACCGCTGCGGTTGGCGTTCTTCATGGCGCCCTTGAGGCCCTTGGCGCCGTAGGAGAAGTCCGCCGCGATGCCGTTCTTGCGCAGCTCGGCGACCTTGCCGAACAGGATCCTGCGCGCCTCCTCGCCGAGCGGGACCGCGTAGACGCTGGTGGAGGCGGGGATGTCGAGCTCCACGCCCTCCGCCTCCAGGGCCAGGACCGTCCGGTCGACGCCGAGGGCCCAGCCGACGGACGGCAGCGCGGGGCCGCCGATCATCTCGGACAGTCCGTCGTAGCGGCCGCCGCCGCCCACCGCGGACTGGGAGCCGAGGCCGTCGTGGACGAACTCGAAGGTCGTGCGGGTGTAGTAGTCCAGACCGCGCACCAGCTTGGGGTCGTCCTCGAAGGCGACGCCCGCCGCCGTGATCAGCTCGCGGACCTCCTCGTGGTACGCCTTGCACGCGTCGCACAGGTAGTCGCGCAGCAGCGGCGCATCGGCCAGCTGCTTCTGGACCTCGGGGCGCTTGTCGTCCAGGACGCGCAGCGGGTTGATGTCCGCGCGGCGCAGGGTGTCCTCGTCCAGGTCCAGCCCGCGCAGGAACTCCTGGAGTGCCGCCCGGTAGACGGGGCGGCACTCCTTGTCGCCGAGGCTGTTGAGCAGGATCCGGAACCGGCTGAGCCCGAGGGAGCGGTAGGCCTGATCGGCCAGGATGATCAGCTCGGCGTCCAGCGCCGGGTCCTCCGCGCCGATCGCCTCGGCGCCGACCTGCGAGAAGTGGCGGTAGCGGCCCTTCTGGGGACGCTCGTAGCGGTAGTACGAACCGGAGTACCAGAGCTTGACCGGGAGGTTGCCGGTCTTGTGGAGATTGGCCTCCAGCGCGGCGCGCAGCACCGAGGCCGTGCCCTCGGGGCGCAGGGCGAGCTGGTCGCCGCCCTTGGTCTCGAAGGCGTACATCTCCTTGGTGACGATGTCGGTGGACTCACCGACGCCGCGGGCGAACAGCTCGACGCTCTCGAAGCCGGGAGTCTCGATGTAGCCGTAGCCGGAGTTGCGCAGCGGCGCGGCGATCGCCTCGCGCACCGCCAGATACGTCGCGGAGTCCGGCGGGATCAGGTCGTACGTGCCCTTGGGGGCCTTGAAGGTGCTCACAGGACGTCTCTCGTCACATTCCTCGTCGGGGAGCGGGCTGGGCTCCCTGGCCGGCCGCCACCTGCCGCAGATACGGGTTGGTGGCGCGCTCCTGGCCGATGGTCGTCTGGGGGCCGTGACCGGACAGCACCACGGTCGAGTCGTCGAGCGGCAGGCACACGCGGGCCAGCGAGTCGAGTATCTCGGCCATGTCACCGCCGGGCAGGTCGGTGCGTCCGATGGAGCCGGCGAACAGCAGGTCGCCCGAGAACAGGATCGGCGGGATGTCCGCCGCCTCGGGCATGCCGAAGGTCACCGACCCCTTGGTATGGCCGGGAGCGTGCGCGACGGTGAGCTCCAGGCCCGCCAGTTCCAGCTTCGAGCCGTCGGTCAGTTCCCTGACGTCGTCCGGCTCCCCCACGGTCAGCTCCCCCATCAGCGGCATCCCGACGGAACGGCCGAGCGCCTTCTCGGGGTCGCTCATCATGTACCGGTCGTCGGGGTGGATCCAGGCCGGCACGTCGTGCGCGCCGCAGACCGGGACGACCGAGGCCACGTGGTCGAGGTGGCCGTGGGTGAGGACGACGGCGACGGGCTTGAGGCGGTGCTTGGCGACCGCTTCGGCGACGCCGTCGGCGGCCTGGTGGCCGGGGTCGATGATCACGCACTCCTCACCGGCGGCGGGGGCGACGAGATAGCAGTTCGTCCCCCAGGCCCCGGCGGGGAACCCGGCAATGAGCACGATCGTCCTTCGTTGTGTCGATACGGGCGGCTACGGCTGCTCACAGAGCCTACCGGCGCTGCCGTTTCCTCAGCGAACCCATATACGGTACGGGGCACACGCAGGCGCTCGGCACACAGGACGCACGCGTACCGGTCGACGTTTTGGACCCAGGAGGAGAGAACCCGGTGGTCAGCCAGGAACAGCGGCGGCGTCAGCTCGCCCGGGAGAAGTTCTTGCGGCAGCAGCAGCGACGCACGGACGCGCGACGCAAGGCCCGTATCCGCAACTCCGTGATCGCCTCGGTCCTCGGCGTGGTCGTGGTGCTGTCCGTGACGGTCTTCCTGACGAAGCCGTTCGAGGACGACGGCAAGAAGGAGAACGCGGGCGCGGAGGTCACGCCGAGCGCCACGCCCAGCAAGGCCCCGGACCCCTGCGAGAAGCCGGCGCCTGGCAAGGTCAAGTCGGAGACCTGGAAGAAGGAACCGGCGATGGCCGTCGACGAGTCGGCGAAGTACACGATGAAGCTGGACACGACCTGCGGCGAGATCGGCATCGACCTGAAGGCGTCGGCGGCCCCGCGCACGGTCAACTCGTTCAAGTTCCTCGTCGACAAGGGGTACCTGGACCACACCAAGTGCCACCGCCTCACTTCCCAGGGCATCTACGTCCTGCAGTGCGGCGACCCGCAGGGCACCGGCATGGGCAGTCCGGGCTACACGATCCCGGACGAGAACCTGAAGGACAAGAGCCTCAAGGGCGGGGTGTACCCGGCGGGCACGGTCGCGATGGCGAACCAGTACAACGCCCAGACCAAGCAGGGCCGCGACAGCGGCGGCAGCCAGTTCTTCCTCGTCTACCAGGACAGTCAGCTGCCGCCCGACTACACACCGTTCGGTACGGTGTCCGAGGCCGGCATGAAGGTCCTGCAGAAGATCGCCAAGGCCGGGGCGCAGGCTCCCGACCCCCAGACGGGCAACACCGCGCCGAACGCGACGGTCGTGATCAACAAGGCCACGATCAGCGAGTCTTGACCCTCAACTGCGAAATTTCGGTCGCGCGGGATGCGGACAGGCCCCCCGCCGGTCGCCTATGTTGGCCGTGACGAAACTGTGGACGATGCCCGGGGGTGCCGCAGGCCCCCCGCAGGCATCATGTGGAGGAGGCGCTGTGAGCAGCGACCCGTGGGGCCGCGTCGACGAGACGGGGACCGTGTACGTGCGTACGGCCGACGGCGAGCAGGTCGTCGGTTCCTGGCAGGCAGGCTCCCCCGAGGAGGCGCTGGCCTACTTCGAGCGCAAGTACGAGGGCCTGGTTGTCGAGATCGGCCTCCTCGAGAAGCGAGTGAAGACCACCGACCTGTCGGCCAAGGACGCCCAGGCGGCCATCGACCACATCAGGGAGCAGGTCGACGCCCATCACGCGGTGGGTGACCTGGACGCCCTGCGGGTGCGGCTGGACAAGCTCGTGGAACTGGTGGAGAAGCGCCGCGAGGAGCGCAAGGCGCAGCGGGCGAAACAGTCCGACGAGGCCCGTCACGCCAAGGAGGCGCTGGTCGCCGAGGCCGAGGAGCTGTCGCAGTCGGAGCAGTGGCGGGCGGCCGGTGAGCGGCTGCGGTCCCTGGTGGACACCTGGAAGGGCCTGCCGCGGCTGGACCGCAAGTCCGACGACGAGCTGTGGCACCGCTTCTCGCACGCCCGGTCGGCGTTCTCCAAGCGGCGCAAGCAGCACTTCGCGCAGCTGGACGCCCAGCGCGAGGAGGCCCGCCGCACCAAGGAGCGGCTGGTCGCCGAGGCCGAGGCGCTGTCGAACTCGACGGACTGGGGCGCCACGGCCGCGCGCTACCGCGAGCTGATGTCCGAGTGGAAGGCCACGGGCCGTGCGCAGCGCGAGCACGAGGACGACCTGTGGAACCGCTTCCGCGGCGCTCAGGACGTGTTCTTCGCGGCCCGCAGCTCGGTCTTCGCCGAGCGCGACGCCGAGCAGGCGGAGAACCTCAAGCTCAAGGAGGAGCTGGCCGAGGAGGCCGAGAAGCTCCTGCCGATCACCGACCTCAAGGCGGCCCGGGCCGCCTTCCGGAACGTGAACGAGCGCTGGGAGGCCATCGGCCACGTGCCGCGTGACGCCCGGCCCAAGGTCGAGGGCCGCATGCACGCCGTGGAGCGGGCCATCCAGGAGGCCGAGGAGGCCGAGTGGCGCCGGACCAACCCGGAGGCACGCGCGCGTGCCGAGGGGCTGACCGGGCAGCTGCAGGCCGCCGTGGACAAGCTGCGGGGCCAGATCGAGCAGGCCCGCGCGCAGGGCAACAACGCCAAGGCGGACAAACTCCAGCGTGAGCTGGACGGCCGTCAGGCGCTGCTGGACCAGGCACTGAAGGGCTTGCAGGAGTTCGGGGGCTGAGCGGCCCGCACGAAGGGGGCTTTCCGTACACGTCGTACGGGAAGCCCCCCTTCTCGTGTGGCCGCCGCGGGCCGCTACGACCTGCTGCGGGCCGAGGTCACCCGGTACACGTCGTAGACGCCCTCCACGCCGCGGACCGCCTTCAGCACGTGGCCGAGGTGCTTGGGGTCGCCCATCTCGAAGGTGAAGCGGGACGTGGCGACCCGGTCGCGGGAGGTCTGGACGGCCGCCGACAGGATGTTGACGTGCTGGTCGGACAGCACGCGGGTGACGTCCGACAGCAGCCGGGAGCGGTCCAGGGCCTCCACCTGGATGGCGACCAGGAACACCGAGGACTGGGTGGGCGCCCACTCGACGTCGAGGATGCGCTCGGGCTCGCGGGACAGCGAGTCCACGTTCACGCAGTCGCTGCGGTGCACCGACACGCCGCTGCCGCGCGTGACGAAGCCGATGATCGGATCGCCGGGCACGGGCGTGCAGCAACGGGCCAGCTTGACCCACACGTCCTCGACGCCCTTGACGACGACACCGGGATCGGCGCTGGAGCGGCGCTTGCGGCTGCGTCCGCGGGCCGGCGGGACCGACTCGTCGATCTCCTCGGTGGCCGCCTCCTCGCCGCCGAGGGCCTGCACCAGCTTCTGCACGATGTTCTGCGCGGAGACGTGCCCCTCGCCGATCGCCGCGTACAGCGCGGAGATGTCGGCGTAGCGCATCTCGTGCGCCAGGGTCACCAGGGAGTCGCCGGTCAGGATGCGCTGGATCGGCAGGTTCTGCTTGCGCATGGCGCGGACGATGGCGTCCTTGCCCTGCTCGATCGCCTCGTCGCGGCGCTCCTTGGAGAACCAGGCCCGGATCTTGTTGCGGGCGCGGGGCGACTTGACGAAGCCCAGCCAGTCGCGGGACGGCCCGGCGCCGGCCGCCTTGGAGGTGAAGACCTCCACCAGGTCGCCGTTGTCCAGGGTGGACTCCAGCGGGACCAGGCGGCCGTTGACCCGGGCGCCTATGGTGCGGTGGCCGACCTCGGTGTGCACGGCGTACGCGAAGTCGACGGGGGTGGCACCCGCGGGGAGCGCTATGACGTCGCCCTTGGGGGTGAAGACGAAGACCTCGTTGCGCGAGAGGTCGAAGCGCAGCGACTCCAGGAACTCGCCGGGGTCCTCGGTCTCCTTCTGCCAGTCCAGCAGCTGCCGCAGCCAGGCCATGTCGTTGAGGTGGTCGTCCTTGCCCTTGCCGGACGACTTGGGCGCGTCGGTGCGCACCTTGGAGGCGCCGGCGACGGCCTCCTGCTTGTACTTCCAGTGCGCGGCGATGCCGTACTCGGCGCGGCGGTGCATGTCGAACGTGCGGATCTGCAGCTCGACGGGCTTGCCGCCGGGGCCGATGACCGTCGTGTGCAGCGACTGGTACATGTTGAACTTGGGCATCGCGATGTAGTCCTTGAACCGGCCCGGGACCGGGTTCCATCGCGCGTGCACCGTGCCGAGGGCCGCGTAGCAGTCGCGGACGGTGTCCACGAGGACGCGGATGCCCACCAGGTCGTAGATCTCCGCGAAGTCCCGGCCGCGGACGATCATCTTCTGGTAGACGCTGTAGTAGTGCTTGGGGCGGCCGGTGACGGTCGCCTTGATGCGGGCCGCCCGCAGGTCCTGCTGGACCTCGTCGGTGACGATGGCCAGGTATTCGTCGCGCTTGGGCGCCCGCTCGGCGACCAGCCGGACGATCTCGTCGTACATCTTGGGGTAGAGGATCGCGAAGGCGAGGTCCTCCAGCTCCCACTTGATGGTGTTCATGCCCAGGCGGTGGGCGAGGGGCGCGTAGATCTCGAGGGTCTCGCGCGCCTTCTTCTCCTGCTTCTCGCGCTTGAGGTAGCGCATGGTGCGCATGTTGTGCAGGCGGTCGGCGAGCTTGATGACCAGGACGCGGGGGTCCTTGGCCATGGCGACGACCATCTTGCGCACGGTCTCGGCCTGGGCGGCTTCGCCGAACTTGACCTTGTCCAGCTTGGTGACGCCGTCGACGAGCAGCGTGACGACGTCGCCGAAGTCGCGGCGCAGGTCCTCCAGGCCGTACTCGGTGTCCTCGACCGTGTCGTGCAGCAGGCCCGCCATCAGCGTGGCGGGATCCATGCCCAGCTCGGCGAGGATGGTGGTGACGGCGAGCGGGTGCGTGATGTACGGGTCGCCGCTCTTGCGCTTCTGGCCGCGGTGCCAGCGCTCGGCGACCTGGTAGGCGCGCTCGATCTGGCGGAGCGTGGACGTCTCGATCTTGGGGTCGTTGCTGCGGACTATCCGCAGCAACGGCTCCAGCACCGGGTTGTACGGGTTCGCGCGCTGCACGCCGAGCCTGGCCAGGCGGGCGCGGACGCGGTTGGAGGAGCCGCTGCGGGCCGGCTGGCCCGAGGCCTGCCGCACCGGCGGGGCGGGCTTGGGGCGGGCCTGCTCGGCGGGCTTGTCGACCGGCGCCGACTGGGCGTGCTCGACCGGCCCGCGGGTGTCGTTCTTCGCGTGGGGCGTGGTCGGCGCGGGCTTCGCCGCGGCCGCCGAGGCGGACTCGGGCTTGGCGGCGGTCAGGTGCTGGGCCTCGTCTGGCAAGAGGACTCCTCGTGCGCGATCCGGGTCCCCCGGTCAGGCTCCGGAGACCCCATGGTAGCGATCCTGGGCTCCTGGATCGCCTTCAGGCCGATGTGAGAGCCGTCTACCCGCAAACACCGAAGGCGGACCCCGGATTCCTCGGGGCCCGCCTTCGCGGTGCGATACCTGTCGCGCCGGGGCTGTCCGGCGGTCGCTAGACCGTGAGCAGCGCCTCCAGCGGGGCGCCGCCGAGCGCGGGTTCCAGGCGGGCACGGCCGGCGAGGAAACCGAGTTCCATCAGTACCGCGAGACCCGCCACCTCGGCACCGGCCCGGCGGATGAGCTGGACCGAGGCCTCGGCGGTGCCGCCGGTGGCCAGGACGTCGTCGACGATCAGGACGCGGTCGCCGGCGGCCAGGTCCTCGGCGTGGACCTCGATCTCCGCCGACCCGTACTCCAGGTCGTAGGCCTGGGCGAGGGTCGCTCCGGGGAGCTTGCCCGCCTTGCGCACGGGGATGAAGCCGAGTCCGGCGCGGACGGCGACCGGGGCGCCGAGGATGAACCCGCGGGCCTCCAGGCCGACGACCTTGGTGGCGCCGGTGCGCTCGGCGATCTCCGTCAGGGCGTCGGTGAGCGCGGTGAACGCCGCCGGGTCCGCGAGCAGCGGGGTGATGTCCTTGAACATCACGCCCGGCTCGGGGTGGTCGGCCACGTCCCGGATGCGGCTGAGGAGCAGCTCCTGGATGTCGGTCACCGGCGCTTCCCCGAGGGACGGCCGCGTCCGCGGGTGCGGGACGCGGGCTGGTTACGGGGGCCGACGACGGCCGGGGCGGCGTCCTCGGGCTCCTCGGCGTACGCCTCGTCGTGGGCCTCGGCCTCGTCCCTGGCGGCGGACTGGGCCCGCTTGGCCAGGACGCGCTTCCTCAGGGCCTTCATCGCCGGCTCGCGCTCCTTGAGGTCGGCGACGAGCGGGGTGGCGATGAAGATCGAGGAGTACGCGCCGGCCGCGAGGCCGACGAAGAGCGACAGGGAGATGTCGTTCAGCATGCCGGCGCCGAGGACACCGCCACCGATGAAGAGCAGACCCGCGACCGGCAGCAGCGCGACCACCGTGGTGTTGATGGAGCGGACCAGGGTGCTGTTGATCGAGCGGTTGGCGATGTCGCTGTAGGTCCAGCGGGTCTGCTTGGTGATGTCCCTGGTCTGTTCCTTCAGGCTGTCGAACACCACGACCGTGTCGTAGAGCGAGTAGCCGAGGATGGTCAGCAGACCGATCACCGTGCCCGGTGTGACCTCGAAGCCGACGAGGGCGTAGATGCCGACCGTGATGGTGATGTCGTGGATCAGTGCGACGAACGCCGCGACGGCCATGCGCCACTCGAAGGCGATCGCCAGGTAGATCACCACGAGCACCATGAAGATGCCGAGACCCTGCCAGGCCTTGTTGGCGATCTGGTCACCCCAGCTGGGTCCGACCAGTTCGGCGTTGATCTGCTCCGCGTCGACCTTCAGGTCGTCGGACAGCTGGTCCTTGATCTTGTCGGCGGCGCCGGTGTCGATGCCGGCGACCTGGATGCGCAGGCTGCCGTCGCCGAGCTTCTGGACGATGGCGTCATGGCCGGAGGCCTCTTCCGCGTAGCCCTCCGCCTGGGACACCGAGACGCTGATGTTCTTCGGCGTGGTGAAGACGGCACCGCCCTGGAACTCGATGCCCATGTGCAGGCCGCGGACCGCCAGGCCCACGATGGCCGTGATGGTGATCAGGATCGACAGGCCGTACCAGATCTTGCGGTTCTTGACGAAGTCGTAGCCGATCTCGCCACGGTGCAGTCGAGCGCCGAGGTTGCCGAGTTTCGACATCTCAGGCCTCCTTGGTGTCGACGGGGACGGCGGGGCGGCGGGTGCGGCGCAGCGGCGGCTGCGCACCCAGGCTCTTCGGGTCGAGGCCGGACCACTTGTGGCCGTTCGCGAAGAACGGGCGGCGGGCCATGAGGGTCAGCAGCGGCTTGGTGAAGAGGAACACCACGACCACGTCGAGCAGGGTGGTCAGGCCGAGGGTGAACGCGAAGCCCTGCACCTTGCCGACGGTGACGATGAACAGCACGGCGGCGGCCAGGAACGACACGAAGTCGGAGACCAGGATGGTGCGCCGGGCGCGCGGCCAGGCCCGCTCGACGGCGGGGCGCAGCGAGCGGCCCTCGCGGATCTCGTCGCGGACGCGCTCGAAGTAGACGATGAACGAGTCCGCCGTGATGCCGATGGCGACGATGGCACCGCAGACGGCCGGCAGGTTCAGCGCGAAGCCGATCGTCGGGCCGAGCAGCGACATGATCGTGTAGGTGAGGGCGGCCGAGACCAGCAGCGACAGGATCGCGATGAACGACAGACCGCGGTAGTAGACCAGCAGGTAGATGACGACCAGCGCGAGGCCGATCGCGCCGGCGATGAGGCCGGCCTCCAGCTGCTCGCCGCCGAGGGCGGCCGTCACGGTGGTGACGCTGTCCTCCTCGAAGGTCAGCGGGAGGGCGCCGTAGGACAGCATGTTGGCGAGGCTCTTGGCCTCTTCCTGGGTGAAGCTGCCGGAGATCTGCGCGTTGCCGCCGCTGATGGCGGTCTGGACGAACGGGTGGGAGACGACCTCGTCGTCCAGAACGATCGCGAACTCGTTCTGCGGGGTGGCCTGCTGGGCCAGCTTGGCGGTGGTCTGGGCGAACTTCTTGGTGCCCGCCGAGTTGAAGGTCATGTCGACCTGCCAGCCGGCGCCGCCCTGGGTGTTGAGGCTCGCCTGGGCCTTCTTGATCTCGGTGCCGTCGACGTCCACCGGGCCCAGCAGGAACTTGCTCCAGACGCCGCCGTCCTGCCCGCAGGCGACGGTGGGCTGGTCGTTCTTGGCTGCCTTGCCGGCGGTGGCGCGCTGCTTCGGGTCGGAGCAGTCGAGGGCGGCGTACTGCTTCTCCACCCCACCGGACGCGGCACCGGCGGTGCCGGAGGGCGACGGGCTGCCGGAGGCCTTGGGGCTGCCGCTGGCGGACGGTGTGGCGTCGGCCTTCAGCGAGTCGGTGACGGCACGGCCCTGGGTCGTGGCGGAGGCCGAAGGGCTCGGTGAGCCGGAGGTCGCGGACTCCTTGGGCTTGCCGGAGCCGGACGGGCTCGGGGAGGCGCTGCCGCCGGAGGTCCCGCTCGGGGTGGGCTCGGCCTCACCGGGAGCGGCCTCGCGCTGCAGGACCGGACGGAAGTAGAGCTTGGCGGTGGTGCCGACCTGATCCCGGGCTTCCTTGGAGTTGGTGCCCTTGGGGATGTTGACGATGATGTTCCGGTTGCCCTGGGTCTGCACCTCGGATTCCGAGACGCCCAGACCATTGACACGGCGCTCCATGATCTCGACCGCGGTGTCCATGTTGGTCTTGTTGATGGCGTTTTCCTGGCCGGGCTCGGCGACGGCGCGGAGCGTGATGCTCGTGCCGCCGGCCAGGTCGATACCGAGACGCGGTTTCGTGTGTCCCGAGGCGAACATTCCACCGGTGAGCGCCGCGATGGCGATCAGGATCAGGGCCAGCGAGCGCCACGGCTTGCTCTGGGCGCTCGCGCTCCGGCCCTTTTTAGGTGTGGCCACCTTCTCGTACTCCCTCTCGGGCCGCCCCGGTCCGGATCGGCGGACGGGCGGCCATGCCAATGTGTCGGGACTCCGTGCGAGCCGGTCGTGTGCCGGGGTGCGCGGACCGGGCCCGCGCGCCCCGGGACACGACTACTTCGCGTCGGGGTCGCCGTCGGTCTTCTTCGGCTCTGCGTCCGCCTTCGCCTCGTCTGCCGGGGTGGCGGCGGCCGGGTCGCCGGCCGCGTCCTTCTTGCCGAGGTCGACGGCCTTGTCGTCAGCGGGGGCGACGGAGTCGTCGGTCCCGGTGAGGGAGGAGGCGTCGTCCGGGACGACGTCGGCGTCGGACTTCAGGTCGTGCTCGATGCCGTGGACGATGCGGTTGTACTCGTCGTCGGTCAGGACGGCACCGATGGCGTTCTTGGCGAAGAGGAGCTCGACGCCGGGACCGGCGTCGACGAGGACGGTGTCCTCGTTGACCTCCTTGACCGTGGCGTACATGCCCCCGATGGTGCGGACGCCGCTGCCGGGCTGCATTTGGTTCCGCATCTCCACGGCCTGCTGCTGCTTCTTCTTGGCCGATCGGGTCATCAGGAACATGGCCCCGATGAGCACGATGAACGGGAGGAGGGTCAGGAGACTCACGGGTCGGTACTTCCTTCACACGACCGCGCTGTGAGCGGCCAGATGGTTGGGGGTGTGTACGCCGCCGACGAAGGCGGCATCGGCGGAGTCTAAGCGAGTCCGCGCGCATGGAACAACGCTCAGCATGGCACCGGGGTTCCTGCTCCGGCCACTGTCCTCGCCGTGCCGCCGGGGCGGCGGCGCCCTCACGCCCCGAACAGGTCCTGTTGTCCGTTTCCGGCGGCCTGGGAGCGCGGCGGGGTGAGGCCGAGGTGCGCCCACGCGGCGGGGGTGGCGACCCGGCCGCGGGGGGTGCGGGCCAGCAGTCCTTCCCGTACGAGGAAGGGTTCGGCGACCTCTTCCACGGTCTCACGTTCCTCCCCCACCGCGACAGCGAGCGTGGACAGGCCGACGGGACCGCCGCCGAACAGCTTGAGCAGGGCCTCCAGCACGGCACGGTCGAGCCGGTCCAGGCCGCGTTCGTCCACCTCGTAGACCGCGAGCGCGGCGGCGGCGATGTCGCGGGTGATCAGGCCGTCGGCCTTGACCTGCGCGTAGTCCCGGACGCGGCGCAGCAGGCGGTTGGCGATGCGGGGCGTGCCGCGCGAGCGGCCGGCGATCTCGGCCGCGCCCGCCGGGTCGATCTCGACCTCCAGCAGGTTCGCCGACCGGTGGACGACCCGCTCCAGTTCGGTCGGCTCGTAGAACTCCATGTGGGCGGTGAAGCCGAAGCGGTCGCGCAGCGGGGGCGGCAGCAGTCCGGCGCGGGTGGTGGCGCCGACCAGGGTGAAGGGGGGCAGTTCGAGGGGGATGGCCGTGGCGCCGGGGCCCTTGCCGACGATGACGTCGACGCGGAAGTCCTCCATGGCCATGTACAGCATCTCCTCGGCGGGCCGGGACATGCGGTGGATCTCGTCGAGGAAGAGGACCTCGCCCTCCTGCAGGGAGGACAGGATCGCGGCGAGGTCGCCGGCGTGCTGGATGGCGGGGCCGGAGGTGATGCGGATGGGTGCGCCCATCTCCGCCGCGATGATCATGGACAGGGTGGTCTTGCCGAGGCCGGGGGCGCCGGAGAGCAGGACGTGGTCGGCGGTGGCGCCTCGGGCGCGGGCCGCGCGCAGGACGAGGTCGAGCTGCTCGCGGACCTTCTCCTGGCCGATGAACTCGCCCAGGTCCTTGGGGCGCAGGGCGGCCTCGACGGCCTGGTCCTCACGGTCGGCGGACGCACCCACGAGCCGCTCGGCGGCGTCGGCGTCGGTCGTGTCGTCCCAGTTCATGGAGTGTGCCTCGGAATCTCGGTACGGGGGGTGCGGCGGTACGGAGGGTGCTGCGGTGCGGGTGGGCGGTGCGGCTTCGCGGGGGGCGGGGCCGGGGCCCGGGGCCGGGGGCGTGCCGCGGGACTGCGGGGCCGCGGCCGTCCGTTACGGTCCCGGCTACCGGGCGCGGTTCAGGGTCTGCAGGGCGGCCTTGAGCAGCTGGCCCACCTGGGGGGTGCCCTCGGCGGCCTCGGCCTGCGGGGCCACGGCGGACACGGCCTCGTCGGCCTCCCGGGTCGCGTACCCGAGGCCGATCAGCGCGGCGTGCAGCTGGTCGCGCCAGCCGGAGCTGACCGGTGCGCCGACGGCGGGGGCGCCGACGGGGGCGCCGAGGCGGTCCTTCAGTTCCAGCAGCAGCTTCTGGGCGCCCTTCTTGCCGATGCCGGGGACGGCGGTGAGGGCCTTCTCGTCGGCGGTGGCCACGGCCCGGCGCAGCGCGTCGGGGCTGTGCACGGCGAGCATGGCCTGGGCGAGTCTCGGCCCGACGCCGCTCGCGGTCTGGAGCAGCTCGAAGACCTGCCGCTCGTCGTCGTCCGCGAAGCCGTACAGGGTGAGGGAGTCCTCGCGCACCACCAGGGAGGTGTGCAAGGTGGCGGGCCGGCCCACGCGGAGCGTGGACAGCGTGTCGGGCGTGCACTGCACGGCCATGCCCACGCCGCCGACCTCGACGACCGCGGCGTCGGGAGCGAGTGCGGCCACTGTGCCGCTGAGGAAGGCGATCATGCCGTACGGCCTTTCGGTGCTCGGGCGGTGTGCAGGGCGACGGCCTGCTGCAACCGGTTCTGCGCGGGGGCGCGCCAGATGTGGCAGATGGCGAGCGCGAGGGCGTCGGCCGCGTCGGCGGGCTTGGGGGGCGCGTCCAGTCTGAGCAGACGCGTCACCATGGCGCCCACCTGGGCTTTGTCGGCGCGGCCGCTGCCGGTGACGGCGGCCTTGACCTCGCTGGGGGTGTGCAGTGCGACGGGGATGCCGCGGCGGGCGGCGCACAGCATGGCGACGGCGCTGGCCTGGGCGGTGCCCATCACCGTGCGCACGTTGTGCTGGCTGAAGACGCGCTCCACCGCAACGAACTCGGGCCGGTGCTCGTCGAGCCACCGCTCGATGCCCTGCTCGACGGCGACCAGGCGGTGGCCGAGCTCGGCGTCCGCGGGCGTGCGCACGACACCGACGCCGACCATGGTGAGCGGCCGTCCGGCGACGCCCTCGACCACGCCGACCCCGCACCGGGTCAGTCCCGGGTCCACCCCCAGTACGCGCACGCGCCCTCCCTTTCGCTCACCAGTTTGTGCAGGCTATCGGGTGCCACCGACAACGCGACGGGCCGACGGGGTGTGTCCCGTCGGCCCGTCGCTCTCGTGCGCGTGTCAGGCGTCGACCTTCTCCATGACCTCGTCGCTGACGTCGAAGTTGGCGAAGACGTTCTGCACGTCGTCGCTGTCCTCCAGCGCGTCGATCAGCTTGAAGATCTTCTTGGCGCCCTCCTCGTCCAGTTCGACCTGCATGGTCGGGACGAAGTTGGCGTCGGCGGAGTCGTAGTCGATCCCGGCGTCCTGGAGGGCGGTGCGGACCGCGACCAGGTCGGTGGCCTCGCTGATGACCTCGAAGGTCTCGCCGAGGTCGTTGACCTCTTCGGCACCGGCGTCCAGGACGGCGCCGAGGACGTCGTCCTCGGACAGCTCACCCTTGGGGACGATCACGACGCCCTTGCGGTTGAACAGGTACGACACCGAGCCCGGGTCGGCCATGGAGCCGCCGTTGCGGGTCATGGCGACGCGGACCTCGGAGGCGGCGCGGTTGCGGTTGTCGGTGAGGCACTCGATGAGCACCGCGACGCCGTTCGGGCCGTAGCCCTCGTACATGATCGTCTCGTAGTCGGCGCCGCCGGCCTCCAGGCCCGCGCCGCGCTTGACCGCCGAGTCGATGTTCTTGTTGGGGACCGACGACTTCTTGGCCTTCTGGATGGCGTCGTAGAGCGTCGGGTTGCCCTCGGGGTCGGCGCCGCCCATCCGCGCCGCGACCTCGATGTTCTTGATCAGCTTCGCGAAGAGCTTGCCGCGCTTGGCATCGATGACGGCCTTCTTGTGCTTCGTCGTGGCCCATTTAGAGTGGCCGGACATCTGCCTGTCTCCTTCGCGTAACCCATCTCAGCAACGAACGCAGGAATCCTACAAGGACTCGGGTGTCCGGTTCGCGCGCACCATGTCGACGAACAGGGCGTGCACCCGGTGGTCACCGGTCAGTTCCGGGTGGAACGAGGTGGCCAGCGCGTTGCCCTGACGCACGGCGACGATGTGGCCGTCGTGCTCGGCGAGCACCTCGGCACGGGCGCCGACGGACTCCACCCAGGGGGCGCGGATGAAGACGCCCTCCACGGGATCGCCCTCGACGCCCGTGACGCCGACGGCC
Source organism: Streptomyces sp. NPDC003456 (assembly GCF_042878735.1). Lineage (NCBI taxonomy): Bacteria > Bacillati > Actinomycetota > Actinomycetes > Kitasatosporales > Streptomycetaceae > Streptomyces > Streptomyces sp. NPDC003456. Next base: position 137,412 of record NZ_JBIAOK010000008.1, read on the forward strand.
GCCTCGAAGGACTCGTTCTGCCGGCCGAAGGCGTTGCGGCGCACGATCATGTCGATGCCGCCGACGGTCTCCTGGCCGGAGCGCGGGTCGAGGATCTTGTCGGCGAGCATGATCATGCCGGCGCAGGTGCCGTACACGGGCATCCCGTCGCGCACGCGCGCGCGGAGGGGCTCCATCACGCCGAACAGGACGGCCAGCTTGGAGATGGTGGTCGACTCCCCGCCGGGGATGACCAGGCCGTCCACCTCGGCGAGTTCCTCGGGGCGCCGCACCGGCCTGGCCACGGCGTCGGCCGCGGCCAGGGCGACGAGGTGCTCCCGTACGTCGCCCTGGAGGGCCAGGACGCCTATGACAGGAGTGCTCATGGAACTACCAGCCGCGGTTGGCGTAGCGCTCGGTCTCGGGGAGGGTGTCGCAGTTGATGCCGACCATGGCCTCGCCGAGGTTGCGGGACGCGTCCGCGATGATCTTCGGGTCGTCGTAGAAGGTGGTCGCCTTCACGATGGCGGCGGCGCGCTTGGCCGGGTCGCCGGACTTGAAGATGCCGGAGCCGACGAAGACGCCCTCGGCGCCGAGCTGGCGCATCAGGGCCGCGTCGGCCGGGGTGGCGACGCCGCCGGCGGAGAACAGCACGACCGGGAGCTTGCCCAGCTCGGCGACCTCCTTCACCAGCTCGTACGGGGCGCGCAGCTCCTTGGCGGCGGCGTACAGCTCGTGGTTGTCGAAGCCGCGCAGCTTGGCGATCTCGTTCTTGATCTGGCGCAGGTGGCGCACGGCCTCGACGACGTTGCCGGTGCCGGCCTCGCCCTTGGAGCGGATCATCGCGGCGCCCTCGGCGATGCGGCGCAGGGCCTCGCCCAGGTTGGTGGCGCCGCACACGAACGGGGTGGTGAAGGACCACTTGTCGGAGTGGTTGACCTCGTCGGCCGGGGTGAGGACCTCGGACTCGTCGATGTAGTCGACGCCGAGGGACTGCAGCACCTGGGCCTCGACGAAGTGGCCGATGCGGGACTTGGCCATGACCGGGATCGAGACGGCCTGGATGATGCCCTCGATCATGTCCGGGTCGGACATGCGGGCCACGCCGCCGTCCTTGCGGATGTCGGCCGGGACCCGCTCCAGGGCCATGACGGCGACCGCGCCCGCGTCCTCGGCGATCTTCGCCTGCTCCGGGGTGACGACGTCCATGATGACGCCGCCCTTGAGCTGCTCGGCCATGCCGCGCTTCACACGGGCGGTGCCGGTCTCGGGAGCCTGGTTTTCGGAGATGGACACGGGTGACCTCGCTGATGGGAAAGAGGGTTTCTGCAGCACTGAGGAAACGTGAAGGAAGCAGGCCACAGCAAGGGCCAATGGGAACGCCGTGGATCCTTTTCGGCGCCGGCGCGGGTAACGGCCGGTGAACGAGGCGGACGGCGCGGGCCCGGAGCCGGGGGCAGGCGGGCGGGGTGGGCGGCGTGCCTGCGGAGCCGGGGCTAGGCGGAGCGGTCGACCAGGGCGGCCGGGGGCTCGTCGTCCATCTCGAAGGCCATGGGGAACGGGGCGTGTCCGGCCAGCCGGAACCAGCGCACCTTGCGGTGGCGGCGCAGGGCCCGGGCGGCGCGCACGGCGTCGTTGTGGAAGCGCCGGGCCATCGGCACCCTGCGCACCGCCTCCGTGAGTTCGCGGGCCGCCTCCTCTCCCCCGGGCGCCTCGCGGACGGCCTCCACCTGCGCGGGTTCCTCGAACACCGCGCGCAGCGCCTGCGTCAGCTCGCTCTCGGCGACCTCCCGCTGCTCCTCCTCGGCCTGCCGCGCGGCGTGGGCGGCCTCGTACAGGACGATCGAGGCGGCCGGGTCGAGCACCCCGGAAGTGGCCAGCTCCTGGGCGACGGAGGCGCGGCGCAGCAGCTGTGCGTCGAGTGCGGCGCGCGCGGCGTCGATCCGCGCGTGCAGCCGGTCCAGCCGCCCGGCCGTCCAGCTGAGGTAGAGGCCGATCACCACGAGGGCGACGAGGATCCAGATGAGGGTTGCGGTCACGGGCCAAGAGGCTACCGGGGCGCTCCGCCCGGTCGGCCGGCTGTCCCGCCGGGCGGGGAGTCCGGCCCGGTCCTCCTGAGTGCTGCCGCCCCGGGACCCTCGCTGTCGGCCTGAACGGCCCGGTCCAAGAAGGCCGGACGGGCTGGGTGCTGCTCGGCGTACCTCGCCGGGGGCGTTGCGTCAGTCCCGGGCCAGGCCCAGGCGACCCCACAGTCCGGTGGTCCGTTCGTCCGCGGCCACCGCCGCCGCGCCCGCCGTGACCGTCTCGTAGACCGACATGATGTCCGCGCCCACCGTCGACCAGTCGAAGCGCCGCACGTGGGCGCTGCCCCGCTCGCGGAGTTCCGCGCGCCGCTCCGGGTCGTCCAGGAGGCGTACGGCCGCGTCGGCCAGGGCGTCGGCGTCCTCGTTGGGGAACAGTTCGCCCGCCGCTCCCCGGTCGAGGACCTGGGCGAAGGCGTCCAGGTCGGAGGCGAGGACGGGGGCACCGGCCGACATGGCCTCGACCAGGATGATGCCGAAGCTCTCGCCGCCCGTGTTGGGCGCGACGTACAGGTCGACGCTGCGCAGGAAGCGGGCCTTGTCCTCGTCGCTGACCATGCCGAGGAACTCCACGCGGGAGCGCAGCTCGACGGGCAGGGACTCCACGGCCTCCTTCTCGTCGCCGCGTCCGGCCACCAGCAGGCGGGTCTGCGGGCGCGCGGCGAGGATCTTCGGCAGGGCCCCCATGAGCACCGGCAGTCCCTTGCGGGGCTCGTCGATGCGCCCTATGAAGCCGATCGTGTCGCCCTGCCACTCGGCCTTGGGCTCGGCCTGCGCGAAGAAGTCGACGTCGACGCCGTTGGGGATGACCACCGCGTCCCCGCCGAGGTGCTCCACCAGCGTGCGGCGGGCGTACTCGCTGACGGCGATCCGCGCGCTGATCTTCTCCAGCGCGGCCTGGAGGATCGAGTACGCGGCGATCATGGCGCGGGAGCGCGGGTTCGACGTGTGGAAGGTCGCCACGATCGGGCCCTGGGCGGCCCAGCAGGCCAGCAGGCCCAGGGACGGCGAGGTCGGCTCGTGGATGTGGATGACGTCGAACGAGCCGTCGTGCAGCCACCGGCGCACCCGGGCGGCACTGAGGAACCCGAAGTTCAGCCGGGCCACCGAGCCGTTGTACGGCACGGGCACCGCGCGCCCGGCCGAGACGACGTAGGGCGGCAGCGGGGTGTCGTCGTCGGCGGGGGCCAGGACGGACACCTCGTGGCCGAGGCGGATGAAGTACTCGGCGAGGTCGCGGATGTGGAACTGGACGCCGCCCGGCACGTCCCAGGAGTAGGGGCAGACGATGCCGATCCTCACGGGCGCCCCTGGGCGGGGTCGAGGTCCGCGAGCCACAGCCGCTGCAGCATGTGCCAGTCCTCCGGATGGTCGGCGATGCCGGTGGCGAAGGCGTCGGCCAGCGCCTGTGTCATGACGGACGTCTTCTCGGCGCGTGTGCCCGAGCCGGGCACCTCGACGGGCGGATGGACCTGGCCGCGCATCATGGGCGAGTCGTCGTACCAGAGGGTGACGGGCAGCAGCACGGCGCCCGTCTGCTGGGCGAGCAGCGCCGGTCCGGCCGGCATCCGGGCGGTGTCGCCGAAGAAGTCCACCTCCACGCCGGAGGCGGACAGGTCGCGATCGGCGACCAGGCAGACCAGGCCGCCGTCGCGCAGCCGCCGGGCCAGGGTGCCGAAGGCGCTGCCCCCGCTGTGGGGCAGGACCTCCATGCCGAGGCCCTCGCGGTAGGCGACGAACCGGTCGTAGAGCGTCTCGGGCTTGAGCCGCTCGGCGACGGTGGTGAAGGGAATGCCCAGCTTGGTGGTGACCCAGGCGCCGGCGAGGTCCCAGTTGGCCAGGTGCGGCAGGGCGAGGATCACGCCCCGGCCCGCGTCCATGCCCTCGGTGAGGTGGTGCAGGTCCTTGGCGGTGAAACCGTCCGCGATCCGCTGCCTGCTCCAGGCGGGGAGGCGGAAGGACTCCATCCAGTAGCGCAGGTAGGAGCGCATGCCGGCGCGCGAGAGTTCCGCGAGGCGCTCGGGACTGGCCCCGGGCACCACGCGCGCGTAGTTGCTCTCCAGGCGCTGCACGCCCTTGCCGCGCTGCTTCCAGGCAGCGTCGGCGATGGTCCGCCCGAGCCGTACGGCGGCCGGTTCGGGGAGCTTCTTGACCGTGCTCCAGCCCAGCCCGTACAGCGCGTCCGTCAGCCGGTCCTGTGCGCTCACGTGGCCGCCTCGCTCCCGTGGGAGGCGTTGTGCTGCTCGCCCTCATTGTCCTGCGCGGCACTGCCCTGCGCGGCGGCCGCCGCCTGCTCGGCCTCGGCGGACTCGCGGCGGACGGTGACGACCCGCTGGATCAGCGTGACGAGGCTGCCCACGGCGACGATCCACAGGGCGACCGGCAGCAGGTACTGGATGCCGGGGACACCGAACGCGTGCAGACCCGCGAGACCGGCCGCGACCAGCGAGATCACCAGCCGCTCGGCGCGCTCCACCAGCCCGTTGACGGCCACCGGCAGCCCGATCGACTCGCCCCGGGCCTTGGTGTACGACACCACCTGCCCGCTGGCCAGGCAGAAGATCGACACGGCGCAGAGCACCAGGTCGTCGCCGCCGCCCGCGTACCAGAGGATGAAGCCGCCGAAGATCGCGCCGTCGGCGACCCGGTCGAGCGTGGAGTCGAGGAAGGCGCCCCAGCGGCTGGAGCGGCCCAGCTGGCGGGCCATGTTGCCGTCGACGAGGTCGGAGAACACGAACAGCGTGATCACGACCGTGCCCCAGAAGAACTCTCCTATGGGGTAGAAGACCAGCGCGCCCGCGACCACTCCGGCGGTGCCGATGAGCGTGACGGTGTCGGGGCTGACGCCCCGGCGGATCAGAAACGCGGCGAACGGTGTGAGGACACGCGTGAAGAATGCACGCGCGTACTTGTTCAGCATGGCCTTCCCGAGGGTCGGTGTCGCCGTCTGGCCCCTGCTGGCCACCGGCTGGCCCATCGTAGCCACGCGCGCGTGCGGGTGAGGTGCGGGCACCCGGACCCCTTTCGGGGGAACCCGCGGGGCACCGCCGGGTGGCGCGGTGACGTCCTTCGTATGGACGCGCCGTGGCGACGGTGGGAAGGTCGAATGACCGCGGGCGTCGCCGGAGCCGCCACCGCTGGGGGCACCTCCCGGACGGAGTCCGGGGAGGATCCGCGTGCCCGCGCCCACAGGGACCTCACCGTGCACGGGAGGCAGGATCATGGGCGACAAGGGACAGACACACCCTGGGGCCGCCGGCAGGGCGCAGGCGGCCGACCACCCCCAGTCCGTACGGAACGTGGTGCTGGTCGGCCACTCCGGATCGGGCAAGACCACCTTGGTCGAAGCCCTCGCCCTCACGGCGGGGGCGGTGAACCGGGCGGGCCGCGTGGAGGACGGCGGCACCGTCTCCGACTACGACGAGATCGAGCACCGGCAGCAGCGCTCGGTGCAGCTCTCCCTGGTGCCCGTTGCCTGGGACGGCATCAAGGTCAACCTCCTCGACACCCCCGGATACGCCGATTTCGTCGGGGAGCTCAGGGCCGGTCTGCGCGCCGCGGACGCGGCCCTCTTCGTCGTCTCGGCCTCGGACGGCGTGGACGGGTCCACGCGCATGGTCTGGGAGGAGTGCGCGGCGGTCGGCATGCCCCGGGCCATCGTCGTCACGCACCTGGAGGCGGCGCGCGCCGACTTCGAGGAGATGACCCGCATCTGCGCGGAGGCCTTCGGCGCGGACGACCCGGACGCGGTCCTGCCGCTGTACCTGCCCCTGCACGGCCCTCAGGCGCCCGACGGGCACGCGCCCGTGACGGGGTTGATCGGGCTGCTGTCGCAGAAGCTGTTCGACTACTCCACCGGCGAGCGCAAGGAGTCCGAGCCGGGTCCGGATCAGCTGCCGCTGATCGAGGAGGCCCGCAACCGGCTCATCGAGGGGATCATCGCGGAGAGCGAGGACGAGACCCTCATGGACCGCTACCTCGGCGGGGAACCCGTCGAGGTCAAGACGCTGATCGACGATCTGGAGCGGGCCGTGGCGCGCGGGGCGTTCTTCCCCGTCCTGGCCGCCGCCCCCGCGGCCGAGGGCGCCCGGCAGGGCCTCGGCACGGTGGAGCTGCTGGAGCTGATCACCGGCGGCTTCCCGACCCCGCTGGAGCACGAGACGGTCCGGGTGACGACCGTCGACGGCAAGCCGCGCGAGCTCAAGCCGTGCGACCCGGACGCTCCGCTGGTCGCGGAGGTCGTGAAGACGTCCTCCGACCCGTACGTGGGCCGGCTGTCGCTGATCCGGGTGTTCTCCGGCACCCTGCGCGCCGACCAGACGGTCCATGTCTCCGGGCACGGGCTGGCCGACCGCGGACACGAGGACCACGACGTCGACGAGCGGATCGGCGCCCTGTCCACGCCGTTCGGCAAGCAGCAGCGCCCGGTGTCGCACGTGATCGCCGGCGATCTGGCGTGCGTGGCCAAGCTGAGCCGGGCCGAGACCGGCGACACCCTGTCCGCCAAGGACGACCCGCTGCTGATGGAGCCGTGGCAGATGCCCGACCCGCTGCTGCCGCTGGCCATCCAGGCGCACAGCAAGCCGGACGAGGACAAGCTGTCGCAGGGCCTGGCCCGGCTGGTCGCCGAGGACCCGACGATGCGGCTGGAGCAGAACCAGGACACCCACCAGGTCGTCCTGTGGTGCCTGGGCGAGGCGCACGCGGACGTCGCCCTGGAGCGGCTGCGCAGCCGCTACGGCGTCCAGGTCGACGTGGTGCCGCACCGGGTGTCCCTGCGCGAGACCTTCGCGCACCGGTCGTCCGGGCGCGGCCGGCACGTCAAGCAGTCCGGCGGGCACGGCCAGTTCGCGATCTGCGAGATCGAGGTCGAGCCGCTGCCGGGCGGTTCCGGCATCGAGTTCGTGGACAAGGTCGTCGGCGGAGCGGTGCCCCGGCAGTTCGTCCCGTCGGTCGAGAAGGGCGTGCGCGCCCAGGCGGCCAAGGGGGTCGCCGCCGGACATCCGCTCATCGACGTGCGCGTGACCCTGCTGGACGGCAAGGCGCACTCGGTGGACTCCTCCGACGCCGCCTTCCAGACGGCCGGGGCGCTGGCGCTGCGGGAGGCCGCCGCCGCCGCGAGGATCCACCTGCTGGAGCCGGTGGCCGAGGTGTCGGTGCTGATCGGCGACGACTTCGTGGGCGCCGTGATGAGCGACCTGTCGGGGCGGCGCGGCCGCGTGCTCGGCACCGAGCAGACCCCCGGCGGGCGCACCCTGATCCGGGCCGAGGTGCCCGAGATCGAGATCGGCCGGTACGCGATCGACCTGCGGTCGATGACGCACGGCACGGCGCGCTTCAGCCGCCGCTACGTACGGCACGAGCCGATGCCGGCGCAGGTGGCGGAGCGGGTGCGCGAAGAGGCGCACGCGGCACCGTAGTTGGCGCCGGGCGCCTCCGACTGCCCGGATGAGGGCTTCCTTCCGCGTCGGCGGGCGGCTTGACGGCCGTCCGCCGACGCGCGCCCGTACGGACGGATACGCTGATGACCTGATCAACAGGTGTGCGCGGAGCGGAAGTCGGGAAGGCCGCAGATGCGGATGCGGCGGCGATGGGGGCGGCAGTGACGGACGGATTCGACTTCAGTCCCGGGGCTCAGGTGCCCCTGGCGGGTGCGAGCGGCCAGACGGCGGCGACGTACGCGCTGGCTGCGGCGGCCTACCGGGACGACGAGGTCGGCAAGATCCTGGCCGCCGACAACGAGTGGCACCAGTCGAAGGTGACGCCCCCGCGGCCCTGGGCGAAGATCTTCCGGCCCCGGCTCGGCGAGGCGTTCTCCCGGGCGGTCATCGACCGGATGCTGGGCGCCGGGCGCGCCCCGGTCATCCAGTCCTTCGGCATCGAACCCCAGGTGGTCGTCGAGCACTGCCTGGCGGCGCACCGCATCCGCCGCGACCGGGACAACATGCTCTCGGTGATCACGGTGGTGTGCGGGCTGCTGTTCCTGCCCGGCTTCCTCGTGTGGCTGCTGGTGTTCACGCTGCGCACCACCATGGCCAGGCGCGAGGACAAGCGCGCGGGCGCCCTGGCCACGACCCTGCTGGTCGCCATCGGCGCGCTGGCCGTGCTGTTCCTGCTGAAGATGCCCTTCTCGGGGTTCTGGGGCTGGTACGCGCGCGCCTGCGTCCTGATGCCCGTGGTCGGCTGGTTCTGGGCCAAGCACGTCTGCGAGCGCACGGCACGGGACCTGCGGGACCGCTGGTCGGGCCTGCTGTCGGGCGGCGGGGTCGGTGCCAAGATCCCCGAGGCGGTTCCCGGCAACCCGGGCGACGCGGCCGAGCAGGTCCGCAAGGAGCTGGCCCGCCTGGCCGCCGAGCAGCGCTCGAACTCGGTCTTCTACGCGGGCCCCAAGGGCATACTCGGCATGGGCACGCGCTGGGGCAGCTGGCAGCTGGCCGAGGAGCTGGTGTCGGCCGAGCCGGGCAAGGAGTTCCACCCCTTCCGCAGCTGGGACGTGATCGTGGCGATCCAGGGCGGTCTGGCCATGCTGGAGCGCACCTCGATCAACACCGGCGGCTTCCCCAAGCCGTCCATCACGCACTGGATCGTCACGCCGATCGGCGAGAAGGCCACGGAGGTGTCCCGGCCGAGCGGGACGGACGTCGACGCGTACACGGTCCGCACGCACGCGGTGCAGGAGATCTGCAACAAGCAGCAGTTCGGCAGCGGTGACCGGCACTACCTGGGCGTGCAGTGGACGCTGTGGGACGGCCACCTGGTGATCACCATGCTGATCACGGTGACGGTGCTGCACGACACCCTGCGCATCGAGGTCACCGGGCACGCGCTGGGGCCGGTCAACCCGCTGTTCAACGAGAAGCCCGCGGCCAGGGAGAAGACGGTCCAGAAGTCCTTCCGCTTCTGGGAGACCCGCACGGTCAAGCTCCCCCTGGTCGACGCCGACGAGGTGGTGCGGCTGGCCGCGCGCGCCCCGCTGACCTGGTACCCGCCGCTGCTGAAGTGGCTGGGCGGCGGCCTCACCCTGCCGGAGCCGTTCGGCCTGCGGCACGCGTGGGCCGACCAGCCCTGGCGGCACCGGTTCATGGCGGACGACGCGCTGCGGGCGGCCACGCCGGTGCTGCGGGTGGTGCACGCCGCGGCGCTGAAGGTGCTGCGCGAGAACGGGGTGAGCGTGGAGAAGTTCGGCGCGCGGTCGGCGGCGCTCAGCGGGGCCGTGCAGGAGGCTTCGCCGAAGAAGGCGGACGTGTACGACGCGTAGGTGAGCGACGCAGGCGGGGGTCGCGGGGGATGCGCCCCGGGACCCCCGTCGGACCGGGCGGCCTCGCCCTCACTCGCCGGACGGGCCGGGAATGCCCGGCCGCGCCCGGATCAAGCGGCCGGCCACGCCTCCGCGAGCATCTTCCGCGTGTCGGCCAGGAGCTGCGGCAGCACCCGTGTGTGGCCCACCACCGGCATGAAGTTGGTGTCCCCGCCCCACCGCGGCACGATGTGCTGGTGCAGGTGCGCCGCGATGCCCGCGCCGGCGACCGAGCCCTGGTTCATGCCGATGTTGAAGCCGTGCGCGCCGGAGGCGGTGCGCAGGGCCGTCATCGCCTGCTTGGTGAGCTCACCCAGCTCGGCGGTCTCCGCGGGGGTGAGGTCGGTGTAGTCGGCGACGTGCCGGTAGGGCACGGTCATCAGGTGCCCGCCGTTGTACGGGTACAGGTTCAGCACGGCGTAGACCTGCTCGCCGCGGCGGACCACGAGCCCGTCCTCGTCGGACTTGGCCGGGATCGCGCAGAAGGGGCAGCCGTCGCCGGCGCCCGGGCCGGTCGGCTTGTTCTCCCCCTGGATGTAGGCCATCCGGTGGGGGGTCCACAGACGCTGGAACGCGTCCTGCGTCCCGACTCCCAGCTGCTGCTCCGGCTCACTCGTCATGCAGTGCAGCATATGGCGTCGAGACGGCGGGACGGCAAAGGCCCCCGGGGGGTCCCGGGGGCCTCGCGCCGTGCGATCAGACCTGCGTCCGGTCCTCGACGATCTTCAGGATCTTGGCGATGGCCTCGTCGAAGGGGATGCCGTTCTCCTGCGAGCCGTCGCGGTAGCGGAAGGACACCGAGCCGTTCGACATGTCCTCGTCGCCCGCGATGACCATGAAGGGCACCTTCTGCTTCTGGGCGTTGCGGATCTTCTTCTGCATGCGGTCGGAGGAGGAGTCGACCTCGACGCGCAGGCCCTTGCGGCGGGCGGCGGCGGCGAACTTCTCCAGGTACTCCGCGTGCGCGTCGCCGATCGGGATGCCGACCGCCTGGACGGGGGCGAGCCACGCCGGGAAGGCGCCCGCGTAGTGCTCCAGCAGGACCGCGAAGAAACGCTCGATGGAGCCGAACAGCGCGCGGTGGATCATGACCGGGCGGGTCTTGGTGCCGTCCGCCGCGGTGTACTCCAGGTCGAAGCGCTCGGGCAGGTTGAAGTCGAGCTGGATGGTCGACATCTGCCAGGTGCGGCCGATCGCGTCCTTGGCCTGGACGGAGATCTTCGGGCCGTAGAAGGCGGCGCCGCCCGGGTCGGGGACGAGCGGGAGGCCCTGCTTCTCGGCGACCTGGCGCAGCGTCTCGGTCGCCTCCTCCCACGCCTCGTCCGAGCCGACGAACTTCTCCGGGTCCTTGGTGGACAGCTCCAGGTAGAAGTCGGTCAGGCCGTAGTCGCGCAGCAGGTTCAGCACGAAGGTGAGCGTCTTGTCCAGCTCCTCGGACATCTGCTCACGGGTGCAGTAGATGTGCGCGTCGTCCTGGGTGAAGCCGCGGGCCCGGGTCAGGCCGTGCACGACGCCGGACTTCTCGTACCGGTACACGGTCCCGAACTCGAACAGGCGCAGCGGCAGTTCGCGGTAGGAGCGGCCGCGCGCGTCGAAGATCAGGTTGTGCATCGGGCAGTTCATGGGCTTGAGGTAGTAGTCCACGCCCTCGTCGAGCTGCATGGGCGGGTACATGCCGTCGGCGTACCAGTCCAGGTGGCCCGAGGTCTCGAAGAGCTTCCCCTTCGTCGCGTGCGGGGTGTAGACGAACTCGTAGCCCTCCTCCTCGTGGCGGCGGCGGGAGTAGTCCTCCATGACCCGGCGGATGATGCCGCCCTTGGGGTGGAAGACGGCGAGGCCGGAGCCGATCTGCTCGGGGATGGAGAACAGGTCCAGCTCGTTGCCCAGCTTGCGGTGGTCGCGCTTCTCGGCCTCGGCGAGGAACTCCAGGTGCGCCTTCAGCTCGTCCTTGGTCGGCCAGGCGGTGCCGTAAATGCGCTGCAGCATCGGGTTCTTCTCGCTGCCGCGCCAGTAGGCGGCCGCGTTGCGCATCAGCTTGAACGCCGGGATGTTGCGGGTGGTGGGCAGGTGGGGACCGCGGCAGAGGTCCTTCCAGCACAGCTCGCCGGTCTTGGCGTCCAGGTTGTCGTAGATCGTCAGCTCGCCGGCGCCGACCTCGACGTCCGCGCCGTCGGCGCCGTCCTGAACGGAGGCGGAGCCCTTGAGGCCGATCAGCTCCAGCTTGTACGGCTCGCCGGCCAGCTCCTCGCGGGCGGCCTCGTCGGTGACCACGCGGCGGGAGAAGCGCTGCCCGCGCTTCTGGATCTCCTGCATCTTCTTCTCGACGGCCTTGAGATCCTCGGGCGTGAACGGCTTGTCGACCTCGAAGTCGTAGTAGAAGCCGTCCTTGACGGGCGGGCCGATGCCCAGCTTGGCCTCGGGGAACAGCTCCTGCACGGCCTGGGCCATCACGTGCGCGGTCGAGTGGCGCAGGATGTTCAGACCGTCCTCGGAGGAGATCTCGACGCCCTCGACCTCGTCGCCGTCGGACAGGGCGTACGACAGGTCCTTGAGCTCGCCGGCGACGCGCGCGGCGATGATCGAACGCTCGCCGGCGAAGAGCTCGGCGGCCGTAGTGCCCGTCGTCACCACGCGTTCTTCCCGCTCGGAATCGCGCTGGATGATCACACGGACGTCTGACACCGGTCTCTCCTGACTGAAGGGGGCTGCGGCGCCATACCGGAGCGCGCGCACGAGTAAGGATCGTACCGACCCCGGGCCGCCCCCCGCGAAATCAGTCCCCGCGCTCCCCTCCCCCGGCCTCCTCGAAGAAGGCTGCCGTGACCCCGGCGTCTTCCCGGAGCGACTTCATCAGCCGGTCCTGCTCGGCCTCGTCGAGCGGCACTGCCACGACCCCGTGGGCGCCGGTGAGGCGGCGGAACCCGCCCCGGCTCTCCAGCCGCCCCTGCACCCGCACGGGCAGCCCGACCAGGTGCGCGTGCCCGGCGGTGCGGTACGCCTCCTCCTCCAGGGCGACGCGGACGTGCGGCACGTCGGCCCCGGCCAGCACGCGCAGCCGTACGGTGCCCGCGCCCCGCGGCCCCGACCTGCGCATCCGCGTGACCACCCCGGTGATCCGCACGGGCACGGCCGGTTCCTCGCGCAGGTAGCGGGCGCTCGCGGCGCGCAGCGCGGGGAGGTCGCCGGGTGAGAACTCGACCGGTCCGGCAGAGGCCGCGCAGCCTTCGGGGACCCCGGCCGCGGGTGCCCAGGCGACGGCGATGCGGGCGCCCTCGGTGCCGTGCACGAGGGCGACCAGTGCCTCGGTCAGCTCGTGGCACACGCCGGCCTCGACGGCACCGTCGAAGGCGTCCGTGCAGCCGGTGGCGCGCTGGTAGTCGACGGCTTCACGGGCGGCGTGCAGGGCCTGGTGGAGGCGTACGGCCAGGGGGCGGCCGCCGTCGGCGGGGACGAAGGCGGTGAGCCGGCCGCCGTTCGCGGAGCCGAGGAGGACGCGTCCCAGGGACGCGGTGGCGGTGCGCCGGTGGCGGGCCCCGTGGTAGCCGGCCCGGGCGCGGTCGGCGAGGGCGGCCGCGAGGAGGGTCCGGCGCGCGGCGGTGCGCAGCCGCTCCTCGGCGCTCCAGGGCGCGGCGCCGGCGGGCCCGGCGGGGACGTCGTGCCACCAGCGGATCTCGTCGCTGGGCACGGCGAGGGAGACCAGGACCTCGCGGGCGGAGGGCGTCGCGCTGCGGGTCAGGGCGAGCAGGGCCTCGCCGAGCAGGTCGTCGCTGTCGGGGAAGGCGCGGCTCTCGGGCACGAGCAGGCTGGTGCCGTGGGCGCCGGGGCCGGGCGGGGTCCAGCGGCCGTAGCGGCCGGGGGCGCCGCCGCGGCGCTGCCAGCCGTGCCGGCGCAGCAGGGCGGCGAGCACGGCCGGGTCGACGTCACCGGACTCGGGGACGGGGCCGCCGAGGACGCCGGTCCCGAGCTCGGGGACGGGGCCGAAGGCGCCGGTCCCGGGCTCGGAGGGTGGGCCGCCGGGGGCGGTGCCGGCGGGGTGGGGGCGCACGGGGCGCGGGGGCTCCTCGGCAGGGCGGTGCGTCACGGTCGTCCTCCCGTCCCGACCCGCGTCATGATCTCGCACAGCGCCCGGTCGTCGAAGATGCGCGCGGTCGGTATGCGCACGGTGGTGCGGCGGCGGCCGGTGACCGGGTGGCCGGCGAGGTTGGTCCAGTAGCAGCAGTGCCGCAGGTCGAGCCGGTCGTGCCCGGCGCGCAGCCAGTCCTCGCGCGAGCGCGGCACCAGCATCACCACGAGGATCTTGTGCACGGACACGGGGGTGCGGGCGAGCTTGACCAGGTGGTCGTTGTCGAGCGTGAAGGAGAAGCTGCGGCCCGGCGGGTGGGGCGGCACCTGGTAGGTGGCCTTGAGCTGCACCTTGATGGTGACCTCGTCGTCGACGGTGTGCCCGGGTGCGCTGTGGCTGACGTGCCAGTCGATGCCGTTGTCGGGGAAGGGCTGGGACAGCGAGCAGCCGGCCGCCGCCGCGACGGCGTGCAGATAGCCGACCTGCAAGGTCTCCATGCAGGCGGTGGTGGCGAGAGAGCCGCGGGAGGGGGCCGTGCGCTCGGGCAGCAGCCCGCCCCGTTCGGGCTGCGCTATGGCCATGGCCGAACAGCCTTCCAGAACAGTGGATTCCCCGTGCGGGCCGCTGAACTGCAAAGACCCGTACTCCTGTTGTCTCCTTCCGGCGTACGGCGCAAACAGCCCGGGTATCACCGGATCGGGCAGCGGACGGTGCGTCAACTGCCGAAGGTGAACGAGGGGTTGTGGGCGTATGACGACGTGCTGGTACGAGGGGCCGCTGGCCGCCTTCGACACGGAGACGACAGGCGTCGACGTCGAGACCGACCGGATCGTGTCGGCCGCCGTCGTCGTCCAGGACGCGCCGGGCCTCCGGCCGCGGATCAGCCGCTGGCTGGTGAACCCGGGTGTGCCGGTGCCCGCGCAGGCGACGGAGGTGCACGGGCTGACCGAGGAGCATCTGCAGCGCAACGGCCGGTGGCCGGCGCCGGTGATGTTCGAGATAGCGGAGGCGCTGGCCGAGCAGGCGCACGTGGGCCGCCCGGTGGTGGTGATGAACGCGCCGTTCGATCTGACCATGCTGGACCGGGAGTTGCGCCGCCACCGGGCGTCGGCGCTCGGCCGCTGGTTCGAGTCGGCGCCGCTGCTGGTGCTCGATCCGCGGGTGCTCGACAAGCACCTGGACCGCTACCGCAAGGGCCGCCGGACCCTGACCGACCTGTGCGCGCACTACGGCGTGACCCTGGAGGGCGCGCACGACGCGGCGGCCGACGCCGTGGCGGCGCTGGAGGTCACCCGGGCGGTGGGCCGGCGGTTCGCGTCGCGGCTGGAGCGGCTCGCACCGGGCGAACTGCACACGCTGCAGGCGGTGTGGCACGCGGCGCAGGCCCGGGGCCTGCAGGCGTGGTTCGCGCGCAGCGGTGTCGACGAGGCCGTGGATCCGGCGTGGCCGCTGCGCCCGGAGCTGCCGGCGGCAGCCTGAGCAACCCCTGGCGCGTGCGGGGCGCGGGCACGGCGGTGCGAGGCGGACATGAAAAAACCGGTCCGTCGGTGACGGACCGGCTGTTTCCGGTGGGCGATACTGGGTTCGAACCAGTGACCTCTTCGGTGTGAACGAAGCGCTCTCCCACTGAGCTAATCGCCCGGGAACGCACTGAACAATACAGGTCCCGGCACGCATCCTTCAAACCGCTCGCAGGTGCCGGAGCAGTCCGCGCCGACCGGACCGCATCATCAGCGCGTGATTGGCGCGGAACAGCGGCCGACCCGGCACGGCGAGCCGCCGCAGCAGGGGCTTGCCGACGCTCACGACCTGGTCGTACCGCGCGAGCGTGCCGTCCCCGTGCGGGGTGAGGGTCCAGCGGACCCAGCCCTCGATGTCCCCGGACACCGCGATCTCCAGCACGCCGGCCGACGGTTCGTGCCGCGTCCGCCGTGCCGTGAAGGTGATGCCGTACGGCAGGACGGAGCGGATGCGGATGACGCCGGTGGTGTCGTCGAGCCGCTCGACCTCCCGGACCTGGCGCCACCAGGACGGGTAGTCCTCCGGGCGCTCCAGCACCTCGTACACGGCGTCCGGCGGGGCGGGCAGGAGCCACAGGCTGCGGAAGCGGTAACGGTTCCAGTCCATGTCCGCAGTCTGCCCGGGGTGCGCCGGTCCGTGTCTGAGTACGCCCCTGAGTACCGGCACTCATGCCGCGCCGGGTGACCCGGACCACACTGCCAGGCATGACGCACCAACCGCCCCCGGCCGAGGAACTGCGGCTCCTCGACGCCGAACTGAGCCGACTCGACGCCCGGCGCGCCCAGTTGCTGACCCGTCGCGCCTGGCTGGTCGCCGCTCTGCAGCAGATGCAGGGGTCCCCCTTGCCGGCGGCGCACCCGTCCGCCGCCCCGCCCCGCCCGGAGACCGCCGCGCCCAGCGTGCAGAACGTGCTCCTGGTGCTCGGCGGGATCCTCCTCACCCTCGCCGCGGCGGTGTTCACGCTGGTCAGCTGGGGAGAGATGGGGATCACCGGGCGGGCGCTGGTGCTCGGCGCGGTCACGCTCGCCACGCTCCTCGCGCCCGTGCCGCTGCTGAAGCGAGGGCTGCGCTCGACGGCGGAGGCGGTGGCGGGCCTCGGCCTCGCCCTGACGGTCCTCGACGCCTACGCGCTGCACGAGGCGGCGCTCGGCGGCTCGGACGGCACGCTCTACGCGGCGGCCGCCTCGGCGGTGCTGGCCCTGGTCTGGGCGGCGTACGGCCTGCTCCCGGCGGTCGGCGCCCTGCGCCTGCCCGGCCCCTGTGCCGTGGCGGCGGCCCAGTCACCGCTGACCCTGTGGGCCCTGGCCGCGGACGCCGGCCCCCACACCGTCACGGCCGCGCTGCTGGTGACGGCCGGGCTGGACGCGCTGGTGGCCCTGCGGATGCCGGCCGTCGCGGTGCGGATCTGCGCCCTCGTCGGCGCGTACGGCACCGGCGGCTTCGGGGTGTCGGCCGCCGGCTGGCTGTCCCTGACCGCGGGCGGCCCGGTGGCGGCGTCCCGGGCCGGTGCGCTGCTGGTCCTGGCGGCGGCGATCGCGCTGGGCGCGGCCTGGCGGCTCGCCGGTCCGGCCCGCCGGCACGCCCTCGGCCTGGCGACCCTCTCCGGGCTGCTCACGGTCGGCGCGCTCGGCGGAGTGGCCCGCACCGAGGTGCCGGCCGCCTGGACGGTCCCGGTGCATCTGGCGCTGGGCATCGCCCTGCTGGCGGCCCTGCGCGCCGGACGCCTGCTGCCGGACGCGATACGGCACGGCCTGCTCTGGGCCTCGGCCGCGGTGCAGGGGCTGGCCCTGCTGTCGGTGCTGCCCGTGGCCGCCCTGGTGGTGCTCGGCCCGGCCGGGTGGCTGGGGCGGATCTGGAGCGGCGCGCCCTCGGACGCCCGGGCGGCGGTCGCCGTCGACGCGCCCTGGCCGCCGGACGCGGTGACGGCTCCGCTCGTGCTGCTCGCGGTCGCGGCCGTGCTCGGGTGGGCGGTCCGTGCCGAGCAGTGGCGTCCGCGCGCCCGGACCGGTGCGCTGGGCCTGGTGTGGGCGGCGGCCCTGCTGCTGCCGGCGATCGTCTCGATCCCGTACCTCGCGGGCCTGGCCGTCCTGGCCGTGGTGGCGGCGGCCGCGCTGTACCTGGCCCGGACGACGCTCGCCGAGGCGAGGATCACCGCCCTGGTCCTCACGCTGCTCACGACCGCCGACCTCACGCTGCTCTCCCTGGCGTCGAGGAGCGTGACGCTGGTCGTGCTCGCGCTGCTGACCGCGCTGCTCGCGGCCGCCTCGTGGCACGCCCCGCTCACCCCGTTCACGGCCCCGGCAGCCCTGGTGTACGGCACCGCCCTGGCGTCCGCGGCGGGCGCCGCGGCGGACTGGCCGCCGGCCCGCACCGCCCTGCTGGTCCTGCTCGTCCCCGCGGTGGCCGCCGTGCTCGCGCCGCGTCTGGGCGGGTCCCGCGCGACGGTGCCGGTCGAGGCGGCGGGGGCCGCCGCCGCGCTGCTCGCCGCCGGGCTCGCCGTCACCGACCCGCCGCTGCTCGCCCTGGTGCTGGCGCTGTGCGGAGTGATCGCCGCGGGCACCGCGCTGCGCCCGGACCGCCGTCCCGTGGGCTACGCGGCCACGGCCCTGTTCGTGCTGGCCGCCTGGGTGCGCCTGGCCGCCTGGCAGGTCGGGACGCCCGAGGCGTACACGCTTCCGGTGTCGGTCCCCGCCCTGCTCATCGGCATGCTGCACCGGCGCCGCGACCCGCGGGCCTCGTCCTGGGGCGCGTACGGCCCGGGGCTGGCCGCGACCCTGCTGCCCAGCCTGGCCGTGGCCTGGTCCGACCCGCACTGGACGCGCCCGCTGCTGCTCGGGGCGGCGGCCCTGGCCGTCACGCTCCTGGGTGCCCGCCACCGCCTCCAGGCGCCGCTGGTGTTCGGCGGCACGGTCCTGGCCCTGGTCACGCTGCACGAACTCGCCCCGTACGTCGTCCAGGTGACCGGCGCCCTGCCCCGCTGGGCACCTCCCGCCCTCGCCGGGCTCCTCTTGCTCGCCCTCGGGGCGACGTACGAGCAGCGGCTCCGGGACGTCCGGCGGGTGCGGGACGTGCTGGGGAGGATGAACTAGGACGCTCTCGACCCGGGGTGCGGGACGTGATGTCATACGTGCTCCCGGGCGGGCCGCCGGCAGCCGCACGGCCGGTGAGGGGTTCAAGGGGGAGGCGCCGTGGCGGAGTTGAGGGGGACCCCGGACCGGGGAGCGGGCATCGACGCGACGCTGGAGCGCCTGCTGTCGGTGGTGGGCGCGGGAGCCGTGGAGTTGCTCACCGCCCCCGCGGGACTGCGGACGGAGATCACCGATGTGCAGGTGCTGGATCCCCTGGAACACCTGATCAGGGCACGGGCGTTGGTGCTCGCGGTCGGGGTCGACCCGGGTTCGGCCCACGCGGTCGACGTGGTCCGCCGGGCCGGTGAGGCCGGCGCTGCGGGAGTGGTGTTCGGCCCGGTCCGGGCGGAGTCCGCCGCGCGGGCACTGCAGCCGGCCGCGCGGGAGAGCGGCACGGCGGTGC
The DNA here is from genome assembly GCF_042878735.1 of Streptomyces sp. NPDC003456. Lineage (NCBI taxonomy): Bacteria > Bacillati > Actinomycetota > Actinomycetes > Kitasatosporales > Streptomycetaceae > Streptomyces > Streptomyces sp. NPDC003456. Next base: position 155,884 of record NZ_JBIAOK010000008.1, read on the forward strand.
TCTTCCGCACCGCCTGGTGCACGTGGGCGCAGCTGGTGGGGGTGCTGAGGGCGGGACTGGCCGCGGCGGGTGCTCCGCCGGTGCCGGCGGCCGGCGGGGTGCGCCTGGGTGACCTGGACTCCCTGGCCGACGCGGTGGCCGCCCTCGTGGGAGGCTCCGTGACGATCGAGGACACGGAGTCGCGGGTGCTGGCGTACTCCTCCACCGAGGAGAACGTCGACGAGATGCGCCGGCTGACCATCCTCGGCCGCCGGGTGCCGCCCTGGCGGGTGGCGGCGATGCGGGAGGCGGGCTTCTTCCAGGCGCTGTGGGGCGCCGACGACGTCCTGCACCGGCCCGCCCGGGGACACGACCCGGAGCGTCTGGTCGGTGCCGTCCGGGCGGGTGGAGAGGCCCTCGGCTCCCTGTGGGTCGCGGCGGTGGGGGGCCGCCCGCTGTCGCCGAACGCGGCGGAGACTCTCCGTGCGGCGGTCCGGGCCGCGGCCCCCCACCTGCTGCATCACCGCACGCACAGCTCGGACGACCGTCTGGTGGAGGACGCGGCCCGGGCGGTGCTGGAGGACCGCGGGTCCGTCGACGTGCTCGCGGAGCGGGCCGGGCTGGAGGTCCGTGAGCCCTGTGCCGTCCTGGCGGTGGGGGCGGGGCCCGGCCGCGCGGCGGACGACGACCCGTCCGGGCTGCACAGCCTGCTGGCCCTGCACTGTGCGTCCCTCGGCCACCGGGTCGTGGTGGTCCCGGCGGGCGGCAGGACCCTGGTGCTGGTGAGCGGGCTGGACCGCGGCCCCGGGCGGGCCGAGGCCCAGGTGCGCCGGCTGGGGAACGCGCTGGCCGACCGGTTGGCGGCGGCGACCGGCTCGACGGTGAGGGTGGGACTCGGCGACGTCGCCGCCGGACTGGCACAAGCGCCCGGATCACGCAGGTCGGCGGAGCGGACGCTGGGAGCGCTCGCCGCGGGCGCCGGACTGCCTCGCGTCGCGCGGAGCGAGGACGTCGCGGACACCGTGGGCGTCCTCCAGGTCCTCGACGCCCTGCGCGATCTGGCGTTGCCGTCGCGGACGTCGGTGGCCCGGCTGAGGGAGTTCGACGCCGAACACGCGGGCAGCTGCCTGGTGGACACCCTGCGCGCCTACCTCGACCACTTCGGTGACGTCTCGGCCGCTGCCCGCACGCTGGACGTGCATCCCAACACTCTGCGCTACCGGTTGCGCCGTATGACGGAGGTGTCCGGGCTGGACCTGCGGAGTCCCGACGCGCGGTTGCTCGCCCAGGTGGAGTTACGGCTGGGTGAGGCGGCCGCCGGCCCGCGCCACCGCCCGGCACCCGCGACCTGACCGCCGGTGCGGTCCGCCGTTCGGCCGGTGCCACCGACGGAACGGCACTCCGTTGTCCGATCGGACAACTCGTCTTTTCAGAGGGTGAGTTGGCGGGCGTGGCCCCCACAAGCGGGGCCCGCGGCTTTGACGATGCGACGAAGACGCCGGCCCGCTGCGGACAGCAGCCTGGTGCTCGACCCCGGGACGGCCCGGGGCACCGGCACCGAAAGGGCTCGTCATGACCGGACGGACTCCCGCCGCGGAGCGGCGCGAACGGATTCTCCAGGAAGCGGTACGGCAGGGTCTGCTGGACGCCGAGCGGTCACCGCTGGCCGGCTTCGTCGACCTCGACGGTCTCGCGGCCACCGTCGCGTCCCTGCACCGCGCCTTCCCCTCCTCGCCCCGCGTGCTGCACGCGTTCGCCGCCAAGGCGAACTGCCTCGTGCCCGTGCTGGCGGAGGTGCGGCGGCTGGGGATGGGCTGCGAGGTGGCCACGGCGGGCGAGCTGGCCCGTGCGCTGGCAGCAGGGTTCGCACCGGAACGGATCGTCTTCGACTCCCCCGCCAAGACGGAGGCCGAGCTGCGCCTTGCCCTCGACCTCGGGGTGACCGTCAACGTGGACAACCACCAGGAGCTGGCGAGGATCGACCGGGCGCTCGGCGGCCGCGCCCCGGCCTCGCGGATCGGAGTGCGTGTCAACTCTCAGCTCGGCGGCGGGAGCATCGCCGCGATGAGCACGGCGACGAGGACGTCGAAGTTCGGCGTCCCGCTGGGGGATCCGGGCAGCCGGCGGCAGTTGCTGCGCGCCTACCACGATCACCCGTGGCTCACCTGGGTGCACACGCACGCCGGCTCGCAGGGCTGCCCGCTGGACCTCATGGCCGGCGGGGTCGCCCGGGCCGTGGAGTTCGCCGAGGAGGTCAACGCCTCGCTCGGACGGCGCCAGGTCATCGGCATCGACATCGGCGGCGGACTGCCGGTCAACTTCGCCGACGACGAGACGACGCCGACCTTCGACACGTACGTGCGGCAGTTGCGCGCCCAGGCCCCCGCACTGTTCTCCGGGCGGTACGAGATCGTCACCGAGTTCGGCCGTTCCGTCCTCGCCAAGAACGGGTTCACCGCCGCGTACGTCGAGTACACCAAGAGCACGGGCGGGCGGCGCATCGCGGTCACGCACGCCGGTGTGCAGGTGGCGACCCGCACGGTGTTCCAGCCCGACGCCTGGCCCCTGCGCATCGAGGCGCACGACGGGAGCGGCAGGGCCAAGCGGGGCGGACCCGTGCGCCAGGACATCGCCGGACCCGCCTGCTTCGCCGGGGACCTGCTGGCCTGCGACCGGGCCCTGCCGCTCCTGGAACCCGGCGATCTCGTCGCCGTCCCGGACACCGGCGCCTACTACTTCTCGACGCCCTTCCACTACAACAGCCTCCCGGAACCCGCCGTGCACGGATTCCGCACGGAGGGTGCCGGCGGCGAGGTCCGCTTCGAACTCCTGCGTCCGGCGCAGGACCCGTGGGACGTACCGGGCCCCGATGCCGACGGTGCGGCGCTGACGTGGCGGGCGCACGAGACCGTCCGCGGCGCCGGGTAGGGGGCTGCGAGGTGGCACAGACCGGTCGTGGGCCGGGCCGTGACGGGCCGCTGCTCACTCAGCGCGCCGCGATGGTCTTCCTCCTGGCCGTCCTGGTCGGCGTCGGTGCCACCGTCCTGGCCGTGCTGGCCGGCAAGGGGTGGCCGGTGGCGGTGAGTGTCGGAGGCGGGGTGGTGGCCCCGGCCGTACTGTTCTTCGACCAGATCATCGACTAGATCTGAACGCGGGATCCGCCGGCGCGTTCTTCGCGCCGTATCGACGCAGCGACCCGATCGGATTTCGGGCGACCTCCGTTGTTTTCCTTTCCAGTTCCGGGTGTTGGGCTTTCTCCGGAAGTCGGGACAAGACCGGACGTCCGTTTCCACTTCGATTTCCGGCTGCTTCTTCTCGCTGAGCGTGCCTAACGGATCGTCACCAGCCGGTGATCGCAGGGCGCTCAGCCGCCTCGGCACGCTCCGCCTTCGCGGGGGGAAGCGGGCTTCGCCCCGGGCACGGGACGCACGGTGGCCGGAAGAGGACCGCTGGGGCGGGCGGGAGGAGCCGGCCCGGCGAGGTCGGCATTCGGCCACGGGACGGCCGGGACGGGGTGTCCGGCGCGGAGACGGGAGACGGACCCGGAGCACGGGGCAGGGAGGGGACGAGATGACCGGGAGGGCGCCGCACGGCCGGCGGATTTGGCACCGCGTGCCCCCCCCGGGCGACCCCGCCCCGAGAAAAAGGGCCGGACACGACACCGGCCCACCTGCGCTTTCGCAGGTGGGCCGGTGATCCGGGTGGGCGATACTGGGTTCGAACCAGTGACCTCTTCGGTGTGAACGAAGCGCTCTCCCACTGAGCTAATCGCCCGGACGCAGGAAGAACATTACCCCATGTCAGGGGGTGCCTGTGACCAGCACCGGCACCCCCGCACGGCTCACTGGTCCTTGATCTTCCACGGCATGACGACGCCGAACTTCCACAGGTAGACCCCGGCCAGGACGGCCACGATCACCAGGCCGATGCTCGTCAGGATGATGTTGCGGCGGCGCACCTTGGGATCGAGGGCCCGCTGCGCCGCCTCGGTGACCTTCCGCTTGGTCCAGCGGAGCACCAGCTGGGCCCAGACGAACTCCGTCGCCCAGATCGCCATGCCGCCGAAGATCACGACCCAGCCCGGCCCGGGCAGGGGCAGCATGATGATGCCGGCCACCACGACGGCCAGGCCGATGATGAAGACGCCGACCTGCCAGCTCATGTGCAGCACGCGACGCGCCTTGATGAATTCCGGCGCCCGTGAGCCGAGTCCCCGCTCCGGCTCGCTCTCCACCTCGCCGGTCCCCGATCCGTCCGGTGCCACGGCCACCTCGCCCGGCTCGTCACTCCCCGTATTCATACGGACGAACACTACCCGAGCGAAACCAGTCACCGGAATGGACGCACGCCGCGAACGATCTCTCGGCCGGAAGAGTTACGTAAAGGCACGCAAAACACTCAGAGGGGTTTACAACGGCACCGTAGGTGGCATGTCGATTTCGCCGACGTGCGAATCCCCGAGCGCACACTGAGCGAAAGGCCCTGGCGCTTATGAACACCACGGTCAGCTGCGAGCTGCACCTGCGCCTCGTTGTGTCGAGCGAGTCCTCCCTGCCTGTCCCCGCAGGCCTGCGGTACGACACGGCCGACCCCTACGCCGTGCACGCCACCTTCCACACCGGAGCCGAGGAGACCGTCGAGTGGGTGTTCGCCCGCGACCTCCTCGCCGAGGGGCTTCACCGCCCCACCGGCACCGGCGACGTCCGTGTCTGGCCGTCGCGCAGTCACGGTCAGGGCGTCGTGTGCATCGCCCTGAGCTCACCGGAGGGCGAAGCCCTGCTCGAGGCCCCGGCACGGGCCCTGGAGTCCTTCCTGAAGCGCACAGACGCCGCCGTGCCGCCCGGCACGGAGCACCGGCACTTCGACCTCGATCAGGAGCTGTCGCACATCCTGGCGGAGAGCTAGACCGAGGCCCCACAAGCCGCCCGGCGCCGTCGACTCGGGGAGACGGCTCGGGCCCGGACAACCGCATACAGGTCACACCGGCGCCGGCTCCGCGGTTCACGCGGGGCGGCGCCGGTGTGCGTGTGCGCGGCCCCGGGGCGGGTGACGGGAGGAGGCGGAGCCAGCAGGGCAGGCGGTCGGGAACCACGGCGGGCCGGACAGCGTTCTCATCGAAGCCATGTGCGGGCGAAGGTGCGGACCGGCCGCGGTCGAGCCGTTACCATCGGCCAGCATCGGCGGGCGCCCGCCCGACCCTCAGGCCAGGGAGCGAATCGTGCTGATCACCCACGACACCCGGTGCGCCCTCGACACCGTGGTCGATCTGGTGAACACCGCACCGGACGACGACACCGCGGCGGACGGGCTGCCGGACGTGGCGGCCCTCGCGGATTTCGTACGGAACCACGACATCAGCGACGTCGGGGTGCTCTCGGAGTTCGACCTCTCCGCGGTGCGCAAGATCCGCGGGCGGTTCGCCGCGGTCTTCGCGGCACCGGACGCCCGGGCCGCCGCCGTGCTGATCAACGAGCTGGTCGCGGCCGCGGGCACCACGCCCCGCCTCACCGACCACGACGGCTACGACTGGCACGTCCACTACTTCGCCCCCGGCGCCTCGGTGGCCGACCACCTGGCCGCCGACTGCGGGATGGCCCTGGCGTTCTTCGTGGTCGCCGGGGAGCAGGAGCGGCTGCGGCGCTGCGAGGCGCCCGACTGCCGGCGCGCCTTCGTCGACCTGTCCCGCAACCGCTCGCGGCGCTACTGCGACAGCCGGACCTGCGGGAACCGGCTGCACGTCGCCGCGTACCGGGCGCGCCGCAAGGAGGCGGCGGGCTGAGGGGCACCGCCGGCGACCGGGCCGGCGGGACGGCGCGGCCCCGGCGGGTGACGCCGGGCACCGCGGGTGGGGGTCACAGCAGCAGCAGATCGTGCAGCGAGGCCATGAGCAGCAGGGTCCCGATCACCGCAAGGAAGATCATCAGCGGTGGCTGGGACAGGGCGAAGAGGCAGCCGCGCGGCTCGTCCCGCGGCGGACGCCGCGCCTCCGGCAGGAGGGGTGCCTCGTCCCCCGGGGGGAGCCGCTCGTCGACGAAGACGGACGCCTGCCCCACCGGCGAGAGCCGCTCATCGAGGAGGACGGGCGCCTCACCTCTGGGAGGGAGCCGATCGTCGAGGCAGACCGGGGCCTCGATCCCGGGTGCCAGCCGCTCGTCGAGGAAGACGGGTGCCTCGCCCCGCGGAGGGAGCCGCTCATCGAGGAGGACCGGTGCCTCGTCCCGCGGAGGGAACCGCTCGACCGGTGCGGCAGGTGCTTCGTCCCGGAGGGAGAGCCGCTCGTCGAGCAAGGCGGGGGCCTCGTTCTGCGGCGGCGCGGGGTCGCTCTGTTGCGTCATGTCCAGCATCTCGCGGCGATGATGACGCAGTCACCCGGCCGGACGCGATCAGCGGCCTGCTTGCGTGCGGGGATGCGCCGAAACCGCGAGGTCCGGTTCGCTCTGTGATCACTTCCGCGCGCCTGGGGACGAACTGTGACCTATCGACCCGACACGCCCGCCGTCAGATGCCGTGCTTCTTGAGGATCGCCTCGATGTCGCTGAAGTCGTCGTCGCTGCGGGGTGCGGCGGCGGGCCGGGAGGCCGGGCGCGAGCCCTGGCCCAGGGAGGGCGCTGAGGCCGCCGGGGCCACCGCCCCGGGCTGTTCCGCCGCGCGGGCCGCGGCCCTGCGCTCCTTGCGGGTACCGCCCCGGCGGCGCTCGGCGAACCGGGTCGTCGCCAACAGCACCCACGCCAGGCCCAGCAGCCCGAAACCGGCCCAGGCGGTCGGGCTGAACGCCGTGTCCGCCAGCCATTGGACGATCCCGGTCATGACCAGGGCGATCGGCACCAGCGCGTAGGCGGCGATGCGGGCGGCCGCGAGGAAGCGCTTGCGGTACGCCGTGACGGCCGCGATGCCCAGGCCGGCCGCGGACACGGCGGAGCAGACGGTCTCGGCAATCATCCGGGGGCCTCCAGGCGTGCGCGGTCCGGCGGGGTGGTTCGTCCCTTCCATCCTGCACCCGCCGCACCCCGGCGGGCCATGCCCCCGGCGGACATCAGGGACATCTCCGGGTCGCCTCCTCCGCAGGTGCCGGTGCGCCCCGCCGTCCCGGGGCGGCGCCGGGCGACGGCGAGCCGACCGGGCGGGCGCCCCGCCCCGCGCCACCGCAGTGCGCGGCGGCTGGGAGACTGTCCCTATGAGCGACTCCTCCCCCGCCCCCGTCCTCGAGGTCTGGTGCGACCTCCAGTGCCCCGACTGCCACACGGCGCTGGACGACCTGCGTGCCCTGCGCGCCCGCTACGGCGATCGGCTGGAGGTGCGGCTGCGGCACTTCCCGCTGGAGAAGAACAAGCACGCCTTCGCCGCCGCCCAGGCCGCCGAGGAGGCGTGGGAGCAGGGCCGGGGGTGGCCCTACGCCGAGGCCCTGCTGGGCCGGGTCGAGGAGCTGGGCCGGGCCGGCGAGCCGTTCCTGGTCGAACTGGCCGGTGAACTGGGCCTGGACGCCGAGGAGTTCGACACCGCGCTGATCGACGGCCGGCACATCCTGATGGTGGACGCCGACCAGGCCGAGGGCAAGGCGATCGGTGTGACCGGCACCCCGACCTACGTCATCGGTGGCGAGCGGCTCGACGGCGGCAAGAGCCAGGAAGGGCTGCGCGAGCGGATCGAGCGGATCGCCGACCGGCTGCTGGCCGGCGGGCAGGCCTGACCCTTCGCCCCCTCGCCGCGCCGCTTGCCCGCCCGCAGGCCCGGGTCCGTCAGAGCAGCGGCTTGTACATGGCGTACAGGGTCGTCTCGTAGCCGAGGGAGGCGTAGAGCCGTTCGGCCGGGGTGTTGCCGGTGAAGACGTTGAGGCCGAGGGTGTGCCTGCCCTCGGTGATCGTCTGGGCCTCGGCGAGCAGCAGCAGGGTGCGGCCGTGCCCCCGGCCCCGGTGGGCTGCGTCCGCCTCGACGTCGTAGACGAAGGCGCTGTCCTCGCGCAGCGCCAGCCACAGCGTGCCCACCGGTGTGCCCAGGTGCTCGACGACGCTGATCAGCATGCCGGGGCTGGCGAGCCCTTCGGGCAGCAGGTCGGCGTGGTCGCGTTCGGACTTGGCCCGGGCCTCGGCCTCCGGGACGCCCCGCTCGGCCCAGCTGCGGGCGTAGTCCGCCTTGCCCTTCTCCAGCCAGGGCCCGAACTCCGCCTCGGTCATGGGCCGGGCGCGGCTGCCCTCGGGCAGCTCGGGCGGGGTGTCTCCGAGCCGCTTCTCCATGCCGCGGTTGCGCACCGCGTAGCCGAGCGCGGTGGCCAGCCGGAGCCCGGCCCCGGACGCGGCCGGCACCGAGACCTCGATGCGGCGGCACCCCCAGCCGCGCGCGACCTCCTCGGCGGCCAGGGCGGCCACGGCACCCCTGCCCCGGCCGCGGTCCGCCTCGTCGATCTCCAGGCGCGTGATCCGGGCCACGGCGTCGCCGAACACGGGATGCGTGCCGAGGTCCATCTCGCCCACGGGACGGCTGTTGACGCACACCTGGTAGCGGCGCGAGCGCGTCCCGTCGTCGTTCTGCTGAAGCGGCTCGGTCGGCCGCAGGGTCGTGGTCATCACCGGTGTTCTACCCGCAACCACGGCCCCGGTCAGCCGAATATCGCGGGCCGGTCAGGGATCGAGGTCGTCCCCGGAGCGCTCCTCGAAGACCCGCATGGCCTTGGCGGTCACCGGGCCCGGCGCACCGGGCAGTTCCCGTCCGTCGACCCGGTGCACGGCCTGCACGTCGCGCAGCGTGGAGGTCAGGAAGATCTCGTCGGCCCGCTCCAGGACGTCGAGCGGCAGGTCGGTCTCCTTCGCGCCGGTCCACTCGATCGCCAGGGCGCGCGTGATGCCGGCGAGGCAGCCGGAGGCGACCGGCGGGGTGTGGATCTCGCCGTCCAGGACGACGAAGACGTTCGACCCGGTGCCCTCGCACAACCGGCCCACGGTGTTGCCGAACAGCGCCTCGGAGGCGCCCTGTTCGCGGGCGCGGGCGAGAGCGACGACGTTCTCGGCGTACGAGGTGGTCTTCAGGCCGGTCAGTGCGCCGCGTTCGTTGCGGGTCCAGGGGACGGTGATCACGGCGGTGGAGTCGGGCCGGCGGGTGGTCGCGCCGAGGGCGACGACGAGGGTGGGGCCGTGGTCGCCGCGGTCGGAGCCGAGCGGTCCGTGGCCGCCGGTGTAGGTGATGCGCAGGCGGCCGAGCGGGACCGGGACGGCCTCCAGCACGGCGGCGCAGGCGCGGCGGACCTCGTCCAGGTCCGGGTCGGGCAGGCCGAGTCCGCGGGCGGAGCGGGTGAGCCGGTCCAGGTGCCGGGTGAGCGCGAACACCCGGCCGTCCACGGCCTTCACCGTCTCGAAGACGCCGTCGCCCACGGTCAGCCCGTGGTCGAAGACGGAGACGCGGGCGGACTCGATGTCCTGCAGCCCGCCGTCGAGCCAGATCTTCACGTCAGGTCCTCTCCACTCACCTCGTACGTTCCCGACGCTATCGCGAGCAGCCGGGAGGCCTTCAGCTCGGTCTCGCGCCACTCCCCCTCGGGGTCGGAGCCCCAGGTGATGCCCGCGCCGGTGCCGAAGCGCAGCATGCCCGCGTCCCGGTCGATCCAGAAGGTGCGGATGCCGACGGCCAGCTCGCCGGTGCCCCGGTCGGCGTCGACCCAGCCGATGCCGCCGCAGTACGGCCCCCGGGGCGCCGTCTCCAGGGCGTCGATGATCCGCAGCGCGCTGGACTTGGGGGCGCCGGTGACCGAGCCGGGCGGGAAGGCGGCGCCGAGCAGTTCGGGCCAGCCGGCCCCCTCCCGCAGCTCGCCCCGGACCGTGGAGACCAGGTGGACCAGTCCGGGGTGCTTCTCCACCGCGCACAGGTCGGGCACCGTGACGGTGCCGGTGGCGCAGACCCGGCCGATGTCGTTGCGGACCAGGTCCACGATCATCACGTTCTCGGCGTAGTCCTTCTCCAGGAGGTCCGCCTCGGTGCGTCCGGTGCCCTTGATCGGCCCGGACTCGACGGTCCGCCCGTCGCGCCGCAGGAACAGTTCGGGGGAGGCGGTGGCGATCTCCACCCCGTGGCCGGGCAGGCGGATCGTTCCTGCGTAGGGGGCCGGGTTCCCTCGGGCCAGCAGGGCGGTGAGGGCGTCGACGTCGGCGCCGGGCGGGACGGGCGCGGACAGCACCCTGCAGAGGTTCGCCTGGTAGACCTCGCCGGCCGCGATGTGCTCCCGGATGCGCCGCACCGCGGCGGTGTACGCGGCGCGGTCGAGCGAGGACGTCCAGTCACCGGCCGCCGGGCCCCGCCAGCCGCCGGGCGCGGGCAGCGGCACCTCGGCCCTGAGGACGTCACGGAAGCGTGCGCAGGTCAGACGGCCCTCGAAGTCGGCGCAGACCGCCCAGAAGCCGCTGGATTCCAGCGCTTCGGGGTCGTCGGTGACGTCGAGGAGCCCGGTGGCGACGCGGTCGCCGAAGCGGGCGAGGGGAGGGAGGTCGAGCACGCGTCGAGTCTATGGCGGGTGTCCCGCGGGTGACCGGGGGACGTCGTCCGCGGGGCCCTCGCGGCGTCCCTGAGCAGGGCAGGTGCAGCACGCTGCGCAAACGCGTTTTTGTACTGGCACCGGAATCCGCTAGAGTTCAACACGTCGCCGGGCCGCGAGAGCGGACCGAAACGACAGGCGGACGTAGCTCAGTTGGTAGAGCGCAACCTTGCCAAGGTTGAGGTCGCGAGTTCGAACCTCGTCGTCCGCTCGCAGGAAGAGGGGGCTCCCGGGCCCCTGCACTCCTGGTGGAGTGGCCGAGAGGCGAGGCAACGGCCTGCAAAGCCGTCTACACGGGTTCAAATCCCGTCTCCACCTCCAAGGACGATTAGCTCAGCGGGAGAGCGCTTCCCTGACACGGAAGAGGTCACTGGTTCAATCCCAGTATCGTCCACTGGATCTTCGGATCCGTCCCGCGCGATTAGCTCAGCGGGAGAGCGCTTCCCTGACACGGAAGAGGTCACTGGTTCAATCCCAGTATCGCGCACGCAGTGCCCATGGTCCGCTGCTCACAGTGGTCATGGTCCCGAGGACGATTAGCTCAGCGGGAGAGCGCTTCCCTGACACGGAAGAGGTCACTGGTTCAATCCCAGTATCGTCCACATCACAGAGAGCCCCCGGCCTTCGCGGCCGGGGGCTCCTGTCGTTCCCTGCTCAGGACGAGAAGAGCATGTGCCCGAAGCTCTTGTGGCGGTGGTGACCGTGGTGGCCGTGGCCGCCGTGCGGGGCGCCCCAGGCGGGGGCCGGGGCGGCCGGGTAGGCCTGCGGGGCGGGCGGGGGCGGCGGGGCCGGCTGCGACCACTGCGACTCCAGACGCGTCAGCGCCTCCAGCTCGCCGTAGTCCAGGAATATCCCGCGGCAGCCGCTGCACTGCTCGATCTGGACACCGTTGCGGTTGTACGTGTGCATCGGTGCGTGGCACTTCGGACACTGCATGATCGGTCAACTCCTCGCCGGTCGGTGCTGCTTCCCATCTCGCCAGGACAGACTCCGTCCCGCGGTGGTCGGTTGCACCCTACGCCCGGTCCACCTGCGTCAACTGCGGCGGGACGGTCGCCATTCGGCCACAGGCGTCCACGACCGAGCGCTCCACCTCGTCCAGGTCGCGGCCCGCTGCGGCCGCCTTCACCAGGGTCCGGGCCGCGGTCTGCACGGTCAGGGCGCGGGCGCAGACGTCCAGTGCGGGCCAGGGGTCGCCCTCGGCGGGTACGGCCGGACCGCCGGCCCGCCGGTAGGCGTCGAGGAAGCGGGTCCACTCGCCGGGCGGGAGCAGACCGCAGGCGTACCAGGCGGCCGGGCGGGCCAGGTCCCAGGCCGGGACGCCCACGCCGGCGTCGTCCACGTCGATCAGCAGCCACGGCCCGTCGGGAGCGGGGTGGCGGACGAGCTGGCCGAGGTGGAGGTCGCCGTGGCACAGGGTGCCGGGGCCGGGCATCGGCGCCTCGGCCCGGGCCCAGGGCGGGAGGGTGTCCCAGGCGCGCAGGACCGCGTCGGCCGCGGGGCCGCCGGCCCGGCGGAGCAGGGACACGGCCCGGGCGGCCTTCCCGGGACCGCGCATCGCGGGCAGCCCGTCGGGGACCGGGGCGCGGTGGAGGCGGGCCAGCAGCGCGGCGGCGTCCTCCCAGGGGGCGGCGTCGGGGTCGGCCGGGTCCACCGGTGCTCCGTACGGCCAGAGCGTCACCAGGCGGTCGTGCAGGTCGAGGGGTGCGGGGGTGAGCGGGGGCAGGAAGATCCCGGGGTGGCGCAGGGCGAGGGCGAGCCGGTCGGCCAGCTCGGCCGGGCGGGTGTCCGGGGCGTGGGCCTTGGCGACGGTGTCCGCGTGCCGTACGACGAGGCCGTCGGGCCGGTCGGCCAGCGTGGCCGCGCCGCAGGGGCACATCGCGCAGCGGGCGTGCGCGGCGGCCCGGACCTCGGCGCGGAGCGCGGCCGCGAGCGAACCGGGGTGGGGCGTCACAGTGCTCCCTGCTGCCTGGGCGGTGGCGGTCTCGGGGTGAGGGTACGCGGGGGGCGTGGTGCGGGGAGCAGTCGCTTGTGCACCTCGCGGAACGGCGAGGGGACGGGTGCGGGGCGATGTGCGGCTCGGCGGGAGTGCCGGTGGTTCCGGGCAGAGCAATGCCGGCGCAGCTCCCCAGCTGCGCCGGCATCTGTGCCGTCCGCCGCACCCCCGTCCCCACGGGGTTTCATGGGTGGATGTCCCCGCCCGGACCGCTCTTCCGGGCCTGGGGTCGCCGCTCAGCGCCCCAGCATCTCGCCCACGGACGACGCCTGTGTGGCCACTGTCTCCCACCCGTCGAAGACGAGGAGGAGCAGGACCGCCAGGGGAAGGGCCATCAGCGTCGCCACCACGGGGTGGCGGCGGCCCTGGCGGCGCGGGCGGAACGCGGCGGCGTACGCCTTGCGTCCCTCCTCGCGGATCAGCGTCCGCGCTGCCGTGTGGGCCATGGTCCTCTCCTGACCGTGTTCCGTTGTCGTCGGCAGCGGCGGGCGTCTGACCTCGGGGGACGAGTGCTGCCACCCGCCGCTTGACCTCAAATCTAGGGTCCGTGCGGCGCGCGGGCGTCATGCCCTCGTACCGATTGCCGGGCCTCCCGGAGGATGAGCCGCCACCTGCGGTGTACTCCCCTGGGTGGAGACGCGGACCCGGCTCTCAGGGTCTTCCCCGACGGGGCGCCGGGGTCATCCCGCTTTGTCCGCGCTCCCCTCCCTCGGAACCGGCTGCTCCACCAGCGCCAGCACCCGGTTCGCCATGAACCGCGCCGTACGTACGACAGTCCCACTTCGCGTGACTTCGCTCACTTCCACCACGCCCCGGCGCACCGCGGTCTCCACCCGCCGCCCCGCCCTGCCGGCCACCACCTCGTAGGTGCGGGTCGTGTCCCCCGCGTCCACGACTATCTCCACTCGGTCACCCTTCACAGGATCAATCCCCCTTCTGCGACGGGTGGTTGGGATCACTCCGGACCCGAAGTCGGCTTCTCCGCGCCCTCCCTGACCACCTTTCAATTCTCCCACCCACCACTGACAATCCCTCCCCCCGAGAGGGCGCGGCCTCTGCGCGCGGGCGGCCGTGGAAACGTAAGCTGTGGCTCGTCACAGGACCGGGCAGCGGGGATGAACATGGCGATGATGCGCCTGAGGCGCGAGGACCCGCGCGTCGTCGGCTCGTTCAGGCTTCACAGACGGCTCGGCGCGGGTGGGATGGGCGTGGTCTACCTGGGCTCCGACAAGAAGGGGCAGCGGGTCGCGCTGAAGGTCATCCGGCCGGATCTGGCGGAGGACCAGGAGTTCCGGTCGCGGTTCGCCCGTGAGGTGTCCGCCGCCCGCCGGATCCGCGGCGGCTGCACGGCCCGGCTCGTGGCGGCCGACCTCGACGCGGACCGCCCCTGGTTCGCCACCCAGTACGTGCCCGGTCCGTCCCTGCACGACAAGGTCGCCGCGGAGGGGCCGCTCGGGGCCGCCGACGTCGCCGCCGTGGGAGCGGCCCTGTCCGAGGGCCTGGTCGCGGTGCACGAGGCCGGCGTGGTGCACCGGGACCTGAAGCCCTCCAACATCCTGCTGTCCCCGAAGGGGCCGCGGATCATCGACTTCGGCATCGCCTGGGCGACCGGGGCCTCGACGCTCACCCACGTCGGCACGGCCGTCGGCTCGCCGGGGTTCCTCGCACCGGAGCAGGTGCGCGGTGCGGCCGTCACCCCGGCCACGGACGTGTTCTCGCTGGGCGCCACGCTCGCGTACGCCTCGATGGGCGACTCGCCCTTCGGGCACGGCAGTTCCGAGGTGATGCTGTACCGCGTCGTGCACGAGGAGCCGCAGCTGCACGGCGTGCCCGACGCGCTGGCCCCGCTGGTCCGGGCGTGCCTGGCGAAGAACCCCGAGGAGCGGCCCAGCACGCTGCAGCTGTCGCTGCGCCTCAAGGAGATCGCGGCCCGCGAGTCGCAGGACCTGGCCGGTGTGCGGCCACCCGCTCCGCGCGGGGCGGACGGCGAGCGGCCCGTCGACACCTACCCGGACCGCGGCCGGGGCAGGCAGGGGCAGCAGGCGCCGTCCGGGCCCCAGCGGGGCCGGGGCACTCCCCCGCCGCGCCGCACGTCCGGGCCCGGCGAGGGTCCGCCGCCGGACGGCCCGGCCTCCCAGGGCGGATCGGGTGTGCGCGGCGGTGCCCGGGGCCAGGGCGGGACGCGCCCGGCGGGCGCGGGTACCCGCGGCAGGACCGCGGGGCGCGGCACGGGCGCCTCGCGCGGCGGAGCCCCCTCGCGGTCCGGGGCGCGGCCGACACCGACCGGGCGCAACGGGACCCGCTCGGGCACCGGCAGCCGTACCGGACCGCACAGCGGCACGGGGCGTCCGGCGCCGCGCGGCACCGGGACCGGTCTGCGGCCGGCGAATCCGCGTCTGCTGCGCCAGCGCCTGTTCGTGTTCGTGGTGGTGACCCTGCTGGTCGCCGTCGGCATCGCCCTGGTCCAGGGCTGCCAGGGCCCGGCGCGGGGACTCGGCGGCGACGGCTCCGGCGTACGGCAGGAGCGGGTGCAGCAGGACCCGGCGCCGCCCGGCGTGCGGCCGTAGGCGGGCCTGCCCAGAGCCGTCGGGAACCGGCGGCGACACCGCGGAGGTGCGTGCCGGACCGGGCGCCTGCGGCGTGATCGGGACGGCAGGCCCCAGGTGTGCCTAGGTCGTGGGACGGCCGGTGGCCACGGCGTAGAAGGCCACGGCCGCCGCCGCGCCGACGTTGAGGGAGTCGACGCCGTGGGACATGGGGATGCGGACCCACTCGTCGGCGGCGCGCAGGGCCCGGGTGGACAGGCCGTCGCCCTCGGCACCGAGCATGAGCGCCACGCGGTCCAGGGTGTGCGGGGCGACCTCGTCCAGGGACCGGGCCCGCTCGGCGGGCGTGAGGGCGAGCAGGGTGAAGCCCGCCTCGCGGACCGCGTGCAGATCCCCGGGCCAGCTGTCCAGGCGGGCGTACGGCACGGAGAAGACCGCGCCCATGGAGACCTTCACGCTGCGGCGGTACAGGGGGTCCGCGCAGTCCGGGGAGAGCAGGACGGCGTCCATGCCGAGGGCGGCGGCCGAGCGGAAGATCGCGCCGATGTTGGTGTGGTCGTTGACCGACTCCATGACCACCACGCGGCGGGCGGTGCCCAGCAGGCCGGCCGCCGTGGGCAGCGGCTTGCGCTGCATGGAGGCGAGGGCACCCCGGTGCACGTGGTAGCCGGTGACCTGCTCGGCGAGCCCCGGATCGACCACGTAGACAGGGGCGGGGAGGTCGTCGATCACGTCCCGCATGGCGTCGACCCACTTGGCCGACAGCAGCATGGAGCGCATCGCGTAGCCGGCGTCCTTGGCCCGCCGGATGACCTTCTCGCCCTCGGCGATGAACAGGCCCTCGGCGGGTTCGCGCTTGCGGCGCAGGTCCACGTCGGTCAGGCCGGTGTAGTCGCGCAGGCGCGGGTCGTCCGGGTCCTCGACGGTGATGAGTTCGGCCACAGCGGTGTACTGCCTTGTCCTGGGGGTGGTGGGACGGCCCGGGAACGGGCGGTGTCCCGTCTTCGTCAGTGGAGGGGTTCGGCGGTCTTCGGGCCGACCGTGACGACCGGCCCGATGACGATGACGGCCGGGGGCTTCACGTTCTCCGTGCGGACGGTCTCCCGGACGGTGGCGAGGGTGGCGTCGACCCGCCGCTGGGCGGCTGTCGTGCCCTCCTGGATCAGGGCGACGGGCGTGTCGGGGGACTTGCCGTGGGCGACGAGCGTCTCGGCGACCTTGCCGATCGTGCCGACGCCCATGAGGATCACGAGCGTGCCGGTGAGCTTCGCGAGCGACGGCCAGTCGACCAGGGACCGCTCGTCGTCGGGGGCGACATGGCCGCTGACGACCGTGAACTCGTGGGCGACCCCGCGGTGGGTGACCGGGATGCCGGCGGCGCCCGGGACCGAGATCGAGCTGGAGATGCCCGGCACGACCGTGCAGGGTATCCCCGCCTCGGCGAGCGCCTGGACCTCCTCCATGCCCCGCCCGTAGACGAACGGGTCACCGCCCTTGAGCCGGACGACGGCCTTGCCCTGCCTGGCGTACTCGATCAGGGCGTTGTTGATGGCCTCCTGCGCCATGAACCGGCCGTACGGGAGCTTGGCCGCGTCGATCACCTCGACGTTCGGGGGCAGCTCGGCGAGCAGGTCGCGCGGGCCGAGGTGGTCGGTGATGACCACGTCGGCCCCGGCGAGCAGGCGGCGGCCGCGCACGGTGATCAGGTCCGGGTCGCCGGGGCCGCCGCCGACCAGCGCGACGCCGGGCGTGCGGGTGCGGTGGTGCGGGGCGACGAGCGTGCCGTCGCGCAGGCCCTCGACGACGGCGTCGCGGATGGCGGCGATGTGCCGCGGGTCGCGCTCGCGCGCGTCGGTGGTGAGGACGGCGACCGTGACGCCCTCGCTCTCGCTGTGGCCGCTGGCCGGGGTCCAGGCCGTGGCCACGTCGGCGTCGTCGGCGCGCACGCACCAGATGCGCCGGCCTTCCGCCTCCGCCGAGGCGAGCGTGTTCGCCTCCGGGTCGCTGGTGGCGACGAGCGCGTACCAGGCGCTGTCGAGGTCGCCCTCCTCGTAGCGGCGCCGGTGCCAGGTCAGCTCCCCGGCGTCGGCCATGGCCTGCACCGAGGGGGTGACCTCCGGGGACACCAGGACGATGTCCGCGCCCGCCGCTATGAGGGCGGGCAGGCGGCGCTGGGCGACCTGGCCACCGCCCAGGACGACCACGCGGCGGCCGGCGAGGCGGAGGCCTACGGGGTAGGCGGGGTGTTCGGCCATGGTGGTGGGGCTCCTGAGGGGGCGGGTTCGGCGGCGGCCCTGACGTGCGGATTTTAAGCCGCGCGGGCCTCCGGGCGGCACGGGTGTCCGGTGGCTGAGCACCCCGGCCGGGCGCAGAGCCACCGGAAACGGTTCGACCCTACTTCTCGGTCACTCCCGCGGAGTCGAACGTCGCGACCTCGTGCATGGCCCGGGCCGTGCTCTGGACCAGGGGCAGGGCGAGCAGGGCGCCCGTGCCCTCGCCGAGGCGCAGGTCCAGGTCGACCAGGGGGCGCAGGCCCAGCTTGTTGAGGGCCGCCACGTGGCCGGGCTCGGCACTGCGGTGGCCCGCGATGCACGCGGCGAGGACCTCCGGGGCGATCGCCCGGGCGACCAGGGCGGCGGCACCGGCGCTGACCCCGTCCAGGATCACCGGCGTGCGCAGCGAGGCGCCGCCGAGGAGGAGGCCGACGAGGGCGGCGTGCTCGAAGCCGCCGATCGCGGCGAGCGCCCCGATGGGGTCGGCCGGGTCCGGCTGGTGCAGTTCCAGGGCGCGGCGGACGACCTCGGTCTTGCGGGCCAGCGTCTCGTCGTTGATGCCGGTGCCCCGGCCCGTGACCTCGGCCGGGTCGGCGCCCGTGAAGACGGAGATCAGGGCGGCCGACGCGGTGGTGTTGCCGATGCCCATCTCACCGGTGAGCAGGGCCTTGTTCCCGGCGGCGACCAGGTCGCGGGCCGTCTCGATGCCGACCTCGATGGCCTGCCTGGCCTCCTCGCGGCTCATCGCGGGGCCGGTCGTCATGTCGGACGTGCCGCCGCGGATCTTGCGGGGCAGCAGGCCCGGGGTGGCCGGCAGGTCGGCGGCGACGCCCACGTCGACGATGCACACCTCGGCGCCCACCTGGGTCGCGAAGGCGTTGCAGACGGCGCCGCCGCCGAGGAAGTTGGCCACCATCTGGGCCGTGACCTCCTGCGGCCAGGGGGTGACCCCCTGCGCGTGGACGCCGTGGTCCCCCGCGAAGATCGCCACGGCGGCGGGCTCCGGGATGGGCGGCGGGCACTGGCGGGACAGACCCGACAGCTGCGCGGAGATGATCTCCAGCATGCCGAGTGCTCCGGCCGGCTTGGTCATGCGCTTCTGGCGCTCCCACGCCTCGCCGAGCGCCTTGGCGTCCAGCGGGCGGATCTGCGCCACGGTCTCGGCGAGCAGGTCGTGCGGTTCCTCTCCGGGCAGTGCGCGTCGGCCGTACGTCTCCTCGTGCACGACCCACGACAGCGGGCGGCGCTTGGACCAGCCCGCCTGCAGCAGCTCGGGCTCGTCCGGGAACTCGTCGACGTAACCGACGCACAGATAGGCGATGACCTCGAGGTGCTCGGGCAGCCCGAGCGCGCGCACCATCTCGCGCTCGTCGAAGAAGCTGACCCAGCCGACGCCGAGTCCTTCGGCGCGGGCGGCGAGCCAGAGGTTCTCCACGGCCAGGGCGGCGGAGTACGGGGCCATCTGGGGCTGGGTGTGGCGGCCGAGGGTGTGGCGGCCGCCGCGGGTCGGGTCGGCGGTGACGACGATGTTCACCGGCGTGTCGAGGATGGCCTCGATCTTCAGTTCCTTGAACTGCTTGGCCCGGCCCTTGGGGAGGGACTTCGCGTACGCGTCGCGCTGGCGCATGGCCAGCTCGTGCATCGCCCGCCGGGTGTCGGCGGAGCGGATCACGACGAAGTCCCAGGGCTGCGAGTGGCCCACGGAGGGCGCGTGGTGGGCGGCCTCCAGGACCCGGAGCAGCACCTCGTGCGGGATGGGGTCGCTGCGGAAGCCGTTGCGGATGTCGCGGCGTTCGCGCATGACCTTCAGGACGGCCTCGCGCTCGGCGGGGTCGTAGCCGGGGGCGGCGGGACCGGTGGACGGACGTGCTTGTGCCACGGCTGCCGCGCTCTCTTCTCTCCGGATCTCCAGGTCGTCCAGGTCTTCCTGGTCGGCGGCCCGGGTGTCCAGGTCGTCGGCGCTCTGCGCGAGTCCGGCGTCGGCATCGCCCTCGCGGGGCGCGGGCACCGCGACGCCGGCCTCGGGCGTCCCGGGCTGCGCGGCCTGCGACTGCTGCGGGCCCTGCACGGGCTGCGTGCCGCCCGCCTCCGGTGCGGGGGCGGGGACGACGACGGTGACGTGCGCGGTGGCGGACGCCGTCGGGCCGGCCGGTTCGGGGGCGGGCTCCGCGTCCGCGGGCGCGGGAGCCGCGCCCGGCTCGGGTGCGGCCGTTCCGGCCGCGGAGGGCTGCACCGGGGCCAGGGCTTCGGCCGGCACCTCGGGCTGCGCTCGGCCCGCCTCGGGAGCTCCGGCCGCGCTCGCCGGGTCCGGGGCGGCGGCTGCGTGGCCCGGGGCCTGCGGGGCCGCTGCGGCGGGGGCGGCAGCCTCGGGAGCGACCGGCTGGGGGGCCGTCGTCCGAGGTGCCGGTACGGCTGCTTCGGCGTCGGCTCGTGCCTCCGGCGCGACCGGGGTCCCAGCGGCCGCCGCCGGCAGTGCCGCGTCCTCGGCCGTGGGGGCCGGGGCCCCGGGAGCGCCCGGGGAGACACCGGCCGAGCCTTCGGCGGCGGTCTCGGGCGGGTGCACGACGGCGGGTTCAGGGACCAAGGGAGCGGCGGCTTCCGGGAAGGGGACGGGTTCGGGGGCGGGGGCAGGAGTCGGTGCGGCTTCCGGCGCTTGCGCGGCGTCCAGTACCGGTGTGGTCTCCGGTGCCGGCGCGGTTGCCGGGGTTGCTGCGTTTGCCGGGGTTGCTGCGGGGTCGGGGAGCGTGGGCGCCGTCACGGCCTCGGGGGCGGGAGTCGCCACCGCGGGGACGGGAGTCGGAGTCCCGGGAGCCGGGACGGCCGGGTCCGGAACGGGAGTTGCCGCCTCGGGGGCGTCGGCAGCCGCCGGGGCTTCGGGGGCGCCCAGGACTTCGGCCACTCCAGGGAGAGCCTGTTCGGCGGCTGTCGCGGGCTGCTCGGCGGTGGTCTTGGCCTGGTCGGCACCGGCGAGGTCCTGCTGAGCCTCAGCGGGAGTCGCGTGGGCCGTCGCAGGGACCTGGTCGGCGGGGACCACGGCCTGGTCACCCGGCTCGGCGGCAGCGGCGACCGCGCCCGGCTGCACGGCGCCCGCCCCTCCGGTCACGCCCTCCGCGGCGGGACCGGTGACGTCCACGGCCGCAGCACGGGCCGCGGCCAAGCCCTCAAGTGCCCCCGCCTCGGCGGCAGTCGCGGCGAGCCCGTCCGGAGCCACGCCCGCGTCACCCGGAGCCGCTTCCGGCTCGGTGGCGACGGCGCCGGTGCGGCCCGCGCCCGGAGCAGCCTCCGCGTGGGCGGGGCCGGCCACGGCCGCCTCGCCGCTCGCCGTGCCGGCCTCGGAGACGGCGGGCCCGGCCGCGTGCGCCTGGTCCACGGCGGCCTCGGCCGCCCCGGCCACCGCGTCACCCGCTGCGGCCGGAGCCGCGTCGGGCCCGATGGCCTCCGCCGCGGCGTCCACGGGGCCGGGCGCCTGGCCCGCCTCCGCAGGAGCCGCGGCGCCGGCCGCAGGGTCCTCGGCCGGGGCCGCTGCGGCTCCCACCGCAGCGGAGACGTGCGCTGCCACCTGGGCCGGGCCCGCGCCGGCGGGATCGACGGCCCCGGCCTGCGCCGGCACCGAAGGACTCTGCTGTCCCGCGAGGGCCTGGCCCTCCGGACCACCGGCGACCGGCACCGCCGCCGGCTGCTCCGCGGCAGCGGGCTGCGCGGGCTGTGCCGCTTGCGCGGCCTCGGCCGGCTGCGGTGCCGAGTGGGTCGCGCCCGCCTGGGCCGTGCCCGCCGGAGCAACTACCGGAACAGCCGCCTCCGGAACAACCGTTTCCGCAGGCGCCGCCCCGGCGGCCACCGGGACCTGGGCCGCGGCCTGCGCACCCCAGGGCGCGCCCGCGGGGGCCTCGGCGGCCCGGGGCGCGTCGACGTACTCGGGGCCCGGCGTCTGGGCGGCGGCGGGCTGGCGCACCGGCGCGTCCGCGGGGCCGCGGTCGGCCAGGGAGCGGACCGGGCTGGCGGAGCTGTCGGGCAGGGGCGGGCCGAGATGGAGCGGCCGGCGCGGCGTGATGGGCGGGATCGGGGGCGGGTCGGGCAGGCGGACACCGCTGAGGTCGACCGAGCCGCTGTCGCGGCCGGAGAGTTCGTGCGGGCCCGGCTGGTGCACGGTCTCGGCGACCGGCTCCGGCGCGGGCGGCGGGACCTCGTTGCCCCACGCGCCCTGGGCGCCCGGCAGCAGCAGGTCTTCGTCCTCGGCGGAGTCGTCGGAGAGGTAGGTGTACGAACCGTGCGCGTAGGCGCCCGGCTGCTCCACCATGCCTGCGCTCTCCGGCAGTCCCTCGCCCGGGACCTGGCCGGTGTCGGTCATGCGTACCCCTCGCCCATCGGTTAGTGCTCCTACGACCAGCTCGCCGGAACGGCGCACCGACCGCCCCGCAGTGAAGAACGAGCGTGCGTCCCCAGCGGCACGAACGGCCCGCCGGAAAAGGCGACAAAGCCACTCGGTGGCATTGTTGCGGCCGTACCACCCTCACGGCAGCATGATCCGCGACGGTTCCGCTGTGGACTGCGCCACGTTGCGCGTCCTTCGGTTCTGCCGTACCACACCCACCTCAAAACGGGCGGGCTTTCCGGACATTGGCCGACGAAGTGCCGGAGGTCCGGGTGCGGTGCAGCGATCGGCCAGCCTACCGCGCGCAGTACGACAAACCGATCACGGGGACGGTCGCCGGGTCAGAGGCCGCGTTTCGGCAGGACGCCGCTGAGCAGGAACGCGACGCTCCGCTCCTTCTCCGTCCAGGCCCTGGTGTCGAGTTCGACGGACTGGAGGAGGGCGCACTCGACGGTGTAGCCGTGTTCGGTCAGGTCGCGGCCGACGAGTTCGGCGGCGTCGCGGGTGGCGGCGTGCGTGACGATGCGCTGGGGGCGGCGGTCGGCCACGGCGGAGACGACGGCCACTCCCCCGCCGCCGACGCGGACGACGTCCGGTTCGGGCAGGTTCTCCAGGACGTGCGGGGCGGTGCCGTGGACGACCTGGAGCGGGATGCCGAGGCGGCGGGCGGTGGCGTCGGTGCGGGCGCAGGCGTCGCGGTCGCTGTCGACGGCGATGACGCCGGCGCCGGCGCGTGCGGCCTCGACGGCGAAGGCGCCGCCGCCGCAGCCGATGTCCCACACGAGGTCGCCCAGGCGCGGTCCGAGGCGGGCGAGTTGGGAGGCGCGCAGCAACGGCGTCTCGCCCTCGCCGGGGACGCCGTCGTAGGTGTCGGCGGGCAGGGTCCAGCCGCGCGGTCCGGCGGACGGGTCGCGGCCTGCTATCCAGCCGCCGCTGTCCCCACCTGTGTCGGGGCGGACCGGGCCGCCCAGGACGATGACGACGTTGGGGTCGCGCCAGGTGTGGTCGGCGGCCTTGTCGGAGGTGACGACGCTGACGCGTTCGCGGTCGGTGCCGAGTTCCTCGCAGACGACGAAGGAGCGGTGGACTCCTTCGAGGAGCAGGCCGAGTTCGGCGGGTCCGGCGCCGGGCGAGGTGAGGACGGCCACCTTCGTGTGGGCGCGGCATACGTTGACCGCGCGTCGCAGGGTTCGCCGGTGTGCGACCACCACCTGTGCATCGTCCCAGGGCATTCCGGCCCGGGCGAAGGCGGCGGCGACCGAGGAGACAGCGGGGACGACTTCGACCTCGAGTCCGAACTCCGGTGCGCGCAGGGTGCGTACGACCCCGAAGAAGCCGGGGTCCCCGTCGGCGAGGACGACCGCCGTGCCGCGGTGGGCGGCGATGCGGCGGGCGGCGAGGGCGACGCTGCCGAGGCGGATGCGTTCCGCGCCGGCGGGCACCTCGGGCAGCGCCAGGTGGTGGGCGGCGCCGGCCACGAGCGTGGCGGCGCCGAGGGCGGCGCTCGCCGCGGCGGTCGGCGGCGAACCGTCCCAGCCGATCACCGTGACCCGGTCGGCCATCGTCGTCAGTCTCCAGGGGGTGGCGCAGGTGGTCTGCGGGTGGTCGGGGGAAGCCGCCCGGGGGCGGGCTCGGTGAGGGTATCCGGTGGAGTCGCGGGAGGGGACGCCGGTGTCATGGCCGCCGCCCGCGCGCGGGTGGGGGCGCTCAGTTCCAGTCGCCGAACGACGTGAAACCGTCGCGGAGCTGCTCGCCGACGCCCTCCAGGTCCTCCGGGAGCAGGCTCCAGACGATGAAATCGGTGCGTACGTCGGCCCAGGTGCCGTCCTCGGCCCGGGCGCGGGCTATGCAGGCGTTGCGCAGGACGCCCTCGCTGATGCAGCCGATCTTCTGGGCGACCTGCTGGGAGGCGGTGTTGTCGGCGGCCGTGCGCAGCTCGATGCGCTCGAACTTCTGGTCCGTGAAGAGCCACTGGGCGGTGGCGAGGGCGGATTCGGAGGCGTAGCCCTCGCCGCGGGCCCAGGGGGCGATGATGTACGACAGCTCGGTGGAGCGCACGTGCCAGTTGGTCTTCCCGAGCTGGACGAGGCCGACCAGGCGCTGGGTGAGGAACTCGGTGACGGCGAAGTCGAGGCCGCGTCCCTCGGTGCGTTCCGCCGGGGCGTACTCGGTGATCCAGGTGCGGGCGCCGTCCTCCGTGAAGGGCTGCGGGACCGAGGTCCAGGCCGCCACCTGCTCGTCGTTCATCATGGCGGTCAGGGCGGGGACGTCGTCCTCGTCGAGGGGACGCAGCACCAACCGCTCCGTGCTGATGGAGACGTTGGGGAAGGTGCTCGTCATGCGCCGCTCCGTAACCTTCGGGGAACCGTCAGGGCCTGCTGAACTGCCCAGCATGCAGCATGAAAGCACCGACGCGCACCACGGGGCCCCGCCTCGGTCGTGAGGCGGGGCCCCGTGCGCGCGGGTGCCGGTCGGGGGCTCAGAAGGAGGCGAGCACGGAGCCGGCGTACTTGTCCTCGATGAACTTCTTGACCTCGGGCGAGGTGAGGAGCTTGGCGAGCTTCTTCACGCGCGGGTCGTCCTCGTTGCCCCTCTTGACGGCGAGGAAGTTGCCGTAGGGGTTGTTCTTCGCGGACTCCAGGACGAGGGCGTCCTCGGAGGGCTTGAGGTCGGACTCCAGGGCGTAGTTGCCGTTGACGACGGAGGCGTCCACGTCGTCGAGGGAGCGCGGGGTCTGGGCCGCCTCCAGCTCCTTGAACTTGAGGTTCTTGGGGTTCTTGGTGATGTCGGCCGGGGTCGCCGAGTTGCCGACGCCCTCCTTGAGCGTGATGAGCCCGTTGTCCGACAGGAGCTTGAGGGCGCGGGCCTCGTTCACGGTGTCGTTGGGGACGGCGATGGTCGCACCGCTCTTCAGGTCCTCGACCTTGTCCACCTTGTTCGAGTAGAGGCCGAGCGGCTCCAGGTGAACCGTGACGACGGGCACGATGTCGGTGCCGTTCTTCTTGTTGAAGTCGTCGAGGTACGGCTTGTTCTGGAAGTAGTTGGCGCCGACGGAGCCGTCCTGCGTCGCCGTGTTGGGCGTGACGTAGTCGGTGAACTCCTTGACCTCCAGGTCGAGTCCTTCCTTCTTCGCCAGGTTGTCCTTGACGAAGGTGAGGATCTCGGCGTGCGGGGCCGGGCTGGCGGCGACGACGAGGGGACCGTCGGAGCCGGAGCCGGAGTCGGAGTCGCCCGATCCGCAGGCGCCGAGCCCGAGGGTGAGGGCTCCGGCGGCGAGGACGGCGGTGGTGATCTTGGCGGTGTTACGCACGAAAAGTGCCTTTCCTTATGACCGGGGGTGGTGCTGCCCCGTCGTGGGTGGGACGGGGAGTTCAGGAGGCGGCTTTGAGGAGCCGCAGTCGGGGGGCGGGACCCGAGCGGGCGCCGCGGCGGTGCAGGGAGCGCGCCGCGTAGTCGCCGGCGAACTGGATCAGGGAGATGACGACCGCGAGGATGGCGACGGTGATCCACATGAGTTCGGTCTCGAAGCGCTGGTAGCCGTAGCGGATGGCGATGTCGCCGAGGCCGCCGGCGCCGACGGTGCCGGCCATGGCGGAGTAGCCGATGAGCGCGACGACCGTGGTGGTGGTGCTGGCGATCAGCGAGGGCAGCGACTCGGGGACGAGGACCTTGCGCACGATGGTCCAGGTGTTGCCGCCCATGGCCTGCACGGCCTCGACGAGCCCGTGGTCCACTTCGCGCACGGCCGTCTCGACCAGGCGCGCGAAGAACGGGATGGCGCCGACGGCCAGCGGCACGATGGCGGCCTCGCGGCCGATGGTCGTGCCGGTGATCCACCGGGTGAAGGTCATCAGCGCGACCATCAGGATGATGAACGGCAGCGAGCGGGCGATGTTCACGACCTGCCCGATGACCTTGCTGGCGACGACGTTCTGCAGAAGACCGCCGCGGTCGGTCAGGACGAGCAGGATGCCCAGCGGGAGCCCGCCGACGACGGCGATGAGCGTGGACCAGCCGACCATGTAGAGCGTGTCCCAACACGCCTGGGTCAGCAGGGGCTGCATCTCGGACCAGGTCACTTCGCGCCTTCCTTCACCAGTACGGACTCGTGGCCCGGGACGTCGATCTGCAGGCCCTGCTCGCGCAGGAAGCCGATCGGCACGACGTTGTCCTCGTAGCGGCCGGGCAGTTCGATGCGCATCCGGCCGACCTGGAGCCCGCCGACGGTGTCGATGGCCGCGCCGAGGATCGATATGTCGATGTTGTAGGTGCGGGCCAGCTGCGAGATGACGGGCTGGGTCGCGCTCTCGCCCTGGAAGGTGACGTCGACGACGGTGCGGTCGGCGCCGGAGGCCTCGCCGTCGAGCGGGAACAGCGCGGCGGCCAGTTCGGAGCCGGGGGTGGCCAGCAGTTCGCTGACCGTGCCCGACTCGACGATGCGGCCGTTCTCCATGAGGGCCGCCGAGTCGCAGACCGACTTCACGACGTCCATCTCGTGCGTGATGAGCAGGACGGTGAGGCCGAGCTGCCGGTTCAGGTCGCGCAGCAGCCCCAGGATGGAGCGGGTGGTCTCGGGGTCCAGGGCGCTGGTCGCCTCGTCGGACAGCAGGACCTTGGGGTCGCCGGCCAGGGCGCGGGCGATGCCCACGCGCTGCTTCTGGCCGCCGGACAGCTGGGAGGGGTAGGCGCCGGCCTTGTCGGCGAGGCCGACCAGGTCGAGCAGTTCCAGCGCCTTGCGGGAGCGGTCCCGGCCGGACCGGCCGAGGATCTCCAGCGGCAGTTCGACGTTGTCCTGCACCGTGCGCGAGGACAGCAGGTTGAAGTGCTGGAAGACCATGCCGATCCGGCTGCGCGCCCGCCGCAGTTCCTTACCGGCGCGGGGTCCGCGGCCCGCCAGGGCGGTGAGGTCCTGCCCGGCGACGGTCACGGTGCCGGAGGTGGGGCGTTCCAGGAGGTTGACGCAGCGGATGAGCGAGGACTTGCCGGCGCCGGACTGGCCGATGACGCCGTACACCTCGCCCTCGCGGACGTGCAGGTCCACGCCGTCCAGGGCGGTGACCTCGCGGCCGCGTGAGCGGTAGACCTTGGTGAGGCCCGAAGTGGTGATCACTGGGTTTCCGTCACTGTCGAGTGCGCGGGCGTGGGTGTGCCCGGGCACAGGTGCATTCGGTCAGGGACGCGACACGGTTCTCACGGGAAAGAGGGGAACCGGGGAGAAACATGTGCGCGGGCGGCTGCGCGTCACGCACCGCTCAGGGCGTGCGGACGGGCCGCGGTCTCGCTTCGGGGCGCGAGCTCAGGGGTGGTGCAGGGGCCCTCTAGAAGGCGCACATTCGACACATACAACGAGCACCGGGCGTCATGGTCGCCTCGGTCGCGGTGATGCGGTCGCTCGTCGTGGTCATGCGGCAAGTAAAACATGTGTACGGTCCTGACCGGCCGCCGCTGTCCGCATGCTGGACAGCGATGGACAGCGGCGGCGGGAGGGACCGGCCCGGTCAGGCGCGCGCGGAGATCTCCACGCCCCGGTCGCTGACCAGTGCGGACAAGGCCGACAGGTTCTCCACGACCAGGTCGGCGTGGAGTTCCTCGGCCCGGTGGGTTGTGGTCAACGCCACGGTGGTCATCCCGGCGGCGCGGCCCGAGGCGAGTCCGGCGGGGGCGTCCTCGAGGACGACGCACCGGGCCGGGTCGACGCCGAGCGCCCGTGCGGCCAGCAGGTACGGCTCGGGGTCGGGCTTGCCGCGCGTGATGTCGTCGGCGGCGACCAGCGTCTTGGGGAGGATGCCGACGGCATCGAGCCGGGCCTCGGCCAGGCGCCGGGTGGCGGAGGTGACGACGGCCCAGCGGTCGGCGGGCAGGGCGTCGAGGAGGGCGCGGGTGCCGGGCAGCAGGTGGACGCCGCCGCGCGGCACGTCCTCGACCTCCAGGTCCTCGATCCGCGCGACGGCCTCGGGCACGATCTCGGCGGGCAACAGGTCGGCGGCTATCTCGGCGGCCGGCCGGCCGTGCAGCTCGACGCGGGCGAACTCCTGCGCCGTGATCCCGTACTCGGCGGCCCACTGTGCCCAGCAGCGGTCCACCGAGGCGAGGGAGGAGACGAGGGTTCCGTCGTTGTCGAAGAGCAGGGCCTGCGCGTGGATCGTCATGCCCTCGACCCTACGGTGCAGGCCAGGGCCCGGAGCGTGGGGCCTTCGCGGGCGTAATAAGGTCGCTGCATGCTCACTGTCCTGACGCTGGTGACCGGCGTCGCCGCGCTGCTGCTGGCCGCCTGGTGCGGCTGGGCGGCCTACCGCGACCAGCCGACGAAGGACTGGCACTTCATCGGGATGGCCGTGGTCACCCTGCTGTCGCTGGTCCAGCTCGTCGTGGGGATCGTGCTGCTGGCGCGGGGCGAGAAGCCGGAGCAGGGCACGACGATCTTCGTGGCGTATCTGCTGGGGGCGTTCGCGTGCGTCCCGGCGGCGGGGTTCATGTCGCTGGCCGAGCGGACCCGGTGGGGTTCGGTGACGGTGGCGGCCGGTGGTGTGGTGCTGGCGGTGCTGGAGGTGCGGCTCTATGACATCTGGGCGGGCTGAGGTGGGCCGGCGGCGGCTGGCCTCCGGGCCGGGCACGCTGCTGGTGTGGCTGTACGGCGTGATGGTGGTCGGGGCGGTGTCGCGCTCGGCGTACCAGATCGCCACGGAGTTCGACCGGGCGCCGCTGGCGTACTCGCTGTCGGCGGTGGCCGGGGTGGTGTACGGGTTCATCACGTACACGCTGGTGCGCGGCGGGGAGACGGCGCGCAGGGTCGCGCTGGCGTGCTGTGCCGCCGAGCTGGTCGGGGTGGTGACGGTGGGCACCTGGACCCTGGTCGAGCCGTCGGCCTTCCCGGACGCGACGGTCTGGTCGGACTTCGGGATGGGCTACCTCTTCATCCCCGTGCTGCTGCCGCTGACCGCCATCTACTGGCTGCGGTCCTCGCGGGCGCGCGACGGCGGCGCCGCCTGAGGTCGCCAGGCGGCGCCGGGCCGTACGGGACGCCTCGCGCCCCCGGGAGGGGTCAGGCCGTCGCCGCGTAGGTGGTCGCCGGCTTCTCCAGGACGATCATCGGTACGCCGTCGGCGCCCTGGGACGTGCCCACCGCCTGGTAGCCGACCTTGCGGTAAAGGCGGAGGGTGCCCTCGCTGCGGTGGCCGGTGTGGAGGCGGAAGCGGGTCGCGCCGTGCCGGTCGGCCAGAGCCGCTTCGGCGGCGCGCAGCAGCCGGGCGCCGATGCCGTGGCCCTGCAGGCGCGGGTGGACGCAGAGCTTGCCGATGACGGCCGCGCCGTCCTCGGTGACCGAGCCGCGGACCGAGCCGACGACCTCCTCACCGAGCCGGGCCACGAAGACGCAGTCGCGGACGACCTCTTCGCGGACGGAGTCGAGGGTTTGGACGAGCGGGTCGATGCGGTAGTTGCCGTACAGCGCCGCCTCCGGCTGGAAGCACAGGTACTGCAGCCTGAAGATCTGCTCCGCGTCCTGCTCGGTCGCCGCAGAGATGGTCACGCTCATGCCCATGTGCGCACGCCTCCCGCTCATCTGATCACCGGTGGTCCCCCACTCCTATCCCCGTCCTCAGCGGGCCGCAACCTCCGGTGTGAGCAATCTGCGCAGACATCCCAGGCATCTGGAACGTTCCGGGCCCAGACTGCCCTGTGAGATACCCAACTCCCCTGCGATTTCCCGGTACGTCAGGTCCTCGGGGGCGAGCAGAGCCTCCATCAGCCGGGGGCAGCGACCCGGGAGACGACGGACGGCCGCGCGCAGGGCACGCCCGCGGGCCGCGGCGAGGGCGAGCTGCTCCGGGTCGTCGCCGCCGTCCACCGGCTCGGTGGCGTACGGCCGTTCGATCTGGCGCGTACGGCGGCTGCGGCGGGCCTCCGCGCGGACGGCCCGGCGCAGCCACTGCCCGGGATCGCGCGGGGGTCCGTCGGCGTCCAGGCGTTCCAGCAGGCGGAGCCAGACGGCCTGCTCCAGATCACCTGCCTCGGTTCCGGCGGCAGGTGCCTCCGCGGCGGCCTCGGCGGTGAGCAGCGGGCGCAGGTCGGTGACCAGGTCGTGCGTCATGTGCGGTGCGACGCGGCCGCCCGGGCCGCGGGTTGCCCGGGCGGCGCAAGCTCACCCGACCGGGCGGTGCGAGCCGTGGAGTTGACGCCGGTCAGCGGGCGCGGAAGTCCTCGCGCGCCAGCAGTCCGGTGTCGGGCTGGTCGGTGAAGACGCCGTCGATGCCGGTCGCGAAGTAGGCCCGGTAGGCGCCGAAGACGTCACCGTAGGCGTCCGCGTCCGTGCCCTTGCGGAACTCGGCGGGCAGGAAGGGATTCTCGTTGCGCAGGGTGTAGGGGTGCAGGATCAGGCCCGCGCGGTGGGCGTCGGCGACCAGCGTGGTCGGTGTGGTGAGCCGGCCCTGCGCGTCGCGCGGGATCACGAGGTCCAGGGTCGGCCCGATGCCCTGCGCGTACGAGGCGATCTCGCGCAGGCCGGCCGGCTTGACCAGGTCGGCGACGGTGCGCGGGTCGCCGGTCTCGACGAAGTCCCAGGGGCGGGAGCCGGCCGACGACAGCAGCACGACCAGGGGGTTGCCGACCAGTGTGTCGAGCCGCTCGACGCTCGTCGGCTCGAAGGACTGCAGGACGACCGGCGAGGTGCGGCGGTCCTTGCGGTGCTTGCGCAGCAGCTTGGCGACCCGCTCCTCCAGCGGCAGGCCCTGCTTGCGGAAGTAGGTGGGGTGCTTGAGCTCGGGGTAGATCCACACCTGCTTGCCGCGCTTGCGGGTCTGCTCGTCCTGCCAGCGCAGGACCTCCTCGAACGTGGGGATCTCCCAGCGGCCGTTGTAGAGGGTGTTGTGCGGGCGGTTGGCCGGGATGCGCTCGATCGCGCGGAGGCTCTTCAGCTCGGCGAGCGTGAAGTCCTCGGTGAACCAGCCGGTGGTGGAGACGCCGTCGAGGAGCTTGGTCGTCCTGCGGCCCGCGAACTCGGGGTGGTCGGCGACGTCGGTGGTGCCGCCGATCTCCGGCTCGTGACGGCAGACCAGATGCCCGTCCCTGGTGGGGACCAGGTCGCCCGCCTCGACGATGTCGGCCCCCATGTCGAGGGCCAGCTGGTACGAGCCGAGGGTGTGCTCGGGGCGGTAGCCGCTGGCGCCCCGGTGGCCGATGATCGTCGGCCTGGGCAGGCTGTCCAGTCCCCCGCCGCCGTGCCGGGCCCCTTCGGCTCTCGCCGTTCCGGCCATGCCGAGGACCGCTGTGCCGGCGCCGAGCACCGCCGCGCCGAGCAGCGCCCGCCGTCCGGTGCCGGTCGTTTCCTCGTTCGACTCGTGCGTTCCCATGAGCGCCTCCTGCCGTCGTGCCCGTCAGTGCGGGCCGATCGTAGGGGCGCGTACATGACCGGCGGGAGACCGCGGGCGGAACACGCGGGTGACGCGGGATGTCACCCGTGGCGGATGGGGACGGTGAATTGACGGTTCGTAGCATCCGGGCTGGTTCGTCCCGCCGGTTCCGGGAACGCGAAGGGTGTGCCGCGGGGCGATGTGTGTCACACCTGCCGGACGCGTCACGCACGGTCGGCGCCGCGTCACCGCAGGTGAAGCCGCGTCAACAGTGCGTAAGGACTCGGTTAAGTCGCCGTGCCCGATGTGCGTGACCACGGGCCCCACGAGTATCGTCCTCACCTGCACAGACTCATATCGCATCCCTTGACACCGGAGGGTCCGTTGTCCCGCTTCGCGCTCATCAAGGCAGTGCTCGGCCCGATCATGCGGCTGATGTTCCGCCCCCAGGTGGAGGGCGCGGAGCACATTCCCGGCGACGGTCCGGTCATCCTGGCGGGCAACCACCTCACCTTCATCGACTCGATGATCCTGCCGCTGGTCTGCGACCGGCAGGTCGTCTTCATCGGCAAGGACGAGTACGTGACCGGCAAGGGCCTGAAGGGCCGGCTGATGGCCTGGTTCTTCACCGGTGTCGGCATGATCCCGGTCGACCGCGACGGCGGCCGGGGCGGTGTCGCCGCGCTGATGACCGGCCGCCGTGTGCTGGAGGAGGGCCGGATCTTCGGCATCTACCCGGAGGGCACGCGCTCGCCCGACGGCCGCCTGTACCGCGGCCGGA
The DNA here is from genome assembly GCF_042878735.1 of Streptomyces sp. NPDC003456. Classification (NCBI taxonomy): domain Bacteria; kingdom Bacillati; phylum Actinomycetota; class Actinomycetes; order Kitasatosporales; family Streptomycetaceae; genus Streptomyces; species Streptomyces sp. NPDC003456. The sequence goes on from NZ_JBIAOK010000008.1 coordinate 187,694, forward strand.
CGGGCATCGCCCGGCTGACGCTGATGACGGGCGCGCCGGTGGTGCCGTTCGCCATGATCGGCACGGACAAGCTGCAGCCGGGCGGGGCGGGGCTGCCCCGGCCGGGCAAGGTCACGGTGCGCTTCGGCGAGGCGATGGAGTTCTCCCGGTACGAGGGGATGGACCGGGACCGGTACGTGCTGCGGGCCGTGACCGACTCGGTGATGGCCGAGGTCATGCGGCTGTCCGGGCAGGAGTACGTGGACATGTACGCCAGCAAGGCGAAGGAAGCGGCGTAGTCTCCGGCGGGCTGCGGGTGCCGTCGCCGGTGACCGGTTGTCCGGCGGCTGCGGGCCCGCGGGGCTTTTCGCGCGGTTCCCCGCGCCCCTGAGGGGGTTGGCCCTCAGGGGCGGTCGGGGGTCAGGGATGGGTCGGGGTCGATTCCAGGCGCTGGTGGCGCAGCAGGAACCACGCCGCCACCGCCGCCGCCAGCAGGACCGCCGCGCCGACGCCCGCCGCGAGGGCCAGTCCGTCGACGAAGGACGTGCGGGCCGCGTCCAGCATCACGGCGGCATCGCGGGGCGGCATGTGCGTCGCCGCCTCCACCGCGCCGCCCAGTGACTCGTGCGCCGCGTCCGGCGTGCCGGCCGGACCGGTGAAGTCGTGGTAGACGCCCGTCACGATCGAGCCGAGCGCGGCGATGCCCAGCGCGGCGCCGAGTTCGTACGCCGTCTCGGACACGGCCGACGCGGCACCGGCCTCCTCCTTGGGCACGCTGGAGAGGATCACGTCGGCGGTGACGGTGAACGAGAAGCCGGCGCCGACCCCGACCACCAGCAGGGCGCTGCCGAGCAGCGGGTAGCCGGTGGACTGGTCGATCACGGTCAGGGCGGCCAGCGCCAGGCCGATCGCCGCCAGCCCGCCGGAGACGACGGACCGGACGGAGAAGCGGCGCGCCGCACGCCCGGCGATCAGCCCGGCCACCACCGCTCCGACGGCGGCGGGCAGTTCGGCCAGGCCGGCCTCCAGCGGGCGCCTGCCCTGCACCAGTTGCAGGTACTGCGACAGGAAGAACACCAGCCCGGACAGGCCGAGGATGGTCAGCAGGTCGGCCAGGACGGCCCCGCTGAAGCCGCGCTTGCGGAACAGCCGCATGTCCAGCAGCGGCGCCGGGAGCCTGAGCTGGCGGCGGACGAACCCGTAGAGGGCGGCCGCGCCCAGCAGGCACGCGGCCAGGGGGCTCCAGGCGAAGCCGTGCGTCGCGGTCTCCTTGACGGCGTACACCACGCCGATCATGCCGACCAGCGACAGCACGACGCTGACCAGGTCCCAGGGTCCGGGGTTCTCCGTGCGCGACTCGGGCAGCAGCTTGATGCCGACGAGGACCAGGACGGCCATCACGGGCAGGTTGATCAGGAAGACCGAGCCCCACCAGAAGTGCTCCAGCAGGAACCCGCCGACGATCGGGCCGACGGCCGTGCCCGCCGAGGCGGTGGCGCCCCAGATGCCGACGGCGAGGCTGCGCTCGCGGGGGTCGTGGAAGAGGTTGCGGATCAGGGCGAGCGTGGCCGGCATCAGCGTCGCACCGGCGACCCCGAGCAGCGCCCGGGCGACGATCATCATCTCGGGCGTGGTGGCGTAGGCGTTGAGGACGGATATCGCCCCGAACGCCGTGGCACCCACGAGCAGGATCCGCTTGCGCCCGATCCGGTCGCCGAGGCTGCCCATCGAGACGAGCAGGCCGGCGATGACGAACGAGTAGACGTCGCCGATCCACAGCAGCTGCGTGCCGGAGGGCTCGAGGTCCTCGCTGATGTAGGGGGTCGCGAGACCGAGGACGGTCGCGTCGACGGCCACCAGCAGTACGGCGAGCACGAGGACGCCGAGCGCGAGCCACCGGCCCGGGCGCTTCGCCGCCTCCGTCTCGGCCGCCTGCAGGGTGCTGGTCATGATTCCTCTCTTCTGACGGCGCCGCCGAGCAGCAGCTCGACGATCATGTGCTGGAAGTCCTTGGGGGCGCCCTTGCCGCTCTGCACCAGCCAGGCGCCGGAGGCCAGCAGGCCGTAGAGCGCCTCGGTGAGCCAGGCGGGCGTGAGGTCGATGCGGAACTCGCCGCTGCGCTGGCCGCGCCGGAACAGGGCGGAGATCCGGTCGTCGATCTCGGTCCAGCCCGCGTTCTGCTCCTCGCCCTCGAACAGCTGGTTCTCGGTGTAGAGGAAGGCGAGCAGTCCGGCGGCCGGTTCGATGGCGCCGACCAGCCGGCGCACGGCCTCGCTCGCCGTGCCCTCGTCCAGCCGGGCCGCTCGCAGCGCGGCCTCGCACTCGGCGATGCCGAGCGACTCCAGGGCGCGGACCAGGGCGTCCCGCCCGGCGAAGTGCCGGTGCAGGGTGGCCCGGCTGATCCCGGCGGCCCTGGCGACCTCGTCCATGGTCGCGGTGGATTTGCGCGTCAGCAGGGCCGCGGCGGAGCGCAGCACGTGGTCGGGATCGACAGCCATGAGACAACCATACACCGAATGAGACATCAATGTCTCATTGTGGGCGTGGGTGACTCAGGGCGGTGCGGTTCCGTCAGCCGGACGGGGTCGTCAGTGCCAGGGCAGCTGTCCGCGCCGCGTCCAGTACGCCCGCGGTTCCTCGGCCAGGCCGGCGAGGCGCTCCAGCTGGTCGTCGTCGAGGTCGACGACCGCCGCGTGCAGGTTGGAGGCCAGCTGGGCGGTGGTGGCCGCGCCGGACAGGACGACACCGGCCCAGGGCTGCCGCAGGACCAGCGCCAGCGCGACCGCGTCGCAGCCCAGCCCGCTCCGGCCGGCGATCTCCTTGAGGACCGCCGGCGCCTGCTCCTCCGCGAGGCGGCCGTTGGCCATGCCCTCCTTGACGATCACGGTGAGTCCGGCGGCGTGCGCCTCGGCGAGGGCGGGGCCTGCGGAGGTCTCCAGCGCGTTGTAGGTGGACTGGACCGTACGGAACAGGGGCTCGCCGTCGACCGTCACGGCGAGGGCGGCCCGGACGGCGTCGGCCTGGGCGGGCCCGCTGGTGGAGAACCCGACGGTGAGGCCCTGGGCCGCGGCCTCCGCGAGCCGGGCGTGCAGTTCCTTGTCGGTGAGGGCCGGGCTGTCCGGGGTCACCGAGTGGATCTGGTAGAGGTCGAGCCGGTCGCCGAGCAGGGCGTCGCTCTCGGCGCGCTGCCGTTCGTAGTTCGCGAGGGTGTGGTCCTTGACCTCGTGCTGCTCGGCGTCGGTGGACCAGTCGGCGGTGTAGGTGTAGCCCCACTTGCTGCCGATGACGACGTCGTCGACGCCCGGCCTGGCCGCGAGCCAGCCGGCCAGGAACTCCTCCGAGCGGCCGTAGGAGCGGGCGGCGTCGAAGTAGCGGACGCCCTGGGCGTAGGCGGCGTCGAGGAGTTCGTGGGTGCGGGTGCGCAGCGCTTCCGCGCTGCGGTCGGCTCCGAGGTCCCGGTCCCGGCCGAGGTTGATGTAGCCGGGGCGCCCGACGGCGGCGAGGCCGAGGCCGATGTGGCAGGTGGGGGTCGTTGCGGTGGCCAGGCGGGCAAAGGGCATCGCGGGGCTCCGTTCGGTCGGCGGCGACGTCCGACCAACGTAACTCCCGCGACGGCCTTCGCCGCCGAGCACGCGGCTCCCTGCGATGCGCCGGCCACGGGCCGGGGTGCGGCTGCTCGCGCGGTTCCCGGTGCCGCTACCGGGCGCCGCCCTTGGCCGCCGCCCACGCGTGCTGGGCCGCCACGTCCGCCTTCACCTCTCCCAGCTGGACCGCCACCGCGCTCGGGGCCGTACCGCCCCTGCCGTCGCGGGAGGCGAGGGCGCCCGGGACGTCGAGGACGGTGCGGACCTCGGGGGTCAGGTGGGCGGAGATCTTCGCGAACTGCTCGTCCGTCAGTTCGTCCAGCTCCTTGCCCTCCGCCTCGGCGGCCTTGACGCACTCGCCGGCCACCTCGTGCGCCACGCGGAACGGGACGCCCTGCTTGACGAGCCACTCGGCGATGTCCGTGGCGAGGGAGAAGCCCGCCGGGGCGAGTTCCTCCATGCGCTCGCGGTGCACGGTGAGGGTGGCCATCATGCCGGTGAAGGCCGGCAGCAGGACCTCCAGCTGGTCGATGGAGTCGAAGACCGGCTCCTTGTCCTCCTGGAGGTCGCGGTTGTAGGCGAGCGGGAGGGCCTTGAGCGTGGCCATCAGGCCGGTCAGATTGCCGATCAGGCGGCCGGACTTGCCGCGCGCCAGCTCCGCGATGTCCGGGTTCTTCTTCTGCGGCATGATCGACGAGCCCGTGGAGAAGGCGTCGTGCAGGGTCACGAAGGAGAACTCCTTCGTGTTCCAGATGATGACCTCCTCGGCGATCCGGGAGAGGTTGACCCCGATCATCGCCGTGATGAAGGCGAACTCGGCCACGAAGTCCCGTGAGGCGGTCCCGTCGATGGAGTTGCCGGCGGAGCCGTGCTCGAACCCGAGGTCCTTCGCCACCGCTTCCGGGTCCAGCCCCAGGGAGGAACCGGCCAGGGCGCCCGAGCCGTACGGCGACACGGCCGTACGGGCGTCCCACTGGCGCAGGCGCTCGGCGTCCCGGGAGAGGGACTGCACGTGCGCGAGGACGTGGTGGGCGAAGAGGACCGGCTGGGCGTGCTGGAGGTGGGTGCGGCCGGGCATCGCCACGTCGGGGTGGACCTCGGCCAGGCCGATCAGCGCGTCCTGCAGTTCGGCGATCAGACCGCCGATGACACGGGCGTGGTCGCGCAGGTACATGCGGAACAGGGTCGCGACCTGGTCGTTGCGGGAGCGGCCGGCGCGCAGTTTGCCGCCGAGGTCGGCGCCGAGGCGCTCCAGCAGGCCGCGCTCCAGGGCGGTGTGGACGTCCTCGTCGGCGATCGTGCCGACGAACGCGCCGGAGGCGACGTCCGCTTCCAGCCGGTCGAGCCCGGCGAGCATGCGCTCCAGCTCGTCCTCGGTGAGCAGGCCCGCCGTGTGCAGCACGCGGGCGTGGGCACGCGAGCCGGCGATGTCGTAGGGCGCGAGCCGCCAGTCGAAGTGGACGGACGCGGACAGCTTCGCCAGGGCCTCGGCGGGGCCGTCGGCGAAACGGCCGCCCCAGAGCCGGACATCACCGCTGTTGCTGCTCACCTGCTGCGCTCCTCATTGGATGTCGATGTGCCGCCGCTCCCCCGGTTCCGGGGAGGCGGGTCAGCACGCTACTGCGTGCACGAGGTCCCGCCGGTCTCCGCGAGCCGGGGCGGGTGCGCCGCGGACCACGATCCGTATGCATGAGTATGCAGGGCACTGCATGATTCGTCAATCCAGCTCGGGGCGGGACCGGGCGGATCCGGCCGTCCGGGGAATCCGAGGATCCCTTGAACGCGAGAAACCGCTTACCCGTATCTCTCGCCGGACGCAGGCGCCGCGTCTCCCACACCGACGACACCGACCCCTAGTGAGGCACCCCCATGTCCAGGGCTCTTCCGAAGTACGACAAGCGTCGCGTCGCGTTCATCGGCGGCGCCGCCGCGGTGGCGCTGTCCGGCACGGTGATCGCCGGGTTCGCCCTCGCCGGGGAGACGTCCGGGAGCAAGGCGGACTCCGCCCGGACACTGGCCGGCCCGGGGACGATCACCTGCCCGGACGTGCGCTCCCAGCTGCCCGCCGTCCCCGCCTCCGCCCGAGCCGAGGTCGACCGCAACCTCACCCTGCTCGACACCCAGCTCCGCGAAGCCAACACCCGCCTGGCCAGTAGCGTCGGACAGGGCGGACCCGACTTCGTCCGGAACGCCATCCTCGGCCCCCTGAAGGACAAGCGCGTCGCCACCGTCAACCGCATCGCCACCGCCATCGGCCGCACCGCCGCCAAGCCCCAGGGCCTCGACACCCTGGCCGCCTGCACGCTGAACGGCGCGGGCACCGGCGGAGGCAACGGCCAGGCAGGCAAGCCGCAGGCGGGCGGCGGCACGGGGAACGCGGGCAACGCCGGCAACGGGGGCAATGCGAACAACGGCGGGAACGCCGGCAACGGCGGCAATGCCAACAACGGCGGGAACGGGGGCGCAGGGACGATCACCTGCCCGGACGTGCGCTCCCAGCTGCCCGCCGTCCCCGCCTCCGCCCGAGCCGAGGTCGACCGCAACCTCACCCTGCTCGACACCCAGCTCCGCGAAGCCAACACCCGCCTGGCCAGTAGCGTCGGACAGGGCGGACCCGACTTCGTCCGGAACGCCATCCTCGGCCCCCTGAAGGACAAGCGCGTCGCCACCGTCAACCGCATCGCCACCGCCATCGGCCGCACCGCCGCCAAGCCCCAGGGCCTCGACACCCTGGCCGCCTGCACGCTCACCAAGTGAGGTGACAGGCGCCGTGGCCGCCCCGTGGGAGCGCCGGCCGGGGCGGCCACGGTCGGGGGATTCCGCGGGTCCGGCGGAGGCGGGCGACCGGAGCCCGCAATTCCTCGGACGGTCGAAACAACGTCGCCCATAATGGCTGGACATGGGAAAGACACACGCGTGCATAGACGGCCGGCTCCGCTCGTTCATCGAGGCGCAGCCGGTCTTCTTCACCGCCACCGCTCCCCTGTCCGCCGACGGCACGGTCAACCTCTCCCCGAAGGGACTCAAGGGCTCGTTCGCGGTACTGGACGAGCACACCGTGGCCTACCTCGACTTCGCCGGTTCCAATGCCGAGACCATCGCCCACCTGCGGGAGAACGGACGGATCACCCTGATGTGGTGCGCCTTCCAGGGCCCGCCGAACATCGTCCGGGTGCACGGCCGGGGCGAGCCCGTCTTCCGCGACGACCCCCGTTTCGGGGAACTGCTCGCCCGCTTCCCGGACATCGACCCCGCACCGCACGGGCTGCGGGCGATCATCGTCGTCACCGCCGAACTCGTCCGCGACACCTGCGGCTACGCCGTGCCCTTCATGGCGTACGAGGAGGACCGGGATCTGCACGGCAAGCGGTTCGCCCGTGAGGACGACGCCTCGCTCGACGCCTACTTCACCAAGAAGGAGTACATCGCCACGAGCCTGGACGGACTTCCCGGGCTGCCGCTCCCGCTGCCGCCCTCTACGGTCTGAGGCATGCGCCCCGGTGCCGTCGCCCTCGCCGTCTCCTCCCTCCTCGCCCTCGGCGCCGGGCCGCCCGCCCCCGCTCCGCTGCCGGCCCGGATGGCGGACACCGGCGGCGGCACCCAGCTGGTCACCGCCGTGGCCCGGGGCACGCACGCGACGACGGGCACCGTCACCTGGTGGGACCGGGCCGCGAGCGGACGCTGGGTGCGGGCCGGGTCCGCACCCGCGCGCTTCGGGGCGAACGGCCTCACGGCGGGCGCCTCGCGCAAGCAGGGCACGAACACCACCCCGACCGGGCTGTACGGACTGCCCTACGCGTTCGGCATCGAGGCGGCCCCGCGCGGCACGCGGTACCCCTACCGGCGGGTCCGCCAGGACTCCTGGTGGTGCCAGGACAACGGTTCCCGCTCCTACAACCGCTGGACCGAGCCCCGCCCGGCCGACTGCCGGGCCGCCGAGTCGGAACACCTCGTCACCTACCGCACGCAGTACGCCCACGCGCTCGTCGTCGGCTTCAACTACGACCGTCCGGTGCGGGGCCGCGGCGCGGGCATCTTCCTGCACGTCCACGGGCGCGGGGCGACGGCCGGCTGCGTGTCCGTGCCGAAGGACGCGATGCGCCGGATCCTGCTCTGGGCCGACCCGGCGCGGCGCCCGCACATCGCCGTGGGGACGGTGAGCGGGCCGACGGCCGTCACCCGTCTGTGACGGTCCGGCGGCCGCGCGGGAGTTACCCGCGGTCACAGCGGTGCGCACACGACTCCGGGCGCGGCTGAACACTCCCGTGCCCCCGCACGTATCTGTGGGCCAAGGGTCAAGTCCCCACGGAGGAACCGTGACCACCACGCTCGCAGGCGGACGTGCCGCCCGCCGCCAGACGATGCGCCGCATCCGCCCGCGCCGCTCCCCGGCCGTCCCGCTGCTGATCGCCCTGTGGGCCGGTGCGGCGGCCGTGCTGTGGCTGTGGTGGGACAACACGCCGTCCCTCGCCGACACGACGAGCAAGATCCTGGCCGCGGGCCGTATCACCGGTCTGCTCGCCGGCTACCTCATGGCGCTGGTGGTGCTCCAGATGGCCCGGGTGCCCGCGCTGGAGCGCCGGGTGGGGACGGACCGGGTCGCGCGCTGGCACGCCATGACCGGCCGCTACACGCTCTGCCTCGTCCTCGCCCACGTCTTCCTCATCATGTGGGGCTACGCCCTGCAGGCGGGCAAGGGACTCGGCGACATCGTCCAGCAGACGACCGACTCCATCAACCAGCTGCCCGACATGGGCAAGGCCGCCATCGGCACGGGTCTGCTGTTCCTCATCGGGATCCTGTCCATCGGCGGCGTGCGCCGGGTGATCGGCTACGACACCTGGTACCACGTGCATCTGCTGACCTACGCCGCCGTGTACCTGACGTTCTGGCACCAGATCACCACCGGCAACGAGTTCGCCGTCGAACCCACCGCGAAGACCTTCTGGTACGGCCTGTACGGGGCCGTGACCGCCCTGGTCGTCTGGTACCGGATCCTCACGCCGATCCGGCTGAACCTGCGGCACCGGATGCGCGTCGAGGCGGTCATCGAGGAGACCCCGGGGATCGTGTCCGTGCTGATCGGCGGGCGCAGGCTGCACCGGATGGGCGCGGAGGCCGGGCAGTTCTTCCGCTGGCGGTTCATGGCGCCGGGGATGCGGTTCAGTTCGCACCCGTACTCGCTGTCGGCGGCGCCCCGCCCGGACATGCTGCGGATCACCGTCAAGGCGATCGGCGACCACACCGAGCGGCTGCGGGACCTGACGCCCGGCACCCGGGTGTGGGCGGAGGGCCCCTACGGTGCCATGACCGCGCAGCGCCGCAGCCGCGGCAAGGTGCTGCTGGTCGCGGGCGGGGTGGGGATCACGCCGATGCGGGCCCTGTTCGAGACGCTGCCGGGAGCGTCCGGCGACATCACCCTGCTCTACCGGGCCAACAGCACCCAGGACCTGGCCCTGTGGGGCGAGCTGGCCGCGATCGCCGACGAGCGCGGCGCGCGGCTGATGTACGCGGTCAACAGCCCGGACGGGGAGCGCCCCGACATCTCCGCCGAGTCCCTCCAGCGCAAGATCCCGGACATCGGCGACCACGACGTCTTCATGTGCGGGCCGCCCGGCTTCGCGCAGTCGGTCTACGAGGCACTGCGCGGTGCGGGAGTCCCCGCCCGCCGTATCCATCACGAGTCGTTCGAGATGTGAGCGACGGGACACCAACAGCCCTTCAGGAGTTTGGGAAACCATGAGGAAGAGTCACCCGGTCCGGCGTGCCGTGCTCGCCGGCGCAGCCACCGTCTCCGGGATCGTGCTGCTGCTGTCCCTCAAGCCGGCCACCGACCCGGGTGCCGCCCAGGCGGCGGGCGGGCAGGTCCCCCCGGCCGCAGCCGGGCAGGCGCCGCAGGGCGGGGTGAACGGCGCGGTCACCGGTGACGCGGCGCAGACGCAGTACGGCGCGGTGCAGGTCCGCCTGACCATGAGCAACGGCAAGATCACGCAGGCGGAGGCGGTGCAGGCGCCCGAGGGCGGGCGCAGCGGCCAGATCACCGCGAGCTCGGTGCCGCGCCTGAACCAGGCGGCGGTGGCCGCGCAGAGCGCCGACATCGACGCCGTGTCCGGGGCGACCTACACCAGCGCCGGGTACAAGAAGTCCCTCCAGTCCGCCCTCGACAAGGCGAAGGCACAGGGCGGCGCGGCACAGGGCTCGGGGCAGGGCTCGGGGCAGGCGCGGACGGTCACCGGCGACGCCGCGCGGACGGAGTACGGACCGGTGCAGGTCCGGATCACCGTCGCCGGCGGGAAGATCACCAAGGCGGAGGCGGTGCAGGCGCCCAAGGGCGGCCGCAGCGACCAGATCACCTCCTCCTCCGTCCCCCGCCTCAACCAGGCCGCCGTCGCCACCGGCAGCGCCGACATCGACGCCGTCTCCGGAGCCACCTACACCAGCGCCGGGTACAAGAAGTCCCTCCAGTCCGCCCTCGACAAGGCGAAGGCGCAGGGCGGCGCGGGCGGTGGCGGTGGCGGTGGCCAGGCCGCGGGATCGGGGGGCGGCCGGGCGCAGACGCAGGTCCTCACCGGGAGCGCGGCGCAGACGGAGTACGGGCCGGTGCAGGTCCGGATCACCGTCGCGGGCGGGAAGATCACCAAGGCCGAGGCGGTGCAGGCACCGAAGGGCGGCCGCAGCGACCAGATCACCTCCTCCTCCGTCCCCCGCCTCAACCAGGCCGCCGTCGCCACCGGCAGCGCCGACATCGACTCCGTCTCCGGAGCCACCTACACCAGCGCCGGGTACAAGAAGTCCCTCCAGTCGGCGCTGGACCAGGCCGGTGGCTGACACCATGGCCGGCTCCGCTCACGCTCCCGCCGCGGTGCGTCATGCCGAGGAGACGATGGGGACCGTCTTCTCCTTCGACGTCCGCGGCGGGGAACCGGCCGCCGTGCGCGCGGCCCTGGACGAGGCGGTCGCCGGGCTGCACCGGGTCGACGAGGTGTTCAGCACCTACCGCGAGGACAGCCAGGTCTCCCGGCTGCGGCGCGGCGAGGTGACGGTCGGGGACTGCGCCCCGGAGGTCGCGGAGGTGCTCGCCCTGGCCGCCGAGGCGGAGCGGCTGAGCGACGGCTGGTTCAGCACGACCTACGAGGGCCGCCTCGATCCGACCGGCATCGTGAAGGGCTGGGCCGTGGAACGCGCGGCGCGGCGGCTGGCCGAGGTGCCCGGGGTCTGCGGGGTGAACCTGAACGGCGGCGGGGACGTGCAGCTCCTCGGTACGCCGGGGGCCCAGCGGCCCTGGCGGGTGGGGGTGGCCGACCCGCTGCGGCCGGGCGGTCTGGCGGCGGTCGTCTCGGCCGCCGGGGCCGACGAGCTGTCCGTGGCCACGTCGGGTACGGCGGAGCGGGGCGCGCACATCGTCGATCCGCGCACGGGCCGCTCGGCGGTGACCGACCTGGTCGCCGTGACGGTGGTGGCCCCGCGGCTGACCTGGGCGGACTGCTGGGCGACGGCGGCCTTCGCGATGGGCTCGCGCGAGGGCCTGGCCTGGCTGGAGTCCCTGCCGGACGTGGAGGCGCTGCTGATCACGGCCGGGGACGAGGTGCGGTGTACCGGGGGGTTGGCGGCGAGGCTGGGGTGAGCCGGTGCCGGGGGCGGGTGGGTCCGCAGCCCGGCGGAACGGGGTGCCGCCCTCGGTGGGACGGGAGCCGCCCCCAGCGGCACGCATGCCCTCGGCCCAGCCGACCCGGGGGCGCGGGGAACTGCGCGATCAGCCACAGCCCGCCCGCACCCGAACGACGACCCTCAGTGCCCGTTCTGGGCCAGGTTCAGCAGATGGTCGGCCAGGGCCTGCCCGCCCGCCGGCTCCCTGCTGATCAGCAGCAGCGTGTCGTCGCCGGCGATCGTGCCCAGGATGTCGTGCAGCTCGGCCTGGTCGATGGCCGACGCCAGGAACTGGGCGGCCCCCGGAGGGGTGCGCAGGACCACGAGGTTCGCCGACGCCTCCGCGGAGATCAGCAGCTCCTGCGAGAGCCGCCGCATCCGCTCCTCCTTCGCCGAACCGCCCAGCGGCGCCCGCGGCGTGCGGAAGCCGCCCTCGCTGGGCACCGCGTAGATCAGGTCGCCGTCGGTGTTGCGGATCTTCACCGCGTTCAGCTCGTCCAGGTCGCGGCTGAGGGTCGCCTGCGTGACGGTCAGGCCGTCGTCGGCGAGCAGCTTCGCCAGCTGGCTCTGCGAGCGGACCGGCTGCCGGTTGAGGATGTCCACGATCCGGCGGTGGCGTGCGGTGCGGGTCTGCGGGACGGCGGGCCCGTTCGCCCCCGGCTGCTCGTGGTCCTGCGCCTGGCTCATCGTCGTCTCATTCCCCGGTTCGTCCGTCCCCGCTGGCTGTGTCCAGGATGCCGGGCAGTGCTCCGAGGAACGCGTCCGCCTCGTCGTCGCGGAGGTTGAGCGGCGGCATCAGCCGGACGACGTCGGGGGCGGGCACGTTCACCAGGAATCCGGCCTCCTGAGCCGCCTGGCGCACCTGGGGCGCGAGCGGCTCGGTGAGCACGATACCCAGGAGCAGCCCCGAGCCCCGGACGAAGTCGATCAACGGGTGGCCCAGGCCCTCGATTCCGTCCCGCAACCGCTCGCCCTGCCGCTTGACGTTCTCCAGCAGGCCCTCGTTCTCGATGGTGTCGATCACGGCGAGCCCGGCCGCGCAGGCCACCGGGTTGCCGCCGAAGGTCGTCCCGTGCTGGCCGGGCCGCAACAGGTCGGCGGCCCGGCCGAAGGCGACGGTCGCACCGAGCGGCAGTCCGCCGCCGAGCTGCTTGGCGAGGGTGACGACGTCGGGCAGGACGCCCTCATGGGCCTGGTACTCGAACCAGTGCCCGGTGCGGCCGATGCCGGTCTGCACCTCGTCCAGGACCAGGAGCGCCCCGGTCGCGGCGGTGATGGCCCGGGCGGCCTTGAGGTAACCGGCGGGCGGGACGACGACACCCAGCTCGCCCTGGATCGGCTCCAGGACGACCAGTGCGGTCTCCTCGGTGACCGCCGCGGCCAGCGCCTGCGCGTCGCCGAACGGCACGTGCGTGACGTCCCCGGGCAGCGGCAGGAACGGCTCCCGCTTGCCCTGCTGGCCGGTCAGCGCCAGGGCGCCCATGGTCCGCCCGTGGAAGGCGCCCTCGGTGGCCACGACGTGGGTCCGCCCGGTCAGGCGGCCGATCTTGAAGGCGGCCTCGTTGGCCTCGGCCCCGGAGTTGCAGAAGAAGACCCTGCCGTCCCGGCCGAACAGGCGCAGCAGCCGCTCGGCGAGGGCGACGGTGGGTTCGGCCATGAAGAAGTTGGAGATGTGGCCGAGGGAGCCGATCTGCCGGCCGACCGCCTCGACGACCGCCGGGTGGGCGTGGCCGAGGGCGTTGGTGGCGATGCCGCCGACGAAGTCGAGGTACGCGTGGCCGTCGGCGTCCCAGACCCGGGTGCCCTCGCCGCGTGCCAGGGGCAGCAGCGGGGTGCCGTAGTTGTTCATGAGTGCGCCCTGCCAGCGCTGGGCGTACTCCTGCTGGGCGGTCATACGGCGTCCCCCTTCGGCTCGTCGGGCACGACCATCGTGCCGATGCCCTCGTCGGTGAAGATCTCCAGCAGGATCGAGTGCGGGACGCGGCCGTCGATGACGCGGGCGGTGGTGACGCCGTTGCGTACGGCGTGCAGGCAGCCCTCCATCTTCGGCACCATCCCGGAGGACAGGTCCGGCAGCAGGCGTTCCAGTTCGGAGGCGGTGAGGCGGCTGATCACCTCGTCGCTGCGGGGCCAGTCCTCGTAGAGTCCTTCGACGTCCGTGAGGACCATGAGGGTTTCGGCGCCCAGTGCAGCAGCGAGTGCCGCAGCCGCCGTATCAGCATTGACGTTGTAGACATGTCCCGCATCACTGTCGTCCTGGGAACGGGCGATCGAGGAGACGACCGGGATGCGGCCGTCGGCGAGCAGGGCCTCGATGGCGCCCGTGTCGATCGCGGTGATCTCGCCGACCCGCCCGATGTCGACCGACTCGCCGTCGATCCGGGGCTGGTGCTTGGTGGCGCTGATGGTGTGGGCGTCCTCGCCGGTCAGGCCGACGGCGAGCGGCCCGTGCCGGTTGAGCAGGCCGACCAGCTCGCGCTGCACCTGCCCGGCCAGCACCATGCGTACGACGTCCATGGCGTCCTCGGTGGTCACCCGCAGTCCGGCCTTGAACTCGCTGACGATGCCGTGCCGGTCGAGTGCGGCGCTGATCTGCGGTCCGCCGCCGTGCACGACGACGGGCTTGAGGCCGGCGTGGTGCAGGAAGACGACGTCCTGGGCGAAGGCGGCCTTGAGGTCCTCGTCCACCATGGCGTTGCCGCCGAACTTGATTACGACCGTCTTGCCGTTGTGCCGGACCAGCCAGGGCAGGGCCTCGATGAGGATCTGCGCCTTGGGCAGCGCGGTGTGCTTGCGCGTCGGTGTGCTCATGAGCTGTAGGCGCTGTTCTCGTGGACGTAGTCGGCGGTGAGGTCGTTGGTCCAGATGGTGGCGGTCTCGGACCCGGCGGCGAGGTCGGCGACGATGTGCACCTCGCGGTAGCGCATGTCCACCTTCTCGCGGTCCTCGCCGACGCCGCCGTTCTTGCACACCCAGACGCCGTTGATGGCGACGTTCAGCTGGTCCGGCTCGAAGGCGGCCTTCGTCGTGCCGATCGCCGAGAGCACGCGGCCCCAGTTGGGGTCCTCGCCGTGGATGGCGCACTTGAGGAGGTTGTTGCGGGCGATGGAGCGGCCGACCTCGACGGCGTCGTCCTCGCTGGCCGCGTTGATCACCTCCACCTTGATGTCCTTGCTGGCGCCCTCGGCGTCCCGGATGAGCTGCTGCCCGAGGTCGTCGCAGACCTGCCGTACGGCTTCGGCGAACTCGTCCTGGGCGGGGGTCACTCCGGCCGCTCCCGAGGCGAGCAGGAGCACGGTGTCGTTGGTGGACATGCAGCCGTCGGAGTCGACCCGGTCGAAGGTCGTGCGGGTGGCGGCGCGCAGCGCCTCGTCCAGCCCGGTGTCGTCGACGGCGGCGTCGGTGGTGAGGACGACGAGCATCGTGGCGAGGCCGGGGGCGAGCATGCCCGCGCCCTTGGCCATGCCGCCGACGGTCCAGCCGTCCCGGGTGACGACGGCCGTCTTGTGGACGGTGTCGGTGGTCTTGATGGCGATGGCGGCCTTCTCGCCGCCGTGCTCGGAGAGCTGGGCGGCGGCCGTCTCGACGCCCGGGAGCAGCTTGTCCATGGGCAGCAGCACGCCGATGAGGCCGGTGGAGCAGACGGCGACCTCGATGGCGCCGCGGCCGAGGACCTCGGCGGCCTTCTCGGCGGTGGCGTGGGTGTCCTGGAAGCCCTTGGGGCCGGTGCAGGCGTTGGCACCGCCGGAGTTGAGGACGACGGCGGAGACCTGGCCGCTCTTGAGCACCTGCTCGGACCACAGGACCGGCGCGGCCTTCACGCGGTTGGAGGTGAAGACGCCGGCGGCGGCACGGCGGGGCCCGTTGTTGACCACGAGGGCCAGGTCCGGGTTGCCGTTCTCCTTGATCCCGGCGGCGATGCCCGCCGCCGTGAATCCCTTGGCTGCCGTGACGCTCACGGTGCGACTCCGATCGTGGAAAGCCCGGTGGTCTCGTCGAGACCCAGGGCGATGTTCATGCTCTGGACGGCACCGCCCGCGGTGCCCTTGGTGAGGTTGTCGATGGCGCTGATCACGATGATCCGCCCGGCGGCCTCGTCGTGTGCGACCTGCACCTGAACGGCGTTGGAACCGTGGACGGACGCCGTGGCGGGCCACTGCCCCGCGGGCAGCAGGTGCACGAACGGCTCGTCGGCGTAGGCCTTGGCGTACACGGCGCGCAGCGATTCCTCCGTGACCCCGTCGGCGGCCTTGGCGCTGCACGTGGCGAGGATGCCGCGGGGCATCGGCGCGAGGGTCGGGGTGAAGGACACGGTGACCGGCTGCCCGGCGGCCGCGCTGAGGTTCTGGGTGATCTCGGGGGTGTGCCGGTGCCCCCCGCCGACCCCGTACGGGGACATCGAGCCCATGACCTCGCTGCCCAGCAGGTGCGGCTTGGGCGCCTTGCCCGCGCCGGACGTGCCGGACGCGGCGACGATCACCGCCTCGGGCCCGGCGAGCCCGGCGGCGTACGCTGGGAAGAGGGCCAGGGAGACGGCGGTCGGGTAGCAACCGGGTACCGCGATGCGCTTGGACCCCTCCAGCGCGAGGCGGGCACCCGGAAGTTCGGGAAGGCCGTAGGGCCAGGTTCCGGCGTGCGGGGAGCCGTAGAACGTCTCCCAGGCGGCGGCGTCGGTGAGCCGGAAGTCGGCGCCCATGTCGACGACCAGCACGTCGGGGCCGAGTTGCTCGGCGACGGCCGCGGACTGCCCGTGGGGCAGCGCCAGGAAGACGACGTCGTGACCGGCGAGCACCTGCGGAGCGGTCTCCTGGAGCACCCGGTCGGCCAGGGGCAGCAGGTGCGGCTGGAGCGCACCGAGCCTCTGCCCGGCGTTGGAGTTGCCGGTCAGGGCGCCGATCTCGACCTCGGGATGTGCCAACAGCAGACGCAGCAGTTCCCCGCCCGCGTACCCACTCGCCCCGGCCACTGCCGCTCGTACCGTCATGGCACCTCCTCCTCAGGGGGCATGACTATACGTTTCGCCGCAGGTTTATGCAATCCTGTTCCGCGGCCCTCGCCGATCCTGCCCCTCGGCGGCGATGCGTACGCTCCGGCCATGGGCAATGTCTTCCGGGCCGGCGATGACGCGATGTGGCCGAGCTGGACCGGGGTGCGACCCCGCACGAACCGGGCGCCGCCGGGGAATGCGTCCGGGTGCCGAGCGGGCTGCCCCACCGGGAGGGCTGCGTCCTGTGCCACCGGAGCGGACCGGCCTGAGACGGACGGGCCTGCGACCGACCGGCCTGAGGCGGACCGCCTGGCGGCCGTGCGGCCGCCGGCCGGGACGGAGAGCGTCCCGGCCGGCGGCTGACGGTGCGGCGTGGCCGTCGGCGCGGGGGCGCGGCCACGGCTCGCTCATCTCCGTCCGATCCTCAGGAACGTCACGGAGTTCGCCGGGAAGGTGTAGGTGAACCGGTCCGCCACGCCCCGGAAGGTGGACGTCACCGGGGCCACCGGCGTGTCCGTCTCCGTGTTCACCGCCTCCTGGCCGGCGGCCAGGGTGGTCACGCGGGCCGTCGAGGCGACCCGGGCGCCGCCGAGGTCGACGGCCGTGCGGGCCTCGGCCGGCCGGGCGTTGACGACCTTCACGATCAGGTCGCCGGTCCGGTCGTCGCGGGTCACCACCTGGCGGAACGGCTCGGCCGGCCTGTCGTCGGTGAAGCGGCCCCACTCCTCGCCGTCGAGGAACAGCGTGACCTGGCGGCCGCGCACCTGGATGTCGATGTCGTAGGCGCGGCCCGTCTCGATCGACCCGGGCTGGGTCAGCAGGGTGCTCTTGCCGCCGTCCACGGACTGCTCGACGGCCGACCGGGTGTTGTTCCAGCCGCCCAGGTTCCACCAGTAGTGGTTGCCGGTGTCCTGGACGCCGAAGGCGATCAGGAAGCCCTCCTGGCCGGACTTCTTGGTGGCGCGCACGTGCAGGTCGTAGTCCTTCCAGGCCGGGTCGCCCGCCGTGACCATCGTGTTCTCGGCCGCCGCGTCGGTCTGGACGTACTGGCCGTCCCGGACGCTCCAGCTGCCGGTGCCGTTGTGCCTCCACCGCGAGGCGTCACCGGAGAAGTCCTCGTCCAGCAGGACCGCGCCGTCGGCCGCGGTGACCTTCACGTCGTCGTACGCGGCGCTGGTCGCCCAGGTGGACAGGCCGACGGCACCGCTGATCGGGCCGCTGACGCCCGGCGTGGTCGTGGCCTTCGACGGCACCACCCGGTCGCCGGTGTTGCTCATGAACAGCTTCTGGACCTCGTAGTTCGCCGAGTTCCAGGAGGCCCGATTGTTGAACCAGATCATGTCGGGGCGCCACTGCACGTAGTCCTCGTTGGCGAGCAGCGGGGCGTAGGAGGCGAGCTTGACGACGTCCGCGTTGCGTTCCAGGCCGGTCATGTAGGCCGCTTCGGCCAGGCCGTTCTTCCAGGCGTTGCCCTGGGAGGCGTACTCGCCGAGGAAGACCGCGGGGCCGTTCCTGTCGTAGGAGTCGTAGCGGTCGTTGTGCTGCAGGAACCAGGCCGGGCTGTTGTAGTAGTGCTCGTCGACCATGTCGACCCCGCCCTCGCGGTTGAGCTGCCAGGCGGTGTCGAAGACCGTGCCGGCGTCGTCCGGGCCGGAGTTGGAGATGACCGTGATGCCGGGGTGCTTCGCCTCGATGGCGGCCCGGAACCTCTCGAAGCGGGCGAAGAACTCGCGCGGGAGGTTCTCCTCGTTGCCGACGCCGATGTGGGTCAGGCGGAACGGCTCGGGGTGGCCCATCGTCGCGCGGACCCTGCCCCACGTCGAGGTCGCCGGGCCGTTGGCGAACTCGATGAGGTCGAGGGTGTCCTGGATGTGCCGCCGCAGCAGGGCGTCGTCGTCGACGGCCTGATTCTGGCCGCAGCCGGTGACCAGGGCCGGGACGACGGGCAGCGGCATGGCGCCGATGTCCTCGGAGAAGCGGAAGTACTCGTAGTAGCCGAGGCCGTAGCTCTGGTTGTAGCCCCAGAAGTTGGCGTTGGTGGCGCGCTCCTCGACGGGCCCCACGGTGTCCTTCCACTGGTAGCTGCGCCTGCGCTGCCAGCCGCTCGCCTCGCTGTAGTCCTCCATGGAACCGGTGTTGACCAGGCAGCCGCCGGGGAAGCGCACGAAGCCCGGCTTCAGGGCGGCGATCTTCTCGGCGAGGTCCTTGCGCAGGCCGTTGGCCTGGTTCCGGTAGGTCTCGCGCGGGAACAGCGACACCATGTCGAGCGCGGCGGCGTTCGAGGCGGCGACGGCGAGGCGGCCGCGGCTGCTGGTGCGGGTCGCCGTGAAGGCGGCCCGGTACTTCGCCCAGCCGCCCCTGACGGCGACCTGGCGGGCGGTGGCCAGGCTCCCCGCGGCGTCCTTCAGCGAGACGGTGAGCGTGCTGCCGCCCCCGGCGCGGGCCCACACCGAGAAGTCGTACTTCTTGCCCTGCTCGACCCGGATGCCGGTGTTGTAGCCCGTGTTGGCGACGGAGGAGCCGGCGCCCAGGGAGAGGTAGGTGCGGTTGCGCTCGTTGAGCCGTCCCGAGTCGTCCGCGGCTTCGGCCGTGCCGGCGACCGTCCAGGAGGTCAGGGGCGTGTACGAGCCGTTGTCGGCGGTGGAGTACTCGAAGGACCGGTTCTGCACCAGCTCCGCGTACAGGCCGCCGTCGGCGGCGCGGTTGATGTCCTCGAAGAAGACGCCGTACATCGTGTCGTCGATGGTCGCGCCCCGGGCGGAGGGGTCGACGGTGATCGCGTAGTCGGTGACGTCCTCGGCGTGCGCCGGGGCCGGCACGAGGGCTGCTGCCGTCAGGAGGGCGGTGGCCGTGAGGCCCGCTCTCCCTCGCGTGCGGGCGGTGCGTGGCATGGATACTCCGCGACTCGGTGGGGGGTTCGAGATATCGGACGCTGATCAGCACTTCGAACGGCAAGATAGGGAGGGGGCTGGAGCGCGTCAATGGGTCGCGCAGCACGGGACGGGACGGAGAGCGGTCAGGGATGGGCGAGTTCTGGCCGGTGCCGGACGCACTGGCGTATCTGGCCGGGCGGTGGCGGGTGTCGCGGACCGTGCGCGATCTCGCGAGCGGCGCGGAAGGGGAGTTCGCCGGGACCACCGCGTTCGGCGCCCTGGAGGGGGGCGGGCTGCTGCACCACGAGTCCGGCACCTTCACCTGGCACGGCGTCACCCGGCCCGCGGAGCGGACGCTGCGGTTCCTGCCGGGTCCGCACGGCACGGCGGACGTCCGGTTCGCGGACGGGCGGCCCTTCCACGACCTCGACCTGAGGCCGGGGCGGCACCTCGCCGACCATCCCTGTTCGGCCGACCTCTACCGCGGCGAGTTCACCGTCCGCGACGCGGACCACTGGCACACCGTGTGGCGGGTGCGCGGCCCCGCCAAGGACCTCGTCCTGCGCACCGACTACGCGCGCGAGCGCTGAGCGGAGGCCCCGTCGAACCGCAGGTGCCAGTGACCCGCCCGGCCCGTCACGGACGTCGTCGACAGCGGCCGGACGTCGATGTTCCAGTAGGTCGAGGGCGGCGCCTTCAGCACGTACACCAGGGCGGCCCGGATCACGGACGGCTCGGCGACCGCCACCACCCGGCAGCCGTCCTCCACCGGCCGGGTGTCGAGCCAGCCGCCGATCCGGGAGACGAAGTCGACCAGGGACTCCCCGCCGTGCGGTGCGGTCCGCGGATCGGTGAGCCACGCGTCCACCGCCTCCGGCTCCCGGGCCATCGCCTCGCCCAGGGTGAGCCCGCGCCAGCGGCCCATGTCGCAGTCGCGCAGGCCCAGCTGGACGAGCGGCGCGTAGCCGAGCCCCTCACCCGTCGCCCGGCTGCGCGGGGCCGGTGAGCAGTAGCGCAGGTCGGCCGCGGCGAGCGGCAGCAGCTGCGGGGCCACCCGCTCCACCTCGCCCCAGCCGGCCTGGTCCAGCGGCCGGTCGTCCTCGAAGCGCTCGGCCGGCGGCAGGGAGCTGCGCGCGGCGGCGACGAACGTGACCCGAAGTGACATGCGGCGATCGTGAGCGCAGCAAGTGCGCAGGTCAAGAGGTGTTGTCCGCCAGTTACCGAGGGTACATCGACGTTCACGAAGCGCCGCCCCTCACTCCGTCACCGGACACGCCTTGGGCGGCCCCGACCCCGCGAAGGGCGTGACGGGCTGAAGGCCGTCACCGGCTGAGGACGAGCGCCATCCAGTGCTCGGGCCGCTCCAGCGGCGCGAAGCCGTGCCGGGCGTACACCTCGTGGGCGTCGTGCGTGGCGAGCAGCACCCGCCGCACGCCGAACTCTTGCGCCTGCGCGCGCACGGCACCCACCAGCGCGCCGCCGATGCCCTTGCCGCGCACCGACGGGTCGACGTACACGTCGCAGAGCCAGGCGAAGGTCGCCCGGTCGGTGACGACCCGGGCGTAGGCGAGCTGCTCCCCCGACGCCGTGTCGAAGACGCCGAAGTTGAGCGAGCCCTCGATCGCGCGGTCCTGCTGGTCACGCGGGCGGCCCAGTGCCCAGTACGCGTCGGTGGACAGCCACCGGTGCACCCGCTCACGGTCGACGCGGGCGGGGTCGGTGGAGATCTCGTAGCCCTCGGGCAGGGGCGCGGTGGCGTTCATGGCGCGATGCTCGCAGGCCGTGCGAGGGCGCGTCGAGGGGTTATCCGAGCGCCTCGTCGCAGGCGGCCCGCAGCCGCCGTACGCCCTCCGCGATCTCACCGGTGCCGGCGACGGCGGCGAAGCTGAGGCGCAGGTGGGCGGCCGGGGGCTCGGCGCTGAAGTACGGGCGGCCCGGGGTGACGGCCACGCCGGTGCGCAGGGCGGCCGCCACCAGCGCCGGTTCGTCGGTGCCGTCGGGCAGGCGCGGCCACAGGTGGTAGCCGCCGGACGGCACGTGCGCCAGGGTCAGTTCGGGCAGGTGCAGGGCGAGGGCGGAGGTCATCGCGTCCCGGCGGGCCGTCAACGCGGCGGAGACGGCCCGCAGATGGCGGGGCCAGGCGGGCGAGCCGACGAGTTCGAGCGCGGCCTCCTGCAGGGGGCGCGGCACGAAGAAGGTGTCGACGACCTGGATGGCCCGCAGCCGCTCCAGTACCGGGCCCCGGGCGGCCAGGGCGCTCACCCGGAAGCTCGGCGAGGTCGCCTTGGTGAGGGAGGAGACGTGGACGACGACACCGTCGGGGTCGTCGGCCGCCAGCGGGCGCGGCAGCGGCCCGGAGTCCTCGTGCACCAGCCGCCGCACGAAGTCGTCCTCGACGACGAACGCCCCGGCCTCGCGGGCGATGCGCAGCACCTCGGCGCGCCGCCCGGCCGCGAGGACGGCGCCGGTGGGGTTCTGGAAGAGGGGCTGGCAGACGAAGGCCGGGGCGCCGGTGGCCCGGAAGGCGTCGGCGAGGAGGGCCGGGCGGACACCGTCGGCGTCCACCGGGACCGGCACCGGGCGCAGTCCCGCGGCGCGGGCGATGGCGAGCATGCCGGGGTAGGTCGGCGATTCGACCAGGACGGGGGCGCCCGGCGGGGCGAGGGCGCGCAGGGCGGTGGTGAGCGCGGACTGCCCGCCGGAGGTGATCAGCACCTCGGCGGCCGTCACGGCGCCGCCGATGCCGCGCGCGAACCACTCCCGCAGCTCGGGCAGTCCCTCCATGGGCGGCCGGCCCCACGCCCCCGGGCGGCGGCCGGCCCGCGAGAGGGCGGCGGCCATCGCGCGCTCGGGCTGCAACGAGGGGTGCAGGTAGCCGCCGTTGAACTCGATCACGCCCGGCGGCGGCGCGGCCAGGGAGACCAGCACCCCGGAGGCGTCCACCGAGCGCGGCACGAGGTCGGCGGCGCCCTCCGCGCTGAGGGCGACCTCCTGCCAGGAGGTGTCCCCGGCCGGGGCGGGTGCCGTACGGGCCTGGGCGCGGAATGCTCCGGCGCCGGGGCGGGTGACCACCAGCCCCTCGGCGGCCAGCTGCGCCAGGGCGCGGGAGACGGTGACCGGGCTGACCCGGAACCGCTCGACCAGCGCCCGGCTGGACGGGAGCTTTCCACCTGGCGAGTAGCGGTCCAGCTCCCGCCGGAGCTGTTCCGCCAGTTCACCCACACTGCTACGCTCATGCATGAGAGCAGAGAGTAGCGCTACTGCGGACAGCGGGATAGCGGTCGACACATCGGCCTCCGGCAGGAGGCACCGGGGGACCCCGCCCGGCACCGGTGTGCGGGCGGCCGGTCCCGCCGCGGGAGGCGGACGGCCCGGCCGGGAGCCGGGAGCGGACCGCGCCGGTTTTGGGACCCTCCAGGCGGCGCTCGGCGTCGTCGCGTTCTCCCTCACCTTCCCCGCCACCGCGTGGGGCCTGGAGGGGTTCGGGCCCTGGTCGCTGGTCGCCGTGCGCAGCGTCCTCGCCGCGGTGATCGCGGGCGGCGCCCTGCTGGCGCTGCGGGTACCGCTGCCCGCCCGCCGCCACTGGCCGGGGCTGGCCGTCGTCGCCGCCGGGGTGGTCCTCGGTTTCCCGCTGCTGACCACGCTGGCACTGCAGACCTCGACCACCGCGCACGCCGCCGTCGTGGTGGGCCTGCTCCCGCTCACCACCGCGGTGTTCTCCGCGTTCCGGGTCGGCGCCCGGCCCTCCCGCACCTTCTGGTGCGCGGCCCTCGCGGGCGCGGCGGTGGTCCTGGCCTTCACCGTCCAGCAGAGCGGCGGCGCCCTGACCACCGCCGACCTGTACCTCTTCGCGGCGCTGCTGGTCTGCGCGGCGGGCTACACCGAGGGCGGCCGGCTGGCCCGGGTCATGCCGGGGTGGCACGTGATCGGCTGGGCGCTGGTGCTGTGCCTGCCCCTGACGGTGCCGGTGGCCGCCCTCGCGCTGGCGCAGGAGCCGGTGGACCTCACCGGCCACAGCGTGGCCGGGCTGCTGTGGGTCGCGGCCGGTTCGCAGTTCCTGGGGCTGGTCGTCTGGTACCGCGGCATGGGGGCCATCGGCATTCCCAAGGCCAGCCAGTTGCAGCTGGCCCAGCCCCTGCTCACACTGGTGTGGTCGGTGCTGCTGCTGGGCGAGCACCTGACGGTGGCCGCCCCGCTGACGGCCGCGGCGGTGCTGGTGTGCATCGCCGTCACACAGCGGGCCCGCGGCTGAGGGACGGCGTACGGCCCCCGTCCGCGGGGACCCGCGCCGCGGACCCCCAGGCCGCGGACCGCCGCTGCAACACCTCGTGAGGAGATCCCGATGCGCGCAACCGTGGGCGACCGGCTGGTCCAGCACGGCAGGGTGGTCGGCCAGCACGACAAGGTCGGCGAGATCGTCGAGGTCCTCGGCGACGAGGGCGGTCCCCCGTACCGCGTCCGGTTCGAGGACGGGCACGAGGGAGTGTGCTCGCCCGGGCCCGACACCGAGATCCGGCACCGGGAGACCACCACCGGTCCCTGATCCGGCGGCTCAGCGCGGAGGGTCGGCCGGCAGCCCGTAGTGGTCGGCCACCACCCTCGCCATCGCCCCGATCCGGTCGGCCGCCACGTCCCTGGCGGCGAAGTAGACGTGCCCGCGCACCGGGGCGTGCTGCGCCGCCAGCGTCAGGTGCCGGGACAGCTCGGCCGGCTGCTGCCAGGCCGCCGGCTGCGCCGGGTCGCCGGCCTTGTACAGCGCCTCCCCCACGTACAGCTGCGTCGAGCTGCCGCGCGCGACCTCCGCCCACCAGGGCACCAGCTTGGCGTAGTCGGCGGCGGCGAAGCCGATGTTCCAGTACAGCTGCGGGACGATGTAGTCGATCCAGCCCTCGCGCACCCAGGTCCGGGTGTCCGCGTACAGGTCGTCGTAGGTCTCCACCCCGGCCCGGGTGTCCGAACCCGCCGGATCGGTCGAGGCGTTGCGCCACACGCCGAAGGGGCTGATGCCGAACGCGGTCCCCGGCCGCAGCTCCCTGACCCGGTCCGCCGTCTCGCGCACCAGCAGGTCGATGTTGTCCCGCCGCCACGCGGCCCGGTCCGGGAAACCACCGCCGTGCTCCGCGTAGGCGTCGTCGTCGTCGAAGCTCTGGCCGGCCACCGGGTAGGGGTAGAAGTAGTCGTCGAAGTGGACGCCGTCCACGGGGTACCGGGCCACCGCGTCGAGCATCGCGTCCTCCACGAACGCGCGGACCTCGGGCATCCCCGGGTTGTAGAAGAGCTTCCCGCCGTACGTGACCACCCAGTCGGGGTTCTCCCGGGCCGGATGGGAGGCGGCGAGGCGACCGGGATCGGCGTGGGCGGCGATCCGGTACGGGTTGAACCAGGCGTGCAGCTTCAGGCCCCGGGCGTGGGCCTCCTCGACGGCCGTGCCCAGCGGGTCCCAGCCGGGGTCCTTGCCCTGCGTCCCGGTGAGGTACTGCGACCAGGGCTCATACGGCGAGGGCCACAGGGCGTCCGCGGTGGGCCGGACCTGGAAGAAGACGGTGTTGAGCCGGTTGCGGACGGCCGTGTCGAGGTGGGCGAGCAGCTCGGAGCGCTGCTGCGCGGCGCCGAGGCCGGGCTTGGACGGCCAGTCCCGGTTGGCCACGGTGGCCAGCCACACCCCCCGCATCTCGGTGGCCGGCGCCCCGCCCCTGCGGCCGGCGGCGGCCGACGCGGGAGGCATCATCGTGAAAGCCGACAGCGCCGCCACGGCGAACGCCCTGCGTGAGACTCGTCCCATGCGCATGCCCCAAAATGCCGCGGATCCGCACCGTCGCGGATCGCTCCGGGCCCAGCATGCCCGAACCTGAGCCGCCCCCCGCGATCGATCATCGATACTTGGCGGTAACGTGCACGAACGGAGCAGGCGCCGGGACCCGGCCGGCCTGCCGGTCGTGGATCAGCAGCGAAAGGGACGATGTGACGGACATCCCAGCGGGAGACATTGCACGCGTCGGAGTCGTGGGCTGCGGTCAGATGGGTGCGGGGATCGCCGAGGTGTGCGCCCGGGCCGGCCTGGACGTCATGGTCGCCGAGACCACCGGCGAAGCCCTGGAGATCGGCCGTACCCGGCTGTTCACCTCCCTGGCCAAGGCAGCCGAGCGCGGCAAGATCACCGAGGAGGAGCAGGAGGCCACCCTGGCCCGCCTGAGCTTCACCACGGACCTCGGCGAGTTCGCCGACCGTGACCTGGTGATCGAGGCCGTCGTGGAGAACGAGCAGGTCAAGACCGAGATCTTCCAGGTGCTGGACCAGGTCGTGACCCGGCCGGACGCCATCCTGGCCTCCAACACCTCCTCCATCCCGCTGGTGAAGCTGGCGGTGGCGACCTCGCGGCCCGACCAGGTCATCGGCATCCACTTCTTCAACCCCGCCCCGGTGCAGAAGCTCGTCGAGCTGATCCCCGCCCTCACCACCTCCGAGGGGACGATCAGCCGCGCCCAGCTGTTCACCGAGAAGCTGCTCGGCAAGCACGCGATCCGTGCCCAGGACCGGTCCGGCTTCGTGGTCAACGCACTGCTGATCCCCTACCTGCTCTCGGCCATCCGGATGTTCGAGACGGGCATCGCCAGCCGCGAGGACATCGACAACGGCATGGAGATGGGCTGCGCCCACCCCATGGGCCCGCTCAAGCTCTCCGACCTCATCGGCCTGGACACGGTCGCCTCGGTCGCGCAGTCGATGTACGAGGAGTACAAGGAGCCGCTGTACGCCGCTCCCCCGCTGCTGCAGCGCATGGTCGACGCGGGCCGCCTCGGCCGCAAGACGGGCTCGGGCTTCTACACCTACTCCTGACCCCCGTGCCCCGGCCCGCAGGCCGGTTACGGACGGTCAGATTTCGGCCATACAGCGGGCCCGGCACCTTGGTTGGTGCCGGGCCCGCGGCATTCACACACCGTGTGCGCGCCGGGCTCGCATATGCCCTCCGCACACTCTCCCCAGGCGCCCACCAGGCGAGTTGACTCCTCATGCGCATGCAAGGGATGTGAAGCGACTACGGAAAGGAGCGGAATCGTGACCGTCGATCCCGAGCATCCCGTCGTCCAGGGTGAACTCGCAGAGTTACGACGCCGCCTCGACGTGGCGTACGCGCGCGTCGAAGGCGGGCTGGCCCTGCTCAGTCACCGCACCGAGGAGACCGCCAAGGAGCTCGACGACCTCAACTCCCGGATCCACTCGCTCGAACACGCGCGCTGGCCGCTGCCGGCGGTCGCCGCGCTCACCTCCGTGGGTGCCCTCGTCGTGGCGGTCTGGCAGGCGTTCGGGCGCTAGGCCGCGCCGGGTCAGGGCAGCGTGTCGTGTCCGAGCCTGAGGTGGTGCAGCAGGAGTAACGCGGCCGCCATGTTGGCGGCCGGGACCTCGCCGCGGGCGACCATGTCGGGGACGAGTTTGAGGGGCACCCACTCCCGGCGGTCCGACTCGAAGTCGTCCACGGGGTGCCCGACGTACTCGCCCTCGTCGGCCCAGTACACGTGGTGCCGGGCGTCGGTGAGCCCGTTGGACGGCTCCACGCTCATCAGGTGGCGCAGGGGTCCCGGCCGCCAGCCGGTCTCCTCCTCCAGTTCCCGCGCGGCCGCCCGGGCGACGTCCTCGCCGTCCTCGACCACGCCCGCCGCGAGCTCCCACCCCCAGGTGTCGGTGATGAAGCGGTGCCGCCACAGCAGCAGCACCTCGTTGGCCTCGTTGACGACCGTGGCCACCGCGACCGGCCTCAGCCGTATGAGGAAGTGGTCCAGGTGCCGGCCGTCCGGCAGTTCCACATCGGCGAGATTGACGCTGAACCAGCGGTTCGCGTACACAGTTTGTTCGTTGTGTTTCGTCCACTGCACGGTTCTGCCACCTTCCATCGAGTAAGTGGCAATATCGCAGCAGGGACAGTCCGGCAGCAGGCGCACGGGAAGCGGCTCGGAGCGGCGCGGGCGGCCGCCGCACGGCTCTACAGCGGTACGCGCAGCGCCCCGTCGATCAGTTCGGCCGCCTCGGAGGTGCCGGCGCACCCGCTGCGGACCAGGTGCTCCCGGACCGCGCGCAGCCGGTCGCGCAGCCGCTGGGACTCCATGCCCCGGGCCTGCTCCGCCATCTGCACCGCGATGGCGACGGCCTTGTCGGCGTTGCCCTGGCGCAGCTCGATGGTGCTGAGCATGGCCAGCCGGTGCACCCGGCCGCGGTCGTGCGCCGGGTTGTCGACGGCGGCAGCGGCGTGCTCCCCGGCAGCCGCGATCTCCCCCAGGCTCAGCAGCGCCTCCGCCACCTGGACGTTGACGAGCCCCGGCTGGACATAGCCGGTCTCGTCCGGCTCGTGGCCGCGCCGGATGCGCTCGGCGGCCTGCTCGGCCCGCCGGATGCGGGCCAGGGCGCTCGTGCCGTCGCCCAGGTGCGCGTACGCCTTCGCCTGCATCGCGTACAGGTCGGAGGCGAGCGCCGGGGTGATGTGCGTGCCGGCGGCCCGCAGCGCGGCCTCCGCGAAGGCGACGGCCTGCCGGTACTCCCGCATGAACAGCGACTGGTTGACCAGCAGGGCGATGACGTACGCCCCGAGCCCGCGGTCGCCGCTCGCCTTCGCCAGCCGCAGCGCCTGGTGGAAGTAGCGCTGCGCCAGCCCGTGCGCGTCGGAGTCGTACGCGCAGATGCCGGCGACCGCCACCAGCCCGCCGGTGGCCCGGTGCAGCTGACGGCCCGTCTCGTCGGTGTAGCTGCCGCGCAGCAGCGGCGCGGCCTCGGAGTTGAGGAAGCCGACGATCCGGGCGCGCGTGGCGATGCCGCCGGCCTTGCGGTACATCTGCTCGTAGTGCGTGCGCGCGGCCCGCAGCATCTCCAGGTCGCCGGGGGTGACCCGGTGCCGGCCGCCGCGTGAGACGTCCACGTCCTCGGGCGGGTTCTCCCACTCCCACACCGGCATCACGGCCGGGGTGCCGGTGAGGGCGGGCGCGCCCAGGATGTGGGGCCGCTGCTGCTGGTCGGAGCGCCACAGCGCGGTGGCCCGCTCCACGAAGCCGGACAGCGAGCCGGTGTGCGGGGCGGACGGCTCGCCGGGCACACCGAGCCCGATGTCGTCGAGGGTGACCTGCCGCCGGAGCCGGCCGGCGAGCACCTCGCAGATGAGGTCGGGCACCTGGCCCCGGGGGCGCTGCCCCTTCAGCCAGCGCGCGACCGCGGTGTGTTCGTAACGCAGGGTCAGTCCCCGTGCTCGTCCGGCCTGGTTGACGTGGGCGGCCAGTCCCGCGTGGGAGATGCCGGCCTCGTCCAGGATCGCGTCGAGCAGAGTGTTGGGCTGCATGTGGGCCCCCCGTGTGGCTCGGTGCGGTCAGGTTAGTGGCTCCGGGTTCACACGGGGTGTGAACGGAGTACCCGAATCCGGGCTGTGTGCGCACTGTCGCTCTGCGTCGCGGACCGGTTGACTGAGTTGCCTCGAAAGAGGCCGGCCGGGCCGCCGGCTCCCCCTCGAAAAGTGCGGCGGCCCGCTTGAGCCGTCCGCCCCGCCGCCTGCCCGACACTCCGTGGCGGGGCGGGCGGCCTCGCCGGCGCCGCCCTCACCGCGGTGCCAGGGGCGCGTCGCCGGCGGCGGACGCGAGGTCGCCTGCGCCGCTCTCCCCGAGGGCTGCGTCCCGGCTGTTGGTGAGGATCAACAGGGCGA
The DNA here is from genome assembly GCF_042878735.1 of Streptomyces sp. NPDC003456. Classification (NCBI taxonomy): domain Bacteria; kingdom Bacillati; phylum Actinomycetota; class Actinomycetes; order Kitasatosporales; family Streptomycetaceae; genus Streptomyces; species Streptomyces sp. NPDC003456. The sequence goes on from NZ_JBIAOK010000008.1 coordinate 216,440, forward strand.
TGTCGTCGGCCGGTTCGCCGCGGGTGTGGTGGTGCAGGGCGGTGACGACGCGGGTGAGGATCGCGCGGGGGGTGGGCGGTGCGTCCCGTGCCGCGCTCTCCAGCACGGTCTGCAGCGGGAAGAACCGGCCGCGGGCGTCCCGCGCGTCCTGGGCGCCGTCCGTGTACAGGAACAGCCCGTCGCCGGCGCGCAGCCGTCCGAGTCCGACGGTGGGCAGGTCGCTGTCCGGCAGCGGGAACAGCCCCAGGGGCGGGTACGGGTCACCCGCCGCGAGGTGCTCCACCCCGGTGCCCCTCAGCCGATAGGGCCAGGGATGGCCGCAGTTCAGGGCGAGCATCGCGCCGTCGGCCCGGATCTCCACGAGCAGCAGGGTCACGAACTCCTCGAGGTCGCCGGTGGGATGCTCCTGGCGCAGATGCCGCTCCAGGGCGCGCTCCAGCCGGCGCAGCACACCGCCGAGGTCCTTCTCGTCGTGCGCGGCCTCGCGGAAGCAGCCGAGCACGGCGGCGACGGTGCCCAGCGCGCCGATCCCGTGCCCGCGGACGTCGCCCATCACGGCCCGCACGCCGTACTCGGTGGCCGCGACCTCGTACAGGTCGCCGCCGATCGCCGCGCCGCGTTCGGCCGACACCTGGGCGGCGGCGACGTCCAGTCCGTCGACGTGGGACGGCGGCGGACGCAGCAGCGCGTTCTGCGCGGCGCCCGCCACCCGGCGCAGCTGCCGCAGCTCACGCGCCAGCGACCGCCGCACGTGGAGGATCAGCCCCGTGCCGACCGCGAAGAAGACGGCGCTGGTGAGGATGCGCGCCGGAAGAGAGGACTGCTGGGCGAGCGGACAGGCGAGCTTGTACGTGACGGCTGCCGCGCCCCACACCACCGGCAGTCCGAGGCAACGCACCCGGCCCCTGACGCGGATCATGCCGACGGCCCCCCATCAGGCCCCTGACACACGGAATCGGACCGGCCCGAAAAGGCCGGTCCGATTCTGTGGGACAGTCCGCCCGAAAAGACGGGATCACCGTGTCCAACCACTCAAAAGAGTGAGGTGACCGGTCCCTCGAGGGGCGGGGGACGGCGCGGCCGGCTCCGGCGAAGGCGCCGCCGCGCAGTCCCGCGGTGCCCTCAGCTGCGCAGCTCGGCCCCCACGCGCTCACCGGCGAGCGCGACGGCCGCGTCGCGGGCCGCGGACGCCTCGTCCACGGTCAGCGTGCGGTCGGCCGCGCGGAACCGCAGGGCGTAGGCGAGCGACTTGCGGCCCGCACCGAGCTGCTCGTCGTTCTCGTACACGTCGAACAGCCGGACGGACTCCAGGAGTTCACCGGCACCGTCGCGCAGCGCGGCCTCGACCTCGGCGGCCGGGACGGCCGTGTCGACGACCAGGGCGACGTCCTGCGTGGCGACCGGGAACGTGGAGATCCTGGGCGCCTGCACCGTGGAGTCACCGGCCGCCTGCACCGCGTCCAGGTCGATCTCCATCGCGCAGCTGCGTGCGGGCAGGCCGAGCGCCTTGACGACGCGGGGGTGCAGCTCGCCCGCGTGGCCGACGACCCGCTCGGCACCGTCCACGGTGACCGCCAGCTCGGCGCACCGGCCCGGGTGCCAGGGCCCGTACTGCCCCTTGCGGACGACCAGTTCGGCACCGGCCTCGCGGGCGACGGTCCGGGCCGCCTCCACCGCGTCGGCCCAGTCCGCCGGACGGCCCTTGCCCCACCAGCCGGCCTGCTCGCGCGCTCCGGTGAGGACCACGGCCGCGTGCCGCGGCTGCTCGGGCAGCGCGGCGTTCAGCTCGGCGAGCTCCGCGTCGGAGGGGCGGCGGTCGACGGGCAGGACGGTGGCGGTGCGCTGCTCCTCGCCCGGGAGGAAGACCAGGCCGGTCTCGAACAGGGCGAGGTCGTGCGAGCCGCGGCCGTCGTTGCGGCGCAGCGCGGCGAGCAGCCCCGGCAGCAGCGAGGTGCGCAGCGCGGGCTCCTCGTCGTTCAGCGGGTTGCTGAGCTTCACGACGCGGCGGGCCGGGTCGTCCGCCTCCAGGCCGAGCTGGTCGAAGACCTGCTCGCTGACGAAGGGGTAGTTCAGCGCCTCGACGTAGCCGGCGCCGGCCAGGGCCCTGCCGATGCGGCGGTGCAGCCGCTGCCGGGCCGTCAGGCCGAGGCCGGCCGGCGGCTTGGGCAGCGTGGAGGGCAGGTTCTCGTAGCCCTCCAGCCGGATGACCTCTTCGGCCAGGTCGTTCGGGTCGGTGAGGTCGGGCCGCCAGGACGGCGGGGTGACGACGAGCTCGTCCTGCCCGTACACGTCGCAGCCGATCTCCTGGAGCCGCCGGACGACCGTCTCGCGGCCGTAGACGACACCGGCGACCTTGTCCGGGTGGTCGGCGGGCAGGGTGATGGTGTGCGGGGCGCCCGGGGCGAGGACCTCGGTGACTCCGGCCTCGGCGGTGCCGCCGGCGAGCAGGACCAGCAGGTCGACGGTGCGCTGCGCGGCGGCAGCGGCGGCCTGCGGGTCGACGCCGCGCTCGAAGCGCCGGGACGCCTCGGACGACAGCTTGTGGCGGCGGGCGGTGCGCGCGATCGACACCGCGTCGAAGTGCGCGGCCTCGATGACCACGTCGGCGGTGGCGTTCTCCACGTCGTCGTGGTCGGCGATCTCCGTGTTCGCGCCGCCCATGACACCGGCCAGCCCGATCGGGCCGCGGTCGTCGGTGATCACCAGGTCGTCGGCGTCCAGCGTGCGCTCGACGCCGTCGAGGGTGGTGAGCTTCTCGCCCGGCTCGGCCCGGCGCACCCCGATGGTGCCCTGCACCAGGGAGCGGTCGTAGGCGTGCAGGGGCTGGCCCAGCTCCATCATCACGTAGTTCGTGACGTCGACGGCGAGCGAGATCGGGCGCATGCCGACCTTCTGCAGCCTGCGCCGGAGCCAGATCGGCGAGCGCGCCTCGGGGCTGAGGCCGGTCACCGTGCGGGCGGTGAAGCGGTCGCAGCCGGTGGGCTCGGAGACGCGCACCGGGTAGCCGTACGCGTTGGGCGCGGGCACGTCGATCAGGGCCGGGTCGCGCAGCGGCAGGCCGTAGGCGATGGCGGTCTCGCGGGCCACGCCGCGGATGGACAGGCAGTCGCCGCGGTTGGCGGTGACGGCGATGTCGAGGACCTCGTCGACCAGTTCCAGCAGCTCGACGGCGTCGCGGCCGACCTCGGTCTCCGGCGGGAGCACGATGATGCCCTTGGTGCCGTCGTCGCCCATGCCCAGCTCGTCGCTGGAGCAGATCATGCCGTGCGAGTTCCGGCCGTAGGTCTTGCGCGCGGAGATGGCGAAGCCGCCCGGCAGGGTGGCACCGGGCAGGACGACGACGACCTTGTCGCCGACGGCGAAGTTGCGGGCGCCGCAGACGATCTCCTGCGGCTCGCCCGTGCCGTTGGCCCGGCCGACGTCGACGGTGCAGAAGCGGATCGGCTTCTTGAAGCCCTCCAGCTCCTCGATGGTCAGCACCTGGCCGACCACGAGGGGGCCCTTGAGGTCGTGGCCGAGCTGCTCGACCGTCTCGACCTCCAGACCGGCCGAGATCAGCTTGGCCTGGACGTCACGGCCGGTCTCGGTGGCCGGCAGGTCGACGTACTCCCGCAGCCAGGAAAGCGGGACCCGCATCAGATCTCCATCCCGAACGGCCGGGTGAACCGGACGTCACCCTCGACCATGTCTCGCATGTCTTCGACGTTGTGGCGGAACATCAGCATCCGTTCGATGCCGAACCCGAAGGCGAATCCGCTGTACTTCTCGGGGTCGACGCCGCAGGCGCGCAGCACGCGCGGGTTGACCATGCCGCAGCCGCCGAGCTCGATCCAGCCCTCGGAGGAGCAGGTGCGGCAGGGGCGGTCCGGGTTGCCGACGGACGCGCCGCGGCAGACGTAGCAGACCATGTCCATCTCGGCGGACGGCTCGGTGAACGGGAAGAAGTTGGGCCGCAGCCGGGTCTTCATGCCCTCGCCGAACAGGGCCTTGACCATGTGGTCCAGCGTGCCCTTGAGGTCGGCCATGGTCAGGCCCTCGTCCACGGCGAGCAGCTCGACCTGGCGGAAGACCGGGGTGTGCGTGGCGTCCAGCTCGTCGGTGCGGTACACGACGCCGGGGCAGATCACGTAGACCGGCAGCTCGCGGTCGAGCAGCGAGCGGATCTGCACGGGCGAGGTGTGGGTGCGCAGGACGACGCCGGAGTCGGGGCCGCCGTCCGGGCCCTGCACGAAGAAGGTGTCCTGCTCGCCGCGGGCCGGGTGGTCGGGGCCGATGTTGAGGGCGTCGAAGTTGAACCACTCGGCCTCTGCCTCGGGTCCCTCGGCGACCTCGTAGCCCATGGCCACGAAGACGTCCTCGATGCGCTCCGACAGCGTGGTCAGCGGGTGGCGGGCACCGGCGGCGACACGGTCGTAGGGCAGGGTGACGTCCACCGCCTCCTCGACCAGCACGCGTGCGTCCCGGTCCGCCTCCAGCTCGGCCTGGCGGGCGGCGAGGCCCTTGTTGACGGCGCCGCGGGCCTGACCGACGCGCTTGCCGGCGTCGGCCTTGGCGTGCGGGGGCAGGGCGCCGATCTCGCGGTTGGCGAGGGCCAGCGGGGAGGTGCCGCCGGTGTGGGCGACCTTGGCCTCCTGGAGGGCTTCGAGGGAGTCCGCGGCGGCGAAGGCGGCGAGCGCCTCGTCCCGCATGCGCTCGATCTCTTCCGGTTTCAAGGCCTCGACCTCTACAGGGTCGTACGACTTATTCGGTGCCGACATCTCTTCCCGTGCTTCCGATTGGCTGGCTGAAGGTCCCCGTCACCGACTCATGGACGGCTCGTCACGGCTTTCGGGACACAAAGGTGCCAATGGCCGAGTCTAACGGGGTGGGGGCAGGCGAATGCGCCCGTGGTCCTCAGGCGAGATACGCCGGAGCCGCCACGGGCAACGTAAATCGGAACTCGGCCCCGGCGCCCGGGGCGCGGCCGACCGTGATCGTGCCGCCGTGGGCCTCGACGATGCCCTTGACGATGTAGAGCCCGAGGCCCGTGCCACCGCGCTTGCTGCCCCGCCAGAAGCGGGTGAAGACGCGGTTCATGGACTCCTCCGGGATGCCGGGCCCCTCGTCGCTCACCGTGACCGACGTGGCTGCGTTCTCGGCGTGCTCGCCCTCACGGGGGGACGCCGTGGCCGTGATGTCGATCGTGACAGTTCCCTCACCGTGGCGCACGGCATTTTCCAGCAGGTTGCTGAGGACCTGGTCGATCTTGTCGGGGTCGGCCCACAGATCGGGCAGCGGCTGCTGGACGCGCAGCAGGAACCGGTCGGCGGGCTGGCCGGAGGCGACGTGGGCCTGGATGTGGCGTCCGACGGCGGCGCCGATGTCGACGGGCTGGCGGCGCAGCTCCAGGCGGCCGGAGTCGATGCGCGAGATGTCGAGCAGCTCGGCGATCAGCCGGGTGACGCGGTCGGCGTCGGCGTCGACGGTCTCCAGCATCAGCCGCTTCTGGTCGTCGGTGAAGCGTTCCCACTTGGCGAGCAGGGTGGCGGTGAAGCCCTTGACCGAGGTCAGCGGGGAGCGCAGCTCGTGGGCGACGGTCGCGATCAGCTCCGCGTGGCTGCGCTCGGTGCGGCGGCGGGCCTCGGTGTCGCGCAAGGTGACCACCAGGCGCCGCAGGGGGCCGGTGGGCCGGCTGCGGACGTAGCGCGCGCGGACGAGGACCTCGCGCCCGCCGGGCAGCAGCAGGTTCCGCTCGGGCTGTCCCACGCGGATGGCCAGCCCGCCGTAGGGGTCGGTCAGCTGCCACCAGCGACGGCCCTCCAGGTCCTCCAGGGGCAGGGCCTTCTCCAGCGGCTGCCCGAGGGCGTCGCGGGCGCGCACGGCGGTGATGCGCTCGGCGGCGGCGTTGAAGCAGATGACGCGGCCCTGCTCGTCGGCGACGACGAGCCCGTCGGGCAGGTGGTCGGGATCGATCCCGAGGCCGCCGGGGTCACCGGTGGTCAGGGGCGCGGCGGGCGGGCTCCCGGCGCCCCGGGCCCCCGGTGCGCTGCTCGTGCCGACGCTCATCCCCGTCCCCCACCTCCAAGGCTCCGCAGAGGGCTCCCCGAGCTGGTCACCCTACTCTTTCCCGGTGACGGAGCGGCACCCTCCGGCGGCACGCTGTGCACGCGCCGACGCGTAGAGACATACGGCGGCGGCGGTGGCGAGGTTCAGGCTCTCGGCCTTCCCGTGGATCGGGACGCGTACCACGGCGTCGGTGAGGGCCCGGGTCTCCTCCGGCAGGCCCCATGCCTCGTTGCCGAAGAGCCAGGCGGTCGGCCCGCCCATGGTGCCCTTGTCCAGCTCGTCGTCGAGGTCGCGGTCGCCGGCGCCGTCGGCGGCCAGCACCCGGATCCCGGCGGCGCGCAGCCGCTCCACGGCCTGCTCCACGGGTACGCCGACGGCGACCGGCAGGTGGAAGAGGGAGCCGACGGAGGCGCGGACGGCCTTGGGGTTGTACACGTCGACGGAGGCGTCGGTCAGCACGACGGCCTCGGCGCCCGCGGCGTCGGCGCAGCGCAGGACGGTTCCGGCGTTGCCGGGGTCGCGGACGTTGGCGAGGAGGGCGACCAGGCGCGGACGTGCGGCGAGGACCTCCTCGAAGGGCGTGTCGAGGAACCGGCACACGCCGACGAGGCCCTGGGGGGTGACGGTGGTGGAGATGTCGGCGATGACCTGCTCGGAGGCGAGGTGCACGCGTGCCCCGGCGTCCCGGGCGGCCCCCACGATGTCGGCGTAGCGGTCGGCGGCCTCGGGCGTGGTGAACAGCTCCACCAGCGTCGCCGCGTCCCGGGTCCGGTGCCCGGCCGCCTCCCGCACCGCCTGCGGCCCCTCGGCGAGGAACAGCCGCTCCTTCCCCCGGAAGTTCCGCCGGGCCAGCCGCCGGGCGGCGGAGACGCGGGGGGAACGGGGGGAGATGAGCTCGGGGGTGGCAGGGGACATCCTGTTCGCTTTCTCGGTAGCTGCACAGCAGGACCCGCAGGCCGTTCGGCCTGCGGGTCCTGTCAGTCACATCGGCTCGAAGCCGGCGTCAGGCCGCCTTGGGGGCGTTGACGTCGCTCGGCAGCGCCTTCTGGGCGACCTCGACGAGCGCGGCGAACGCACCGGCGTCGTTGACGGCCAGCTCGGCCAGGATCTTGCGGTCGACCTCGACGTTCGCGGCCTTCAGACCCTGGATGAAGCGGTTGTAGGTCATGCCGTTGGCGCGGGCAGCGGCGTTGATGCGCTGGATCCACAGCTGACGGAAGTCGCCCTTGCGCTTCTTGCGGTCGTTGTAGTTGTAGACCAGCGAGTGGGTGACCTGCTCCTTGGCCTTGCGGTACAGGCGCGAACGCTGACCGCGGTAGCCGGAGGCCTGCTCGAGGATCGCCCGGCGCTTCTTGTGGGCGTTGACTGCCCGCTTGACGCGTGCCACTTCTTAACTCCTTGTAGCGGGGCCGTGGGGGTCTGCACACGGCCCGAAATCGATTGGGTCCCGGTCCTGACGTGCGGCGCTCACGCGCCGGGCGTCACTTGCCGAGAAGCTTCTTGATCTTCGCGGCGTCGCCCGGGGCCATCTCGGCGTTGCCGGTGAGGCGACGCGTCACGCGGGACGACTTGTGCTCGAGCAGGTGGCGCTTGCCGGCGCGCTCGCGCAGCACCTTGCCGGAGCCGGTGATCTTGAAGCGCTTGCTGGCACCGCTGTGCGACTTGTTCTTCGGCATAGCGCCGTTCTCTCCTCGTCGGTGGCGCTCCGGTGCCCGGTCGTGAAACCGGGCACGGTGGAGCGTCGTCTTGTTTCGGTTGCTTCCTGGGACTCGCGTCCCGGGGGTCACGCCTCGGCGGGCTCCTCGGCCGGCGCCTCGGCGTCCGCGGCGTTCTGCGACTTGCCGGGGTTGGCCTTCGCTTCCGCCTTGCGGGCTTCCTGCGCCTGACGAGCCTCGGCCATCGCCTCGGTCTTCTTCTTGTGCGGACCGAGGACCATGATCATGTTGCGGCCGTCCTGCTTCGGGTTCGACTCGACGAAACCGAGGTCCTGGACGTCCTCCGCGAGGCGCTGCAGCAGTCGGTAGCCCAGCTCGGGCCGGGACTGCTCGCGACCACGGAACATGATCGTGATCTTGACCTTGTCGCCCTGCTTGAGGAACCGGACGACGTGACCCTTCTTGGTGTCATAGTCGTGCGGGTCGATCTTCGGCCGGAGCTTCATCTCCTTGATGACCGTGTGCGCCTGGTTCTTGCGCGCCTCACGGGCCTTCATGGCCGACTCGTACTTGAACTTCCCGTAGTCCATGAGCTTGCACACGGGCGGACGGGCGTTCGCCGCGACCTCGACCAGGTCCAGGTCGTACTCCTGCGCAAGCTCCAGTGCCTTGGCCAGGGGGACGATGCCCACCTGCTCGCCACTGGGACCGACAAGTCGCACCTCGGGAACGCGAATCCGGTCGTTGATGCGGGGCTCGGCGCTGATGGATCCTCCTCGGTAGCACCACGCGACGGTCTGGCGGACGGCCGCGTAACGTCTCTTTTCGACAGACCTAACCGCGCCGAAGCACAAAAAATGCCCCGGACGATTCCCAGGCGGGGCTCCTCGAACTACCGGAGCACCGCCGCGGGATCCGCGGGGCGCGCTTTCGGACGGATCGCCGCCGCAGGGACGGGACCGCCTGACCGGTGACCCGCCGCCTCGGGGGCGGTCGGGTGGGAGTTCGAAAGCCTCCACTTGTGGGCCGGGCTCGCGGGCCGTGAGGCATACGGGTCCGACCGGTCGTTACACGAGGTTACCAGCAATGGCCAGGAACGGCTAATTCAGGCGCCCGGGCCCTGGTGCGGCACGCCCCCCTCGTGCGCCTATCGTGTGGGGCATGAGTGAGACCCCTGCTGAATCCTCGGCGAACCCCGACTTCGACGCCATGGCCCGCGACATCGCCGAGGTCCCGGCGGTCGAGGTGATCGTGACGGTCGCCGTCAACCTGATGAGCGCCGCGGCCGTGAAGCTCGGTCTGACCGAGGAGGGCGAGAAGCACAAGGACCTGGACGAGGCCCGCAAGCTGGTGCACGCCCTGGCCGGTCTGCTGGACGCCACCGCGACCGAGATCAGCTCCTTCCACGCGGCGCCCCTGCGCGACGGCCTGAAGTCGCTGCAGCTGGCGTTCCGCGAGGCCTCGCTCGTCCCGGACGAGCCGGGCCAGGGCCCGGGCGAGAAGTACACGGGCCCGGTCTACGGCTAGCAGGCCGCGCGGCGGACGTCGCCCGGCGCATGGCGCGCCGGGCTGACGTCGCTCAGCGCACGAACAGGGGCTCGCCCGGGGGCGTCACCTCGGCCGGCAGGAGTGCCAGGTCGAGGCCGCGCACCAGGCGGGCCCTCAGCGTTTCGTCGGCGGCCAGCCGCTCGGCGACGGCCCGCGCGGCCTCGGCCGGGTCCGCGGACGGGTCCAGGACCAGGGCCAGGGTGCCGTCGGCCTGCCCGGGGCCGAGGTGGGCGCGCAGCACGGCCGGCTCGGCGGCGACGGCCTCGCGCACGGCCCCGACGACGGCCGGGTCGGCGAGCGGGTCGGCGGTGGCGCGGCCCTCGGCGAGGGCGAGCAGCGCGGAGCCGGTCAGCTCGAACGGCACGGGCCCGGCCAGGTCGAGCACGACCGTGTCCGCCTTCTCGTGCGCGGCGGCTTGCAGCGCCTGGTGCAGGGGTACGGCGACGGGGCGGGCGGCGGGGTCCCAGCGGGCGAGCGAGTCCGTGGAGGTGAAGGCGGGCAGGGCGGTGCGGTCGCCGGCCTTGAGCGTCGGTACGGCCATGTCGCTGGTCTTCTCGCGGCGCAGGCCGTTCTCGTCCTCCTCTACCTCCCCGAGCACGGCCACGACGGGGACCAGCAGCCGGGCGCCCTTGAGCGCCTGAAGGACGGGCCCGACAGCGGTGCGGTCCTCGGACCAGGCAGCCAGGGCCGCGCTCAGCCGGGGGTCGGCGGAGCCGTCGTCGTCGGAGAAGCCGGGGTCGGGGATGTTCTTGTTCGCCACGGTCGCCGAGCCTATCGGCCGGACGTGGTGCGTCCCGCGGCGGATCAGTGCTCCTCGCGGCCCGTGCGCCGGCCGCGCCACAGCAGGACCGCCGTGACCAGCAGGACGCCGCCGGTACCGCCCGCGAGAGGACCGGCCCAGGCGGCGACGCCGTCGCCCGGGGCCGCCGCGTCCGGTCCGCTGCCGAAGTACTTCTCGCCGTACGACGCCGCGCGCAGGCCCTCGGGCTTCAGCCGGGCGGCGGCCCTGAGGGCGGCGGCGGGGTCGATGAAGCCGTAGCCGCGGGAGTCGTCGCGGCCGCCCGCCGGGGCGTTGCGGGCGGTCTTCTCCAGGACCGACTTGACCTGGGCCGGGGTCAGGTCCGGGTGGGCCGACCTGACCAGGGCGGCGGCGCCGGAGACGAAGGCGGCGGCGGCGCTGGTGCCCCACCCCTCGTAGTACTTGCGGTCCGGGTCGGCGATGACGACGTCGACGCCGGGGGCGCTGACGGTGGCGTACCAGCGGCGGGTGGAGAACGAGGCGCGGGTCCCGGCGCGGTCCACGGCGGTGGCGGCGACGACGCCCGGGTAGGCGGCCGGGTAGGAGACGTGGTCGCCCTTCTCGCCGCCGTTGCCGGCGGAGGCGACGACCACCACGCCCTTGTCCAGCGCGTACTGGATGGCCTGGTCCTCGGTGGGTTCGGGGTGCGCGGAGGCGGAGTCGTCGCCGAGGGAGAGGTTGATGACGTCGGCGCCGTGGTCGGCGGCCCAGCGGATGCCCTCGGCGAGGGCGTTGCCGCGGGTGGTGCGGGCCTTGGCGCGGGCGGGGTCCCCGTCCTCCAGGATCACGCGGACGGGGAGGATCTTCGCCTCGGGGGCGATGCCGAGGACGCCTTCGCCGTCGCCGGGGCCGTGTCCGTGACCGGCGATGATCCCGGCCATGGCGGTCCCGTGCCGGGCCCAGGCGCGGTCGCCGGCCTTCGCGCCGAAGCCGACCAGGTCCTTGCCGGTCAGGACGTTGCCGGCCAGGTCGGGGTGGTCGGCGTCGACGCCGGTGTCCAGGACGGCGACGGTGACGCCCTCGCCACTCGTGGTCCGCCAGGCCTCGTCCGTGCGCATGGCCTCCAGGGCCCACTGCTGGGCGCGGATGCCGTCGGCGTGGGCCGTGGCGGCGGGCAGGAGGACCAGGGCGGCGGTGAGCAGGGCGCCGAGGGCCGCGGTGCGGCGGTGCCGGGCGGCCCGGGTGCGCGCCCGGGGGGCCGGCACGGCACCCGTCGTCTGCCGGGTCGGGTCGGTCACGACGGCTGCTCCGTGGCCGAGCGGGCGTTCCTGCGCAGGTCGCGTTCGAGGCGGTCGGCGAGGCCCTGCGCCTCGTGGCCGAGCCCGGCCTGGCCGGCGGCGGTGGCGGCGTCGGCGGCCATGGCGTCCTCGGCGGGCTGCGGGTCGTCGACGGTGCGGCCGTCGGCCCAGCCGGAGACGGCGTACACGACGACCGGTGCCTCGGTCAGCACGGAGACGGTCCAGGACGCGCGCTGGGCGGCGCCGAAGCCGGCGGCGGGTGTGCCCTTCGCCGCGTACGGCAGGGGCATCAGGTCGCTGCGGCGGTCCAGGCGCTCCTTGCGGAAACGGTTCGCGAGGGCGGTCATGCCCGGCGCGTCGGCCGTGGTGAACAGCAGCCCGACGGTGGTCACGTGGCTCTCGGTGGCGTCGGTGTAGGTGGCGCGCAGCAGGCGTTCGCAGCCGACGGGGGCCAGGGCCTTGCGCAGCAGGGGGTCGAAGGCGTCCTTGCAGCCGCTGTCCGGGGCGACGGCGACCCGGGTCCAGGAGCGGTCGGCTCCGCCGGGGCCGGCGCCGCGGCCCTGCACGGTGGGCGGGAACAGCCGGTCGACGGGCACGTTGTGCCACAGACCCGCGGCGGCGCCGTAGGCGGTGCGTGAGCCGGCGGCGTCGGAATCCCCGACGAGCCAGCTGCCGGTGGCCGCACCGGAGATGAGGCCGAGCCCCAGGACGAGGCACACGGCGGCAGCGGCGGCCTGCGACACCTCGCGCCGCCGCAGCGGCCGGGGCCGCGCGTCCCCGTCGTACCCCTCGGGCTCCCCGAACGACACGACCGGCCGCGTGGCCCCCGGGCTGCCACCGGGGGTGAGCGGGGCGCTCCAGGACAGGGCGGGGTCGGGAGCGGTCCGCTCCCCGCCCGGAGACGCGGCGTGCGGCTCCTGGGCGGGGTACGGCGGGGCGGAGACGGGTGTACGGGCACCGGGGTGCGGCACCTGTGCGGGGGGAGGCGGGGCGGTGGCCGGTGTACGAGGACCCGGGTGCGGCGCCTGCGCGGGACGCGGCGGGGCGGAGACCGGGGTACGGGCTCCCGGGTGCGGCACTTGCGCGGGGCGCGGCTGGGCGGAGACCGGGGTACCGGCGCCCGGCTGCGGCACTTGCGCGGGGCGCGGCGGAGCGGAAGACGGTGTACGGGCTCCCGGGTGCGGCTCCTGCGCGGGGCGCGGCGGGGGCGCGGCAGTGGTGGGGGAATCGGCGTGCGGCTCGTGGCCGGGGCGCGCCGGCGTGTTCTCGCGGCGGGGCGCGTGGGGTGCCGCGGGGTGCGGGCGCAGGCGTGCGGTGGTTTCGGAGGTGCCCTCGCCGGAGGTGCCGGTGCGGCGGGGGGTGGGAAGCCGGAACGGGCGTGCGGGGGGCTGCGCCGTCCCCGCCGGGCCGTCGGGGTGTCCGGGTGGGGCGAGGCGGAACGGCCGCCCGCTCGTCTCCGGACCGTCGGGGACGGCCGGGGCGCCGGAGCGCCCCGCCTGCGCGGACGGTGCCGGGGAGTCGGTGCGTCCCGGGTCGGGAAGGCGCCCCGGGCGCGGCGGGGCCTCCCCCGGCCCGGTGGCGCGACCGGTGGCGGGGGGCGAGTCGGGGAACCGTGCGGAGGCGGGGGGCGGAGGCGGCGAGGAGGGGCGGGGGGTACCGCAGACGTCACCCCGTGCGGCGGGGCCGGAACCCGGCAGCCCGGCCTCGGCCGGCCCGGCGCGGTCGGCGTCCCGGTGCCCGGCACCGGAGGTGGAGGAGGTACCGGCCGAACTCGCCCCGGGCCGCGGGTCCGTGGCCCTCGGGGTGCCCGTTCCGCGCGGGTGCGACGGCCCGTGCGGGCCCGTGGCGGGAGCCGGGCCCGTGGCGGGAGCCGGACCCGTGCCGCGCGCGTCGTCCGCCTCCGGGGTTCCGCCCCGCGTCGCCCAGGACGGCCGGTGGGGGGCCGGGGTGGCGTCCGGCGCGGTGGTGGGGGGCGCAGCGGTGTCCGGCGCGGGGGGCCGTGCCGGGGCCGGGGGGTGGGGCGGGCGGGGTGGGGCCGCGGGGCGCGGGGGGAGGGAGGCGCGCTGCGCTTCCGTGCTCATGCACCCCCCGTTTCCCCGTGCCCGGGCCGCTCGTATCGCTCCCGCGGGCCGGTGTCGTCCTGCCCGAGGCCCGGCGCGGACGCGGCCGTCCCGGGCACCTCTACCCGTACGGACGGAGCGTCATCCCGGCGCGGGTCCCCGGCCGGCCCGGTTCCGCCGTACATGCGCGTCACTCTACGGCTTGTCGCCGGGCGGGCGGGAACCAGTCCGCGAGGCCGGGGCATCTGCCCGGAACGTCCCCCTACCCTGCGGTAATCGCGTCTGGCAGGCTGCCGTCATGACTGCGCGCGCCGCCGACCGGGCCCGATACGACCGGGCCACCGCCCATCTCGACGCCCCTCTCGCGATCGTGGATCTGGAGGCGTTCGACGCCAACGCCGACGATCTGGTCCGCCGCGCCGGGGGCAAGCCGATCCGTGTGGCCAGCAAGTCCGTACGGTGCCGGGCGCTGCTGGAGCGCGTCCTGGCCCGGGAGGGCTTCGCGGGGATCATGTCGTTCACCCTGGCCGAGTCGCTGTGGCTGGCCCGGGCCGGGTTCGACGACGTGCTGCTGGCCTACCCGTCCGCCGACCGGGCCGCGTTCGCCGAACTCGCCGGTGACCCGAAGCTGGCCGCGGCCGTGACGGTCATGGTCGACGACGTCGCGCAGCTCGACCTGATCGACGCCTCGCGCGGCGACGGGCGCGAAGTGGTGCGCGTGTGCCTGGAGTTGGACACCTCGCTGCGGCTGCTCGGGGGGCGTGTGCGGGTCGGGGCGCGGCGTTCGCCGCTGCACTCCCCCGCCGAGGTCGCCGAGACGGCCCGCGCCGTGGCCCGGCGGCCGGGGTTCGAGGTCGTGGGGATCATGGCGTACGAGGGGCATGTCGCGGGGGTCGGGGACGCGGTGGCCGGGCGTCCGCTGCGCTCGCGGGCGATCCGGCTGATGCAGGCCGCCGCCCGGCGGGAACTGGCGGTGCGGCGCGCGGAGGTGGTGCGTGCGGTGCGGGCCGTCGTGCCGGGGCTGGAGTTCGTCAACGGCGGCGGCACCGGGTCGGTGCAGCACACGGCGGCCGAGGACGCGGTGACGGAGATCGCCGCGGGGTCGGGGCTGTACGTGCCGCGCCTGTTCGACAACTACACCTCCTTCCGCGGCCGTCCGGCGGCGCTGTTCGCCCAGCCCGTGGTCCGGCGCCCGGGGGTCGGGGTGGTGACGGTGCTGGGCGGCGGGTACCCGGCGTCGGGCGCGGCCGGGCTCGACCGGTCGCCGGTGCCGTATCTGCCCGAGGGGCTGCGCTACGACCCGCAGGAGCAGGCGGGCGAGGTGCAGACGCCGCTGCTCGGCTCCCCCGCGGACGATCTGCTGATCGGCGACAAGGTGTGGTTCCGGCACGCCAAGGCCGGTGAGCTGTGCGAGCGGTTCGACGCGCTGCACCTGGTCGAGGGGGACGCGGTGACGGCGACCGTGCCGACCTACCGGGGCGAGGGCCGCACGTTCCTCTAGCGGCCGCGAGCGGGCGGTCGCCGCCGGGCAGGCCCGACCGGGCGGTCGCGGCCGGGGGTCAGTCCGGCGGTCCGATGCTGCTGCCCACGCCGCCGCCGGTGCCCGCGTCGCCGACCGGGCGGATGCCCTTGGTGATGCGGTCCATGTCGGCGAGCGGCGGCCCGTCGTCGCCGGCGTCGAAGACGTACCGGACGAGGACGGGCGACTCGGTGCCGACGCTCGAGGGGAAGACGAGCGACTGGACGTAGCCGCCCGGGCCCTTCGCGGTGCGCACGCGCCAGCGCACGTAGTACCCGGCGCGGCCCGCCACGGCGACCGGTCCGGAGGCGACGGTCGCGTGGGACTCCATGCCGCCGTAGGGCTCGCGGTCGAGCGTGTCGTGGTCGAAGGCGTCCTCGGCCGCGTCGGCGATGTCGCCCTTGGCCAGGGCCTCGGGGGACGTCTCGTCGTTGGCGGTCACCGTGCGGGACACGACCAGGCCGTGGCGGCAGACGCCGCCGTCGCCGGGGCAGTCGTAGGTGCCGTCGGTCGTCATGACGACGTCGTCCTCGGCGACGTGCCTGGGGCGGACCCAGCCGTCGAGGAGGGGGAAGGTGATGCCGTTGAGCTGGTCCTCCACCACGGAGGGGTCGCCGGCGGCCGGCGGGGAGGAGGACTCCCCCGCCGGTTCGGACGGCTGGGGCGGGGCGGGTGCGGAGGTCGCGGGGGCCGTCCTGGTGCCGGTCTGCTCGTCGCCGGTGCCGAGGACCAGCGTGCCGGTGACGATCGCCGCGACCAGCACGGCCCCGGTCGCGGCCAGGGCGACGGTCTTCCCCCGCCCGGTGCCGCCGCCGCCCGGAGCCGGGGCCACCGCCGCGGCCGGGGCCCCGGGGGCGCGGCGGTGCTCGGTCCAGGCCGTGCCGTCCCACCAGCGCTCGTGGTGGGGCGGGTGCGGGTCGGGGTACCAGCCGGGCGGGGGCGTCATGCTCATCCCGGCACTGTAGGCCGCCGCCCGGCCCGCGCGGGCGCCCCCTACAGCGGTGTGACGTACGCCCCCGAGATGCCGCCGTCGACCAGGAAGTCGGTGGCGTTGACGAAGGAGGAGTCGTCGCTGGCGAGGAAGGCCACGGCGGCGGCGATCTCCTCGGCCTCGGCGAACCGGCCCAGCGGGATGTGCACCAGGCGGCGGGCGGCCCGCTCGGGGTCCTTGGCGAACAGCTCCTGCAGCAGCGGGGTGTTGACCGGCCCGGGGCACAGGGCGTTGACGCGGATGCCCTCGCGGGCGAACTGCACGCCCAGCTCCCGGGACATGGCGAGGACGCCGCCCTTGGAGGCCGTGTAGGAGATCTGCGAGGTGGCGGCGCCCATCCGGGCCACGAAGGAGGCGGTGTTGATGATCGAGCCCCTGCCCTGCTGCCGCATGTAGGGGATGGCGGCCTTGCAGCACAGGTAGACGGAGGTGAGGTTGACCTCCTGGACGCGCTTCCAGGCCTCCAGGCCGGTCTCCAGGATGGAGTCGTCGTCGGGCGGGGAGATGCCGGCGTTGTTGAAGGCGATGTCGACGCTGCCGTAGGTGTCGTGGGCGGTCCGGAAGAGCGCCTCGACCTCCTCGGGGTCGGTCACGTCGACCTTCACGAAGGTCCCGCCGACCTCGTCGGCGGCCGCCTTGCCGCGGGTCTCGTCGACGTCGCCGCAGACGACGCGGGCGCCCTCGGAGGCGAGGCGGCGGGCGGCGGCGAGTCCGATGCCGCTGCCGGCTCCGGTGACGACGGCGGTACGGCCGACCAGACGGCGGCAGATGCTTTCCTGGGCAGTCACTGTGCGGGGCCCTCCGTGCTGATGAAGACGTTCTTGGTTTCGGTGAAGGCGGCCAGGGCGTCGGGGCCGAGCTCGCGGCCGACGCCGGACTGCTTGTAACCGCCGAACGGGGTCCAGTAGCGGACGCTGGCGTGGGAGTTGACGGACAGGTTGCCGGCGCGCACGGCCCGCGAGACGCGCAGGGCGCGGCCGACGTCCCGGGTCCAGACGGAGCCGGACAGCCCGTAGGGGGTGTCGTTGGCGAGGCGGATCGCGTCGTCCTCGTCGGTGAAGGGCAGCAGGACGGCGACGGGGCCGAAGATCTCCTCGCGGGCCGCGGGCGAGTCCGGCCGCTCGCCGGTGAGGACGGTCGGCGGGAACCAGAAGCCGGGCCCCTCGGGTGCGCTGCCGCGCAGGGCGGGGGCGTCACCGGGCACGAAGCTCCGTACGCGGTCCAGCTGCTGACGTGAGATCAGCGGGCCCATCTCGGTCTTCTCGTCGGCCGGGTCGCCCACCACGACGGCGGACAGGGCGCCTGCGAGCAGGTCGCGGACCTCGTCGTACACGGACTCCTGGACCAGGACGCGGGTGCGGGCGCAGCAGTCCTGGCCGGAGTTGTCGAGGAAGGAGAAGGGGTCGACGGCGCTCTTCAGATCCGCGTCGGCGAAGACGATGTTGGGGCTCTTGCCGCCCAGTTCGAGGGTGACCGGCTTGACCTGCTCGGCGGCGAGCGCGGCGACGCGCGTGCCGGTGCGGGTGGAGCCGGTGAAGACGATCTTGGCGACTCCGGGGTGCCGGACCAGTGCGTCGCCGGTGATGTCGCCGCGGCCCGGCAGGACCTGGAAGAGGTGCTCGGGGAGCCCGGCCTCCAGGGCGAGTTCGGCCAGGCGCAGCGCGGTGAGCGGGGTCGTCTCGGCGGGCTTGAGCAGGACCGCGTTGCCGGCCGCGACGGCCGGGGCGGTGCCCCAGGCGGCGATGGGCAGGGGGAAGTTCCAGGGGGCGATCACGCCGACGACGCCGAGCGGTTCGAGGATCGTGACGTCCAGTCCGCCGGGCACCGGGATCTGCCGGCCGGTGAGCCGTTCCACTCCCCCGGCCGCGTAGTCCAGCAGGTCGCGGACGTTGCCGGCCTCCCAGCGGGCGTTGCCGATCAGGTGTCCGGCCTCGCGGACCTCCAGCCGGGCGAGTTCCTCCAGGTGCTCGTCGACGGTGGTGGCGAAGCGGCGCAGCAGCCGGGCGCGGTCGCCGGGGGCGAGGGCGGCCCAGGTCTGCTGCGCCCGCTCGGCGCGGGTCACGGCGGCGTCGACGTCGGCCGGGCCCGCCCCGGTGACGGTGGCGACGACCTCCTCGGTCGCCGGGTTCAGTACGTCCAGCAGGTGCTCGGAAGACAACGGGGGCCTCACAGGCGTTCGAAGGAGCGGCGCAGCTCCCAGTCGGTCACCGCGGCGTCGAAGGCGTCCAGCTCGACACGCGCCATGTTGCGGTAGTGGTCGACGACCTCGTCGCCGAAGGCGGCCCGGGCGACGGTGCTGTTCTCCCACAGCTCGGCGGCCTCGCGCAGGGTGGTGGGCACGTGGTCGAGGCCGGCGGCGTAGGCGTTGCCGGAGCAGGCATCGGGCAGGTCGAGCTTGTGCTCGATGCCGTGCAGTCCGGCCGCGACCAGTCCGGCGACGGCGAGGTAGGGGTTGACGTCGCCGCCGGGCAGGCGGTTCTCGAAGCGCAGGGAGCGGCCGTGGCCGACGACGCGCAGGGCGCAGGTGCGGTTGTCGTGGCCCCAGGCGACGGCGGTCGGGGCGAAGGAGCCGGGCTGGAAGCGCTTGTAGGAGTTGATGTTGGGGGCGTAGAGCAGGGAGAACTCGCGCAGGGCGGCGAGCTGGCCGGCGAGGAAGTGGCGCATGACGTCCGACATGCCGTCCTCGCCGTCCCCGGCCATGGCGTTGCCGCCGTCGGCGTCGGCGAGCGAGAGGTGGATGTGGCAGGAGTTGCCCTCGCGCTCGTTGTACTTGGCCATGAAGGTGATCGACATGCCCTCCTGGGCGGCGATCTCCTTGGCGCCGGTCTTGTAGACGGTGTGCTGGTCGCAGGTGACCAGGGCCTCGTCGTAGCGGAAGGCGATCTCGTGCTGGCCGGGGTTGCACTCGCCCTTGGCGGACTCGACGGTGAGGCCGGCGCCCGCCATCTCGTTGCGGATGCGGCGCAGCAGGGGCTCGATGCGGCCGGTGCCGAGCACCGAGTAGTCGATGTTGTACTGGTTGGCCGGGGTGAGGCCCTTGTAGCCGGCGTCCCAGGCCTGTTCGTAGGTGTCCTTGAAGACGATGAACTCCAGCTCGGTGCCGACCTGGGCGGTGTAGCCCAGGTCGGCCAGGTGCTCCAGCTGGCGGCGCAGGATCTGGCGGGGGGCGGCGACGACGGGTGAGCCGTCGTGCCAGGCGAGGTCGGCGTGGAGCATGGCCGTGCCCGCGTTCCAGGGGACGCGGCGCAGGGTGGCGACGTCGGGCACCATGGCGAAGTCGCCGTAGCCGCTCTCCCAGGAGGACATCGCGTAGCCGTCGACGGTGTTCATCTCGGTGTCGACGGCGAGCAGGTAGTTGCAGCCCTCGGTGCCGGTTCGCAGGACCTCGTCGAGGAAGAAGCGGGCGGCGAACCGCTTGCCCTGGAGCCGGCCTTGCATGTCGGGGAAGGCCAGGACGACAGTGTCGATCTCACCGCCCGCGACGAGGGCGTGCAGCTCCTCGACGCTCAGCGGGGGTGTGCGGTCTGCCACGGGAGGGCCTCCTTGGCTCCTTGGGTCCGCCGGGAGCCATAAGGTATTGCGGAGAACCATTGCTTGGGAAGGGGGTACGGCCACATGCCGGAGGAAGACGGCGGCGCCGGGGTGCGGGACGGGCTGACGCCGGTACTGCGGCCGGTCCGCGCGGGCAACGGCTTCGAGGAGGCCCTGGAGCAGATCCTCCAGGTGGTGCGGCTGGGCCTGGTGCCGGGCGGGGAGCGGCTGCCGGCCGAGCGGGAGCTGGCCGAGCGCCTCGGGATCAGCCGGGTGACGCTGCGGGAGGTGCTGAAGGTCCTCCAGGACCAGGGCCTGGTCGAGTCGCGGCGCGGCCGCTACGGCGGCACGTTCGTGCTGCCGCGCACGGACGCGGGGGGCGAGGACGAGCTGCGGCGCCGGATCGCCGAGGTCGACCTGGAGGACGTGCTGCGCTTCCGCGAGGTGCTGGAGGTGGGCGCGGCGGGGCTGTGCGCGGGGCACGGACTGACCGGCGAGCAGGGCGGGCGGCTGCGGGAGGCCCTGGCCCGCACGCACGACGCGCCGCTGGCGGACTACCGGCGCCGGGACACGCTGCTGCACCTGACCCTGGCCGAGCTGTCCGGCTCGCCCACCCTCACCGCCCAGTACGCGGCCGTGCGCGCGCAGGTCAACGACCTGCTGGACTGCATCCCGCTGCTGGTGCGCAACCTGGAGCACTCGCAGCGCCAGCACACGGCGCTGGTGGAGGCCGTGATCGAGGGCGACGCCGACCAGGCGCGGGAGATCATGCGCGAACACTGCGGGGGCACGGCGGCGCTGCTGAGGGGCTTCCTGGGCTGAGCCGGGGCGTGCGGGCGCCGCGAGGATTTACGGGCGATTAACGCACGGGTCTTGCCTTCCCCCGGGCGGCACCGCAAAGGTATGGCCTCATTCCATTGAGCCGCAGCCCGTCCGCCCGTGACCGCCGGCCCGGGTCCGTCACCGCCCGTGCTGGTCACCTCCCGTGGGGAGACAGCCCATGTCCCAGGAATCCGCTCCGACACCCGCCCCGGAGGGCGACGACTATCTGGAACGCAGAGCGCTGCGCCGGGGCAGCGCCGGCTGGGTGCTGCTGACCGGCCTCGGCGTCGCCTACGTGGTCTCCGGCGACTACTCGGGCTGGAACTTCGGCCTGGCCGAGGGCGGCTTCGGCGGACTCGCCGTCGCCATGGTGCTCATGGGCACCATGTACGCCTGCATGGTCTTCGCCCTCGCCGAGCTGTCCTCGATCCTGCCGACGGCGGGCGGCGGCTACGGCTTCGCCCGCCGGGCGCTGGGCCCCTGGGGCGGCTTCCTGACCGGTACGGCGATCCTCATCGAGTACGTGCTCGCGCCCGCCGCCATCGTCATCTTCATCGGCGACTACGTCGAGTCGCTGGGCCTGTTCGGGCTGGAGTCCGGCTGGCCGGTGTACCTGGTCTGCTTCGTGGTCTTCCTCGGCATCCACCTGTGGGGCGTGGGCGAGGCGCTGCGCTTCAGCTTCGTGGTCACCGGCATCGCGGTGGCCGCCCTGATCGTGTTCGCGGTGGCCGCCCTGCCCGATTTCTCCGTCGGCTCGCTGGACGACATCCCGGCCGACCCCTCCGCCGCGGGGTCGAGTTCCTGGCTGCCGTTCGGGCTGCTCGGCATCTGGGCGGCGTTCCCCTTCGGCATGTGGTTCTTCCTGGGCGTCGAGGGGGTGCCGCTGGCCGCCGAGGAGACCAAGGAGCCGGCCCGCACGCTGCCGAAGGCGATCCGCTGGTCGATGGGCATCCTGGTGGTGCTCGCGGTGGTCACGTTCGTCGCCGCGGCCGGTGCGCGCGGCTCGGCGGCCGTGCAGGAGGCGGGCAACCCGCTGGTGGAGGCGCTCCAGCCGGACGGCGAGGCGACGACCCTCAGCCGGATCGTCAACTACGCGGGCCTGGCCGGTCTGGTGGCCTCCTTCTTCTCCCTGATCTACGCGGGCTCGCGCCAGCTGTTCGCCCTGTCCCGCGCGGGCTACCTGCCGCGCTTCCTGTCCCTGACCAGCCGCCGCAAAGCCCCCTACCTCGGCCTGCTGGTGCCCGGCACGATCGGTTTCCTGCTGGCGGCCGTGACGGGCGACGGGGCCCGGATGCTGAACGTGGCCGTCTTCGGCGCGACCATCTCCTACGCGCTGATGTCCCTGTCCCACATCGTGCTGCGCCGCCGCGAGCCGGAGCTGCCGCGGCCGTACCGCACGCCGGGCGGGGTGCTGACCTCCGCGGTCGCGCTGGTGCTGGCCTGCGCGGCGCTGGTGGCCACGTTCCTGGTGGACGTCACGGCGGCGTTCATCGCGCTGGTGGTGTACGCCGTGGCGGTCGCGTACTTCGGTCTGTACAGCCGCAAGCGGCTGGTGGCGCAGGCACCGGAGGAGGAGTTCGCGGCGCTGGCGGCGGCCGAGGCAGAGTTGGCCCGGGACTGAACCGCCGAGTGATGAGGGAGTTCTGGTGAGCAGGCCGTTGATCGGGGTCAGCACCTACCTGGAGGCCGGTGCGCGCTGGGGGGTGTGGGAGCTGGAGGCCGCGCTGCTGCCGGTCGGCTACCCGCGCCTGGTGCAGCGGGCGGGCGGCCTGGCCGCGATGCTGCCGCCGGACGACCCGGAGCGGGCCGCGGCAGCCGTGGCCCGTCTGGACGGGGTGGTCGTCGCGGGCGGGCCGGACGTGGAGCCGGTCCGCTACGGCGCGCAGCGCGAGCCGCGCACCGGCCCGCCGGCGCCCGAGCGGGACGCCTGGGAGCTGGCGCTGATCGACGCGGCCCTGGCGGCGGGCGTTCCGCTGCTGGGGATCTGCCGGGGCATGCAGCTGCTCAACGTCGCGCTGGGCGGGACGCTGGTGCAGCACATCGACGGGCACGCCGAGGTCGTGGGCGTCTTCGGCGGCCACACCGTCAAACCGGTGCCGGGGAGCCTGTACGGCCGGGTCGTACCGGAGGAGACGTTCGTCCCGACCTACCACCACCAGGCCGTGGACCGGCTGGGCGAGGGCCTGGTGCCGTCGGCGTACGCGGCGGACGGCACGGTGGAGGCCGTGGAACTGCCGTCCGCCCCCTGGGTGCTGGGAGTGCAGTGGCACCCGGAGATGGGGGACGACGTACGGGTGATGCGGGCCCTGGTGGAGGCGGCGGCCGGGCGCTGAGCGCCCTCGCTCACCCCCGGGTCAGCGACAGCAGGTCCCGGGCCGGGCCCGTGGGGCGGTGCCCCGTGGGCCACACCGCCCTCAGGTCGCGGGCCAGCGCGACCCCCTCCACCGGCACCGACACCAGCCGCCGCATGCCCAGCTCCTCGCCCACCGCGAGTTCGCTGAGCACCGCCGGCCCGGCCCCGCTCACCGCCGCCGCCTTGACCGCCGTCGTGGACGACAGCTCGATCAGGGGCCGGGCCAGGCCGCCCAGCGCGGCGTCCAGCACCTGCCGCGTCCCCGAGCCCTTCTCGCGCAGGATCAGCGGCGTCGAGGCCAGTTCGTCCGCCGCCAGCGCCCGGCGCCGCCGGGCCCAGGCGTGCCCGGGCGCGGTGACCACGATCAGCCGGTCGTGGGCGATGACCACCGAGTCCAGGCCGGTCGGCACGCTCAGCCCCTCCACGAAGCCCAGGTCCGCCTCGTCCGCCAGCAGCCGCTGCGCCACCACCGTCGAGTTGCCCGCGTGCAGCGACACCGCCGTGTCCGGCCGCTGCGCCCGCAGCGCCAGCAGCCAGCCCGGCAGCAGGTACTCCGCGATCGTCATGCTCGCGGCCACCCGCAGCCGCGAGTCGCGGCGGTCGCGCAGTGCCTGCGCGCCCACGTCGAACGCCTCCGCCGCCTCGACGATGCGCCGCGCCCAGTCCGTGACCAGCGCGCCCGCGTCGGTCAGCCGCGACCCCCGCGGGGAGCGGTCGACCAGCGCCACCCCGAGCTGCCGCTCCATCGAGCGGATCCGGCTGCTGGCCGCGGGCTGGGTGATGCCCATCTCCCGGGCGGCCCCGCCGAGGCTGCCGACCCGCGCCACCGCCAGCAGCAGCTCCAGCGCGCCGAGGTCCGGGACCCGGTGCGCCAGGGACCCGGCCCCCGATGGCCCGGCCCCACCGTCTGCGTTGCTCATAAGCCCAGCTTATGTCGCCATAGGGGCACGCTCCCTGGTGGCCCGGCTTTCCCGCCGCCACCGTGGAGGCATGGTCACCGCAGCCCGGCCCTTCCCGCCCCGCCTCTCCGTCCGGCACCTCGGACCCAACTGGTACGCCACCGTCATGGGCACCGCCGTCGTCGCCACCGCGGGTGCCGGACTGCCGTCCTCCGTGCCCGGGTCGCGGCCCGTGCTGACCGCGGTCTGGGTCCTGTCGCTGCTCCTGCTGCTGGTCCTGCTCGGGGCCCGGGCCGCGCACTGGGCCCACCACCGCGACCAGGCCCGCGCCCACCTGCTCGACCCGGCGACGGCACCCTTCTACGGCTGTCTCGCCATGGCCCTGCTGGCCGTCGGAGCCGGCGCTCTGAGCGTGGGCCGGGACCTCGTCGGCCTGCGCGCGGCCGTCGCCCTGGACGCCGTGCTGTTCACCGCCGGTACGGTCCTCGCCGTGGCCGCCGCCGTCGCCGTCCCCTGTCTGATGGCCGCGCGGCACCGGGCGGAGCCGGGGCAGGCCACACCGGTCTGGCTGCTGCCGCTGGTCGCGCCGATGGTGTCGGCCGCCGTCGGGCCGCGGCTGGTGCCGCACCTGCCGGCCGGGCAGCCCCGCGAGACGCTGCTGCTCGGCTGCCTCGCCCTGTTCGGGCTGAGCCTGCTGGCGACCCTGCTGATGCTGCCGCTGGTCTTCGCCCGGCTGCTCACCGGCGGGCCGCTGCCCCTCGCTCTGACCCCGACGCTGTTCCTGGTGCTCGGGCCGCTGGGCCAGTCCACCACCGCCGTCGGCGCGTTCGCCGACGTCGCCCCCGGGGTCGTGCCGGAGCCGTACAGCCAGGGTCTCGCCGTCCTCGCCGTGCTCTACGGGGTGCCCGTGATGGGGTTCGCGCTGCTGTGGTTCTGCCTGGCGGCCGCCCATGTCCGGCGGGCCCGGCGGCGGGGCATGCCGTTCTCGATGACCTGGTGGTCGTTCACCTTCCCGGTGGGCACCTGCGTCACCGGTGCCGAGGCCCTCGCACGGCACACCGGGCTCGTGGCCTACGCGGGCCCGGCGGTCGTGCTGTACGCGGTGCTGGTGGCGGCGTGGGGCACCGCCGTGGCCGGGACCGTACGCGGACTGCTCAGCGGCGCGCTGCTCGCAGGGCCCGGCCGAGCACCCGCGGCGCCTCGCCCAGTGACGGTCCGTACCACGTCAGGTGCCGTCCGCTGACCAGCGCGCAGGGCAGGCCCGGGAACGCCTCGGGGCCGTCGTCGGCGGTGAAGCGGTAGGGCTCGTCCGGCAGGACCACCAGGTCGGCGCCGCACTCGCGCAGTTCCTCCAGCGGTACGCGCGGGTAGCGGTCGGGGTGGTCGGCGTGCACCGGGGAGACGCCGAGGCGGGCCAGGACGTCACCGGCGAACGTGTCGCGGCCCAGCACCATCCAGGGGCGCCGCCAGATCGGCACGACCGCCCTCGGCCGGTCATCCGGCGCGGGCAGGGCCGCCCAGGTCTCCTCGGCCTCGTCCAGCCAGCGGGGACGGGCCCGCACCCCGCAGGCGTCCAGCACCCGGGCCAGTTCCCCGAAGGCCTGCGGCACGTCCCGGACCTCGGTCACCAGCACCTCGGCGCCGGCCGCCCGAAGGGCCTGGAGGTCGGGTGCCCGGTTCTCCTCCTCGTTGGCGATCACCAGATCCGGTGACAGGGAGGCGATCAGCTCGACGCGGGGGTTCTTGGTGCCGCCGACGCGGACGGCGTCCAGGGCGGCCGGGTGGCTGCACCAGTCGGTGACGCCCACCAGGACGCCGGGCGCCGTGCGGGCCACGGCCTCGGTCAGTGAGGGGACGAGCGATACGGCCCTCACCGGCGCGGCCGGTCCCGGACCGCCTCGATGTGTTCCGCCACGGCGACGACGATGACGCGCGTGTCCGACTCGGCCGCCCGCCAGCGGTGGCGCACCCCGCCGGTGAGGTAGAGGGTGTCGCCCCGGCCCAGGCGGTAGGCGCGGCCCTCCGCCTCGATCTCCACCGCTCCGTCGGCGACGTACATCAACTGGTCGTTGCGGTACTGGAATTCGCGGCCCGCGTCGTGGTCGCCGGTGAACTCGGAGGCGTGCATCTGGTGGTGCCCGCGCACCAGGGAGCGGGTGCGGGGCCGGGGCAGCGGTTCGGGGCCGTCGGCGCGGACCACGTCCACGCTGCACGCCGGGTCGGCCGCGGCGAGGAGTTCCACCGCGGTCGTGCGCAGCGCGTCGGCGACCTTCTCCAGGGAGCTGCGGCTGGGACGGGCCCGGTCGTTCTCGACCTGGCTGAGGAAGGGGACGGACAGACCGCTGCGCTCGGCCACGACGGCAAGGGTGAGGTCCAGGGCGCGGCGCCGCCGGCGTACGGCCGCGCCCACCCGAAGGGACTGTTCTTTGTGGTCGCCCATCGCTCCGGCTCCCTCCTTCGCCCGTCGTCCGCTCCCCGTGCCCCGGCGGTCCGGCGCACTCCTTCCGCCGGCCTGTCTGCACCCTACGCATGTTCGGCGGACCGCATCACGCGTCCGTCGCATCGCCGTCGTACCGGGCGGTGGGCGACCTGACGGTTCGCGCCAGAGGATCCGCCGCCGGGGCGGTGGGGCGGGCGGTCCCTCCCACGGGAGGAACAGGGAGGAGAAAGGGGTTCGGGGGGTGGCGTAGCGCTCTGTGGTTGTCCGGATCCCGCTGGTGGGGATCGTGGGGTGGGTGGGACGCGGCGTGTCGCGCGTCCCACCCGGAACCCTACTGCGGCGTCATCCGGTGCACCATCTCCGGGGGATGCGGCAGCCGCTGCACCCGGGCTGCCCGCAGGCGACGTGCCCGGCCCATGCGCGGCGCGGGGGCGGCGGTGCCGGGCACACGCGCTGCCCGGCGGGCGACGTGCCGGTTCGCTGTCGGTGCCGTACGGCATGATGCGAGGCGTGACCGGACGACTGATGCTCCTCGACACCGCTTCCCTGTACTTCCGCGCCTACTTCGGGGTGCCCGAGTCGGTCAAGGCACCGGACGGCACGCCCGTGAACGCCGTGCGGGGACTGCTCGACTTCATCGACCGCCTGGTCAAGGACCACCGGCCCGGGCACCTGGTGGCCTGCATGGACGCCGACTGGCGGCCGCACTGGCGCGTGGAGCTGATCCCCTCCTACAAGGCCCACCGCGTCGCCGAGGAGCGCCCGGCCGGCCCGGACGAGGAGGAGGTGCCGGACACCCTGTCGCCGCAGGTGCCGGTCATCGAGGCGGTGCTGGACGCGCTGGGCATCGCGCGCGTGGGCGTCGCGCAGTACGAGGCGGACGACGTGATCGGCACCTTCACCGCACGCGCGAAGGGCCCGGTCGACATCGTCACGGGCGACCGCGACCTGTACCAGCTGGTGGACGACGCGCGCGGGGTGCGCGTGCTGTACCCACTGAAGGGCGTGGGCACGCTCCAGCTCACCGACGAGGCCGCGCTGCGTGCGAAGTATGGGGTGGACGGGAAGGGGTACGCGGACCTGGCCCTGCTGCGCGGCGACCCCAGCGACGGGCTGCCGGGCGTGCCGGGCGTCGGCGAGAAGACGGCCGCCAAGCTGCTGGCCGAGTACGGCGACCTGGCCGGGATCATGGCGGCGGTGGAGGACCGGAGGTCGAAGCTGACACCGACCCAGCGCAGGCGGCTGGACGAGGCGCGTCCGTATCTGGCGGTCGCGCCGAAGGTGGTGAGGGTGGCGGACGACGTGCCGCTGCCCGAGGTGGACACGGCGTTGCCGCGCGGCCCCCGCGACCCGGCGGCACTCGAGGCCCTGGCGGCCCGCTGGGGTCTGGGCGGATCGCTGGAGCGGCTCCTGGCGACGCTCTCGGCGTGACGGGCGGGACTCGGCGGCCCTCCCGGGGCGGACACTCCCGCGGGAACCTTCGAGTCGAGAGGTGCGCACGGCGGTCGGGGTGCTAACTTAGGTAACCCTAACCATGCGAGACAGGGAGGTCCTCATGGCAGAGCGACCGGGACGCCAGCCGCGCAGGACGCACTCCGCGCAGGTCGTCCGCACCGAGCGGCTGACCCCGCACATGCAGCGCGTGGTGCTCGGCGGCGAGGGCCTCGCCGACTTCTCGGCGGACACCTGCACCGACCACTATGTGAAGCTGCTGTTCCCGCCGCGGGGCGTGACCTATCCGGAGCCCTTCGACCTCCAGCGCGTCCGTGAGGAACTCCCCCGCGACCAGTGGCCCGTGACCCGGACGTACACGGTGCGCCACTGGGACGCCGAGCACCGCGAGCTGACGCTCGACTTCGTCATCCACGGCGACGAGGGCCTGGCCGGCCCCTGGGCCGTGCGCGTCCGGCCGGGCGAGACCGTGCGGTTCATGGGCCCCGGCGGGGCGTACGCGCCCGACCCCGCCGCCGACTGGCACCTGCTCGTCGGTGACGAGAGCGCCCTCCCGGCGATCGCCCGCGCCCTGGAGTCCCTGCCGCCGGGGGCCCGGGCCCACGCCTTCGTGGAGATCTCCGGCCGCGAGGAGGAGCAGAAGATCGACTCCGACGTGGAGGTCGTCTGGCTGCACCGCGGCGACCGGCCCCGGGGCGAGGCGCTGGTCGAGGCCGTGCGGAACCTGGACTTCCCCGAAGGGCGCGTGCACGCCTTCGTGCACGGCGAGGCGCACTTCGTCAAGGAGCTGCGCAAGCTGCTCCGCGTCGAGCGCGGTGTCCCGCGTGACGACCTCTCGATCTCCGGCTACTGGCGCCTCGGGCACAACGAGGACGGCTGGCAGGCCTCCAAGCGGGAGTGGAACGCCCGGATCGAGGCGGAGCAGGAGAACGCCCCGGCGGCCTGACGGGCGCCCCGCCGTGCCCGGCGCCTTCGCCGCACCGGGCCCCCGCCCGTGTTCTCGCCCGGGCCCGTACGCCCGCCCGTGTGCTCGCTGCCCGGGCCCGTACGCCGCCGGCGGCGAACCGGAGCGGTGTCCCGTCTCCTCGCCGGGGCTCGTACGCTGACGGCGATGAGACGCAAGACCCGCATCCCGCCCTCGCCCCTGCCGCAGCGCCACGGCGTGGACGCGGTGCGCGTGCGGCTGCCCCTGTCCGGCCCCTGGCCCACCGTGCGCGACCACCTGGTCGAGCGCCTCAGCGGGGCGGGGGACGGTGTCGTCGACGGGATGCTCCGGGCGGGGCTGATCGTGACGGCCGACGGCCGCCCGGTCGACCCGGACGCGCCCTACGCGCCCGGGTCGTTCGTCTGGTTCCACCGGGAGCTGCCCGACGAGGTGCCGGTGCCGTTCCCGCTGCGGCTGGTGCACCGGGACGAGCACATCGTCGTCGTGGACAAGCCGCACTTCCTGGCCACCACCCCGCGCGGCGGTCACGTCGCCGAGACCGCGCTGGCGCGGCTGCGCCGGGAACTGGACCTCCCCGCGCTCACCGCCGCGCACCGCCTGGACCGGCTCACCGCCGGACTCGTGCTGTTCACGGTGCGCCCCGAGGAGCGCGGCGCCTACCAGACCCTGTTCCGCGACCGGCTGGTCCGCAAGGAGTACGAGGCCGTCGCCCCGTACGACCCCGCGCTCGTCCTGCCCCGGACCGTGCGCAGCCGGATCGTGAAGGAGCGCGGGACCCTCACCGCCCGGGAGGTGCCCGGGGAGCCCAACGCGGTCAGTGAGGTGGAACTGCTGCGGCGGCACCCGGACGGGCCCGGCGGGCTCGCCCGGTACCGGCTGCTGCCGCGGACCGGGCAGACCCACCAGCTGCGGGTGCACATGAGCGCGCTGGGCGTGCCGATCCTCGGCGACCCGCTCTATCCCGAGATCGCCGCCCCGGCCCCGCCGGGCGACTTCCGGCGCCCCCTCCAGCTCCTGGCCAGGGCGCTGGAGTTCACCGATCCCGTCACGGGCCGGGAGCACCGGTTCCGCAGCGCCCGGACGCTGGCCGCCTGGACGTCGTACGACCGGTGGGCCGCCGGGACGTACGGCGGCCCGGCGGACGATCAGTAACCGCGCCACCAGCTGAGGAACCGCTGCCAGACGCCCTTGCGGCCGGCCGGCCGCCCGGCCGAGGGCACCGGCGGGGCCGGAAACGGGTGGGGCTGCGCCGGGACCGGCTGCGGCAGCGGTGCGGCGGTCGCCGGGGCGGGGTGTGCGTCGGTCGCCGGGGCGGGCTGTGCCGCGCCCGGTGCGGGCTGCGCGCCCGCGGCCGGTGCGGGGTGTCCCGGCGACTGGGCCCGGGCCTGCGGCTGGGGCTGGGCCTGGGGCTGCACGGTGCCGATCTGCCAGTCGGAGCGCTGCGCGGGGACCGGCTTGTGGTGGGGCTGCTCGGACACGTCCTGCGGCGGCTTCGGCGAGAACGTCACCGGCAGGTCCACCAGGTGCCGGGAGGCGATGGACGCCGTCCAGCGCAGATCCTCCTCGTCGCAGTCGAGTTCGACGTCCGGCAGCCGCATCAGCAGGGCGTCCACCCCGACGTCGGCGATGGAGCGGCCGATGTCCTGGCCCGGGCACTCGTGCGGGCCGCCGCCGAAGGCCAGGTGGGACCGGTTGCCCTGCATGCTGGCCTTCAGGTCCGGCCGCACCCGGGGGTCCACGTTCGCCGGGAGCGGCGCGAAGAGCAGGCCGTCCCCGCGGCGGATGCGCTGCCCGCCCAGTTCGGTCTCCTGCTTGGCGAAGTAGGCGAAGACCGTGCTGAAGGGCGGCTCGTTCCACAGGGACTGCTCCACCGCCTCCGGCACCGTCATCTGGCCGCCGTTGAGCTGCGCCCTGAACCGCGGGTCGATCAGCACCGTGAGCAGCACGTTCGACAGCAGGTTCGTGGTGGCCTCGTAGGCCGCGAACAGCACCAGGCGCAGGTGTTCGCGGACCTCGTCGTCGCTCAGCCGGGCGGGGTGGGTGATCAGGTAGCTGGCGAGGTCCTCCTCCGGGCGGACGCGGCGCCGGGTGGTGAGCCGGCTGAGGGCGTCCATCACGAAGGAGTGGCTGGCGATCGCGGTCTCGGTGCCCTTGAGCGCGTCGCGGGCGGCCTCGACGAGGCGGTCGCTGTACTCCTCGGGCATGCCGAGGATCTCGCACATCACCGCCATCGGCAGGTGCTCGGTGAACTGCCCCACGAGGTCCGCCTCGCCCACCTCGCAGAAGCGGTTGACGATGGCCTGGGTGCTCCGGTTGATGTACCGGCGCAGGCTGCGGAAGTCGATGGTGGAGATGGCGCCCATGACGGCGCCGCGCAGCCGCTTGTGCTCGTCGCCCTCGGCGTGCGAGGCGATGGGCTGCCAGGCGATGTGCGGCATCAGCGGGTGGTCCGGCTTGACCAGGCCCTCCCGCAGCGGGGTCCAGATCCGGCTGTCCCGGCAGTAGTGCGAGGGCGAGCGCACCATGTGCAGGTTCTCCGCGTGGCCCAGCACGATCCACATCGGCACGTCGTCGTGGAGCAGGACGGGCGCCACGGGACCGTGCTGCTCCCGCAGTTGCTCGTACAGCGCTCCCAGGTCCTCCGCCTCGTGCAGCCGGTGCAGTCCCCCGGGCCCGAGGCCGTGCGCGGGGCAGCCGGGGGGCGGGCCGAGCCGGGGGGCGTCCGTACCGGTCGGGGCGTGGGATTCAGGCGTCACAGTGGTCGCTCCGGAGCTTTCCAGGTGTCACGGGAGGGAAGGGGCGGCGCGGTCGCCGCGGATCAGGCGCGCGCGCCCGTCATGGCCAGCGAGTGCAGGAACCGCATGAGGGTCATCAGGACGTCCCGGCTGGAGGCCCGCCGCCGCGCGTCGCACTCCACGATCGGGATGTCCGGTGTGAGGTCGAGGGCGGTGCGCAGCTCCTCGAGGGCGTAACGCGGCGCGTCGGGGAAGGAGTTGACGGCGACCACGAACGGCACGCCGCGGTCCTCCAGGCGCCCCATGACGTCGAAGCTGACCTCCAGGCGGCGGGTGTCGACCAGGACGACGGCGCCGAGCGCGCCCTCGAACAGGCCGTTCCACAGGAACCAGAAGCGCTGCTGGCCGGGCGTGCCGAAGAGGTACAGCACGAGCTGCTCGGTGATGCTGATGCGGCCGAAGTCCATGGCGACGGTGGTGGCCGTCTTGGACGCGGAGCCGAAGTTGTCGTCGACGCCGATGCCGGCCTGGGTCATGGTCTCCTCGGTGGTCAGCGGGGTGATCTCGCTGACCGAGCCGACCATGGTGGTCTTTCCGACGCCGAAGCCGCCCACGATCACGATCTTGGCCGCGGCCTGTGCCGTCTGGGGCAGCTGGTCCTCGGCCCGGGGGCCCGGGATGGTGTCAGAGCCGTTGAAGTCCATGCATCACCGCTTCGAGGAGGGAACGGTCGGAGCGCGCCTTGCGGACGATCGGGGCGCGCGCCTGCACCAGTTCCGCCGTCAGCAACTCGGTGAGCAGCGTGCCCATCGCGCTGAACGGCAGGTGGAGGTAGGCCGACAGCTCGGCCACGGACAGGGGGGCGGCGCACAGCCGGACGAGCGCCGCCTGCTCGGGGGAGGCGGAGGGCGGCGGGTCCGCGGCGCGGGCCACGATCAGCGTCACGAGGTCGAGTTCGACCCGTTCGCCGTCCGGTCCGGCCACCACGTACATCCGCTCGGGGTTGCGGACCTTGCCCTCGCCCTGCCCAGGCGGGGGCGACTCCGGCCCGGTGTCGCGCCTCTGGCGTTGCGGAGGGGTCATACGATCTGCCCGTTCCGCCGGGGCGGACTGGTGAGGTGCCCGCCGATCCGGACGACCAGGTCGCGCATCATCGCGCTCATCCGGCCGGGTTCGCACCGGACGTCGGAGAGCACCGCGAGGAAGGCGTTGGCGCCGGCGTTCATCAGGTAGAAGTAGCCGCGGTCGATCTCGATCATGACCAGCTTCATCTCCCCGTCGCCGACGGAGAGTTCCTGGCAGATGCTGCCCGCGAGGGACTGCAGGCCGGCGCAGGCCGCGGCGACCCGGTCGGCGGCGTCGGGCTCTCCCCCGTAGCGGGCGATGCGCAGTCCGTCGGCCGAGAGCACCACGATCATCTCGATGCCCGGCACGCCGTCGGCGAGCTGCTTGAGCATCCAGTCGAAGTTGCCTCGCTGCTGGATCACTTGAGGTCCCCCTCGTCATCGGCCTCGGTGGGGGCCGGATCGTTGATCAGGTGCAGGTACTTGGTCGGATTGCGAATGAAGTCGGTCGGGTGGGTGCCGGGTTCGATGCCCTGCTTGAGTCCCTCCCAGAAGGCCTCCAGGCCCTTGCCGGGGGCGTCGGGCGCGCTCATGTCCCGCAGCGGCTTCTGCTCGGGCTCCTGGATCGTGGCCCAGGGGTTGTACTCGCCGCGCTCCTCGGCCTCCCGGTCGGCCTGCTCGTAGGCGGCCTGCTGGGCCAGGCGTTCGGCGAGCGGCATCTTCACGCGACTGCGGCGCTGCGGCAGGCCGTTGGCCGTCCACTCGGTGACCTCGGGGACGTCGTCGTCCTCCAGGGAGACGGTGGCGGGGATCTTCGGGCTCGTGGGGCGCCGCTTCTTGGGCGTCCGCTTCGGGCCCTCGGGGATGCCGACGGTCATGGGGATGCCGGTGGCGCCGATGCCGTGGGCGAGGCCGACACCGGGCTCGTGGGTGATCATCTCGCTCGGCACGATGAGGATGGCGCGCACGCCGCCGTAGGCGGAGGCGCGCAGCGAGACCTGCATGTTGTACGCGGTGCACAGACGGCCGACGACCGCGAGGCCCAGCCGCGGATGCTCCCCGATGTCCTGCAGGTCGACGCCCGCCTTGGCGGCCTCCAGCAGCCCTTCGATCCGGGCCCGGGCCTCCTCGTTGAGGTTGACTCCGCCGTCCTCGATCTCGATGCAGACGCCGGTCTGCACCTCGGTCGCGGTGACGTGCACCTTGGTCTGCGGCGGCGAGTAGCGGGTGGCGTTGTCGAGGAGCTCGGCGGCGGCGTGGATGACCGGCTCGACGTAGATGCCCTTGACGCTGACCTTGGCGATCGACGACAGCTGGATGCGCCGGTACTCCAGGATGCGGGACATGGCGCCGCGCAGGGTGCTGTAGAGCGACACGGGCTCGGGCCACTGCCGTCCGGGGCGGCCGCCGCCGAGGACGGAGACGGAGTCCGCCAGGCGGCCGATCAGGGCGTTGCCGTGGTCGATGCGCAGCAGGTCGTCGAAGACCTCGGGGTTGCGGCCGTGGTCCTCCTCCATCTCCCGCAGTTCCGCGGCCTGCTGGTGGATGATCGCCTGCACCCGGCGGGCGACACTGACGAAGGAGCGTGCGGCGGCGTCCCGCATGGTCACTTCGCGGTCCACGATCCGCAGCACCGTCAGCAGCGTCTCGACCTGGTCCGCGGGCAGGTCGCGGTAGGCGGGGTCGGCGACGCCGAGCTTGCGGATCACCTCCCGGGGCGACTCTCCGGTGCGCAGCAGGTCGAGCGCGGCCGGGACGATCTCGCGGGAGAACCGGATCAGTTCGTTCTCCAGGGCGGCGACCCGCTGTTCGAGGTACGCGGTGCGCCGGGTGTGCTCGGCCTGCCGGCTGCGCAGCGCACGGCCGCGGCGTACCGCCTCGGCCGCGGTGGCGACGACCAGGACGGTGGCGATGCCGCCGCACCAGCCGACGGCGAGCCGGGCCGGTGCCGTCACCAGGGCGACGGCGGCCCCGGTCGCCGCGGCCATCACTATGGCGGGCAGCAACAGGACGCGCGCGGCGGGCAGTTCACGGCGACCGGGAGGGGACTGGACACTCACCATGTGGGCCTTCTGACAGGGGTCGACTGAGGTTCGCGGAGACGTGCAGGGGGGTAGGTCATGGAACGGTCGGGATCTTCTGCGCTTAAGGGAACAAGCGCCCGAATTCACCTCAAGGCGGGGCGCTGCGGGCGAGCTTAGTCCGACCGGATCATCGCCGTGTCATATTCAGCAACTGCCGGAAACCGGTTGCGAAGGGATAGTAGGCTCCCTCCTTTGCACGCTGCGACACTGTTCGAACGCAGTGCGTGACGGCGCACAGGCGTACGAAAGCCCGTTCACCGCAGGGGGTGAACGGGCTTCCCCACGACGGCGGTCGGGCCGTCGGGCGTGACCTCGCGGTGGGGCGGGCGATCAGCCCACGGACGAGTAGGCGACCACGCCCCGCAGCAGCAGATCCACGGCCTTCCGCGAGTTCTTCACGACGGAGGAGCCCTCCGGCGCCGCCGCCGCGATCTGGCCCAGCACGTCGATGACCTGCTTGCACCACCGCACGAAGTCGCCCGCCGGCATCTCCGCCTCGCGCAGCACCTCGTCGAGTCCCTTGCCGGAGGCCCACATATAGGCGGGCCAGGCGAACCCGAGGTCCGGCTCGCGCTGCCCGACCCCTTCGGTCTGGCTGATCCGGAACTCCTCCTCCAGCGCGTCCAGCCGGCCCCAGATCCGCACCATCTCGCCCAGCGCGGTCTTGGCCTTGCCCGTCGGCAGCTTCGGCGCCATCGCGTCGTCACCGACGCGCGCCTCGTACACCAGCGCCGAGACGCATCCGGCCAGTTCGGCGGGGCCGAGGCCCTCCCAGACACCCGCGCGCAGGCACTCGCTGGCGAGCAGGTCCAGTTCGCCGTACAGCCGGGCCAGGCGCTTGCCGTGCTCGGTGACCTCGTCACCGCGCAGGTAGTCCAGCTCCGTCAGCAGCGCGACGATCCGGTCGAAGGTCCGCGCGATCGTGTTCGTCCGGCCCTCGATCCGCCGCTCCAGCTGCGAGGTGTCCCGCAGCAGCCGGTGGTAGCGCTCCGCCCAGCGGGCGTGGTCCTCGCGATCGCTGCACCCGTGGCAGGGGTGGGCCCGCAGGGCCGTCCGCAGCCGGGTGATCTCGCGGTCGTCGGCCGCTTGGGAGCGCCGCTTGCGGTGCCGGTCGGGCGGGATGTGCCCCGCCTTGGTGCGCAGCGCGGAGGCGAGGTCCCGGCGGGACTGCGGGGAGCGGGGGTTGAACGACTTCGGGATGCGCATGCGCTCCAGCGGCTCGACCGGCACCGGGAAGTCGATCGCCGCCAGCCGCTTGACCTGCCGCTCCGCGGTCAGCACCAGGGGGCGCGGACCGTCGTGGTGCTCGAAGCCGCGATGGCCGTTCGACCGCCCCGCGGGCAGCCCCGGGTCCAGCACCAGGGCCAGGCCCGCGTACTTGCCGGTGGGCACGTGGATGACGTCACCGGGCTTGAGCTTCTCCAGCGCCACCGCGGCCTCCGCGCGCCGCTGGACGGCGCCCTGGCGGGCCAGCTCGTTCTCCCGGTCCTTCAGCTCGCGGCGCAGTCGCGCGTACTCCTCGAAGTCGCCGAGGTGGCAGGTCATGGAGGCCTTGTAGCCCTCCAGGCCCTCCTCGTTGCGCTGGACCTGGCGGGAGATGCCGACGACCGACTTGTCCGCCTGGAACTGCGCGAAGGACGTCTCCAGCAGCTCCCGCGAGCGGTGCCGCCCGAACTGCTCGACCAGGTTGACCGCCATGTTGTACGACGGCTTGAAGCTGGAGCGCAGCGGGTACGTGCGCGTGCCGGCCAGGCCCGCGAGGTGCTCGGGGTTCATGCCGCGCTGCCAGAGCACCACGGCGTGGCCCTCGACGTCGATGCCGCGCCGCCCGGCCCGGCCCGTCAGCTGGGTGAACTCGCCCGGGGTGATGTCGGCGTGCTGCTCGCCGTTCCACTTGACGAGCTTCTCCAGCACCACCGAGCGGGCGGGCATGTTGATGCCGAGCGCGAGGGTCTCGGTCGCGAAGACGGCCTTGACCAGCCCGCGCACGAACAGCTCCTCGACGACCTCCTTGAAGGTCGGCAGCATGCCCGCGTGGTGGGCGGCGATGCCGCGCTCCAGGCCCTCCAGCCACTCGTAGTAGCCGAGGACGTGCAGGTCCTCGCGCGGGATGGACGCCGTGCGCTCCTCGACCAGGGAGCGGACCTTGTGGCGCGCCTCCTCGTCGTTGAGCCGCAGGCCCGCGTACAGGCACTGCTGGACGGCGGCCTCGCAGGCGGCGCGGCTGAAGATGAAGGTGATGGCGGGCAGCAGCCCTTCGGCGTCGAGCCGCTCGATGACCTCGGGCCGGCTCGGCGTCCAGATCCGGGAGCGCTGCCGGCGCTCGCGCTCGCGGTCGGCCTCGCGCATGGACCGGCCGCGCCTGCGGTCCTGGTAGGACGGCCGGCTCGCCTCCATGCGGGCCATGCGGGTCAGGTCGGGGTTGACGGCCCTCTTGCGGCCCTCGCCCTCCTCGAACAGGTCGTACATCCGCCGCCCGGCCAGCACGTGCTGGAACAGCGGCACGGGCCGGTGCTCGGAGACGATCACCTCGGTGTCGCCGCGGACCGTGTCGAGCCAGTCGCCGAACTCCTCGGCGTTCGACACGGTCGCCGACAGCGAGACCAGGGTGACGGACTCGGGGAGGTGGATGATCACCTCTTCCCACACGGCCCCGCGGAACCGGTCGGAGAGGTAGTGCACCTCGTCCATGACCACGTAGCCGAGGCCCAGGAGCGTCTGGGAACCGGCGTACAGCATGTTCCGCAGCACCTCGGTGGTCATCACGACCACCGGGGCGTCGGAGTTGACGCTGTTGTCGCCGGTGAGCAGGCCGACCTTGTCCGCGCCGTAGCGACGGCACAGGTCGGCGTACTTCTGGTTCGACAGCGCCTTGATGGGTGTCGTGTAGAAGCACTTCCTGCCCTGCCCGAGGGCGAGGTGGACGGCGAACTCGCCGACGATCGTCTTGCCGGAGCCGGTGGGCGCGGCGACCAGCACGCCCTTCCCCGCCTCGAGCGCCTGGCAGGCCTCGATCTGGAAGGGGTCGAGGCCGAAGTCGTACATCTCGCGGAAGGAGGCGAGCGCGGTGGCCTGCTCGGCAGCGCGCTTGCGGGCTGCCGCGTACCGCTCGGCCGGTGAGAGGTCCTCTGTCATCGTGCTTTCGAGCGTACCGGGCCGCACTGACAACAGGACGATCATTATCCGGATCCGGTTGTCCCAAACCCGGGATCGGCGCAGCTCAGGGGCCGACGACCCGGACTCCCCCGGGGACGCAGCGCGCGCTCAGCGGCAGGGCGCCGAGGGACTCGCCGTCGGCGTGGCCGGTGACGCCGTCGGCGGCGATCTCCACCCGGGCCGCGCGCAGCACGGTGACCGCCGGGTGCCCGACGTGGGTCCCGCGGTACACGCCCGGGAAGACGCGCAGCAGCGTCC
Organism: Streptomyces sp. NPDC003456; assembly: GCF_042878735.1. Lineage (NCBI taxonomy): Bacteria > Bacillati > Actinomycetota > Actinomycetes > Kitasatosporales > Streptomycetaceae > Streptomyces > Streptomyces sp. NPDC003456. The sequence goes on from NZ_JBIAOK010000008.1 coordinate 254,035, forward strand.
GGCGGCTGCAGTGCCCGATCACGGTGATGTCGAACAGCCCGTCGGTGAGGTCGGCGCCGGGACAGATGCGCATGCCGCCGCCGTAGGAGGGACCGTTGCCGACCGCCACCAGGGTCGCCTCGACCTCCCGGGTCTCGCCGCCGTCGAGCCGGATCCGGTAGGGAACCGGCCGCAGGCCAGCCAGTTCGGCGATCGTCGCCAGGTCGTACCTGAGGCGGCCCGCCGGCCACCGCATGCGGTTGCCGCGGTCGTTGACGCGGGAGTCGAAGCCGGAGGCGAGGACCGTGCCGAACCAGCGGTCCCCGACCTGCCCGAGGTCGATGTCGCGGATCCGGCCGCCCTTGAGCGCGTCGGCGATCATGCGGCCCGCGGCGGCCGGTTCCCGTACGGGCATGCCGAGCGCGCGGGCAAAGTCGTTGCCGGTGCCGACGGCGACCAGCCCGAGCGGGGTGCGGGTGCCGGCGACGGCGCGCAGCGCCAGGTTCGCCATGCCGTCGCCGCCGACCGCGACCAGCGCCCCGGTGCCGCCCGCCACAGCTGCCCGCGCGCGGGCCAGGGCGTCCGCGGCGTCCTCCCCGAGCACCGTGCGCACGGAGAAGCCGGCCGCCCGCAACGCCGAAGCGGCCGGCTGCGCCGCGCGGGCGCCCCGGCCGCGGCCCGCGGTGGGGTTGACGAAGAGGGTGATCTCGCCGGTCACGGAGTGACCCTACGAGGTGTGCGGTGATCCTCAGGTCACGTCGTCATAACCGTTGACCCGGTCCGCCCGCTCCGCGCCCGCCTGCTCGGGTAGGGCCGCACGGCTGGTGGTCACGGGCTCGATCTCCCCGATGTCCTCGGGCGTGAGATCCAGCACGGAGGCCTCGTCGTCGGCGGGGCCGAGGGCGTCGCGGCGGGCACGCCGCCTGTCGTTCGCCAGGGCGATCGCGCTCGCTCCGAAGTACAGGACCCAGATCGGGCCTGCCAGTGCGAGCATGGAGATCGGGTCGGTGCTGGGCGTGGCGATCGCGGCGAACAGGGTGATGCCGAGGATCATGCCCCGCCACCATCCCGCCATCTTCTTGCCGGAGAGGACCCCTCCGAAGTTCAGCATGACCAGCAGCAGCGGCAGCTCGAAGGAGAGCCCGAAGACGATGATCATCCGCATCACCAGTTGCAGCAGATCATCGAGAGGGAGCTGGTTGTCGCTGCCGATGATCGAGAACTCGAGCATCACGGACGCCATCTTGGGCAGCGACCAGTAGGCGAAGTACGCCCCTGTGAGGAACAAGGGGAAGCCCGCGGCCACGAAGGCCAGCGAGTACTTCTTCTCGTGCCGGTGCAGGCCCGGGGCCACGAAGGCCCAGAGCTGGTACAGCCAGACCGGCGCCGCGAGGGCCACACCGGCGGACAGCGAGACCGTGAGCGCGAGCGTGAACGGGCTCAGCAGACCGTTCTGCACGATCCGCGCGCACTGGGTTTCCTCGGTACCCTTCGCCAGTTCGGCGAAGCTGTACCGGCATCCCACCGCATCGAGGATGGGATCGGTGAAGAACTGGATGATGTCCTTGTAGAAGAAGGCGGCGACCACTGTCGTGACCAGGATCGCCAGCAGGCTCTTCACGAGCCGGTTGCGGAGCTCGCGGAGGTGCTCCGCGAGGGGCATGCGCCCCTCGGGATCCTTCTCCTGCTTGCGGGCAGACTTCAGCAACCCACGTTCCCATCTCGTGCGGCGGGCCGGAGGTCACCGGCCCTGCGTCAGCGCTTCGTCGTGTCCGTGGGCTCGTTGACCGGGCGCGAGCTGGTCACGTCGCCGGGAGCCGCCTGGATGGTGCGCTGCGAGGGCTCGTCGGTGTTCGGCGGGCCGGCCGGGGTGGTGGACGACTTGTTCTCGTCCTTCATCGCCTTGGCCTCGCTCTTGAGGATCCGGGCGGACTTGCCCAGCGACCGAGCCATGTCCGGAAGCTTCTTCGCGCCGAACAGCAGGATGATGACGACGAGGATGAGAATGATCTCGGGGGCTCCGAGCCTTCCGAACATAAGTCTTTACCTTCTCACCGAGGCGGCTGTGGTGGGGTGCTGTCCGACCGGTCGGACACACGTCCGAACGATCGTGTCGACAGCGATCGTAACGCTCGGGGGTGAACGTGAGGCAATCCCTCTGCGTCCCCTGTGCGTACTCCCGTCCGCGGCCCGCGCCTCGTTAACCGGACCACGATCAGCAGCGTACCTGCCCCGGCCCGCCCGGTGACAGGGCGAACCGGCCCAAAGCACTCCGCGGGACCGGACGGTTCACGGGGCGAAACCGCCCGAAGCGCTCCGCGGGACCGGGCGGTTCACAGGGCGTCGGCGGACCGGGCCGCGCTCTCCGCCGCCCGCTCCAGATCCTCCGCGGCCCGGTTGATCCGGCGCGCCGACTCCGTGACCTGCCGGCCCAGGGCCTGCGCGGCGACGAAGACCCGCACGGCGAACACCGCCAGCACGGCAAGACCCACGAACCCCACGGCTACCGCGAACATCGGCCAGAACATGACGTCGAGCCTAGACGGTCCCGAGAGGCGGGACGCCCCGGCCCGTCAGAGCGCGGAGTGCAGCCGCAGGGTGCGCACCCCGCCGCCGGTGAGCAGTTCGACGATCCGCTCCCCCGCGGGCTTGCGGACCGAGGAGCCGCACTGCGGGCAGGTGAAGGAGTAGAAGGTGGTGCGGCTGGAGGCGCCGATGGCCAGGCGCAGGGCACCGGCGGCGAGCTCGAAACGCTCCCGGCAGTCCGGGCAGCCGGCCCGGAAGACCACCGGCGCCACGCTTGTCATCCCGGCGAAGGCCGACTCCACCGTCATGCCCGTCGCTGAGGACGTCACCGACTCGCTCACAGACTCGCTCCTCTTCCTCGGGTCCCTCGCCGCCTGCGGGGTGCCGCGTCCGGTGCGCCCGGCCGGCCCCGCGGGACCACCGGGATCCCGGTGCGCCCGGGGCGGCCCGGCCGGATCACCGGCACCGCGGGCACGCCCGGTTCACTCGCCCGCGCCCTCCGGCACGTCCGCGACCGCGTGCACCGCGTGAGGCTGCGGCGCGGCGGACCGCGTACCGGCGGCCTCGGCCGCCTCGATCCCGTCGTACGCCGCGAGCGCCTCCCCGGCGGCCTGCCGGGCGCTCCCGGCGAGCTCCGGCGGGGACACGATCCGGCCGTCCCGCCCCAGCCGCAGCGCCAGCCGTCTCAGCGACGCCGGGTCGGGGGTCCGCAGAGTGATACGCAGCCCGCCGTCCGGAAGCTCATCCGCGCTGTCGTGCGGGTAGTACTCGGCGACCCAGCGGCCGCCGGGACCGACCTCGATCACGACCTCCGGGTCCTCCGCCGCCGGCTGCACCAGGGCCTCCGACAGATCCCGCAGCTCGATCTCCGGCGGGGCCGAGGGCTCGTCGAGGATCTTGATCTCGGCGACCCGGTCGAGCCGGAAGGTGCGGCGCGCCTCGGAGCGGCGGCACCACGCCTCGACGTAGGTGTGCCCGACGCTGACCAGCCGGATCGGGTCGATCTCCCGCTCGGTGACCTCGTCCCGGGCGGGCGAGTAGTAGCGGATCCACAGCCGGCGGCGCTCGGCGATCGCCCGGTCGACGTCGGCGAAGACGCCGCCCTCGGACTCGAAGGTCACCGACAGCCGCGAGCTGGCGCCCGCCGCCTCGCCGGCCGCGGTCTCCACCTTGGCCGTCGCCCGCAGCAGCGCCTGCCGGTCGCTCTCGCGCAGTCCGGGCAGCGTGGCCACGGCCCTGGCGGCGACGAGGAGCGCGGTGGCCTCGTCGGCGGCCAGCCTGAGCGGCTCGGCCGCCTCCGCGGCGAGGGCGGCGGGGTTGTGCCACCAGATGCGCTCGCCGTCGGTGTCGATGTCGAGCAGGTCGCCACCGCGGAAGCTGGTGCCGCACATGGGCAGCACGTCGAGATCGGAGACCAGTTCGTCCTCGGTGATGCCGAAGGCGCGGGCCACGTCCTCCACGCGCGCCCCCGGGCGCTCGCGCAGATACGTCACCAGCGAGAGCATCCGCCGGGTCTGGTCGATGGCGTTCACGGGCCTGACCGGTTTGCCTGCCACTGTCTTGCTCCGCTCCCCCTCAGCCCTTGGCCACGGCACGCAGCCGGTCCACCACGTCGGCCCGCAGCTCGGCGGGCTCCAGGACGACCACGTCGGGCCCGAACTCCACCAGCCAGGCGTCCAGCCCGTGGCCGTACGGAATCTCCAACTCGTCCCAGCCGTCGCCGAGTTCCCGGACCGAGGTGGCCTTCGCCCGCAGGGGGTATCCCGCGTCCGAGCGCAGCCGGATGCGCGCCGAGCGGTCGGCGATCTCCCCGGCCCAGCCGGCGACGGTCTCCCGGACGGTGACCACGTCGGGCACGGGTGCCGTGTACCGGCCGCCGCGGGAGCGGACCTTGCCGGTGATCCGGGACAGCCGGAACACCCGCTCCGCGCCCCGGTCGCGGTCCCAGCCCGCCAGGTACCAGTGGCCGCGCCAGCACTCCAGCGCCCACGGCTCGACGTGCCGCTGCTCGGGGTGGGCGGCGGTGGCCTTGCGGTAGTCGAAGACGACCGGCCGGCGGTCGCGGCAGGCCAGCATCAGCGGCTCGAAGGCCGCCTCGTGCACGGGGATCCGCGGCTCCAGCGCGCCGTGCGACCCGTACGGGTCGACGTCCTCGGGCAGTCCCGCCGCCCGCAGCTTCTGCAGGGCGCCGCTGGCCGCCCCGGCGAGCCGGGCCTGCTGCCACACCTTGGCGGCCAGCCCGAGCGCGGCGGCCTCCTCGGCGTCCAGGGTGATCGGCGGGAGGCGGTTGCTGTCGCGGCGGGCCATGTAGCCCACCTCGCCCTCGAGGCTCTCGACCGTCTCGATCACCAGGCCGAGTTCCCGCAGGTCGTCCTTGTCACGCTCGAACATGCGGTTGAACGAGTCGTCGGAACCGGCCGAGCCGCTGCCCGGCCCGAAGGCCTCCACGTAGGCCTCGATGGAGTCGCGCAGCTCGCGCTTGCTGAGCGGCCGCCGGGTCCCGAGCAGACACAGCGCCAGGTTCATCAGCCGCTCGGCCTTGGCAATGGCCATCGACGCGCTTCGCCTCCCTATGGTGCTTACGAACGATGACCGTACCGCCACACGGTGGTACGGCAAAAGCCGAGGGCCCATGCCGGACAGGCATGGGCCCCAGGTGATCGAGTCTGTCGGCTCCTGATCAGACCCCGAGCAGGTCGACCACGAAGATCAGCGTCTCGCCGGGCTTGATCGCCGGGGTCGGGCTCTGGTTGCCGTAGGCGAGGTGGGCGGGGATGGTCAGCTGGCGGCGGCCGCCGACCTTCATGCCCTGCACGCCCTGGTCCCAGCCCTTGATGACCCGGCCGCCGCCCAGCGGGAAGCGGAAGGGGGTGCCGCGGTTCCAGCTGGCGTCGAACTCCTCGCCGGTGCTGAAGGCGACGCCGACGTAGTGCACGGTGACGGTCTGGCCGGCCTCGGCGACCGGTCCGTCACCCTCCCAGATGTCCTTGATCTCGAGGTCCGCCGGGGGCTCGCCGCCCGGGAAGTCGATCTCGGGCTTGTCGATGCTCACTTCATCTCTCCTTGTTGCGTGACCTGCGTCGGGGACAGTCTCACAGACGACCGGGTCAGACCGTGCCCAGGATGTCCACGGTGAAGACCAGCGTGTTCTTGGACAGCTCGCTTTGGGGGCTCGCGCCGTACCCGAGCGACGGCGGGATCACCAGCAGCACCCGGTCGCCGACGTGCTTGCCGACCAGGCCCTTGTCCCAGCCCGCGACGACGGAGCCGTTGCCGATCTGGAAGGCCGTGGCGCCGCCGTGGTCCCAGGAGGAGTCGAACTTCTTGCCGTCCTCCCACTTCACGCCCGTGTACTGGGCGATCAGGCCCTGGCCGGCCTCGATCTTCTTGCCGTCGCCCTTGACCAGCACCTGCTCCTTCAGGTCCTTGGGGGCCTTGACGCCCTTGGGGACGGTGATGGCCGCGGCCTTCTGCGAGGGGGCCTTCACCTCGGGCAGGCCCGCCTCCGAGGCCGCCTGGTCGCCCTCGACCTCGTCCTTGACGTCCACGCTCGCCGCGCCGACCGGGTCGACGACCCAGACCAGCACGTCGTCGGCGGCGATGCCGGAGGAGGTGTTCAGGCTCTGGCCGATCAGATCGCCCGCGGTGCCCTGCACGAGGATCCGGCTGCCGGGCTTCTTGCCTTTCACCGCGTCGAGGACCTTCTCGGGCAGCTGCTGGCTCGGCTTGCCGATCTGCTCGACGGACTGCCGGCGCGGGGCGCTGTCACCCGTGGCACCGGCGGCCCAGGTGCCGCCCAGCTCCTTGTCGTCGCCCCACTTCTCGACGGTCCAGTCCAGACGGACGAAGTCGGCGTTCTTGATCGCGCTTCCGCTGCCGGGCGAGAGCGTCTTGACCACGGTCTTCTCGGACGGGTCACCGTCCTCGGGCACGGAGATCTCGGGCTTCGCCCCGACCTTCCCCTTGACCTCGGCGACGCCTCCCGCCGCGTCACCGTTGTTCCCGTCGTCCGACCCGCACGCGGCGGTGAACAACAGGGCGGGAACGGCCAGCAGCGCGGCCACGAGTCGTTTCGTGTTGTAGTTCATCAGTCCAACTGGGATCGGGGGTGGGGGGCCAATGTCCGCCACTCTACGGCGTACGCACTCCCGGCCGGGCCCGGCGGACGACACGGCGCCGCCCGGGCCGGAGTCCGGCCCGGGCGGCGTCACCGCGCGTGCGGCGGGCGAGCGGAGGGTCAGGAGGCCCCGCCGTCCAGCGAGCGGAGCCCGCCGAGGAACTCCTCGCGGTCCACCCGGTCGGCCGGGCCGCCGTCGTGGGCGCCTTCCGCGTAGGTGGCGTCGACGAAGGCCCCGCCGGACTTCCGGTACAGGAAGTTGGGCGTCAGGGCCGGTGACTTCTCCGAGTCGACCGCCTCGTGGGCGCTGCCGAACACGACGAGCGAGGCCCCCTCGGCGAAGGTCTTCTTGGCCGGCGCCTCGGCGATCTCGTACCGGACACCGCCGGCGGTGCCGCCCATCGACCGGACGACCACCTCGGAGCCCTTGCGCAGGTCCCCCTTGTGGACCCGGTCGATCCGGACGACGACCGGCGTGTACACGACCTCGAAGACCGAACCGTCGTCGAGGACGTCCTTGGCGTACACGTGCGGCCGCGTGCCGACGACCGTGCCCTCGAAGACGTTGTCGTTCATCGGGAACGCGAGGGCGGCCTCGGGGCTGCTGTCCACCGCGTAGGAGTGACCGGAGACGACGCGGACGGCGTCGCGGCCCCGGTCCGCCGCCCGGTCCCGTCCGTCCCCGCCGGCGCATGCCGTGGCACCGAGGGCCAGGAGGGCGGCGGCGGCCACGGCGCGCGCCGCGGTGGTGGAGCGCCGCCTGATGCGTACTGTGCTCATGTCGTGGTTCCCCCGGTTCAGTAAAGGGCGCGGATGCCCGCGATGTCGTCGCTGTTCAGCGCGCGGCGGGTGCCGGTGTCGATCGCCGTCATGACCGACTTCTTCTCGGCGTCGGTGTAGGCGGTGCCGTCCGTGCAGTGCGGTTTCCAGGGATGGGCCAGGCCGTTGAAGTGGCCGACCTCGTGCACGACGACCGTCTGCACGTCCGCCTTGCCCTGGCTGATGTGCTGGCTGCCGTTGACCCAGCGGAACCTGTTGGACAGGTAGAGCGTTCCGCCCTTGTGGGTGCTGCCCGACCGCTGGGTCGCGGCGTACCCGGGAGCGCTGCCCATGAGGCTGGTGTAGCTGTGCGAGGCGCGGAAGGCGTAGATCTGCCAGCCGCCGGTGTAGACGGGCGAGTTGTAGCGCAGGGCGGAACCGCTGCGGTTCCACTGCTTCAGCCCGCCGTCGAGACCCGCCCGCAGCCCGTTGGGGAACGTGGTGTTGGCACCTATGGTCTTCGCGCCGGAGCCGGCCCACTTCACCATGTTGGATCGGCAGTACGCCTCGGCGTCCGACGCGCTCAGCCCCACCAGCGCCGAGGTCATGACGACTCCGGCTGTGGCGAGGACGGTGGCGTGACGGGTCCTTGTCGTGACAGAGCGCAAAATGAGCCCCCGTTGTGTGTGGATGCCTCCGAGACCCCCGGACGGGGCCTCGCGGCACTGCCGCCGACCTGGTCATGGTCATGACGGCCAACAGGAGTAAACACGACGCCACTGACATGATCACCCGAATAATCCACCCGCCGGGGTTGCCCGTCCGGGATACGGCAGCACGGCTTCCGGCGTGTCGGGCAGGGCCGTACGGCACCGCGTGATAGTGGCCACCGGCGCGCGACGCACCGTGCCCCTCGCCCGGAGGGGGACAAATCACCGGAGACGTGGGCGCGAACGGACGATTCCGCTCCGAGGGGGCACGGCGCGGCGGGTGACGTCCTTCACAGCGGGGGCGCGGAAACGCCCGGTGCCCGGAGGCGCGAACGGCCTCCGGGCACCGGGACGACCGCCGGGCGCGCTGCGCCCGGCGGAACGGTCCTCACATTCCGGCGATCAGCTTCTCCACCCGGTCGTCCACCGAACGGAACGGGTCCTTGCACAACACGGTGCGCTGCGCCTGGTCGTTGAGCTTCAGGTGCACCCAGTCGACCGTGAAGTCGCGGCGCTGCTCCTGGGCCCGCCGGATGAAGTCGCCGCGCAGCCGGGCCCGAGTGGTCTGCGGCGGCACGGACTTGCCCTCGAAGATCTTCAGGTCGTTGCAGACGCGGGTCGCCTGCCCCTTCTTCTCGAGCAGGTAGTACAGGCCACGACGGCGGTGGATGTCGTGGTAGGCGAGGTCTATCTGCGCAACCCGCGGATGCGACATCGTCATGTTGTGCTTGGCCCGGTAGCGCTCGATGAGCTTGTACTTCATGACCCAGTCGATCTCGGTGCCGATGCGGTCGAGGTCCTCGCTCTCGATCGAGTCCAGCGTGCGGCCCCACAGCTCCAGGACCCGCTCGACCGTGCCGGTGCGGATGCCGCGGCGCTCGCAGAAGTCCAGCGCCTTCTCGTAGTACTCGCGCTGCACCTCCAGGGCGGAGGCCTCGCGCCCGCTGGCCAGGCGGACCTTGCGGCGGCCGGTGATGTCGTGGCTGACCTCGCGGATGGCCCGGATGGGGTTCTCCAGGGTGAGGTCCCGCATCACCGTGCCGGCCTCGATCATGCGCAGCACGAGGTCGGTGGCCCCGACCTTGAGGAGGTTGGTGGTCTCGGACATGTTCGAGTCGCCCACGATGACGTGCAGGCGGCGGTAGCGCTCGGCGTCCGCGTGCGGCTCGTCGCGCGTGTTGATGATCGGGCGGGAGCGGGTGGTCGCCGAGGAGACGCCCTCCCAGATGTGCTCGGCCCGCTGGCTGACGCAGTACACGGCCCCGCGCGGTGTCTGCAGCACCTTTCCGGCGCCGCACAGCAGCTGCCGCGTGACCAGGAACGGGATCAGAATGTCCGCGAGACGCGAGAACTCCCCGTGCCGCGCCACGAGATAGTTCTCGTGGCAGCCGTAGGAGTTGCCCGCCGAGTCGGTGTTGTTCTTGAAGAGGTAGACGTCGCCCGCGATTCCCTCCTCGTGCAGGCGTCGTTCGGCGTCCACCAGGAGTCCTTCGAGAATGCGCTCGCCGGCTTTGTCGTGGGTGACCAGTTCGATCACGTTGTCGCATTCGGGTGTGGCGTATTCCGGATGCGATCCCACGTCGAGATAGAGGCGGGCGCCGTTTCGCAGAAAGACATTGCTGCTGCGGCCCCATGACACGACACGGCGGAAGAGGTACCGCGCCACCTCGTCAGGAGACAGGCGGCGCTGTCCCCTGAACGTGCACGTGACGCCGTACTCGTTCTCCAGCCCGAAAATGCGGCGGTCCATGAGGGAACATTACGCCCGATCCCCGGAACTGAAACGGGGTTCGAGGGCACGGTTCGGATCATTTTCCGAACCGGCCACAACAACCGCACCCTGGCCGGGAGCTGCGACTACCCGTCCTGTGGCGGTCAAAACCAGCAGGGACACGCCACCCGCGACAGCCGGCACCGCGAAGCCCCACAGGGCTCCGCCCCGCTCGACGACGGGCCCGGCGACGCCCGTTCCGACCGAGTGGCCCACGGTGAAGGTGGTGACCAGCCAGGAGAACGCCTCGGTGACCGTGCCCCGCGGGGCGTGCCGGTCGACCAGGACGAACGCGCAGGCGATGGCGGGTGCGAGGAAGACACCGGCGAGCGCGGTCAGCGCGACCATCGGCACCGCGTCCGGCATCAGCATCAGCGGCAGGTAACACACCACCAGAAGCGCCACCAGCACACGCAGTCGCCGCGCGGGCTCACCGGCCCACTGCCGCGCCCCGTACACGGCGCCGCCGACCAGGGCGCCGAAGCCCAGCGCCGCCATCAGCCAGCCGTACACGGCGTCACCGCCGTGGTCGTCCGCGTAGGGCACGGAGGCGACCGTGATGGACCCGAGCGCCATCCCGATGAACAGGAACGCGGCGAGCAGCGCCAGCAGCCCCGGCGAGCGCAGGGCGCCCAGCCAGTGCGCCTCGCGCGGCGCCGACCGCCAGGCCCGCGAGGGCTGCGAGACGACGACGGACAGGGCGCCCAGCACCCCGATGCCGTTCAGCACGAGCAGCGCGGCCTGGGCCGACCACAGGGAGACGCACAGGGTCACCAGCAGCGGTCCGACGGTGAACATGACCTCCTGGGCCACGGCGTCCATCGCGTACGCCGTGTGCACCTGGTCCTCGCGCCGCAGCACCGACGGCCACAGCGCGCGCAGCCCGCCCTCCAGGGGCGGGGTGAAGAGCCCGGCGGCCGCGACGGCGGCGTAGGCGAGCGGCAGCGACCCGAGGCCGGAGAAGGCAAAGGCGGCCATGGCCAGCGCCGACAGCACGGCGGCGGGCAGCTGCACCCGCGGCTGCCCGCGCAGGTCCACGAGCCGTCCCAGCACCGGCTGCCCGACGGCGTTGGCGACGCCGTACACCGCCGCCAGGGCACCGGCCAGGCTGTACGTACCGCCCTCCGCCCGGACGAACAGCACGATCGCGATGGCGGCCGTGGCGTTGGGCAGCCGCCCGACCAGCGTGCCGACGAGCAGCCGGGTGGCGTGTCGCGCCCGAAGGATCTCCAGGTATCCCGTGGCCATGTCCCCGCCCTAGGTTTTACGTATAACGTCGAGTTCCATACGTACCATGTCCGCTGTTCGCCCGTCCAGACGAAAGAGCAGGCCCACGGTGGCACGAGGCAGCACCCGCCCCACGAGCCGGGACGTCGCCCAGGCCGCCGGGGTCTCCCAGGCGGCGGTCTCCCTGGTCCTCGGGGACAAGTGGCGCGGCCGGGTCTCCGCGGCCACGGCGGAGCGGGTCCGGGAAGCCGCCCGCGACCTGGGCTACCGGCCCAATCTGGCCGCCCGCCACCTGCGCCTGGGCCGCACGCGCACGGTGCTGCTGGTCGTCCCGGCCCTCACCACGGAGTTCTTCGCCGGCGTCTACACGGGCGCGGCCCGGGTCGCCGCCGAGCACGGCTTCGGCGTGGTCCTGTACCCCTCCCCCGAGGGCATCGGCCCCGCCCGCGACCCCTTCGCCTCCGCCCAGGCGGCCCTGGACGGCGTCATCGCCTCGTCCATGGCGGCCGACGCCCTCAGCGCGATCCGCGGCGAGGCGCTCCCCCTGGTCATGCTGGACAGCGACCCGGCGGGGAGCCTGGGCGCGGCCACGGTGAACCTGGACATCGCCGACGGTGTCCGGCAGGTCACCGAGCACCTGCTGTCCCTGGGCCACCGGCGCTTCCTCCACCTGGCGGCGGACGTCCCGTCCTGGACGTTCGAGGTGCGCTCCCGGGAGCTGGCGGCGCGGCTCGCGCAGGTGGCCGGCACGTCGGTCCGCACGGCCCGGGCCCCCATCTCCATCGACGGCGCGCAGACGGCCGCCCACGGCGCGCTCGCCGATCCCGCGGACCGCCCGACGGCCGTCGTCTGCGACGACGACAAGCTGGCCGCCGGCGCGTACAAGGCGGCCCGCCGCCTGGGCCTGCGCATCCCCGACGACCTGTCGGTCACGGGCCTGGACGACCTGGCCCTGGCCACGGCGATCGACCCGGAACTCACGACGGTGCGCCTGGACGCGGAACTGTTCGGCGAGCGCGGCATGCGGGCCCTGCTGGCCGTCCTGGAGGGGCGCGAGGCCGAGAGCGGCGACATCCCCGTGCACCTGGTCGTCCGGGCCTCCACGGCCCCGCCACGCCGCTCCTGAGCCTCGCCCGACCCGCCGGCCGGGACGCCGAAGGGCCCCGGCCGCAGCCGGGGCCCTTCGCGTACGAGCGCGTCCGCCGTCTACTCGGCGTCCTCCGACGCCGTCCCCGGCGTGCCGGCGCCGTCCGCTCCGAGGAGCCGCGACAGCTGCCGCCCGCTGATCCGCTTGAACTTGCGCTTCTGCGGCCGCGTCCGGTCCAGGACCGCGACTTCCAGCCGTTCCGCGGGGATCTCCCGCTCGCTGCCGTTCGTGTCGCGCGACAGCGCCTGGACCGCCAGCTTCAGCGCCTCGGCCAGGGTCATCCCGTCCTGGTGCCGCTGGTCCAGGTAGCTGCTGATCTGCTCCGCGTTGCCGCCCACCGCGACCGAGCCGTGCTCGTCGACGATGGACCCGTCGTGCGGCAGCCGGTAGATCTGGTCGCCCTCGGGGGTCTCCCCCACCTCGGCGACGACCAGCTCCACCTCGTAGGGCTTCTCGGCCGCGCTGGAGAAGATCGTGCCCAGCGTCTGCGCGTACACGTTCGCCAGGCCGCGGGCCGTCACGTCGGCCCGGTCGTAGGTGTAACCCCGCAGGTCGGCGTAGCGGACGCCGCCGATGCGCAGGTTCTCGTACTCGTTGTACTTGCCGGCGGCCGCGAAGCCGATCCGGTCGTAGATCTCGCTGAACTTGTGCAGCGCGCGGGACGGGTTCTCGCCGACGAAGACGATGCCGTCGGCGTACTGCAGCACGACCAGGCTGCGGCCACGGGCGATGCCCTTGCGGGCGTACTCCGCCCGGTCGGCCATCGCCTGCTGGGGTGAGACATAGAACGGCGTCGACACCGGTTATCCGTCCCTCTCTTGAAGATTCCGTCGGTTCACTGGACCACCCTCACAAAGACGGCCGGCCGCTCACAGCAGCGCGGCCCGCGGCCCGTCGGGCTGCTCCAGGCGCCGCTGCAGGACGGAGCGCGCGATCTCGGACGCCTCGTCCTCGGTGAGCCGGCGGAACCCGTCCTCGGTGATCACGGTGACGATGGGATAGATCCGGCGGGCGACATCGGGACCACCGGTCGCCGAGTCGTCGTCTGCCGCGTCGTAGAGCGCCTGGACCACGAGGGTCGTGGCCTCGGCCTCGTTCAGGTCGTCCCGGAAGAGCTTCTTCATCGCGCCGCGCGCGAAGATCGAACCGGATCCGGTGGCCGCGTACCCGTGCTCCTCGGAGCGCCCGCCGGTGACGTCGTAGGAGAAGATGCGGCCCTTGTCCCGGTCGACGTCGTACCCGGCGAACAGCGGGACGACGGCCAGGCCCTGCATGGCCATCCCGAGGTTCGAGCGGATCATGGTCGAGAGCCGGTTGGCCTTGCCCTCCAGGGACAGCTGGGCGCCCTCGACCTTCTCGAAGTGCTCCAGCTCCAGCTGGAACAGCTTCACCATCTCCACGGCCAGGCCCGCCGTGCCGGCGATGCCCACCGCCGAGTACTCGTCGGCGGGGAAGACCTTCTCGATGTCCCGCTGCGCGATGACGTTGCCCATGGTGGCCCGCCGGTCGCCGGCGAGGACGACGCCGCCGGGGAACGTCACGGCCACGATCGTCGTGCCGTGCGGTGCCTCGACGGCACCCTGCAGGGGCGGCAACTTCTTGTTGCCCGGCAGCAGTTCGGGCTGGTGATCGGAGAGGAAGTCCATGAAGGAGGAGGAGCCTGGCGTCAGGAAGGCAGCTGGTAGACGCCCGGTGCTACGAGTGTTGGCTTCCACGCGATTCCTTCCACGTAAGCGGCAGCCCGCCCTGTGACGTCGGGCCGATCCTTGGTACAACCCCGGTCCGGCTGCGGCCGGGGGCGCGGTATGCCTCGGACCCTACCCGTCCTTCGGCGGTGATCCACATGCCCGGCGGAACCAACTGCGCCGAGGTGGCGCCGCCTTCGCCCGCCGCGGGCGGGCCGGCGGCCCGCCCGGCCGCGCCGACCCGACGAGGCGGTCGACGCCCCGACGACGCCCGGAGCGCCGCACACGAGAGCACGGAGTCACCCACTGCCCCGCGCGCAGCGCTCCGCGCCCCGCCCGTCCGTCACCCGTGCCCCTCGCCCGCCTGCGGGGCGAGGGATCGGACGCCCTACTGGCCGCCCTTTTGCACGAAGGACCGCACGAAGTCCTCTGCGTTCTCCTCGAGGACGTCGTCGATCTCGTCGAGGACCGAGTCCACGTCGTCGCTCAGCTTCTCCTGACGCTCCTTGAGGTCCTCGGAGCCCTGCGCCTCCGCAGACTGCTCCTCGACCTCCTCGGTGGACCGGGTGGCCTTCTGCTGTCCGCCGCCGGTGTCCTTGGTCGCCATATCCCTCACCCCGCTCGGTTCGCCCGACACAGTTGCTCGGTCAAGATCAGACCCTACTCGCCGGGTCTGACAACGGCCCCGTTGTTGCCTCAACGTACGGGGGCCATCTCGATGATTCCCGGGCCCGGGATTTTCCACCCTGCCCGGCGGGCCCCGGCCGGGTGCCCGCGCAGCGCGCTCACCCCCCGGACAGGACCCTGACCAGGTCTTCCGCGGTACGGCAGCGGTCCAGGAGCTCCTTGACGTGATTACGCGTTCCGCGAAGCGGTTCCAGGGTTGGAACGCGCTGCAGGGAGTCCCGGCCGGGCAGGTCGAAGATCACCGAGTCCCAGGAGGCCGCCGCGACGTCGTCCGCGTACTGCTCGAGGCAGCGGCCCCGGAAGTAGGCCCGGGTGTCCTCGGGGGGCGACGTACGCGCCCGCTCCACGTCCGCCTCGCCCAGCAGCCGCTTCATGCGCCCGCGGGCCACCAGACGGTTGTACAGGCCCTTCTCGGGCCGCACGTCGGCGTACTGGAGGTCGACCAGGTGCAGCCGGGCGGCGTCCCAGTCGAGGCTGTCCCGGCGCCGGTAGCCCTCCATCAGCTCCCGCTTGGCGACCCAGTCCAGCTCGCCGGCCAGACTCATCGGGTCGTGCTCCAGTCGGGTGAGGGTGTCCTCCCAGCGGGACAGCACGTCCTTGGTCTGCTCGTCCGCGTCGGCGCCGTAGCGCTCCTCCACGTACTTGCGGGCCAGCTCGTAGTACTCCATCTGCAGCTGGACCGCGGTGAGTGTCCGGCCGCTGCGGAGCGTGACCAGCCGCTTGAGCGACGGGTCGTGCGAGACCTGGTGCAGGGTGCGCACGGGCTGGTCGACGGCCAGGTCGACGGCGATGAAGCCGTCCTCGATCATCGACAGCACCAGGGCGGTCGTGCCCAGCTTCAGATACGTAGAGATCTCGGAGAGGTTGGCGTCGCCGATGATGACGTGCAGCCGCCGGTACTGCTCGGCGTCGGCGTGCGGCTCGTCGCGGGTGTTGATGATCGGGCGCTTGAGCGTGGTCTCCAGGCCGACCTCGACCTCGAAGTAGTCCGCCCGCTGGCTCAGCTGGAAGCCGTGCTCGTGCCCGTCCTGGCCGATGCCGACGCGGCCGGCGCCGGTGACGACCTGGCGGGAGACGAAGAAGGGCGTCAGGTGGCGCACGATGTCCGAGAAGGGGGTCTCCCGCTTCATCAGGTAGTTCTCGTGCGTGCCGTAGGACGCGCCCTTGTTGTCGGTGTTGTTCTTGTACAGGTGGATCGGCTGGGCACCCGGCAGCTGGGCGGCCCGTTCCGCGGCCTCCGCCATGATCCGCTCGCCGGCCTTGTCCCACAGCACGGCGTCCCGCGGGTTGGTCACCTCGGGAGAGCTGTATTCGGGGTGGGCGTGGTCGACGTAGAGCCGCGCACCGTTGGTGAGGATCACGTTGGCCAGGCCGATGTCCTCGTCGGTGAGCTGGCTGGAGTCGGCGGCCTCACGGGCGAGGTCGAAGCCTCGCGCGTCCCGCAGCGGGTTCTCCTCCTCGAAGTCCCAGCGGGCCCGGCGGGCCCGGTGCATCGCCGCCGCGTAGGCGTTCACGATCTGGGACGAGGTGAGCATGGCATTGGCGTTGGGGTGACCGGGGACGGAGATCCCGTACTCCGTCTCGATGCCCATTACTCGCCGTACGGTCATGCGGCCCTCCTTGCCCGGCGGCACCCTCGGTCGTGGGCGCCACTCAGATACCGCTGGCGCTCGGTTGCGTGTGCGGTGCCCGTCCCCGCACTGCGCGACTCGGCGGTACGGAAGAGCCTAGAACGCCTTTGCGCTGGTGGGGAGATCATTTGCGTCATTGCGTTGCTCCAGCCGTGGCCCGAAAAGCAGTCGGCTGCGGGTACCCGCCAAGGGCACCCGCAGCCGCCCTGCGTTTTACAGGTACTGACCGGTGTTCGCCACCGTGTCGATGGAGCGTCCGGTGTCCGCACCCTGCTTTCCGGTGATGAGCGTCCGGATGTACACGATCCGCTCGCCCTTCTTTCCGGAGATCCGGGCCCAGTCGTCCGGGTTGGTGGTGTTGGGCAGGTCCTCGTTCTCCTTGAACTCGTCCACACAGGCCTGGAGGAGGTGGGAGACGCGCAGACCCTTCTGGTTCTTCTCGAGGAAGTCCTTGATCGCCATCTTCTTGGCACGGCCCACGATGTTCTCGATCATGGCGCCGGAATTGAAGTCCTTGAAGTACAGGACTTCCTTGTCACCATTGGCGTAGGTGACCTCCAGGAACCGGTTCTCCTCGGATTCCGCGTACATGTGCTCCACGGCCGTCTGGATCATGTTCTGGACCGTGGCGCCCTTGTCGCCGCCGTGCTCGCCGAGGTCGTCGCCGTGCAGCGGGAGGCGCTCGGTGAGGTACTTGCCGAAGATGTCCTTGGCCGCCTCGGCGTCCGGACGCTCGATCTTGATCTTCACGTCGAGCCGGCCGGGGCGCAGGATGGCCGGGTCGATCATGTCCTCGCGGTTGGAGGCACCGATCACGACCACGTTCTGCAGGCCCTCCACACCGTCGATCTCGGCGAGCAGCTGCGGGACGATGGTGTTCTCCACGTCCGAGCTGACTCCGGAGCCGCGGGTGCGGAAGAGGGACTCCATCTCGTCGAAGAAGACGATGACCGGCGTGCCCTCGCTGGCCTTCTCACGGGCCCGCTGGAAGACGAGGCGGATCTGCCGCTCCGTCTCACCGACGTACTTGTTGAGCAGCTCGGGGCCCTTGATGTTGAGGAAGAAGCTCTTGCCGGCGGCCTGGCCGGTCACCTCGGCGACCTTCTTGGCCAGCGAGTTGGCCACGGCCTTGGCGATGAGCGTCTTGCCGCATCCGGGGGGCCCGTACAGCAGCACGCCCTTCGGCGGCCGCAGTTCGTGCTCCTTGAACAGGTCCGGGTAGAGGTACGGCAGCTCGACCGCGTCGCGGATGGCCTCGATCTGGCCGCCGAGACCGCCGATCTGCTCGTAGCCGATGTCGGGGACCTCTTCGAGGACGAGCTCCTCGACCTCGCTCTTGGGCACCACCTCGTAGACGTAGCCGGAGCGGGGTTCGAGCAGGAGGGCGTCGCCGGGGCGGATGGTGACGTCCAGCAGCGGCTCGGCGAGCCGCACCACCCGCTCCTCGTCGGTGTGCCCGAGCACCAGGGCCCGCTCGCCGTCCTCGAGGATCTCCTTGAGGGTCACGATGTCACCGACACGCTCGAACTCCATGGCCTCGACCACGTTGAGCGCCTCGTTGAGCATTACTTCCTGGCCGCGCCGGAGCTCTTCGAGCTCGACGCTGGGGCTGACGTTCACCCTGAGCTTGCGGCCGCCGGTGAAGATGTCGGCGGTTCCGTCCTCGTTCGCCGTCAGGAAGACACCGAAGCCGGCCGGCGGCTGTGCGAGCCGGTCGACTTCCTCCTTGAGGGCCACGATCTGGTCGCGGGCCTCACGGAGCGTGTTGGCGAGTCGCTCGTTCTGCGCGGACACGCCGGCCAGATTGGTCTGCAGCTCGACGATCCGCTCTTCGAGAATCCTCGTGTGTCGCGGAGAGTCGGCGAGCTTGCGTCGCAGGACGGCGATCTCCTGCTCAAGGTAGGCGATCTGCCCGGCCGGGTCGTCGGACCCGCGTCCCGGGCGGATGCCGCGGTTCATGTCGTCGTCGTGGGCTGCCACGGTCCTCACCTCCTCCAAGGGGAGCTGGACGCTTCCAGACCCTACCTGGGCGGGTGTCGATTGAAACCCCTAGATCACAAAGACGGTCGGGGTGTGTCCGATCTTCACCCTTGCGCTCTCCCTCACGCCAGGGGAATACCCAGCGAACATGATTGGAACCCAGCCCCAGGTAGGGTCGAAGTGTTCAACACCCGCCGGAGCTGGCCGGATTCCCGGTACGTCACGGCGGAGAAACGGCAGGAGAGATGAGCGTGCAGCAGGAGGCCGACGTCGCCGGGGAGGCGCTGGAGGTCTGGATCGACCAGGACCTGTGCACCGGCGACGGCATCTGCGCCCAGTACGCGCCCGAGGTGTTCGAGCTGGACATCGACGGTCTGGCCTATGTGAAGAGCGCCGAGGACGAGTTGCTTCAGGAGAAGGGGGCGACCACCCCGGTCCCGCTGCCGCTCCTCACCGATGTGATCGACTCGGCGAAGGAGTGTCCGGGCGAGTGCATCCACGTACGCCGGGTTTCGGACAGGGCGGAAGTCTACGGACCGGACGCGGAGTGACCCGTTCTCCACACTCCGTGACGACTGTCTGATGCCTCACACACTTCCGCCGCGGCGTCCTCACACGCTGCGCGCGCCGGCCGGCGTGGAGCGGACGAACGCGCCGTCCTGCCAACGCCATTTCACGTCGCTCTTCTCGTCGGGGCAGCAACGCGGCACGTCCGCCGACGAGTAGCCGAGCAGCGTCGCCGTCACGGCGCCGCCGCGCACGGCGAAGTCGTCGACCGTGGTGCCGTCGGCGGGGTCGAGCAGGGTGGCCACCACCCGCGCCTTGCCGCTGCCGGCGTCCCGGGTGAGGACGTACACGCCGTCGGGCGGGGTGCCCATCGGGGAGTCGCAGTGGACCACGGCCACCGTCTCGGGGCGGCCGTCGCCGTCGAGGTCCGCGGACGCCTTCTGCTCCACGACGGCCCTCACCGGGCCGCACTCCAGCGGGAACGTCACGGCGGCCGGATCGGGCGGGGCCGCGTGCGCCGGGGCACTCCTGGTCCCGGGCGCGTCCGGCTGGGCGGCCGTGGCCGGGCCCGGCTGGAGGACCGAGGAGAGGGCCACCACACCGGCCAGGGCCGTGGCGGTGGCGAGCCAGTGGATGGGGCGGGTGTGCGTGTGGGCGAGCTCCGGAACGGCGGAAGGCTGCACTAGGAGGATCTCCTGAGGGCTGTGCCGGTGGGGTGGCCAAGATGGTGCCACACGTCACATCCGGAGGGAACGGCGGGGTGGTGTGCTCCTGCTTCGGCGGGGAATTCGGACGGGTTGGCTTCCTGCCGCCGCGTCAGACCTCCGGGGCGAGCGCGGTCCGCCGCCCGCGGCGCACCGCGGCACCCGCCCCCCCGTCCGCGGTCTCCCCCGCGGTTCACCCGAAGCGGCAACGGAAGGGCGCCGCGTCCGAGTTCCGGTTCGTCGTCCGGAACTCGGCCGCGGCGCCCGTTCGTTGGGTGCGGTGGCGGGTCGCCTCAGCGGCCCGCGCCGCCGTCGGCGTTGGGGCCGGCGTAGTCCTCGCCGTAGGCGCCCTTGGCGGGGCGGCGGCGGCGCATGGGCGGCTCGACGCCGTCCGCGAGGCGGCGGGCGGTGAGCAGGAAGCCGGTGTGGCCGATCATCCGGTGGTCCGGGCGGACGGCCAGGCCCTCGATGTGCCAGTTGCGGATCATGGTCTCCCAGGAGGTCGGCTCGTTGAAGCAGCCGATCTCCCGGATGGACTCCACGGTCCGGGCGAGCTGGGTGGTGGTCGCGACGTAGCAGCACAGGATGCCGCCGGGGACCAGCGCCTTGGAGACGGCCTCCAGGCACTCCCAGGGGGCGAGCATGTCGAGGATGACGCGGTCGACGTCGGTGTCGGACAGGTTGTCCTGCAGGTCTCCGACGGTCAGCTGCCAGGCGGGGTGCGGGCCGCCGAAGTAGCGCTCCACGTTCTGCCGGGCGATGTCGGCGAAGTCCTCGCGGCGCTCGTAGGAGTGCAGCATGCCCTGGTCGCCGATGGCGCGCAGCAGGAAGCTGCTGAGCGAGCCGGAGCCCACACCGGCCTCCACGACGCGCGCGCCGGGGAAGATGTCGGCGAAGGCGAGGATCTGCCCCGCGTCCTTCGGGTAGACGACGGCTGCCCCGCGGGGCATGGACAGGACGTAGTCGGGGAGCAGGGGGCGCAGCGCGAGGTAGGCGACGTTCCCCGTGGTGCGGACAACGCTGCCCTCGGGAGCGCCGATCAGTTCGTCGTGGGGGAAGGAACCCTTGTGGGTGTGGAAGTTCTTCCCGGCCTCGAGCGTGAACGTGTAGTGGCGGCCCTTGGGGTCGGTCAGCTGAACCTGGTCCCCGACCTTGAAGGGCCCGCGCCTGCGGGCGGCACCGGTCGGTTCGGACATGTGACCAGCCTACCGGCCCCGGAGAGGGCCGCCGACCACCGGAGGACCGCCGGGCCGCCCTCCCTAGGAAGGCCGTGCCATCGCCTTGACGAAGGCGCGCTCGACGTCGGCCGCCGACAGGACGCCGTAGATCTCGCCGGTCTCCTCCACCACCAGGTACTCGGTCGCGGGGGTGGCGCGCAGGGCGTCCAGGAGTTCCTCGCCGGACAGTTCCGCGGAGACGCGCATGCCGTCCGTGAGGTCCTGGGCGAGGCCGCTGACCGCGACCCACGGGCGGCGGTGCTCCGGTACGCCGACGATGGCGGCCTCGCGTACGAGGGAGAGGGGCCGGCCCTCGGCGTCGACCACGACCAGGGCGCGGGCCCCGGCGGCGTTCGCCCGGCGCAGGGCCTCCGAGAGCGGGGTGTCGCCCTCGACCGGGACCGCACGCCGGGTGAGCGTGCGGGCGCGCAGCTCGGGCAGGTGCTCGCGCAGGCGGGCCATGCGCAGGCTGTTGCCGGCGCCGGTCCAGATGATCGCGGCGAGGATCGCGGCGAGCAGGGCGTCCAGGACGGTGTCCATGCCGACGTTGTCGACGGCCTCGGAGCCCAGGGCGCCGGACTGGGTGAGCAGGGGCAGCCCGATCAGGACGGACACGGCGAGGGCGCGGCCGACCCAGGCGGCGGCGACGGTGCCGGCCATCGGCTTGCCGGTGAGCTTCCACACGACGGCACGCAGCATCCGGCCGCCGTCGAGGGGCAGGCCGGGCAGGAGGTTGAACGCGGCCACGATGAGGTTGGAGATCATCAGGCCGGCCAGCAGCACGCCCGGGACGGTGCCCGGCTCCACCGCCTGCACGGCGGCGTAGAAGACGCCGGACAGGACGAGGGACAGCAGCGGTCCGACGAAGGCGAGCACGAACTCCCGGCCGGGGGTCTCCGCCTCCTTCTCGATCTCGGAGACGCCGCCGAAGAACTGGAGCTGGATGCGGCGCACCGGGAGCTTGAAGCGGAGGGCGGCGACCGTGTGGGCCAGTTCGTGCACCAGCACGGAGGCGTAGAAGGCCACGGCGAAGAACAGGGAGACGAGGTAGCGCGCGGCGCCGAGCTCGGGCAGGACGCGTTCGAGCTGACCGCCGAAGACCCAGGTGATGAGCGCGGCGACGAGGAACCAGCTGGGCGCGACGTACACCGGCACGCCGAAGGGCCGGCCCATGAGCAGCCCGCCGCGGGGCTCCGGCCGCTGGGGGGCGGGCCCCCTGCCGTCGCCGGGACCGCCGTGGTCCCCGCCGGCATAGGCCCGCTCGGGATGGGCGCCGCTCTCGCCCGGCTGCGCCGAAGGCCCGGGTTCCCGTGCCTTGCGGAGGCTGGGTACCGGGTGGGGGGCGTCGGTCCGGCTGTCGCTCTGCGGCGTGCGGCCGCCTTCCGCGTCGGCAGGGGCGGGGCTCACGGCGGGGCCGCCGGTGCCGGTCGGGTCGTGTGCGCCGCCCTGCGGGCGCGCGTCGTCCTGCGGTGGGGCGCTGCCTTGGGGCGGGGCGCTGCCTTGTGGCTGGGAGTCGTTCCGCGAGGGGGTGTCGCCCTGTGGGTGGGAGTCGCCCTGTGGTCGGGAGTCGCTTTGCCCGCGGGCGTCGTCCTGCGGGTCGCCGGAGCCGGGAGCATCGCCGGAGGCGGAGGACGGGGTCACCGCGTTCGGGGCACCGGCGGCGTCGCCGGACTCCGGGTCGCCCTGCCCGGCCCGCTGCAGCACGGGCGTGGCCGGGTGCTGCTCCGGCGCCGCCGGGTCCGGCTCGGAAGCGGCGGGCCGCGGGGCGTCGGTGGGCAGGTGGGGCCGAGGGGCGACCGGGTCACCGGCTGCGGGGTGGCCGCCCTCGACGCGTCGCTCGGCCGGGACGCGTTCGTCGGCGGTGGGCCGGTCGGCGGCCCGGGGCCCAAGCCCCGCGTGACGCTCGGCCGACTCGTCGTTGCCGGACCGCGGCTGCCCGCGCCCGCCGCTCTCGTCCACCGGTGTCCCCTCGTTCGAAGCGTCTCCCGCGCCTGCCGGACGGGAGGGTCTCTGGTCGATGGTATGCGTCAGCCGAGGCGCGTTCCGCCCCGGCACCCCTGTGTTTCCCGTACGTCGACGTCCCCTGCGGGCTTCCCTCACGAACGCCTGTGGGTGACTGTCAGTGCCGGGCCGTATGGTCTGGGGCATGGAGACGAGCACCGAGGGCGCCGCGCAGCCCGGGACCAGCCCTGCCGCGGCGGCGGACTCATCGGCCCCGGAAGGCCCCGCCGGGCCGCCGTCCGCCATGGCCGCGCCGGCCGCTGAGACACCGCCCGGACCTGCGGTGACGCCGGCGGAGACGGCGGCCGACAGTCCGTCGGTGGCCCCGGGTGCCGGCACCGGAACTGCGGCAGCCTCCGCGGACGCGGGGGCTTCGGCCGCGGGGCCTGCCGCCGGTGCGGCGGCCGGCAGTGCGCCGGTCCCGGCTGCGGGAGCCGGCGCGGCAGGGACCGCGGTGGACGGTGCGGACGCGGTGCCCGGTACTCCGGAAACAGCGTCCGGCACCGCCGGGACTGCACCCCGCACCGCGGAATCAGCGACCGGCGCCGCGGAACCTGCGCCCAGCACCGCGCCCACAGCCGCCGACACTGCGGAAACAGCGACCGGCACCGCCGAAGCTGCGCCCCGCACCGCGGAAACAGCCCCCGGCACCGCGCCCACGGCCGCCGGCTCCGCCGCCGCGGTGGTGGCCGGTGATCCGGCGGAGGCCGACGCCGTGCGGCCCGTCGCGGAGGCCGCGGCCGAGACCGCGGCCGTGAGCGAGCTGGTGACCGGGTCGGCCGCCGCACCCCCGGCCTCGCTGTCCCCCTCGCGTGCGAGCGACTTCATGCAGTGCCCGCTGCTCTACCGCTTCCGGGTCATCGACCGGCTGCCGGAGAAGCCGAGCGAGGCCGCGACCCGGGGCACCCTGGTGCACGCGGTCCTCGAGCGCCTGTTCGACGCCCCGGCGGGCGAGCGCACGCCGCCGCGGGCCAAGTCGCTCATCCCCGGCCAGTGGGACCGGCTGCGCACGTCGCGCCCGGAGGTCGGGGAGCTGTTCGCCGACGATCCCGAGGGCGAGCGGCTGGCGCGCTGGCTGGGCGAGGCCGAGCAGCTCGTCGAGCGCTGGTTCACCCTGGAGGACCCCAGCCGCCTGGAGCCGGCCGAGCGGGAGCTGTTCGTCGAGACGGAACTGGAGTCGGGGCTGCGGCTGCGCGGCATCATCGACCGGGTCGACGTGGCGCCCACGGGCGAGGTCCGGATCGTCGACTACAAGACCGGCAAAGCGCCCCGCCCCGAGTACTCCGAGGGCGCCCTGTTCCAGATGAAGTTCTACGCCCTGGTCGTCTGGCGGCTGAAGAACGTGGTGCCGCGCCGGCTCCAGCTGGTGTACCTCGGCAGCGGCCAGGTGCTGACGTACGACCCGGTGCCGGCCGATCTGGAGCGGGTCGAGCGGAAGTTGCTGGCGCTGTGGGACGCGATCCGGCTGGCGACCGAGACGGGCGACTGGCGGCCGCGGCCCACGAAGCTGTGCGGCTGGTGCGACCACCAGGCGCACTGCCCGGAGTTCGGCGGCACTCCCCCGCCCTATCCGCTGCCGGTGCGCGCGGCGGAGGTTCCGGCGCGGCCGCTGCCGTGAGGGCGGCTGAGTCCGGCCGGTCCGCGCAGGGCAGAATGGGGCCGGACTAGCGAAGGAGACTCACGTGGCCATCCGCGTCCTACTCGTCGACGACCAGCCGCTGCTCCGGACGGGCTTCCGGATGATCCTGGAGGCCGAGCAGGACATCGCGGTCGTCGGCGAGGCCGGAGACGGCCTCCAGGCGCTGGACCAGGTGCGGGCCCTGCAGCCCGACGTGGTCCTGATGGACATCCGCATGCCGCGGATGGACGGCGTGGAGGCGACCCGGCAGATCACCGGCCCCGGGCGCGACGGCCCGGCGAAGGTGCTGGTGCTCACCACCTTCGACCTCGACGAGTACGTGGTCGAGGCGCTGCGGGCCGGGGCCAGCGGCTTCCTGCTGAAGGACGCGCCCGCCGACGAGCTGGTGCAGGCCATCCGGGTCGTCGCCGCCGGCGAGGCGATGCTCGCGCCGAGCATCACGCGCCGGCTGCTCGACAAGTACGCCACGCACCTGCCGTCGGGCGACGAGCCGGTGCCGGACACCCTGCACACGCTGACCGACCGCGAGGTGGAGGTGCTGAAGCTGGTGGCGCGCGGGCTGTCCAACGCCGAGATCGCCGCGGACCTGTTCGTCAGCGAGACCACCGTCAAGACGCACGTCGGTCACGTGCTGACCAAGCTGGGCCTGCGCGACCGCGTCCAGGCGGCGGTGTACGCCTACGAGTCCGGGCTGGTGCGCCCCGGGGCGCAGTAGCCGGACCGCACCGCACGAGAAGGCCGCCCCCTGCCGGTGCAGGGGGCGGCCTTGTCGTGCGTGGGTGTCAGGCGTCGTCCTTGCTCAGCTCCCAGAAGCGGAACACCGTCGACGCGTCGAGGCAGTACTCCAGGCCGTAGACGCCGTCGCGGACGACCGCGTACTGCTTGGCCTGCCACACCGGCAGGACGGGGAGTTCGTCGGCGACGATGTCCTGCAGCTCGCCGAACTCCTTGTCGGTGGCGCCCCGGTTGGTCAGGGCCGCGGTGCGCGGGACGAGCGAACCGGTGATCGTGCTGTTCTCGTAGTTGTTGTTCAGCACGTTGCCCTTGCCGAAGAAGGGGGCCGTGAAGTTGTCGGCGTCCGGGTAGTCCGGCACCCAGCCCTTGACGTAGACGCCGTACTTGCCGGCGG
The DNA here is from genome assembly GCF_042878735.1 of Streptomyces sp. NPDC003456. NCBI lineage: Bacteria > Bacillati > Actinomycetota > Actinomycetes > Kitasatosporales > Streptomycetaceae > Streptomyces > Streptomyces sp. NPDC003456. The sequence goes on from NZ_JBIAOK010000008.1 coordinate 279,451, forward strand.
CGATGTCCTTCTCGTACTGGCCGAACGGGACGGACTTGACGCTCGCCTCGAACAGGCCGCTCGCGTTGAGCTGGCCGGCGACGGCCTCGAGCTCCTGGTCGGTGGCCGGGCCGTAGCGGACCGGGGTGGACCAGAGGGTGAGCTTCACCTTGCCGGTGATGCCGTCCTCGCGTAGGGCCGCCTTGGCCTTGGCCGTGGAGGGGCGGGCCCCGTACTGGTCGAAGAAGGCCGTGTTGTGGCCGGCGATGCCGGCCGGGACGATCGAGTACAGCGGGGTCGCGGTGCCCTGGTACACGTCCCGGATGAGGGCTTCGCGGTCGATCAGGTGGGCGATGGCCCTGCGGACGCCGAGCTTCCCGGCGACCGGGTGGTCCATGTTGAACACCAGGTGCTGGACCTCGGCGCTGCTGCCCTCGACGACCTCCGCGCCGGTGCCGTCGTCGGCCTTCTCCATGTCGGCGATGTCGCCGGCGGTGAGACCGCGGTAGGCGATGTCGACGTCCTCGTCCTGGATGGCCTGCTTCAGGGCGGCCTGGTCGCCGTTGAAGAACTTGAGGATCACGCCGGAGTTCTTCACCTCGGCGGTGCCCTTGTAGTTCTCGTTGACCGCGAAGACGGCCTGCTTGTCGTCGATCGACTCCAGCCGGTACGGGCCGGAGCCGACGGCCTCGCCGTCCTTGCGCAGTCCGTCCGCGTCGTAGGAGCGGTGGTCGACGATGGAGCCGGCACCGGAAGCGATCTTGCTCGGGAAGGTGGCGTCGGCCGTGTTGAGCCGGAAGACGACCGTCCTGTCGTCCGGGGCCTCGACCTTCTCCAGCATCGGGAACATGATCGCGGGCCCGTCGGGGTCGTTGATCTTCAGCATGCGGTCGAAGGAGAACTTGACGTCCTCGGAGGTGAGGGCGTCACCGTTGCTGAACTTCAGGCCGTCCTTGAGCGTGCACTTGTAGACCGTGGTCCGCGTGTCGGTGAAGGCACAGCTCTCGGCGGCCTCCGGCTGGGGCTCGGTGGCACCGTTGGGGAAGCTGAGCAGCGACTGGAAGACGTTGTTGAACAACAGCCAGGAGCCCGGGTCGTAACCGGAGGCGGGGTCGGTGGCCAGGACGTCGTCGGACATCCCCACCACGACGTCGGAGCCGTCCCCCGCGCTGTCCCCGGTCTCCGTGCCGCAGCCGGTCAGCAGGCCGGAGGCGAGTCCCGCCATGATCGGCAGGACCGGCCACTGGTTGCGTATGTTCACGTGTGTGCCTTGTCGTCGGTTCTCGAGTGCGCCCGGGGCATGTCCCCGGCCCCGGGCGCGGCTTCCCCGGGGCCGCGGTCAAGGGCCCCGGGGTTCCAGTGGGTCCGTCAGCCGCTCACGCCTCGGCCGAGCTCCCAGAGCTGCAGCGTGGAGGAGGAGTTGAGGGCGTAGGCGGTACCCGTGATGTCGTCGCGTGCGGCGATGTACTGCTTGCCCTGCCACAGCGGCAGCACGGGCACGTCGCCGGCGACGATGTCCTGAATGTCCGTCAGGCTGGAGGAAGCGGTCAGCCGGTCCGCCTCGCGGCGGGACTCCGGGATCAGATCGTTGCGGATCCGGCTGTTGGCGTACGGCGAGCCGAGGGTGTTGTCGGCGTCGAGGAACGGCGCGAGGAAGTTGTCGGCGTCGGGGAAGTCCGGGAACCAGCCCATCCCGTAGACGTCGTACTCGCCCTTCTTCTCGGCCGGGCGGAAGGTGTCCCAGGGGGTGCCCTTGATGTCGACCTGGAACAGGCCGCTGGAGTTCAGCTGGTCGCGCAGGACCTCGAACTCCTTCTTGGTGGCCGGGCCGTAGTGGTCGGTGGTGTAGTGCAGCGTCAGCTTCACCGGGGTGGTCACGTCGGCCTGGGTGAGCAGGGCCCGGGCCTTGGTGACGCTGGGCTCGCCGTACTTGTTGAAGAACGAGTTGGAGTGGCCGGTGACGCTGGCCGGGACCAGCGAGTACAGCGGCTCGGCCTGCGAGCCGTAGACCTTGGAGACGAGGGCGCTGCGGTTGACGACCTGGGCCATCGCCTGGCGCACGGCCTTGGCCTTGACCGTGGGGGCGTCGGTGTTGAAGCCCAGGTAGCGGATCTCCAGACCGGGCATCTCGACGAGGTCGATCGCGGAGTCCGTGCCGGCGGAGAGCTTGCGGATCTGCTGGGGCGACATGGTGCGGGTCATCAGGTCGATGTCGCCCTTGTTCAGGGCCTCGCCCATGGAGTCGGTGTCCTTGAAGGAGACCATGTCGACCTTGTCGTTGTTCACCTCCACGCTCCCCTGGTAATCGGGGTTCTTGGTGAACTCGGCCCGCACCAGCTCGTTGTTCTCCACGACGGGCTTGAAGATGTAGGGGCCGGAGCCGGACAGGTCGAAGCCGTCCCGCAGCTTGCCCTTGGGGTAGTCGTCCGGGTCGAGGATGCCGGCCACCGGCGTCGACAGCTTGTACGGGAAGGTCGCGTCGGCCGTCTTGAGGTGGAAGATGACCTCGCGTTCGCCCTGCGTCTCGATGGTGTCGATGGTGGAGAGCAGGGCGAAGACACCGCTGTCGGCCTTCAGGGCGCGGGCGCGGTCGATGGAGTACTTCACGTCGGCCGCGGTGACGGCGTCGCCACTCGCGAACTTCAGCCCGTCGCGCAGGGTGCACGCGTAGCGCTCGTTGCCGGTGTCGGTGAAGCCGCAGCGCTCGGCCGCCTCGGGGACCGGCTCACCCTCGCCGCGCGGCTGGGTCATCAGGGTCTGCACGGTCTGGCGGAGGATGTTCCAGGTGCCGACGTCGTAGGCGTACGCCGGGTCCAGGGGCGCCGGGGCGTCCTTCGAGGCGGTGAACCGGTCCGTGGTGCCGACGACGATCGCGTCGCTGTCCCCGCTCCCGCTTTCGGACCCGCCACAGGCGGCGAGCACCGGCGCGAGCAGACCGATCACGGCCGGCAGCACCAAAGTCTTGCGGTTCATGCTCGAGTTTCTCCAGAGCTGTCGACTCCGTGTACCCGGCATGCAGGGGTGGCGCAGCGGATCACGGGATGGGGCGATGTTCTCGCCTTGAGATTAGTCCGGGCCGGCAGGAGGGTTCGCAGCCACCGGAGTTGAGACCCCATCACGCTGCGGAACCGGGCGTGGACACACCGAAAACCCGACAGCGGAAGCTTTGGTGCAGCGTTCCACCAATCGGGACACAAGGGCGCGCCGGGGACCCCCCGGAGGGGGTGCGCAGCACATGCGGACTCCGCTGTCGACCCCGATCCGCGTGGTGAACCTCACACGCCGGAACAGGTTCGGTGGTACGGGAATTCGGTCATCCGGACAGGTTCGAATTCACCTTCGGAATTCTCGCCTAACCCCGCTGCACGCTGGGTGAACACCTAGCGCATTTCCGTCATCAGCCCCTGAAGAAATGTCAGGTCGACCTCTTCGAGGGAGCCCACGACCGTGCGCCGCAGGGCAGGCTGGATCGGGGCGACCGAGGGCACCGCCACGACGTGGCAGCCGGCGGCCTCGGCCGCGGCGACGCCGGTCGCGGTGTCCTCGACGACGGCGCACCGGGCCGGGTCCGCGCCGAGTCCGGCGGCGGCGGCCAGGTAGGGGTCGGGGTGGGGCTTGGTGCGCGGCACCTCGTCACCCGCGACCGTCAGGTGGAAGTGGTGGGCGCCGAGCGAGGTGAGCACCCGGTCGATGATGCGCCGGTGGGAGGCGGAGACGAGGGCCGTGGGGATCTCGTACGCGTGCAGCTCGGCCAGCAGCCGCCGGGCGCCGGGCATGAGCGGCAGGGTGCTGCCGATGCGCTTCTCGAAGCCGTCGTTGAGCAGGACCGAGAGCTCGTCGAGGGTGATGTCGGCGCCGGTGGCCTCGATCAGGAACCCCGCGCTGCGGGTCATCGGACCGCCGACCACGACATGGCGCCAGGACTCGTCGAGCGTGTGGCCGAGGGAGGCGAAGACCTCGGCCTCGACGTCCCACCAGAAGCCCTCCGTGTCCACCAGGGTGCCGTCCATGTCGAGGAGCACGGCCTGCAGGGCCGACCCTTCGGCCGTCCGGGTACCGAGCGCGGGGACCGTACTGGTCATCCACCTACCTCCTTGAGGGACGATCAGGCCGGCTCCCACGAAGGGAGCCGGCCTGCAGTGGACCGACCAGTCTACGTCGTGCGTGGCGGAAGTGCCTCGTTCGGCGGCTGAGCCCCCGCGCGCACGGGCCCCGCGGGGGGTTCTTGCCGTCCGCCGCCGGGGGGGGCGTGGCGGGCGTCAGCGGGCGTTGAAGTACTTCGCCTCCGGGTGGTGGATCACGATGGCGTCCGTGGACTGCTCGGGGTGGAGCTGGAACTCCTCGGACAGCTGGACGCCGATGCGCTCCGGCTCCAGGAGGTCGGCGATCTTGGCCCGGTCCTCCAGGTTCGGGCAGGCGCCGTAGCCGAGGGAGAAGCGGGCGCCGCGGTACTTCAGCTCGAACATGCCCTGCATCTCGTCCGGGTCCTCGCCCGCGAAGCCGAGCTCGGAGCGGACGCGGGCGTGCCAGTACTCGGCGAGGGCTTCGGCGAGCTGGACGGACAGGCCGTGCAGTTCGAGGTAGTCGCGGTAGGAGTCGGCCTCGAACAGGCGGGCGGTCTCCTCGCCGATGCGCGAGCCGACGGTGACGACCTGCAGTCCGACGACGTCGCTCTGACCGGACTCCTCCGGGCGGAAGAAGTCGGCCAGGCACAGCCGGCGGCCCCGGCGCTGGCGCGGGAAGGTGAAGCGGGTGCGCTCGTTGCCCTGCTCGTCCAGGATGATCAGGTCGTCGTCCTTGGACACGCAGGGGAAGTAGCCGTAGACCACGGCCGCCTCCAGCAGGTTCTCCGTCTGGAGCTTGTCGAGCAGGCCGCGCAGCCGGGGCCGGCCCTCGCTCTCGACGAGTTCCTCGTAGGAGGGGCCCTGGCCGGTGCGGGCCTGCTTCAGACCCCACTGCCCCTTGAACAGCGCGCCCTCGTCGAGCCAGCTCGCGTACTCCTTGAGCTGGATGCCCTTGATCACGCGGGTTCCCCAGAAGGGCGGCTCGGGCACCGGATTGTCGGTGGCCACGTCGGAGCGCACATGCCCCTCCTCGGGCCGCTCCTCCACCTCCACCGAAGCCGTCGCCCGCACCCGGCGCTGCTTCAGCTCCGGCAGCTTCGCCCCCGGCACGCCGCGCTTGACGCCGATGAGCGCGTCCATCAGGCGCAGGCCCTCGAAGGCGTCACGCGCGTAGCGGACCTCGCCCTGGTAGATCTCGTGCAGGTCCTGCTCCACATAGGCGCGGGTCAGCGCCGCACCGCCCAGGATCACCGGGTAGCCGGAGGCCAGGCCGCGCTGGTTCAGCTCCTCCAGGTTCTCCTTCATGATCACCGTGGACTTCACCAGCAGCCCGGACATGCCGATGACGTCGGCCTTGTGCTCCTCGGCGGCCTCCAGGATCGCGGAGACCGGCTGCTTGATGCCCAGATTGACGACGTTGTAGCCGTTGTTGGACAAGATGATGTCGACCAGGTTCTTGCCGATGTCGTGCACGTCCCCGCGCACCGTGGCCAGCACGATGGTGCCCTTGCCCGCCTCGTCGGTCTTCTCCATGTGCGGCTCGAGGTGAGCCACCGCCGTCTTCATCACCTCGGCGGACTGGAGCACGAACGGCAACTGCATCTGGCCCGAGCCGAACAGCTCACCGACCACCTTCATGCCGTCCAGCAGGGTCTCGTTGACGATGTCGAGAGCAGGCCGCTCCTGGAGGGCCTCGTCCAGGTCGGCTTCGAGGCCGTTGCGCTCGCCGTCGATGATGCGGCGCTTGAGGCGCTCGTCCAGCGGCAGCGCGGCCAGTTCCTCGGCCTTGCCGGCCTTGAGCGACTTGGCGGTGGCGCCCTCGAAGAGCTGCATCAGCTTCTGCAGCGGGTCGTAGCCCTCGGCGCGCCGGTCGTGGATCAGATCCAGGGCGGTCTTCACCTCCTCCTCGCTGAAGCGGGCGATCGGGAGGATCTTGCTCGCGTGCACGATCGCCGAGTCCAGGCCCGCCTTGACGCACTCGTCCAGGAAGACCGAGTTCAGCAGGATGCGGGCGGCCGGGTTCAGGCCGAAGGAGATGTTGGACAGGCCGAGGGTGGTCTGCACCCTCGGGTGGCGGCGCTTCAGCTCGCGGATGCCCTCGATGGTGGCCACGCCGTCCTTGCGGGACTCCTCCTGGCCGGTGCAGATGGTGAACGTCAGGCAGTCCACGAGGATGTCCTCCTCGCGGATGCCCCAGTTCCCGGTCAGGTCCTCGATCAGCCGCTCGGCGATCTCGACCTTCTTCTGCGCCGTGCGGGCCTGGCCCTCCTCGTCGATGGTCAGCGCGATCAACGCCGCGCCGTGCTCCCGGGCCAGGGCGGTCACCTTGGCGAATCGGGACTCGGGGCCGTCGCCGTCCTCGTAGTTCACCGAGTTGATCACCGCGCGCCCGCCCAGCTTCTCCAGACCGGCCCGGATCACCTCGACCTCGGTGGAGTCCAGCACGATCGGCAGCGTCGAGGCGGTGGCGAAACGCCCGGCCAGCTCCTCCATGTCCGCCACGCCGTCCCGGCCGACGTAGTCCACACACAGATCCAGCATGTGCGCGCCCTCGCGGATCTGGTCGCGGGCCATCTCCACGCAGTCGTCCCAGCGGCCCTCCAGCATCGCCTCACGGAACTTCTTCGACCCGTTGGCGTTGGTGCGCTCACCGATGGCCAGGTACGAGGTGTCCTGCCGGAACGGCACCGACTGGTAGAGGGAGGCGGCGCCCGGCTCCGGCTGCGGCGCACGCTCGGTCGGCGCACTCTCCCGCACCCGCTCCACCAGCTGACGCAGATGCTCGGGGGTGGTGCCGCAGCAGCCGCCCACCAGGGACAGGCCGTAGTCGCGCACGAAGGTCTGCTGCGCATCGGCCAGCTCGGGAGCGGTCAGCGGGTAGTGCGCGCCGTCCTTGGTGAGCACGGGCAGGCCGGCGTTCGGCATGCAGGACAGCGGGACGCGCGAGTGCCGGGACAGGTAGCGCAGGTGCTCGCTCATCTCGGCCGGGCCGGTGGCGCAGTTCAGGCCGATCATGTCGATGCCGAGGGGTTCCAGCGCGGTCAGGGCGGCGCCGATCTCCGAGCCGAGCAGCATGGTGCCGGTGGTCTCCACCGTGACCGACACGATCAGCGGGACGGTGTGGCCGGTGGCGTCCATGGCCCGGCGGGCGGCGATGACGGAGGCCTTGGTCTGCAGCAGGTCCTGGGTGGTCTCCACCAGCAGCGCGTCGGCGCCGCCGGCGAGCAGGCCCTCGGCGTTGCGCTGGTAGGCGTCGCGGATGGCGCCGAAGGTGGTGTGGCCGAGGGTGGGCAGCTTGGTACCGGGGCCCATGGAGCCGAGGACCCAGCGCTGCCGTCCCGTGGTCCGGGTGTACTCGTCGGCCGTCTCGCGGGCGATCCGGGCACCGGCCTCGGACAGCTCGGCGACACGCTCGGGGATGTCGTACTCGCCGAGGGCGGTGAGGTTGGCGCCGAAGGTGTTGGTCTCGACGCAGTCCACGCCGGCCTCGAAGTACTCCGCGTGGACCGACCGGACGATGTCGGGCCGCGTCACGTTGAGGATCTCGTTGCAGCCCTCGAGGTTCTGGAAGTCCTCCAGGGTCGGGTCCTGCGCCTGGAGCATCGTGCCCATGGCCCCGTCGGCCACGACCACACGGGTGGCCAGGGCCTCTCGGAGGGCGGACACGCGGGTGCGGCTGTCTGCGGAAGAGGTCGGCGGCAACGAGGCCATGTAAGGGGCTCCCTCGGGTGCGACGGCTGTCGGCTTTGCGGCTGCCCGGCCGTCCGGAGGGACTCCGGGGACGGGCGCACCGCGCCAGCGTAACCGCACGTGGGCTTGGATGGGCAGCGCGTCCACGGGGCGGACGCCGATGCCGCCGGGACGGCGCACGGGTGACGTCCGGGCGGCCGATCGGCCGCCCGTGACAGAACTGAGGGCGACCGGGCATTAGCGAGAGGTCGGCAACGACCGGTAGTGTTCGGCATTGCCGAACGAGGGCTCAAGTGCCGCTCGTCGGCGGTCGATGGGGACGGAGGCAGTACGGCGATGGCACGGAACATCCAGTCGCTCGAACGGGCGGCCGCGATGCTGCGGCTGCTCGGGGGCGGCGAGCGGCGGCTCGGCCTGTCGGACATCGCCTCGTCGCTGGGCCTGGCCAAGGGCACCGCGCACGGCATCCTGCGCACCCTCCAGCAGGAGGGCTTCGTGGAGCAGGACGACGCCTCCGGGCGCTATCAGCTGGGCGCGGAGCTGCTGCGCCTGGGCACCACCTACCTGGACGTCCACGAACTGCGGGCGCGCGCCCTGGTGTGGACGGACGACCTGGCCCGCTCCAGCGGCGAGAGCGTCTACCTGGGCGTCCTGCACCAGCAGGGCGTGCTGATCGTCCACCACGTGTTCCGGCCCGACGACAGCCGGCAGGTCCTGGAGATAGGGGCCATGCAGCCGCTGCACTCCACGGCGCTGGGCAAGGTGCTGTCGGCCTACGACCCGGTGGCGCACAGCGAGGCGCTGGAAGCCGACCGCAAGGCGTTCACGGACCGGACGGTGTGCGAGCCGGAAGGGTTCGAACACATCCTGGACCTGACCCGCGCGCGCGGGTACGCGGCGGACGTGGAGGAGACCTGGGAGGGCGTCGCCTCGCTGGCCGCGCCCATCCACGACCGGCGGCGCATGCCCGTCGGGGCGGTCGGCATCACGGGCGCCGTGGAGCGGCTGTGCCGGCCGGACGAGGACGGGGCGCTGCGGCCCGAGCTGATCGCCGCGGTGCGGGACTGCGCCCGCGCGGTCTCGCGGGATCTGGGCGCCGGGCGGTTCTGACGTCGTACGGGAAGTGACCGGGGCGCCACAGGGCGTTCCGGTCTCCGGCATGTCCGCGTTCGTCCGCGGCGAAGATCCATGGGGTCCGGGTCGATCAGTAACGATCGTGTTATCGCCAACAGAGCTCTTGACGTGCTCGTAACGCCGAAGCAAGACTCCCGTCCATCGGTCGACATTGTCGAACAGCTACCGGCAATACGCGCTAGAGTGTGACAACGCCAGGCCGGTAACGCACTTCACCCCTGGACGAAGGACAAAGGAGTCGCGGGTGTCCAGCTCCGACATCTTCATCGGCGAGACCATCGGTACCGCCATACTCATCCTGCTCGGCGGCGGAGTCTGCGCCGCCGTCACGCTCAAGGCCTCCAAGGCCCGCAACGCCGGCTGGCTCGCCATCACCTTCGGGTGGGGCTTCGCGGTGCTCACGGCCGTCTACACCACGGCGCCGCTGTCCGGCGCCCACCTGAACCCGGCCGTCACCCTCGCCATCGCGATCAAGGACGGCGAGTGGAAGAACGTCCCGGTCTACTGGGCCGGCCAGGTCCTCGGCGCCATGATCGGCGCGGCCCTGGTCTGGATCGCCTACTACGGCCAGTTCCACGCCCACCTCACCGACCGGGAGATCGTCGGCGGTCCGGGCGCGCAGGACACCGCCGTCAAGGCCGTCGAGGCCCAGGAGAAGGGCGCCGGCCCGGTGCTGGGCGTCTTCTCCACCGGCCCCGAGGTCCGCGTCGCCTGGCAGAACGTCGCCACCGAGGTCATCGGCACGATCGTGCTGGTGCTGGCGGTGCTGACCCAGGGCCTGAACGACAAGGGCAACGGCCTGGGCACGCTCGGCGCCCTGATCACCGCCCTCGTGGTGGTCTCCATCGGCCTCTCCCTCGGCGGCCCGACGGGGTACGCGATCAACCCGGCCCGTGACCTCGGGCCGCGCATCGTGCACACCCTGCTGCCCCTGCCCAACAAGGGCGGCTCCGACTGGGGCTACGCCTGGGTGCCCGTGGTGGGCCCGCTGATCGGCGGTGCCGTCGCGGCAGGCATCTACAACGTCGCCTTCGCCTAGGCGCGATCCCGCGCCCGACGCGAAACTCTCAGCACGCGCCGTACGTAAAGCCCCTTGAACCGGACTGACCAGGAGCACACAGTGACCGACGCGCACACCGCCGGCCCCTTCATCGCCGCCATCGACCAGGGCACCACCTCCAGCCGCTGCATCGTCTTCGACCGGGACGGCCGCATCGTCTCCGTCGACCAGAAGGAGCACGAGCAGATCTTCCCGAAGCCGGGCTGGGTCGAGCACGACGCCAACGAGATCTGGACCAACGTCCAGGAGGTCGTCGCCGGAGCCGTTCAGAAGGCCGGCATCACCCGGGACGACATCAAGGCCATCGGCATCACCAACCAGCGCGAGACGACCGTGCTGTGGGACAAGAACACCGGCGAGCCCGTCCACAACGCCATCGTCTGGCAGGACACCCGCACCGACGCCCTGTGCCGCGAGCTGGGCCGGAACGTGGGCCAGGACCGCTTCCGCCGCGAGACCGGCCTGCCGCTGGCCTCCTACTTCGCGGGCCCGAAGGCCCGCTGGCTGCTCGACAACGTCGAAGGACTCAAGGATCGGGCCGAGGCCGGAGACATTCTTTTCGGCACGATGGACACCTGGGTCATCTGGAACCTCACCGGTGGGGTCGACGGCGGCAAGCACGTCACCGACGTCACCAACGCATCACGCACCATGCTGATGAACCTGCACACCATGCAGTGGGACGAGAAGATCTGCGAGTCGATCGGCGTCCCCCGGCAGGTGCTGCCCGAGATCCGCTCCTCGGCCGAGGTCTACGGCGAGATCACGGGCGGCACGCTGGGCGACCTGCTCGGCGGGATCCCCGTCGCCTCGGCGCTCGGCGACCAGCAGGCGGCCCTGTTCGGCCAGACCTGCTTCTCCGAGGGCGAGACCAAGTCGACCTACGGCACCGGCACCTTCATGGTCATGAACACCGGTGACAAGATCATCAACTCCTACAGCGGCCTGCTGACCACCGTCGGCTACAAGATCGGCGACCAGGACACGGTCTACGCCCTGGAGGGCTCGATCGCCGTCACCGGTTCGCTGGTGCAGTGGATGCGCGACCAGATGGGCCTGATCTCCACCGCCGCCGAGATCGAGACCCTCGCCCTGTCGGTCGAGGACAACGGCGGCGCCTACTTCGTGCCGGCCTTCTCCGGCCTGTTCGCCCCCTACTGGCGCTCCGACGCCCGCGGCGTGATCGCGGGCCTGACCCGGTACGTCACCAAGGCGCACCTCGCGCGCGCCGTGCTGGAGGCCACCGCCTGGCAGACGCGGGAGATCGCCGACGCCATGACGAAGGACTCCGGCGTCGAACTGACCGCCCTCAAGGTCGACGGCGGCATGACCTCCAACAACCTGCTGATGCAGACCCTCTCGGACTTCCTGGACGCCCCCGTGGTGCGCCCCATGGTCGCCGAGACCACCTGCCTCGGCGCCGCCTACGCCGCCGGCCTCGCCGTCGGCTTCTGGAACAGCACCGACGACCTGCGCGCCAACTGGCGCCGGGCCGCCGAGTGGACCCCCCGCATGGCCGCGGAGACCCGCGACCGTGAGTACAAGAACTGGCTCAAGGCCGTCGAGCGGACCATGGGCTGGCTCGAGGACGAGGAGTAAGAACGCATGACCACCAAGTCCACCCTGCAGTCCGTGCCTGCCCTGGGGACGCACCCGGCCTCCGGCTCGAACCCGAGCCGAGCCGAGACCAGGGAGCAGCTTTCCAAGGCGTCGTACGACCTTCTCGTGATCGGCGGCGGCATCCTGGGCATCTCCACCGCCTGGCACGCCGCGCAGTCCGGCCTCAGGGTGGCTCTGGTGGACGCCGGCGACTTCGCCGGCGCCACGTCCTCCGCCTCCTCCAAGCTGCTCCACGGCGGCCTGCGCTACCTGCAGACCGGCGCGGTGAAGCTGGTGGCGGAGAACCACTTCGAGCGCCGTGCGGTCTCCCGCCAGGTGGCCCCCCACCTGGCGAACCCGCTCACGTTCTACCTGCCCGTGTACAAGGGCGGGCCGCACGGCGCGGCGAAGCTCGGCGCGGGCGTCTTCGCCTACTCCGCGCTCTCCGCCTTCGGCGACGGGGTCGGGCACCTGCTCTCCCCCGCCAAGGCCGCGCAGGACGTGCCGGAGCTGCGCACCGAGAACCTCAAGGCCGTGGCCGTGTACGGCGACGACCAGATGAACGACGCGCGCATGGCGCTGATGACGGTCCGCGCGGCCGTCGAGGCGGGCGCCGTCGTCCTCAACCACGCCGAGGTGACCGGCCTGCGCTTCACCCAGGGCCGTGTCACCGGCGCCGAGCTGAAGGACCGGCTGTCCGGGGACGAGTTCGGCGTCGACGCCCGGCTGGTGCTGAACGCCACCGGCCCCTGGGTCGACCACCTGCGCCGGATGGAGAACCCGAACGCGGCGCCGTCCATCCGCCTGTCCAAGGGCGCGCACCTGGTGCTCAAGCGCACCTCCCCCTGGAAGGCCGCGCTCGCCACCCCGATCGACAAGTACCGCATCACCTTCGCCCTCCCCTGGGAGGACATGCTGCTGCTCGGCACCACCGACGAGGAGTTCGAGGGCGACCCGGCGGACGTGTCGGTCACCGAGAAGGACATAGCGCAGATCCTCGACGAGGCCGCCTTCTCGGTCCGCGACCAGCAGCTGGACCGCGACCTCATCACCTACGCCTTCGCCGGCCTGCGGGTGCTGCCGGGCGGCCCCGGCGACACCTCCAAGGCCAAGCGCGAGACGGTCGTGACCGAGGGCCGGGGCGGCATGCTGTCCGTCGCGGGCGGCAAGTGGACCACCTTCCGCCACATCGGCCGCACGATCATGAAGAAGCTGGAGTCGCTGCCGGGCCACCCGCTGGGCGACGACTTCGAGCCCATCGGCGCGCTGCCGAAGAAGCTCCCGCTGCCGGGCATCGCCAACCCGCGCGCGGTGGCCCACCGGCTGCTCACCGACCGTCCGGCGCCCGGACCGCGCATGGCCGCCGACACGGCCAAGCACCTGGCCACGCACTACGGCTCGCTGGCCTTCGACATCGCCCGCCTGGCCAACGAGAGCCCGGAGCTGGCCGAGCGCGTCCACCCGGACGCCCCGGAGATCTGGGCGCAGGTCGTCTGGGCCCGCGACCACGAGTGGGCCGAGACGCAGGACGACGTGCTGCGCCGCCGGACCACGCTGACGATCCGCGGCCTGGCCACGGACGAGATCCGCGCCAAGGTGCAGGACGTGCTCGACAAGAAGTAGGCACCATCCCGGGTGACCCCGGCCGCGGGGGCGGCTCCACGCCGACGGAGCCGCCCCTGCGGCGTGCCCGGCGCCCGGGGCCGGGCGCGGTGGCGCGCGGCGGCGGCCCGGCCCCTTCCCGGCGCCCCGTCCGTGTCCGGTGTGTTCAGGTGCGGATCACGGGGCAGTGATGGGGCACTCCCCCTGCGAGGGGGCTGCGGGCGCCCCCGCCGCACGCCTTAAGGTTGGGTGGTCAGGCGAGGGCACGTCGGAAGGAGGCGCTGGGTGATCGAGCTCGAGGGGGTTCCCGAGCTGATCGACCCGGTCATGGTGGCCGCGTTCGAGGGCTGGAACGATGCGGGCGACGCCGCCTCCACCGCGGTCGCGCATCTGGACCGGGAGTGGAAGGGCGAGGTGTTCGCGGCGCTGGACGCCGAGGACTACTACGACTTCCAGGTCAACCGCCCCACGGTGTTCATGGAGGCCGGCGTCCGCAAGATCACCTGGCCGACGACGCGGTTGTCGGTCGTGCGGGTCGGCGGTGACAAGCCGCGCGACCTGGTGCTGGTCCGGGGCATCGAACCCTCCATGCGGTGGCGCTCGTTCTGCAACGAACTGCTCGGCTTCGCCCACGAACTGGGTGTGGAGCTGGTGGTGGTCCTGGGCGCCCTGCTGGGCGACACCCCGCACACCCGGCCGGTTCCGATCAGCGGGACGACGTCCGACCCGGACCTGGCCCGCCGCATGGACCTGGAGGAGACCAAGTACGAGGGCCCCACGGGCATCGTCGGGGTCCTGCAGGAGGCCTGCACCCACGCGGGTGTGCCGGCCGTCTCGCTGTGGGCGGCGGTGCCGCACTACGTGTCACAGCCGCCGAACCCGAAGGCCACGCTTGCCCTCCTGAACCGCCTGGAGGACCTGATCGACGTGCGCATCCCGCTGGGCGAGCTGCCCGAGGACGCGCGCGCCTGGCAGGTCGGGGTGGACCAGCTGGCCGCCGAGGACAGCGAGGTCGCCGAGTACGTCCAGTCGCTGGAGGAGGCCCGGGACACCGCCGAGCTGCCGGAGGCCTCCGGTGAGGCGATCGCCCGCGAGTTCGAGCGCTACCTGCGCCGCCGCGACGGCGGCGGGCCGACCGCCTCCGGCGGCCACGCCACGGACGGCGGGGACGGCACGCCGTACCTGCGGGACAACCCCAGCGGCCGGACCAGGCCGCCCAAGCCGCCGAGGCCGGGCACGGACGACGAGGACCCGTCGGAGGACTGACGGGCCGACGCACACGCGTGAGGGGCGCCTCCCGGCCGGGAGGCGCCCCTCACGCGTGTGCCGTGCGGCTAGGGCCTGTCGTTCGGATCATGACGCAGACGCGGGGCCCGGCACGCGCATCTGCCGCGTTGTCGTCACTCGCCGATGCTCCGCATCGACTCTCTCCTCCGCCTTGCAGCCGCACGCACCGGGCCCCGCTCACCGGCGTTCACAAGTGCTGCCGATGCCCTGCGCCATGATCCGAACGACAGACCCTAGAGAGCCACGCCCAGCAGCGCGTCCACGGCCCGGGAGACCACACCGGGCGCGCCGGTGTCGGTGCCGCCGTCCCGCTCCTGCCCGGCCACCCAGCGGTCGACCGCGGCGAGGGCGGCAGGCGCGTCCAGGTCGTCGGCGAGGGCCGCGCGGATCTCGTCCACCAGTGCCTCGGCCGGCGGTCCGTCGGGCCGGGAGACCGCGGCACGCCAGCGGTCCAGCCGCGCCACGGCGTCGGCCAGGACCTGATCGGTCCACTCCCAGTCGGCGCGGTAGTGGTGGGCGAGCAGCGCGAGACGGATGGCGGCCGGGTCGACGCCGTCGCGGCGCAGCTGCGAGACGAAGACGAGGTTGCCCTTGGACTTGGACATCTTCTCGCCGCCGAGGGCGACCATGCCGGCGTGCACGTACGCCTTGGCCATGGGGAACTCGCCGGTGAGCACCTGGGCGTGCGAGGCGCCCATCTCGTGGTGCGGGAAGGCGAGGTCGGAGCCGCCGCCCTGGATGTCGAAGCCCATGCCGAGGTGGTCCAGGGCGATGGCCACGCACTCGATGTGCCAGCCGGGCCGTCCCCGGCCCAGCGATCCGCCGTCCCAGCTGGGCTCGCCCTCGCGGGCCGCCATCCAGAGCATCGGGTCGAGCGGGTTCTTCTTGCCCGGCCGGTCCGGGTCGCCGCCGCGCTCGGCGGACAGCAGCCGCATGGCCGCGGCGTCCAGGTGCGAGACCGTGCCGAAGTGCGGGTCGGACTCCACGGAGAAGTACACGTCGCCGTCGAGCTCGTAGGCGGCGCCGGCGTCCCGGAGCCGCTCGACGAGCGGGACGATGCCGGGTATGGCCTCGACGGCGCCTATGTAGTGCCGGGGCGGGAGCATCCGCAGGGCCGTCATGTCCTCGCGGAAGAGGGCCGTCTCCTGCTCGGCGAGCGCGGTCCAGTCGAGTCCGTCGCGCTGGGCCCGCTCCAGGAGCGGGTCGTCGACGTCGGTGACGTTCTGGACGTAGTGAACCTGCCGCTTGGTGTCGAGCCACACGCGCTGCACGAGGTCGAACGCGTTGTAGGTCGCCGCGTGTCCGATGTGCGTGGCGTCGTACGGCGTGATGCCGCAGACGTAGATACGGGCGACGGGACCGGGGTCGAGGGTGACCGGACCGCCGGTCGCGGTGTCGTGGATCCTCAGGTCGCGGCCCTGACCAGGCAGGGCGGGGACCTCGGAAGCGGGCCAGGCATGCATGCCTTGAGCCTAACCGGACTGAAGTTCCATATACGAACGGGAGCGGGCCGGACGGCCGAGAAGGCGCTCTTGCGATGCGCCGGGCACCTGTGCTGGGGGGCCGCGCCGGCCCCCTGCTACACGGGTGGCCAGGGAATGGCGGGCCATTCCCCACCCGGCTCCGGATGGGTGCGCGAGGCGAGCAGCGCGGCGACCCGGGCCCGGGTGGCGTCGATCTCGGCGGCGGTGAGGTGCGGCGCGAGCCGCTCGGCCAGCGCGCCGTCCTCGGCCAGGTCCTTCCTGAGGCCCTCCAGGACGTCCAGTGCCTCCGCGGTGAGGGGCTCGCCCGCCCAGCCCCACAGCAGGGTGCGCAGCTTGTTCTCGACGTTGAAGGTGACGCCGTGGTCGATGCCGTACAGCCGCCCCTCGGCGGTGGGCAGCAGGTGGCCGCCCTTGCGGTCGGCGTTGTTGAGCACGGCGTCCAGCACGGCGAGCCGCCGCAGCCGCTCGTCGTCGGCGTGCACCAGCAGGGCCGTGCGCCCCTCGCCGACCTCGGCGAGGCCGATCGCCCTCCAGCCCGGCCCGGGCTCCTCCGCGTCGACCAGGGCGAGCAGCTCGGCGTCGGGCGCCGCCTCGATCCACAGCTGGCACATGCCCTCGCCGTAGGGCCCGTCGCGCAGCACCGTGGGCGGGACCAGCCCCCAGCCGGTCGCCTCGGAGACGGCGTACGCGGCGACCTCCCGCCCGGCGAGGGTGCCGTCGGGGAAGTCCCACAGGGGCCGCTCCCCCGCGACCGGCTTGTACACGCAGGCCGCTTCCGCGCCCTCGTGGGTCACCGTGCAGTACAGGGCCGCGTTGGAGGCCTCACGGATGCGTCCGCGCACGGTCAGTTCGCCCGCGGCGAGCAGCGCGGCGGCGTCCTCGGGAGACGTCACGCTCCGCGGCGGTATCCGTTCTGGCGCGGACATACGTGTCCTTCCGGGTCGAGCGGGAGGCTGCACAGCGGGCACGGCGGCCGCCCGGCGTTGACGACGTCCAGGGCGCGCTTGGCGAAGGCACGGGCCTGCGCGCCGGTGAGCCGGACCCGCAGCATCGGGGGGCCGTTCTCCTCGTCCTGGAGCAGCCGTTCCTCCGCCTCGGCGAGGTCCTCCTCGGACTCCGCGTCGAGTTCGACGAGCGCCTGGGCCTCGACGATCATCAGCTGCTCGTCGCCGTCCCAGGCCAGCGCCATCGTGCCGACCCGGAACTCCTCCTCGATGGGGGTGTCCAGGGGAGCGGTGTCGGTGATCTCCGACGGTGCGACGGCGGGGACGGAGGCACTGCCGCCGCTGCGGCGTACGACCTCGTCGAGCAGCTCTTCCATCCGTTCGGCGAGCGCCGCGACCTGGGTCTTCTCCAGGGCCACGCTCGTCACCCGGGTGCCGGCGGAGGCCTGGAGGAAGAACGAACGGCGCCCGGGCAGTCCGACCGTACCGGCCACGAAACGCTCCGGATGGTCGTAGAGGAACACCTGACGGGACACGTCCTGTCTCCATGGGAATCGGGGGAGCCGTGCGAGCACGGCACTGCTGCGACCGCTTCACCCTACTGCGGCCGACGATCACGGTGCGCCCGCACCACCTCCCACGGTGGCGTCGTCGCCCGGCGGCTCCTCGCGCGGCGCCAGGGAGGCGAAGTCGCCGGTGTCGCCGAGGCGCAGGAGGTACGGGCGCAGCCGGGTGTAGCGGATCGCCGTGACCGAGCACGGTTCGACGGAGATCCGCTGGAAGAGGTCCAGGTGCAGGCCCAGCGCGTCCGCGACGAGCGACTTGATGATGTCGCCGTGCGAGCACATGAGGTAGACGGCGTCGGCGCCGTGGTCGCGCTCCACGCGCGCGTTCCACTCGCGCACGGCCTCGGCCGCGCGGGTCTGCATGGCCCGCATGGACTCGCCGCCGGGGAAGGCGGCCGCCGACGGGTGCGCCTGCACCACCTCCATGAGCGGCTCGTCCTTGAGTTCGGCGAGCTTGCGTCCCGACCAGTCGCCGTAGTGGCACTCGCCGATGCGTTCGTCGGTGTGCGCGCTCAGTCCGGGGCGGGAGCGGAGCAGGGGGCGGATCGTCTCCTGGCAGCGCTGCAGCGGGCTGGCGACGACTTCGGCGAGGGGCAGTGCGGCCAGGCGCCCGGGCAGCGCGGCGGCCTGTGCGGCCCCGCGCTCGTCGAGGGCGACGCCGGGCGTCCAGCCGGCGAGCAGGCCCTCGGTGTTTGCGGTGGAGCGTCCGTGCCTGACCAGGATCAGCGTGGGCATGCGCACCAGCGTAGGCGCACGCGCGTGCGCGGTGTCGTTCGAGTGACGGGAGACTCGCTTCGTGATCGTCGACTGTGCCATCTACCGCGACGGGCAGCGGACGGACGGGCCCGAGGACTTCTCGGACGCCCTGGGCGAGGCCCGGGAGGCGGGCGGGTTCGTGTGGATCGGCCTGCACGAGCCGACGGAGCGCGAGTTCGAGCACGTCAGCCGGGAGTTCGGTCTGCATCCGCTGGCCGTCGAGGACGCGCTCAAGGCCCATCAGCGGCCCAAGCTGGAGATCTACGACGACTCGCTGTTCGTGGTGCTCAAGCCCGTGCGCTACGAGCCGCGGAGCGACACCGTCTCCACCGACGAGCTCATGATCTTCCTGGGCGACTCGTTCGTGGTCACCGTGCGGCACGGGGAGAGCGCGCCGCTCAAGGCCGTCCGCAGCCGCCTGGAGCACGAGGCGGACCTGCTGTGCAACGGGCCGACGTCCGTGCTGTACGCGGTCGCCGACGCGGTGGTCGACCACTACCTGGACGTCGCCACCGAGCTGCAGGCCGACCTGGAGGGCCTGGAGGCGGAGGTCTTCTCCCCCGACGGCGGCGGTTCGCGCCACACCGCGTCCCGCATCTACGACTTCAAGCGGCAGGTCCTGGAGTTCCGCCGGGCGACCGGTCCGCTGGCCCTGCCGATGAGCCGGCTGGCGGGCACGGCGCCCTACGGCGTGGCGGTGCCGTTCGTGGACGACGGGGCCCGGCCGTTCTTCCGGGACGTCAGCGACCACCTGACGCGGGTCAACGAGTCCGTCGAGAACCTGGACCGGCTGGTGTCGGACATCCTGTCGGCGCACCTGGCGCAGATGAGCGTCCGGCAGAACGACGACATGCGCAAGATCTCCGCCTGGGCGGCCATGGCCGCGATCCCCACGATGTTCGCGGGGATCTACGGCATGAACTTCGAGCACATGCCCGAGCTGCGCTGGGTGTGGTCGTACCCGGCGCTGATGGCCCTGATGGCCGCCCTGGAGTTCATGGTGTTCCGGCTGTTCAAGCGCCGGGGCTGGCTGTAGGGCGGCCGGAGGCGCGTCAGGCGTACTCGGGTTCGGGCGTGGCGGGGCCGCCGAGGGCGTTGCGGCGCTCGGGGGTCCGCAGCGACACCATCCGGCGCCAGCCGCCGAGCCGCTCGTAGGCGTACATCGCGTGGATGCCGGCCGCGAGGACCGCCGACTTCGCCCGGGACCAGCCGAGGATGCGGCCCATGTGCGCCATGACGGCGAGGCTGACGTCCCGGTAGATGCGGATCTCGGCGAGCGCGCACGCGCGCAGGGTCCGCTGGATGGCCCGCCCGTGGCCGGCGCGGGCGAAGCGCAGCAGTTCCTCGTGGCAGTAGGCGAGGTGGTTGTCCTCGTCATTGGATATCTGCCGGACGGCCCGGCCGATGTCCGGGTCGTCGGCGAAGTGCTTGCGCAGCAGCTCCATCTGCTCGGAGGCGCGCTGCTCGGTGACCCGGCTGTGCGAGAGGTAGGTGACGATGTCCTGGACCGTGAGCTGCTCGTCGCGCCGGAGCTGCTCGTGCGCGAGGCCGATGCCGTTCTTCTCCAGGAGCATGGTGTAGTCGGTGTCCGGCGGGACCGGGACGGGGTCGAGGCCGCGCTTCTTCATCAGGGCGTTGAAGATGCGGCCGTGCTTGTCCTCGTCGGCGCCGTGCCGGCTGATCTTGGGGGCGAGCGCCCGTTCGGTGCCGGGCACCAGCGCGGCGATGCGGGCGTTCTCCCAGCCGCCCTGGGACTCGCCGCTCGCGGCGATGGAGCAGAACAGGGCGAAGGACTCGTCGTTGGCGAGGATCTCCTGGAACAGACTCTTGGCCGAAAGCATCGTGAGCACCTCTCCCGCGCACGTGCGCGTGCTGCCGATCCGCAAGGCTTTCGCGAAGCACGAGTCAAGTGCGGGGCGCGGGGTGCTGCAACACGTGTGGGGGACGGCTCCGCCGAACGGGGGACGTACGGCACACCTTGTCGGGCGGACCGGGAGCGGCCCGGGCGTAACCCGAGCCGGTCCCGGCGCGTTGTTCCGCGTGACGGCCGTGGCGGGGAAGACCCCCGAGCCCCCACCACGGCCGCGGAAATCTCCGGGGCCCGCCGACGGGCCCTTTGCGGCAGGACTCAGGCGAGGCCGGCGCGCTCCAGGGCCTCGGTGCCGGCGCGCAGGGAGGCGAGCCGCTCGTCGAGCGTGAAGCCCGCCGGCGCGAGGGACAGGGTGGTGACCCCGGCGGCGGCGTAGGCCTTCATGCGGTCGGCGATCCGGTCGACGGAGCCGAGCAGGGTCGTCTTGTCGATCAGGTCGTGCGGTACGGCGGCCGCGGCGCCCTGCTTGTCGCCGGAGAGGTACTTGCCCTGGATCTCGGCGGCTTCCCGCTCGTAGCCCATGCGCTGGGCGAGCTGGTTGTAGAAGTTCTGCTTGGGGCTGCCCATGCCGCCGACGTACAGCGCGGTGTAGGGGCGGAAGGTGTCGGCGAGCGCGGCCACGTCCTTGTCGTCGCCGACCGCGAGCGGCAGGGTCGGGCACACGTCGAACCCGTCGAGCGTCCTGCCGGCCTTCTCCCGCCCGGCGCGCAGGTGCTTGATCGTGGTGTCCTCGAGGTGCTCGGCGGACGGGAAGATCAGCAGGGCGCCGTCGGCGATCTCACCGGTCTGCTCGAGGTTCTTGGGGCCGATCGCGGCGATGTACAGCGGGATGTGCTCGCGCTGCGGGTGCACGGTGAGCTTGATGGGCTTGCCGGGACCGCCGGGCAGGGGCAGCGTCCAGTGCTGTCCTTCGTAGGACAGGCGCTCGCGGGTCATGGCCTTGCGGACGATCTCGACGTACTCGCGGGTGCGGGCGAGCGGCTTGTCGAACTTGACGCCGTACCAGCCCTCGGAGACCTGCGGGCCGGAGACGCCGAGGCCGAGGCGGAAGCGGCCGCCGGACAGCGAGTCGAGAGTGGCGGCCGTCATCGCGGTCATGGCGGGCTGGCGGGCCGGGATCTGGAAGATGGCGGAGCCCACGTCGATGCGCTCGGTCTGGGCGGCGACCCAGCTCAGCACGGTGGCGGCGTCGGATCCGTAGGCCTCGGCGGCCCAGCAGACGGCGTAGCCGAGCCGGTCGGCCTCCTGGGCGACGGCCAGGTTGTCCGCGTCCATTCCGGCACCCCAGTAGCCGAGGTTGATACCGAGCTGCATGCCGCATCCCCTTACTGATCAGTAACGTGCCTTGTGCGCCGACCTTAGCGCGGGGCCGTCGCACGGGACAGCGGTACAGGCACGATCTCGGAGGACGGCGGGATACGGCCGCCCGGCGACACCCTGCGGCGGGCCCGGGGAAGTCGCCGTTCCGCGCCGGGAAATCGGTCGTCCACAGCCACCCACACGACAGGTTCTGGCCAGTAATCTCGGCGTCCATGGAGCAGAGGCATCTCGGCCGCACCGGCCTGCGTGTGTCCCGCATCGGGCTCGGCACCCTGACCTGGGGACGGGACACCGACGAGCACGACGCCGCGGACCTCATGAAGACCTTCTGGGAGGCGGGCGGCACCCTCGTCGACACGGCGGACGTGTACGGCGACGGTGAGGCCGAGTACCTGCTGGGCAGACTGATGGACGGCCTGGTCCCGCGCCGGGACCTGATCGTCTCGACCAAGGCCGGGAGCGTGCCCGACCCCGACCGGCGCGTCGACGGCTCCCGCGGCCATCTGCTCTCCGCGCTCGACGCCTCGCTCGCCCGGCTCGGCACCGACCACGTCGACGTGTGGCACGTGCACGCCTACGACCCGCACACCCCGCTGGAGGAGACCCTCCAGGCACTCGACCTCGCGGTGGCCAGCGGGCGGGCCCGCTACGCGGCGGTCTCCAACTTCTGCGGCTGGCAACTGGCCAGGGCCGGCACCTGGCAGCTCGCCGCGCCCGGCACCCGGACCCGGCTGGCCGCCACGCAGCTCGAGTACTCGCTGCTCCAGCGCGGCGTCGAGCGCGAGGTGCTGCCGGCCGCGCTCGACCTCGGCATCGGACTGCTGCCGTCCTCGCCGCTGGGGCGCGGGGTGCTGACGGGCAAGTACCGGGGTGACGCGGCACCGCCGGACTCACGCGGTGCCTCGGAGCATCTCGCGCCGTTCGTCGCGCCGTACCTGGACGACACGGCGAGCCGCATCGTGGACGCCGTGTCGACCGCCGCCGACGGGCTGGCGGTCACGCCGCTGCAGGTGGCCCTGGCCTGGGTCCGCGACCGGCCGGGCGTGACCGCGCCGATCGTCGGCGCGCGCAACGCGCAGCAGCTCACGGCGGCGTTGTCAGTGGAGACCCTTAGTCTTCCTGACGAGATCTGCCGGGCGCTGGACGATGTGTCGGCGCCCGTGCACCGCTATCCCGATCACGACTGGAGCACGCTGTGAGCACGGAGCCCGAGACCACGGAGGACACCGAGCCGGGGACACCGGGCACGGAGAGCACCGCGGGCGGCGACGCGGGGGCCGGGCAGGCCGGCGGGAGCGCGGAGGCCGCCACGGAGCGCGGCCAGGGGGCCGAGGACTCCGACGCGGCGGAGCCCTCCGGGGGCCGGAGCGGCGAGGCCGGGGGCGGGCCGGCCGGCGAAGCCGGGAGCGGTGACGCCGGGGCGGGGCAGGTGTCCGAGGCCGAGGCGGAGCTGCGGGCGCAGCGGGCCGAGCGGGAGCGCATCGAGCAGCGCAAGGCCGAGAAGAGCGGGCCCATCGAGGCCGGGACGAAGCTGAGCGGCAAGGCCGCCGACCTGCTCGCGGCCGTCCGTGCCGTGGAGAGCGGCGAGAAGCCGATGGCCACCGTGTTCGAGGATCCGGCGCCCGCTCCCCGCCGGGCTCCCGCCGAGCCCGTCCGGCGGCCCCAGCCCGTCGCGGCCGAGACCGTCGCGGCGGCCGCGGCTCCCTCCCCCGCCCCGGAGGCCGTGCAGACGGTGCGGCGGGTGCTGACGGAGGGCGGCGCCCCCGAGGCGCTCGCACCGCAGGTGGCCGCCGCCCTGGGCGAGGGCGCGGACGAGCTGCTGCGCGCCGACCCCTGGCAGTTGCTGCGGGTGGCCGGGGTGCGGCCCGACCAGGCCGACGGGTTCGCACGGGCGCTGCTGGGCGCCGAGTGCGGCCCGGACGACGAGCGGCGGGGCCGGGCCCTCACCGTCTGGCTCCTGGACCAGGCCGCCCTGGCCGGGCACACCGCCCTGGAGATGCCGGCGCTGCTCGCGGCCCTGGCCCAGCGGAGCGTGCCGGACCCCGACGGCGCCGTGCAGGACGCGATCGCGGAGGGCGAGGCGCTGGTGTTCCAGGACGCCCTGACGGAGCCCGGCGCCCCGGCCCCCACCGGCGGTGAGGAGCCGGCGGAGGACGAGGAGCGCCCGGTCCGCGTCCTGGTCGGCCTGGAGCGGTACGCGCTCGCGGAGGAGAGCCTGGCCGACGGTCTGGCCCGGCTGGTCAACTCGACGCCCAAGCAGGACGGTTCGGCCGAGGAGTGGGAGCGGGCCGCGGCCGGCGCCCAGGGATCCGCGGCCGAGCTGCTGCGCGCGGTCGCCGGTCACGGACTGGTGCTGCACACCGGCGCCGAGGCGTCCCTGGCCGAGCCGGCGGTCCTGCTGCACGCGGCGCGCGGCCTGGGACTGCGGGCCTGGGCGGCGGCGCACGGCCCGATCGGCCGGGACCGTTTCGCGGCCCTGCTCCGGCGGGCGGGCGGTGCCGGGGCGGCGCAGTCCTCGGGCGACGCCGTCGACGGGCCGGGCGGACCCTCCCCCGCCGCCGCGCACACGGCTTCGGACGTCCCCGTCACGACCGTGCCGGGGCTGCTGGCGGGTACGGAAGGCCCCGGCCGGGACGCCGACGGCGCCCTCGACCTCGACCTGCTGGTGGTCCTGGACGCGCCGCAGCTGGACGTCGAGACGGCGGCCCTGCTGACGGAGTCCCTGCCGGACGGGGCGCGGCTGGTGCTGGCCGGTGACCCGGGGGTGCTGTGGTCGGTGGGCCCCGGCCGGGTCTTCGCGGACCTGCTCGCCGCGCGGATCTGCCCCCAGATCGCCTCGCGCCGCCCGGACCCCGGGCCGCTGGGGGAGCTGGTCTCGGGCATCGGCGTCGGCGAGCTGACCCAGGTCGAGGCGCCCGGCAAGGAGGTCGTGATCGTGCCCGTGCGGGACGCGGGCGAGGCGGTGCACCGGACCGTGCAGCTCGTCGCGGACTCCGTGCCGCGGGCCATCGGCGTACCGGCCGAGGAGACGCAGGTGATCACGCCGGGGCACGGCGGAGCGGTCGGCACGCGCGCGCTCAACGCCGCGCTGAAGGAACGGCTGAATCCCGGCCCCGGCCGCTTCGGCGGCTTCGACCCGGGTGACCGGGTCGTCCACTCCCCCGTGCCGGGCCGCGCCGTGACCGGACGCGTGGTGAAGGCGGACGCGGAGGGGCTGCACCTGTCGTGCGCGGGTGAGGCCGTCGTCGTGCCGAAGGAGCGGGTGGACCAGACGGTGCGGCACGGGTGGGCGCTGACCGCGCACCAGGCGGTGGGGAGCCGCTGGCCCGCCGTGGTCGTCGTCCTGCCCGGGGACGCGGCGCAGGCGCTCAGCCGGCCATGGGTGTACACGGCCTTCGGGCGGGCCGACCGCCATCTGTCCGTGGTGCACGGCGTGGAGCAGGCTCTGCCCCGGGCCGTTGCCGAGGTTCCGGCGAAGCCGCGGACGACCCGGCTCCCGGCGCTGCTCGCCCCTCAGGTCGCCGGAGTGTGACGAGGGCGGTAGCCAGGGGCCGGGCCCCTGACCACCGCCCCGGCGGCCGTCCCCGTACGCGCCTCAGCGGCGGTCGGCGTCCAGCGGCTCCAGGTCGTCGTCCTCGTCCAGGTCGGTGTCCAGCTCGTCCTCGATGTCGTCGCCGTCGTCCTCGGCGTCGTCGTCCACGTCGTCGAAGACGGCGCTGACGTCGAAGCGGCAGACCACCTGCTGCGGGTCCACCTGCTCGAACGGCGCCTCCAGCCACTCGCCCGGCTCGGCCGGTTCGTCCGCGGCGGTCACCCAGAGCGTGGAGTCGCCCTCCTCCAGTCCGAACTCCTTGTGCCGCGAGGCGATCTCGTCGGGCTCGAACTCGCCGAAGAGCAGGCCGAGCGCGCCGTGCACCGTGCCGGAGGCCGACGGGCCGTCGTCGCCGTCCGCGGCCTCGATGCGCTGAGCGTGCGCCAGCAGCCGCTGCGGTTCGGCGACGGCGTAGTCGCGGCGGATCAGTACGCTCACCGCGCTCGGTTCCTCGGGGCCCGTGTACGGGGGCAGGGCGTCCTCCGTACCGGGGATCTCGAAGGGCGTGACCTCGTCGTAGCGGTCGTAGAGCAGTTCGTCGTACACCTCTGCGGCCGCGGCCAGCTGGTTGAACGCCTCGTAGACGGCCGGGTCGTCCTCTCCCGACCTGCGTTCGACCGCGGCCAGGTGGCGGTCGAGCGCGGTCTTGACCGCCTCGGCGGCGGCGCGTACCTCGGCAGCGGTGGGCTGCGCAGCATCAGACATAGTGCAGACGCTATCCGTACCTGGCCCCAGCCCGCACAATAGATGCGATGCCGGAATACGAATTTGTCGACGTGTACGTGCCGCGCGGGGTCTCCCGCAAGGAGACGGCACGTCTGCTGACGGACCATGCGGAGTACGGACACTGGGAGTTGCACCGTCTGAGCCTGCTGCGTGACGGCAGCCGCAGGGTGCGGTTGCGCCGGCGGATCATCCGCCAGGTGCGGGCCACGTGGTGAGCGGGGACGGCGCACGGGAAGAAGGCACATGACGGGAGCGGGCCCCGCGTCGGTGGGGCCCGCTCCGTCGTGCGGGGGGTGTCAGGCCGAGGCGCGGGCCTTGCGGTAGAGGATCGCGCCCGCGAGCAGCGCGCCCGCACCGGCCGGCAGGGCGAAGCCGAGGGGCAGGTCGCTGCCGGTGCTGGCGAGCTGGGCCCCGCCCCCGGGCCGGACGACGAGCCGGCTGCCCGGCTCGTTGCCGCGCGGGGAGCCGCCGGGGCCCGGTGCGCCCGGCCCCTCGCCACCCGGTCGTTCCCCACCGCCGGGGGTCGTGCCCGGGTTGCCGGGGCCGTCGGGTGTGCCGGGACCGTCCGGTCCGCCGGGCTGACCGGGTCCACCCGGGTCGCCGGGGCCGTCAGGACCCCCGGGACCGCCAGGGCCGCCGGGACCGCCCGGACCGCCCGGCTGGCCGGGGTTCTCCTGGTCGCCGCCGGGCGGGGTGCCCTGGTGGCCGTCGCCGTTGCCGCAGTCGTCGCCCGCGGCAGGGTTGGCGATGCCGATGACGTCGACGCTGTTGCCGCACACGTTCACCGGCGCGTGGACCGGCACCTGCACGTAGTTGC
>NZ_JBIAOK010000008.1:306038-440335 GCF_042878735.1 Streptomyces sp. NPDC003456
GCCCGAGCCGACGCCGGGCGAGTCGGAGGCGTGCCCGCCCGCGTGCGCACCGCCGTGGCCGTGTGAGTCGCCGTATCCCCCCGACGACGAACCACCACCCCCGTTGCCGCAGGAGTTGCCCGCGGACGGGTTGAGCACGCCGATGACGTCGACGCTGTTGCCGCACATGTTCACCGGCGCGTGGACGGGCACCTGCACGTGGTTGCCCGAGCCGACGCCGGGCGAGTCGGAGGCGTGCCCGCCCGCGTGCGCACCGCCGTGGCCGTGTGAGTCGCCGTATCCCCCCGACGACGAACCACCGCCCCCGTTGCCGCAGGAGTTGCCCGAGGACGGGTTGAGCACGCCGATGACATCGACCGTGTTCCCGCAGACGTTGACCGGCGCGTGCACCGGCACCTGCACCGAGTTCCCGGACAGCACGCCCGGTGAGCCCGAGGTGGAGCCCTGGGCGCCCGCGGCGGCGTGCGCGGAGCCGCCCGCGGCGGCGATCACACCGGTCGCGGCCGCCACGGTCATCAGACCCTTGCGGGTGACCTGTCGCATTGCTGAATACCTGCCTTCGACCCTTTATCGAATTCTTCTCGAATTCACCTGCGGAAGCGTTCGGTCCCGGAGCGCATGGCGCGCGCTCCGGGACCGATGGCTTGTGGACTCCCTCTACGGAGGGGAAAGCGTCACTTGTTGACGCAGGTGTTGCCGAAGGCGGGGTTCAGCAGACCGATCACGGAGACCGTGTTGCCGCAGACGTTCACCGGGACGTGAACGGGCACCTGCACGACGTTGCCGGACAGGACGCCCGGGGAGTGCACGGCGGCACCCTGAGCACCCGAGTCGGCGACGGCGAGACCCGCACTCGCGAGAACCAGGCCACCGGTGGCAGCCGCAGCAGCGACGACCTTCTTGATCATTATTCCTCCTAGTTGGCAAAGCGATCCATCGTGCGATCGCATTACCTGTAACGAGGGTGGAGTAATGAGGCTACGAGCTGATCGTCGCATTCACTCTTCCCAGTCGATTTCGCACGCCCGACCGAATATCGGGAATCCGGCGGCCTTTTTCAGGACGCGTCGATGAACCGGTCGAGGACCCGCACGCCGAACTTCAGGCCGTCGACCGGCACCCGCTCGTCCACGCCGTGGAACATGCCCGCGAAGTCCAGCTCCGGCGGCAGCTTCAGCGGGGCGAAGCCGAAGCCCCGGATGCCCAGGTCGTCGAAGGACTTGGCGTCCGTGCCACCGGAGAGCATGTAGGGGATGGCCTTGGCGGTCGGGTCCTCGGCGAGCAGCGAGGACTGCATGGCCTCCACCAGCGCCCCGTCGAAGGTGGTCTCGACGGCCTTGTCGGCGTGCACGTCCTCACGCCGCACCTTCGGGCCGAGGATGCGGTCGAGGTCGGCGAGGAACTCGTCCTCGAAGCCGGGCAGGAAGCGGCCGTCGACATGGGCGGTGGCCTCGCCCGGGATGACGTTGACCTTGTAGCCGGCCCCGAGCTGGGTGGGGTTGGCCGTGTTGCTGAGGGTCGCGCCGATCAGCTTGGCGATGCCGCCGAGCCTGGCGAGGGTGGACTCCATGTCCTCCGGGTCGAGCTCGGTGCCGAGCGCGTCGCCGAGTTCGTCGAGGAAGGCGCGGGTGGTCTTGGTGACCCGCACGGGGAAGGTGTGCCGTCCGAGCCGCGCGACGGCCTCCGACAGCTCGGTGATCGCGTTGTCCCGGTGGATCATCGACCCGTGGCCCGCCGTGCCGGCCACGGTGAGCTTCATCCAGTGCATGCCCTTCTCGGCCGTCTGGATCAGGTACAGCCGCCGCTCCTCGCTCACGGTGAAGGAGAAGCCGCCGACCTCGCTGATCGCCTCGGTGACCCCGTCGAAGAGGTCCCGGTGGTGGTCCACGAGGTACCGGGCCCCGTAGGTGCCGCCGGCCTCCTCGTCGGCGAGGAACGCGAGGACGATGTCGCGGGGCGGCTTGCGCCCGCTGCGGAGCCGGTCGCGGACGACCGCGAGGGTCATCGCGTCCATGTCCTTCATGTCGACCGCCCCGCGGCCCCACACGCAGCCGTCGGCGACCTCCCCGGAGAAGGGGTGGTGGGTCCAGTCGTCCGCGTTGGCCGGGACTACGTCGGTGTGGCCGTGGATGAGCAGCGCGGGCCGGGACGGGTCCTCGCCCTCGATGCGGGCCACGGTGGAGGCGCGGCCCGGGTGGGACTCGAAGATCCGCGGTTCGAGCCCGACCTCGGCGAGCTTCTCGGCGACGTACTCGGCCGCCTTGCGCTCGCCCGGACCCGAGTGGTCGCCGTAGTTGCTGGTGTCGATCTGGATCAGCTCGCGGCAGAGGTCCACGACCTCGTCCTCGCCGGTGACGTTCCTGGCCGTGTCCGTCTCGCTCACGTGCTTCCTCCCGGTGTCACTGCTGGTGGGTCCCCTTCATCCTCTCTCTGTCGGGCCCGCTCCCCAAGAGCCGTCCCGGCCCGTCACACGTCGTTCACGCCGGCCCGGTGCCCGGGCCGGGGGTGATCGGGCCACCCAAAAAAGCCTGGTAATGTTTACGTCGTCGCCGCGGGGAAGACCCACGCGACAGACACCTTGTCCGGGTGGCGGAATGGCAGACGCGCTAGCTTGAGGTGCTAGTGCCCTTTATCGGGCGTGGGGGTTCAAGTCCCCCCTCGGACACGTGAAGCCGAAGGCCGTGACCGCGAGGTCACGGCCTTCGGTCGTTCGTGCGAGAGAGGTGCCATGAGCAGGCGTTCCTGCCCCTGCGGACTCCCCCAGGACTATGCGGCCTGCTGCGGCCGGTATCACTCCGGGGCCGCCGCGGCGCCCACTGCGGAGGCCCTGATGCGGTCGCGGTACAGCGCCTTCGTGCACGGCGACGCCGCATACCTGCTGCGGACCTGGCACCCGCGGACGCGGCCCGGGACGCTGGAGCTCGACCCGGGGACGCGCTGGACCGGGCTGGAGATCCTGGGCACGGACGGCGGCTCGGCGTTCCACACCGCCGGGACCGTGGAGTTCCGGGCGTCCTACCGGGGCGGCTCGCTGCACGAGCGGAGCCGCTTCGAGCGGGTCGACGGGGCCTGGGTGTACGTCGACGGGGACTTCCTGCCGTAGCAGGCGTCACGGCGCCAGGATGTCCAGCTCCTGGAGGGCGCCGACGGTGATCTCGCGGGTCAGTTCCTCGGCGCGGGCGGCGTCGCGCGCGCGGACCGCCTCGGCGACCCGGACGTGCAGGGTGACGGCGGCCGGGTCGGGGTCCTCGAACATCACGTCGTGGTGGGTGCGGCCGGCCAGCACCTCGGCGACGACGTCGCCGAGGCGGGCGAACATCTCGTTGCCCGAGGCCTCCAGGATGACGCGGTGGAAGGCGACGTCGTGCAGGAGGTAGCCCTCCAGCTTGTGACCGCGTGAGTGGGCGACCATGCCGAGGGCCCGCTCGGTGAGTTCGGCGCACTGCTCCGGCGTGGCGTGCCGGGCGGCGAGGCCCGCCGCGACCGGCTCGATCGCCGAGCGCAGCACCGTGAGCGAGCGCAGCTGGTGCGGCCGGTCGGCGCCGGCCAGACGCCAGCGGATCACCTGCGGGTCGTACACGTTCCACTCGGACCGGGCGCGGACCGTGACGCCGACGCGGCGGCGGGACTCGACCAGGTGCATGGACTCCAGGACGCGGACCGCCTCGCGCATCACGGAGCGCGACACGTCGAAACGCTGGGCGAGTTCGTCGGTGCGCAGGACACTGCCCGGCGGGTACGCGCCTCCCGTGATCTCGGGGCCGAGGGTGTCCAGGACACGGCCGTGCAGCCCCCGGCCCGGTGTGGTCATGCACTCAGCGTACGGGGTAGATCACCGAGCCAAAAAGTCAGACTTATTCGTCACGGACTCTTGAATTAGTCGTACCTAATGGGTTTCAGTTGCGTCGACATCACGTGTCGACGAAGACAGCAGACAGTGAGGCAGCGATGAACACCCCCCACGTCGTCGTGGTCATGGGCGTCGCCGGTACCGGCAAGACGACCATCGGCCCCCTCCTCGCGGCCCGGCTCGGCGTCCCGTACGCCGAGGGCGACGACTTCCACCCGCCGGCCAACATCGCGAAGATGTCGGCCGGTACGCCGCTCACCGACGCGGACCGCGGGCCCTGGCTGGACGCCATCGGCGACTGGGCGCGGGGGCGGGCCGGGCTCGGCGGGGTGGTCAGCTGCTCGGCGCTGAAGCGGTCGTACCGCGACCGGTTGCGGGCCGCCGCACCCGGCGTGGTCTTCGTGCACCTCACGGGCGACCGCGCGCTGATCGAGGACCGGATGTCGCACCGGAAGGGGCACTTCATGCCCACGGCGCTGCTCGACTCCCAGTTCGCCACGCTCCAGCCCCTTCAGGCGGACGAGGCGGGGGCCGGGGTGGACGTCTCGGGCAGCCCGGAGGAGATCACCGAGCGGGCGGCCGCCGCCCTCGACTCCCTCCCCGAGCCCATCCAGTAACCCCTGCCGGCTCCCCTCCCCCCGACTCCCCCAACGCAAAGGGACCTCCCCACCGTGACCAGACTCAGCGTCGAGATGCTGGCAGCGGACGCACCCGAGCCGATCACCTCGGCCGGCCACGCCCAGCTGGGCATCGCCGTCCTGGCGGGCATCGCCGTCATCGTCCTGCTCATCACCAAGTTCAAGCTGCACGCCTTCCTGGCGCTGACCATCGGGTCGCTGGCTCTCGGCGCGACAGCCGGGGCGCCCCTGGACAAGGTCCTCACCAGTTTCAGCGCCGGTCTGGGCTCCACGGTCGCCGGCGTGGGCGTGCTGATCGCGCTCGGCGCGATCCTCGGCAAGATGCTCGCCGACTCGGGCGGCGCCGACGAGATCGTCGACACCATCCTGGCCAAGGCGGGCGGGCGGTCGATGCCGTGGGCGATGGTGCTGATCGCCTCGGTGATCGGGCTGCCGCTGTTCTTCGAGGTCGGCATCGTGCTGCTGATCCCGGTGGTGCTGATGGTGGCCAAGCGCGGCAACTACTCGCTGATGCGCATCGGCATCCCGGCCCTCGCCGGCCTGTCCGTGATGCACGGCCTGGTGCCGCCGCACCCCGGTCCGCTGGTCGCGATCGACGCCGTCGGGGCCGACCTGGGCGTGACCCTGGCGCTCGGTGTCCTCGTCGCGATCCCGACGGTGATCATCGCGGGTCCGGTGTTCTCCAAGTACGCGGCCCGCTGGGTCGACGTGCCCGCCCCGGAGAAGATGATCCCGCAGCGCGCCTCCGAGGAGCTGGAGAAGCGTCCCGGCTTCGGGGCCACCCTCTTCACCGTGCTGCTGCCGGTGATCCTCATGCTCGCCAAGGCGCTGGTCGACATCGTCGTGGACGATCCCGAACAGCCGGTGCAGCGTGTCTTCGACGTCGTCGGCGCGCCGATGATCGCCCTGCTCGCCTCGGTGCTGGTCGGCATCTTCACGCTGCTGCGGCCCGCCGGGTTCTCCAAGGAGCGGATCTCCCCGCTCGTGGAGAAGAGCCTCATGCCGATCGCGGGCATCCTGCTGATCGTCGGCGCGGGCGGCGGCTTCAAGCAGACGCTGATCGACACGGGCGTGGGGCAGATGGTCCTGGACATCTCCGAGGACTGGTCCATCCCGGCGCTGCTGCTGGCCTGGCTGATCGCGGTGGTGATCCGGCTCGCGACCGGCTCGGCGACGGTGGCCACGGTCTCCGCGGCCGGTCTGGTCGCCCCGCTGGCGGCCGACATGTCGACCACGCACGCCGCCCTGCTGGTCCTGGCCATCGGCGCCGGTTCGCTGTTCTTCAGCCACGTCAACGACGCCGGGTTCTGGATGGTGAAGGAGTACTTCGGGCTGACCGTCGGCCAGAACATCAAGACCTGGTCCGTGATGGAGACGATCATCTCGGTGGTCGCCGGCGGGCTGGTGCTGCTGTTGTCCCTGGTGATCTAGCGGTACCTCGACGAGGACGGCTCACCTTCTTCCCCGGCATCGACGGCGGCCTCCCGGGCCGCCGGGGCGGGGAGGGGTGGGCCGTTCGGCGTTCACGCCGGGGCGATGAGCCGTGGCCGTCGGGCGCGTCGGGGAGCTGTGGCCGTGGGACGGTCCGGCCGTCGCGCGTCCGCGCGGGCGTCGTGGGTCGTCGCTCGGTCCCCGCCCTCTGGGGGGCCTCCGCCTACGGGCGCCACAAGGAGTGCTCCCGCTCCGCCCAGTGCCGGCTCACTCTGCCGGTGCGCAGGCCGCGGCGGGACTCCGGGTCGGCCAGGGCCATGCCGATGTGGCCGGCCAGGACGATGCCGATGGTGAGCGCCAGCCAGTCGTGGACGAAGGTGGCGCTGGTGCGCCACAGCAGCGGGGTCAGGTGGGTGAACCACATCATCAGGCCGGTGCCGAGCATCACGAGTGTGGCCCCGGCGATCCAGGACGCGTAGATCTTCTGCCCGGCGTTGAACTTGCCCGCGGGCCGGGCCTCGGGGCGTCCGTCGCGGCGCAGGACTGCGCGCAGCCAGACGCGGTCGTGCGGGCCGAAGCGGTTCAGGCGGCCGAGGTCGGCGCGGAAGACGCGGGAGGCCAGGCCGGCCAGCACCGGCACGGGCAGGGCCAGGCCCGCCCACTGGTGCAGCGTGACGACCAGGGCGCGGCGGCCGACGAGTTCGGCGAGCTGGGGGACGTAGAGGCAGGCCGCCGTGACGACGCAGACGCCCATCAGCGCGGCCGTGGTGCGGTGGATCCAGCGCTGCAGCGGGGTGAAGCGGCGCACGTCGGTCGGGGCGGGGGCCGTGTCAGCCGGTGGGTTCATCGTCCCGTCCGTTCGAGCGGCCCACCCAGGCGTCGACGTCGTAGCCGCGCTCCTCCCAGTAGCCGGGCCGGACCGCGTCGGTGACGGTGATGCCGGAGAGCCACTTGGCGGACTTGTAGAAGTACATGGGCGCCACGTAGAGGCGGACCGGGCCGCCGTGGGAGTGGCCGAGGTCCTTGTCCTGCATGCGCAGGGCGACCAGGACGTCGGCGCGGCGGGCCTGGTCGAGGGTGAGGCTCTCGGTGTAGGTGCCGTCGAAGCAGGTGAAGCGGACGGCCCGGGCCGTGGGGCGCACGCCGGCCGCGTCCAGGATGCGGGAGAGGCGTACGCCCTCGAAGGGGGTGTCGGGGACGCGCCAGCCGGTGACGCACTGGACGTCGCGGACCATGCGGGTCTGCGGGAGGGCTCTGAGGTCGCCCAGGGTGTAGGCCGTGGGGCGGTCGACCAGGCCGTCGACGGTGAGGCGGTAGGTGGCGGCATTCCGGCGCGGGACCGAGGAGGCGACCGAGTAGTAGCGGAAGCCGCCGCCGTTGGGCAGCAGGCCGGTCAGGCCGGTGGGGTCCTTGTCGGCGGCGCTGCCCAGGAAGCCCTCCAGGGCGCGTTGCAGCGGGGGCGCGGCGACGACGCCGGCGGCGCCCAGGGCGAGGGTGCCGAGGAAGACGCGGCGGCCGATCGGGGCGCCCCGCTCGGGGGGTTCTTCGTCCACGCCCTCGGGTACGTGCTCGTTCACCCCTTCATTCGAACACCCGCGGCCCGCTCGGGACAGGGCGCGCGGGTGTTCGTCAGACTTCCGTAAGCGGCCGCCGCGCGGGCGGGGTCAGGAGGAGGCCGCCTTGTCCAGCTGGAAGGCCTCGTTGCCGAGCCCGATACGGGCGTGCTTCTCGGGGGCGCGGGCGCGCAGCACCAGGCCGAGGACCAGGCCGGCGGCCAGGGCGAGGCCGATGATGCCGGGCAGCACCCAGCTCAGCGAGGAGTCCGGGCCGGCGCCGACCAGCACCTCGAAGTCCTTCACCGTGTAGCCGGCGATGACGAGCAGGGCGATGCCGGCGAGGGCGGAGGTGACCAGCCGCCAGGACTGGGCGGCGGCGGCGCCGCGGCGGACGAAGAACACCACGACCGACAGGGAGGCCGCCGCCATCAGCAGGATCACGCCGAGGGCGCCGATGTTGCCGCACCAGGTGAACAGCTGGAGGACGGGTGCGGTCGGGTCGCCGACCGGCTTGTCGTCGCCGACGGCGAAGGCGATGACGACCACCGCCGCGACGGCGGTCTGGAGCAGCGAGCCGGTGCCGGGCGCGCCGCTGCTGCCGCTGGTGCGGCCGAACGCGGCGGGCAGCAGGCCTTCGCGGCCCATGGCGAACGCGTAGCGGGCGACGACGTTGTGGAAGCTGAGCAGCGCGGCGAACATGCCGGTGACGAAGAGGATGTGCAGGACGTCGGTGAAGGTGCCGCCGAGGCGCGACTCGGTGAGGAAGAACAGCAGGCCGGCGCTCTGCTCGCGGGCGGTGCCGACGACGGCCGAGGGGCCGGTGGCGACGGTGAGGGCCCAGCTGCTCAGTGCGAAGAACACGGCGACCCCGCCGACGGCCAGGAACATCACCCGCGGGACGAGGACGTGCGGGCGGCTGGTCTCCTCGGCGTAGACCGGGGCCTGCTCGAAGCCGAGGAAGGCGGCGATGCAGAAGCACAGCGCGGTGCCGACGCCGGCGCCGGTCAGGGTGCCGGGGTCGAAGGCGTGCAGCGACAGGCCCTCTCCGCCCGGGTCGGTGATCGCGGCGACGTCGAAGACCACGACCAGCAGGACCTCGATGACCAGCAGCACGCCGAGCACGCGGGCGTTGACGTCGATCTTCAGCCAGCCGAGCAGGCCGACCGCGAGGACCGCCAGCAGGGCCGGTATCCACCAGGCGACCTCCAGGTCGGCGTAGGTGGCGAGCAGCCCGGAGACCTCGAAGCCGAAGATGCCGTAGATGCCGACCTGGAGGGCGTTGTAGGCGACCAGCGCGACGAGGGCCGCGCCGGCGCCCGCGGTGCCGCCGAGGCCGCGGGAGATGTAGGCGTAGAAGGCGCCCGCGTTGTGGACATGCCGGCTCATCTCGGCGTAGCCCACGCTGAACAGGATCAGGACGACGCCGAGGAGGACGAAGAGCAGCGGCTGGCCGACGATGCCCATCACCGCGTATGTGGTGGGCATGACACCCGCGACGACCATGAGGGGGGCGGTCGCGGCGAGGACGGAGAGCAGCAGGCCGCCGGTGCCGAGCCGGTCGGCGCGCAGGGCGCGCTCCTGCCCCTTGAACGTACTGATGCCTCCGGGGGCGGCGGCGTTCGTTCTCGAACTGTCCGTGGTCATCGGGAGCGCGTCCTCACTGTGGGATACGGGGGGGGGTGTCACGCCGTGCCGAGCGCACCTGCGCGGGCGGCGGCGAAGGCGGTGTGCGGGTCGCGGTCGGGGTACGACCAGGGCGCCGGGGTGGCGTGGCGGCCGATGCGGTGGAACAGGGCGGCGGCCTCGGCGCCCCGCCCCTCGCAGTACTTGGCGTGGGCGAGGAAGTTCAGGTCGATCAGCCGGCGCGGGTGGCCCTCCAGCTCCCACTCCAGCCACCAGTCGAAGGCGGCCTTCATCACCTGCCGGGCGCGGCGGCCGGTCCAGTGGCCCGAGGCGACCGGGTCGGCGGGTTCGTGCCCGGCGGCGGCCAGGGCGCGGTAGCGCTCGGCGTGCGCGATGACGGGCAGGATCGCCAGGGGGGAGTCGGCGGGCGCCTGTTCGGCGGCCCAGTTGGCGAAGTCGTAGACCTCGTGCAGCGGGTCGGGGCCCATGTCGATGCGGCGTTCGGCCAGCCGGGCGACCATCAGGTGGTGCGCGTGGTGGTGGTCGGGGTAGCGGGCGCGGACCTGCTCGAAGGTGCGCACCGCGTCCTGGTCGGTGCCGACCGCGCACTCCAGCATGAGGACGCCGAGCCAGGGGGTCGGGTCCGCGGGAGCGAGGGCCGCGGCGCTCTCGCAGGCCTCGCGGGCACGGGCCGGCTTGCCCTTGCCGTGCAGCACGCGGCGGACCTCGGCGATCGCCAGCAGCACCGAGGCGTCGGCGGACTCCGGCTCGGCGAGGAGCCATTCGCGGGCCCAGGCGGTGGTGGAGGACTCGCGGGCGAGGACGGTGATCCGGTGGCCGCGGCGGTCCCAGTCGTCGCCGGTGTGCGCCAGCAGGGACCGGGTGTTCTGCCAGCGGCCCTGTGCCAGTGCGGCACGCGCGGTCACGAGCTCGGCGTCGTCGAGGGCCTCGTCGAAGACCTGCGCCGAGCGCTTGCGGCCGCGGCCGAGGGGAGGCGGGGGTGGGGACACCGCGAACTTCCTCACGCGCTCTTCTTGTGTTCCGGCTCACGGCGGTCGGTCGGGCGCGTGGACGCGCACTGCCATGAATCGATCACGGACAGCAAACCCTCCGCCAAGGGTTGGCGTCAAGGGCCGATGGTGCGTTACACGCGTCAACTGATGTGATTCGTGAGGTCATTGTGACCGCAGTGGCGCAGGAGGCCACAGAGTCCATGATCCCTTTTATCCGTTTCGCCCTTTGTGGTGCAGGTCATAGCGCGACCGGCGAGCGCCCCCGACGATGGCGGGGACGTGTGGGCGTGCCGGGCGCAGCCGGCCGGTGCAGTCGGCCCACGCCATCGTGACCCGACCTGACGATCGAGGTGCACCGCGTGTCGGTTCTGGTTCTGGCGCTCGCTCTCGGCGCCGCCTGCTGCCTGGGCTTCGGCTTCGTCCTGCAGCAGAACGCGGCCCAGCGGGCCCCGCTGGGCGACTTCCTCTCCTTCCGCCTGCTCGTCGACCTCGTGAAGGTGCCGCGCTGGCTCGGCGGGATCGCGCTGATGGTGGCCGGCATGGGCCTGGGGGCGGCGGCGCTCGGACAGGGCGAGCTGTCCCTGGTGGAGCCGCTGCTGGCCACGAACCTGCTGTTCGCGCTCGCGCTGTCGCGCCGGCAGACCCGCCAGCCGCTGGGCCGCCAGGGCTGGTCGGGCCTGCTGCTGCTGGCGGGCGGCGTGACGGCGTTCATCGTGGCGGGCCGTCCCGAGGGCGGCACCGCGACGGCCGACCCCCTGCGGCAGTGGCTGATCATCGGGGTCATGATCGGGCTCGCCCTGCTGCTCACGGCCCGCGGAAAGCGGTCCCGGATGGGCTCCGGCCCGGTGCTGCTCGCGCTCGCGGCCGGGCTGCTGTACGGGGTGCAGGACGCGCTGACCCGGGTGAGCGGGCAGAGGTTCTCCGAGGCCGGCTTCGCCGGGCTGATGACGGGCTGGCAGCCGTACGCGGTCATCGCGCTCGGGGTGACCGGGCTGCTGCTCGTGCAGAGCGCCTTCGAGACGGCGTCCCTGCGCAAGTCGCTGCCCGCGCTGACGGCGGCCCAGCCCCTCGCCGGCATCATCTGCGGCGTCGGTTTCCTCGGCGACCGGCTGCGTACGGACGCGGCGGCGCTGGGCTGGGAGACGGGCGGCCTGCTGGCCGTGGTCGCCGGGATCGTGCTGCTGGGGCTGCACCCCGCGATGCCGACCGGCGCGGTGGGCGAACGGGCCCGGGTGGGGTCGGCCGCGGTCAGCCCGGCGTCGCCCTGAGGCACCGGTCACCGGGCGCCCCCGGCCTGCTTGGATGAGGGCATGAGCGCTGCTGACGAGATCCTCGACGTCGTGGACGAGCGGGACCGGGTGGTCGGACGGTCCCCGCGCGGGGAGGTCTACGCCCGGGGGCTGCGGCACCGCTGCGTGTTCGTCCAGGCCCGGGACGCCGCCGGGCGGATCTTCGTACACCGGCGCACCCCGCAGAAACTGGTCTTCCCCTCCCTGTACGACATGTTCGTCGGCGGCGTGGTCGGCGCCGGCGAGTCCTACGACACGGCGGCCCTGCGCGAGGCCGAGGAGGAACTGGGCGTGAGCGGCCTGCCGGCCCCCCGGTACCTGTTCAAGTTCCTCTACGACGACGGCGCCGGCCGCACCTGGTGGTCGGCGTTGTACGAGGTGACCTGCGACCTGCCCGTCCGCCCCCAGGCCGAGGAGGTGGCCTGGCACGACTTCCTCCCGGAGACCGAGGTCGAGCGCCGCCTGGGCGACTGGACCTGGGTCCCGGACGGCCTGGCCGCCTACGCCCGGCTCAAGCGGTTCCGCTCGCCGGGGCGGCCGGATGCGGCGCGGGGCTGAGCAGGGACCCGTCCGCGGGGCCACCCGGCGCGGAGGACCGGATGCGGCAGGTGCGCTGCGCCGGGGCCCGGCCTGGGGCCCCGTGGGTGGGGCGCGGGTAGGGTCGCGCGTGTGATCGAGTTTGTGCGGAACGTCCGGTTCTGGTTCGCGCCCGAGGAGGTCCGGGAGGACGGGGAGACGCCCGACTACCGCTTCTCGCTGGCCAACGAGCGCACCTTCCTCGCCTGGCTGCGCACCGCGCTCGCGCTGATCGGCGGGGGTTTCGCCGTGGACCAGTTCCTGCCGGACCTGCGCTGGGGATGGCGGGTCGGGCTCGCGCTCGCGCTGCTCGCCGCGGGTGTGCTGTGCGCGCTGCGGGCCGTCAACCACTGGGTGCGCTGCGAGCGGGCCATGCGCCGGGGCGAGGACCTGCCCGTCTCCCGGTTCCCCGCGCTGCTGAGCCTCGTCGTCGCGGTCGTGGCCGTCGCCATGGTCGTCGTGGTGCTCGTGGGATGGGAGGGGTGAGCGCCCCGGCCGGGCGGGGCGGGACCCCCGGCCGTGATCCGGGGCTGCAGCCCGAGCGGACCCGGCTGGCGTGGCGGCGCACGACGCTGTCCGGCACGGTGGCCGCCGTGCTCGCCGCCAGGACCGTGCTGCGCGGGGGCGCGTCGGCGCCCGGGATCGTCGCCGCCGCGCTGTGCTGCGCGCTCTGGCTGGTCCTCCTAGCCGTCGCCCACCGCAGGATCCGCGCCCTCGCGGCCGGTCCGGGCCGGGTGGCGCTCGCACCGCGGCACGCCGCCGCGGCGGCGCTGTGCACCGTGGCGATGGCGGTCTGCGGAGCCGCCCTGGTCCTCTAGGCCAAGGTCCAGGCCCCGCTCCCGGGGCTTGGACCGGACAGCGGGCTCAGCGCCTCACGGCGAGTCGGCGGACCGGCGGGCGGTGCGGCGGACGCCCCGGCGGGCCGTGGGGCGGTGGGAGTCGGTCGGCTCACTCCCCGTCGCCCTCCCACCCCACCGTCACCACGATCTTGCCGCGGGTACGCCCCTCCTGGCTGCGGCGGTGCGCGTCGGCGGCCCGCTCCAGCGGGAACGTCTCGTCCACGTGCACACGCACCACGCCCTGCTCCGCCAGCTCGGACAGGTGCAGCAGATCGCCCGGGTCGGGGCGGACGAAGTAGTAGCGGCCGCCGTAGGTGACGACGTCGTTGTCGGCGATCGAGACCAGGCGGCCCTCGGGGGCCAGCAGGTTCGCCGAGACCTTCATCGCCTCCCCGCCGACGGTGTCGAACGCCGCGTCCACCCCTTCCGGCGCCAGCCCACGCACCCGCTCCTGCAGGCCCTCGCCGTACGTCACCGGTTCGCCGCCGAGCCCGCGGACGAAGTCGTGGTTGCGCTCGCTCGCCGTCCCGATCACACGCGCGCCGAGGTGGATGCCGAGCTGCACCGCGAGGGAGCCGACGCCACCGGCCGCGGCGTGCACCAGGACGGTCTCGCCCCGCTTGACCTCCAGCACCTTGCGCAGCACCTGGTAGGCGGTGAGCCCGGCCAGGGGCAGCCCGGCCGCCTCCTCCCAGGTCAGGTTGCGGGGCTTGCGCGCCAGGGTGCGCACGGGCGCGGCCACGTACTCGGCGAAGGTGCCCCGGGAGAGGAAGTCCTCACGCACGTACCCGATGACCTCGTCACCGACGTCGAACTCCGGCACGGACGGGCCGGGGCGTACGACGACGCCCGAGACGTCCCAGCCGGGCACCACGGGGAAGACCGGGGCGAGGACGGCGTCGAGGTAGCCCTCGCGGGCCTTCCAGTCGACGGGGTTCACGGCCGCCGCCCGCACCTTCACCAGCACCGCGTCGGGGCCGACCTTCGGGTCGCGGACCTCCCCGAACGCGAGCGCGTCGGGTCCGCCGTACCGTGAGTAGCTGATCGCCTTCATGGGTCCGACCTTCCGTTCCGGCCGGGCGGCTCGCAAGCCGGATGGCCTGAACGAAGCGGGCGGGACCTCCCCGGGCGGCCCGCGCGGGCGGTGGTCGGCCTATCGTGGCTCCGATCACGTTCGCGCCCCCCTCTGGACGACATACCGACCGGTCGGCATCATGGTGCGGGAACAGTCCGCCTGCCCGTAGGAGCCACGTATGAGCCCCGATCACCCGCCCGGCCTCGATCTCGACCGGTTGCGCGCCCTGCTCGACCGCGAGCGGCCAGGCCTGGTGGACGGACCGCTGTCGGGCCGGCTCATCGAGGGCGGGCGGTCGAACCTCACCTACGCCGTGTCCGACGGCGCCTCCCGGTGGGTCGTCCGGCGGCCCCCGCTCGGCCACGTCCTGGCCACCGCGCACGACATGAAGCGCGAGCACCGGGTGATCAGCGCGCTGCACCCCACCGCCGTCCCGGTGCCCCGGCCGGTGCTGCTGTGCGAGGACGAGGAGGTGCTCGGTGCGCCCTTCTACGTCATGGAGTTCGTCGAGGGCACGCCCTACCGCACCGCCGACCAGCTCGCCCCGCTCGGCGCGGAGCGGACCCGGGGAGCGGTGCTGAACCTGGTCGACACCCTGGTCGAGCTGCACGCGGTCGACCCGCAGGCGGTGGGGCTCGGCGACTTCGGCCGGCCCGAGGGGTTCCTGGACCGGCAGCTGCGGCGCTGGGGCAAGCAGCTGGACGCCTCCCGCAACCGCGACCTGGACGGCATCGACGAACTGCACGCCGCTCTCGGCCGCGAGCTGCCCGACTCCCCCGCACCGGCCGTCGTGCACGGCGACTACCGCCTGGACAACGTGCTGATCGGTGAGGACGACTCGATCCGGGCGATCCTCGACTGGGAGATGTCGACGCTGGGCGACCCGCTGACCGACCTGGGCCTGCTGGTGATGTACAGCATGCCGCTCGGCATGCCCGAGTCGCCCGTGTCCACCACCGCCGAGGCCCCCGGGCACCCGGCGCCGTCCGAACTCATCGAGCGGTACGCCGCGCGCTCGGGGCGCGACGTGTCCGCCGTCTCCTGGTACACGGCCTTCGCCTGGTTCAAGCTCGCCGTGATCCTCGAGGGCATCCACTACCGCTACACGCTGGGCCAGACGGTCGGCCGCGGCTTCGACCGCATCGGCGACCTCGTCCCCGTCTTCGTCCGCCACGGACTGACGACGCTTCACGAAGGCCTTCAGGAGGGCTGATCCGCATGGACTTCGCTTTCGACGCGCGCACCGAGGACCTGCGGGGCAGGCTCCTCGCCTTCATGGACGAGTACGTCTACCCGGCCGAATCGGTCGCGCACGAGCAGCGCGAGCGGCTCGCCTCGCCGTGGGAGACGGTGCCGGTGGTGGAGGAGCTCAAGGCCGAGGCCCGCAGGCAGGGCCTGTGGAACCTGTTCCTGCCGGACTCCGAGTACGGCGCCGGGCTCACCAACCTGCAGTACGCGCCGCTCGCCGAGATCATGGGCCGCTCGCCGCAGCTGGCGCCGACCGTGACGAACTGCGCCGCTCCCGACACCGGCAACATGGAGGTGCTCACCCAGTTCGGCGACGAGCAGCAGCGCAAGCAGTGGCTGGAGCCGCTGCTCGCCGGTGAGATCCGCTCGGCGTTCGCGATGACCGAGCCGGACGTGGCCTCCTCGGACGCCACGAACATCACGACGCACATCCGGCGGGACGGCGACGAGTACGTCATCACCGGCCGCAAGTGGTACATCTCCGGGGCGATGCACCCCGACTGCAAGATCTTCATCGTCATGGGCAAGACGGACCCCGACGGGGCCGACATCCGCCGCCAGCAGTCCATGGTGCTGGTGCCGCGCGACACCCCCGGCGTGCGGATCGAGCGCGCGATGCAGGTGTTCGGGTACGAGGACCACTACCACGGCGGCCACGCCGAGGTGATCTTCGACGAGGCACGCGTGCCGGTGTCCCACCTCGTCGGCGAGGAGGGCGGCGGCTTCGCCATCGCCCAGGCCCGGCTCGGGCCCGGCCGCATCCACCACTGCATGCGGCTGATCGGCATGGCCGAGCGGGCCATCGAGCTGATGTGCCGGCGGGCCGTGTCCCGCACCGCCTTCGGCAAGGCGCTGGCGCAGCAGGGCGTCGTGCACAACTGGATCGCCGACGCGCGGGTGACGGTGGAGCAGCTGCGGCTGCTGGTGCTGAAGACGGCCTGGCTGATGGACACCGTGGGCAACCGCGGGGCGCACACCGAGATCCAGGCCATCAAGATCGCCACGCCACGCGCGGTGGTGGAGATCCTCGACAAGGCGATCCAGCTGCACGGGGCGGGCGGGGTGAGCCAGGACTTCCCGCTGGCGGAGCTGTACGCGGGGGCGCGGACGCTGATGATCGCGGACGGGCCGGACGAGGTGCACCAGCGGTCGCTGGCACGCCGGGAGCTGAAGAAGTACCTGTAGTGCCGGGTGGCGGCGGGGGCGCCTCACCCCCGCCGCCTCTGCCCGTCCCGTTCCTCCCCGGGCCGCCGGGACTCCGCCCCGCCGGCCCGGGAGCCTACGGGCGCAGGGCGCGGACGAGGAGGTCGGCGAGGTGGTCGGCCACCTCCTGCGGACTGAGCGGGCCGTCCGGGCGGTACCAGGTCGACAGGTGGTGCA
Organism: Streptomyces sp. NPDC003456; assembly: GCF_042878735.1. NCBI lineage: Bacteria > Bacillati > Actinomycetota > Actinomycetes > Kitasatosporales > Streptomycetaceae > Streptomyces > Streptomyces sp. NPDC003456. Next base: position 322,557 of record NZ_JBIAOK010000008.1, read on the forward strand.
CCGAGCCGAAGTGGTAGTCCACGACCAGGTCCGCGGGGGTCGCCGTCGAGAAGACGCCCGCCTCCTGCCCTTCCTCGACGAGCGCGCGGAAGCGCTCGTGGTACCGGCGGCGCTCCGCCCGCACCTGCTTGTTCTTCTCGGGGCTCAGGTGGTGCATCGACCGCCAGAAGATCATCGCGTCGTCGAGGTTGTCGATGGTCGTCACGACGACGTCCGCCGCCGCGGCCCGCAGCCGCTTCTCGACCGGCTCGTCGGCGCCCGCCACGGCGTCCAGCCGCTCCTGCTGGATGCGCAGCACGCGCGCGTACACCTCGTGCAGCAGGTCGTCCTTGGAGCCGAAGTAGTGGTAGAGCGCTCCCTTGGTGACACCGGCCGCCTCGACGATCTCCTGCACCGAGGTGCGGTCGTAGCCCTGCTCCGCGAAGAGCCGGGTGGCGGCGGCCAGGAGCCGCTGAGGGACGGGAGTGCCGTCCGAGTCCGTGGTCCTGGGCACTGCCGCCACCTGCCTTTCCGTTCTGCTGTCAGTTGCCTTGCGCACGGGAACGCAGTTCCCGCCGGAGGATCTTCCCACTGGCCGTCTTCGGCAAGTCCGGCAGGATCTCCACCTGGCGCGGATACTTGTAGGCGGCCAGTCTCTCCTTGCAGTAGGCGGCGAGCGCGTCCGGGTCCGCCGCGGCGTCCGGGCGGAGGCTGACGTACGCCTTGACGGTCTCCCCGCGGTACCCGTCGGGCACGCCGACGACCGCCGCCTCGCGGACGGCGGGGTGGGTGTGGAGCACGTCCTCGACCTCGCGCGGCCAGACCTTGAACCCGGAGGCGTTGATCATGTCCTTCTTGCGGTCGACGACGTACAGCCAGCCCTGCTCGTCCATGAAGCCGATGTCGCCGGTGCGCAGTTCGCCGCCGGGGAAGGTCTCGGCACTCGCGTCGGGGCGGCGCCAGTAGCCGGGCACGACCTGGGGGCCGCCGACGACGATCTCGCCCTGCTCGCCGAAGAGCACCTCCTCACCCTGCTCGTCGACGATCCGGACCACCGTGTCGGGGCCGGGCAGGCCCACGGCCAGGGTCCCGGAGACCGGGTCGACGGGCGCCTCCAGGCCCGGCGGCACGGAGGCGCAGGGCGCGGTGCACTCGGTCAGTCCGTAGCCGTTGCGGATGTACGGGCCGAAGCCGGCCCGGAACTTCTCCACCAGGGCGGGCGGCAGCGGCGCCCCGCCGGAGGAGATCACCCGGAAGGAGGAGAAGTGGTCCCGGGTGGCGCCGGGGTGGGCGGCCAGGGCCATGAAGGCGGTGGACGGGCCGACGGTGTAGTGCGGCCGGTGCTCGGCGAAGGCGTCGAGGACGACACCCGCCTCGAAGCGGTAGGCCAGCACGAGCGTGCCGCCGCTGTTCAGGCAGGCGCCCAGCTGGCAGACCATGCCCGTGATGTGGAACAGCGGCGCCAGCGCGAAGTAGACCGGCGCCTTCGGCAGTCCGAGGCCGGTCCGCTGCCGCTCGGCGTTGTACATGATGTTGCCGTGGGTGTTGGTGGCGCCCTTGGGGGTGCCGCTGGTGCCCGAGGTGTAGCTGATCAGCGCGACGTCCGAGGGGCCGGGGTCGCGGTCGCCGGGCGCCTTGCGGCCGGCCCGGGCCGCGGTCGCCAGGTCGTCGGCGTCGGGGGCCTGCGGCAGGCGCTCGAAGGTGAGCACGCGCGCGTCTCCGCGGGTCTGGAAGTCCAGCTCGCTCCCGGTGAGCACGACGCGCACCGGCGAGTCCGCCGCGGTCTCGCGCAGGTACCCCTCCCAGGCGCGGTCGGAGCAGATCAGCGCGGCCACCTCGCCGTCGCGCAGCACGTGCGCGACCTCGCCCGACTTGTACATCGGGTTGACGGGCACGACGACCGCGCCGGCCTTCCACGCGCCGAGCACGGCGAGGACGAAGAGCGGGGAGTTCTGCAGCAGCACCGCGACCCGGTCGCCGCGCTCCAGCCCGCGCGCCGCGAGGTGGCCGGCGACGGAGTCGGTGAGCTCGTCGGCGTGCCGGTAGCTCAGGCGCCCGTCGAAGTAGGCCAGGAAGTCGCGCTCCGGTGTCCCGGCGGCGGCCCGGCGCAGCGCGTGCACCAGGGAGTCGGCGGGCTCGATCGCTCCTTTCTGGTCCTCGCTGAGCAGGGCGAGCCAGGGCTTGGCGGCGTAACGCGACTCGGTCACCGGGTCGCCTCCCACTGCTGCTGGAGGCGGTTCATGCCGGACAGCCACCGGTCGGGTTCACCTGCCCGGGCCTGGTAGTACCCGGCGACCTCGGGGTGCGGCAGGATCAGGAAGCGGTCGTCCTCGACGCCCCGCATCAGGGCCTCCGCCACGGCCTCCGGTTCGATCGCCGTCGGCTGGAGCACCAGGTCGCCGGCGCTGCCGGTGGCGGCCAGCATGTCGGTGCGCACGCCCTGCGGGCAGATCGCGTGCACCTTCACGCCCCGGTGCCGGTAGGTCAGCGCCAGCCACTCGGCGAAGGCGAGCGCCCCGTGCTTGGTGACGGCGTAGGGCGCGGCGCCGATCATGGTGAGCAGTCCGGCGGCGGAGACGGTGGAGACGAACCGCCCGCTGCCGCGCTCCAGCCAGTCCGGGAGCAGGGCGTGGGCGGCCCGGACGTGGGCCATGACGTTCACGTCCCAGGAGGCGGCCCAGGCGGTCTCGTCCAGCGGCCCGTCCGCGCTGCCGCCCTCGAAGGCGACCCCGGCGTTGGCGCAGTAGACGTCCACGGTCCCGTCGAGGGCGTCCCGGGCGTCGGTCACGATCGCCGAGGCGTCGCCGGGCACGGCGGTCCCGCCGATCTCCTCCGCGACGCGCTTGGCCCGCTCGGCGTCCAGGTCGTTGACGACGACCCGGGCCCCCTCGGCGGCGAAGCGCCGGGCGAGCGCGGCGCCGATGCCGCCGCCCGCTCCCGTGACAACAACCCCGGCCCCTTGAAAGGCTCCCACCATCGGTCTCCTCAGTCGCGGATCGGCAATGGCATCAGACTAACCGGTCGGTATGTAGCTGGGAAGGGGTCTCCTGCCGGTCGGTGCGGACCTCCGGGGAGGTCTCCGCCGAAGCCCGCGACCCCCCGCGCGCGGCGCCCCTCGCCGTTCCCGCGCGCGGCGCCCCTCGCCGTTCCCGCGCGCGGCGCCCCTCGCCGTTTCCGCCTGCGGCGCGACGGGCCGTTCCGGTCCGCGGGCTCCCCACGGCCCGGCGGAGCACATACCGTGCCCCTGCCGACCGTCCCCACCCCAGGAGGTCCCGCATGCGCCCTTCCAGACGAGCCGTCATCACCGCGGCCACGGCGGCAGCGGCCGTCGCCGCCGCGCCCCCCGCGGCCGCGGCACGGCCCCACCGCCCCCTGCGCACCGGTTTCGAGCGCCTGGCGCGGGACGGTTACGCCCTGCTCGACGGCCAGAAGGTCGGCGTCGTCACCAACCCGACCGGCGTCACCCGCGACGCCCGCCACATCGTCGACGTCATGCACGCGGACGACCGCGTCCGGCTCACCGCCGTCTTCGGCCCCGAGCACGGCTTCCGCGGCACCGCCCAGGCGGGCGGCTCCGAGGGCCGGTACGACGACCCGGCCACCGGACTGCCCGTCTACGACACGTACCTCAAGAGCGGGCGCCCGCTCGCGGACGTCTTCACCGCCTCCGGGGTCGACACGGTCGTCTTCGACATCCAGGACGTCGGCGCCCGCTTCTACACCTACATCTGGACGCTGTACGACTGCATGGAGGCGGCCGGGCTCGCCGGCAAGCGGTTCGTCGTCCTGGACCGGCCCAACCCGGTCACCGGCCGGGCGGCCCTGGGGCCCGTGCTGCACAAGGAGTTCGCCACCTTCATCGGGCGGCAGCCCATCGCCCAGGCGCACGGCATGACCGTCGCCGAGCTGGCGCGGCTGTTCAACGGCGAGTTCCTCACCGAGCCCGTGCCGCTGGAGACCGTCACCATGTCGGGCTGGGACCGCTCCGACTTCTACGACGCCTCCGGGCTGCCCTGGGTGCCGCCGAGCCCGAACATGCCGACGCCGGACACGGCCCTGGTGTACTCGGGGACGTGCCTGTTCGAGGGCACCAACCTGTCGGAGGGCCGCGGCACGACCCGGCCGTTCGAGCTGCTGGGCGCGGAGGGCGTGGACCGGCACTGGGCCGGGGCGGCGAACGAACTCGGCCTGCCCGGCGTCCGGTTCAGGGAGGCCTGGTTCCAGCCCACCTTCTCCAAGTTCCAGGGCAGGACGGTCGGCGGGGTGCAGGTCCATGTGCACGACCGGGCGGCCTTCGACCCCGTGCGCACCGGCATCGGCCTGCTGGTGACCGCCAAGCGGGTCTGGAGCGGGTTCGCCTGGCGCTCCGACAACTGGATCGACAAGCTGACCGGGTCCACGCGTGTGCGCACGATGATCGACGCGGGCGCCGGAACCGACGAGGTGGTGGCGGGCTGGCAGGCGGACCTGGCCGCCTTCCGCAGGGTGCGGCGCTCGTACCTGCTGTACCGCTGAGCCCGGGGCGGCGGGCCCGGGGGCCGGGTCCCGCCGCCGGCCGCGCACCCGTCGCCGCCGGTGCGACCGGGCTGGTGACTTCGACATGCTCGATTCTCCCCGCGTGATCGAGTCTCTGTGCCCGGTCCGTACGTATTCACCCGTGAACCGGCGCCCGCCAGCGGCCGGGTCGAGGGGCGTCGATGCCGTCGAGGTGGGCGTCGGGGTCGGAGGAGGCACCGCCCGCGAAGGAGGTCAGTTGTCCGCGTCCGGCCGTCACCGGCACCACGCGCCACGGCACCGGGTTCGCAGTGCCGGAGGGATGCCCGAACACCGCGCACCCCAGTGGTCGTTCACAGCTGCCGTGACCGGGGTGGTTTCTGTTTCCGATGCCGCCGCCGGGGCAAACGGCGACAAAAGACCTGCGATCAGGGCGCATACGGATGCCGTCTTCAGGAACCCGTGGATTCCGCCGGGAGTTCTCGTTCTGTCGGGAGCGGCGCGTGGGACACGCCGTGGCACGGGGGCTCCTCCCGCGGGGTGGGCCGGATGCTACCGCCGGTCTCGCCTCAGCAGCAGATGAACAAGCGTCACGTCCCGGTGGCGGCACAGCAGACGCACGGACCACGGCAGGCGACCGGCGACCCCTTCGGACCGCTGATGGAGGGCATGTGAGATCGGATGGAGCCGATTCGGTTGTCGATACGTCTATTCGGCGACGTCCGTACGACGACGCCGAAGTGACCGATCTACAGGTGCAGGTGTGACGGAGGTGCAGGACGATGGCCGGTTTCCGGAGTCTGGCGAGACAGGTCCGCGACCCGCGGTGCGATCTGGCCTTGCGGCGCTACTCGCTGCGCAAGTGCCTTGAGAGGTTCGCCCCTTACGGGCACAGGGCCACCTGGGACCATCTGTGCTCCCGGGCGGGCTTCGGGCCCGAGGACCGCTCCCCCGACCCGGTGCGGCTCGTGGCCGCGCTGGAGGAACTGGAGGAGGCGCGGGCGGTCTGGCTGGCCTACGAGGTCGAGTTCGCGAAGCGCCGCAGGAAGGAGAAGCACGACGGGCTGCGCAGGCCCGGCAGTGTGGACGACTGGCACCGGATGACCTGGGGCGGTTTCGGTGTGGCGTGGTGCGACGATCCGGCGGTCCATCCCCATGAACCGCTGGCCGAGGTGCTGCGCCGGCTGATCGCCGCGCTGGAGCGGGAGCCGGGCGAGCGGTGCCCGGTCTGCGACGGGCGGCACCTCTCGTGGAGGTACGGCCTGGACCACGAGCCCTCCTCGGGCCCGGTCTGCGCGGACTGCGGGATCCTGGTGCCGCGTCCCGTGCTCACGCCCGAGGCCCTGGCGGACGCCGAGCGGGCGAGGCTGCTGGTGTCGGCCTGACGGATGCGGGTGCGCGGGGGGTGCGCCGGGGATGCCGCACCCCCACTGTCGCCGGCGGGGCCGCCTGTCGGTGGTGACTGGCACCATCGGGTGCATGGTGCAGGTGTGTCTGAACGGGGCCCGGACCGCGGCCGACGGTGCGGCGGTGCCGCTGACGCCCGAGGCGATGGCCGCGTCGGCCGCCGACGCCGTGGCGGCCGGGGCCACCGACGTCCACGTCCATCCCAAGACGCCCTGCGGGCGCGACTCGCTGTCCCCCGGGGTGCTGGAGCGGACGCTGCCGGTGATCCGGGCGCGGGTGGCGGTGCCGGTGGGGGTGACCACGGGGGCGTGGGCGGAGCCGGATCCGCAGGCCCGGCTCGAGCGGATCCGCGGCTGGACCGTGCTGCCCGACCACGCCTCGGTGAACTGGCACGAGCCGGGGGCCGAGGAGATCGCCGCGCTGCTGATCGCACGCGGGGTGGGCGTGGAGGCCGGCATCTGGTCGGGCACGGACGCGGCCCGGCGTTTCGCCGCCTCACCGCTCGGCCCGAAGGTGCTGCGCGTGCTGGCCGAGGTGACGGATCCGGATCCGTCCGCGGCCCGGGCCTCGGCCCGGGCCCTGCTGTCCGCCCTCGGCACCGCGCACGGCCGTCCCGTCCTGCTGCACGGGGAGGACGGGGGCGCGTGGCCGGTGCTGCGGCTCGCGGGCCGGCTGGGCCTGGCGACCCGGATCGGCCTGGAGGACACCCTGCGCCTGCCGGACGGCCGACCGGCCGCGTCCAACGCGGAGTTGGTGACGGCGGGGCTGTCGCAGTATGCGCGGTCCACGCCCTGAGCCGGCGCCCCCGCGTTAACAACGCTCGTGATCAATACACCTAGGCGTCGCCCGGCTTCCGCTCGACCATCAGGCGGGAGCCCGCCCGGCGTTCGCCGAACACGTCGCCCGGGTTGGACAGGACACAGGTGTCCAGGGACAGGCAGCCGCAGCCGATGCAGTCCGTCAAGTGGTCCCGCAGGCGGTTCAGCTGCTTGATGCGCTCGTCCAGCTCCGAGCGCCACGCCTCGGACAGGTGTGCCCAGTCCTCACGCGTCGGCGTGCGCTCCTCGGGGAGCTGGGCCAGCGCCTCCCGGATCGTCGCCAGCGGGATGCCGACCCGCTGGGCGGCGCGGATGAACGCGACCCGGCGCAGCGTGTCCCGCGTGTACCGGCGCTGGTTGCCCGCCGTCCGGCGACTGCTGATCAGGCCCTTGGACTCGTAGAAGTGCAGTGCGGACACCGCGGCCCCGCTGCGCGCCGAGAGCTGGCCGACGGTGAGCTCATGGATCTTCCCTGAAATCTGAGGCACCCCTCGAACCCTACCCAGTCCGTTGACACGGCCTCCCCGGCCGACCATGCTAAGCAGTCGCTTAGGCATATGCTGCCGAGCGACCGCGGACCCCGTACACGAGAGGCCTGGACGACATGGCAGAGCCGAGGATCTTCACGTCCGTCGACGAGCTGAAGTCGGCGGTGGGCGAACAACTGGGCCACACCGACTGGCTCGACATCGACCAGAAGCGGATCGACCTGTTCGCCGAGGCGACCGGCGACCACCAGTGGATCCACGTCGACCCCGAGAAGGCCGCCGCGGGCCCCTTCGGCACCACCATCGCGCACGGCTACCTGACCCTGTCGCTGCTGCCCCTCTTCGGCCCGCAGCTGATCGCCGTCGAGGGCGTGAAGATGGGCGTCAACTACGGGACGAACAAGGTCCGTTTCCCCGCCCCCGTGCCCGTCGGCTCCCGGCTGCGCGCCACCGCCACGATCACCGGCGTGGAGGACGTCCCCGGCGGCGTGCAGGTGTCCGTCGCGTTCACCGTGGAACGCGAGGGCGGCGACAAGCCCGTCTGCGTCGCCGAGTCGGTCTCGCGCTACTACGTCTGAGAGCCCGCCCCGGAGCCCGCCGCCCCGGCGGAGCCGGCCGCGCCCACCATCCGCAGCACGAGGTCGGCGTACAGCTCGCCGACCTCCTCGGGCGTCCGCGGCCCGCCGACGTTGAACCAGCGGGCCACGTCGATGCACAGCGACAGCACGGCCAGCGTCGTCCCGTGCACGTCGACGACGTCGAACTCGCCGGAGCGCGCGCCCTCTTCGATGATGCCGCGGATCTCCGCGTCGACCAGCCGCCGCAGGGCGAGGATCTCGGCGCGGGCGTCGGGCCCGAGCGAGTCCAGTTCGTACTGCACGACCCGCGCGGTGGTCCGGCCGCCCGCGTGCCAGCGCACGAAGGAGCTGACCGCGTCGGCGAGCCGCTCGGTCGGGCCGCCCTCGCGCCGGGAGGCGGTGCGCAGGATCTCCAGGGCCTTCTCGTGGCCGATCCTGCTGATGCGGTGCAGCAGTTCTTCCTTGGTCTTGTAGTGGATGTAGAGCGCCGCGGGGCTCATCCCGGCCCGGCCCGCGATGTCACGGGTGGTCGTCGCGTGGTACCCCCGCTCGGCGAAGGCCTCCACCGCGGCGATCAGCAGCCGCCGCGCCGCGTCGGGCGTGACCTCGCCCCACGCCTGCGCCTCGCCGCCGGCCGTCTCCTCCGCCGTACTCATCACTCGCCCCTCTCCACCGACAGGGGCACCACCATACCGCCGAAGGTGAGCGGGCGCTTAGTGCGGCCGCTCAGCGCTTCTCATAGGGCGCGTAGGAGGGCGCGGGCGGCGCTCCCTCCTGCCGGTCGCGGATGACCTTGGCCAGGGTGAAGGAGGAGGTGACGAGGTACAGGACGGCGATGGCGAGGAAGCCGCGCACCCAGGCGTCGGCGCTCAGCTGGTAGATGCCGACGGCGGTGGCCGCCATGGCGACGGCGAAGGAGGCGACGGCCTGCCCGTAGAAGGCGGCCGTGTTCTGCTGCTTGCCCGGTGTCTCACTCATGCGGACAGCGTGCGCGAGCCCTGGCGCGCGCCGCATCCGCCGGCGTACTCAGGTGCGCTACTCAGAACGCGGAGACCCCCGTCAGGGCCCGCCCGATGACCAGCTTCTGGATCTGGCTCGTACCCTCGTAGAGGGTCATGACGCGGGCGTCGCGCAGCAGTTTGCCCACCGGGTACTCGTCGATGTAGCCGTACCCGCCGAAGACCTGCAGGGCGTTGTTCGCGGCGCGGACGGCGGCCTCGGAGGCGAACAGTTTGGCCTTGGAGGATTCCACGGCGAACGGCTGCCCCCGGTCGACCAGGTCGGCGACCCGCCAGGTCAGCAGCCGGGCGGCGTCGACGTCCACCGCGATGTCGCTGATCAGCTCCTGGACGAGCTGGTGGCGGGCGATGGACTTGCCGAACTGCTCGCGCTCACCGGCGTACCGCACGGCGGCGTCCAGGGCGGCCTGGGCTATGCCGACGCACCCGGCGGCCACCGACATCCGGCCCTTGGCGAGGGCGGACATGGCGACGGAGAACCCCTTGCCCTCCTCCCCCAGCAGCGCGGAGGCCGGCACGCGCACGTCCTCCAGGACGAGCTCGGCGGTGGCCTGGCCGCGCAGCCCGAGCTTGCCGTGGATCGTGCGCCGGGTCAGCCCCGGGCTGTCCGCCGGGACGAGGAAGGCGGAGACGCCCTTGTGGCCGGGGGCGTCGGTGGAGCGGGCGAAGAGCAGCACCACGTCGGCCCAGGTGCCGTTGGTGATGAACATCTTGGTGCCGTTGAGGACGTAGTCGCCGCCGTCGCGCACGGCCCGGGTCCGCAGGCTGCCCGCGTCGGAGCCGGTGCCGGGCTCGGTCAGGCCGAAGCAGCCGACCGACTCCCCGGAGGTCAGCCCGGGCAGCCAGCGCCGCTTCTGCTCCTCGCTGCCCCAGGCGGCGACGGTCTTGGCGACCAGCCCCAGCGAGACGGAGACGATGCCGCGCACGGACGAGTCGCCCCGGCCCAGTTCCTCGGTGACCAGGCAGTAGGCGAGGTGGTCACCGCCGCTGCCGCCGTACTCCTCGCCGACCGTCAGGCCGAGGAACCCGACCTCGCCCAGCTTCTTGACGATCGACCGGTCGACCTCCTCGGCACGGTCCCAGGCGACCGCGTGCGGGGCGATCTCCCGCTCCACGAAGTCCCGCGCGAGCTGCCGTACCGCGCTCTGCTCCTCGCTGAGCCCCAGGTTCACCACGCGTCACCCCACTTGAAAACCATACATTTAAATTAGCACTGCTAGTTTCCATCGGCAGCCCTACTATGTGCGCCATGGCCCGACCGCGCAAGCCCCTGCTCAGCACCGACCGGATCGTCGAGACGGCCCGGGCGCTCGTGGACGCGGAGGGCCTCGCGGCCGTCTCCACCCGGCGGCTCGCCGCCGAACTGGGGGTCAGCGGCCCCTCGCTCTACAACCACTTCCGCACCAAGGACGAGATCCTGGAGGCGGTCGCCGACTCCGTGAGCGGCCAGGTCGACCTGTCGATGTTCCAGGACGGCCGCGACTGGCGGGCCGCCCTGCACGACTGGGCCGTCTCCTACCGGGCCGCCCTGCGCGACCACCCCAACATCGTCCCGGTGCTGGCCCGCGGCCCCGGCCGCCGCCCGGCCGGGCTCCGCCTGGCGGACGCCGTCTACGGCGCGATGGTCGAGGCGGGCTGGCCCCCGGCGCAGGCCACCTCCATCGGCGCCCTGATGCGGTACTTCGTCATGGGCTCCGCGCTCGGCTCCTTCGCCGGCGGCTTCGTCGACGACGCCAGCGCCTACGACCCGGCCGACTACCCGCACCTGCAGCAGGCCCACCGCCTCGCCGAGCAGCAGGAGAAGATCGACGAGCGGGCCTTCGAGACCGGCCTGACCGCCCTGCTGGACGGCCTGGCCGGGCAGTACGAGCGGCTCCGGCGCAGCGCGTAGGACGCCCCCGGCCGACACTTCGGCGCCGGCCGAACGGTCCCCGGGCGATGCTGGGGGCATGACGACGAGGGACCACCGCGCCGCGGCGCTGGCACGGCTCGCCGCGCTGTTCGCCGACGAGACGCGGGCGGCGTGCCTGCTGGCGCTGCTCGACGGCCGGGCCTGGACCGCGGGCGAGCTGGCCCGGCACGCGGGGGTTGCCCCGTCGACGCTGAGCGAGCACCTGGGCCGGCTGGTGGCGGGCGGGCTGCTCGCCGAGGAACGCCAGGGCCGCCACCGCTATGTCCGGCTGGCCGACGCGCGCACCGCCCAGCTGGTGGAGGACCTGGCCGGACAGGTGCCCCCGGGCCCCGCCGCCCGGCCGCGCGGACTGCGGGAGTCGAGCGCCGGTTCCGCCATGGCCCGCGGCCGCACCTGCTACGACCACCTCGCCGGCCGGCTCGGCATCGCCGTCACCGACGCCCTGACGCGGCGCGGGCTGCTGCGGCAGGACACCGGGTTCGCGCTCACCGAGGCGGGACTGGCCTGGTTCGCGTCGGCCGGGATCGGTCTCGCCCCGCACGGCCGCCGCCCGCTGGCCCGGGCCTGCCTCGACTGGACCGAACGCCGGCCCCACCTGGCGGGCGTGACGGGCGCGGCCCTGTGCCGGCACGCCCTGGACGGCGGGTGGTGCGTGCGCATCGGCTCCGAGCGGGCCGTGAAGGTGACGGCGGCCGGTGAGCGGGCCCTGTCCGCCCTGCTGGGCGTCGAGCCCGCCGACCTGTGCTAGGCGGCCCGGCGGACGTGCCCCTGGCCGCCCCGTCCGAAACCCGCGAGCCTTCCGGCCCGTCCCCCTTCTAGCCTCAGGAGCATGATGAACGACTCCCCTCCCCGTCCCGCCCGCAGGGCCGAACTCCTGGCCGCCGGGGCGGCCGCGGTCACCGTCGTGCTGTGGGCGTCGGCCTTCGTCTCGATCCGCAGCGCGGGCGGGGCCTACTCGCCGGGCGCCCTGGCACTGGGGCGGCTGCTGGCCGGTGCGCTGACGCTGGGCGTGATCTGCCTGCTGCGGCGGGAGACGTGGCCGCCGCGCTCCGCCTGGCGCGGGATCGCGATATCGGGGGTGCTGTGGTTCGGCTTCTACATGGTCGCCCTCAACTGGGGCGAGCAGCAGGTCGACGCGGGGACGGCCGCCCTGGTGGTGAACACCGGGCCGATCCTGATCGCGCTGCTGGGCTCCCGGCTGCTCGGCGACCCGATGCCGCCGCGGCTGCTGGCGGGCATGGCGGTGTCGTTCGCCGGCGCGGTGACCGTGGGGCTGTCGATGTCCGGCGACGGCGGCTCCTCGGTGCTGGGCGTGGTGCTGTGCCTGCTCGCGGCGATCGCGTACGCCGGTGGTGTCGTGGCCCAGAAGCCGGCCCTGGGCACGGCGAGCCCGCTGCAGGTGACGACGTTCGGCTGCCTGGTCGGCGCGGTGGTGTGCCTGCCGTTCGCGGGGCAGCTCGTGCAGGAGGCCGCCCGCGCGCCCGCGTCCGCCACGCTCAACATGGTGTACCTGGGCGTCTTCCCGACCGCCCTGGCGTTCACCACGTGGGCGTACGCGCTGTCCCGGACGACCGCGAGCCGGATGGGCGCGACGACCTACGCGGCGCCGGCGCTGGTGGTGCTGATGTCCTGGCTGTTCCTCGGCGAGGTGCCGGGGCTGCTCACGCTGGCCGGCGGGGTGCTGTGCCTGGCGGGCGTGGCGGTGTCCCGGTCGCGGTCGGCCCGGGCGAAGGATCCGGGGGCGGCCGTGGAGCCGTCGCCCGAGCCGACCCGGGGCTCAGCCCGCTGAGGACTCCCCATTTCCGGCCGCGGTCTCCGGCTCGCCGGAACGGGCCCGGCCGGCGAGGACCTTGATGGACAGCAGGGCGATCACCGAGAGGGCGATGATGTAGCCCGACACGGCCATCGAGGTTCCGGTCGCCTCCAGCAGCAGCACCATGACGAAGGGCGCGAGACCGCCGCCCGCGACGGCCGCGATCTGGTAGCCGAGGGAGGCGCCGGTGTAGCGCATCTCGGGCGTGAACAGCTCGGCGAACAGCGCCGCCTGGGGCCCGTACATGATGCTCAGGAAGCAGCTGGCGACGAAGGTGCCGACCGCGAGCCACAGCAGCGAGCCGGTGTCGATCAGCAGGAACAGCGGGACGGCCCACAGGGCGATGCCGGCCGCGCCGAGGGCGTAGATGCGGATGCGGCCGATGCGGTCCGAGAGCGCGGCGGCGGCCGGGATCAGCACGAGCTGGGTGAGGCTGACGCAGAGCGAGACGGTCAGGACCGGGCCCTTGTCCATGTCCAGTTCGCGGGTGGTGTAGTCGAGGACGCCGGTGATGAGGATGTAGAATGTCGCGGTGTTCACGGCGAAGGAGCCGCCGGCCAGCAGGACGGTGCCGAGATGGCCGCGCAGGATCGTGCGCAGGGGTGAGTTCTGCTCGCTCCTCTCCTTCTCGGCGAGCGCCTTCTCGGCCTGACGGAACGCCGGGGTCTCCTCGACGCGGGTGTGGATGTACCAGGCGAGGACGAGCACCAGCAGGCCGATCAGGAACGGCACCCGCCAGCCCCAGGCGGTGAACGCCGAGTCGGTGGTGAGGGCGCCGGCCAGCAGGAAGACGGTGTTGGCGGTGACCACGCCGATGGGGACGCCGAGCTGGACGACGCTGCCGTAGACCCCGCGCTTGCCCTCCGGGGCGTACTCGGTGGCCAGGAGCATGGCGCCGCCCCACTGGGCGCCGACGGCGACGCCCTGGGCGACGCGGAGCAGCACCAGCAGGACCGGGGCGGCGACACCGATGGTGTCGTACGTGGGCAGCAGGCCGATGGCGGTGGTGGACACGCCCATGAGGGTGAGCGCGAGGACGAGCATCGGCTTGCGGCCGCGCCGGTCGCCGAGGTGGCCGGCCATGATGCCGCCGAGCGGCCGGGCGAGGAAGCCCACGGCGAAGGTGGCGAACGAGGCGAGGACGCCGGCGGTGGAGCTGCCGGCGGGGAAGTAGAGATCGCCGAGCACGAGGGCCGCGGCGATGCCGAAGACGAAGTAGTCGTACCACTCGACGGCCGAGGCGAGCGCGGCCGCGGCGGCCACCCGGCGGCGGTTGCCGGCGGCGGGTGCGGTGGTGACGGTTCGAGCGGAAGGGGCCGTGTCCATGTGGTGCACGCTCCGGGGGGTGCGGAAACGGAACGGGGGGTGGCGCGGGTTCCGGGAACGTACTGACCGGACGGTATGTGCGTCAACGGGTCGTGCGGCAGGAGTTTTCGCCTGTACGTGGCAGTCGAGGGGGTGCGGGCACGGCGAGGGCCCCGGTCTCGCGGGGAGACCGGGGCGTGCGGCCGTGCGGGCGTGCGGGCGTGCGGGCGTGCGGGCGTGCGGGCGTGCGGGGCTAGAAGACGACCAGGGCGCGGCCGCCCTTGCCCGCGAGCATGTTCTCGAAGGCCGCCGGGATGCCGTCGAGGGAGATGCGCTCCGTCACCAGGGCGGAGAGGTCCAGGCGGCCCGCCCGGACGTGTCCGGCCAGCACGGGCAGGTCCCGGGCGGGGTCGGAGTTGCCGTAGACGCAGCCGGACAGGGTGCGGCCCCAGTGGAAGATCTCCAGGGCGTTGAAGGTGACCTGCTGGTCCTTGCCGCCGATGCCGACGACGGTGGTGCGGCCGCCGCGGCGGGTGGATTCCCAGGCCGTGCGGATGGTGACCGCGCGTCCGGCGCACTCCACGGCCACGTCGACGCCCTGTTTGCCGGTCAGGCCGCGGATCTCCCGGGCGGTGGTGTCGGAGGCGACGACGTAGTCGGTGGCGCCGGCCGCGCGGGCCAGGTCCTCCTTCGCCGGGGAGACGTCCACGGCGACGATCGTCGAGGCGCCCGCGATGCGGGCCGCCTGGATCGCGGCGAGCCCCACTCCCCCGGCCCCGAACACCGCGACCGTCTCACCGTCGCGGACCCGCGCCGAGTGGTGGACGGCGCCGTAGCCGGTGAGGACCGCGCAGCCGAGGAGGGCGGCGTCGGTGAGCGGAACGCCGTCCGGGGCGGGCAGCACACAGCCGGCGGGGACGACCGTCTCCTCGGCGAACGCGGCGACGTTCAGGCCGGGGTGGAGGTCGGTGCCCTCGGCCGTGCGGGCGTGGACGCGGGAGGCGCCGCTCAGGGCGTCGGCGCACAGCCAGACCTCGCCGAGCGAGCAGGCGTGGCAGGAGCCGCAGGACGGTGCCCAGTTGAGGACCGCCCCGTCGCCGGGTGCGACGTGGGTGACGCCCTCCCCGACGGCGACGACCGTGCCGGCGCCCTCGTGCCCGAGGACGGCCGGGACGGGCAGGCGCATGGTGCCGTTGGACAGGGACAGGTCGGAGTGGCAGACCCCGGCGGCGGCGAGCCGGACGCGGACCTGGCCGGGTCCGGGGTCGGGCAGCTCGATGCCGGTGATCTCCAGCGGGGAGCCGACGGCGGGCAGGACGGCGGCGCGGACAGCCATGACGAACGGACTCCCCTGACTAGAACTGGAGGGACTTGGTCTGGAGGTACTCGGCCAGGCCGTGGACGCCGAGTTCACGGCCCACGCCGGACTGCTTGTAGCCGCCGAAGGGGGCGAGGGGGTTGAAGCGGCCGCCGTTGATGTCGACCTGGCCGGTCTCTATCCGGCGGGCGAAGGCCACCGCCTCGGCCTCGTCCCCGGCCCAGACGGCGCCGGCCAGGCCGTAGACCGTGCCGTTGGCGATGCGCAGGGCGTCCTCCTCGTCCTCGTAGGCGAGGACGGACAGAACCGGGCCGAAGATCTCCTCCTGCGCGACGGTCATGTCCTCGGTGACGTCGGCGAAGACGGTCGGGCTGACGAAGTAGCCCGTCCCACGCGGGCTTTCGGGGCCGCCGGCGACCAGCCGGGCGCCCTCGGCGACGCCCTTCTCGATGTAGCCGCGCACCCGGTCGCGCTGCGTGGCGTTGACCACCGGGCCGATGCGGTCGCCGTACTTGGCGGCGGCGGTGGCGGCGAGCGCCACCGCCTCGTCGTACCGGTCGCGGTGGACCAGCATCCGGGTCCAGGCGCTGCACGTCTGGCCGGAGTTCGACATGACGTTGGCGACGCCGACGTTGACGGCCTTGGCGAGGTCGGCACTGGGCAGGATGACGTTGGCGGACTTGCCGCCGAGTTCGAGGGCGACCTTCTTGACCTGCCCGGCGGCGACGGCGGCGATGCGGCGGCCGACGGCGGTGGAGCCGGTGAAGGAGACCAGGTCCACGCCGGGGTGCTCGGCCAGGGCCTGGCCGGCGACCGGGCCGAGGCCCGTGACCAGGTTGAACACGCCCGCGGGGACGCCGGCCTCGTGCACGGCGTCGGCGAAGAGGCGGGCGACCAGCGGGGTGTCCTCGGCGGGCTTCACCACGACGGTGCAGCCGGCCGCCAGGGCCGGGGCGACCTTGGCGACGATCTGGTGCAGCGGGTAGTTCCAGGGGGTGATCGCGGCCACGACGCCGATCGGCTCGTGGTGCACGACGGAGTTGCCGGTCCTCTCCTCGAAGGAGTACGTCGCCGCCAGCTCCGCGTAGGAGCCCGCGACCGCGACCGGCACGGCCGCGTGGACGGCCTGGGAGAACTTCAGCGGCGAGCCGAGTTCGGCCGTGATGGTCTCGGCGATCTCGCCGGCCCGGGCCGCGAGCACGTCCCGCAGTGCGGACAGCCGCGCCGCCCGCTCGGCGGGCGGGGTGGCGGCCCAGGCCGGTAGGGCGGCGCGGGCGGCCCGTACGGCGGCGTCGACGTCCTCGGCGGTGCCGGCCGGGACCGTGCCGATGACCTGCTCGTCGACGGGGTTCACGACCTCGATCACGTCCTGGCCGGCGGCCGGGCGCCAGGCACCCCCGATGTACATGCCGTCGTATGCCTTCATCGCGCTTCCTCCGGGGCGGGGCGTCGTCGTCCGGAACATAAACTAGCGGCGATAGTTTTCTGGCGCCAGACGCCCCGCGCCAGACGCCCCGCGCCCGACGTCCCGGCGCCCTGCGTCCCGGGTCCGCCTCATCACAGCACGGCCGGGGCCCCACCGGGGTGTGCCGCCGCTCACTCCTCCAGGTCGGGCAGGCGCTCCGGACGGGGGCAGATGCGGTCGCCGTGCTGGTCGAAGACGAACAGGTGCGCCAGGTCGACGAGGAGCGGCACCTGCATGCCGTGGCGCAGGGCGAGGTCCGGTGTGGTCCGCACGATCAGGTCGCCGGGCAGGCGCGGTTCGGCGGACCCGTGTCCGGCTCCGAGCTCCTGGGGCTCGTCCAGGGTGGCCACCGGCCCGGCGCGTCCGGCCAGGGCCCGCTCCCGCAGCCGGTTCAGGACCGACGTCTCGCGGCGGCGCCGCCGCGGCTGGCGGCCGGGGCGCGGACGCGGGGCCTCCAGCTCGGGCACGACGGCGGGGCTGGAGCCGGTGTCGAAGTGCACCAGGATCTCGTGCCCCTGGAACTCCACGTGCTCGACCAGCCCGGTCAGCGGGACCTCGCCGGGCCGGGCGGCGCTGTGCTTGGCGATCCGCACCGCCTCCGAGCGCAGGCCGACGATGACCTCGCGGCCCTGCTGCACGCGGAGCAACTGATGGTCCAGGGACAGCGGTTCGGGCAGGCGCAGGAACTGCTTGCCCAGGCTGATGGTCATGGCCCCGTCCAGCGGGGCACGCACCAGGCCGCGCAGCAGGTTGATGCGCGGGGTGCCGATGAACGCGGCGACGAAGACGTTGTTCGGCAGGGCGTACACCTGCCGGGGGGTGCCGACCTGCTGGAGGACCCCGCCGCGCAGCACCGCGACCCGGTCGCCGAGCGACATCGCCTCGGACTGGTCGTGGGTGACGTACACGGTGGTGACACCGAGTTCCTGGGTCAGCCGGAAGATCTCGGCGCGCAGGTGGGTGCGGAGCTTGGCGTCGAGGTTGGACAGCGGCTCGTCCATGAGGAAGGCCGACGGGTGGCGGGAGATGGCCCGGCCCATGGCGACCCGCTGGCGCTCCCCGCCGGACAGCTGCCCGGGCAGGCGGTCCAGCAGGTCCTCGATGCCGAGCAGGCGGGCGGTGGCGTCCACACGGGGGCGGTGGTCCGCGCCGGGGGCCTCGATGCGCAGCGGGAAGCCGATGTTGTCCCGGCTGGTCATGTTCGGGTACAGCGCGAAGTTCTGGAAGACCATCGCCATGTCCCGGCCCGAGGGCGGCAGATCGTTGGCGTACTCGCCGTCGAGCAGCAGCATGCCCTCGTCGATCTCCTCCAGGCCGGCGATCATTCTGAGGACGGTCGACTTGCCGCAGCCGGAGGGGCCGAGCAGCACGAGGAACTCGCCCGGGGCGATGTCCAGCGACAGCCGGTCGACCACGCGGGCGCCCCGCGTGTAGGT
The DNA here is from genome assembly GCF_042878735.1 of Streptomyces sp. NPDC003456. Classification (NCBI taxonomy): domain Bacteria; kingdom Bacillati; phylum Actinomycetota; class Actinomycetes; order Kitasatosporales; family Streptomycetaceae; genus Streptomyces; species Streptomyces sp. NPDC003456. Next base: position 340,589 of record NZ_JBIAOK010000008.1, read on the forward strand.
CTTGCTGACGTCGTGCAGGGAGATGGCGCGTGTCATGAGGGGCCCCCGAGGGGTCACAGGGCGCTGGTGCTCCGCGGTCGGAAGCCCCGTACGGGTCGTGCGGGGCTGTGGGTCACGGAAGTTAACGGAATGTGTGCGGCGGGGGGAAGACACCGGGCGGGATCGGGTGCCGCCGTCCATCTGGTGAGAAGGCGGGCGGCCCGGTCCGGCGGGCCGCCCGCGGGTCAGCGGACGGCGGTGAGGTGGGCGAAGACCACGACGTTGCCGGAGTAGCCCTTCCTCCGGTCGTACGTGCCCCCGCAGGTGATGAGCCGCAGCTCGGGGCGGCCGCGCGTGCCGTACACCTCCTGGCTCGGGAAGTGCGCCTTCTCGTAGGACCTGACCTTGTCCACGGTGTAGACGGCGGTGCGGCCGTCGGCCCGGCGGACCTCGACGGTCCGGCCCTTCTTCAGTTCGGGCAGTCCGGCGAAGACGGCCGGGCCGCTGTCGGTGTCCAGGTGCCCGACGGCCACGGCCGTGCCCTGCCCGCCCGGTGCGGCGCCCTGGTCGTACCAGCCGACGAGGTCCGGGTCGTCGTCCGGTGGGGCGGTCAGCCGGTTGTCGCGGTCGAGGCCCAGGGACATGACCGGGGCGTCGATCCGCAGGTAGGGCACGACCAGCCGCGCGGCGCGGGAGTGGGGCAGGGGGCGCAGCGTGGGGCGGGGCCGGGGCGTGCGGGCGGCGGGAGCCGCGGGGCGCGCCCGGCCGGAGCGGGCGGCTGAGGGCCGCGGGGGGCGCGCCGCGGGGTCGTCCGCCCGGGACCCGGGCGCGGCGGGCTCGCGGCCCGGGGACGCCGCGGTCCGGGTGCCGGGTGCGCGCGACGGGGCGGCGGCCGGCCGGGTGCGCGCTGGCGCGGCCGTCCGGGCGCCGGGCGCGGGGGTGGGTGAGGCGGCGGAGGGGCGGGCCGGGGCGGTACGGTCCGCCGGCCCGGGCACGGCGACGGTGCCGGTCCCGGAGCCGTGCGGCGGCGCGTCCGCGCCGGCCGCGGAACCGGACGCCGGCGTGGCCGCCCCGGGTTCGGAGCCGGCCGGCACTCCGGCGGCGGCCCGGGCGGAGCCGGGCGGGAGGGCCGTGACCGCGTCGCCCCCTCGGCCGTCGCGGTCCCAGGAGACGCCCATGACCAGCATGGACACGCCCACCAGGACGGTCCGCGCCAGCCGGAACGCCCGGGTCCGGTACCACGGCCGCCACGCACGCGGCGGGCGGCCTGCGGGGGCGGCAGGCCCCGCGTACCACCCGGAGCCGTATCCGGAACCAGGCGGCTGCCGCGTCCCACCGGACCGGGGGGTGCGGGAACGATGGCCGGCGGCACGGCCGGACCCGGCCTGCCGTGCCCCCGCCGGGCCGTCGGGACGGCCGGCGGGTGCGCGGCGTCCGGCAGGGACGTCGCCCGGGTACGCGTCGGCACGCCGTGCACCGGTACCGCCGCCACCGGCGCCCCGGCGACGGGCCGCCGGAGCCGCGGAGCGGTGGCCGGCCCCCCGGCGGGGTCCCGGGGCGGGGGCGGCACGGCGGGAGCCGGTTGCGTGGTGCCCCTGCGGTACCGGGGCGGCGGCACGCCGCCCCGCCGGGGCCGGGCCGGACACCGGTCCGGGCCGGCCCGTACCCCGTTCCGCCCGGGGGGTGCGATCCGCGGTGCCGGTCCTACGCGGCGCCATCGGGGCGGCGACGGAGCCGGAACCAGACCGTCCCGGCGACGGCGGCCACGCCGACCGCCGCCGCGCCCGCGACCGGGGTGAAGGCCTCGCCGCGGGCGATGCCGCCACCGCCCGCCGGCGGGCCGCCGACCGGCGTCGTGGGCTTGGAGGTCGGGCAGTCGACCTTGAAGATCTTGAACTTGCCGGCCCCGTTGGCCTGGTCGGTCAGCCAGGTGAGCCTGTACTGCCCGTTGGGCAGGTCGACGGCCTGAGTACGGGCGCGTCCGGTCGGGTCGGCGGTGACCGTGCCGGTGCGGGTCGCCCCGCCGGGGACCTCCGGCTCGGTCTGGATGGTCCAGTTGATCCTCTCGCCCGCGTCGAAGTCGAACACGGCGAGGTAGAAGTCGCAGACCTTCGGGTCGTTGCGCTGGTTGTCCGCGGCCGTCGTGGTGGCGTGGATCTTGACGTCTCCGACGTCCCCCGGGATCGGAGCGGCGACGGCGGGCACCCCGCTCAGGGTGATCCCTGCGAGGGTGAGGGCGGCGAGGACGGCGGACCGGGTGCCGGCACGGCGCGCGAGGGGTACGACGGGCATGAAGATGCCTCCAAGTCAGATGATTTTCATACAAACACCGTCACCCTGACTCTGTGTCACCTCACCGCCGATCCGCGCGCAGCCCCGCCCTGCGACGCGTCAGATATCGCTCTGACGGCGCAGCGGCACCCCGCGCCGGCGGCTTCCGCGCTCCCCGCTGCCGCCGACCTCGCCGTCGGCCTCGCCCCGCGGCTCCTTCGGCGACCGCACGGCGACCCCCGAGGACAGCAGCAACAGCACCCCGAGCATCACGAACGGCGCCGCCACGCCCGCGACACCGGCGACGAGCCCGGCCGCCGCCGGGGCGGCGACCTGCCCGAGCCGGTTGCCCGTCAGCCGCAGCGCCAGAGCGGTCGAGCGGGCGCCGTCGGGGGCGGCTTGGACGACCGTCGTCATGGACAGCGGCTGCCCGACGCCGAGGCAGAAGCCGAGCGCGACCAGCAGCAGACCGAGCGCCCACACCGGCACCGGCAGGGCGATGCCCGCGCAGAGCAGAGCCGCCAGCGCACACGTGACGGTGAGCAGTGCGGTCCGGCCCAGCAGCCGCAGCAGCGGCGTCAGCACCAGGCGGCAGGCGATGGTGGCCGCGGCGCGCAGGCTGAGCAGGACGCCGATCACGGCGGGTGCGATGCCCCGGTGCTCACCGACGACCGGCAGGTAGGCGGTGAGGATGTCGGTCGCCGACAGCACCGCGAGGCTGATCAGGATGCCCGCCGGGACACCCCGGCTGCGCAGGATGCGCCCGACCGGGACGCGCTCCCCCGGGCCGCCGCGCGACGCCGCGGCCGTCCGGCGGTGCTCGATGCGCCACAGCGAGGTGAACGCGACGGCCCCGGTCGCGCCCGCCGCGAGCAGGGCGAGGGCGCTGGTGCCGGCCAGTTCGCGGGGGCCGTCGCCGCCGATCAGGGCACCCGCGGCGATGGGCCCCACGAGCTGGCCCAGCGCGGCCCCGATGGTGAAGTGGCCGAAGTTACGGTCCTGTTCGTGCGGGGCGGACTGGCGGGCGACCAGGGACTGCGCGCCGATGACGAAGCAGAGGTGCCCGAGGCCCATCACCCCGCTCCACAGGGCCATCGTCCCCAGCGAGCCGGCGACGCCGCTGAGCACGCAGCCGCCGGAGATCAGCACCACGCCGAGGGGCAGCAGCGGCGCGCAGCGGCCGTGGTCGGTGCGGCGGCCCAGGGGCACGGCGGCGAACAGGGGCAGCAGCGCGTACACGCCGGCGATCACGCCGACGGCCCGCTCGTCCGCGCCGAGCGCCAGGGCCCGGTAGGAGACGGCGGGCCGGGCCATCGACACCGCCCCCTGCGCGAAGCCGAAGGCGATGACGAGGCGGAGCAGCCAGCCGCGGTTCCCACCGGGCCTCACGACGACGTCCTCCATGCGGGCTTCAGACGATCCCGAAGAGCATGCCCGCCCCGAGGATGGCCAGACACGTGAGGGCGGCCCACTTCACGACGAACCTGGTGTGGTCGCCGAACTCCACCTTGGCCATGCCGACCAGGACGTACACGGCGGGGACGAGCGGGCTGGACATGTGCAGGGGCTGGCCGACCAGGGAGGCGCGGGCCATCTCCAGCGGGGAGACGCCGTGCGCGGCACCGGCCTCGGCGAGGACGGGCAGGACACCGAAGTAGAAGCCGTCGTTGGACATGAAGTAGGTGAGCGGCAGGCTCAGGATGCCCGTGACGAGGGCCATGTGCGGGCCCATGCCGGCCGGGACGACGTCGACCATCCACCTGGCCATGTGGTCGACCATGCCGGTGCCCTGCAGCACGCCGGTGAAGACGGCGGCGGCGAAGACCATGCCGGAGACGTTGAGGACGTTGTCGGCGTGCGCGGCGAGCCGGGCCTTCTGGTCGGGGATGTTGGGGAAGTTCACCGACAGGGCGAGCGCGGCGCCCAGCAGGAACAGCACCGGGATCGGCAGCAGTTCCGTGATCATGGCGGTCAGCAGGGCCACGGTGAGCAGGGCGTTGAACCAGTAGAGCTTCGGGCGCAGGGTGGAGCGGTGCGGGTCGAGGCCCTGGAAGCCGCCGTCGTCGGCGGGGCTTCGGGCGCCGCCGACGGGCTCGGAGGCGTCCGTGCCCGTACCGGCGCCGGCCGGGCCGGTCTTGCGCAGGGAGACCGTGCCGTCGCCGGAGCCGCCGGCGCCGACCAGGACCGTCTCGGTCGCCTTCTCCTCCTCCAGGACCCGGTCCAGCGTCAGCACGCCCAACCGGCTGCGCTCGCGCACGCCGAGGACGTAGGAGAGGGCGAGGACGAAGAGCAGGCCCACCGCGAGCGCCGGGATCATCGGGACGAAGATGTCGCTGGCATCGAGCTTGAGCGCGGTCGCGGCGCGGGCGGTCGGGCCGCCCCACGGCAGGGTGTTCATCACGCCGTTGGCCATGGCGGCGACGCCGGTCAGCACGACCAGGCTCATCTTCAGGCGCTTGTAGAGCGGGTACATCGCCGAGACGGTGATCATGAAGGTGGTGGAGCCGTCGCCGTCCAGTGACACGATCGCGGCGAGCACGGCGGTGCCGACGACGATCCGCATGGGGTCGGCTTTGCAGAACTTGAGGATGCCGCGCACGATCGGGTCGAAGAGCCCGACGTCGATCATCACGCCGAAGTAGACGATCGCGAACATGAGCATCGCCGCGGTGGGGGCGAGGCTGGTCACGCCGTCGATGACGTAGTCGCCGAGGTGGGCGCCCTTGCCGACGAACACGCAGAACAGCGCGGGGATCAGCACGAGCGCCGCGATCGGCGACATCTTCTTCATCATGATCAGGACCAGGAAGGTCGCGATCATGGCGAAGCCGAGGATGGTCAGCATGTGTGGATACCTAACGTTCGCCCTTGAACATCCCACCAGGGCCGGCGGTGTCCGCGACGTTAGGTGCCGTCGAGCAGCGTCAGCAAGACGTCGACGTGCGAGCAATAAGCGCAAAACTGCTGGTCACAGCTTTGCTCAGGTCAGCGCGGTGAGCTCGTGGGCCGAGGGCGCGGGGCCGGGCCCGGTCTCGGGAGCCACCTCGACCGGGACGCCGTTGAGGACCGCGTTGCCCGACAGCGGGTCGAGGAGGCGCCCGTCGAGGAGCTGGTTGACGTTGACGCCGGGGTCCTTCTCGGCGTGGCCGAGGCGGGTCCCGGGGCGGTTGTGGCCCCAGCCGTGCGGCAGGCTCACCACTCCCCGGCGGACCGTGTCGGTGACCTCGGCCGGGGCGGTGACCTCTCCCCCGGCCCCCTTGACCCGCACCGGCGCCCCGTCCGCGACGCCGAGCCGCTCGGCGTCCTCGGGGTGGATGTGCAGGGTGCAGCGGTTCGAACCACCGGTCAGTGCGGGCACGTTGTGCATCCAGCTGTTGTTGGAGCGCAGGTGCCGGCGGCCGACCAGGACGAGTCTCTCGGGCCGGTCGGCCAGGGCCGCGCGCAGGCGGGGCAGGTCGGCGGCGATCGGGCCGGGCAGCAGCTCCACCTTGCCGCTCCTGGTCTTCAGCGGCTGCGGCAGGCGCGGCCGCAGCGGGCCGAGGTCGATGCCGTGCGGGTGTGCGAGCAGCTTCTCCAGGGTCAGTCCGTCCGGGTCCGCGCCGAAGCCGTCGCCGTAGGGGCCGAGGCGCAGCATCATGTCCAGGCGCCGTTCGGGGCCGTCGGCGCCGGTGAGCAGGGCGGCCAGCTCGCGCGGGTCACGGCCGTGCACGGGCGAGTGGGCTTCGGTGACCGCCTTGCCGAGGGTCTGGCCGATGACCATGTCGTCGACGGCCCCCGGGTCGGCCCCGTGCATGCCCGTCACGGCGAGGGTCAGCCGGGCCAGGATCTCCGTCTCGGCCATGCGGCCCGGCTCCAGCTCGATCGCGGGGCGGGTGTAGCGGACCTGGTTGCGCACGGCGAGGGTGTTGAAGGCGAAGTCGTGGTGCGGGCTGCGGGAGGGCGGGGGCGGGGGCAGCACCACGTGGGCGTGGCGTGAGGTCTCGTTGAGGTACGGGTCGACGCTGACCATGAAGTCGAGTGAGTCGAGGGCCTTGTCGAGCCGGTCCCCGTCGGGCGCGGACAGCACCGGGTTGGTGGCCACGGCGATCAGCGCGCGCACCGGTTCGCCCTCCTCGGTGGCGGTGTCGATCTCCTCCGCCAGGGCGGACAGCGGCAGCTCGGCCTTGGCCTCGGGGTGGCGGCTGACGCGGGAGTGCCAGCGTCCGAGGGCGAAGCCGCGGCCGGGTCCGGCCGGGCGCGGGGTCCGATCGGTGGCCGCCTGCGGGAAGAGCGCGCCGCCGGGCCGGTCGAGGTTGCCGGTGAGGACGTTGAGGACGTCGACGAGCCAGCTGGCGAGCGTGCCGTGCGGGACGGTGCAGCTGCCGATGCGGCCGTAGACGGCCGCGGTGGGGGCGGCGGCGAGGTCGCGGGCGAGGGTGCGGATGAGCCCGGCGTCGACGTCGCAGGCCCCGGCGACGGCCTCGGGGGTGAAGTCCCGCAGGGCTTCGGACACTTCCTCGACGCCCTCGACGTGCGGGGTGGGCGTGACGAGGCCCTCGTCGAAGAGCACCCGGGCCATCGCCGCGAGCAGCAGGGCGTCGGTGCCGGGCCGGACGGCGACGTGCCGGTCGGCGAGCCTCGCGGTGCGGGTGCGCCGCGGGTCGATCACGACGAGGGTGCCGCCGCGGGCCTTGAGGGCCTTGAGCCTGCCGGGGAAGTCGGGGGCGGTGCACAGACTGCCGTTGGACTCCAGCGGGTTGGCGCCGATGAGGAGCAGGTGGTCGGTGCGGTCCAGGTCGGGCACGGGGATCGCGTTGGCGTCGCCGAAGAGGAGCCCGCTGGAGACGTGCTTGGGCATCTGGTCGACGGTGGAGGCCGTGAACACGCTGCGGGTGCCCAGTCCGGCGAGCAGCACCGGCGGGTAGAGGGCACCGGCCATGGTGTGCACGTTGGGGTTGCCGAGGACGACGCCGACCGCGTTCCCGCCGTGCCGCTCGACGATCGGGCGGATCCCGGCGGCGACGGCGTCGAAGGCCTCCTCCCAGGTGGCCTCGCGCAGTACGCCGTCGCGGCGGACCAGCGGCGTGCTCAGCCGATCGGGGTCGGAGTCGACGGCGCCGAAGGAGGCCCCCTTGGGGCAGATGAACCCCCGGCTGAACACGTCGTCGCGGTCGCCGCGGGCACCGGTGACGCGCGTCCCCTCGATGGTGAGGGTCAGGCCGCAGGTGGCCTCGCACAAGGGGCAGATACGCAGGGCGGTGCGGGACACGGGTCCTCCCGGGGCGGCGGCTTCGGTGACGCACGGACACGGCCGAGCATACCGACCGGTATGCATGGAGGGGAGCCCCTTCCCGGCATCCGTCACGGACGGGGGAACGGGCGGATGCCGGACCGGGGGAGGCAGTCAGCGGTAGCCGGGGGCGGTCGTCACCCGTGCCGAGGGAGGCAGCCGGCCGTAGCCGAGGGCAGTCGGCCGTGCCGAGGGAGGCAGTCGACCGTACCGGGGGGAGCAGTCAGTCGAGCACGCGCGCGAGGTAGGCCCGCAGCATCTGCCGGGCCTCCTCGATGACCTTCGGATCGCCCTCCGGCGCGAGCCGGAAGGCCAGGTGCACCAGGGTGTCGGCGGTCTCGACGGCGACGAGGAACACCCGGCGCAGGTCCTCGTCCGGCTCGCGGCCGAGGCGGCCGGCCAGCAGCTCGGTGAGGCGGTCGGCGACGCGGTGGTTCGGTTCGGTCTGGCGGGCGCCGACCGGTATCTGGTTGCCGAAGTCGACGAGGGAGAAGCCTGGGGCGGTCCGCTTCATCTCCAGGTACTCGTCGAGGACGGCGTCCACGGCCCCGCGCCACCCGCCCTCGGCGCCGGCGCCTTCCAGCCGCTGGGCGACGCGCACGGTGTAGCGCTCGAGGTTGCGCTGCGCCAGCGCGTCGGCCATCTGGCGCTTGTTGCCGAAGAAGCGGTAGACCGAGCCGATGGGCACGCCGGCGCGCTGCGCGACGGCCCGGGTGCTCAGGGCGTCGTAGCCGACCTCGTCGAGGAGGTCGGCGCAGGCGTCGAGGATCCGCGTCAGGCGTTCCGCGCTGCGCCGCTGCACGGGCGCACGACGGAGAGGTGTCGTGGGGGGCACGGGTTTCATCATGCCCCTACCACCCGGCCGGGTGAACCAGACCCCTGCCCGGTGGCCGGGCCACTGCCCGGAGCGCCGGCACGCCGGTCCGGTCCGCAGGGGGCGGGGCCTGCGCCTCGCTGGGGCGGGAGCCCTCGCCCTGGCCCGGGGCGGCCCGGCGGTCGGCCGCGCCCTGGGGCGCCCGGCCACTGCCGCTACCACTACCACTACCGGTGCCGGTGCCGCCGTCGGCGCCCCTGCGGCTGCCCGTGCCCGTGCCCGTGCCCGTGCCCGTGGACGGTTCGCCCGGTTCCGGCCGGGACGCCGTGATGTCGGCCGTGCTCTCCACCGGCTCGCCGTCGACCGCCCACACAGTGCCGTCGTCGGCGTGGAGGCGGGCCGTGACGTGGTGCGTGCCGCGGGGCACGAGGCCGGCGGCGAGGCGGTACTGCGGGGTGCGCAGCCGGGCGACCAGCCGGCCGTCGACATAGAGGTGCGCGAGGCCGCGGCCCGCGACCGCCCGGGGCGCGGCGCCGGCCGGCGAGAAGCGGAAGTTGCGGACGGTCAGCCGGACGTCCCAGGCGCCCGCCGCGGGCTGCACCTGCACGCCGACGCCGGGCGCGCCCTCCGGCTCCACCTCGCGGTAGGCCCGCCCCTGCTGGTCCCGGTCGTCCAGCAGCCGGCCCACCGGTGCGGGCGAGCCCTTCGGCTCCCCGGCGTCACCGCCGGAGTCGCAGCCCGCGAGTCCCGCCGGGACGAGGACACAGACCGCGAGCACGGCGAGAGGTCCACGTGTCCACGACATGCCCGGGAGCGTAGAACACACGTCCGGAGCGGCGGATCGTCCTGAAGTCGGGTTCCGGTCATCCGTGAAGAGGAGGGCCGCGTCCCTCTTGCGCCGGGGAAATCGCAATCCTACGGTGCTCCATAGGAATCGGATCCAAGGGAGCAGCACACATGGGCGATGGGGGCACCACCCGCGCGAGCGCAGGAGAGCGCGGGGAAGCGCGGAAGACCGCCGAAGGACTGACCTACCTCTCCGGCTTCGGCAACGAGCACAGCTCGGAGGCCGTCCCGGGCGCACTGCCCGAGGGCCGCAACTCGCCCCAGCGGGCGCCCTTGGGGCTGTACGCGGAGCAGCTCAGCGGCACGGCCTTCACCGAGCCACGGGCCCACAACCGGCGCTCCTGGCTGTACCGGATCCGCCCCTCGGCGGCACACCCGGCGTTCACCCGCACGCACAACGGCTCCCTCCGGACCGCCCCCTTCACCCAGACCGTGCCGGACCCCAACCGCCTGCGGTGGAACCCGCTGCCCGACCCCGCGCCCGGGACCGACTTCCTGGCCGGCCTGTGGACCCTGGGCGGCAACGGCGACGCCGCCCAGCGCACCGGCATCGCGGTCCACCTGTACGCCGCCGACACCTCCATGGACCGGGTGTTCAGCGACGCCGACGGCGAGCTGCTGATCGTGCCGGAGCGCGGCGGGCTGCTGCTGCGCACGGAGTTCGGCCTGCTGCATGTGGAGCCGGGACATGTGGCGCTCATCCCGCGTGGTGTCCGCTTCCGTGTGGAGCTGCTGGACGATTCCGCCCGCGGTTATGTGTGCGAGAACTACGGCGCTCCGTTCCGCCTGCCCGACCTCGGCCCGATCGGTGCCAACGGCCTGGCCAACCCCCGGGACTTCCGCGCCCCCGTGGCGGCGTACGAGGACGTCGAGGGCCCGGTGGAGGTGGTGAACAAGTTCTGCGGCAACCTGTGGACGGCCACCTACGACCACTCCCCCCTCGACGTCGTCGCCTGGCACGGCAACCATGTGCCCTACGTCTACGACCTGCGCCGTTTCAATGTGCTCGGCACCATCACCTACGACCACCCGGACCCGTCGATCTTCACCGTGCTGACGTCCCCGTCGGACACCCCGGGCCTGGCGGGGGTCGACTTCGTGGTGTTCGCACCGCGCTGGCTCGTCGGCGAGGACACCTTCCGGCCGCCGTACTTCCACCGGAACGTGATGAGCGAGTACATGGGCCTGATCGAGGGCGCCTACGACGCCAAGGCGGAGGGCTTCGTGCCGGGCGGCGGCTCGCTGCACAACATGATGTCGGCGCACGGCCCGGACCGGGAGACCTTCGACCGGGCGAGCGCCGCCGAGCTGAAGCCGCAGAAGATCGACGACGGCCTGGCGTTCATGTTCGAGACGCGCTGGCCGCTCACCCTCACCCCGCACGCGGCGAGGGCCGAGCACCTCCAGCAGCGCTACGACGACGTGTGGCAGGGCCTCGAGCGGCACTTCCGCCCCTTGCACTGATCATTTCCTGACGGTACGGATGGCCCCGTGACCTCCTTCGCCCCGGACTCGATCGTCCTGAACCGCAAGCTGCCGCTCTGGTACCAGGTGTCGCAGTCGCTGCGCGCCTCGATCCTCGGCCGCTCGCCCCAGGACCCGCTGCGCCTGCCCACCGAGGAGCAGCTGGCCGGGCACTACGGCGTGAGCGTGCTGACCATGCGGCAGGCGCTGAAGGAACTGGAGGACGAGGGGCTGATCTCCCGGCACCGCCGCCGGGGCACGTTCATCGAGCCGGACGCGCGCCGGGGTTCCCCGGTGCGGCTGCTCGGCTCGGTGGACGCGATCGTGGCCCAGCAGTCCGGGATGACGACCGAACTGCTGGAGCACGGCACGGTCCCGGTCCCGGGCGAACTGGCGGAGTTCTTCCCGGACCTGGCGGAGGTGTCGGCGTACCACCGGCTGCGCAGCGACGAGAAGACCGGGGAGCCGACCAACCACGCCCGCAACCACGTGCGTCCGGAACTGGCCGCGCGGATCGACCTGGACGACCTGGTGCGGTGGCCGATGACGAAGGTGCTGCGGGACGTGGTGGGCGCGGACATCAGCCGCATCACCGACACGGTGGAGGCGCGGCTGGCCGATCCGGAGACGGCGCGGCTGCTGCGGGTGCCCCTGCTGAGCCCGATCCTGCACTACACCGGCGTGACGTACGACGCCGACGGGCGGGCTCTGGACGTGGCCGTCATCCACTACCGCGGTGACCGGTTCTCGTTCACCGTGAGCCTGGACGCGACCTGAGCACCGCGGACCGGGCAGAGCGTGCGGGGCGGTTCCCCGCGCCCCCCCCTGGCGCGCCGGCACACGTCGTACGATGCGGGGCGTGACGCACGACGACGCTCCGCCGCTGGCGGACCTCATGCCGTGGTCCGTCGCACCGCCGCGGCTCGGCCGGGGGTGGCCGGCGGGCCCCGACGCGGCTTCTCTGAAAGCCCGTTGGGACGCGCTGATGAAGGCCGAGGGGCCCGACCGGGAGGCGCTGTTCGAGCCCAGCCGCTCGCGGACCCTGCACACGGCGGTCGGCCGGCTGCCGGGGCGGACCGCGGCCGGCACGGAACGCCTCGCACGCGCGTCCGGCCCGTGTCCGCAGCCGGTGCGGGCGCTGCTCGCGCCCTTCGACGAGCAGTGGCTCATCCCGGACCAGCGGCTGATCGACGCCGCCCGCCCGGAGCTGTGGCGGGTCGCCGACGACCGGCAGGTGTTCGCCGTGGAGGCCCCGGGGACGCCCGGCACCCCGCTGCTGTTCACCTCGCTGCTTCCCCTGCTGCGCCCGGGCCGGGTCCGCCCGCTGTTCCGCCGCCCCGGCGGGCGGGAGCCGAACCTGGCGCCCGGGCTGGTGGAGCACCTGGGCCGCCGCCTCGGTGCCGCGCCCTCCCCGCTCGACGTGCTGGCGTGGGTCGCGGCCGCCGTCCGGCCGGACCTCACCGTCCCGCTCACCGGGGACCCGGGCACCTGGGAGCGGGGCCTGGAGCACGGGCACCGGCTGCTGTGGCTGATGCGGCGCGACGGGGAGCGTCCCAAGCTGCCCGGCGGCCGCCGCCCCTACGTCCGCGCCCCGCTGCCGTCCCGCCCCCTGACTCTGCGCTACGACCGCGAGGAGGAGGCGCTCTTCGTGGACGGGGGACGTATCTCCCCCGTGCCGCCGCAGGCGTGGGAGTTCGAGGCGGGCGGGGTCCGGGTGCTGGAGCAGTGGTTCGCGGCGCGTGTCGCCGAGCCGGCGCCGGGCACCCTCGCGGCGATCCGCCCCACCGTCTGGCCCCAGGCGTGGACCTCGGAGCTGCTGGAGCTGATCACGGTCCTGGCGCTGCTCGCCGACCTGCGGCCGCTGGAGGACGGGCCGGAGCTGCCGGGCCCGGTCACCGCGACGGAGCTGGCCGAGGCGGGGGTGCTCCCCGCACCGGCGGCGGCCCGCCGCCCCGCGTCCGTCCTGGACGGCTCCGAGGAAGGCCCGGAAGGCCAACTGGCGCTGCTCTAGCCTTCCCTGCTCCGCCGGGCCGGACGTCCCGCTCGACCGATCCCTCGGCTGCGTACGCCCCGCGGGAGTACTGACCGGGAGTGGTCCACGCCCGCCGCACCGCGTACGCCGGGGCATCCGGCGCCCCGGGGGGCATCGCTCCAGTGGACGACGGGGGAACGCGACAACTCATCGGTGACGAGGGGAGACCGTGCCGTGGGCGCGCGGGAGAGCCGTGAGCGGGCGTGAAGGGACAGGGGGGCCGGGTGCGGCCCCCGGTCGTGCCGGGCGGGGAGAGGGCGTCGACGGGGGGCGTGCCGCGCTCGGGAACACACCCGGTGCCTGCTGCGTGCCGCGGGGATGACGGACGACGAGTGCGCAGCGGACGCCGGGGGCGGTGTGACCGCCCGAGCGCGGGACCCTACCTGCCGCCGAAAAGGGAGCGGCGCAGTCGGCGCAGCGGCGCGAAGAGCGAGACGCGGCGCACGCGCGCGCCCCTTCCACTGCGGTCGTGCGGCCGACGCGCGGTCAGTTCGCGCATCAGCGAGGTGGCCTCGACCGTCTCCCGCTGGGGGACGGCGGGGCCGCCCAGCACCGAGAGGTGGCGGTCGAGGCGCGAACTGGTCGCGCTGCTCCCGCAGGTGATCGCAGGGACCCTGGCCCTGCTGCGCACTGTTATCTGTTCCATGTCACTCCCCACCCGTACGAGTCCACCCGGCCCGGGCAGGTTAACCCTATCGTCCCGACCGGGCACACGTGTATCGCGGTCACAGGATTCACCTTCCCCGTAAGGGGGTTGACGATGTGTCTTCGATTACTCTCCGAATCCAACACTTTTCAGGGCGAGTTGGACGACGGGCTGACCGGTGGGCTGCGGCGAGCCGCCCGAGGGCTCGACGGTCACGGCCAGTGACGTCGCCGAGGTGCCCAAACCTGTCGCGACCAGGGGCGTGTCGCCCTCGAACAGGCCGAGCGAGCGCGGTTGCGCGCCCGGGCGCATGAGCCACAACTGGTGCACGCGGCCGCCCGCCGGGGTGCCGTATCCGCCGAGGGTGACGACCGCACTCCCCTCCGTGGCGGAAGCGATCACTCCGATCGTGCGGCCCCGGGCGTCCCGCCCGCTGCTCGCACGGGCGTCCGGAGCGGCGAGAACGTGGGCGATCTCACGTGACCGGTCCCGCTCGGCGGCCAGTTCGTCCTCGGTGCGGTGCGCCTGCACCGCGAACAGGGAGGCCACCACGAGGGCCGCCGCTGCGGTGGCCGTGGCGAAGGGGACGAACAACGGCTTGCGCCGCCGCGTCCGCTGCCGCGGCGGCGGGCGGACGCCCCACACGTGCGGCGGCAGCTGCGGGGCGTGCGGACGCGCCGCCTCCCGCGCCCCGTGCGGTGCCGGCTCCTGCGGGGTGGCGCGCACCGCGGCCATGACCCGGTCCCGCATCGCCGGCGGGGCCGGGACCGCGGTGGACCAGGCGAGGCGGACGGCGTCCTCGGACAGGGCGCGCACCTCGCCGGCGCACCGGTCGCAGCCGGCGAGGTGCTTCTCGAAGCGGACCCGCTCGGCGGGTTCCAGGGCGTCGAGCGCGTAGGGCGCCGCCAGGGAGTGCGGGTCCTCGCGTCGGAACAGGCTCATGCCACCCCTCCCAGGCACTCACGCATACGGGTCAGCCCGTCGCGCATCCGCGTCTTGACGGTCCCCAGCGGCAGGGACAGCTGGTCGGCCACCTCACGGTAGGTGTAGCCCTCGTAGTAGGCGAGGGTGACCGACTGGCGCTGCAGCACCGTGAGCCGGTCCAGGCAGCGGCGCACCCACTCGCGTTCGAGTCCGGCCTCGACCTCCTCGGTGACGTGGTCGAAGGCGGGCTGGTTCGCCCGCAGGGCCTCACGCTGCTCGCGCTCCCCGGCCGCGCGGGCGCTGCGCACCCGGTCGACGGCCCGGCGGTGGGCGAGGGTGAGGATCCAGGACATCGCACTGCCCCGGCCCGGGTCGAACCGTGCGGCGGACCGCCACGTCTCCAGCAGCACCTCTTGAGCCACCTCCTCCGACTGGGCGGGGTCGCGCACCACACGCCGTACGAGTCCGAACACCGGGCCGGACACCAGCCCGTACAGATCCTCGAAGGCTTTGTGGTCCCCGCCTGCCACGAGCAGCAGCAGCTCGTCCGCCTCCACTCGGTCCCCCTCTCCGAGGCCGCACCGGGCCTGTCCCCTCACACGAGGCATTCGCAACGCACACACCTCCGGACGGTGTTACGGATCCGGGCCGCGAAAACGCGGGTCCGGAGGAGAGGAAAGCGGAGCTGAAACAAGATCCGGGACCGGCCGTAAGAACGGTTGAGATTCGACCAATCCGCTTCGCCGGCCACTCCGAATGGCGTGTGTCAGGCAAGTCGGCACGGAGGACGGACGGCATGACAGCTATCTCCAGGAACGGTGCGGGACGCAGGAGCATCGCGACCGCGGTGTGCGGCGCGCTGGCCGCCGGCGGGCTCGCGGCCGCCGGTGTGACCGCGCTGGCACCTGAGGCGGCCACCGCCTCCAGCCACCGCGAGGCCCCCCTGATCTCGGGTACCCCGCAGTACGACAACACCGACGTGTACGCGTTCGTCAGCCCGGACAAGCCGGACACGACGACCATCGTCGCGAACTGGATCCCGTTCGAGGAACCCGCCGGCGGGCCGAACTTCTTCACCTTCGCCGAGGACGCCCAGTACGACCTGCGCGTCGACCGGAACGGGGACGCGCAGGAGGACCTGGTCTTCCGCTACACGTTCAAGACGCACACCAAGAACAAGAAGACGTTCCTGTACAACACCGGCCCCGTCGAGAGCCTCGACGACCCCGACCTCAACGTCACGCAGACCTACGACGTCGAGCTGATCAAGCTGCGCCACCTGAAGGCGGTGTCGAAGACCAAGGTCGCCGACGACGTGCCCGTGGCCCCGTCCAACGTGGGCAAGGCCTCGATGCCGGACTACGCCACGCTGCGCAAGCAGGCCGTGCACGAACTCGCCGGTGGCGCGCAGACGTTCGCCGGCCAGGCCGACGACCCGTTCTTCCTGGACCTGCGCGTCTTCGACCTGCTCTACGGCGGGAACCTCTCCGAGGTCGGCAACGACACCCTCAAGGGCTACAACGTCAACTCCATAGCCCTGCAGGTGCCCAGCAGCCTCATCGCCGAGTCGCACGACCAGCCGGTGGTCGGCATCTGGTCGACGACCCAGCGCAAGAACGCCCGGGGCTACTTCACGCAGGTCTCGCGCCTGGGCAACCCGCTGGTGAACGAGGTCGTCAACCCGCTGAAGGACAAGGACAGGTTCAACGCGGCCACGCCGCGCGACGACGCGAAGTTCCTGAAGAACGTCACCAACCCGGAGCTGCCGAAGCTCATCGAGGCGATCTACAAGATCCCGGCGCCCGCCGAGCCGCGCAACGACCTGGTCGACGTGTTCCTCAAGGGCGTCAAGGACCTGAACCAGCCGCCGCACGTGACGCCTTCGGAGCAGCTGCGGCTGAACACCTCGATCAAGCCGGCCGCCGAACCCAAGCGGCTCGGTGTCCTCGACGGCGACAACGCCGGCTTCCCCAACGGCCGTCGCCTCACCGACGACGTGATCGACGCCGCGCTGCAGGTCGTCGAGGGTGAGCTGGTGGGCTCGAAGAACGACCTGGGCGACGCGGTGGACAAGAACGACAAGGAGTTCGAGAAGTCCTTCCCGTACGTCGCCCTGCCGACCGAGGGGTCGCGCGGCCCGCTCGCCAAGGGCGTGGACGGGGGCAACGACGTCCGCAGCCAGCTCGGCGACGCCCTCCGGCCGGCCGGTGCGCAGGGCTCGGACGACACGCGCCTGATCGCCGCGTCCGCCGGGGCCGGGGCGGGCGGCATCGTCCTGATCGGCGCGGCCCTCATGTGGTGGCGCCGCATGCGGAACCGGGCGTACTGAGCCCTTCCGCCCCGCAGACAGGCGCGGCCCGTTCCCCGTCCCCCACGGCGCGGGCCGCGCCGCCGACTTCCGTCCCGCACAGCAGACCGAGGAAAGCCCATGCCTGCGCACGCGACCGACAGCACACCGCCCCGGCCGGACGACACCGGCGCGGCGGGCGACACCGCCGCGGTGGACGCCTCGGGCATGGCCGACGGCACGGGCGTCGTGGACGGCACGGAGGCAGTCGGCGACACGGGCGCGGTGGACGGTACGGGTGCCGTGAACGGCCCAGGCGATGCCAGCGGTTCCGAGGCAGCGGGCGCTCACGCCGAGCGGTCGATCGCCGGCACCGGAACCGGCGCCGCACCCCGCACCGGCACCGCACCCGGCACCGGCGGCGAGGGCGTCGATGCCGCCCGGCGCGTGGCCGTGATGCGGCGGGCCGCCGACGGGGGGCGGCGCTGGCGGGGGCTGCACCTGGCCGGGTGCGCCGCCCTGCTGGCCGTGGCGCTGACCGGCGGGGCCGTCGCCCTGGGGGGCGCCCAGGACGGCCGCACCGGAACCGCCGCCGTGTCCGCGGCCGGGGCGCTGTCACCCGGTGACCTGGCCCGGGGCGACCTCGGGGCGGCGATCGGGTCCTTGCAGCGCCACCTGCGCGCCCAGCCGAAGGACTTCGGCAGCTGGGCCACGCTGGGGCTCGCCTACGTGGAGCAGGCGCGCATCGAGGGCGACCCCTCCCGTTACCCGCAGGCCGAGCGCGCACTGCGGCGGTCCCTGGCCCTGCGGCCGGCCAACGACCAGGCCCTGGCGGGCCGTGCCGCGCTGGCCGCCGCCCGGCACGACTTCCCCGGCGCCCTCACGCACGCCGACCGGGCCCTGAAGCTCAACCCCTACAACGAACGCGCCCTGTGCACCCGTGTCGACGCCCTCGTCGAACTCGGCCGCTACGACGACGCCGCCGAAGCCGCGCGGACCGCGGACGACCGGCGCCCCGGCGTCCCCGTCTTCACCCGGTACGCCTACGTGCACGAGCTGCGCGGCGACGTGCGCACGGCGCGCGAGGTCCTGCACCGCGCCCTGGACTCGGCCCGCTCCCCCTCGGACGTCGCGTACGTGGCCACGGCGCTGGGGCAACTGGCCTGGAACCAGGGCGATCACGATGACGCCCTGGCCCACTACGCCCGTGCGCTCGCCGCCGACGACGCCTACCTCCCCGCGCTGGAGGGCCGGGCCCGCGCCCAGGCGGCGAGCGGCGACCGCGCCGCGGCGGTGAAGGGGCTGGAACAGACCGTGGCCCGCTCCCCGCTGCCCGGCCCGCTCGTCGCCCTCGGAGAGCTCTACGAGGACCGCGGCGCCGACGGCGACCGGGCGAGGGCGGAGGAGCAGTACGCCCTCGTCGACGCCTGGACGGCCCTGGCCCGCGCGGGCGGGGTGAACGCCGACCTCGACACGGCCATGGCCGCCGCCGACCACGGCGACAAGAAGGAAGCCCTGCGCGCGGCCCGCGCCGAGTGGAACCGCCGGCACAGCGTGCACACCGCCGACGCGCTCGCCTGGGCCCTGCACGTCAACGGCCGTGACGCGGAAGCCCTGCCGTACGCCCGGCGGGCGACCGCCACCGGCTACCGCAACGCCGCCTTCCTCCACCACCGCGGGGTCATCGAGCTCGCCACCGGCGACCGGCGGGCGGCCCGTACGCACTTGAAGGCCGCGCTGGACCTGAATGCCGGCTTCTCGCCGCTCGGCGCGCGCGAGGCCCGGACCGCACTCGAGGATCTGGAGGGGAACCGGTGATCCTGCGCCGGCTGTCCGCGTCCGGCGCCGCCGTCCTCACGGCCGCCTGCGCGCTCACCCTGCTGCCCGCCGCCACGGCGAGCGCCCACCCGCTGGGCAACTTCACCGTCAACCGCTACGACGGCCTGGTGGCGGCCCCCGGTGAGCTCCGGGTGCGCCACGTCGAGGACCTCGCGGAGATCCCGGCGACCCAGGCGAAACCGGACGTCGAGCGGCTCGGCCTGCGCATGTGGGCGCGTGAGCGCTGCGCCGCGGCCGCGGCGGACAGCAGGGTCACGGTGGACGGGCACCGCGCCTCCCTCACCGTCGTACGCGGCCACGCCCGCGTGCGGCCGGGGCAGGCGGGGCTGGACACGCTCCGCGTGGAGTGCGACCTGACCGCCCCGCTGCCGTCGGGCGAGAAGTCGGAGGCGAGGACCGTGTCCCTGGCCTTCCGGGGTGCGGGCTCCTCCTCCGGGCCCGGCTGGCGGGAGATCACAGCACGGGGCGACCGGATGACCCTTGCCGCGTCCGACGTGCCCGAGAAGTCGCTGTCACGGGAACTGACCCGCTACCCCGAGGAGTTGCTCTCCTCCCCCGCCGACACCGCGTCCGCCGCCCTGCGCGTGCGCCCGGGCGGCCCGGCCCTCGCCGGGCAGGAGCGGGACGCCCCGGCGGCCTCGGTGCTGCCGCGCGGCGCCGACCGCTGGACGCGTGCCCTGGACGAGCTGGTCGCCCGGCACGACCTCACCGCCGGGTTCGCCGCACTGGCCCTCGGCATCGCCGTCGTCCTCGGCGCGATGCACGCGCTCGCTCCGGGCCACGGCAAGACCATCATGGCCGCGACGGCGGCGGCCCGGGGCGGCCGGGCCCGGATGAAGGACGTCCTGCCCATGGCCGCCTCCGTGACGGTCACCCACACCCTGGGCGTGGTCGCCCTCGGCCTGCTGGTCACGGCCGGTTCGGCGGCGGCCCCCTCGGTGATCGCCTGGCTCGGCGTCGCCAGCGGCCTCCTGGTGACACTGGCGGGCGCGAGCCTGGTCCGCCGCGCCCTGCGCAACCGCCCGCACACCCACACCCCCACCCACACTCACGAACACGCCCCCGCGCACGGCGCCCACGAACACGGCCACGACCACCCGCACGGGGACGGCGACGACCACCACCACGACCAGAGCCACCGCCACGACCACGGCGACCCCCACGACCACGGCCACGCGCACGAGCACCAAGACGCCCACACCCACCCCCACCCTCATCCCCAGGGTGTCGTGCACACCCACGGCGGGTTCACCCACTCCCACCCCGTCGCCCCCACCCTGCGCGGCACGATCCTCATGGGCTTCGCCGGAGGCCTCGTGCCCAGTCCGTCCGCCGTCGTCGTGCTGGTCGGTGCCGCAGCCCTCGGCGAGGCGTGGTTCGGTCTGCTCCTGGTGGTCGCCTACGGCGTCGGCCTGGCGCTCACCCTCACCGCCGCCGGGTACGCCGTCGTCAAGGCGGGCAGCGGCATGACCCGGCTGCTGGAACGGCGCCCGCGGTGGACGGCGGGCCCGGTGGCGGCCCTGGTCCGCCGTACCGCCCCGCTCGGCTCGGCCTTCGCCGTCGTCGTCCTCGGGGCCGGACTGGTGTTCAAGGGGGCGGCATCCGCACTGGGCTGAGTTACGTTCGTGAGGGAATCCGGCGTGGCGGGGAAGACAGACCCCGTGGGAATTCCGCCCGGCTGCGAAGGGGGCACCGTGTCCGAAGAACCGGGCCGTGAACGGGTGATCGCGGGCCGCTACCGGCTGCTGTCGCCGCTCGGCGAGGGCGGCATGGGGACGGTGTGGCGCGCCCGTGACGAGGTGCTGCACCGCGAGGTGGCCGTCAAGGAGGTGCGGGCCCCGGCCGGGCTCGCGGCCGACGACGTGCAGCGCCTGTACGCCCGGCTGGAGCGGGAGGCCTGGGCGGCGGCCCGGGTGGCCGACCGCAACGTGGTCACGGTGTACGACGTAGCGACGGACGAGGGCCGGCCCTGGGTCGTCATGGAGCTGGTCCGCGGCCTGTCCCTGGCCGAGGTGCTGGACGCCGAGGGCCCCATGCCGCCGCAGCGGGCGGCGCACATCGGCGCGGAGGTGCTGGCCGCGCTGCGCTCCGCCCACGAGGCGGGGGTGCTGCACCGCGACGTGAAGCCGGCCAACGTGCTGATCGCGAACGACGGGCGCGTCGTGCTCACCGACTTCGGCATCGCGACGGTCGAGGGCAGTTCCGCGCTGACCATGACCGGCGAGGTCATCGGCTCCCCCGAGTTCCTCGCCCCGGAGCGTGCGCTCGGCCGGACGCCCGGACCGGAGTCGGACCTGTGGTCGCTCGGTGTACTGCTGTACGCGGCGGTCGAGGGCCACTCCCCGTTCCGGCACGACACCCCGCTGAGCACCCTGCGCGCCATCGTGGACGAGGAGTTGCCGCCGCCGTACCGGGCGGGACCGCTCGCCCCGGTCATCGAGGGGCTGCTGCGCAAGGACCCCGGGCAGCGGTTGCCGGCCGGGCGGGCCGAGCAGGATCTGCGGCTCGTGGCGGCGGGCGGTGCGCCCCGTGCGGATGCGGTGGGGCCGGTGGCGTTCCCGCCGACGGTGGCGGTGCACCGGGAGCCCTCCCCCACTCCGCCGATGCCGTTCCCCGGCAGCACGGCGGCAACCGGACCGGACACGGCGACCGCGACCGGGCCGGACCGCGACCGCGACCGCAGGGCGGGCCGGGTGCTGGTCGCGGGGGTGATCGCCCTGGCGCTCGCGGCGGGCGGGCTGACGTACGCGCTGCTGAACGACGAGGGCGGCGACGGGAAGAAGGACCAGGGCGGCGGGGCGAGTACGCCGGCCGTGACCGAGGGTCCCCGCAAGAGCACCGGTAACGGGAAACCGAGCCCGTCCCCGACGCCGAGCGAGCGGGAGAGCGAGAAGAGCAGCCCGCCGCCTCAGTCGGTGCGGGTGGGCCTGGACGGAACGCGCACGGACTACCGGGGGACGTGCCCGCCGCCGGGTGTCCGGGCACCGCGCTTCACCGCGACGCTGACGGTGGGGACGCTGCCGGCCGAGGTGCGCTACCGCTGGAGGACGGGCGACGGCCAGGTGCTCGACGAGGGGTGGAAGACCCTGTCGTTCCCGGAGGGCGGCGGCCGTACGAAGCGGGACACGGTGACCGTGACGACGGACGAGGAGTCCGGAACGATCGAGAACGAGATCAGTGTCGAGGTGCGGGAGCCGGTGCGGACGACGTCCGACGCGGTGGCGTTCTCGATCACCTGTGAGACGGAGACCCCGACGGGCGGGGCCTCCCCTTCTCCTTCGGTCACGGACGGGGGCACGGAGCCGGATGCGGACTCCGGCTGACCCGCCGGGGTGGGGTGGCCGGTGGGGCCGGTGGGGGCAGGTCAGTCGTTGGCGTTCAGGACCGGCAGGTAGCCGCCCGACTGGCCGGGGGCCTTCGGGTGGTAGGACTCGCCGATGTTCAGCCAGTTGACGCTGTGCAGCCAGGAGTCGCCGGAGCAGATCTCGTGGCCGGTGAAGGTGGAGCGGACGTCACCGAAGGTGAAGCCGTGGTTCGCGGCGCGCTTGCCGATGGCGGTGTTGAGGTGGTCCGAGGCGTCGTTGATGGCCTTGCGCTTGGCCTCGGACAGGCCGAGGCAGGTGGTGCCGAGCTTGTAGAAGCGGGGGTAGCCCAGGACCACGACCTTGGCGTTGGGCGCCTTGGAGCGGATCGCCGAGTACACGCTGTCGAGCTTGCCGGGGAGCGTGGAGTCGACGTAGGCGCGGGCGGTGTTGATGCGGGAGAGGCAGGAGCTGTCGGACTGGGTGACGCAGGTCGTCATGACGTCGGCGAAGCCGGCGTCGTTGCCGCCGATGCTGATGGACACGAGCGCGGTGGTGCTGCTCAGCGGGCCGAGCTGCCCGGACAGAACATCACCCGTTCGGGCGCCGGAACAGGCCGTGAAGTCGAACGCCGAGGGTGAGTTGGCGGCGGCCCAGAGGTAGGGGTAGGCCTTCGTGCTGCGCTTGCAGTCGCCGCTGGAACCGATGTAGCTGCCGGCGCCCACTCCCGAGGAGTAGGAGTCACCGAGCGCTGCGTACGGGCCTGTTGCGGCGAGTGCGGACGCCTGCGCCGTGGCTGCCCCGGTGAGGGCGGTGCCGGCGGCGAGGAGGAGCGAGCTCACGAAGACGACAAGTCGGGAACGTCTCATGGAACCTCCCTTTAGCAGGATCTCTGCCACAACCGTGGTAGCAACGACGCGCGTTGACAGGAAGTGTCCATGCCAAGTTCTTTTCGTTCTCTTCACGCCTGGTGGCACGTTCACGGCACACGCCGGGAGTTTCGGACGGTGCCTGTTGCGTGCTCATGACAGGTTTGTTGAGGGGTTCTCAACTCTCTTGTCCCGTAACCGGGTCCGGCCGAGGCTGTTCCCAGGCCGGGAGCGGAACAGCACGCTCCCGGTCCGTGTGCGCGAGCACGCGCGCACCCCCCACAGGACGCGCGCCCCACCCGGGCGCGCGCCGCCCGGAGGAGGACTCCCCCGTCATGGCACAACCGCGAAGCAAGAGACTCGGACTCGCCGCGCTCACCTCGCTGGCGACCGCCGCCCTCGTGGGCGGTCTCACCGCCCTGCCCGCCCAGGCCGCTCCGGCCGAGGGCCGGGTGCTGGCCGCGGACTCACCGTCCGCGGTGAAGAACAGCTACATCGTCACGCTCCGCAAGAGCGCCGGCCTGAAGGCGTCCTCGGCCGCGGCCAAGAGCCTCGTCAAGGGCTACGGCGGCTCGGTGGAGCGGACGTTCGGTTCCGCGCTGAACGGCTACTCCGCCTCCCTCTCGGCCGGCGAGGCCCGGCGGCTGGCCGCCGACCCCGCGGTGGCGTCCGTGGAGCAGAACCAGCGCGTCTCGCTCGCCGCCACCCAGACGTCCGCCCCCTGGGGCCTGGACCGGATCGACCAGCCCTCCCTCCCGCTGTCCCGCACCTACACCTACCCGGACAGCGCGGGCAGCGGGGTCACCGTCTACGTGGTGGACACCGGCGTGCGCATCACGCACCAGCAGATCAGCGGCCGGGCCGCACACGGCTACGACGCCGTCGACGGCGACAACGACGCCTCCGACGGCAACGGCCACGGCACCCACGTGGCCACCACGGTCGCGGGCTCCACCTACGGTGTCGCCAAGAAGGCGAAGGTCGTGGGCGTGCGGGTGCTGAACAACAGCGGGTCCGGCACCACGGCCGGCGTGATCGCGGGCATCGACTGGGTCACGCGCAACCACTCCGGCCCCTCGGTCGCCAACCTGTCCCTCGGCGGCGGGGCGTCCACCGCCCTGGACACGGCGGTCCGCAACTCCATAGCGAGCGGCGTCACGTACGCCGTCGCCGCGGGCAACAGCAACACCTCCGCCTCCTCGTCCTCCCCGGCCCGGGTCGCCGAGGCCCTCACGGTCGGCGCCACCACCAGCTCCGACGCCCGGGCGAGCTACTCCAACTACGGCTCGGCCCTGGACCTGTTCGCGCCCGGCTCCTCGATCACGGCGGGCTGGCACACGAGCGACACCGCCACCAACACCATCTCCGGCACCTCGATGGCCACTCCGCACGTGGCGGGCGCGGCTGCGGTCTACCTGGCGGGCCACCCCTCCGCCGGCCCCGCGCAGGTCGCCTCGGCCCTGGTGGCGGGTGCCGCCACCGGCAAGGTGACCGGCCCGGGTGCGGGTTCGCCGAACCGGCTGCTGCAGCTCGTCGGGTGACACCCCCGCCGACCGCCCCCACAGGGGCGAACGCCTGAACAGCCGTTCCCCGAAAGGCCCTGATCGCCTCCGGGGAACGGCTCTTCCTGCGACGGGAAACGGTCGACTTGTGTCCCACCGGGCGCACGGAGCGACGGCCAAACCAACAAAAACGTGAGTGGCCGTTCCAGGTCTTGCCATACGGGTTCAATCGTCAATACCGTCATACATCTCACCCGCATCGGTCCGTCTGTACGCGGCTCCAGGGGAGGGCTCAGGACCGCGACGAACCGGCGCGGGGCGCGGTAGGGGGGTGCCGTGCTCGGTGGCCGCAGTGGTCTCCGGGCCGTGCCGCGCGGTCGGCTGCCGTTTTCGCGGCCGGTCAGTTCTGCCAGCTCACCCGGCATGCCGGAGCTCCATTCCGGCGTGCCTCGCCGTTCCGGCGTGCCCCGGGTGAGAACCCCCCTTTCGAACCGGACTGGATCCGGACTGCCCTGGGGGGGCGGTCCACCGGACGAGAGGGACCAGACTCATGAGTTCAGTTCTGCAGCCGGCCGTGACGGAGGATCATCCGCCGACCGCAGCCAAGTACCGGCCCGTCTCCTCGCACCTGGCCATCGCACCGCCCGTGAGCGTGGTCATCCCGGCGATGAACGAGGCGGAGAACCTTCCGTACGTCTTCAAGACCCTGCCCGACTGGATACACGAGGTGGTCCTGGTCGACGGCAACTCCACCGACGACACCGTCGCGGTGGCCCGTGACCTGTGGCCCGGTGTCAAGGTCGTCGAGCAGCGCGGAAAGGGCAAGGGGGACGCGCTGATCACCGGCTTCCAGGCGTGCACCGGCGACATCATCGTGATGGTCGACGCGGACGGCTCGGCCGACGGCAACGAGATCGTGTCGTACGTCTCCGCCCTGGTCTCCGGCGCGGACTTCGCCAAGGGCTCGCGCTTCGCCAACGGCGGCGGCACCGACGACATGACCTTCATCCGCAAGCTCGGCAACTGGGCGCTGTGCACGGCCGTCAACCGCAAGTTCGGCGCCCGGTACACCGACCTGTGCTACGGCTACAACGCCTTCTGGCGGCACTGCCTCGACAAGATCGACCTGGACTGCACCGGCTTCGAGGTCGAGACCCTGATGAACATCCGGGTGGTGAAGGCCGGGCTCAAGGTGCAGGAGATCCCGAGCCACGAGTACCTGCGCATTCACGGCACGAGCAACCTGCGGGCCGTGCGGGACGGTCTGCGCGTGCTGCGGGTGATCCTGCGGGAGCGCTCCAACCGGCGTGCCCTGCGGCGCCGTTCGTCCCGGTCGTCGTCGATTGCGGCGGCGGTGCGGGAGAGGGTGTCTTGAGCGGTCCCGACGTCTCCGTCGTGATCTGCGCCTACACCGAGGACCGCTGGGAGGACATCCTCGCGGCGGTCTCCTCGGTGCGGGTGCAGTCCCGGCCCGCACGGGAGACGCTGCTGGTCGTCGACCACAACGCAAGCCTCCGGGACCGGCTGGAGCGGGAGTACAAGGACGCGGGCGAGGTGCGGGTGCTCGCCAACGCGGGCCCCCGCGGCCTGTCCGCTGGCCGCAACACCGGTATCGCGGCGGCCCGCGGCGAGATCGTGGCCTTCCTCGACGACGACGCCGTGGCGCAGCGCGACTGGCTGCGGTACTTCGCCGAGGCGTACGCCGACCCGCGGGTGGCCGCGGTCGGCGGTCGCACGGTGCCGGTCTGGGCGTCGGGGCGGCGGCCGCACTGGTTCCCGGAGGAGTTCGACTGGGTGGTGGGCTGCACGTACCGGGGCCTGCCGCCCGGCCGGGTCCGCGTGCGCAACGTGCTGGGCGGCAACGCCTCGTTCCGGCGCAGCGCCTTCGACGCGGCGGGCGGCTTCGCCACCGGGATCGGCAGGGACGGCGACAAGCGCCCGCTGGGGTGCGAGGAGACGGAACTGTGCATCCGCCTGTCCCGGGCCCGGCCGGACGCCGTCCTGCTGATCGACGACCGGGCGGTCATCCACCACCGGGTGCCCGAGGCGCGCGAGCACTTCCGCTACTTCCGCACCCGCACCTACGCCGAGGGCCTGTCCAAGGCGCTCGTGGCCCGCAGCGTCGGCGCGGACAAGGGCCTGGAGTCCGAACGCCGGTACGCCACCCGGGTGCTGCCGGCCGGGGTGGCCCGGGGACTGCGGGACGCCGTGCTGGCCCGGCCGGGCGGCGCGGGCAGGGCCGGCGCGATCGTCGCCGGGGTGCTCACGGCGGCGGGCGGCTACCTCGTCGGCACCGTCCGCGCCCGCCGCGGCGGCACGACGTTCCAGGTCCCCGAGGTGGCGACGGGAACCACCGTCCCCGAGGAGGCGACGGGCACCGGCGCGCCGGAGGAGGAGAAGGCTCCGGCAGCCACCGGTCGCGGGCCGCGGGCCGTGCGGGAAGGAGCGGGTTCGTGACCGACGCGCGGGTGCCGATCCTGATGTACCACGCGGTCGCCGACGCCCCGAACGAGGCGACGCGCGCCCTGTCGGTGACCCCGAAAGCGTTCGCCGAGCAGATGGCGGTGTTGGCCGACCAGGGCCGCACACCGCTCACCACGGCCGGACTCGCCGCGTGCTGGCGCTCCGGCCGCCCGCTGCCCGGCCGGCCGGTCCTCGTCACCTTCGACGACGGCTACGAGGGCGTGCACCGGCACGCCCTGCCGGTCCTGGCCGAGCACGGCTTCCCGGCGACCCTGTTCGTCTCGACCGGGTGGCTGCGCGGGCCGTACGACACCGGGGGCGGACCGGACACCATGCTGGACTGGGACCAGGTCCGGGAACTCGCCGCTGCGGGCGTGGAGATCGGCGGGCACAGCCACAGCCACCCGCAGCTCGACCAGGTCTCCGAGGCCACCCTGCGGTTCGAGCTGATCCACTGCAAGGAGATCGTCTCCGACCAGCTGGGCTCGGTGCCGGCCTCGTTCGCCTACCCCTACGGCTACTCCGACCGCCGGGTCCGGCAGGCGGTGCGCGAGACGGGGTACGCCCAGGCCCTCGCCGTCGGCAACGGCCTCGCGCGCCGGGCGCAGGGGCCGTACGCCCTGCGGCGGGTGACGGTGCGCCGCGACACCGGCATCGAGGAGTTCGAGCGGACGGTCGAGGGCCGGGCGATCGCCCGGACCTTCGCCCGCGACCGCGCCCTCACCAAGGGCTACGCGGTGGTCCGCCGGGCGCGGCGGGCCGCCCGCACGCTCGCCGGCTCCGGCGGCTGACGCGGCCGGGACGGGCCCGCCGCGTGCACCGGAAAACGGGTGCACGCGGCGGTTCCGTGCCGGATCATGGCGGCATGTCTGGAAACCCGCACGAAACGCTGCCGATCCGGCTCAACGTCGACGACTCCGACTCCCCGTCCGACGTCGTCGACGCGCTGTTCCTCGGCCGCTTCGCGACGGGCGAGCAGCCGTACTCCCACGCGGCGAACATCGACCGCGTCCGCTCCGGCGTGACGCTGATGCCGCCCGGCGCGCGGGTCCTGCGCGCCGCGCGGGACGACGACCGCAGCGCCACCCTCGCCGAGGGCGACGGCTGGACGCTGCTGATCTCCCGCTGGAACCGCGGCGCCGACGTGACGGTGACGGCGACCAGCGAGGAGCTGGCGCAGAAGATCCTCGGCCAGGCCACGGACGGGGCGGCGGACGAACCCGAACCGCAGCCGGAGAACGTCACGATGGGCTTCTGGTACGTCTCCCCGCGCCGCGGCCCGCACCGCACGACCCGTCAGATCGCGGCGGGCACCTGGGACGAGGTCCGGGCCAACTACACGGCGCCCGTCGCGGACGCCATGGACCGGCTGATGAGAACCACGCCCGAGGACATCGCGGGCCGGCTGCTGCTCCTGCACGGCCCGCCCGGCACCGGCAAGACCTCCGCGCTGCGCACCCTGGCCCGGTCCTGGCGCGACTGGTGCCAGGTGGACTGCGTCCTGGACCCCGAGCGGCTGTTCTCCGACGTCGGCTACCTCATGGACATCGCCATCGGCGAGGACGACGCCACCGGCAAGGGCCGCTGGCGGCTGCTGCTCCTGGAGGACTGCGACGAGCTGATCCGCGGCGAGGCCAAGCACACCGCGGGCCAGGCGCTGTCCCGGCTGCTGAACCTGACCGACGGGCTGCTCGGCCAGGGGCGCAACGTCCTGGTGGGCGTCACCACCAACGAGGACCTGGAGCGCCTGCACCCGGCCGTGGTCCGCCCGGGCCGCTGCCTGGCCCGCATCGAGGTGGGCCCGCTGACCCGCGCGGAGGCGGTGGGCTGGCTGGGCCGCGAGGAGGGCGTCGGCCGCGAGGGCGCCACGCTGGCGGAGCTGTACGCGCTGCGCCGGGGCACGTCCCCGACGTCCCTGCCGGAGCCGCGCGGTGACGCCGACGCGGGCCTGTACCTGTAGGAGGTCGGTCCGAGCCGGTGTTTTGATGGGGGTATGACCCTCTTCGTGGGCACGTCCGGCTGGCAGTACAAGGACTGGCGGGACGTGCTGTACCCGTCCGGGCTCCCGGTGCGGCTCTGGCTGGAGGAGTACGCGGCACACTTCGCCACGGTCGAGATCAACAACGCCTTCTACCGGCTGCCGTCGCGGGAGACCTTCGAGGGCTGGCGGGGGCGGGTGCCCGGGGACTTCGTGGTGGCCGTGAAGGCGAGCCGCTACCTGACCCACATCAAGCGGCTCAAGGAGCCCGAGGAGCCGGTGCACCGGCTGATGAGCCACGCGGCGGGCCTGGGCGACCGGCTCGGGCCGGTGCTGCTCCAGCTCCCGCCCACCCTGCGCGCCGACCCGGGCCTGCTGGACGACTGCCTGTCCCGCTTCCCCGCCGCGACCCGGGTGGCGGTGGAGCCCCGCCACGACTCGTGGTGGACGCCGCAGGTCCGTGCGGTGCTCCAGGCCCGCGGCGCCGCCCTGTGCTGGGCCGACGTCCTGGCCCGCCCGGCGACCCCGCTGTGGCGCACCACCGACTGGGGCTACGTCCGCTTCCACCAGGGACGCGCCCGGCCCTGGCCGCGCTACGGCCGCCGCTCGCTGGCCACCTGGCTCGACCGCATCGCCACCACCTGGAGCGCCGGCGAGGACGTCTACGCGTACTTCAACAACGACCCGGGCGGCGCGGCGGTGGAGGACGCCATGGCCTTCGCGCGCATCGGGCGGTCGGCGGGCCTGGACCTCACCCGGACACCGCGGCACCTGGTCCGCACGTGAGGGAGCGCCGGCCGGGGAGCGGGCCTCAACTGCCGTAGGCCGCGCGGAGGGCGTCGCGGACGGCGGCCAGCGCGGCGTCCTCGTCCAGCCCGAGCCGGCGGGCCCGCTCCGCGTACGCCTGGGCGGCCGACGCCAGTTCCCGGTCGGCCGCCGCACCGGCGGCGGCCACGAAGGTGCCGTTGCGCCCCCGCGTCTCGATCACCCCGTCCGCCTCCAGCGCCCGGTAGGCCTTGGCGACCGTGTTCGCGGCGAGCCCCAGCGACTCGGCCAGCCCCCGCACGGTCGGCAGCCGGTAGCCCACCGGCAGCGCACCGGAGCGCGCCTGTTCGGAGATCTGCGCCCGCACCTGCTCGTACGGCGGGGCACTGTCGTCGATGTCGATCTTCAAGCTCACGGGCCGATTGTCCCGCACCCGGCGGAAAATGAGAGGCATCCGGGGGCGTCCCCGCGTAACGTCCGCCCCCATGACCGTGATCGTGCGCGACCTGCGACCCGACGTCCGAGCCGACGCCGAGGGGTTCTCCGCCGTCCGCCGCGAGGCCCTGCCCTACATGCTCTCCACTCCCGAGTCGGTGCTGCACACGCTGACCCACGCCCACCCCGGCGCCCACTTCGGCCAGCTGATCGCCGAGGAGGACGGCGAGGTCGTCGGCACGGCGCAGATCGGCGTCGCCCACGACAGCCCGGAGCCCGGCCAGGGCTCGGCCAACATCTACGTGCACCCGGGCCGCAGGGGGCGGGGCGCGGGGTCGCTGCTGCTGCGCACCGCCGAGGAGCGGCTGGCGGCGCTCGGGGTGCGCAAGCTGTTCACCTGGGTGCTCGACGAGCCGGAGAACCGGGCGTTCGCCGAGCGGAAGGGCTTCTCCGCCAGCCGCTCCGCCTACTTTCTGCGGCTGGACCTGGCGGCGGGCGCGCTGCCGCCCCGCCTGGACCCGCCGCCCGGTGTCGAGCTGCGCACGGCCGCCGACTTCGCCGGTGATCCGCGTCCGCTGTTCGAGCTGGACGCGGTGACCTCTTCGGACGAACCGAGCGACATCGACGTCGAGTTCACGGACTACGAGGCCTGGGTCGAGGAGAACTGGAAGCACCCGCTGCTCGACCTGGACCTGACCACGGTCGCGGTCGTCGACGGCCGGCCCGCCGCCTTCACGGTGGCGTACACCGACGGCGACCGCCGCTACGGCACCGCCATGACCGGCACGGCCCGCGAGTTCCGCGGCCGGGGCCTGGCCAAGCTCGTCAAGAACGCCTCCCTGCACCGCGCCCGCGCCGCGGGCTGCCGGGAGGCGTTCACCGGCAACGACACGGGCAACGAGCCCATGATCGCCGTCAACCGGTGGTTCGGCTACGAGGTGTGCGCGACGGAGGTCCGCCATGTCCGCGAACTCGGCTGACGGGCCCGCCGTGCTGGAGGTCGTCCTCGTCAAGGCGGGCCGCACGAAGATCCGTTACGCCGGCGAGCTGCTGTCCGACGACGGCACGCGGATCGCGGTGCGCGCCCCCTGGGCGGGCGGCGGCGTGCGCGACTTCGGCTTCGTCCGCTTCGAGCCCGGGGACGTCTTCACGGAGTACTACTGGCGGGACCGCTGGTACGCGGTGAAGGAGGTCCGCTCCGCCGCCGGCGCCCTGAAGGGCTGGTACTGCGACGTCACGCGCCCGGCCCGCCGCTCGGGAGCGGAGCTGGTCGTCGAGGACCTCGACCTGGACCTGTGGTGCGGCGCGGACGGCACGGACGTACGGCGCCTGGACGAGGACGAGTTCGCCGCGAGCCCCCTGGCCGCCACGGACCCCGGGGCGGCCGCCGCCGCGTCGGCTGCCCTCGACGAACTGGAGTCACTCGCCCGCGGCGGCCGCCTCACCGCGCTGCTGGCCTGACACCGGGCCCGTCGCGACCACCGCGTACCGCTCGTCCGCGACCGCCTTGCCCCACAGCAGCGCGTCGCCGGACAGGCGCTCCAGGCGTGTCCCCGCGGCGACCGGTGCGAGCAGGGCGAGGAGCCGCTCGGCCGGTATGCCGACGGGGTCGGCGCCGCCCCAGACGCCCTCGACCAGGACGAGCCGTCCGCCGGGGCGCAGCAGCCCCAGCCAGTGCCGCAGGACCCGGGCGGGCTCCGGCAGGGCCCACAGGACGTGCCGGACGAGCACGGCGTCGAAGCGCCGCCCGGCGACGGGCGGTGACGCGGCGTCCCCGAGGAGGACCACCGCGTCGCGCCCGGCGAGCTTCTCCCGGGCCAGGGCCACCATCGCCGGGGAGCGGTCCACACCCGTCACCCGGTGCCCCTGCTCGGACGCGAGCAGTGACAGGCTGCCGGTGCCGCAGCCGAGATCGAGGACGTCCCCGGACGGTCCGGGCAGCCAGTCGCGCAGCCGGCCGGCCCAGGCGCGGCGCACCGCGGGGTCGCGCAGGCCGTGGTCCGGTTCCTCGTCGAAGGAGGCCGCTCGCGCGTCCCAGTCCACATCGGCGCAGGTCAGGGGCTGATTCTCAGGCGTCGTCATGGCCCCGAGAGTGACACCCGCCACTGACAGCCGAATGGTGACAGCCGCCACTGACAGACCGGAAGCGATGAGTAACCCTCCCTCGAAAGGTCTACCTCCGTGAGAACGCGGAACCCGGTGGACACGTAAGGAGGCAGTCATGCGCCGTACGACCGTGCAGAAGCCCCTGAGGAAGACCGACGTCCGCCGGGTCCGCGAGGAGGCCGACGAGCGCCCCGCAGGGCGCCCGGAGGTCCGCCGGGACATCGCCCGCACCTGGTGGCCGGAGGCATGAGCGGCCCGTGCCGGTCATGAGGCGCACGCGTCAGAGCAGCCGCTTGCGGTAGTGGAGGCGGTCCCGGGGCCCCTGCGGGCGCCGCTCCACGCGTTCGTAGCCGTACCTGGCATAGATCCTCTGGTTCTCCCACATCAGCACGTTCGTGCAGAGCCTGACCTCGGGCAGGCCGAGGGCGCGCGCACGGGCTTCGGTGAAGCGCAGCAGCCGTCGCCCGATGCCCGTGCCGTGCGCGGCGGGGTGGACGGCGACCGTGTCGAGGTACAGGTGGTCCTCGCGCGCCTCGACCACGACGAGTCCC
The DNA here is from genome assembly GCF_042878735.1 of Streptomyces sp. NPDC003456. Taxonomy (NCBI): domain Bacteria; kingdom Bacillati; phylum Actinomycetota; class Actinomycetes; order Kitasatosporales; family Streptomycetaceae; genus Streptomyces; species Streptomyces sp. NPDC003456. The sequence continues at coordinate 372,931 of NZ_JBIAOK010000008.1, forward strand.
GTCACGGGGTCGCCCGTCACGAACACCTTGCCCGCGGCCACGTCCGCCGCGTGGTCCGCCCGCATGGGCTGGGGTTCCCCGCCGATGCGCTCGACGTAGGGGCGGAAGGCCGCGTCGACCACGGCCGTGACGGCCGGTACGTCGGCGGCGACGGCCGGCCGGATGTCCTCGTGCGCCATGCCGCGACGGTACCTACCTGATGCCAGGCTGAGCACTCCCTTAAGCGGGCCATAAGGATCTCCTCCACCCGTCCTCAGCAGGCGATTTCGCGGTCCGGTGGGGCTAGCTTCGGATCACCCCACGGGATCCGGCCCGATCGGGCCCGGCCCACGCACTGTTTCGAGGAGTCCCCGCATGTCCGCACGCCGCAAGGCCGCCGCCGTCGCCGCCCTCGGCGGCCTCCCGCTCGCCCTGACCGCGCTGGGCGCCGCCCCGGCGTCGGCGCACGGTTCGATGGGCGACCCGGTCAGCCGGGTCGCGCAGTGCTTCGCCGAGGGCCCGGAGAGCCCGAAGTCGGCCGCGTGCAAGGCGGCGGTGGCCGCGGGCGGCACCCAGGCCCTCTACGACTGGAACGGCATCCGCATCGGTGACGCGGCCGGCCGCCACCAGCAGCTCATCCCGGACGGCAAGCTGTGCAGCGCGAACAACGAGCAGTTCAAGGGGCTCGACCTGGCCCGCGCCGACTGGCCGGCGACCGGCGTGAAGAGCGGCCGGTACACGTTCAAGTACCGGGTGACGGCTCCGCACAAGGGCACGTTCAAGGTGTACATCACCAAGCCGGGCTACGACGCGGCCGGGACGCTCGCCTGGAGCGACCTGGACCTGCGGAACCCGGTGGCGACGTCCACGGACCCGGCGGCCTCGGGCGGCTTCTACACCTTCTCCGGCACGCTGCCCCAGCGCTCGGGCAAGCACCTGCTGTACGCGGTGTGGCAGCGGTCGGACAGCCCGGAGGCGTTCTACTCCTGCTCGGACGTCAGCTTCGGCGGTGGCACGACGGACGGTGGCACGACGGACGGTGGCACGACGGACGGTGGCACGTCGGGCGGCGGTACGGCCGGCGCGGCCCCGGCGCCGTCCGCCTCGGCCCCGACCAAGGAGCAGATCGAGGACGGCAACGACAAGTCGACCGTCGAGAACCACGGGCACGGCGACCACGACGCCCGCACCTCGGCCGAGCCGGCCGCGGCCCCGAAGAGCGACGACGAGGGCGGGGCGAAGCAGGCCGAGCCCGCCGCCGAGCGGACGGAGGCGGCCGCGGCGCCCAACCGGCCCGAGGCGGCCGGTGCCACGGAGAACCTGGCCGAGACCGGCGGTGACAGCAGCACCCCGTACGTCGCGGTCGGCGGCGCGGCCGCCCTGGCCCTCGGGGCGTCGGCCCTGTTCCTGACGACCCGGCGCCGGGCGACGACGGGCGGCCGCCACGGCCGGTGACCCGGGACCGGTGACCCGGTCCGTCGCCCCCTGACTCGGGGCCTGTCCGGCGGCTCAGGCCGGACAGGCCCCGAAACGTTTCACTGACACGTGTCAGCTGAACACCGAAGCGCAGGTGGTGGGTGTGGCCCGGGCGGGATCGAGGGCGTTGGCCACCTCATGGAAGGCGATCCGGTCCAGCAGCCCGATCGCCACGTGCTCGGAGAGGTCGACGGGGCACAGGTCCTGCAGCAGGACGTTGCGCACGCCGGGGCCGGTCAGGTACTGGCTGCGCCAGGGTGTGACGACCTCGTCGTACTTGGTGGCGATGACGGTGTAGCGCACGCCGGGGACGGTGTCCCCGCCCGCGTTGAGCCGGCGGAGGAAGTCGGAGCCGGCGACCTGGTCGGCGAGGGCCGGGGTGTTCTTCGACAGCAGGTCCTCGGCGCCGGGGAAGTAGGGCAGCAGCTTCGTGAAGCCGTTCAGGTCGGTGCCGTGGTTGCTGGGCGCGATGCCGACGAGGGCGTTCACCTTGTCGGCCCCGCCGAGGAACCGCACGTACCAGCGGGGCATCATGCCGCCCTGCGAGTGGCCGACCACGTCGGTCTCGGCGGCTCCGGTGGCGGCGAGCACCCGGTCGACGAAGTCCCTGAGCTGGAGGGCCGACTTCTCCACCGGTCCCAGGCCGTGGAAGAAGGGGACGCCCTCCAACTGGCCGTAGTCCAGGGAGAAGACGCAGTAGCCGCGGACCTGGAGGTAGGGCGCGAGGCCCAGCCAGTTGTCGACGGAGTTGCCGAGGGTGCCGTGGACGAGGACCACGGGGCGGGGATGGGCGGCGGACGGCTTGCAGGAGTAGTCGTTCCAGCCGGAGCTGGGGGCTCCGGCGGCCTGGGCGGTGGAGGCGGGGACGGTGACGGCCGCGGCGGTCAGCAGCAGCGCGGCCAGGGGTCTGAGCACTCGTTTCCAGGGCAGCATCGGGTGATCTCCTTGCGGCTCAAGGGAGGTGCGACGGCACGACGCCTGTGATCCGGATCACGAGGATGCTGTTCACTCGTCAAGTTACGGGCGAGTAGTCAAACTGGGAAGTTACGCGTCAGTAAAAACTTGCGGTGGTAACCGGCCACGAGGGGCCGCCCTTTCTCCCGGTGGCGCGCTGACGCTCCCTCACCAGGCGGGCCGCAGCGGCCCGTGAGGCGCGATCCGCAGCAACTGCTCGCGCAGTGCGCCGAGTCCGGCCTCCCCCACCAGGGCCTCCCACTCCCCCACGGCCTCGGCCGCCGCCTCCTCCGCCGCCCGCGTGCACTCCCACCCGCGCCCGGTCAGCACGATCAGGCGCGCTCGCGCGTCCCCGGGGTGCGGCCGCCGCTCGGCGTACCCCTTGCGGACCATCTCGTCGACGAGCTGGCTCGCCGCCTGTTTGGTCACCCCGAGGTGGACGGCCAGGTCGGTGACCGTCGCGCCGTCCGGCGCGAGCCGGGCGAAGGCGAAGCCGTGCGCGGGCCGCACCCCCTCGAAGCCGCGCGCGACCACGCCCTCGTGGATGCGCTGGGTGAGCCCGCCGGCGGCGGCGAGCAGGGCGGCGGACAGGGCCATGGCGTCGGAGGTGTGCACGGAGGCATTGAAACACCCTTGACGGGAAGGTCAAGCTCCTTGACCATATGGTCAAGGAGCTTGACTACATTCCCCCAGGAGGCCGCCATGCCCGTCGTCCGTTCGTCCGAGGCCGTCACCCACGAGATCCACGGCGCCCGGTTCGTCTCGTACGCCGCCCCCCGCAGCGGCAGCAGGGAGCTGTGCGCCTGGCGCGGGGAGATTCCGCCCGGGCTGCGGGCCCCGGCGCACACCGTCAGCCGGGAGGAGATCTTCCACCTGCTCGACGGCGAACTGCTGATCACCCTCGACGGCCGCACCGAGCGGATCGGCGCGGGCGACACGGTGATCGTCGGCGCCGGCGCCACCCTGACCGTGGAGAACCCCACCGACCGGACCGCGCGGTCCTGGGTCACCACCTCGGTGGGACTGGAGGCGACGCTGGCCGACGGCACCCGTCTGGTGCCGCCGTGGGCCAACTGACGTCAGGCGGAAGGCTCTACGCCGCCGCCCCGCCCAATCCCCCGGGCATCACCGCCCGCGGGCCGAACTTGGCCCGGGCGCGGTCCGCGACCTCCTCGATACGGCGGACCCTCTCGTCCACCGGGTCGAAGGTGAGCTGGTGACAGGCCCGGTCGGCGGAGTCGAGCCCCTCGGCGCGCAGCGCGATCGCCCGCACCCGGGCGCGCTGCAGCCCGAGCCCCTCGTACAGGGCGTACGCGGTCGCGGTGAGCGCCGGGGAGTGCGCGGTCGGTTCGCTCAGCGTCCGGCTGCGGGTGGTGGCGGACCGGTCCGCGTAGCGGACGGTGAGGGTGAGCGTGCGGCAGACCTTCTCCAGGGAGCGCAGCCGGGCCCCGATCTCCTCGGCGGCCGACAGCAGGGCCCGGCGGTGCCGGTCCGGGTTCAGCTCGTCGCGCCCGAAGGGGCGTTCGGTGGCGAGGGAGCGGGAGACGGCGTTCGGCACGACCCGGCCGCGGTCGACGCCGTTCGCCTTCTCGCGCAGTTCCCGCCCGGCCTTCGCGCCGATCAGCCGCTGGAGTGTGGACAGCGGCGCGGCCGCGACCCGGCCCAGGGTGTCGAGCCCGTAGTCGGTGAGCGTGCGGGAGGTCGCCGCGCCCACGCCGGGCAGCGCGGTGACGGGCTTGTCCGCGAGGTACCGCGCAAGGGCCTCCGGCTCCCCGGGCACCACGTGCGTCCGCCCGGGCCGGGCGTCGTCCAGCGCCATGCGCGCCAGCATCGGCCCGGGTCCGGCACCGATCACGCAGTCGACGCCGTGCAGCGCGAGCGAGCGGACCCGGATCACCGAGGCCAGCGCGACGGCGTCCCGCCCGAAGTACCGCTCGGCGCCGCGCAGATCGGCCAGCGCCCCGTCCGGCGGCAGGGCCTGGACGACCGGGGTGAACTCCTCGAGCATCCCGAGCAGGTGGGGCAGGTCGGCCTCGCTCGTCGGAGGCAGCTGGAAACGTACGCAGAGGATGGTCATCCCGCACTCCCCGGACTCTGGTGCCACAACTTCCTTCCCACCGCGGGCCCTTCCCCCGCGGGACGCAGATCGGCCCAGGGGTGCATCTCGTACCCCGTGGCCATGCGGATCTTCCGCCGCTCCATCGGATCCTCGGCCGCGGAACCCGCCGGCGCGGGCAGTCCGTCCGACCCGGCGAGCCGGCGGCGCGCGGCACCCTCGCCGTCGTCGCCGGACCCGTCGGGGCCGTCGGGGCCGCCGGCGCCGGCCAGCCGGGCGGCGACCCCTTCCAGCCCTTCCTCCCGGCGCACTTCGAGCAGGTCCGCGAGGTTCCAGACGGCGGCGCCCACCACACTGAAGCTGCGCGGGCCGCGTCGCTGCACCACTCCGCGCACCAGCAGCAGCCAGGAGTGGAAGACGGTGTGGGCGCAGGTGTCGTGCGAGTCGTCGAAGAAGGCGAGGTCCACCAGGCCCGTGCCGTCGTCCAGGGTGGTGAAGATGACCCTCCGGCCGGAGCGGATCGGGGGTGTCTGGGTGGCCGCCTTGGCACCCGCGACCAGCACTGTCTCCCCGTTGCGGACCTCGCGCAGCCGCCGGGCCGACACCACGCCCAGCTCGTCGAGGAACTCCCGGTGGTCGTCCATCAGATGGTGCGTGGCGTCCATCGAGAGCACGCCCAGTTCGGCGCTGAGCCGCTCGGAGGAGGTGAGGTCGGGCAGGCCGGCCGGGGCCGTCTTCCGTCCCCCGGCCAGCGGCAGCTGCCCTCCGCCGCCGCTCCGTGCCCCCCGGTGCAGCTCGGTCAGGTGCAGTTGCAGGTCGCGGCGGTTGGCGCCGAACGCGTCCAGCGCGCCCACCTGGGCGAGCCGTTGCGCCAGCGGACGGCTGGGCCGGCCCCGCTCCCAGAAGTCGACCAGCGAGGCGTACGGCTGCCCCTCGGCGATCCGCGCCGCCTCGGCCTCGCTGATGCCGTGCACGTCCGAAAGGGCCAGCCGCAGACCCCATTTACCGGACACCAGTTCGATACGGTGGGCGACTCCCGACTTGTTCACGTCCAGGGGCAGCACGGGCACCCCGCGCCGCCGCGCGTCCGCCAGCAGCAGCCGCTTCGGGTACATGCCCGGGTCGTGCGTGAGCAGCCCCGCGTAGAACGCGGCCGGGTGGTGCGCCTTCAGCCAGGCCGACTGGTACGTCGGCACGGCGAAGGCGACCGCGTGCGCCTTGCAGAAGCCGTAGCTGCCGAAGGCCTCGACGATCTCCCAGGTCCGCTGGATCGTTTCCGCGTCATAGCCGTTCGCCGCCGCGTGCTGGGCGAACCACACCTTGATCCGCGCCTGCGACTCCGGGTCGGACAGCCCGCGCCGCACCCGGTCCGCCTCGCCGCGCCCGCAGCCCGTCATGCGGGCGACGATGTCGATGATCTGCTCGTGGAAGACGACGACCCCGTACGTCTCCTTCAGCGGCCCCTCCAGATCCGGGTGCGGATAGCGGACCGGTGCCCGGCCGTGCCGTGCCTCGATGAACGGCCGGACCATGTCGGCGGCGACCGGCCCGGGCCGGAACAGCGAGATGTCCACGACCAGGTCGTGGAAACCGGCGGGCTGGAGCCGCCCGACCAGGTCCCGCTGCCCGGGCGACTCGATCTGGAAGCAGCCGAGCGTCTCGGTGGACTGGATCAGCCGGTAGGTCGCGGGGTCGTCCGGCGGGAGGGCGTCCAGCTCCACCCGCTCCCCCGACACCCGCTCCACCTCCTGCACCGCGTGCGCCATCGCCGACTGCATCCGCACCCCGAGCACGTCCAGCTTCAGCAGCCCGAGGTCCTCGACGTCGTCCTTGTCGAACTGGGACATGGGAAAGCCCTCGCCGCTGGTCGGCATGACCGGCGTGCGCGACAGCAGCGAGGCGTCGGACAGCAGCACCCCGCACGGGTGCATGGCCACCCCGCGCGGCAGGGCGTCCAGCGCCTCGACCAGTTCCCACAGCTTCCCGTACCTGTCCTTCTCCCCCGCCAGCGCGCGCAGCTCGGGCAGTTCCTCCAGGGCGGCGCGGGCGTCGCGGGCCCGGATGTGCGGGAAGGCCTTGGCGATCCGGTCGATCTCGGCCGGGTCCATGGACAGGGCGGCCCCCACGTCCCGGATGGCGTGCCGCACACGGTACGTCTCGGGCATCGCGACCGTCGCCACCCGCTCGGTGCCGAACCGGTCGATGATCGCGCGGTAGACCTCCAGCCGGCGGGCGGACTCGACGTCGATGTCGATGTCGGGCAGCACGACCCGCTCCTTGGACAGGAAGCGCTCCATCAGCAGCCGGTGCTCGATCGGGTCGGCGTGCGCGATGCCGAGCAGGTGGTTGACCAGCGACCCGGCCCCGGACCCCCGGGCGGCCACCCGGATCCCCATGGCCCGTACGTCGTCGACCACCTGGGCGACGGTGAGGAAGTAGGAGGCGAACCCGTGGTGGGCGATGATGTCCAGCTCGTGGTGCATCCGCTCCCAGTACGCGTGCCGCCGGTCGTAGCCGCGCAGCACCATCCCGGCCGCGGCCCGCGAGGCCAGGGTCCGCTGGGCGCTGCGGTGCCCGGCGCCGACCAGATGCGGTTCGGGGAAGTGGACGGTGCCGATCCCGAGGTCGCCCTCGGGGTCGACCCGGCACTCGGCGGCGGTGGCCTCGGTCTGCTCCAGCAGCCGGTGGGCGGTGCCCTGCCGGAACCCCGCGGCCTCCATGATCCGCTCGGCGGCGTGCGCCATCCCCTCCGGGCCCTTGAGCCAGGCCTCACCGGAGTCCAGCTCCCCGGCCGGGTCGACGGGCACCAGGCGCCGGGCCGCGTCCAGGACGTCGGCGACCGGCCCCAGACCGGGGTCGGCGTAGCGCACGGCGTTGGTGAGCACGGGCCGGATCCGCTGCTCGGCGGCGAACCCGACGGTACGGGCGGCCAGCCGCAGCGAACCGGGGCCGGTGCCCTGCCGGCCGTGCCAGACGGCCTCCAGCCGCAGGTCGTCGCCGTAGACCTCGCGCCAGGGCACGAGCAGCCGTGCCGCCCGGTCGGGACGGCCCGCGGCCAGGGCCCGTCCGACGTCGGAGCCGGGTCCGAGCAGCACGGTCAGCCCTTCGCCGTGGTGGCCTCCCCAGGGCAGCAGGGGTGTCCCCTCGCCCTCGTGGGCGGCGGAGACGAGGCGGCACAGCCCGGCCCAGCCGCGGGCCCCGTCCCGGGCGAGGAAGGTGACGCGGGGAGCCGATTCGTCGACGAAGGCCCCGCCCCGCACCGGGGTGCGGCGCCGCATCCGCGGGCCGGCCCCCTCGGGCGGCTCCGCCGTCGCGACCGCCAGGTCCGCGCCGAACAGCGGGCGGACCCCCGCCTTGGCGCAGGCCTTCGAGAACCGGACCGCTCCGGCGAGGGTGTCGCGGTCCGTCAGTGCCAGGGCGTCCATGCCCCGCTCCACGGCACGCTCGGCCAGCCGCTCCGGGTGGGAGGCTCCGTGGCGCAGCGAGAATCCGGAGACGGTGTGCAGATGCGTGAACCCCGGCACACGCACCTCCCGCACTCGTGAGCACCTGCTCTCGAACATCTGTTCCCAGCTACCTCACCCCCACCATAAACCAATTTTCGAATAAGTGTGCGACATCCGTTCGGCCCCGCCCCACCTGCGGAAACACCGGGTGTCCCCCGACCGTGGAGGCATGCCGCACCGCTCGTTCCGCGCCGAGGTGACCGACGCCGTCACCCCCCGGGCGACCCTGCTCGTCGTGGGCGTGATCGCCCTCCAGCTGCTGTTCATCGCCTCGTACGTGGGAGCGCTCCACGACCCCCGGCCCAGGGACGTGCCTTTCGGCGTGGTGGCTCCGCAGGCCGCGGCGGAGCAGGCGAGGGCGCGTCTCGAACGGCTTCCCGGCACTCCCCTGGACCCCCGCGTCCTGCCCGACGCGGCGACGGCACGGGAGCAGATCGAGCAGCGCGACATCGACGCCGCCCTGATCGTCGACCCCCGCGGCACCACCGACACCCTCCTGGTCGCCTCCGGCGGCGGCCGGGTCCTCTCCACCACCCTGACGAGCCTCGTCACCGCCCTGGAGAAGTCCGAGCGGCGCACGATCCGCACGGTCGACGTGGTTCCGTCCGCCCGGCACGACCCCAACGGCCTGTCGTCCTTCTACCTGGTGATCGGCTGGTGCGTCGGCGGCTACCTGGGCGCGGCGGCCCTGGCCATCAGCGCCGGGGCGAAGCCCTCGAACGTCTCGCGCGCCGCCATCCGCCTGGCCGTGATGGCCGTGGTCGCGATCGTCGGCGGGCTCGGCGGGGCCCTCATCGCCGGCCCGGCCCTGGACGCCCTGCCCGGCGGCACGGCCGCCCTGTGGGGTCTGGGCACCCTGGTGATCTTCGCCGTGGGAGCGGCCACCCTGGCCCTGCAGGGCCTGTTCGGCACGGTCGGCATCGGGCTGGTCATCCTGCTGGTGGTGATCCTCGGCAACCCGAGCGCGGGCGGCGCCCTGCCCCCGCCGCTGCTGCCGCCCTTCTGGAAGGCGATCGGCCCGGCGCTGCCCCCGGGAGCCGGCACCTGGTCGGCCCGCTCCATCGCCTACTTCGACAGCAACGCCCTGACCGGCCCGATGCTGGTCCTCGCGGCGTGGGCGGTGGCGGGGACCGCGATCACCCTGGCGGCGGCAGCCCTGCGGCACCGCAGGGACGGCGTCCCCGGGACGGGGACGGCCTAGGGACAGAGGAAGGCCCCGCCCCTCTGAAAGGGCGGGGCCTCACGCGTCGGGGAACGCTCGTACGTCAGCCGATCTGCGTACCGGTCGCGGACAGCGCCTCGGTCACCGGCTGGAAGAACGTCTCCCCGCCCGAGGTGCAGTCGCCGCTGCCACCGGACGTCAGGCCGACGGCCTTGTCACCCGAGAACAGCGCGCCGCCGCTGTCGCCCGGCTCGGCGCACACGTCGGTCTGGATCAGGCCGTTCACGATGTCGCCGTTGCCGTAGTTCACGGTGGCGTCCAGCCCCGTGACCTTGCCGTCGTGCACCTGGGTCGTCGAGCCGCTGCGCGTGACCTGCATGCCGACGGTGGCGTCCGCGGCGCCCGAGATCTTCTGGGTGGACCCGTTGTACAGGTTCACCTCGCTCGGGTGGTCCACCTCCGCGGTGTACTTGACCAGCCCGTAGTCGTTGTCCGGGAAGCTGGAGTCGGCGTTGGTGCCGATCTCCTGGCCGCTGGAGTCGGACCAGGTGGAGATGCCCTCGGTGCAGTGACCGGCGGTCAGGAAGAACGGCTCGCCGCCCTTGACCACGTTGAAGCCGAGCGAGCAGCGGCCGCTGCCGCCGGTGATGGCGTCGCCGCCGGCGATGAAGGGCTTGTACTCCCCCTCGGTGCGCTTCAGTTCGGCCTTGGCGCCGAGCCCGTCGACGACCTCGGTCAGCTTCGCCCACTCGGCCTCGGAGACCGTGCGGTCGGCGGTCACGACGACCTTGTTCGTCGTCGGGTCGGTCACCCAGGCGGTGCCGGGGATCGCCGCGTCCTGCTTCAGCGTGCCGCGGGCGCTCTTGAGCTCGGCGAGCGAGTTCGCCACGACTCTGGCCTCGGCGCCGGCCTCCTCGACGGTCTGCGCGGCGGCCTCGTCGAGCACGTTCACCACGAGGCTCTTGGCCTTCGCGTCGTAGTACGTCCCCGCCGCGTCGCCGCCCAGGTCCCGCGCCAGCGTCGAGGCGAGCTTTCCGGCCGCCGCGACCGACAGGGTCCGGGGTGCGGACGGCCGGGGGCTCTCACTGGCGTTCGCGGTCTGGAACGTCACTCCCGCGGCCACCAGCGCGGCGATGCCCGCGCCGGCCACGGCTGCACGCCGCTTGGGTATGCGTCGGTGCTTCAACTTCTGTCCTCCTGTGGGGGGGCGGCCCGAGGAGGTTGTGGGGACCTCGGCAGGCCGGAAGGCGTCGTTGACGAGCGCCCACTATTCCGAGATCGACACGGAGCACACAAGGTCGAGTTCGAGTCGCGCACGGAGGACGGCGCGCACGCCCCCCATTTTGACCGCACATGGCCAAAACGGACCCGATCAACTCCGGTTCACAGTGCAAACATTACGCGCGAGTAATATGCGCACACTCTGCGACGTCCAGCCATGGCTGGAAATCGACCCCCGCTCCCCCCTCAACCGAGCGCCATAAAAAGTACATTGATGAACCATCGCACCGTCTCCACACAGTCCCCACCGAACATGCCGCGGCACGGCAAGGGGAAGCCCCCGCACGCGATGCGTGCGGGGGCTTGAAACGCGGTGAACCGCAGCCCGGCAGGGCCTAGTAGACGCTGACGCCGTAGGCGCTCAGGGCCTCCGTGACGGGCTGGAAGAACGTGGTGCCGCCGGAGGAGCAGTTGCCGCTGCCGCCGGAGGTCAGACCGTAGGCGGTGCCGTTGCTGCCGTAGAGCGGGCCGCCGGAGTCGCCCGGCTCGGCGCAGACGGTGGTCTGGATCAGGCCGGAGACGATGTCGCCGCCGCCGTAGTTGACGGTGGCGTTGAGGGCGGTGACCCGGCCGCTGTGCGTACCGGTCGTGGAGCCGTCACGGATGACGGTGGTGCCCACGGCCGGGGTGGCCGCGCGGGTGATGTCCACGCCGTTCGCGGTACCGGGGCGGCTGACGGACCCCGAGTACCGGACGATGCCGTAGTCGTTGCCCGGGAAGCTGGAGCCGGTGGTCGAGCCGATCACCGTGGTGCGGCCCGAGTTGGAGTACCAGGTGCCCGCGCCGTCGGTGCAGTGGCCGGCGGTCAGGAAGAACTGCTGACCGCTGCTGTTCTGCACGTTGAAGCCGAGGGAGCAGCGCCAGCTGCTCGCGTAGATGGCGTCGCCGCCCTGGATGAGCTTGTTGAACGTGCCGGGCGTGCGCTTGATCGTGAGCGCGTCGGCGTTGCCGCCGGCCTGCTGCTTGATCTTCGCGATCTCGGCCTGGGTAACCGTGCTGTCCACGGTGACGAGCACCCGGTTGGTCTTGCTGTCGACCGCCCAGGCGGTGCCCGGGATGTCGGCCTTCAGTATGGAGCCGCTGGCGCTCTTGAGCTCGGCGGCACTAAAGGCGGTGGGGGTGTCGGACGCGTTCGCGCTGGGGATCGCGATCGCGGCGGCGGCGACGAGGCCGGTGGAAACGGCGATCAGCCGGGTCCGTCTCGAGATGCCGCTGCTGGGGGTGGTGCGCTTGATCCTCACTTGTCGTTCCTCCACAAAGGAAGTCGGGGGCCCTCGTGGGGTTTCGGGCCCGTGAGGCGCAGCCGGGGGCCGACCGTCCGGATTCCGAACACGCCGTGCCCCTGACAAGCGCTGAGGGGGAGTATTCGGCCGAACGGCCGGTCGGCGCAAGGGTGCCTTTCGGCCGTCAACTTTTGAACGATCTTTGCATCAGGCCCCTCGGCCCCCAGCCGTCACGCAAGCATCCGCTCCCCGGCGGCAATTGCGACATCCAGGGTGTTCCCCGGCGGCGGGAAGGGGCACACGAAGTGATCGGCGAAGGCGCACGGCGGCAGGAGCGCCCGGTTGAAATCGACCGTCGTACGCCCCTCGGCGTCCGGTGCCCCGGGCCTGAGGAACCGGAAGCGGTAGCTACCGTTCCCGCTGGTGGCGTCGGCGAACACGGCCCACAGCGACCCGTCCTGCTGGACCGTCACCTGGAGGGTCAGCTCCCGGCCGTCCAGCTCGAAGGCCAGTTCCCCGCCGAGTCCGAGTCCCCGCTCCCGCCCGTCGGCGTTCGGCACCCGAACGGTGCGGCCGCCGGTGTCGTAGGGCGTGAACCGCCCCGGCACCGCCCAGCGCGGGTCGTAAGGCGTGGCGCGCAGACCGCCGAAGGCCCGGCGCGCGGGGGACTCGGGGTCGTAGTCCCGCACGCCCCACACCCCCTCGCGCACCAGGACAACCAGCCGCCGCTGCCCGTACGCCACGCGCGCCCGGGCGACCGTTCCGGGATCGGCCGTGAGCCCTACCTCACCGGCGAACGGCTGTCCGTCCACCGTGAGACCGTCCGTTTCGGCGGCGGCCAGCACGACCGCGTCACCGTCGTCCCGCCACCGCCCGGGGATGTCCGGAAGTCGACCGTCCGGATAGTCCCCGATCCAGTGCGTGCCGATGAGCGCCAGCGGCCCGTAGGGCGCCGAGACCGACTCCACGCGCCGCTCGTGCCACCGCTGCCAGTCCCGGGATGCGTCGCTGCTCGTCATACGGGCGACCCTGCCACACGGGGGCCGGTCAGCCGTCGCAGGGGCAGCAGCAGTCGCAGCCGTCGCAGTCGCAGTCCCGGCAGACACCCTCGCGCTTCTTGCGGGACCACGGCCCCTCGTACTCCTTGGCGCAGCACATCTGGCAGGTGCAGCACAGCAGCCAGAACATGCCGCAGCCCGCCCAGAACCCGCGCCGGCGGGGCGGCTGGGGCACGGGGGCGCCGCCGCCGAGGCCACCGCCCCCGAACCCGCCGCCGCCGAAGGGGTTCCCGCCCCCGCCGTAGGGGTTTCCGCCTCCGCCCGCGTGCGGATGCTGCGGGGAACCGCCGTAGGGCCCCGGCTGTCCGTACGGTCCCTGCGGCGGCTGTCCGTACGGTCCCCCGCCCTGGTGCGAGGCGCACACCGGCACCGTGCCGAACGCCCGGTCCACCGAGCGCCGCAGTTCGTGGACGAGGAGCAGGTGCACCAGCGTGCCGTCGGTGAACTCGGCGTCGTCCAGCGCCAGCCGCACCCCGTGCACCGCGTCGTCGGCGAGCCGCCGTGCCTCCGCCAGCGAGGTGCCGGTGGCGGTGATCGGGTTCCAGGTACCCGCCGCCGCGTCGGCGTGCAGGTCCTCCACGGCGTCCAGCAGATGGGCGAGGCGCCCGAAGAGCCGCCCGGCCTCCGCGAGCGGCGCCGCGTTGCCCGGCCGCCCGGCGAGCACCGCCGTGTGCGCGAAGGCCGCGGCCGTGGCGGTCTCGGTCGGCTCGGTGACCGTCAGCAGCGGCGTCCCGGGCCCGGCCAGCGCCTCGACGCCGCTCTGCCGGTCCACCGCGTCGAGCAGGAGCGCGGTGTCGAAGCCCACGGCCGTGCCGGTGCGGGCGCCGGCCGCGTCCCAGCTCGCCGCGACCCGGCGCGCGGCCCGCGCCACCGGCCTGCGGGCCAGCAGTCCGTCGCCGTCGCCGATGTGGTCCCGCACCTTCGCCGAGGCCAGTACCAGGGAGACGGCCGCAGCCAGGCGGGCCCCCTCACCGTGCGCGACGGACGCGGTGCGCATGCCCCGCAGCGCGCAGGGACCGGCCGTGCGGCGGCCGCTCCCGCCCTCCCCGGCCTGAGCCTCCGTCAACACCGATATGCGAAGTCCGTCATAGTTCGTCACGACGCGAGCGAACTGTCCGTGGTCGCCGCGAAGCGCGAGACACAGCCCGCACAAATGCGCCATCCACTGACCGGCGAGCTTCTCCCCCAGCCGGTGCCTGCAAGGCCTGACGATTCCGAACACGACGTCCCCCCGTGGTTCGTTGCGACGATGAGCTGCGGCATCGTATCGGCACGCGCATTCACCCGTACGCCCCGGCCGTCACCCGTACGCCGGGAAGAATCATATTTCACTCACAGTCAGCAGCCGTTTGGGGAACGACCCTTGGGACATACGGACTCTCGACGGATTCGCTGTGCACCAGTACCGTCACAAACCCCCCGCGCGGCGTCTATCCACTTGGCGCGCCATCCGCATCATGGACGACCATAGGGATGCGGAAAGCAGAAAGAACGCTGTGAGAGGAGGCGTCCATGGGATCGGTACGCAAGGCAAGTGCCTGGCTTGGCCTCGTCGACGACAACGAAGACGAGCGTTACTACGACGACGACTACTCCGACGGGACCGAGCCCGGGGAGGCCTGGGTCACGGATCCGCGCGTCAAGGTGGCCTCGGACGTCGCCGAGGAGAAGGGCCGGCGCATCGGCACGGTGACCCCGGACAGCTTCCGGGACGCCCGCGCCATCGGCGAGCTGTTCCGCGAGGGCGTGCCGGTCATCATGAACCTCACGGCCATGGAGGCCGCCGACGCCAAGCGCGTCGTCGACTTCGCGGCCGGGCTGATCTTCGGTCTGCGCGGTTCGATCGAGCGGGTGTCGACCCGGGTGTTCCTGCTGACCCCCGCCCACACCGAGATCGTCAACGGTGACCCGGCCGCGCACCGCGCGGACGGATTCTTCAACCAGAGCTGAGGCAGGGCCGCTCACCCGGCCCTGCCCCCGTCCGGGGTGCGACCGGACGCGCCTACCGGAAGGCGTCCAGTCCGGTGAGCGCCTTGCCCAGCACGAGCTGGTGCATCTCGACGGTGCCTTCGTAGGTGAGCACCGATTCGAGGTTGGTCGCGTGCCGCATCACGGGGTATTCGAGCGAGATGCCGTTGGCCCCGAGGATCGTCCGGGCCGTGCGGCAGATCTCGATGGCCTCCCGCACGTTGTTGAGCTTGCCGAAGCTGACCTGCTCGGGACGCAGGCGGCCGGCGTCCATCCGCCGCCCCAGATGGTGGGCGAGCAGGATCCCCTTGTGCAGTTCGACCGCCATGTCGGCGAGTTTGGCCTGGGTCAGCTGGAAGCCGCCGATGGGCCGGCCGAACTGCTCCCGTGACTTCGCGTAGTCGACCGCGGCCTCGAAGCAGCTGCGGGCCGCGCCCATGGCACCCCAGACGATCCCGTACCGGGCGTGGGACAGGCAGCCGAGCGGTCCGCGCAGCCCGGTCACCCCGGGCAGGACGGCGTCGGCGGGCAGGCGTACGTCGTCCATGACCAGCTCGCTGGTTACGGAGGCGCGCAGCGACCACTTGTGCGTGATCTCCGGCGCGGAGAAGCCGTCGCTGTCGGTGGGCACGGCGAAACCGCGGATGCCGTCCTCGGTCTGCGCCCACACGACGGCCACCCCGGCGACCGAGCCGTTGGTGATCCACATCTTGCGGCCGTTGAGGATCCAGTCGGTGCCGTCGCGCTTGGCGTGGGTGCGCATGGACGCGGGGTCGGAGCCGTGGTCGGGCTCGGTGAGCCCGAAGCAGCCGATGACCTCGCCCGCGGCCATCCGGGGCAGCCAGTGCTGCTTCTGCTCCTCGCTGCCGAAGCGGTGGATGGCGTACATGGCGAGGGAGCCCTGCACGGAGACGAGCGAGCGGATGCCGGAGTCGGCGGCCTCCAGTTCCAGGCAGGCGAGCCCGTACTGCACGGCGCTCGCGCCCGCGCACCCGTAGCCCTCCAGGGACATGCCGAGGGCCCCGATCCCGCCCAGCTCCCGGGCCAGTTCCCGGATCCCGGGCAGCTCGCCCTTCTCGTACCACTCGGCGACGTGCGGCAGCACCCGGTCCGCGGCCCACGCCCGGACGGTGTCCCTGACACCGAGGTCCTCCGGCTCCAGAAGGTCGTCCAGGCCGAGGGGGTCGGCCGGGTCGAAGGGAGGCAGCTTGGACGCACCGGACATGATCGACACCCTCCGAGACTCTTTAACTAGCACCGCTAGCCAAGAAGCTACGGCCTCCCCCGCCCTCAGCACCACCCCGCCACGGGCTCCCGCCCCCGGCCGCCACTCCCCCGGGTCCTCGCGCCCGGCCGTCCCGGGTGAGGGGCGGCGGGCGAAGGCCTGTCAGACCGAGACGCGGGACTGCGTCGCGTCCCGCTGCGCGGGGACCTCGACCGGTCCCGGCGGCACCGCCTCGCACTGCATCGCCCGCGGCAGCCGCAGGGCGATCGCCGCGCCCAGGAGCAGCAGCCCCGCGCTCACCAGCAGCGTCACGTGGAGCCCGTGGACGAAGGCGTCGCGGGCCGCGTGCCGCAGGGCGGCCCCGGCGGGACCGCCGAGCTGCGCGGCCACCTCGTACGCCTCCCCCAGCGAATGCCCCGCGGCGGAGGACGCGCTCGTCGGCACCCCGGGCACGCCCGAGAGCCCCGGCGCGTACGCCGCGTTCATCACCGTGCCGAGCAGTGCGATGCCGATGCCCGCGCCCAGCTGGTACGACGTCTCGCCGATCGCCGCCGCCCCGCCGGCCTGCTCCTGCGGCGCCTCGCTCAGCATCGACTCGTACGCGCCGAACAGCGTCGTCTCCAGGCCGAAGCCCAGCAGCACGAACCCGCCCAGCATCAGCGCGCACTCGTCGGTGCGGCCCAGCCCGGTCAGCAGGACCACCGCGAGGGCGGTCACGCAGAAGCCCGTGCACACCATCCGCCGCGGCCCGAACCGCCGCAGCATGCGCGCCCCGGCCAGCCCGGCCGCCATCGCGGCGAACGTCAGCGGCAGCAGCCGCAGCCCGGTCTCCAGCGGTGACAGGCCCAGCACCAGCTGGAGATACTGCGCGGCGATCAGTTCCAGGCCCACCAGCGCGAGCATCGCCAGCACGATGCAGCCGACGGAGGTGCTGAACGCCGGGCGGGCGAACATCTTGAGGTCGACCAGGGGGTGCGTCCGCCGCCGCTGCCGCCGTACGAAGCCGGTCAGCAGGGCCGCGCCGACCACCAGGGGCAGCACCGTGAGCAGGCTGCCGACGGACTCGCCGCTGCCGAGCCGCTTCACGCCCAGCACGACACCGAACAGCCCGGCCGCCGCCATCAGCGCCCCGACCACGTCCCAGGGGCCCGTGCCGTCGCCCTTGGACTCGGGCAGCAGCAGCCGTCCCACCGGCAGGCTCACCAGCATCAGCGGGATGTTGACGAGGAAGACCGAGCCCCACCAGAAGTGCTCCAGCAGGAAACCGCCGAGCAGCGGCCCGACCGCGGCGCCCACCGCCGCCACGGCGCTCCAGATGCCGATGGCCAGCGCCCGCTCGCGCCGGTCGGGGAAGACCTGCCGCAGGATCGACAGGGTGGCGGGCATGATCATGGCGCCGCCGACGCCGAGCAGCGCCCGCGCCACGATCAGCACCTGGGCGTTGTCGGCCAGGGCCGCGAGGCCGGAGGCCACGCCGAACAGGGTGTACCCGAGGAGCAGGACCCGTCTGCGGCCGACGCGGTCGCCCAGCGTGCCGAACAGGATCAGCAGCGAGGCGCAGACCAGCGGGTAGACGTCGACGATCCAGAGCAGCTCGATGCCGCCGGGCCTGAGGTCCTCGGTGACGGCGGGAACCGCCACGTGCAGCACGGTGGCGTCGACCGCGACCAGCAGCAGGCTGACGCAGAGGACGACGAGGACCACCCAGCGGTTGGCACCGGCCCCGGCCGCCCGACGGCGCAGCGCAGCGGCGGCCGTGGTCGTCCCGGACATGTACGTACCTCCCAGATGTTCCCTCGCGATCGGCGGGCTCACGGGGTGGGGGACGCCCCCGCGACTCGGCCGGAGAGGAGCGGTGGGATGGATCTCCGGCCCGCGCAAAACGAACAGCGAGTGACACGTCAGCGTACGCGAGTCCTCGCCCGAGCCCAGTGGCGGACCTCTCACGACTTCGGCGGAACGATGTGGCGTACGCCACTTCCCCGCCGTCGATCACGCCCGGGCCGGGCCGGGCGGTTCCCGCCGGGACCGATAATCGGGCCCGTGATCGATCTGCAGACGCGCACGGCCCCGCCGCGCGCCGGGGCGCTGCGCCGGGCGGCCCCGGCGCTCCTCGGCTACGCGGCCGTCCGCGCCCTGGGCCTGCTCGCGCTCGTGCTGTGGAGCGCGGCGCGGGACAAGAGCGCGTACACGCTGCTCACCGCCCGCTGGGACGCGCTCTGGTACGTCCGGGTCGCCGAACTCGGCTACGGCTACGAGGTGCGGCTGCCCAACGGCGACGTCCACTCCAACCTGGCGTTCTTCCCTCTGCTGCCCTGGCTGGAACGGCTGGTGGCGGCGGTGTCGCCGCTGTCGTACGCGGACGGCGGGTTCGTCGTGAGCCTGGCCGCCTCCCTCGCCGCGGCCTGGGGGATCTTCGCGGTGGCGGACCATGTGTACGGCCGCCGGGCCGGGGTGTGCGCGGTGCTGCTGTGGGCGGTGCTGCCGGTGGGGATCGTGCAGTCGATGGCGTACAGCGAGTCGCTGTTCACGGCTCTGGCCGCGTGGTCCCTGTACGCGGTGCTGACCGGCCGCTGGGTGACGGCTGGGGCGCTGGCGCTGGCGGCGGGACTGACTCGCCCGGTCGGGGCGGCCGTCGTCGCGGCGCTGTGGGCGGCGGCGATCGCCTCCTTCGTCGCGGAGCGGCGCGCGGCCCCCGGCGGGCCGGGCGGCCGAGCCGCTTCCCGTGCCCGCCGCGCCGCGGGCATGCTCCTCGCGCCCCTCGGCACCGCCGGGTACGTGCTGTGGGTCGGCCACCGCACGGGTGCGGGCCCGCTCGGCTATCTCGACGTCCAGGCCGGCTGGCGCAACGGTTTCGACGGGGGTTACGCGTTCGCCCGGTTCGTCGCCGGCAGGTTCGTGTCGTTCCCGTCCGCCCTGGCCGGTGCGGGGCTGGTCCTCGGGGTCGCGTCAGTCGTCTGGCTGTACGCGGTCGGGGTTCGTCAGCGGCAGCCGCTTGCGCTGCTGGTCTACAGCGGAGCCGTGACCCTGCTGGCGCTGTGCGCGTCGAGCTACTTCGGCTCCAAACCGCGGCTGCTGATGCCCGCGTTCCCGCTGCTGCTGCCCCTCGCGCTTCTTCTCGCGCGGGCACGTCCTCCCAGGTCAGCCGTGGTGCTGGGGGTCCTGGCGGTGGTCGGCGCGGTGTACGGGGCCTTCTGGCTGAACGGGTCCGGTCCCCCCTGACCCGCTGTGAGCCCCGGGAGAATTCCGCCCCATGCGGGGGTGAACGAATTCAAAAGCGCAATAAAACCCGGCCCCGGGATGATCAAAGGAATTGAAGGCCGCGACGGTCGGCGATTACAGAATCGCTGGAAATAAACCCCCTGTTGAGAGGAATCCCACATCACATCGTCATCACAAAGCCGTTGATTCGCCCGGGATCTCAGCTCACTCGCTGTAACGTCGATCGGGTGCGTACCGAACCGAAGCTCACCCGTCTGGACCGGGTGTTCGCCCGGCTGGACCGTGAGCCGGAACGACCGGCCCACATCGATGAGCCGAAGATGAGCAGGCACCGCGTCGTGCTCCTCGCGGCGACCCTGGCCTTCTACGGCGCGATCGTGTGGGCCGTGGTGATCACGTCCTGGCTGGTCCGGCTCGACTGGCAGGTCATGTTCTTCCGGCCCTACCAGCAGTGGTCGGAGATCCACTGGTTCGTCGACTACTACGTGGTCCTCGGCCAGCGCGGCCCGACCGCGGTGATGGTCGCGGCCTGGCTGGGCTGGCGTTCCTGGCGGCAGCACACCCTGCGTCCGCTGCTCGCCCTGGGCGTCTCGCTGCTGCTGCTGAACGTCACGGTCGGCGCGGCCAAGTACGGCATGGGCCGTCTGGGACCGCACTACGCGACCGTGATCGGCTCGAACGAGATGTGGCGCGGCGGCGATATATTTCCGAGCGGTCACACCGCCAACGCCGTGGTGACGTGGGGAATCCTGGCCTACATGGCCTCCACCCCCAGAGCGCGCCGCTGGCTGTCCGCCGTGTCGGCGGTGACCTCCCTGGGCGTCGGCATGGCCACCGTCTACCTCGGTACGCACTGGCTGAGCGACGTCCTCCTGGGGTGGGCCGCGGGCCTGCTGATCCTGCTCGCCCTGCCCTGGTTCGAGCCGCTCATCGCCCGCTGCGAGGCCCGCATCTTCGAACTGCGCGACCGGGTGCGGGCGCGTCGCCGCCGTGCCTCGTCCGTGCCGGCCGGTCTGCCGCCCCTGGTCGTCACGCCGCTGTCCGCCGAGCGGGACGACGTGGCGGCCCGCTCGCCGCGGACCCCGGTCTACCTGGCGCCGGGACCGCACACGAGCCGCGCGGAGCGCACGCCGACCACCCCGGCCGGCAGTCGCAGGCCGCAGCACCCGGAGCGCCACCCCCGCGGTTCCGCCTCCTCGGCCCGTCCGGTGGCGGGCGGCTGACCCCGTACGGACCCGGCCGCCGCGCGACGCGTCCCGGCACGGCGAAGGCCCCGGTTCCTCGCGGACCGGGGCCTTCGGTGTGTCTCAGCCCTTCCAGGCGCGGGCCACCCGGCCGCCCTTCACCTCGAAGTTCAGCCGGCCCACGCGGTACTCCATGGTGATGATCGCTCCCGGTGGCAGCGAGCGGACCGTCGGCCAGCCGCGCTCGCGCGCGAGGTGCTCGGCCCGGCCGGCCTCCAGGCCGACATAGGTGTCCGGGCTGTCGTCGGGTTCGGCGGAAGGTGTCGGAGTCGGTGCCATGCCGCCACGCTATGTCCTGCCCGGCGGCCGCGGAAGCCCGGCCGGCCTGCCGGTCACTGTCCGCGCCCGGTCACTCTTCTGTCACAAGATCACGACAGGTGTTCAGCGGGTCACCCGGCACACGCACGAGCGGTTCCGCACCGCTTCCGCCGGCATTCGGGCGCATTTCCCCGCCTCCCTGTACGCCGCCGGAAAGGCCCGCCGTCATGCGAATGGGTGAGGTGTTCCCGGGCTTTTCGCATTCCGCCGCCGGACCGGCCGGGCGACCGCTGCGCCACCCGGGAAATAGGCGTCACGGCGCCGCCCCGGGTCCGTTCCGAGCGGCCGGGGTCGGCGCGGCGCCGTCCGCGGGTTCCGGCGGCGACTGACCTGCCCGGGCCAGGGCCCGGTCGAGCCGGTCGCGCGTCCTGCTGATCGCGTCGACCAGTCCGGCCGGCTCCAGCACCTCGAAGTCGAAGCCCAGCATGACGACGTGGATGACCATGACGTCGAGGCTGCCGGCACCGCAGCGCAGCAGGCAGGTGTCCGGGCCCTCGGCCTCCAGCACCCCGGCGGAGGGCGAGATGTGCGCCCGGGCCTCGGCCACCGGCGCGAAGAGCCGGACCACGCCGTGGGTGGCGTACGCGCGCGTGGAGACGCCCTCGGAGACGTAGGCCGCGAGGTCCTCGTGGGGCGGGTCGCGGGGCACGAAGCGCGGGCCGTGCGGCGGCTTCGGCGTGATGCGGTCGACGCGGAAGGTGCGCCAGTCCTCCCGGTCGAGGTCCCAGGCGACGAGGTACCAGCGCCGCTCGGTGCACACCAGGCGGTGCGGTTCGACGGTGCGGCGGGACGCGGTGCCGTCGTGGCCCTGGTAGGCGAAGCGGAGCCTCTCGGCGTCCCGGCACAGGTGGGCGAGTTCGGTGAGCACGGCCGGGTCCACGGAGGAGGGCAGCGAGCCGCGCAGCATCGGCACGGTGAAGGCGTTGAGGGCGCCCACGCGGCGGCGCAGCCGCGCCGGCAGGACCTGCTCCAGCTTGGCGAGGGCGCGCACGGAGGTCTCGCCGATGCCGTCGATGCCCTGCCCGGCGGCCGTGCGCAGCCCGACGGCCACGGCGACGGCCTCGTCGTCGTCCAGGAGCAGCGGGGGCAGTTCGGCTCCCGCGCCCAGCCGGTAGCCGCCGCCGGTGCCCGGGCTGGCGTCGACCGGGTAGCCGAGTTCGCGCAGGCGGTCCACGTCACGGCGCAGGGTGCGGGCGCTGACGCCGAGCCGCCCGGCCAGCTCCGGGCCGGGCCACTCGCGGTGGGCCTGGAGCAGGGACAGCAGACGCAGCAGGCGGGCCGAGGTCTCCAGCATGGGGCCGAGTCTGCCAGCCCTCGCGGACAACCACTGTCCTCAAGGGCGGTAGGCCAGTTGGGGGACGGTGAAGCAGGTGCGGTCCATGTCGCCCTGGCTCACCCAGCCCTCGCCGTCCTGCCAGCGGGCCACGGACAGGCAGGTGCGCCGGGTCGCGGGCGGTTCGGCGGAGCGGGCGAACTCGACGGGGAGCAGCAGTCCGCCCGCGGTGTAGCCCCGGCTGCGGTCCATGAAGCGGTCGACGCACGCGCGCGTGATGCCCTCCTGCGCGCAGGAGCGCGCCGCGTCGGTGAACCAGCGGGCGGCCGCCCATCCCTCCAGCTGCCACTGGGAGTGCGTCCGCAGGCCGCGGGTCGCCTCGCGGAACTCCCGTACCGCCGGGTGGCCGGTGTCCTGGAAGTTGCGGCTGGCGCCGGTCGCCCACAGGGCGTTGCGGCAGTGCGGGGCGTCCCGGTGGTCGTCGGCGACGGCGGAGGTCCAGTTCTGCACGTTGGTGACCTTGGCGGTGAGCCGGACGCCCTCCTGGTCCAGCGCGCGGCACAACCGGGCGTTGCCGTGCCCGTCCAGGGCGTCGAAGACCAGGTCGGCGCCCTGGTCCTTCAGATCGGCCGCCACGGCGCGGAAGTTGGGCAGGGCGAAGTCGACCTGTTCGGTGACGACCCGGTAGCCCTCGGCCCGCAGACCGCGTTCGACGAGCCGGGCGTAGGCGGCCGAGGCGGACTGGTTGTAGGAGACGACGGCGGCGGTGCGGGCGCCGTGCTCGCGCCGGAAGTAGCGGTAGACCTCGGTCCCGCCGTACAGCTCGCCGTCCCAGCCGGTGGTGCCGTCGCGGGGGGCGAGGCTGCCGTAGATGCCGTAGAGGTGCGGGTAGGTGTCGTAGGCGCTGCCGATGGGCTGGCCGCCGATGTCGGGCACGCGCGCGGCCGAGACGCGGGGGGCTCCCGCGTAGTCGAGAGCGGTGGTGGCGACCAGGGCCACGACCCGGTCCTCGTCGACGAGCTTGTGCACGCACTCGTTGTTGCCGACGCCGCTGCCGCCGTCGTCGCACAGGCGCACCTCGACCCGCCGGCCGTCGATGCCGCCGCGCGCGTCGAGCCGGTCGAAAAAGGCCTTGGCACCGTCGCGCGGGCCGGTGAAGGCGTCGCCGCCGACCGGGCTGGTGGCGCTGGTGATGATGCCGACCCGCAGGGGCGCCGTCTCGCGCGGGGCGGGGCTGCGGTCCTCGCGCGTGAAGTCGCTCTCCGGGAGCCGGCTGCCGCAGGCCGCGCTCAGGGCGAGCAGCAGCACCGCGGCGAGCGCCTCAGCAGCCCGGTACCGGCGACGCATTGCCGCTCAGTTGCACCAGCGCGCACAGCGTCTTGGCGGACACCTTCCAGGTGCCGTCCTGCTCGACGGCGCTCCCGGAGGCGTCCGGGAGGACGGTGGCGCCCTTGAGGGTGAGCGTGTACGTGATGTCCGCCGCCGTCGCGGAGGTGAACTCGACCTTGTCGACCTGCGCCTGGACCTGCCCGCCGCGTTCGTCGCCGCTGAAGGCCCGCAGGACCGGGCCCAGCCGGTCGCCGTTCTCCAGGACGGCCTGCTTGTCCTCGGTCGAGGTCTGCGGGTCGAAGAACGTCTGCCAGTTCTGCCTGATCTCCGCCTCGGCCGCCGCGCGGTCGGCGGGGGCGCTGGCCGGCGCGCTCGTGGTCCGCTCGGCGGTCGGCGTGGGCGGGGTGCTCCCGCCACCGCCGCCGCTGTCGTCGCTGCAGGCCGCCAGGGCCGGTGCCAGGGCCAGGACCAGGGCGGCGGCCACCGCCGTGCCGCGTCCCGCGGTGCGCGGGCCCTTCGTCGCGTTCCCCCTCCTGAGGTCGCTGCCGAGAACCATCTGGCTCACCACCGGGTGTCGGTCCGGGCCGTGGGCGCCCGGTGCTTTCAGGGTCGGCTTCCACAGGGCATAGTGCAAGCGAATCGGCGGACTCGAACAGGCAGCCAGGCACGTGCCCCGGTCAGGAACGACGTGTGGGAGCCGGTGATCCAAGTGATGCGGACGAGCCGATGGCGCACCCTTCATCCCGTCCTGTGGGGCGGCTGGGCCGCGCTCGCCGCCGGCGCGGTGCTGTGCGTGGCCGGCTGGTACGGCGTCTCCGGCGAGCGCTGGGCCGAACGGCAGCTGCCCTACCTCGCGTCCTGCACGATTCCCGGTGCCGCGCTGATCGTCGCCGGGGCGGTGCTGCTGGCCCGCGGCAGGGATGCGGCCGCCGCCGCGCGCGTGGAGGAGCTGTACGGCCTGCTGGTCGAACCCGATCCCGGCGGCGCCGGCGACCCGGAGGGGGTCGCCTCCGCGCCGCTCGCGGTCAGCGGCCGGCTGCTCACGGTGCCGGGCGGCACGCTGTACCACCGGTCGGACTGCCCGCTGGTCGCGGGGAAGGACGGGGCGGTCCCGGTGGACGCCGGGCCGGCGGCGAGGGGTGGGCTGCGCCCCTGCCCCGTCTGCGAACCGGCCGAAGAAGCCGGCTGATGTCCTCGCTGACGTACGACCTCACCCTCGCGGGCCTGTCCGTGGGGGCCGCGGCGGCGCTGACCGGGATCGGCCTGATCGTGACCTACCGCGCGACCGGGGTGCTGAACTTCGCGCACGGGGCGATCGCGATGGTGTGCGCGTACGCGCTGCGGCAGTGCGTGGTCGGGTGGGGGTGGCCGCTGTGGCTGGGGGCGGTGGTGACGCTGCTGGTGCTGGCGCCGGGGCTGGGGGTGGTGCTGGAGCGGTTCGTCTTCCGGCCCCTGGCGGTGCTCGGGTCGGACCCGGCGCAGACCCTGGTGGCGTCCCTGGGGGTGTTCGTGCTGCTCGTCGGCGGGGCGGCGCTGCTGTGGGGGCAGGGAGCGCGGGACGACGCGCCGGTGCTGGTGCCGGACGAGCCGTGGGGGCAGCTGGCGGTGGTGCTGGTGCTGGCCGCCGCCGTGGCCGTGGTGGTCCGCCGGACGCGGTTCGGGCGGGAGCTGCGGGCCGTGGTCGACGACCGGCGGCTGGCCGAGCTGAGCGGTGTCGACGCCGACCGGGTGGCGGCGGCGGGCTGGGCGTTCGGCGCGTTCACGGCGGGGCTGACGGGGGTGCTGCTGGCGCCCTACGTGCGGCTCGACCCGTACGGGCTGTCACTGCTGGTGATGGAGGTCGTGGCGGTCGCGGTGGCCGCGCGGATGCGCAGCACGGCCGTCGCCGTGGCGGTGGCCCTGGCCGTCGGGGTGGCGCAGAGCCAGCTGACGCGGCTGCACCCGTCGGGCTGGGGGGAGCCCCTGCTGCAGGCGGCCGGCACGAACCTGTTCGTCGTCGCGCTGCTGGTCGCGGCGCTCGTCCTGCCGGGCGTCGGGGCGGGGGACGCGCTGCCGCGCCCGGCCGCTCCCCGGGTCCCGGCCCCGCCGGGGGCCTGGGCCGTGGCGCTGGTGCTGTTCCTGCTGCCGCTGGGTCTGGCGGGCCGGGACCTGCACACAGCGGTCCAGGTACCGGCGCTGGCCGTGATCCTGCTGTCCCTGGTGGTGGTCACCGGGCGCGGCGGCCAGATCTCCCTGGGGCAGGCGGCGTACGCGGGTCTGGGTGCCCTGTTCACGGCGCTGCTGGCGGCGGGCCGCTTCCCGGGGCTGCCGCGCCTGCCGGAGGCGGCGGCCCTCGCGGTGGCGGTCGTGCTGGTGGCCCCGCTCGGGCTGCTGACGGGGTGGCCGGCCATCCGCCGCCGGGGCCTGGCCCTGGCGCTGGCGACGTTCGCGGTCGGCGTCGGCGTGAGCCGCTTCGTCTTCACCCAGCCGTACGCCACGGCGGGTCTCACGCTCGGCCGCCCGGCGGGCTTCGACGGGGACCGGGCCTACTACGCGCTGGAGCTGGTGGTCCTGGCCGCGGCCCTGGCCGCGACGCACCTGCTGCGCCGGGGGCGGACCGGCCGCGCCCTGGCGGCCCTGCGGGACCACGAGGCGGGCGCGCGGGCGGCGGGCGTCCGCGTGCCGGGGCTGAAACTGCTGGCGTTCGTCGCGGGCGCCGCGCTGGCCGCGCTGGGCGGCGGCATGCTCGGCATGGGCCTGCGGGCCTTCGACGCCGCCGCCTACGATCCGGTGCGCGGTCTGCTGTGGTTCGCCGCGGTGGTGGTCATGGGCGCCGACAGCACGCTGGGCGCGCTCGCCGCGGCCGCCCTCCTGGTCGGCCTGGACGCGGGTGCGCGCGGCGGCGTGGCGGCGGCGCTGATCGGCGTGCTCGCGATCCTCGTGGGCCGCTTCCCGGGCGGAGCCCCGGAGGCCGTGCGCGCGGTCCGGCTCGGGCTGCGCCCTCGGCGGACGGCGGCGCTGACGGCGGCGGGCGTCCGGGTGCGCGACCGGCTGCGCGCCGCGGCTCCCCGCACCCCCGGGTCCGGGCCGGCGCCGGTGCCGGTGGGTGCCACGGCGGCGAGTGCGGGTGGGGCCGGGTCGGCGGACCCGGGCCGGGCGAGCCGCTCCGGCTCCCTGACCCGGGCGGTCCGCCCCGGCCCGGCCGGTCGGGTCTCCCGCGCCGGGGCCGGTCCCGCCGGTCCCCTCCTCGCCGCCCGCCGCCTCCACGCCCGCTACGGCGGGTTCACCGCCCTCGACGGGGTCGACCTGGACCTCTCCCCCGGGCGGATCACCGCGGTGGTGGGGCCGAACGGGGCCGGGAAGAGCACCCTGTTCCACTGCCTGGCCGGGACGCTGCGGCCCGTGCGCGGCACCGTGCGGTTCGACGGGCGCGACATCACCGCGCTGTCCGCCCAGGCCCGCACCCGGCTCGGTGTCGCCCGCACCTTCCAGCGGCTGGCCGTCTTCCCCTCGCTGACCGTGGCCGGCAACGTCCGGGTCGGCGCCGAGCAGTGCCGGCCGGGCGATCCGGGTGCCGTGGAGCGGTCCCTGCGGCTGCTGGGCCTGGACGGACCGCTGCGCGCCCTGCCCGCCGCCGGGCTGCCCACCGGCACGCTGCGCCGCGTCGAACTGGCCCGGGCCCTGGCGGGCGCCCCGCGCGTGCTGCTGCTCGACGAGCCCGCCGCCGGCCTGGACACCGCCGAGGTGACCGCGCTGGCCGGGGTCCTGAAGGCCCTGGCCGCCGACGGGACGGCTCTGCTGGTCGTCGAGCACGATCTCGACCTGGTCGCGGACCTCGCCGACGTCGTGCACGTGATGGACGCCGGGCGGATCGTCGCCTCGGGCCCGCCGGGGCGCGTCCTGGACGGCCCGGGGACGGGGGCGGGCCCGTGACCACCGTCGCCCTGCGCCAGGCGCGCGTGCGCTACGGCCCGCTGGAGGCCCTGCACGGCGTCACGCTCGCCGCCCCGGGCCCCGGCCTGACCGTGCTGCTGGGCCGCAACGGCTCCGGCCGCACCACCGTCCTGCGCGCCCTGGCCGGCACCGTCGCCCTGTCGGGGGGCGCGGTCGTCTGGGACGGCGCGGACGTCACCGGCGTCCCGGCGTACGAGCGGGCCCGGCGGGGCCTGTGCCTGGTGCCGGAGCGGCGGGCGGTGTTCGGCTCGCTGACCGTGCGGGAGAACCTCGACCTGGTCTCCTCCCGCCACGCCCCGGCCCTGGAGGCCTACCCGCAGCTGCGTCCCCTGCTGGAGCGGCGGGCCGGCACGCTCTCCGGCGGGGAGCAGCGGATGCTCGCCCTGTCCCGGGTACTGCTGGCACGCGCGCGGGTGGTGCTGGTGGACGAGCCCGTCCAGGGCATGTCCCCGCCGGTCGCGGCCCGGACGTACGAGCTGCTGAGCGGGCTGGACGCGTGCGTGGTGATCGCCGAGCAGCGGCTGCCGACCGCCCTGCGCGGGCGGCCCGCCTTCGTCTGTGAACTGCGGCGCGGGGCGGTGGTGTTCGCGGGCGAGGCGGGGGAACTCCCCCGCTGACGGATCGGGCAGGCATCCCGCTGCGGCGAGCCGGTTGTGCACGGACCTTGGGTAACGGCCATTTTCAGCCATCCACTTCATTCGCGGATTTCCTGATTTGTCGACCCAGCCGGTCAAGGCCGGGTGACGCCCTGTCCACCCTCAACACCGTCCGCGGGACGACGAGTTGACGGTGCGCGGGTCGCTGCGCGCCGGACGGGACACCGCGCGCCGGTTGGTTCGATTACGTTCGCCCCGGGGCGTTACTCCCGCCACGGATCGCCCGTTGTCTCTGCATGAGCCGGGGCCCACCCGGACCACGGGCCGGGAGCCACCCGGCCTCGCCACGCACCGCATCCCCGAGGGAGCCCCCCGTGCCGCGCATGCTCGACGTCAGCGACGAGGTACGCGCCGAGATCGGCGACGAAGAAGCCGACCGCCTGCTCGCCGGCGAGACCGCCCCCGGCAGTTACGACTGCACGTCCTGCCGCACTCCGGGCGACTCCGAGCAGGAGCGCACCAGCACCGTCCTGTTCATCGGGGACGAGACCGCCGTCCTCGCCTTCGCCCACGCCGGCTGTCTGCCCTCCCAGGTCGTCCAGGTCACCGAGGAGCAGCTCCGGGGCGCGGTGAAGTCCATCACCGGCGACACCGGCAGCGCCGCGGGCCCGGAACCCGACAAGGCGGTGCCCGAGCAGGCGGTGCTGGGGGTGACCAGCGGACTGGTCCTGATCGCCGGCGAGCTGCACCCGGCCCTGGTGGTGGAGCCGACCTCGCCCATCGCCCGCCCCGGCTCGATCGGCGGCGGCGACGACTTCCTGCCGCTGCTCATCGAGCAGGGCTTCATGCCGCTGACGGAGCTGTCGGCCGTGCCGCCGGTGCTGCACGGCTGGTCCGTGCTGCTCGCGGTGGGCCAGCTGCACGCGGTGCTCCAGCCGGGGACCAACGGCGGCCAGCCCGTGGCCTGGTGGCAGGCGCACCAGCCGCTCCAGGTCACCGACGCCTGGCGCGCGGCCGCCAACAAGCACCAGCAGGTGCTGATGTTCGCCGCGCCCGTCGGGTCGATCGGCCGCCAGCCGCGCGAGGACCTGCTGCGCGACGCCTTGGACAAGGCGGCGGCGAACGGCAAGCTGGTCGCCGCCGCCCTGCCGCTGGCCGGCACCTGAGCGCCGCGTCACCCGCGCGGACCGCGGCCCTCGCGAAAGCCGTGACGCGGCCGCATCCCTTGACCCACGAGGTCGTTTGGACATACGTGCACGCATACGACGTTCCCCGCCGCCAGTCCTTCTCGCCGATCCCCTCCGCGCGATCGGCGCAGGACGCCCAGGGCGGCCCATCGGCCACGCCGATCTACGACGCGCTCTACGCCGAGTACGTCAAGTCCTTCCGCGCACTGCCCGGTGACCGCAGTGGCGAGGAGAGGCTGGGCTTCACCGCCTTCGGGAACATCCCGCACAGTACGACCGGCTCGTACGGCAGCGGCTACAGCAGTTCGTACAGCGCGTACAGCGCGGGTGCCCAGAGCGCCCGCCACGCCGCCGGGCAGCAGCAGCCGCAGTGGCAGCGGGTCGGGTCCGTCGGGCCGCACGGCACGCAGATGCACCATGTGCCGGCCGCGCTCCCGCCGGGCCGGCGCGGACACGGCTGAGCGGGCACGCAAGCGTGAGGGGCGGTCCCCACCCGGGGGCCGCCCCTCACGCTTGCGTCCGTGCTACTTCTTCCGGCTGCGCTTCTCGCGCACCCGCACGGAGATGTGGATCGGCGTGCCCTCGAAGCCGAACTCCTCGCGCAGCCGGCGCTCGATGAAGCGGCGGTAGCCCGCCTCGATGAACCCGGAGGCGAACAGCACGAAGCGCGGCGGCTTGGTGCCGGCCTGGGTGCCGAAGAGGATGCGCGGCTGCTTGCCGCCCCGCACCGGGTGCGGATGGGCGGCGACCAGTTCGCCCAGGAAGGCGTTGAGCCGGCCCGTCGGGACCCGGGTCTCCCAGCCGGCCAGGGCCGTCTCGATCGCCGGGACCAGCTTCTCCATGTGCCGGCCGGTGCGGGCCGAGACGTTCACCCGCGGCGCCCACGCCACCTGGCCGAGCTCGGTCTCGATCTCCCGCTCCAGGTAGTAGCGGCGCTCCTCGTCGAGGGTGTCCCACTTGTTGAACGCCAGGACGACCGCGCGGCCCGCCTCGACGGCCATCGTGACGATCCGCTGGTCCTGCACCGAGATGGACTCGGAGGCGTCGATGAGGATGACCGCGACCTCGGCCTTCTCCACGGCGGCGGCCGTGCGCAGCGAGGCGTAGTAGTCGGCGCCCTGCTGGAGGTGCACCCGCTTGCGGATGCCCGCCGTGTCGACGAACTTCCAGGTCACGCCGCCGAGTTCGATCAGCTCGTCGACCGGGTCGCGGGTGGTGCCGGCCAGCTCGTTGACGACGACGCGCTCCTCGCCCGCCACCTTGTTCAGCAGGGAGGACTTGCCGACGTTGGGGCGGCCGATCAGGGCGATGCGGCGCGGGCCACCGACGCCGCCCCCGCCGAACGACTCGCGCGGCGCCTCCGGCAGGACCTCCAGGACCTGGTCGAGCATGTCGCCGGTGCCCCGGCCGTGCAGCGCGGAGACCGGGTACGGCTCCCCGAGGCCCAGCGACCACAGGTACGCCGCGTCGGCCTCGCCGCTCGGACCGTCGACCTTGTTGGCGCACAGCACGACCGGCTTGCCGGCCTTGCGCAGCAGCCGCACGACGGCCTCGTCGGTGTCCGTGGCGCCGACCTTGGCGTCGACGACGAAGACGACCGCGTCGGCGGCCTCGATGGCGTACTCGGCCTGGGCGGCGACGGAGGCGTCGATGCCGAGGACGTCCTGCTCCCAGCCGCCGGTGTCGACGACCTTGAAGCGGCGGCCCGCCCACTCGGCCTCGTAGGTCACGCGGTCGCGGGTGACGCCGGGCTTGTCCTCGACGACGGCCTCGCGGCGCCCGATGATCCGGTTGACGAGGGTCGACTTGCCGACATTGGGGCGGCCGACGACGGCGAGGACGGGCAGCGGGCCGTGGCCCGCCTCCTCCAGGGCGCCCTCGACGTCCTCGAGGTCGAAGCCCTCCTCCGCGGCGAGCTCCATGAACTCCGCGAACTCGGCGTCGCCGAGCGCCCCGTGCTCGTGCTCGTGCGCGCCCTCGTACGCGTCCGAGCCGTCGGGCTGGCTGTGGTCGTTCATGAAGTCCGTACCTCGTCGTTCATCGTGGTGGTCGGTGGAGCGTCCGCGGTCGGTGCGGCTGATCCACTACTCAGTGTCGCCTAGCGCCCGGTCAGGCGCCTGGCGTTTTCCAGGTGGGCGGCCAGCTGCTTCTGGATGCGCCCGGTGGCCTCGTCCAGCGCCTTGCGCGTACGGCGGCCGCTGCCGTCGCCCGCCTGGAAGGGCTCGCCGAAGACGACGTCCACGCGCGAGCGCAGCGGGGGCAGCGCCTTTATCAACCGTCCGGGGCGCCCGGAACTTCCCAGGACGGCCACCGGCACGACCGGGGCCCCGCTGCGCACCGCGAAGTACGCGAGCCCCGCGCGCAGCGAGGCGAAGTCTCCCTCGCCGCGGGTGCCCTCCGGGAAGATGCCGAGCACGCCGCCCTCGTCGAGCACGCCGAGCGCCTGGGTGATCGCCGTGCGGTCGGGGGTGTCGCGGTCGACCTTGACCTGCCCGATGCCGAGCAGGAAGGGGTCCAGCGGGCCGACGAACGCCTCCTTCTTGATCAGGAAGTGCGTCGGCCGGGGTGCCACGCCCATGACCATCGGGCCGTCGATGTTGTGCGCGTGGTTGACCGCGAGGATCACCGGGCCCTGCGTGGGCACCCGCCAGGCGCCGAGCACGCGCGGCCGCCACAGCCCGTACATCAGGCCGACGCCGATGCGCCGCCCGACCTCCGCGCCGCGTGCCGAAGGCAGCTCGGTCACTTCCCGGCCCGCTTCTCCTCGACCAGGGTGACGACGCACTCGATGACCTGGTCGAGCGTGAGCTCGGTGGTGTCCACCTCGACGGCGTCGTCCGCCTTGGCGAGCGGCGAGGTCTTGCGGCTGGAGTCGGCGGCGTCCCGCTTGATCAGGGCCTCGCGGGTGGAGTTCACGTCGGCGCCCTTGAGCTCACCGCTGCGGCGGGCGGCGCGCGCCTCCGCGGAGGCGGTGAGGAAGATCTTCAGGTCGGCGTCCGGGAGGACGGTCGTGCCGATGTCGCGGCCCTCGACGACGATGCCGCCCGGCGCGGAGGCCGCGATGGAGCGCTGCAGCTCGGTGATCCGGGCCCGCACCTCGGGCACCGCGCTGACCGCGCTGACCTTGGAGGTGACCTCCTGGGTGCGGATCGGTGCGGCCACGTCGACGCCGTCCACCGTGATGGTCGGCCCCTTCGGGTCGGTGCCGGAGACGATCTCGGGCTTGCCGGCCGCGGCCGCGACGGCTCCGGCGTCGTCGATGTCGATGCCGTTGTTCACCATCCACCAGGTGATCGCCCGGTACTGGGCGCCGGTGTCGAGGTAGCTCAGTCCGAGCTGGGCCGCCACGGCCTTGGAGGTGCTCGACTTGCCCGTGCCCGACGGGCCGTCGATGGCGACAATCACTGGCGTGGCGCTTTCCACTGTGGGGACCTTCCTGAACCGGGCCTGCGGGGTGAGGGCGCGACTGCCCCGCACAAGGTTACTGGGTACGAGTCACTCGTCCGGCCGCACCACCTCGACGGCGGGCTCCGGGCCCCCCGGCCCCCCGGAAAGCCGGGAGCGCCCCGGCGGGCCGCATCCCACTACTGCCGCAGGGCCCAGCCCCGCTCGCGCAGCGCGGTGCTGAGCACCGGGGCCGCCTTCGGCTCCACCATCAGCTGCACCAGACCGGCCTGCTGCCCGGTCGCGTGCTCGATCCGCACGTCCTCGATGTTGACGCCGGCCTGCCCCGCGTCGGCGAAGATCCGCGCCAGCTGTCCCGGCTGGTCGTCGATCAGCACGGCCACGACCTCGTAGACCCGCGGGGCGGACCCGTGCTTGCCGGGGACGCGGACCTGCCCGGCGTTGCCCCGGCGCAGCACGTCCTCGATCCCGCCGGCGCCCGCACGCCGCTTGTCCTCGTCGGAGGACTGCAGGGCGCGCAGGGAGCGCACGGTCTCCGCCAGGTCCTCGGCGACGTCCGTGAGCAGGTCGGCGACCGGTGCGGGGTTCGCGGAGAGGATGTCGATCCACATCCCGGGGTCGGAGGCCGCGATGCGCGTCACGTCCCGGATGCCCTGGCCGCACAGCCGCACCGCGGACTCCTCTGCGTGCTCCAGGCGCGCGGCGACCAGGCTGGAGACCAGGTGCGGCATGTGGGAGACGAGGGCGACGGCACGGTCGTGGGCGTCGGCGTCCATGACGACCGGCACGGCCCGGCAGTGCGAGACCAGCTCCAGGGCGAGGTTGAGCACCTCGGTGTCGGTGTCCCGGGTCGGTGTCAGCACCCAGGGGCGGCCCTCGAAGAGGTCGCCGGTCGCGGCGAGCGGGCCGGACTTCTCCCGGCCCGACATGGGGTGCGTGCCGATGTACGCCGACAGGTCGAGACCGCGCGCCTCCAGTTCGCGGCGCGGCCCGCCCTTGACGCTGGCCACGTCGAGGTAGCCGCGTCCGGCGCCCCGGCGCATGGCGTCCGTGAGGACGTCGGCCACGTGGGCGGGGGGCGCGGCGACGATGACGAGGTCGACGGGCCCGTCCGGGGCCTCGTCCGTGCCGGCGCCGAGCGCGGCCGCCGTACGGGCCTGCTCGGGGTCGTGGTCGGCGAGGTGCACGGCGACGCCCCGCTGGGACAGGGCGAGGGCGGCCGAGGTGCCGATGAGGCCGGCTCCGATGACGAGTGCGGTTCTCACTGGGCGATGTCCTTGCGCAGGGCGGCCGCGGCGCCGAGGTAGACGTGGGCGAGGGCGGAGCGGGGCCGGTCGGACTCGATGTGGGCGAGCACCCGGACGACCCGGGGCATGGCGCCCTCGACGTCGAGTTCCTGGGCGCAGATCAGCGGGACGTCGACGATGCCCAGCTTGCGGGCGGCCGCCGCGGGGAAGTCGCTGCGCAGGTCGGGCGTGGCCGTGAACCAGATGCTGATCAGGTCGTCGGCGCTGAGGTCGTTGCGCTCCAGGATGGCCGTGAGCAGGGCTCCGACCTGCTCGTCCATGTGCCCGGCCTCGTCCCGCTCGAGTTGGACGGCGCCCCGGACCGCTCGTACCGCCACGGCGATGCTCCTTGCTGACGTGCGTGTCGCTCTACGTCCGGCCAGCCTAGTCAGCCCGCGCCGACCGGGTGCGCGGCGCCCGCCCGGTGAGACGCCGGGACGGCCGCCCCTTGGGTATTTTCGAGGCGATGGACGGCATACGCCTTTTTCCGCCTTTCCAGGCTTTTCCGCCTTCTGTACTTCTGGCTTTTCGGCATACGGAGTGACGACATGACCCACGAGACCACGCGCCGCACGGTTCTTCTGGCGACGGGGGCGACGGGCGCCGCGGTGTTCGCCGCGGCCTGCGGCGGGGGCGGTGACGGCTCCTCGTCGAGCGAGTCCTCCGCGGGCGCGGAGTCCGCTCGGGCGGGCGGGCGGCTGGCGGCCACGAGCGAGATCCCGGTCGGCGGCGGCAAGGTCTTCGCGGACCGGAAGGTGGTCGTGACCCAGCCCGAGGCGGGCGAGTTCAGGGCCTTCTCGGCGATCTGCACGCACCAGCGCTGCCTGGTGAACTCCGTCGCCGACGGCACGATCGACTGCCCCTGCCACGGCAGCCGCTTCCGCGTCTCCGACGGCTCCGTGGTCGACGGCCCGGCGACGGAGCCGCTGCCCGCGGAGCGGATCACGGTCCAGGGGAACGCGATCCGCCTGGCCTGATCGCCGTGGGCCCGCGTTCGCTTCCGGGGATGTGCGGGCCGAGCCCCCTGGCCCGCCGCCCCTCAGCCCTGCAGCCGGACCCGTACGACGAGGTCGTGCAGGGCGTCGGTGGCGGTGGGGGCCGGCGGCAGGGCCGTGTCCTGCTGCGCCCGGTCCAGATGCTCGTGCAGCCGCTCGACGTCCTCCCGCACCCGCGCGAGGGCGATCCCGGCCGGGCCGTGTTCGCGCTCGGCCTTCGCCGCGACGAGCTCCGGCAGGTAGGCGGGCGCGTCGACCTCGCCGATCAGGGTCGGCAGGTGCGCCTGCACCTCGCCGCTGCGCATCAGGTGGATGCCGGTGAGCAGGACGCGGAACGTGTAGAGCAGCGGCTTGAGCTCGCCGGACCTGCTGAACAGCCGCCACTAAGTGTTCGCGAACCCCCGGTAGTGGTGGGCGTGGTTGCCGGTGAGGACGCCGGGGGCGAGCGCGGCCAGTTCCCGGTGCGCGTCGGTGGTGTGCACGACGATCGGGGACAGCAGCTGCTCCAGCACGTAGCCGTTGCGGCGCAGCATCAGGCGGACGAACTTGCGCAGGTCGTGCGTGACGAGGTCCATCTCGATCCCGTCGCGGTCCCACATCCGCGAGCGGGTCTCCTCGGGCTCGCGCAGGCCGACCAGGTCGGCGGCCGGCAGCAGGTGCACCCCGCGCAGGTCCACGTCCGAGTCGCGCGACGGGAAGCCGTAGAGG
The DNA here is from genome assembly GCF_042878735.1 of Streptomyces sp. NPDC003456. Classification (NCBI taxonomy): domain Bacteria; kingdom Bacillati; phylum Actinomycetota; class Actinomycetes; order Kitasatosporales; family Streptomycetaceae; genus Streptomyces; species Streptomyces sp. NPDC003456. The sequence goes on from NZ_JBIAOK010000008.1 coordinate 408,315, forward strand.
TGGGCGCCGGAGACGGTCGCGAACAGCACCGGGTCGGGCTGCCCGGCCACCACGGGCGCCAGGTCGAAGCGCGCGAGATCGGTGGCGTCGGTGAGAGCTGCGGCGCCGGTGAGTGCGGAGGCGCCGGTGAGGTCAGGGGTGCCGGTCACGGCTCACGCGTCCCAGAGGGCGCCGAGCGCGACGAGGTCGCCGCGGTACTCGATCCGGTCGGCCCACTCGGCCGGCCAGGCCTCCGCGCCCCGGTACGCACCGGCGAAGGCGCCGGCCAGGCAGGCCAGTGAGTCCGAGTCGCCCGCGGTGCAGGCGGCGCGGCGCAGGGCCGTCACGGGCTCGTCGACGAACAGCAGGAAGCACAGCAGCCCGGTCGCCAGGGCCTCCTCCGCGATCCAGCCCTCACCGGTGGCCAGGCACGGGTCGGTCTCCGGCGAGACGGTGCGCACGGCGTGCTGGAGCCGGTCGAGGATCGCCAGGCACTCGTCCCAGCCCCGCGCGATGTACTGCTCCGGGCCCGGGTCCCCGGCGCGCCGCCACAGGTCGCCGAGCCAGCGCTCGTGGTAGCGGCTGCGGTTCTCCAGGGCGTACGAGCGCAGCAGCCCGACCAGGCCGGTGGGTTCGGCGCCCCGGGCGAGGAGGCGGACGGCGTGCGCGGTGAGGTCGGAGGCGGCCAGGGCGGTGGGGTGCCCGTGGGTGAGGGCCGCCTGCAACTGGGCCGCTCCCGCGCGCTGCTCCTCGCTCAGGCCGGCGATCAGCCCCAGGGGTGCCACCCGCATGTTGGCGCCGCAGCCCTTGGAGTGGATCTGGCTGGCGTCCTGCCAGGGGCGGTCCGTGCGTTCCAGCAGGGCGCAGGCCCGCAGGCAGGTGGTGCCGGGGGCGCGGTTGTTCTCCGGGGAGCGGTTCCAGGCGATGAACTCCCGGCGCACGGCCTCGGCCATGCCCGCGGGTTCGAGCACGCCCCGGTCCATGGCGGTGCGCAGGCCCCGCCCGAGCGCGAGCGTCATCTGCGTGTCGTCGGTGACGACCGCCGGCCTGGGGAGCTCCAGCTGCCGCCAGGGACCGTACCGGGCGAGGATCGCTGGCACGTCCTGGAACTCCGTCGGGAATCCGAGCGCGTCCCCTAGGGCGAGTCCTGTCAGCGCTCCGGTGGCGGCCTGCTTGTGGACGAGGGTGGTCATGCGGGGCGTCCTTCCCGTTTCGGCCGGAGGAGAGGCGGGTGGAGTGCGGCGGCGGTGCCGGCGCGGTACAGCGCGGCGGGTTTCCCCCGGCCGCCGGTGAGCCGGGCGGCCCCGGGCACGGGTTCGACGAAGCCGGGGGTGGCCAGCACCTTGCGCCGGAAGTTGGGCCGGTCGACTCCGGTGCCCCAGACGGCCTCGTAGACCTGTTGGAGCTCGCCCAGGGTGAACTCGGGCGGGCAGAAGGCGGTCGCCAGGCAGGTGTACTCGAGTTTGGCGCCCACCCGGTCGTGGGCGTCGGCCAGGATGCGGTCGTGGTCGAAGGCGAGCGGCCCGGCCCCGCCGTACGGCACCCAGCGCGCCTGGGCGGCGTCGCTGCCGCCCTGCGCCTCGGGGGCGTCGGGCAGCAGCGCGGCGAACGCCACGGAGACGACCCGCATCCGCGGGTCGCGGCCGGGCTCGCTGTAGGTGCGCACCTGCTCCAGGTGCAGCCCGGAGACGTCGGACAGGCCGGTCTCCTCGGCGAGTTCCCGCCGTGCGGCCGTCTCCGCCGACTCGTCCGGCTGCACGAACCCGCCGGGCAGCGCCCACCGCCCCGCGTACGGCTCCTGCCCGCGCTCGACGAGGAGCACGTGGAGCGCGCCGTCGCGCAGGGTGAACACGGCGAGGTCCGCGGTGACGGCGAACGGTTCGTGGGCGTACTTGTCGTAGCCGTCCAAGACCCGCACCCCCTTTTATAGTCAGCTCGACTATAAAAGGGGGTGCGGGTCGCTCACAAGGTCTACAGGTCGACTTCCTGCATCAGCATGCCGACCTCGGTGTTGGACAGGCGCCGCAGCCAGCCCGACTTCTGGTCGCCCAGGGTGATCGGCCCGAAGGCGACCCGCACCAGCTTGTCGACCGGGAAGCCGGCCTCCGCGAGCATGCGGCGCACGATGTGCTTGCGGCCCTCGTGCAGCGTCACCTCGACCAGGTAGTTCTTGCCGGTCTGCTCCACCACGCGGAAGTGGTCGGCGCGGGCGTAGCCGTCCTCCAGCTGGATGCCGTCCTTGAGCTGCTTGCCCAGGTCGCGCGGGATGGGGCCGACGATGTGCGCGAGGTAGGTCTTCTTCACGCCGTACTTCGGGTGGGTCAGCCGGTGCGCCAGCTCGCCGTGGTTGGTGAGCAGGATGACGCCCTCGGTCTCGGTGTCGAGCCGCCCCACGTGGAAGAGCCGGGTCTCGCGGTTGGTGACGTAGTCACCGAGGCACTGCCGGCCCTCCGGGTCCTCCATGGTGGACACGACACCGGCGGGCTTGTTCAGCGAGAAGAACTGGTAGCGCTGCGTGGCGACGGTCAGGCCGTCGACCTTGATCTCGTCCTTCTCCGGGTCGACCCGCTTGCCCTGCTCCAGGACGATCTCGCCGTTGACCTCGACGCGGGCCTGCTCGATCAGCTCCTCGCAGGCACGCCGGGAGCCGAAGCCGGCCCGGGCGAGGACCTTCTGCAGCCGCTCGCCCTCCTGCTCGGCGCCGGGGAAGGTCTTGGGGAGCTTGACCTCCTTCTTCCCGGCGTACCGGTCGCGGTTGCGCTCCTCGATCTGCGCCTCGTACTCACGGGGGCGGGCCGGGGCCGAGCGGCCCTGCCGCTGGGGCTGCTTCGGTCCGCCCTTGGCACCGCCGCGGGCCGCGCCGCCGCGTCCGGCCTTCGGGCCGTCCTTGGTCGCCCCGGGACCCACGTCGTAGCGCCGCTCCTCCGGGCGCGGCTTCTTCGGACGGCCGCTGCCCTGCTTGTCGTCGCGGTTGTTGCCGGCGCCGCGGAAGTTGCCGCGACCACCACCACTCCCGCCGCGGCCGCCGCTGTTGCCACCACGGCTCCCGCCGTTGTTTCCGCTGCTGTTCCTGCCGCTGCTGCTTCGCATCAAAGTTCCGTCTGGTCGTCTTCGTCGTCGGTCCCCGGGCTCACCGGGCGGCCCGGCGCGCCGTCGTCGGGCGCGTCCGGGTCGAACGACGGTACGCCCTCCTGGGTCTCGGCCTCGATCGCCTCCGCCTCCGGGAGGAAGGGCGCGAGCTCCGGGAGCTCGTCCAGACCGCGCAGGCCCATCCGCTCCAGGAAGTAGTTCGTCGTCCTGTACAGGATCGCACCTGTTTCGGGTTCCGTGCCCGCCTCCTCGATCAGCCCGCGCTGCAGGAGGGTGCGCATGACGCCGTCGCAGTTCACTCCGCGCACGGCGGAGACCCTGCTGCGGCTGACCGGCTGGCGGTAGGCGACGACCGCCAGGGTCTCCAGGGCGGCCTGGGTGAGCCGGGCCTGCTGGCCGTCCAGCACGAAGCGCTCGACGGCCGGGGCGTAGGCGGCCCGCGTGAAGAAGCGCCAGCCGCCCGCGACCTGGCGCAGCTCGAAGCCGCGTCCCTGGGCGCTGTACTCGTCGGCCAGCTCGCGCAGCGCGTCCGCGATCCGGCGCCTCGGCCGCTCCAGGATCCTCGCCAGGTGTTCCTCGGTCGCCGGTTCGTCCACGACCATGAGGACCGCCTCCAGGGCGGGCTTGAGGTCGAGGTCGGCGACGCTCCGTTCTCCGGCCGGCAGACCGGCGGTCGGCTCGCTCACGCCTTCTTCTCCTCCTTCGGCGGCTCGGGCGGCCGGTCGAACTCGTCGGTGACGACCGGTGCCTCGTCCCCGTCGCCACCGGTCCACCGCACGAGCAGTTCGCCCAGCGCGGCCTCCTGCTCCAGTGCGACGGCCTTCTCGCGGTACAGCTCCAGCAGGGCCAGGAAGCGGGCCACGACCGTCAGCGTGTCGTCGGTGTCCTCGACCAGCACCCGGAAGCTGGCCTCACCGAGGTCCCGGAGCCGCGCCACGACGACCTGCGCCTGCTCCTGCACGCTGACCAGGGGGGCGTGGATGTGGTCGACGTAGACCCGCGGCTCGGGCCGCGGCTGCATCGCCTTCACGGCGAGCCTGGCGAAGCCCTCCGCCCCGACGCTGATGACCACCTCGGGCAGCAGCTCGGCGTGCTGCGGCTCCAGGCCCACGGTGCGCGGGTAGCGCCGGGCCTCCTCCTCCAGCCGGCCGCTGAAGATGTCGGCGATCTGCTTGTACGCGCGGTACTGCAGCAGCCGCGCGAAGAGCAGGTCCCGGGCCTCCAGCAGGGCCAGGTCGGCCTCGTCCTCCACCTCGGCGGCGGGCAGCAGCCGGGCCGCCTTCAGATCGAGCAGGGTGGCCGCGACCACCAGGAACTCGGTCGTCTCGTCCAGGTCCCAGTCCGGTCCCATGGCCCGGATGTACGCCATGAACTCGTCGGTCACCTTCGACAACGCGACCTCGGTGACGTCCAGCTTGTGCTTGGAGATCAGCTGGAGCAGCAGATCGAAGGGCCCCTCGAAGTTCGCGAGCCGGACCGTGAAGACCTTGCCGTCCTCGTCGGCGTCGTCCCCGGCCCGGCTTCCCGCCTCCGGCGCCGGGGCGGCACCCGAGGCGGCTGCGCCCGTCCCAGCGCCCGGCACCGGCCCCTCGGCGGCCTCGGCGGCCGCCCGGGCAGTTCCGGGCGCACCGCCCGGGTCGGTCGTCGTGCGTGTCGCCCGCGGCTCGGCAGGCGCCTGCTCGGCGGGCTCCGGGGCGGTGTGCGGCTCGGCGGGCTCCTCGGGCCGGACCGGGTCCGGCGGCTCGGGCCGGACGACCCCCGGCCCCCTCCCCAACGCGCGCCGCCGGCCGGCCGGGCCGCCGGGGGGTGGTGGGGAAGCGTTCGAGGTCATGGCCCTCGCAGGCTACCGCTACCGCCCGCGCAGCCGTCGTACGAGGATGCTGGCGTCTCCCCGGGTCTCCAGGTCGGCGAGGACCACTGCGACCGCCTCGCGGACGATGCGTCCGCGGTCGACGGCCAGACCGTGCTCGCCGCGGAGCACGAGCCGGGCGTGCTCCAGGTCCATGAGCTCCTCGGCCGACACGTACACGGTGATCTTCTCGTCGTGCCGCTCACGGCCGCTGGGGCGGCGGGCGGCGGCCCGCCCGCGCTTGCGCGGGGCCGCGGCGTCGGCGGCAGAACCTTCCTGCGCCGCCGTCCGGCGTCCCGCACCGGAGCGGCTGCGGGACTCCGCGGCCTCGGACCGGTCCGTGTCCGCCGCGACGTGCTCCGCGCCCTCGCCGTCGCCGCCCTGGGCGGGCACCGACTGCGGGACGTCCTCCGCCGCCGCGCCGCCCTCCCCCGCCGGAGCGGGCACCCGGGCGTCGCCGTTGGCCGGACGCCTGGGCGAGGACGGCTGCAGTCCCATCCCCCCTGTCGTACGGAAGAGTTCGTCGGCCCCCGGCAGACTCACTCGGCGTGACACCGGGCGAGCACCTCCCTGGCGAGCTGGCGGTAGGCGGCGGCACCGACGGAGTTGGAGGCGTACGTGGTGATCGGCTCACCGGCGACCGTGGTCTCCGGGAACCGGACCGTGCGCCCGATGACCGTGTGGTAGACGTGGTCGTCGAACGCCTCGACGACACGCGCGAGCACCTCACGGCTGTGCACCGTGCGCGAGTCGTACATCGTGGCGAGGATGCCGTCGAGCTCCAGGTCGGGGTTGAGCCGCTCCTGGACCTTCTCGATGGTCTCGGTCAGCAGGGCCACCCCGCGCAGCGCGAAGAACTCGCACTCCAGCGGCACGATCACCTTGTGCGCGGCCGTCAGGGCGTTGACCGTGAGCAGGCCGAGCGAGGGCTGGCAGTCGATGACGATGAAGTCGTAGTCGTCCAGCAGCGGCTTCAGGGCGCGCTGCAGCGTCGACTCGCGGGCGACCTCGGAGACGAGCTGGACCTCGGCCGCCGACAGGTCGATGTTGCTGGGCAGCAGGTCCATGTTGGGGACCGCCGTCTTCAGCAGCACCTCGTCGGCCGCCATCCCCCGCTCCATGAGCAGGTTGTAGACGGTGAGGTCGAGCTCCATCGGATTGACGCCGAGTCCGACCGACAGCGCGCCCTGCGGGTCGAAGTCCACGAGCAGGACACGGCGTCCGTACTCCGCGAGCGCGGCACCCAGGTTGATGGTCGACGTGGTCTTGCCGACGCCGCCCTTCTGGTTGCACATCGCGATGATCTTCGCGGGTCCGTGGTCGGTCAGCGGGCCCGGGATCGGGAAGTACGGCAGCGGGCGCCCGGTCGGGCCGACGCGCTCCCGGCGCTGTCTGGCCGCGTCGGGCGCGAGAGTGGCCGCGTACTCGGGATCGGGCTCGTACTCCGCGTCGGGGTCGTAGAAGTGCCCCTCGGGCAGTTCGTCGTAGTCGGCGAAGTGGTTGTGGGGCGCGCCACTTCCGTCGCCGGCCATGGCGTTCACGTGATGGCCATCCATCTTCTGGTGTGCTGTGTGAGTCGCCTGCTGACTCTGGTGGGCTGCGAAGGTGCGCACAGCGACGGAGCCGACAGCCGCGAAGCCCGCGGGCCCCTGGTCCCGTGCAGGCATTCCTGGTTGACCACCCCCGGGAGTAAATGTCGACTCATTCACAAGTCGTCTTACCTCCTTGGTGACCAGGAAACTTCTAGACAGGTCAGCGTGGCACCATGCCGACGGTTGGCGACTCTATGGCGTGTCGGGCGTCCGCAGCAACACAATCCGCCGGACCCGGCCCGATGTGTCGGCAATGAAACATCCCGCTGTCAAGGGCGTACGGCCGTCGCACGGCAGGTTTCACCGGTGTGCGAATCGGTTGAAGGGTTACGTTCGAGGCGAGTTGCCCGAGAACCGCGAAGTGACCATACACACATCCGGCCGGACCTTGCGGGCAAGGTCCGGCCGGGTGCGCGGCGTTGACGGTGCGTGTTGACGTATCGCCTTTGCCGCGGAGTGACTTAGCCGACTTACCGGCTGCGGATGTCGGTGCGGGGCTCAGCCGAGCAGCGAGGACAGCTCGACGTGCTCCACGCCGTGCGCCTCCGCGACCTCGCGGTAAACGACCTTGCCGTCATGCGTGTTGAGACCCTTGGCGAGCGCCGGGTCGCGGCGCAGCGCGTCCACCCAGCCGTGGTCGGCCAGTTCGACGATGTAGGGCAGCGTGGCGTTGGTCAGCGCGTAGGTGGAGGTGTTGGGCACCGCGCCGGGCATGTTGGCGACGCAGTAGAAGACCGACTCGTGCACCTTGAAGGCCGGTTCGGCGTGCGTGGTCGGACGGGAGTCCTCGAAGCAGCCGCCCTGGTCGATCGCGATGTCGACAAGGACACTTCCGGGCTTCATGCGGGAGACCAGCTCGTTGGTGACCAGCTTCGGGGCCTTGGCGCCGGGGATGAGCACCGCGCCGATGACGAGGTCGGCCTCCAGGCAGGCCTTCTCCAGCTCGAAGGCGTTGGAGACGACGGTCTGGATCTTCGTGCCGAAGATCTTGTCGGCCTCGCGGAGCTTGTTGATGTCCTTGTCGAGCAGGGTCACGTGGAAGCCCATCCCGATGGCGATCTGCGCGGCGTTCCAGCCGGAGACGCCGCCGCCGATGACGACGGCACGGCCGGCCAGCACGCCGGGGACGCCGCCGGGCAGCACGCCGCGGCCGCCGTTGGCGCGCATCAGGTGGTAGGCGCCGACCTGCGGGGCCAGGCGGCCCGCGACCTCGGACATCGGGGCGAGCAGCGGCAGCGCGCGGTTCGGCAGCTCGACGGTCTCGTAGGCGATGGCCGTGGTGCCGGACTCCAGCAGGGCGTCGGTGCACTCCTTGGAGGCGGCCAGGTGCAGGTAGGTGAAGAGCGTCTGGTCCTTGCGGAGGCGGTGGTACTCCTCGGCGATGGGCTCCTTGACCTTCAGCAGCAGGTCGGCGGCGGCCCACACCTCGTCGGCGGTGTCCAGGATCTGCGCGCCGGCGGCGACGTACTCCTCGTTCGTGATCGAGGAGCCGACACCGGCGTCGCGCTCGATGACGACCTGGTGGCCGTGGCGCACCAGCTCGTGGACGCCGGCGGGGGTGATGGCCACCCGGAACTCGTTGTTCTTGACCTCGCGGGGGATGCCGACCTTCACGTCGATCACGGTCCTTGGCTCAGAGGGTATGGGGGGTATTTCTTAGACATACCCGGGCACGCACGGGCACACCGGGAGAGACCGCAGGGAACGTGCGGCAGAGCCAGTCTAATGAAGGTGTTCCTGCTGTCTAGCCTTTCATTGCATCAATCTTCAGCTGGTGCGGTACGGATTTCGCAGGCGTCTGGGTCGTTTTGAAGGTTTGAGTCTTCGAGAATCCGCTCGGCGGCGCCCCGGTGCAGCCCGGCCGAGGCCGGATCGCCCAGGTGCTCCAGGGTGTCGGCGGCCCGCAGATGCAGGGCCGCCTGCAGGCGCGGATCGTCCGCCCGTCGCGCCCACTCCACCGCCTCCCGGCAGGTGCGCAGCGCCTCCTCGGGCCGGCCGGCGTCCTCCTGCACCCGTGCCAGCTCGCCCAACGCCCGGGCCTGGGCGCCCGCGTCGCCGCTCCTGCGGTGCCCGGCGATCGCGGCGCGCCAGTTGCGCAGGGCCTCGCCGTGGCGGCCCGCCAGGGTGTGGGCGGCGGCGATGCGCCCGTACAGCCGGGCGGCGTCGGCGTGCTCGCCCCGGGCGAGCCGCTCGACCAGGGCCCGGCCGAACCAGTCGGCGGCCCGGTCGACGTCCCCGAGCTCCAGGTGCGCCCCGCCTACGGATTCCATCGCCCGCCCGGTCGCGTACGGGTCGTTCACCTCGCGTCCGGCGTCCAGCGCGTCCCGGTAGCGCGCCAGGGCGTCCTCGGTGCGGCCGGCGCGGGCGTCGAGGTCCCCGAGGTTCAGCAGGGCGGCGGCCCGCTCGCGGGGCAGGTTCCGCCGGTCGGCCACCTGGAGGACGAGGCTGTGGATCTCGTGGAGGTCGGGCGCCGCGGCCAGGGTGCCGACGTGGGCCGCCATGGCCCGTACCAGCTGGGACATCAGCCGCCGGGCCAGGGTGTCCAGCTCGCCGTCGGCGACCGCGAGCCGGGCGGCCGCCAGCAGGGCGGGACGGCTCAGCCGCAGCCACTCCGCCGCCGCCCGGGGAGTGGGGAAGCGCAGGGCGGGCGGCATCTCCAGGAGCTTCCGGCGGGCCTGGGGGCTGTCGGTCTCGGTGATCGCCCGGCAGGCCTGGAGCAGCCGCACGGTCCGCTCCAGCATGCGGGCGCGGGCCAGCTGCAGCTCGGCGGGGCGCTCGTGGTGCGCGACGAGGATCCGCAGCTCGGGGTGGAGGCACGCGGGCACCTCGTACTGCGGCAGCGGGGAGTCGACGGCGTGCAGGAAGCCCAGGGCGGTGAAGTCGTCGAGGACGCCGCGGGCGCTGTCCACCGAGCAGCCGGCCAGCGCCGAGGCGGTGTGCGGGTCGACCAGCCCGGCCGGGGCGAGGGCGAGCAGGCGCAGCATCCGGGCGGCGCTCGCGGGCAGCGCGGCGTGGGCGAGCCGGAAGACCCGGGTCAGGGCGGCGCCCTCGGTGTCCTCCGCGCGCAGCTGCTTGGCCAGATCGGAGACGGCCGCCTTGGGCCGGGCCGCCAGCCAGCGGCCCGCCAGCGTCAGGGCGGCCGGCTGCCCCTGGCACTCCTCGGCCAGCCCTTCGGCGGCCCGGGGGTCGACGGTGATCCGGACCGAGCCGGTGTGCCGGGCGAGCAGCTCCACCCCCGACTTGGCGTCCAGGCCGCCCAGGGTGCAGGGGCGGACGTCGGAGATGCCGGTCAGCGGGCCCGCGGAGACCGCCACCACCAGGCAGTCCGGGGTCTCGGGGAGCAGGGCGTCGACCTGCCCCGCGTCGGCGGCGTCGTCCAGCAGGAGCACTGCGCGCCGGCCGGCCAGGGCGGTGCGCAGGGCGTCGGTGAGGTCGTCCGCGCAGGCCCCGGCGGGTGCCGCTTCGTCCAGGGCGCCGAGCAGCTCCCGGGCGGCGCGCGCCACGGGGACGGGGGTGCCGTCGGGGTCGGTCAGGCGGGCGCGCAGCACTCCGTCGGGGTAACGGTCCGCGACCTGCCGCACGAGTTCCGCGGCGAGCGCGGTACGGCCGGAGCCGGGCCGGCCGGCGATGAGCAGCACCCGCGCGCGGGGTGCCTTGCGGCCGGCCAGGGTGTCCAGTCCGGCGCGCTCGATGTCGGCGCGCAGTTCCTTCAACTCCCGCGTGCGGCCCAGGAACTCGCGCTGCCCGGCAGCGCGCCCGGCCGGACGCGCGTCGTCCGTCCTCACGACCTGTTCCGTCACGGGCCACACTCCCGTCCCACCGCACACGCGAGCCCGCCGGGACTCCGGTTCGGGCGTGCCCCAGAGCCTAGTTCACGCTCTGCAACGCCCCAGGAACAGCGGGGCAGGCGCGACGGCCGCATCCCCCGATCGGATCAGCAGATCGTAGGACCACACGCCTCGGGGTGCCGCACCCCGACGGGGCGCGGGAACCGCCGACGACGGCGCACAAGAGGGGCGCGGGGAACTGCGCGACCGGCCACGACGCCGCCGCACCCGACCGACGGCCCGCACGGCCCCGGCCCGCCACAGCCCCGGCCCTCCGGGCGGAGCCCTACGCCTCGAACGGGCGGGCCGGCCACGGGGCCTGGGCCGGGCGCAGGGCGTCCAGGCCGTCGCCGGACCGCGCGGCAACCAGGGACAGGACGCCCACGACCAGGCAGTTGTTGTGCAGCTCGCCGGCGAGCACACCCCGCACCAGGTCCTCGACCGGCACCCGGTCGAGTTCCATGTCGGCCTCCTCCTCCGCGACCGCGAACCGCTCGCCCACGGCCTCGGACAGCTCACGCGCGAGGAAAATCCGCACGGCCTCGTCGCAGCCGCCCGGCGTGGTGTAGACGTCGGTCAGCACCCGCCAGTCCTCGGCCTTGACGTGCGCCTCCTCGTACAGCTCGCGCTGTGCCGCGTGCAGCGGGTTCTCGCCGGGGACGTCGAGCAGACCGGCCGGGATCTCCCAGAGCTTGTGGCGCACGGGGTGGCGGTACTGGCGCAGGACCAGGACGCGGTCGGCCTCGTCGAGGGCGAGGACGGCCACGGAGCCGGGGTGGACCTGGTAGTCACGGCCGACCACGGTGCCGTCGGGCATGACCACGTCATCGGTGCGCACGGAGGTCTTGTTGCCCACGAACGGAGTGTCCGTCGCCCGGACCTCCCACTCCTCCGGGGTGTCCTTGATCGTCATGCCTGTCCTTCCACGTGCCGTGCACGACCTGCCGAAACGGAACCGGGGTGCACACCCTTTGAAGGAATGCACCCCGGCCACCGTACAACTGGTGTGTTACTTCGAAGTCTTCCGCTCGACCGCGGCCTTGACGAGCCCGGCGAACAGCGGGTGCGGACGCGTCGGGCGCGAGCGCAGCTCCGGGTGCGCCTGCGTGGCGACCAGGTAGGGGTGGACGTCGCGCGGGTACTCGACGTACTCGACGAGCTTGCCGTCCGGCGAGGTGCCGGAGAACAGGATGCCCGCCTGCTTCTCCAGCTCGGCCCGGTAGGCGTTGTTCACCTCGTAGCGGTGCCGGTGGCGCTCCTCGACGTACTCCTTGCCGTCGTACACCTCGCGCACGATCGAGCCCTCGGCCAGCTTGGCCGGGTACATGCCGAGCCGCATGGTGCCGCCCATGTCGCCCTCACCGGCGACGATGTCCATCTGCTCGGCCATGGTGGAGATGACCGGGTGCCCGGTGGCGGGGTCGAACTCGGTGGAGTTGGCGTCGGAGATGTCGGCCAGGTTGCGCGCGGCCTCGATGACGATGCACTGCAGGCCCAGGCAGAGGCCGAGCAGCGGCACCTTGTTCTCGCGGGCGTAGCGGATGGCGCCGACCTTGCCGTTCACCCCGCGCTCGCCGAAGCCGCCGGGGATGCAGATGCCGTCGACGTCGCCGAGCTGGGCCGCGGCGCCGGCCGGGGTCTTGCAGTCGTCGGAGGTGACCCACTTGATCTTCACGCGGGCGCGGTTGGCGAAGCCGCCGGCGCGCAGCGCCTCGGTGACCGACAGGTAGGCGTCGGGCAGGTCGATGTACTTGCCGACCAGGGCGAGGGTGATCTCGTGGTCGGGGTTGTGGACGCGGTCGAGCAGGTCGTCCCAGGTCGTCCAGTCCACGTCGCGGAAGGGGAGGTCGAGCTTGCGGACGACGTAGGCGTCCAGGCCCTCGCCGTGCACGGTCTTGGGGATGTCGTAGATCGAGCGGGCGTCGGGGCAGGCCACGACGGCGGCCTCGTCGACGTCGCACATCAGCGAGATCTTCCGCTTGATCGCGGTGGGGACCTCGCGGTCGCAGCGCAGCACGATGGCGTCCGGCTGGATACCGATGTTGCGCAGGGCCGCAACCGAGTGCTGGGTGGGCTTCGTCTTCAGCTCACCCGAGGGGCCGATGTACGGCAGGAGCGAGATGTGGACGACGAAGACGTTGTCGCGGCCGACCTCGTGACGGACCTGGCGGACGGTCTCCAGGAACGGCAGCGACTCGATGTCGCCGACCGTGCCGCCGACCTCCGTGATCACGACGTCGACCTCGTCCGTCGCCATGCGGCGGATGCGGTGCTTGATCTCGTTGGTGATGTGCGGGATGACCTGCACGGTGTCGCCCAGGTACTCGCCGCGCCGCTCCTTGGCGATCACGGTGTTGTAGACCTGGCCGGTGGTGACGTTCGCCGAGCCGTCGAGGTCGCGGTCGAGGAAGCGCTCGTAGTGGCCGATGTCCAGGTCGGTCTCGGCGCCGTCGTTGGTGACGAACACCTCACCGTGCTGGAAGGGGTTCATCGTGCCGGGGTCGACGTTCAGGTACGGGTCGAGCTTCTGCATCACGACGCGCAGGCCCCGGGCCTTGAGCAGCATGCCGAGGCTGGAGGCCGTCAGGCCCTTGCCGAGCGAGGAGGCGACACCCCCGGTGACGAAGATGTGCTTGGTCGTCGTGGAATTGGGCATGGCCAAGAGGGGGCTCCCGTGGTCGCGATCTGGAGGTGCGGTTCGGGGGTCAGACGCCCACCGGTCCACGGGCTACCAGCGTATCAGCGCCGCGAGGTACTGGCTTCCGGCCACCCTCCGCGCACATTCCGACACGGCGCGGTCATCGTCACCGGTCCCTCACCCGCTGCTCACTCGTTCGGCGTACCCGCCTTGCCGCGACGGGCACCCGGAACATCCGCGTGCGTCGTATCCTGCTCGGACACTCGCTGCCGAGCCCGCCCGGCCCAACGGCACCACCCCCCGCCCGTACGTAACCGGAACAACGTGAGCTCGTCAGTTCGTTGAGCAAGAATTGGCGCTTTGCATCACGGCTGAGTGACCTGTTTTGCTTCATCGCTCAACGACGCATTGCAAGACTTGCTGAATCCCCCTTGACCGCACCAAGCGACAGCCCCCTTGCGGGGTGACGTGGCCGTTCGACTGGAGTTGCACGTGGCCGGGCGCATCGAAGACTACGCACTCATCGGAGACATGCAGACCGCTGCCCTGGTCTGCCGGGACGGGACGGTCGACTGGCTGTGCCTGCCGCGCTTCGACTCGCACGCCATCTTCGCCGGCCTGCTGGGCACCGAGGAGCACGGCTTCTGGCGGCTCGGCCCCGCGTTCGCCTCCGACCAGGAACCGCCCACCGCGGCCCGGCGCCACTACCGCGGCGACTCGCTGATCCTGGAGTCCGAGTGGGACACCCAGCGGGGCACGGTCCGGGTGACGGACTTCATGCCGCCGCGTGACGGCGCCCCGCAGCTCATCCGCATCGTGGAGGGCGTCTCGGGCCGGGTGCCGATGCGCTCGGAGCTGCGGATGCGCTTCTCCTACGGCCGGGTCGTGCCCTGGGTGCACAAGCACGAGGGGCGCACGGTCGCCGTCGCGGGCCCCGACTCCGTGTGGTTCGACACACTCGCGGAGACCTACGGCGAATCGCTGACGACGTACTCGGACTTCACCGTGTCCCCGGGCGACCGGATCGCGTTCACGATCTCCTGGCAGCCCTCGCACAAGGAGCCGCCGGCGCTGCCCGAACCGGAGCAGTCGCTGGAGGCGACCGAGGACTTCTGGCGCGAGTGGGTGGACCACTGTACGTACCACGGCCCCTACCGCGAGGCCGTGGTCCGCTCGCTGATCACCCTGAAGGCGCTGACGTACGCCCCCACCGGCGGCATCGTCGCCGCGCCCACCACCTCCCTGCCGGAGGACATCGGCGGCGTCCGCAACTGGGACTACCGCTACACCTGGCTGCGCGACGCGGCCATCACCCTGTCCTCGCTGCTGCGCACCGGCTACCGCGAGGAGGCCCGCGCCTGGCGCGAGTGGCTGCTGCGCGCGGTCGCCGGCGACCCCGAGAACCTGCAGATCATGTACGGCATCGCCGGCGAGCGCGAGCTGGGCGAGGCGGAGCTGGACTGGCTGCCGGGCTACGAGAACTCCGCCCCGGTCCGGGTCGGCAACGGCGCGGCCCACCAGCTCCAGCTGGACGTGTACGGCGAGGTCACCGAGGCGCTGCACCTGGCGCACATGACGGGCCTCGCGCGCAACGACTACGCCTCGCTGCTCCAGCTGAAGCTCATCCGCTACCTGGAGGGCCACTGGCAGGAGCCGGACGAGGGCATCTGGGAGGTGCGCGGCCCGCGCCGCCACTTCGTGCACTCCAAGGTGATGGCCTGGGTCGCCGTCGACCGCACGATCAAGCTGATCGAGTCCGGTGACGCGGACGGCCCGCTGGAGCGCTGGAAGGACCTGCGCGAGGAGATCCACCGGGACGTCTGCGAGAAGGGCTACGACAAGGAGCGCAACACCTTCACGCAGTCCTACGGCTCCAAGGAGCTGGACGCCTCCCTGCTGCTGATCCCGCAGGTGGGCTTCCTGCCGCCGGACGACAAGCGGGTCATCGGCACCATCGAGGCGATCCAGCGGGAGCTGTCCACAGCGGACGGCTTCATCCTGCGCTACCCGACCGAGGGCGACGACGAGGGCGTCGACGGTCTGCCCGGCGACGAGGGCGCGTTCCTCGCGTGCTCGTTCTGGATGGCCGACGACCTGGCGATGATCGGGCGGGTGGACGAGGCGCGGCGGCTGTTCGAGAAGCTGCTGTCGCTGCGCAACGACCTGGGCCTGCTCGCGGAGGAGTGGGACCCGCGCCTGCAGCGCCAGGTGGGCAACTTCCCGCAGGCCTTCAGCCACGTGCCGCTCATCGACACGGCGCTGCGTCTGACGGCCTCGGGCGCCTACGGCGGCTGATCGGCACGGCCCGCCGCGGCGCTCACCCCGGGGCGAGCGCCGTGAGCGTGCGCTCCCCCGCCGGGTCGCCCGCGGTGGCCGGGACCAGCGCGATCTCGTCCAGGCCGGCCTCGGCGTAGGCGTCGATGCGGGCCCGGACGGCGGCCGTGTCGCCGACGAGCGCGACCGTGGCCGCGGCCTCGGGCGGCAGGGCCCGGACGAGGGTGTCCCGGTCGGCGCCCTTGACGGCCAGTTCGACGACCTCGGCGAAGCCGGCGTCCACGAACATGTCGCTGTAGCCCGGCACGGCAAGGTAGCCGGCGACGCTGCGCAGGATCTGCGTGACCGCCTCCGGCCCGGGGTCCACGGCCGCGGGCAGCCAGGCCGCCAGCCGGGGCGGGGTGCGCCCGGCCTTCCTCGCCGCCGCGAGCATCCGCTCGCGCAGCATGCGCACCTGCCCGGGCGAGACGATGTCGAGCAGCATCCGGTCGGCGTGCGCGACCGCCGCGGCGACCGCCCGCTCCCCGAAGGCGGCGACGGTGAGGGACCCGCCGGGCGGCGGCAGCCGGCGCGGGAAGCCGCTGCCGGGGACCACCGGTTCGCCGGGCAGGCCGTCCATCAGCTCCCGTACGGCCGCCGCGCCGTGGGCGAGGGTGGCGGCGGGCCGGGTGCGCTGCCGGCCGTGCACGCCCTCCACCACACGCTTGCCGGAGGTGCCGAGGGCCACGCCGACGCTCCGTCCGGTGACGGCGGCGGCCGAGGCCGCCCCCCGGACGACCGTGAGCGGATCGCGCACGTGGACCGGCACGGGCCCGGCCGTCAGCGCCACCCGCTCGGTGGCCGCGCCGATCGCCGTCGCCAGCACGAACGCGTCCCAGGTCGGCCCTTCGCCCGCCCACACCTCCCCGTACCCGAGCCGGTCGGCGAGCACCGCCACCCGCAACGGCTCCTCGACCGGACTGTCGTCCTCCCGCTCCACCGCCACCACGCTCATGTCCATGACCGCGCCCGTACCCGGGCGGCCACGCCGTATTCCGGCACGGCCCGGGGCGCCCGGCCGGGGCGGTGATCGTCCCGGTGCCGCCCGGAGATGTCCGCAGGGCACCGGCCCGGGTAGCGTCCGGCACATGGACAGCGGGACGGACAGCGCGTACGGCACCCAGGGCGCCGGGATCACCGTGCAGCGGGCTCTGGAGCTTCCCGCGTTGCGCAGCGGGCTGCCCGAGGTGCTCGCGGGCTCCGAGCGGCTCGGGCGCACCGTGCGCTGGGTGCACGCCGGCGAGGTGCCGCACATCGCCTCGCTGCTCAAGGGCGGAGAACTCCTGCTGACCACCGGCTACGGTCTCGGCACGCGCCCCGCCGAGCAGCGGGCGTTCGTGCGCACCCTGGCCGAGCGCGGCATCGCCGCCCTGGTGGTGGAGCTCGGGCCGCGCTTCACCCGGCTGCCCGCGGCCCTCGTCGACACCGCCCGCACGGCCGGGCTGCCGCTGGTGCAGCTGCACCGCGAGGTGGCGTTCGTGACGGTCACCGAGGAGGTCCACACCGAGATCGTCAACGGCCATTACGCCCTGCTCCAGCGGGCCGAGGAGGTGCACCGGCGGTGCACGCGGGCCGTGCTGGGCGGGGGCGGGGTGCCCCAGGTCCTCGGCATCCTCGCCGACTTCGCCCACAACCCGGTGTTCCTGGAGACGGCGGAGGGGCAGTTGCTCTACGCCGCCGGCGCCGGGCCCGAGGGCGCCGACCCGCTGCAGGTGTGGGAGGGGCTGCGCGGCCAGCACAAGGACGAGGCCCCCCTGGCCGGTTCGGTCCTGGTCGACGTGCCGGGCGGCGGGCCGGGCAGCGGGGGTGTGCGTGCGCGGCTGGTCCTGCTGCCCGTCCGCTCCGCCCTGGCGCCCCTGCACCGGATGGCCGCCGAACGGGCCGCGGGGATCCTCGCCGTGGTGCTGATGCAGGCCCGGCAGGAGGAGGAACTGGCGGCGCGCGGGCGCGGCGACTTCCTCACCGACCTGGCCGAGGGCCGGGTCACGGCACAGGACGCGCCGGCGCAGGCGCGGGTGCTGGGGTTCCGGCCGGGCGAGGGCCCGCTGCTGCCGGTGGTGATGCGGCTGGGGGACGCCCTGCCGTCCGGCGGGGGCTGGGCGGTGCTGGCGAGAGCGGTCTCGGAGGAGCTGGCGGCGGTGGGCGTGCCGGTGCTGCTCGGGGTGCGGCCGGTGGAGGGACGGCTGCTGGTGCTGCTGGGGCTGCGGGCGGAGTCGGAGCGGGAGACGGTGGCGGACCGGGTCGCGGCGGCCCTGCGGGCCGGGGTGGGACGGGCCGGGACGCTGCGGCCGGGCGGGCAGCCGCCCGTGGTGGTCGTGGGCCTGGGCGGCGGCTGGCCGGCGGTGGCCTCGGGTCTGCGGCACGCGGCCGAGACGGCGACCGCGGCCCGGGGGCTGCCGGACCGGCCCTGGTACGACGCCCGCCGCCTCGACATCGACCTGCTGCTGTGGCGGCTGCGGGACCAGCCGGACCTGGCGGCGTTCGTCGACCGGGCGCTCGGGCCGGTCCTGGAGCACGACCGGCGCTCCAAACCGCCGCTGCTGCCCACCCTGGCGACGTACCTCGCCCACGCCGGCCGCAAGGCGGAGACGGCCCGGGAGCTGCACCTCAACCGGCAGACCCTCTACAACCGCCTGGCGCGCATCGGGGAGTTGCTGGGCACAGACCTGGACGACCCGCAGACGGTCCTGGCCCTGAGCCTGGCCCTGCGGGCCCGCAGGCACGTGCGGTGAGGCGCCTCAGACCAGCGGCTGGGGCTGGGTCAGTTCGTCGTAGACGCTGAGCACCTGGGCCACCGTCTCGTCCTCGGTCGGCCAGGTCGCCGCCTGCCGGACGCCCCTGGCGCGCAGCAGCTCGCGGCGGGCGGGGTCGCCGAGCAGCCGGACGACGGAGTCGGCGAGGGCCCGGGCGTCGCCGCCGGGGACGAGTTCGGCCGCGTCGCCGACGAGTTCGGGGACGCCGCCCACGGCCGTGGCGACGAGCGGCACGCGCGCGTGGAGGGCCTCCTGGGCGAGGACGGAACGGGCCTCCCACCGGCTCGGCAGCACGGCGAGGTCGGCCGCGGCGAGCAGGTCGGTGATGTCCTGGCGCCGCCCGAGGAGCCGGACCGGCAGGCCCTCGCGCTCGATCCTGGCCTGGAGTTCACCGCGCAGCGGTCCCTCGCCCGCGACGGCCACCAGGGGCACCGGGTCCAGCCGGCGCCACGCGCGCGCGGCGTCCAGCAGGACGTCGTAGCCGCGGTGGCGTTCCAGGGAGCCGACGGCCATCAGCAACGGCCGTCCGATGGAGCCGAGTTCGGCGCGCACCTTGGCCCGCAGCCGATCGGGGTCGTCGGGTTCGAGGGGCCTGCGCGGGCCGGGCAGCGCGACCGCCGCGAGCCGGGCGTCCCGCGCGCCGGTGCGCCGGGCCCGGTCCACGAGCGCCGACGAGGTGCCCAGGACCACGGTGGCCGCCTTCGCGACCCGCCGCTCCAGCACCCGCAGCAACTGGGCGCGGGCCCCTTCGGCGTGCGACCGGTCGTGCCACGTCACGACCAGCGGCGTGCGCACGCGCCGGCCGCTGAGGGCGAGCACGGTGCGGAAGGAGGCGTGCAGGCCGTGCGCGTGCACCAGGTCGGCGTCGGCGCAGGCGGCCCGCAGGGCGGCCACGGCCACCGGGTCGCTGCTGCGGGGCACGGGGACGTGGTCGGCGCCGGCGCCGCTGAAGTCGTAGGAGCGGTCGGCCTCGTGGGGGGCGCAGACCGTGACGCGCACGCCCCGTGCGACGAGCCCCGCGGTCAGCGAGCGCACGTGCGCACTGCTCGCGGCGTTGCCTCCGCCGAGCACCTGCACGGTGCGCAGCGGCGGCTGGCCGTGCGGTGAGTGGCTGCTCACGGGGGTCACGTGGCCGGGGCTCCTGGTTCGGGTCGGGCGGTCACGACGCGGTTTCGGCGCGTACTCCGCCAAGCATGCCAGGACACAAGGGGGTTCCGGGAACGCCCGGAGCCCCGGCACCGCGGGCCAGGGGCGCCCTTACGGGGGAACCTGCGGGGCTGAGGTCACCCACACGAGTGAACTTGGGTGACCCTCCCGCACCGGCCGCGTGACCACCGGCCCCGCGCCCCCGCCCCCACGCCCTCCGAACACCGGGCAGCGGCCGGGAATCCAGGGCGGCGGTCCGGTGGTCCGAAGACCCCGGACCGCCCAGGACTACCCGTCCGCCCGCGCTGTCGCCAGGAGTTCCTCGGCGTGTGCCCGGGCCGTCTCCGAGTCCTCCTGGCCGGCCAGCATCCGGGACAGCTCCCGGATCCGGTCCTCGCCCTCCAGGACCTTCACACCGGAGCGGGTCACGGACCCGTCGTCGGTCTTCTCGACCAGCAACTGCCGGTCGGCGAAGGCCGCCACCTGCGGCAGGTGCGTCACGACCACGACCTGCGCGGTCTTCGCCAGCCGCGCGAGCCGGCGCCCGATCTCGACGGCCGCCTTGCCGCCGACGCCCGCGTCGACCTCGTCGAAGAGGTACGTGGGCACCGGGTCCGTCCCCGCGAAGACCACCTCCACGGCCAGCATCACGCGGGACAGCTCACCGCCGGAGGCGCCCTTGGCGATGGGCCGGGGCGGCGCACCGGGGTGCGGGGCCAGCAGCAGCTCGACCTCGTCCGCACCGGCCGGGCCGTACGCCACCGGGCGTCCGCCCACCTCGACGCCCTCGGGGTCCTCGGTCTGCCGGATCTCGAACGACACGCGCGCGTGCGGCATGGCGAGCGAGGCCAGCTCCGCCGTCACGGCCGCGGCGAACCGTTCGGCCGCCTCCGCCCGGGCGTCCGTCAGCGCCTGCGCGAGGCCGCCCAGCTCGCCGCGCAGCGCGTCCCGCTCGGCGGTCAGCTCCCCGATCCGCTCGTCGTCGCCGTCGAGCTCGGTGAGCCGGGTGGCGCTGTTCTCCGCCCACGCCAGGACGGAGGCGATGTCCTCGCCGTACTTGCGCGTCAGCCCGGTCAGGGCGGCCCGCCGCTCCTCCACGGCCGCCAGCCGCAGCGGGTCGGCGTCCAGGTCGTCCGCGTACCCGGCGAGGTCACCGGCCGCGTCGCTCAGCAGGATCCCGATCTCGCCGATGCGGTCGGCGAGGGCGGCCAGCGCCGGGTCGTGCGCCCGTACGGCGTCCAGGGCCCGCTGGGCGCCCGCGACGAGCGTCCCGGCGTCGACGCCCTCGGGGTCCTCGGGGTTGCCCGCGAGGGCGGCGTGCGCGGCCGCGGCGGCGGACGCCAGCGCCTCGGCGTGCCCGAGCCGCTCGGCCTCCTCGGCCAGCTCCACGTCCTCGCCGGGCCGGGGTTCGACGGCGGCGATCTCGTCGAGGCCGAAGCGCAGGAGGTCGGCCTCCTGGGCCCGTTCCCGCGCGCGGGTGGTGATCTCCTCCAGCTCGGCGGAGACGGCCCGCAGCCGCCTGTACGCCTCGCCGTACTTGGCGAGCGGGACGGCGACCGCGTCGCCCGCGTACCGGTCGAGCGCCTGCCGCTGCCGGGACAGCTTCAGCAGCCCCTGCTGGTCGGTCTGCCCGTGCACGGCCACCAGCTCGTCGGCCAGCTCCGCCAGCACGCCGACGGGCACGCTGCGCCCGCCCAGGTGCGCCCGCGAGCGCCCCTCGGCGGAAACGGTACGGCTGATGAGCAGCGCTCCGTCGTCGAGTTCGGCCCCGGCCTCCTCCGCGCGCACGGCGGCCGCGGCGTCCGGGGGAACGGTGATCCGTCCCTCCACGACCGCCTTCCCGGCCCCGATGCGCACGAGCGCCGGGTCGGCCCGCCCGCCCAGGAGCAACCCCAGGCTGGTGACGACCATGGTCTTGCCCGCGCCCGTCTCACCGGTGACCGCGGTGAACCCCGGCGACAGCTCGACCACCGCGTCGTCGATCACACCGAGCGACCGTATCCGCATCTCCTCCAACACGGACACGACCTTACGAGGTCCGAGCCGGGGATTGCGACCGGCCCGGCCTTGTCACCCACGCGGGTGGATCGGACGCAGGGGCGCGGGGAACCGGTGAACACCGCGATTCCCCCGCACCCACCGACGCCGCGCGGCCACCGCGCGGGGCGCACTAGTGGGGCGCGCCCCGCCACCCGGAGACGGGGAGCGCGAACTTGGCCACCAGCCGGTCCGTGAACGAGGCGTGGTGCAGCCGGGCCAGCCGGACCGGCACGGCCCCCCGCCGCACCTCCACCCGCGCGCCCGCGGGCAGCTCCACGGTCCGCCGCCCGTCGCACCACAGCACACCCGGCGGGATGTGCGGCAGCACCTCCACGGCCAGCACGGAGTCCGGCGAGGTCACCAGCGGTTTGGCGAACAGCGCGTGCGCGGAGATCGGCACCATCAGCAGCGCCTCGACCTCCGGCCACACCACCGGCCCGCCCGCCGAGAACGCGTACGCCGTCGACCCCGTCGGGGTGGCGCACACGATGCCGTCGCAGCCGAACCCCGTCACCGGCCGCCCGTCGATCTCCAGGACGACCTCCAGCATCCGCTCGGCGGACACCTTCTGCACGGCCGCCTCGTTCAGCGCCCAGTCGGTGTGCACGATGTCACCGTTCTGGTGCACCACGACGTCGACGGTCATGCGCTCCTCGACCTCGTACGCCCTGCTCACCACCCGGTCGACGACCTTGTCGAGGTCGTCGCGCTCGGCCTCGGCGAGGAACCCGACCCGCCCGAGGTTCACGCCGAGCATCGGCACCCCGGACGCCCGGGCGAACTCGGCGCCGCGCAGCAGCGTGCCGTCGCCGCCCAGCACGATCAGCAGCTCGCACCCGTCGAGGCACTGCGGGGTCGCCTCCTTGACCAGCACCACCTCGTCGGACAGCGGCAGGTCCCGCGCCTCGTCCTCCAGGACCCGCACCCCCAGGCCGGAGCGCAGCAGCCCCTTCACGACGAGTTCGGCGCTGCGCACGGCGGCGGGCCGGCCCGTGTGCGCGAGCAGGAAAACAGTACGAGCTCGGTTCTCGGTCAACGCGGCCCCTCCGCCACTGCTCGGTCGACGTCGGCCGGGTCCAGTTCCGCTGCTCCGGCCCGCAGCCACAAGAAGTATTCGACATTCCCCGACGGCCCGGGCAGCGGACTGGCCGTCACGCCCTGCACCCCGAGACCCAGCCCCCAGGCCTTCTCCGCCACCCCGCGGACCGCCTCGGCCCGCAGCTGGGAGCTGCGGACGACTCCCCCGCTGCCGAGGCGCTCCTTGCCCACCTCGAACTGCGGCTTGACCATCATCACCAGGTCGGCGTCCGGCTTCACGCACCGCACCAGGGCGGGCAGGACCAGCCCGAGCGGGATGAAGGACAGATCCCCCACGACAAGATCCACAGGCTCCCCATCGATCGCCTCAAGCGTCAACTCGCGTACGTTCGTACGGTCCTTGACGGTGACGCGTTCATCGTTCTGCAGGGACCACGCGAGTTGGCCGTATCCGACGTCCACGGCGACGACGTGCGCGGCGCCCGCCCGCAGCAGGACGTCGGTGAAACCGCCGGTGGACGCGCCCGCGTCGAGCGCCCTGCGCCCTTCGACGGCCAGCCCCTGCGGCACGAACGCCTCGAGCGCGCCGGCGAGTTTGTGGCCGCCCCGGGAGACGTAGTCGGGATCGCTGTCGTCCTGGGACACCACGATGGCGGCCGCCGTCTCCACCTGGGTGGCGGGCTTGGTCGCGACGGTCTTGCCGACGGAGACGCGCCCGGCGGCGATCAGCTGGCCGGCGTGCTCGCGCGAGCGGGCGAGCTTCCGGCGGACCAGCTCCGCGTCGAGACGACGGCGTGCGACTCCTGCCACGTTCGGTTCAGCTCCTAGGTCCATGCGGCGACGGGGACGAGGGGGGCGCCGGGGGTCCCGGGCGTGCGTCGAGCGCGGTGAGCGCGTCGCGCAGCCCCCGGTGTACATCCTCGTACACCTCGACGTGCCCGTCCGTGGCGAGGTGGTCGGCGTCACCGAGCCGCTCCAGGGCCGCGTCCACGCCGGGGTCGCCCGTGGGGGCGCGGGGCACGTCCAGAGGGGCGGGGGCGGCCGGGTCGGCGGCGGGCGTGTCCTGCGCGGTCTGCGGCGTCCCGGGAACTGCGTCGTCCATGCCCCGACGCTACCGCGAACCGCTGCGATACCGTCGATCGCGATGGCCACGATCGAGGAGTGCCGCAGCGCACTCGACAAGCTTTCGGACAGCATGCAGCGCGCCGAAGGGGACGTCCGCGCGGCCGCGGCCCTGGACCGCTCGGTGAGCTGCCACATCACCGACCTGGACGTGACGTTCACGGGCCGGATGCGCGGCGGGCGGATCGAGGTGCACGACACCGTGCCCGGCCCGCCGCCCGGCAAGGCCGAGATCAGACTCGCCATGACCGGCGACGACCTGGTGGCGCTGGTCGGCGGCGACCTGCACTTCGCCAGGGCCTGGGGTGCGGGCCGGGTGAAGCTGCACGCGGGCGTGCGGGACCTGCTCCAGCTCAGGAAGCTTCTCTAGGGCCGGTCCGCGGCTGCGCTCGCCGCCTTCGCGGCGGCCGCGGCGCGGGCCCGGCGTGCCGCGGGCACCACCAGCGGTGTGCCGGTCTCCGGGTCGTCGATGACCTGGCAGCGCAGCCCGAAGACCTCCTCCACCAGTTCCGCCGTCACGATGTCCTTCGGCGCCCCCTCGGCGACGACCCGGCCCCCGCGCAAGGCGATGAGGTGGGTCGCGTAGCGGGCGGCGTGATTGAGGTCGTGCAGCACGGCGACGAGCGTGCGGCCCTGCTCCTCGTGCAGCTCCGCGCACAGGTCCAGCACGTCGATCTGGTGCTGGATGTCGAGGAACGTCGTCGGCTCGTCGAGCAGGAGCAGCGGCGTCTGCTGGGCGAGCGCCATGGCGATCCACACGCGCTGGCGCTGCCCGCCCGACAGTTCGTCGACGTAGCGGTCGCCGAGCTCGGCCACGCCCGTCTGCCGCATGGACTCCTGCACGACCCGCTCGTCCTCGGCGGACCACTGGCGCAGGATGCCCTGGTGCGGATAGCGGCCGCGCCCGACGAGGTCCGCGACGGTGATGCCGTCGGGCGCGATCGACGACTGGGGCAGCAGGCCCAGGGTGCGCGCGACCTTCTTCGCCGGCATCGACTGGATGACCTGCCCGTCGAGCAGGACCCGCCCCTGGTTCGGCTTGAGCATCCGCGACAGCGCCCGCAGCAGCGTGGACTTGCCGCACGCGTTGGGCCCGACGATGACGGTGAAGGAGTGGTCGGGTATCTCCACCGACAACTGCTCGGCGATCACCCGCTGGTCGTAGGCCAGGGTGACGCTCTCGGCGGACAGGCGGTTCACGGGGCTCCTTCGTTCGTTCGGTCCGCTGACGGCGCCGCTGACGCCGCTGCCGACGCCACTGCCGGCGTCCGGGGCGGGGCTCATATCCGGCCCGCCCTGCGCTCGGTGACCAGCAGCCACAGCAGGTAGACACCGCCGAGCACACCGGTGAGCACGCCGACGGGCAGCTGCTCGGCGCCGAACGCCCGCTGCGAGACCAGGTCGGCGACGACCAGCAGGGCCGCGCCCATGCACAGGGAGGGCACCAGGTTCGGCCCCGGCGAGCGGGTCAGGCGCCGGGCCAGTTGCGGAGCGGTGAGCGCCACGAAACCGACCGGACCCGCCGCGGCCGTCGCGGAGGCCGTCAGCAGCACGGCCGCCACCATCATCAGCAGCCGGACCCGCTCCACCCGCACCCCGAGCGCGCAGGAGACGTCGTCGCCCATCTCCATCATGCGCAGCCCGCGGGCGTTGACCAGGACGAGCGGCACCAGCACGGCCGTCAGCGCCAGCAGCGGCCACACCTGCTCCCAGTCGCGGCCGTCGAGGGAGCCGGTCATCCACACCACCGCACGGGCCGCGTCGATGATGTCCGACTTGGTGAGCAGATAGCCGTTGACCGCCGTGACGACGGCCGAGACGCCGATGCCGACCAGGACCAGCCGGTAGCCGTGCACGCCGCGCTTCCAGGCCAGCACGTAGATCGCGGCACCGGTGACCAGGCCGCCCGCGAGCGCCCCGAGGGCGACCTGATCGGCGGTGCCGGAGAACAGCACGATCACCGTCAGCGCCCCGGCGGTCGCGCCCTGGCCGAGCCCGAGCACGTCCGGGCTGCCCAGCGGATTGCGGGAGACGGACTGGAACAGCGCGCCGCCCAGTCCCAGCGAGGCGCCGACGAGCAGTCCGACCAGGACGCGCGGCAGCCGCAGTTCGTTGACGATGAACTCCTGGCCCGGGTTGCCCTCGCCGGCCAGGGTCCGCAGCACGTCGGCGGCCGGGATCGGGAAGTCGCCGGTGCCGATGAGCACGACGCTCCCCACGAGCGCCGCCACCACCAGCAGGAGCACGACGGTCAGGGCCCGCAGGTCCAGGCGGATCGACAGCCCGCCCGGGGTCCGCACGGCACGGTTGGTGGTCCTCACAGCTGCGCCGTCCTCCGCCGTCGTACGAGAAAGATGAACACCGGGCCGCCGATGATCGCCGTGACGATGCCCACCTGGAGCTCCGCGGGCCGGGCCACCATCCGGCCGATGACATCGGCGCCCAGCAGCAGCACGGGCGACAGCACCGCCGCGTAGGGCAGGATCCAGCGCAGGTCGGGTCCGGTGAAGGAGCGGACCACGTGCGGCACCATCAGCCCGACGAACACGATCGGTCCGCAGGCGGCGGTCGCGGCCCCGCACAGCACGGTCGCGGCCAGCATGGACAGCGCCCGCGTGCGGTTCAGGTTCGCGCCCAGGGCCCGGGCGGTGTCGTCCCCCATGGACATGGCGTTGAGCGGTCGCGCGAGAGCCAGCGCGAGGACGAAGCCGGCCAGCAGGAACGGCAGGACCTGTTCGATGGTCGCGTCGGTCGCCGCGGACAGCGAGCCCACCGTCCAGAACCGCATCTTGCCGAGCGCCGCCTGGTCCATGATCATCACGGCCTGGAGGTAGCCGTAGAGCGCGGCACTGATCGCCGTACCGGCGAGGGCCAGCCGCACCGGTGTCGCACCCCGGCTGCCGCCCAGGAACCACACCAGCGCCCCGACCGCCGCCGCGCCGAAGAAGGCGAACCACACGTACCCGGTGAGCGAGCTGACGCCGAAGTAGGTGATGGCCGTGACCACGGCCGCGGACGCGCCCGCGTTGATGCCCAGCAGCCCGGGGTCGGCCAGCGGGTTGCGCGTGAGGGCCTGCAGGACGGCCCCGGCCAGGCCGAGGGCGGCTCCGGCGAGCAGCCCGAGCACGGTGCGCGACAGCCGCTCGGCGACGACGACGTCCCCGTAGGTCCCCGAGTCCTCGAACAGGCCGTGCCAGACCTGCGCCATGGACAGCTCCTTCGCGCCGATCGCGATACTCGCCAGCGCGACGAGCACCAGGAGTGCCACGGACAGCAGCAGCCCGAAGGCGCGCACCGCCCGTCGCCGCGGGGGCGCGGGGGCGGTCTCCGCGCGCTGTTCGGGGGGACTCTCGACCAACACGCAGTTAGGTTAGCCTACCCTCGCACGCGAGCAAGATCCGGCCGCCGGGCGCCCCGCTCGGGCACCCGGCTCGCTCCCACGGGTCCCCGGCCCGCCTCCCGGCAGCCGCTCAGAAGCCCGCATGGGGACCGCCGACGGCCGCTCAGAAGCCCGCGAGGGGACCGCCCGTCAGCGCTCAGATGCCGGCAGGGGAACCGCCCCTCCTCACAGCCCCAACCGCGCCAGCGCCTTCTCCCCGTCCAGCTCGCACACGCCCTCCCCCGCGGCCGTCCACGCGGCGGCGCACAGCGCGCGCAGCCCGTCCAGCGCCTCGCCGTCCCCCTCCAGTTCCAGCCGATCGGCCCGGGCCGCCGCCGTCCAGCCGCCGCACCGGAACCCGCCGTCGCCCTCCTCGGCGACCTCGGGCTGACCGCCCAGCATCCCGCGCAGATCGGCGTCCACGTACGTCGGCCGGTGCTGCGGAGGCGCGGCGAGCAACTGCGCCCCGTCGGTCACCCCCGTGAGGACCAGCAGCGAGTCGACCTCCCCGTTGAACGCGCCCTCGATGTCCGTGTCCAGCCGGTCCCCGACCACCAGCGGCCGCTCCGCCCCCGTGCGCAGGATCGTCTCCCGGTGCATCGGCGGCAGCGGCTTGCCCGCGACCTGCGGCTCGGCGCCCGTGGCGATCCGCACGACCTCCACGGCCGCCCCGTTGCCCGGCGCGATGCCGCGCCCGCTGGGGATCGTCAGGTCGGTGTTCGACGCGAACCACGGCACCCCCCGGGCCACCGCGTAGGACGCCTCGGCGAACCGCCCCCACGGCAGATCGGGCCCGCCGTAGCCCTGCACGACCGCCACCGGCTCGTCGTCCGCCGACTCGACGGGCTCCAGCCCCCGCTCCCGCAGCGCGACCCGCAGCCCCTCACCGCCGATCACCAGCACCCGGGCCCCCTGCGGCACCTGCTCGCTGACCAGCCGCGCGACCGCCTGCGCCGAGGTGATGACATCCTCCGCGCCCGTCGGTATGCCCAGCTCCGTCAGATGCCCGGCGACCGTGTCCGGCGTCCGCAGCGCGTTGTTGGTCACGTACGCCAGGCGCATCCCGCCCTCCCGGGCCGCGGCCAGCGAATCCACGGCGTGCGCGATCGCGCTCCCGCCCGCGTACACGACACCGTCCAGGTCGAGCAACGCCGTGTCGTACGCCTCGCTCAGGGCCTGCCCACTGCCCTCGGGCCTCGTCCTGACGCTCCGGCTCATCCCGTATCGCTCCTCGTTCGGCGGCCTTTCCCCCGATCATCCCCCATGGCACCGACACCCGTACGATGCCGGGATGAAGACAGCAGGTCACTCGGAGGCAACGGCGCACCGAGGCCTGGAACTCAACCCGTTCCGAGGCCTTCGTTACGACCCCGACCGGGTCGGCAGCCTTGCCGCCGTCACATCTCCGCCGTACGACGTCGTGGTGCGCCCCGACGGCCTGCACCACCTCGAGTCCTCCGACCCGCACAACATCGTCCGCCTGATCCTCCCCCAGGCCGCCACCCCCGGCGCCCGCAACGAGCAGGCCGCCGAGACCCTGCGCCGCTGGGTGTCCGAGGGCGTCCTGACCACCGACCCGGACCCCTGCCTCTACGTCTACGAACAGCGCGACGGCGAGGGCATGCTGCAACGCGGCCTCATCGGCGCCCTGCGCGTGTCGGAGCCGGCCGAGCAGGTGGTGCTGCCGCACGAGGACGTCATGCCGCACGTGGTCGCCGACCGCGCGGACCTGATGCGGGCCACCTCGGCCAACCTCGAACCGCTGCTGCTCACCTACCGGGGCAACGGCACCACGACCGCCACCGCTGACCTGATCGAGCGCACCGCCGGCGGGCCGCCCCTGCTGGAGACCACCACCGAGGACGGCTTCCGCCACCGACTGTGGTCGCTCACCGACCCCGCCGACCTGGCCGCGGTCCGGTCCGACCTGGCCCGCCAGCAGGCACTCATCGCCGACGGCCACCACCGCTGGGCGACCTACCGCCGCCTCCGCGCGGAGCATGCCTCTCCCAGCCCGTGGGACCACGGCCTGGTCCTCCTGGTCGACACCGCCCGCTACCCCCTGCGGGTCCGCGCCATCCACCGCCTCCTGCACGGCCTCCCGGTCGGCACCGCCGTGGCCGCCCTGCGGGGCCACTTCCGCCTGCGGCGCCTCGAAGTGCCGCTGCCGGAAGCCCTGGAGACACTGGCGGACGCGGCCTGCGCGGGCAACGCCTTCCTGCTCGCCGGCGACGGCGCCTTCCACCTGGCCGACCGTCCGGACCCGGCGCTGCTGGACCGCACGATCCCCGCCGACCGCCCCGCCGCCTGGCGCACCCTGGACGCGACCGTCCTGCACGCCACGCTCCTCAAGCACGTCTGGCACATCCCCGAGGACTCCCCGGACCGCATCGCCTACATCCACGACACGGCCGCCACGGTCGAGAAGGCGGAACGCGACGGCGGCACGGCGGTGCTCATGCACCCGGTGCGCGAGGAGGTCGTCCGCGACCTGGCCCGCCAGGGCGTGACGATGCCCCGCAAGTCCACGTCGTTCGGCCCGAAGCCGGCCACGGGGCTGGTCCTGCGCGCGCTGGACCTCTGACCCTGCGGCCCCGTCCGGCAGCATCCGGACTCGGACATGCGAAGGGGGCGGGCCCCGGCCGGGACCCGCCCCCTTCGCATGCGCTGGTGCCGGTTCGGTCAGTCCTTCTTCTCGGACTCGTCCGCAGAACCGGCCCCGTCCTCGGCGTCGTCGGCGTCCTCGGCGTCGTCGGCGTCCTCGGCGTCGTCGGCGTCTTCGGAGCTCTCGACGCGGTCCGCCTCCCCGGTCTCGTCGGCATCGACGTCGGCATCGACATCGCGCTCGTCGTCATCGGCATCGGCATCGGCATCGGCATCGACGTTGTCGTCCTCGACGTCGTCGTCCTCGACCATGACGTCGACGAACTCCACGCCGTCCAGCTCGGCGAGCCGGTCGGAGGCGTCCGTGCTGCCGTCCCGGTCGGCCTCGACGGCCTTGGCGAACCAGTCCCGCGCCTCGGTCTCACGCCCGGCCGCGAGCAGCGCGTCGGCGTAGGCGTAGCGCAGACGAGCGGTCCACGGCTGCACGGAGTTGGCGGCCAGCTCGGGGCTCTGCAGCGTCACGATCGCCGCGTCCAGCTGCCCCATGTCGCGCCGGGCGCCGGCCGCGACGAGACGCATCTCGACCTGCCCGGCCTTGTCGAGCTTGTGCACCTCGGGCGCACCGGCCATGTCGAGCGCCTTCTCCGGGCGCCCGAGACCCCGCTCGCAGTCGGCCATGACGGGCCACAGGTCGATGTTCCCGGTCATCCGCTTGGCGGCCCGGAACTCGGCCAGCGCCTCGCCGTACTTCTGGCTGGCGTACGCGGCGAAGCCTGCGGCCTCCCGCACGGCGGCGACACGCGACGCCAGCCGCAGCGCGACCCGGGAGTACCCGTAGGCACCCTCGGGGTCCTCGTCCAGCAGCCTCGCGACCATCACCAGGTTCCGGGCGACGTCGTCGGCGAGCGTCTTGGGCAGGCTCTGCAGCTCCTGCCGTACGTCCTTGTCGATCTCCTCGCCCGTGACGTCCTCCGGGATCGGCAGCCGCTTGATGGGCTCCCTGTCCCGCTCGCGCTCGTCACGGAACCGCCCGCCACCGCGTCGGTCGTCGCCACGTCGGTCGTCACGGCGGTCGTCACGGCCACGGAACCCTCCGGGGCGCCCGCCCCGGTCGTCGCGACGGGGGCCGCGACCGGGGCGGTCGTCACGCCCGCGGAAGCCACCGCGGTCGCCGCGTTCACCGCGGTTGTCGTCACGTCGGAAGTCGCCACCACGGTCGGTGCGCGGGCCGTCCTCGCGGCGGAACGGGGGACGCCCGCCCCGGCCGGCGTCATCGCGCCGGAACCCACCACGGTCCCCGCGGTCGTCCCCACGCCGCTCGTCCCGCCCCCGGAACCCACCGCGGTCGTCACGGCGGAACCCGCGGTCGCGGTCATCACCACGCCCACCGCGGTCGCGGTCATCGCCGCGGAAACCACGGTCGCGGTTGTCACCGCCGCGGTAGCCGCGGTCATCACGGCGGTCGTCGCGCCGGTCATCACGGCGGTCGTCGCGGCGGGGGTACCCGCCACGGTCGCCGTCGCGCCTGTCATCGCGCCTGTCGTCCCGGCGCTCGTCGCGCCGGAAGCCGCCACGCGGTCCACGGTCGTCGCCACGTCGGTCGTCCCGGCGGTCGTCTCGCCGGCCGTACGCGCCGCCCCCACCGCCACGGTTGTCGTCACGACGGCTGTCGTCCCGGCGGAAACCGCCGCGCTCACCCCGGTCGTCACGACGCTCCGCACGCTCGTCGCGGCGGAAGGCAGGACGGTCGCCACCCCGCTCGTCACGACGGAAGGGGGGACGGTCACCGCTCCGCTCGTCGCGACGGAAAGCAGGACGGTCGCCACCCCGCTCGTCACGACGGAAGGGGGGACGGTCGCCGCCGCGCTCGTCTCGACGGAAAGCAGGACGGTCACCGCTCCGGTCGTCACGACGGAACGTGGGGCGGTCCCCCCGGTCGTCCCGGCGCGGACCGCGATCCCGGTCGTCCCGCCGGCCGTACCCGCCGCCCCCACCGCCACGGTTGTCGTCACGACGGCTGTCGTCCCGGCGGAAACCGCCGCGCTCACCCCGGTCGTCCCGGCGTCCGTAGCCGCCACGGTCGTTGTCCCGGCGGAAGCCGCCACGGTCACCGCGGTCTCCACGATCGCCGCGGTCCCCGCGCTGAGGGCCGCGGAAGCCGCGGTCGCCCCGGTCCCCCTCCCGTCGCCGCTGGTCGCGCTCCGGTCGGTCGTCGGGAGAGTTGGTGGACATGGTGACTCCTGTCTTCGGTACCGCAAAGTCATTCTCGCGCAACCGGGTGCCCAGCGCGCACTGCAAAAACAAAAAAGGACCCTTGGCCCCAGCTGAACGCTGGGACCAAGGGTCCTTCCAAAGATTGTTCGGCGGCGTCCTACTCTCCCACAGGGTCCCCCCTGCAGTACCATCGGCGCTGTAAGGCTTAGCTTCCGGGTTCGAAATGTAACCGGGCGTTTCCCCTACGCTATAACCACCGAAACCCTAATGGTTTCGAGCGAACAAGCACACTCTTCAATTGTGTTCTGCTCGAAGCCGACAACTGTTCGTTGTCTCAGAACTAACACAGTGGACGCGAGCAACTGAGGACAAGCCCTCGGCCTATTAGTACCGGTCAACTCCACACGTTACCGTGCTTCCATATCCGGCCTATCAAC
>NZ_JBIAOK010000009.1:0-150768 GCF_042878735.1 Streptomyces sp. NPDC003456
AAGGTCCTCGCCAAGCGCATCGAGCCCGCCCTGACCCAGGGCGCGGACGTCCCCGGTCTCGACCCCTCCACGGCCGCACTGGTGGCCGCCTACCGGGAGCTGCGCGACCGGCGGTGACGGGCACGGCACGTCGGCGGTGACCGTCGCCGGACGGGGGAAGCGGGCGGCAGTGCGCCGGCCGCTTCCCGCCGGACCTCGCGATGTGGCGTCAGGCCACCGCGCTGAGGGTGTCCGCGAGGCGCCGGCGGGCCGAGCGGGCGGCGGGGACGGCGGCCAGCGCGGCCGCGCAGAGCACCGCCGCCGCTCCGAGCAGCACCACCAGGAGCGCGGAGGGGCCCTGCGCGATGCCCGCGCCGATACCGCTCGACCTGCCCTGGGCGTCGATCAGCCAGTGGGCCAGGGGCAGACCCAGGGCGGTGGCGGCGAGCACGGCCGCGAGGGCGGTGAGTCCCGTGGCCGTGACGGTGATCGCCGTGATCTGGCGGGGGGACAGGCCGATGGCCTTCAGCGCCAGCAGGTCCCGTTCACCCTCGCGGACGGTGCCGCCGATCGCGGTCAGCAGCTCGATCAGCCCGATCAGGGCGAGGACGGCGATCAGCCCGGCGACCACGGCCCGCAGCGGGGAGAGGCCGTCGGCGGGGTTGGTCACGGCGTGCACGTCGAGCCGGCCGTGCCCGGCCGCGGTGAGCCGCTCGGCGACCACCGCGGGGTCGGCGCCGGGCTTCAGCCGGAGTTCGTGGAGGGTCGGGCGGAGCCCGGGGTCGTTGGCGCGGAGGGTGTCGAGGGACGTCGAGATGACCCGGCCGGCGTTCTCCGGCTCGATGCTGCGGCCCACGATGTGCAGGATCTGCGGCTGGTCCCCGACGGTCATGCGCACCCAGTCGCCGACGCGCACGTCCAGCAGGTCCAGCAGCCCCTGCCCGGCCACGGCCTCGTCGGCGCCCCGGGCCGGGCGGCCCTCGGCGAGCGTGTACGGGTAGGGCTCCTCGTGGGTGCCGAGGCCGCGCAGGGCGATGGTCGCGGTCTGGCCCGGCACCAGGGCGGCCGTCTCGACGCCCGGGTAGGCGGCGGCGACCTGCGGGTCGTCCTCCAGGAGCGCACGGACACCCGGCTCGTCCGCTCCGGCGTCGGCGCGGACGCTCAGCGTGGTGGGCAGACCGACCTGCTCGGGCCGGCTGTGGAAGCGGTCGAGGGTGGTCCAGGCGCTCACCGCCACCACGATCAGCAGCAGCGGCAGCGTCAGGCGGGCGACCGTGGCCAGTGAGCGGGGGCGCCGGGTGAAGGCCTTGTGCCAGCCCAGCACCAGCGCGGGCGGCATCCGCACACCGAGCGCCCGGCGGGCCACGCCGGACAGCCGCCCGCCCGCGGTCGCGGCGGGCCGGGGCACCGGCACCGGCGGCACCCGCCCGGCCCGCCAGGCGGCGAGAGAGGTGGTCGCGCCGATGAACAGCACCGCCCCCGCCGGGACCACGAGCAGCGCCGCGGTGTGGCCGGGCAGTCCCTGCCACACTCCGACCGCGTCGCCGAGCCGCCCCGGGATCCGGCTGCCCAGGGCCTCGGCCAGGGCGGCGGCGGACACCGCGCCGAGCAGGGCGTAGGCGAGGTGCTGCAACAGGAAGACACGGACCACCTGGCCCGGCGTGAAGCCGATCGCCTTCAGCACCGACAGGTCCCGCAGATGGCCCCGGATGCGGGTGCCGATCGCGCCGTGCACCGCGAAGCCGGCGGCGACCAGCGCGCCCAGGCCGAACAGCCCGAGCACCTGTCCGAGGAGCCGGTTGTCCCCCTGGGCCTCGGCGCGGGCCTGCTGCCAGGTGGAGACCTCGCCGATCGCGCCGGCGCCCAGTACGGTCACGGCCCGCTGCACGAGGTAGGACGTGTCGCCCGGGTCGGTCAGCCGCAGCCCGATGACCTGGCCCCTGGGGTCGGGCACGGCCGACGGCAGGGCCCACACCAGACCCGGCTGCTCACCGGGCCGGTAGCGGGGCTCGGCACTGTCGGCGAGGCCCACGACGGTCAGCTCCCGGGCGGTGCCGGGCACGTCCAGGGTGTCGCCGGGCTGGACCAGCAGCGCGCGGGCGAGGCGGCTCTCCAGGACCACGCCGTCGGGCGCCGCGGGGTCCAGCCAGTGCCCGGAGACGAGCGGCGGGCGGCCGACGGACGGGCGCTGCGCGGTGGCGCGCAGTTCGACCGAGGCCCGGCTGCCGCGGGCGGAGACGGTGGTGGCCGCGGTGGGATACGGCCCGGCCACCTCGTCGACACCGTCCAGCGCGGCCAGCCGGCCCGCGTCGGCGGAGGAGTCGGTGTGCAGCCACACGTGCGCGCCCTGCGACTGCGTGAAGACGCGCTGCCAGGGGTTGGTCGCGTACCCGAACAGGGCCGTGGCCAGCAGCAGGGAGGCGACGATGCCCGCGGTGGCGAGGACGAGGAAGAGCGCCTCGCCGCGGTGCGTGCGCAGATCGGACTGGGCCCAGCGCAGGGTGGCTCGCATACGGGTCAGCCCTTCCGGGGGTCGTCGTACACGCGCATGTCAGTCCCGCAGCTCCAGCACGCCGGACGTCCCGGCGCGGCGCGGCGCAGCGGTGCCGCCGTCGAGCTCGGCGTCGTCGGCGATCCGGCCGTCGAAGAAGCTGATCACCCGGTCCGCCGCGCTGGCCAGCCGGGCGTCGTGCGTGACCAGCAGGATCGTCTGGCCGCGCTGGTGGAAGCGGGACAGCAGCCGCATCACCTCGCGGGTGCCCTTGCTGTCCAGACTGCCCGCGGGCTCGTCGGCCAGCAGCAGCGGCGGGTGGTTGACCAGCGCACGGGCCAGGGCCACGCGCTGCTGCTCACCGCCGGACAGCTCGCCCGGCATGCTGCGCTCCTTGCCGGTCAGGCCCAGCTCGGCCAGCAGCGCCTGCCGCTCGGCGCGCGCCTGCTTCGCGGAGGTCCCGGCGAGCAGGGCGGGCAGCTCCACGTTGTCGGCGACCGACAGGTTGGAGACCAGGTTGAAGAACTGGAAGACGATCCCGATGCGCTTGCGGCGCTCCACGGCCCAGCGGGCCTCGCCGTAGGTGTCGGTGCACTCGCCGTCGAGCCAGATGCGGCCCGCGTCGGGCCGCTGGAGCCCGCCGAGCAGGTGCAGCAGCGTCGACTTGCCGGCGCCGGAGGGGCCGGTGATCGCGACGAACTCGCCGCGCCGCACGCACAGGTCGACCCCGCGCACCGCGCGGGCGGGCGCGCCCTCGCCGTGGTGCGTCTTCACCAGGCCCTCGGCGCGCAGCACAGGAGCGGGACGGTCGTCGCTCACTCCAGCTCCTCCAGCTCTTCCTGGCACCGCTCCAGCCAGTCGAGGTCGGCCTGCAGGTGCAGCATCGCGCCCTCGATGAGCAGGTGGGCGATGCGGTTGTCGCGGTCTTCGGCGGCGGCCAGCCTGGACAGCTGCCGCATGGTGTTCAGGTACTGGCGCCGCTGCTGGTTGATCAGGGCCACCTGGTCGGCGAGTCCGGTCTGCGGAGCGAGCGCCAGCTTCATGAAGAACTCGTCCCGCACCCGCGGCTCGTCCTCGGGCTCCTCGAACCAGGCGCGCAGCGCCTCCCGCCCGGCTTCGGTGAGGTGGTAGACCTTCTTGTTGGGCCGGCTGGACTGTGCCACGTCCTCGCCCTCGATCAGTCCCGACTTCTCGAGGCGGCCGAGGGTCACATAGACCTGGCCGACGTTCGGCTGAGGGTACGCGGAGCCCAGCAGTTGCTCAAGGTCCTGCTTGAGCTCGTATCCGTGGGCGGGTCCGCGGGCGAGGAGAGCCAGGAGGGGCAGGCGCACGCGTGCAGTCCTCCTGTCCGGTCCAATGTGCTCCAGGCCCTAGTATCGCCCATACCTAACAGGTATACATGGCCTCTGATCCGGGCAAGGGTGCCCGTCGCCGGGGTACAGGGAGGAACCTATGCGGTGGATCCACGCCGCCGGTAGGGGCCTTCTCGTTCTCGTCGTGGTCCTGACCGGTCACGTCGCCGCCGGAGCACAGGCGGGTGAGCCCTCCGGGGGCGGCCGCGGTCCGCTCACCCTGGCCACCGCCGGGGACCTCACCGGCTACCTCGGCCCCCTGCTGGAGGGCTGGAACCGCACCCATCCCGGCGAGAAGGTGACCCTCGTCGAACTGCCCGACTCGGCCGACGAGACCCAGGCGCAGATGATCACCGATCTGCGCGACGGCGACCGCAGCCGCTTCGACGTGCTCAACATCGACGTCAACTGGACCTCGGACTTCGCCGCCGCGGGCTGGATCAGGCCGCTTCCCCGCGACCGGTTCCCGCTGAAGACGTTCCTCCCGCCGGTCGTGGACACCGCCACCTACGACGACCGGCTCTACGCCGTCCCCTACGTGACCAACGCGGGCCTGCTGCTGTACCGCAAGGACGTCCTCGCCGAGGAGGGCGTCGATCCGCCGCGCACCTGGGCGGAGCTGGAGCGCTACGCGAAGACCATCGCCCCGGAGCACGGGCTCGACGGGTACGCCGGGCAGTTCCTGCCGTACGAGGGCCTCACCGTCAACGCGGCGGAGGCGGTGTACTCGGCGGGCGGCTCGATCCTCGGCGACGAGGGCGAGCGCGTCACCGTCGACTCGGCCGCGGCCCGCGAGGGCATCGGATTCCTGGCACGCGGCGTGCGCGAGGGCTGGATCCCGCAGAAGGCCCTGGCGTACAAGGAGGAGGAGTCCAAGCAGGCCTTCCAGGACGGCCGGCTGCTCTTCCTGCGCAACTGGCCCTACGCCTACGTCGGCGCCTCCGCCCCGGGCTCCAGGGTGGCCGGGAAGATCGGCGCCGTCCCGCTGCCCGGCCGCGACGGGCCCGGGACGAGCGTCCTGGGCGGCTCCAACCTGGCCGTCAGCGCCCATGCCCGGCACCCCGACTCGGCGGCCCGGCTGATCGCCTACCTCACCAGCGAACCCGTGCAGCGCCAGGTCCTCACGCGCGGGGCGCTGCCGCCCGTCCGGGCCGACCTCTACCGGGACCCCGGCCTGATCCGCCGGTTCCCGTACCTGCCGACCCTGCGCGAGAGCGTGATCGCGGCCGAGCCGCGCCCCAAGAGCCCGCGCTACGACCAGGTCAGCCTGGTCGTCCAGGCGGTCGTGCACGACGCGATGGCCGGGCACCAGACGCCCGAGGCGGCGGTGCGCCGGCTGGCGCGCGAACTCGCCCTCATCTCCCGCCGCTAGCCGGACCCGGGCAGCCGACCCCCGGCTCTTCTACTTACTTGTTAGGTAACGCGGACGTCTCAACTGGCCGCGATGTGCCCCATTCCTTCCGGTTTGCCCCATGTCAACTGCCCGGTAGCTTCTGCCTTTTCATTGACACCCTCTCGACACGCCTACTTAACATGCATGCATAACCGCTGCCCCTCTCAGAGACAGGTCGATGGGTTGAACAGGCACCACTGGTGGCGTGACGCAGTGATCTACCAGGTCTACGTCCGCAGCTTCCTGGACAGCACCGGCGACGGCGTCGGCGATCTCGCCGGCGTCCGCGCGGGACTGCCCTACCTGAAGAAGCTCGGCGTCGACGGGATCTGGCTGAGCCCCTTCTATCCCTCGCCGCAGCACGACCACGGCTACGACGTGGCCGACTACTGCGACGTCGACCCGGTCTTCGGGGACCTCGGCGAGTTCGACCTGCTGGTCGGCTCCGCGCACCGGCTCGGCGTCAAGGTGCTCCTCGACATCGTCCCGAACCACTGCTCCAGCGAGCACCCCTGGTTCCGCGAGGCGCTCGCCGCCCCGCCCGGCAGCCCGGCCCGGGCCCGCTTCCACTTCGCCGACGGCCGCGGCCCCGACGGGTGCGAGCCGCCCAACAACTGGCACTCCATGTTCGGCGGCCCCGCCTGGACCCGGATCACCGAGCCCGACGGCCGGCCCGGCCAGTGGTACCTGCACATGTTCGCGCCCGAGCAGCCGGACTGGAACTGGCGCAACCCGGAGATCCCCGCCGAGTTCGAGCGGATCCTGCGCTTCTGGCTCGACCGGGGCATCGACGGCTTCCGCATCGACGTCGCCGCCGGCCTCTTCAAGCACCCGGAGCTGCCCGACTCCGACGACCCGGAGGCCGACGCCCGCACCCGCGACTCGGTCAACCCCCTCGCCTGGAACCAGCCCGAGGTGCACGAGGTGTGGCGCCGCTGGCGCTCCCTGTGCGAGGAGTACACCGGGCGCGACGGCTCCGAGCGCCTCCTCGTCGGCGAGGTCTCCGTCCCGACCGCACGCGAGCACGCCCGGTACGTACGCCCCGACGAACTCCACCAGGCCTTCTTCTTCGACCTGCTCAGCGCGCCCTGGGACCCGGACGCCTTCCGCAAGGTCATCTCCGAGGCCATGCAGGACATCGCCGGCACCGGCTCGACGGTCACCTGGGTCCTCAACAACCACGACCAGGTCCGCACCGTCACCCGCTACGGCGAACCCGCCACCGAGGGCAGCGGCCTCGGCGCCGCCCGCGCCCGCGCCGCAGCGCTGCTCATGCTGGCCCTGCCCGGCGCCGCCTACATCTACCAGGGCGAGGAGCTCGGCCTGCCGGAGGTCGTGGACCTGCCGGACGACGTGCTCACCGACCCGATCTTCCGCCGCACCGGCAGCAGGGCCCGCATCCGCGACGGCTGCCGCGTGCCGCTGCCCTGGTCGGGGCAGGCCTCGCCGTTCGGCTTCACCCCCGGCGCCGAGAGCGCCAAGCCGTGGCTGCCGCAGCCGGAGTACTTCGCCGAGTACGCCACCGACCGGGCCCTCGCCGACACCCGCTCCTTCTGGCACCTGTACCGCGACGGACTGCAACTGCGCGCCGCCCTGCCGCAGTTGGGCGAGGGCACGCTGCGCTGGCTGGACGCGCCGCCCGGCGTCCTGGCCTTCGAGCGCGGCGACCTGGTCTGCGCCGTCAACTTCGGCACCGCGCCGACCCCCGCGCCGGTCCCCGGCGCCCCCCTGCTCGCCAGCGGCTCCTGCCCGCCCGGAGTCCTCTCCGGCTCGACGGCCGCCTGGTGGATCCGTACCTGACCACTCCGCAAGCGACACCACACGCGTGACACCCGCGCAAGCCGCACCCGCGCGGCCGACACCCGCGTAAGCAACATCCGCGCGAGCGAACTCCCCGCAAGCGAACCCTCCGAAGGGACATCGACGATGATGCGACGTACCACCCTGCTCACCGGCTGCACCGCCCTCGTGCTGGCGCTCGGCGCGACCGCCTGCGGCGGCGGCCCCGTCTCCGCCGGCGGCGGCGACAAGGCCCTCGGCGGCCAGACCGTCACGGTGGCCGGCGTCTGGTCCGGCACCGAGCAGAAGAACTTCCAGAAGGTCCTGGACGCCTTCACCGAGAAGACCGGCGCCAAGACGCAGTTCACGTCCACCGGTGACAACGTCTCCACCGTCGTCGGCAGCAAGATCGAGGGCGGCAACGCCCCCGACGTCGTGATGGTCCCGCAGGTCGGCGTGCTCAAGCAGTTCGCGCAGAAGGGCTGGCTCAAGCCGCTGTCGAAGAAGACCGAGCAGGCCGTCGACGCGGGCTACGCGCCGGTGTGGAAGGACTACGGCAGCGTCGACGGCACGCTGTACGGCCTGTACTTCAAGGCCGCCCACAAGTCGACCGTCTGGTACAGCCCCGACGCCCTCGCCCAGGCCGGCGTGAAGCCCCCGAAGACCTACGAGGACATGCTCAAGGCCGGCCGGACCGTCTCCGACTCCGGCCTCGCCGCCTTCTCCGTCGCCGGACAGGACGGCTGGACCCTCACCGACTGGTTCGAGAACATCTACCTCTCCCAGGCCGGACCGGAGAAGTACGACGCCCTCGCCGCGCACGAGCTGAAGTGGACCGACTCCTCCGTCGTCGAGGCCCTCACCACCCTCGGCAAGCTGTTCAAGGACAAGCAGCTCATCGCCGGCGGCCAGAAGGGCGCGCTGAACACGGACTTCCCCGGCTCGGTGGAGAAGGTGTTCGGGCCCAAGCCCGAGGCCGGCATGGTCTACGAGGGCGACTTCGTCGCCGGTGTCGCCAAGGACCAGTTCGGCAGGAAGGTCGGCGAGGACGCGAACTTCTTCCCCTTCCCGGCCGTCGGCGCGGGCGAGGCCCCGGTCGTCAGCGGCGGTGACGCCGCCGTCGTCCTGAAGGACGGCAAGAACCAGAAGGCCGCCCAGGCCCTGCTGGAGTACCTGGCCACCCCCGAGGCGTCCGCGGTGTGGGCCGAGGCAGGCGGCTTCCTGTCCCCGAACAAGAAGCTCGACCTCGCCGCCTACGGCGACGACGTCACCCGCGCCACCGCCGAGTCCCTCGTCGAGGCCGGCGACTCGGTCCGCTTCGACATGTCCGACCAGGCCCCCGCGGCCTTCGGCGGCACGAAGGGCACCGGCGAGTGGAAGCTGCTCCAGGACTTCCTGCGCGACCCCTCCGACCCGAAGGGCACCGCGGCGAAGCTGGAGGCCGCGGCGGCCAAGGCGTACCAGGGCTGATACGCGATGACCGCGACCCTCGTGAAAGAGACGAGCTCCCCGCCGCCGACCCCGGTCGCCGACCGCACCCGGCGCCTGCGGCGGCGCGGGAAGGTCGTCGCCACGCTGTTCGTGCTGCCCGCACTGCTGCTGCTCGGGGCGCTGGTCGTCTACCCCGTGCTGTTCAGCGTCGGCCGCAGCCTCTTCGACGCCTCCGGGACGACCTTCGTCGGCGGCGACAACTACACCGAGATGTTCCGCGACCCGGCGACCCTCAAGGCCGTGCGCAACACGGCGATCTGGGTCGTCGTGGCCCCCGCCCTGCTCACCGGACTCGGCCTGATCCTGGCCGTCCTGGTCGAGAAGGTCCGCTGGGCCACCGCCTTCAAACTGCTCCTGTTCATGCCGATGGCGGTCTCCTTCCTCGCCGCCGGCATCATCTTCCGCCTCGCCTACGACGAGGACCCCGACAAGGGCGTGCTGAACGCGGCGGTCGTCTCCGTCCACGACGCCTTCGAGGGCCGCTCCTCCTACCCGACGGCCCGGGCGCGTGACGGGCAGGGCCTGACGAAGGAGAAGGACGGCTCCTACCGCACGAGCGCCTCCGTCTCGCCCGGGGACGCGGTGACGCTCGGCCTGGTCGGCGTCCAGCCCGGGGACCTGCCCGGCGACGCGCGGCCCGCGTCCGGGGCGGTGGGGCGGAAGGCCGCCACGGACGAACTGCGCGGTGTCGTCTACCTGGACTTCACCCCCGGCGGGGGAGGGAAGCAGGGCGAGGTCGACCCGCGGGAGAGCGGACTGCCGCAGATGGAGGTCGAGGCGGTCCGGGGCGGCGAGGCGGTCGCCACGGCCACCACCACCTCCGACGGCTCCTTCCGCTTCGAGGGCCTCGAACCGGGCTCGTACACGGTGAGGCTGCCGTCGTCGAACTTCGCCCCGCCCTACGAGGGCGTCTCCTGGCTGGGCCCGGCGCTGGTCACCCCGGCGATCATCGGGGCCTACCTGTGGATCTGGACCGGCTTCGCGATGGTCCTCATCGGCGCGGGCCTGTCCACCCTGCCCCGGGACGCCCTGGAGGCGGCGCGGATGGACGGCGCCAACGAGTGGCAGATCTTCCGCCGCATCACGGTCCCGCTGCTCGCCCCGGTCCTCACCGTCGTCTTCGTCACGCTCGTGATCAACGTGATGAAGGTCTTCGACCTCGTCTACATCATCGCGCCCGGGCCCGTGCAGGAGGACGCGACCGTGCTCGCGACGCAGATGTGGCTGGTGTCGTTCGGCGGCGGCAACAACCAGGGCCTCGGCAGCGCGCTCGGCGTCCTGCTCCTGCTGCTGGTCGTCCCCGCCATGGTCTTCAACGTCCGCCGCTTCCGAAGGAGTCAGCGATGAACGCGGTACGGCGCTCCCTGGGCAACGGCGTCGTCCAGGCCTTCCTCGTCCTGGTCGGCCTGGTGTGGATGACACCGCTGGCCGGACTGTTCCTCTCCTCGCTGCGGTCCGCCGAGGACACGGCCGAGGGCGGCTGGTGGACGGTGTTCTCCACCCCCGGGCAGCTGTCCTTCGACAACTACTCCTCGCTGCTGCAGAACGCCGGCATCACCCAGGCGTTCTGGAACACGGTGCTGATCTCGGTGCCGACGACGGTGCTGGTCGTGGTCGTCGCGGCCCTCGCCGGATACGCCTTCGCCTGGCTGGACTTCCCCGGGCGGGAGCCGGTCTTCCTGGTGGTGGTGGCGCTGCTGGTGGTGCCCGTCCAGATCGGCCTGCTGCCGGTCGCCAAACTCTTCGGCCAGCTGGGCCTGTTCGGCACGATCCCGGGAGTCGTCCTCTTCCACGTGGCCTACGGACTGCCGTTCGCCGTGTTCCTCCTGCGCAACTACTTCGCCGAGATGCCGAAGGAGATGCTGGAGGCCGCGCGGATGGACGGCGGCAGCGAGTGGCGCATCTTCACGCGCCTGGTCCTGCCCGTCGGCCGCCCGGCGATCGCCTCGCTCGCCATCTTCCAGTTCCTGTGGGTGTGGAACGACATGCTGGTGGCCCTGCTCTTCGCGGACAGCGCCTCCCAGCCGCTGACCGTGGAACTGCAGTCCCAGATACGCCAGTTCGGCAGCAACATCGACGTCCTGGCCCCCGGCGCGTTCCTGTCCCTGATCGTCCCGGTCGTCGTCTTCTTCGCCTTCCAGAAGCACTTCGTCCAGGGCGTGATGGCGGGGTCGGTCAAGTAGCCCCGGCGCCCCGCGGGTTCGCCCGCCCGCCACCGTCCTGACACCGGTGGCGGGCGGGCGGCGACCTAGGCCGGCGGGTACAGCGACCGCGGGAGCTGCGAGGCCGCCGCGGTGTCCAGGAGCCACAGGGTGCGGCCGCGGCCGTGGGCGCCCGCCGCCGGGGCCTGGATCTCGCCCGCGCCGGACAGCGCGATCGCCGCCGCCGGCGCCTTGTCCTCGCCGGCCGCCAGGAGCCAGACCTCGCGGGCCGCGCGGATCGCCGGGAGCGTCAGCGTCACCCGGGTCGGCGGCGGCTTGGGCGCGCCGTGGACGCCGACGACCGTGCGCTCCGTCTCACGCACCGCCGGCAGCTCCGGGAAGAGCGACGCCACGTGCGTGTCCGGGCCGACGCCCAGCATCAGCACGTCGAACGCGGGCACCGGGCCGTGGTCCTCGGGCCCGGCCGCCGCCGCCAGCTCCTCCGCGTACGCGGCGGCCGCCGCGTCCACGTCGTCGCCGTACGGCCCGTCCGAGGCGGGCATCGCGTGCACCCGCTTCGGGTCGAGCGGGACCGCGTCGAGCAGCGCCTCACGGGCCTGGGTGACGTTGCGCTCCGGGTCGCCCTCGGGCAGGAAGCGCTCGTCGCCCCACCACAGGTCCAGCCGCGACCAGTCGACCGCGTCCCGGGCGGGCGCCGCCGCCAGCGCGGCCAGCAGGCCGTTGCCGTTGCGGCCGCCCGTGAGGACCACCGACGCGGAGCCCCGGGAGGCCTGCGCGTCCACGATCCGGGTGATCAGCCGCGCCGCCGCGGCCTGCGCCATCAGCTCCTTGTCGCGGTGGACGACCAGCTGGGGTGCCGTGCTCATGCCGGGTCCCCCTTCCGCACCGGTTCCGGTGTGGGCGGGCCCTGCTTCACCGGTGCCTGCGCCGTCGCCTGCGCAGCGGGAGCTTTCGCAGCCTCCTCGACGGGGAGGGGGACGCCGAGCCGGCCCTGTCCGGGCTGTCCGCCGGAACCCCGGTCTCCTTTGGCCACCGCCCGCTCCCGCGAGCCCCGCGAGGCCGACGCCGTCCCCGGGTCCTTCAGCCGGTCCACCCCGTAGCGCAGCGCCGAGGCGTACGTGTCGTCCGGATCGAGCCGCCGCAGCTCCTCCGCGATCAGCTCGGCCGTCTCCCGGCGCTTGAGCGCCACCGCCCGGGCCGGCTGGCCCTCGATGGTGAGCGTCGCCAGGGAGCCGTCGGCCCGGTCCAGCCGGATCGGGCCGCAGTCGGTGTCCATGCGGACCGCCGTCAGGCCGGGCCCGCCGGACAGAGAGCGCTTGACCGGCACGTCCAGCCGGTCCGCGAGCCACATCGCCAGCAGCTCGCAGCTCGGGTTGAACTCCTCGCCCTCCACCTCGACGGCCTGCACCTCGCAGGTGACCTGGTCGAGCGCCGCCGCCAGCATCGAGCGCCAGGGCGTGATGCGGGTCCAGGACAGGTCCGTGTCACCGGGGGTGTAGGTGCCCGCCCGGGTGGCGAGGTCCCGTACCGGCTGCTCGGAGGCGTAGGTGTCGGTGACACGGCGCTGCCCGAGGGCCCCCAGGGGGTCCTTCGCCGGGT
Source organism: Streptomyces sp. NPDC003456 (assembly GCF_042878735.1). Classification (NCBI taxonomy): domain Bacteria; kingdom Bacillati; phylum Actinomycetota; class Actinomycetes; order Kitasatosporales; family Streptomycetaceae; genus Streptomyces; species Streptomyces sp. NPDC003456. Next base: position 12,247 of record NZ_JBIAOK010000009.1, read on the forward strand.
CGAGCGGCGCGTTCACCGGCCACCAGACCACCACCGGGGCGTCCGGCAGCAGCAGCGGCAGCACCACCGACTGGGCGTGGTCCACGACCTCGCCGTACAGCCGGAGCACCACGGTCTCGCCGGTGCCGGCCTCCGCGCCGACCCGGACCTCCGCGTCGAGGCGGGACTGCGTGCGGTCTCGGGGGGAGCGGGAGACGCGCCGGATGACCACGAGCGTGCGCGAGGGGTGCTCGCGCGAGGCGTCGCTCGCGGCCTTCAGCGCGTCGTAGGCGTTCTCCTCGTCCGTCACGATGACCAGCGTGAGCACCATGCCGACCGCCGGGGTGCCGATCGCCCGGCGGCCCTGCACCAGCGCCTTGTTGATCTTGCTGGCCGTGGTGTCGGTCAGGTCTATCTTCATGGCCGGCGCCAGCTCCGTCCGTGTCGCTCGAGCATTTCGTCCGCCTCGACAGGCCCCCAGGTACCGGCCGGGTACCGGGCGGGCCTGCCGTTGGTGTCCCAGTACTCCTCGATCGGGTCGAGGATCTTCCAGGACAGCTCGACCTCCTCGGTGCGCGGGAAGAGGTTCGAGTCCCCGAGCAGGACGTCCAGGATGAGCCGCTCGTACGCCTCCGGGCTGGACTCCGTGAAGGACTCGCCGTAGGCGAAGTCCATCGACACGTCCCGGATCTCCATGGAGGTCCCGGGCACCTTCGAGCCGAAGCGGACCGTGACGCCCTCGTCCGGCTGGACGCGGATGACGATGGCGTTGGAGCCGAGCTCCTCGGTGGCCGTCGAGTCGAAGGGGGAGTGCGGGGCCCGCTGGAAGACGACCGCGATCTCCGTGACCCGGCGGCCGAGCCGCTTGCCGGTGCGCAGGTAGAAGGGGACGCCCGCCCAGCGGCGGTTGTCGATCTCCAGCTTCACGGCGGCGTAGGTGTCGGTCTTGGAGGAGGCGTCGATGCCGTCCTCCTCCAGGTAGCCGCGCACCTTGGTGCCGCCCTGCCAGCCGGCCGCGTACTGGGCGCGCACGGTGTCGCGGCCCAGGTCCTGCGGCAGCCGCACGGCCCCGAGCACCTTGGTCTTCTCTGCGGCCAGCGCGTCCGCGTCGAAGGAGGCGGGCTCCTCCATCGCGGTGAGCGCCATCAGCTGGAGCAGGTGGTTCTGGATGACGTCGCGGGCGGCGCCGATGCCGTCGTAGTAGCCGGCCCGGCCGCCGATGCCGATGTCCTCGGCCATGGTGATCTGCACGTGGTCCACGAAGGACCGGTTCCAGATCGGCTCGAACATCGTGTTGGCGAAGCGCAGCGCCAGGATGTTCTGGACGGTCTCCTTGCCCAGGTAGTGGTCGATGCGGAAGACCTGGTCCGGGGCGAAGACCTCGTGGACGACCTTGTTGAGCTCCTCGGCCGACTCCAGGTTGTGGCCGAACGGCTTCTCGATGACCGCGCGCCGCCAGGAGCCGCCGGTCTGGTCGGCCAGCTGGTGCTTCTTCAGCTGCTGGATGACCACGGGGAAGGACTTCGGCGGCACCGAGAGGTAGAACGCGAAGTTCCCGCCCGTGCCCTGGGCCTTGTCCAGCTCCTCGATCGTCGACCGCAGCCGCTCGAAGGCGTCGTCGTCGTCGAACGTGCCCTGCACGAACCGCATGCCCTGGATGAGCTGCTGCCAGACCTCCTCGCGGAAGGGCGTGCGCGCGTGCTCCTTGACCGCGTCGTGCACCTCCTGCGCGAAGTCCTCGTGCGCCCACTCGCGGCGGGCGAAGCCGACCAGCGAGAAGCCCGGCGGCAGCAGGCCGCGGTTGGCCAGGTCGTACACGGCGGGCATCAGCTTCTTGCGGGAGAGGTCGCCCGTGACGCCGAAGATGACCAGGCCCGACGGCCCCGCGATGCGCGGGAGCCGTCGGTCCGCGGGGTCACGCAGCGGATTGCTGCTCGACACCTGTTCAGCCCTCCGAGGGGGCGAGGCGCTTCAGCTCGGCCTCGGTCGACTTCAGCAGGTCGTTCCAGGAGTCCTCGAACTTCTCGACGCCCTCCTTCTCCAGGAGCTGGACGACCTCGTCGTACTTGATCCCGAGCCGCTCGACCGCGTCGAGGTCGGCGCGGGCCTGCTCGTAGGTGCCCGTCACGGTGTCGCCGGTGATCTCGCCGTGGTCCTCGGTGGCGAACAGGGTCGCCTCGGGCATGGTGTTCACCGTGTTCGGCGCGACCAGCTCGGTGACGTACATGGTGTCGCTGTACGCCTTGTCCTTCACGCCGGTCGACGCCCACAGCGGACGCTGCTTGTTGGCGCCGGCCTTCTCCAGGGCGTTCCAGCGGTCCGAGGAGAAGACCTCCTCGTACGCCTGGTAGGCGAGACGGGCGTTGGCGACGGCGGCCTTGCCGCGCAGCGCCTTGGCCTCGTCGGTGCCCAGCGCGTCGATCCGCTTGTCGATCTCCGTGTCCACGCGGGAGACGAAGAAGGACGCCACGGAGTGGATCTGCGACAGGTCCAGGCCGCGCTCCTTGGCCTTCTCCAGACCGGTCAGGAACGCGTCCATCACCTTGCGGTAGCGCTCCAGGGAGAAGATCAGCGTGACGTTGACGCTGATGCCCAGGCCGATGGTCTCGGCGATCGCGGGGATCCCGGCCTCGGTCGCCGGGATCTTGATGAGGGTGTTGGGCCGGTCCACCAGCCACGCGAGCTGCTTGGCCTCGGCGACCGTGGCCCGGGTGTTGTGCGCCAGGCGCGGGTCGACCTCGATCGAGACGCGGCCGTCCTTGCCGCCGGTGGCGTCGAAGACCGGGCGCAGCACGTCGGCGGCGTCGCGGACGTCCGCCGTGGTGATCATGCGGATGGCCTCTTCGACGGTGACCTCACGGGCGGCCAGGTCGGTCAGCTGCGTGTCGTAGCCGTCCCCCTGCGAGATCGCCTTCTGGAAGATCGACGGGTTGGTGGTGACGCCCACGACGTGCTGCTGGTCGATCAGCTCGGCGAGGTTGCCGGACGTGATCCGCTTGCGCGACAGGTCGTCCAGCCAGATCGCGACGCCTTCCTCGGAGAGGCGCTTGAGTGCGTCTGTCATGGAAATTCCATCTCCTACGTGTCGTATATGAGCGTCAGCGCTGAGCTGCGGCGATCGATTCCCGGGCGGCGGCCGCGACGTTCTCCGCGGTGAAGCCGAACTCCCGGAACAGCACCTTGCCGTCGGCCGAAGCACCGAAGTGCTCCAGGGAAACGATGCGGCCGGCGTCCCCCACGTACTTGTGCCAGGTGAGGCCGACCCCGGCCTCCACCGCCACACGAGCCCTGACGGACGGCGGCAGGACGCTGTCCCGGTACCCCTGGTCCTGCTGCTCGAACCACTCCACGGACGGCATCGACACCACGCGCGTGGGCACGCCGGCGCCCTGGAGCTCCTCGCGCGCCTCGACGGCGACGTGCACCTCGGAACCGGTGGCGATCAGGATCACCTCGGCGTCGCCGCCCTCGGCCTCGAACAGGACGTAGCCGCCCTTGGCCGCGTCGTCGTTCGGCTCGTAGGTCGGCACGCCCTGCCGGGTCAGCGCCAGGCCGTGCGGCTGGCCCTTGCCGAACTCCTTGGTCCAGCGCCGCAGGATCTCGCGCCAGGCGATGGCGGTCTCGTTGGCGTCGGCCGGGCGCACGATGTTCAGGCCCGGGATGGCGCGCAGCGAGGCGAGGTGCTCGACCGGCTGGTGCGTCGGGCCGTCCTCACCGAGACCGATGGAGTCGTGCGTCCACACGTACGTCACCGGCAGGTGCATCAGCGCCGACAGCCGCACCGCGTTGCGCATGTAGTCGGAGAACACCAGGAAGGTGCCGCCGTAGATGCGGGTGTTGCCGTGCAGCGCGATGCCGTTCATCTCGGCGGCCATCGCGTGCTCGCGGATGCCGAAGTGGATCGTGCGGCCGTACGGGTCCGCCTCCGGCAGGGGGTTGTCCGCCGGGAGGAAGGAGCTGGTCTTGTCGATCGTGGTGTTGTTGGAGCCGGCCAGGTCGGCCGAGCCGCCCCACAGCTCCGGGACGACCTCGCCGAGGGCCTGCAGCACCTTGCCGGACGCGGCGCGCGTGGCGACGCCCTTGCCGACCTCGAAGACCGGGATCTTCTCCTCCCAGCCCTTGGGCAGCTCGCCCTTGGCGATGCGGTCGTACTCGGCGGCGCGCTCGGGGTTGTTGTCCCGCCACTGCTGGTAGGCCTTGTCCCACACCGCGCGGGCGGCCTTGCCCCGCTCCAGGGCCTTGCGGGTGTGCGCGATGACCTCGTCGGAGACCTCGAAGGACTGCTCCGGGTCGAAGCCGAGGACGCGCTTGGTGGCCGCGACCTCGTCGTCGCCGAGCGCCGAGCCGTGCGCTGCCTCGGTGTTCTGCGCGTTCGGGGCCGGCCAGGCGATGATCGAGCGCATCGCGATGAACGAGGGCCGGTCCGTGACGGCCTTGGCCTGCTGGATCGCCTCGTGGATCGCGGCCGGGTCCAGGTCGCCGTTCTCCTGCGGCTGCACCCGCTGCACGTGCCAGCCGTAGGCCTCGTACCGCTTGACGGTGTCCTCGGAGACGGCCGTCTCGGTGTCGCCCTCGATCGAGATGTGGTTGTCGTCCCACAGCAGGATCAGGTTGCCGAGCTTCTGGTGGCCCGCGAGGGAGGACGCCTCGGAGGAGATGCCCTCCTGGAGGCAGCCGTCACCGGCGATGCAGTAGATGAAGTGGTCGAAGGGGGACTCGCCCTGCGGGGCCTCCGGGTCGAACAGGCCGCGCTCGTAGCGGGCGGCCATCGCCATGCCCACCGCGTTGGCGACACCCTGCCCCAGCGGGCCGGTCGTCGTCTCCACACCGGTGGTGTGCCCGTACTCGGGGTGACCGGGGGTCTTGGAACCCCAGGTGCGGAAGGACTTCAGATCGTCCAGCTCCAGGCCGAAGCCGGCCAGGTAGAGCTGGGTGTAGAGGGTCAGGGACGAGTGGCCGGCGGACAGCACGAAGCGATCGCGCCCGACCCAGTCGGCGTCCGCCGGGTCGTGCCGCATCACCTTCTGGAAGAGGGTGTAGGCGGCGGGCGCCAGGCTCATCGCCGTACCCGGATGGCCGTTGCCGACCTTCTGTACGGCGTCGGCGGCCAGGACACGCGCGGTGTCGACGGCCCGCTGGTCCAACTCGGTCCACTCGAGGTCTGTGGTGGTCGGCTTGATGCTCACCCTGGGTCAGGGCTCCTCTCCACATGTTCGGATGCCGGTGTATCGGGGCGCCCACCGGCCGCAGCCGAGCCTACCCCCGTGGGACGTGCGATTTTCCGAGTCACTCCAGAGTGCCGGGCGTCGTCCCGATCCGCCTCCTGACTGGGCCGTACCGCATTCGACAGGTGAATACGGAGCCGCTCATCCGGGTGCTCAATCGAGCTGGGGACCGCCCGTCGGAAGCCTCCCCCCAACACGAGGCGACCCCCGCGGATGTCCGACTCTGGGCAACGTCTAAAGTGGCGTGGTACGCGCGAGCCTTTACCGTCACTTCACACGGTGGGGCTCGCTGGACTGTCTCTGTAGGGGTGTGCGTGACGGCCGTTGAATCCCGTCCAGCGGGGATGCTCGGGACGGACCAGAGCCCGGCCCACCGGCCGTTCGGGGCCCGTGTCAAGGCGTTCGTGGCTCTCACCAAGCCGCGGATCATCGAGCTGCTGCTGATCACCACGGTGCCGGTGATGTTCCTGGCGCAGCAGGGCGTGCCCGACCTGACGCTGGTGCTGCTGACCTGCGTCGGCGGTTACATGTCCGCGGGCGGCGCCAACGCCCTCAACATGTACATCGACCGCGACATCGACGCGCTGATGGACCGCACGTCCCAGCGCCCGCTGGTCACCGGCATGGTCAGTCCGCGCGAGTGCCTCGCCTTCGGCATCACCCTGGCGATCACGTCCACCCTGCTGTTCGGCCTCACCGTGAACTGGCTGAGCGCCTGGCTCTCCCTCGGCGCACTGCTGTTCTACGTGGTCGTCTACACGATGATCCTCAAGCGCCGGACCTCGCAGAACATCGTCTGGGGCGGCATCGCCGGCTGCCTGCCGGTGCTGATCGGCTGGTCCTCGGTCACGAACTCGATGTCCTGGGCGCCGATCATCCTGTTCCTCGTCATGTTCTTCTGGACGCCGCCGCACTACTGGCCGCTGTCCATGAAGGTCAAGGAGGACTACGCGCGCGTGGGCGTGCCGATGCTGCCGGTGGTGGCCTCCAACAAGGTCGTCGCCAAGCAGATCGTGATCTACAGCTGGGTCATGGTGGGCGTCTCGCTGCTGCTGACCCCGCTGGGCTACACCGGCTGGTTCTACACGGCGGTCGCCCTGCTGGCGGGCGGCTTCTGGCTGTGGGAGGCCCACGGCCTGCAGAACCGTGCCAAGGCGGAGGTGACGGGTGCGAAGCTGAAGGAGATGCGCCTGTTCCACTGGTCGATCACCTACGTGTCGCTGCTCTTCGTCGCCGTCGCGGTGGACCCGTTCCTGCGCTGACGTACGTCACACCGCCCTGCTCTCGCGAGTCGATCTACCCGTGAGTAGCATCCTGGTCATGGCAGAGACGCAGCAGGCAGACCCGAAGGCCGAGCGCAAGGCGGCCCGGCTGGCCCAGCAGATCACCTCCTTCTCCCAGGCCCACGGCGGCGCCGAGGGCCAGGTCGCCTACCTCGGCGAGCGCGGCGCCCGCATCGTCCTGGTCGGCGAGGACGGCCACTGGGGCGACCTGGTGGCCCCGAGCTACGCGATCGCCGAGAAGGCCGTCGAGAAGGCGGGCATCACCCGCCACGAGTCCTTCGACGGCGAGTTCGCGGCCAAGGTGAAGACCGGCCGCTACGAGTGGAGCCGCATGGCCGGCATCCAGGTCGGCGGCCCGAAGAACGACTGACCGGTTCTCCCGGAGGGCGCGGGGGCCGCGACGGTCCGCGGCTCCGCCGCGCGGGCGCGACCAGCCACGACGGCCCCGCACCCGCCCGGGCGCCGACGGCCCCCCGGCCCTCGGACCGCCGCACGCCCCGGTACCCCGCGGCGGCCCCGCGACTTCCTGCCCGCCTCACCCGTTAGGACCCGTAGGAGAACGCGGTCCACGGGGAGGCCCGGATGATCGAAACGCCGTCGCTGGTGGACCAGTACTGCCACGGAGTGCTGCGCACGGAGCTGGGCCTGGGCACGTTCGAGGCCCACCTCGCCCCCACCGAGGGGCCGCCCGCCCCCGGCACCACCCACTTCGACACCCAGACCGGCTTCGCCGTGCGGCGCTGGTGCCCGCCCCTGCTCGGCCTGGAACCGCACTGCCCGCCCGCCCGGTACCTCGCCCGTCGCCGTGAACTCGGCGTCCTGGAGGCCGGCCGAAGACTCCTGAGCGGCAGCGGCATCACGACCTACCTGGTCGACACCGGTCTCCCGGGCGATCTGACCGGCCCGCAGGAGCTGGCCTCCGCCGGATCCGCCGAGGCCCACGAGATCGTCCGGCTGGAGCTGCTCGCCGAGCAGGTCGCCGACACCTCCGGAACCGTCGAGTCCTTCCTCGCTAACCTCGCCGAGTCCGTGCACGCCGCCGCCGCGCACGCCGTCGCCTTCACCTCCGTCGCCGGTGCACGGCACGGCCTCGCGCTCGCGCCGGAGCCGCCCGGGCCGGGGGAGGTCCGCGGGGCGGCCGGCCGCTGGCTCGCCGGGCGCGAAGTCGGCGGGGAGCTGAGCGATCCGGTGCTGCTGCGGCACCTGCTGTGGAGCGCCGTCGCCTCGGGCCTGCCGCTGCAGCTGCACGCCGGGCTGGGCGCACCGGACCTGCGCATCGACCGGACCGACCCGGTGCTGCTCACCGACTTCGTCCGCGCCACCGCGGGGCTGGGCACGGACCTGGTCCTGCTGCACGGCTACCCCTACCACCGGCACGCCGCCCATCTGGCCGGGGCCTTCCCGCACGTCCACGTCGACTGCGGCGCCGCCCTGGTGCGCACCGGCGCCCGGGCCGCGGCCGTGCTCGCGGAGATCCTGGAGCTGGCGCCGTTCGGCAAGGTCCTGTTCTCCACCGGCGCCCGGGGGCTTCCCGAACTGCACGTGGTGGGCGCCCGCCTGTTCCGCGAGGCCCTCGGCCGGGTGCTGGGCACCTGGGTCACCGAGGGCGCCTGGTCCCTCGGCGACGCCCAGCGGGTGGCGGCCATGCTGGCCTCGGCGAACGCCCTGCGGGTGTACGGGCTCGCCGAGGCGCCCCGCGCGGCGGGGCCCCTGCCCGGTCGGGAGCGGGAGCGGGCCCTGCTCTAGGCCTTGGTCAGGTTCGGCTCGACGGCGGGCCCGGGCACGTCCGTCACGAGCTGCGGCCGCTCGCGCAGCGACAGCACGACTCGCAGGACCCAGATCCACATCACGGCCGAACCGAACATGTGCAGGCCGACCAGGATCTCCGGCAGGTCGGTGAAGTACTGCACGTAGCCGATGGCGCCCTGTGCGAGCAGGATCAGGAACAGCTCGCGGGTGCGGTGCAGCGGGCCGCTGGGCGCGTCGACCGCCTTGAGGACGAACCACAGGGCGAAGGTCAGCGTCACCACGATCCAGGCCAGCACGGCGTGCAGCTTGCTCACCGTCTCCCAGTCGACCGGCATCCGCTCGACCTCGCTGGAGTCGCCCGCGTGCGGGCCCGCGCCGGTGACCACCGTGCCGACGAGGATCAGCAGCACCGATGCCGCGACCAGGAACCACACCAGCTGCCGCACGGCGCTGCCCACCAGCGGGCGCGGCTCCCCGTCGCCCTCGCGCGCCCGGTGCCACATGACCGTCGCCACCGCGATCAGCGCGGACGTCGCCACGAAGTGCGCCGCGACCGTGTACGGGTTCAGACCGACCAGCACCACGATGCCGCCGAGGATCGCGTTGCTCATCACGATCCAGAACTGCGCCCAGCCCAGCCGGGTCAGCCCGCGCCGGTACGGCTTGGTCGCGCGCGCCGCGATGATGGCCCAGCCGACGGCGGCGCACAGTACGTAGGTCAGCATCCGGTTGCCGAACTCGATGGCGCCGTGGACGCCCATCTCGGCGGTCGAGGTGATCGAGTCGTCGGTGCACTTGGGCCAGGTCGGGCAGCCCAGGCCCGAGCCGGTCAGCCGCACGGCGCCGCCGGTGACCACGATGAGCACCGACATCACGAGTGCGGACAGGGCGGCGCGCCGGACGGTCCGGGGGTCCGGGGTCCAGCGCGCGGCGATGAAGGCGAGCGGGTTGCGCAGGGCCGCCTGGGCGTCGGCACGGGTCACGTTTGGCACGCGTCCCATCGTAGGACGCCGCTTGTGCACGCTTTCACGAGGGTCGGGCCCGGCCCTTGTCCCAGCTGGGGCGGGCGCGCCCGGCGGTGGCGAGCGTCACTCCCAGCGGAAGAAGCGCCCGGCGGCGGCGAGCCCGAGCACCGCCCAGACCGCGAGGATCCCCAGGTCGCCCCAGGGCATGGCGGCCCCGTGCTGCAGCACGTCCCGCAGCCCGTCCGACAGCGCGGCGACGGGCAGCAGAGCGAGGACGTCCTGGGCGCCGGAGGGGAACTTGTCGAGCGGGACGACGACCCCGCCGCCGACGAGCAGCAGCAGGAACACCAGGTTGGCCGCGGCGAGCGTCGCCTCGGCCTTCAGCGTGCCGGCCATCAGCAGTCCGAGGCCCGAGAAGGCGGCGGTGCCGAGCACGAGGAGCAGCAGCACGGCGAACGGGTTGCCGTGCGGGGACCAGCCGAGCGCGAGGGCGATCACGGTGAGCAGCAGCACCTGCAGCACCTCGACGGCCAGCACCGACAGCGTCTTGGCCGTCATCAGGCCCCAGCGCGGCAGGGGGGAGGCGGCGAGCCGCTTCAGCACCCCGTAGCGCCGCTCGAAGCCGGTCGCGATGGCCTGGCCGGTGAACGCGGTCGACATCACCGCCAGCGCGAGGATGCCGGGAGCGAGGAAGTCGACCGCCTCGCCGGAGCCCGTGTCGACGATGTCCACGGTGCTGAACAGGACCAGCAGCAGCGCCGGGATCACGACGGTGAGCAGCAGCTGCTCGCCGTTGCGCAGGAGCATCTTCGTCTCCAGCGCGGCCTGGGCGGCGATCATGCGGGGCAGGGGCGCCGCACCGGGCCGGGGGGAGTAGGTGCCGGTGGCGGTCATGAACGCAGCTCCTTGCCGGTCAGTTCCAGGAAGACGTCCTCCAGGGTGTGCCGTTCCACCGAGATCCGCTCCGGCATGACCCCGTGCTGGGCGCACCAGGAGGTGACCGTCGCGAGCAGCTGGGGGTCGACCTTGCCGACGACCCGGTAGGAGCCCGGCGTCAGCTCGGCGGCGGAGCAGTCGGCGGGCAGGGCCTTGAGCAGGGAGCCGACGTCGAGACCGGGCCGGCCGGTGAAGCGCAGGGTGTTCTCGGCGCCGCCGCGGCACAGCTGCTCGGGGGAGCCCTGGGCGACGACCCGGCCGGCGTCGATGATCGCCACGTCGTCGGCGAGCTGCTCGGCCTCGTCCATGTAGTGGGTGGTGAGGATGACCGACACGCCGTCGGCGCGCAGGTCCCGGACCAGGTCCCAGGTCGCCCGGCGGGCCTGCGGGTCGAGCCCGGCGGTCGGCTCGTCCAGGAACACCAGCTCGGGGCGGCCGACCACGGCCATCGCCAGCGCGAGCCGCTGCTGCTGGCCGCCCGACAGCCGCCGGTAGGACGTGCGCCCGCAGGAGCCGAGGCCGAGGCGCTCGATGAGGGCGTCCACGTCGAGGGGGTGGGCGTGCAGCTTCGCGACGTGGCGGAGCATCTCGTCGGCGCGGGCGCCGGAGTAGACACCGCCGGACTGGAGCATCACGCCGATGCGCGGCCGCAGGCCGGCGGAGTCCCGCACCGGGTCGAGGCCCAGGACGCGCACGGTGCCGGAATCCGGCGTGCGGTACCCCTCGCAGGTCTCGACGGTGGTGGTCTTGCCCGCCCCGTTGGGGCCGAGGACGGCGGTCACGCCTTCCCGGGCCTCCAGGTCGAGCCCGTCCACCGCGGTCTTCGTGCCGTACCGCTTCACCAGGGCCTGGACCTGGACCACGGGCTCACTTCGCATGGGTCCAGAGTCTAGGGAGGCGCGCGGGGGCTCAGGCCCGGGGGTCCCCCGGCGCGGGCGGGCCCGGCAGCGGCGCGGCGGGCGGGATCTCCTCCTCGCGCGGCCGGTGCACGGCCAGCCAGCGCTCGGCGTACGCCACCGCGTCGGCCACCGGGAACAGGCGCACCTCGGCGCCGCCGGCCCTGCCGCGCAGCACGGGGCGGTCCCGCTCGAAGTCGTAGCCCAGCTCGTCGAACCGGTCGGAGCTGATCGACACTTCCACCACGGTCTCCCAGCCGTCCGGGCCGGGCCTGCCCACCGCCACCCGCGGGGACGGTATGCGGTACTCGGCGAGGTGGAAGCTCGTACAGGAGGCGTAGCCCGCGCCGAGCAGCAGCACCCGCGCGCCCATCGCCTCCAGGGTCGCCAGCGGACTGCGCTCGCCCAGCCGGCAGTCGGGGGCGTGCCCCTCGACCACCTCGGCCGCCCGGGCCCCGAGCGCGGCGAACGAGGTCTGCGGGTGGGCGCTGCGCAGCGCCCCCGGCCAGGTGCGCACGGTCTCCGGGACGATGCCGACGCCGCGCGAGGGTGTGACGGCCGGGTCGTAGGCGGGCATCGTGGCGCGGATGGCCGGCCACCACTGCGGGGGCACGGGCGGGTTGCTCCACAGCGCCGGGTCGGACAGGTCGCCGGTCTGGGTCGGGACCACCAGCGTGCCCTCGGAGCCGAGGACGTCGAGGAGTGCTTGGACCACCGCGACAGGTCCGCCGTTGACCCAGCCGAGCGCCCGCAGCGAGGAGTGCACCAGGAGGGTCTCGCCGGGGCGCACGCCCAGTTCGCGCAGTTCGTCGCGGAGTGTCTCGCGGGTGACGAGTGGGCCGGTCGGAGGGGGTGTCGGCATGGTTGTGGAGTGTCCCCGAAGGGGCTGCGCCATGCCACCGCTTTGATCGATCAGAGATCGTTTCCGCAGGTCGGCTTAGGTTTACCTAAGTGACGCAGGGCACCGTCGGGTGCCGCGCAGGCCGCTTGCCCGGCTCCGGTGAATTACGCAACAATGGCGTTGTGAAAAACGTCGGCGAGGCTCGGGAGACCCCCACGGGGGCCCCGCAGGAGGAGCTCGCGACCGGGGAGCGGTCCACCCGCAACCGGGTCGCGCGGTCCGTCCTGGACCACGGCCCCTCGACCGTCGCGGAGCTCGCCGAGCGCCTCGGGCTGACCCAGGCGGCCGTGCGCCGCCACCTCGACGCCCTCGCGGGCGACGGCGTGGTCGAGGCGCGCGAGCGGCGGGTCTACGGCACGCGCACCCGCGGCCGCCCGGCCAAGGTGTTCGCCCTGACGGACTGCGGCCGGGACGCCTTCGACCAGTCCTACGACAAGCTCGCGGCGGACGCCCTGCGCTGGATCGCCGACCGCGAGGGCGGCGGCGAGGCGATCGCCGCGTTCGCCCGCGCCCGGATCGCCGCACAGGCCGGCGCCTACCGCGCCGCGGTGGAGTCCGCCTCCCCCGAGGAGCGGACCGAAGCCCTGGCCAAGGCGCTGAGCGCCGACGGGTACGCTGCTACGGCGCGCAGCGCGCCCCACCCGCAACAGGGTGAACAGCTCTGCCAGCACCACTGCCCGGTCGCCCATGTCGCCGAGCAGTTCCCGCAGCTGTGCGAGGCGGAGACGGAATTTTTCGCGGAGCTGCTCGGTACGCACGTCCAGCGGCTCGCCACCATCGCCCACGGCGACGGCGTCTGCACGACGTTCATCCCCAAGATTTCCCACAACGCATCTGCAAGCACGGCCGGGAGGAACCCCGCATGACTCTCCCCACGGAGACTGCCCACCCTGAGCTGGAGGGCCTGGGCAAGTACGAGTACGGCTGGGCCGACTCCGACACGGCCGGCGCCTCCGCCAAGCGCGGCATCAACGAGGACGTCGTCCGGGACATCTCCGCCAAGAAGAGCGAGCCGGAGTGGATGACCAAGCTCCGCCTCAAGGGCCTGCGCCTGTTCGAGAAGAAGCCCATGCCGAACTGGGGCTCGGACCTGTCGGGCATCGACTTCGACAACATCAAGTACTTCGTGCGCTCCACGGAGAAGCAGGCGGAGTCCTGGGAGGACCTGCCCGAGGACATCAAGAACACCTACGACAAGCTCGGCATCCCCGAGGCGGAGAAGCAGCGCCTCGTCGCCGGTGTCGCCGCGCAGTACGAGTCGGAGGTCGTCTACCACCAGATCCGCGAGGACCTGGAGGAGCAGGGCGTCATCTTCCTCGACACCGACACCGCGCTGAAGGAGCACCCGGAGCTCTTCAAGGAGTACTTCGGGACGGTCATCCCCGCCGGTGACAACAAGTTCGCGGCTCTGAACACCGCCGTGTGGTCGGGCGGCTCCTTCATCTACGTGCCGAAGGGCGTGCACGTGGAGATCCCGCTCCAGGCCTACTTCCGCATCAACACGGAGAACATGGGCCAGTTCGAGCGGACCCTGATCATCGTCGACGAGGGTGCCTACGTGCACTACGTCGAGGGCTGCACCGCCCCGATCTACAAGTCGGACTCGCTGCACTCCGCGGTCGTCGAGATCATCGTCAAGAAGAACGCCCGCTGCCGCTACACGACCATCCAGAACTGGTCGAACAACGTCTACAACCTGGTCACCAAGCGCGCCGTGGCGTACGAGGGCGCGACCATGGAGTGGATCGACGGCAACATCGGCTCCAAGGTGACGATGAAGTACCCGGCCGTCTACCTCATGGGCGAGCACGCCAAGGGCGAGACCCTGTCCATCGCCTTCGCGGGCGAGGGCCAGCACCAGGACGCCGGCGCCAAGATGGTCCACATGGCCCCGAACACCTCCTCCAACATCGTCTCCAAGTCGGTGGCGCGAGGCGGCGGCCGCACCTCCTACCGCGGTCTCATCGAGATCGGCGAGGGCGCCCCGGGCTCCAAGTCGAACGTCCTGTGCGACGCGCTGCTGGTGGACACCATCTCCCGCTCGGACACCTACCCCTACGTGGACGTCCGCGAGGACGACGTGTCCATGGGCCACGAGGCGACCGTCTCCAAGGTCTCCGAGGACCAGCTCTTCTACCTGATGAGCCGCGGCCTGAGCGAGGACGAGGCCATGGCGATGATCGTGCGCGGCTTCGTCGAGCCCATCGCCAAGGAGCTCCCCATGGAGTACGCGCTGGAGCTCAACCGGCTGATCGAGCTGCAGATGGAGGGCGCGGTCGGCTGACCCCCGCCGCCCCGCCCCCGTCACGCCCCTTACGCAACGAAAGCGAGCATTACGACAGCCATGGCTGAGGCTCAGAACATCCCCGTGGGCTCCACCACCGCGGGCTCGATCGCGGTGGCCGCCGAGTCGACCGTCGCCACGCGCATGAGCGCGCCGCCGTCCTTCGACGTCGCGGACTTCCCGGTCCCGCACGGCCGCGAGGAGGAGTGGCGGTTCACCCCGCTGGAGCGCCTGCGCGGCCTGCACGACGGCACCGCCGTCGCCACCGGCAACGGCGTCAAGGTCGAGGTCCAGGCCCCCGAGGGCGTCACCGTCGAGGCCGTCGGCCGCGACGACGCGCGGCTCGGCAAGGCCGGCACCCCGGTGGACCGCGTCGCCGCCCAGGCCTACTCGGCGTTCGAGAAGGCCTCGGTCGTGACCGTCCCCAAGGAGACCGTCCTCACCGAGCCGATCCGCATCGCGGTGCACGGCGAGGGCGGCACCGCCTTCGGCCACCAGGTGATCGAGCTGGGCGCCTTCGCCGAGGCCGTCGTGGTCATCGACCACACCGGTGACGCGGTGCTCGCCGCCAACGTCGACTACCTGCTCGGCGACGGCGCCAAGCTCACCGTCGTCTCCGTGCAGGACTGGGACGACAAGGCCGTGCACGTCGCGCAGCACAACGCGCTCGTCGGCCGCGACGCCTCCTTCAAGTCGGTCGTCGTCACCTTCGGCGGCGACGTCGTCCGGCTCCACCCGCGCGTGCAGTACGCCGGGCCCGGCGGCGAGGCCGAGCTGTTCGGCCTGTACTTCACCGACCGGGGCCAGCACCAGGAGCACCGCCTCCTGGTCGACCACAACGTCCCGCACTGCAAGTCGAACGTCGTCTACAAGGGCGCCCTCCAGGGCGACGCGGCGCACGCCGTGTGGATCGGTGACGTGCTCATCGAGGCCAAGGCCGAGGGCACCGACACGTACGAGATGAACCGCAACCTGGTCCTCACCGACGGGGCGCGCGTGGACTCCGTACCGAACCTGGAGATCGAGACCGGCGAGATCGTCGGCGCCGGCCACGCCTCGGCGACCGGCCGCTTCGACGACGAGCAGCTCTTCTACCTCATGGCGCGCGGCATCCCGGAGTACGAGGCCCGCCGTCTGGTGGTCCGCGGCTTCTTCGCCGAGCTGGTCCAGCAGATCGGGGTCGCCGACATCGAGGAGCGCCTGATCAGCAAGATCGAGGAGGAGCTGGAGGCGGCGGTCGCATGACCTTCGTACGCGCCTGCGGACTGGGCGAGCTGGAGGAGGACACCCCCAAGCGGGTGGAGCTCGACGGCACGCCCGTGTCCATCGTGCAGACCGAGGGCGAGGTGTTCGCGATCCACGACATCTGCTCGCACGCGAACGTCTCCCTGTCGGAGGGCGAGGTCGACGACTGCCACATCGAGTGCTGGCTGCACGGCTCGCGCTTCGACCTGCGCTCCGGCAAGCCCGACGCCCTCCCGGCGACGCGCCCCGTCCCCGTATACCCCGTAAAGATCGATGGGGACGACGTGCTCGTCTCCCTCACCCAGGAGTCCTGAGGCACCCATGGCTACGCTTGAAATCCGAGACCTGCACGTCACCGTCGAGGTCGAGAACGGCACGAAGGAGATCCTCAAGGGTGTCGACCTCACCGTGAAGCAGGGCGAGACGCACGCCATCATGGGCCCCAACGGCTCGGGCAAGTCGACCCTCGCCTACTCCCTCGCCGGTCACCCGAAGTACACGATCACCGGCGGCACCGTCACCCTCGACGGTGAGGACGTCCTGGAGATGTCCGTCGACGAGCGGGCCCGCGCCGGCCTGTTCCTCGCCATGCAGTACCCGGTCGAGGTCCCCGGCGTCTCCGTCTCCAACTTCCTGCGCACCTCCGCCACCGCCGTCCGCGGCGAGGCCCCCAAGCTGCGCACCTGGGTGAAGGAGGTCAAGGAGGCCATGGAGCGCCTCAACATGGACCCCGCCTTCGCCGAGCGCAACGTCAACGAGGGCTTCTCCGGCGGTGAGAAGAAGCGCCACGAGATCCTCCAGCTGGAGCTGCTCAAGCCGAAGGTCGCCATCCTCGACGAGACCGACTCCGGCCTGGACGTCGACGCCCTGCGCGTCGTGTCCGAGGGCGTGAACCGCGTTCGCGAGACGGGCGAGGTCGGCACCCTGCTGATCACCCACTACACGCGCATCCTGCGCTACATCAAGCCCGACCACGTGCACGTCTTCTCCGGCGGCCGGATCGTCGAGTCCGGCGGTGCCGAGCTCGCGGACAAGCTGGAGAACGAGGGCTACGAGGCATACACGAAGGGTGGCGCATCCGCGTGACACAGCTGCCGGGCCTCCTCGACACCGAGGCGATCCGCAAGGACTTCCCCATCCTGGACCGCCAGGTCCACGACGGCCGGAAGCTCGTGTACCTGGACAACGCGGCCACCAGCCAGAAGCCGCGCCAGGTGCTGGACGCACTCAGTGAGTACTACGAGCGCTACAACGCCAACGTCCACCGCGGTGTGCATGTGCTCGCCGAGGAGGCCACGGCGCTGTACGAGGGCGCGCGCGACAAGGTCGCGGAGTTCATCAACGCGCCCTCGCGCGACGAGGTGATCTTCACCAAGAACGCCTCGGAGTCGCTGAACCTCGTGGCGAACATGCTGGGCTGGGCCGACGAGCCCTACCGCGTGGACTCCGAGACCGAGATCGTCATCACGGAGATGGAGCACCACTCCAACATCGTGCCGTGGCAGCTGCTCGCGCAGCGCACGGGCGCGAAGCTGAAGTGGTTCGGCCTCACCGACGACGGCCGCCTGGACCTGTCGAACATCGACGAGGTCATCACTGAGAAGACGAAGATCGTCTCCTTCGTGCTGGTCTCCAACATCCTCGGCACCCAGAACCCGGTCGAGGCGATCGTGCGCCGCGCCCAGGAGGTCGGCGCCCTGGTCTGCGTCGACGCCTCCCAGGCCGCCCCGCACATGCCGCTGGACGTGCAGGCCCTCCAGGCCGACTTCGTGGCCTTCACCGGCCACAAGATGTGCGGGCCGACCGGCATCGGCGTCCTGTGGGGCCGCCAGGAGCTGCTGGAGGACCTGCCTCCGTTCCTCGGCGGCGGCGAGATGATCGAGACGGTGTCGATGCACTCCTCGACCTACGCGCCGGCTCCCCACAAGTTCGAGGCGGGCACGCCCCCGATCGCCCAGGCGGTCGGTCTCGGCGCGGCGATCGACTACCTCGAGTCGATCGGCATGGAGAAGATCCTCGCCCACGAGCACGCGCTGACCGAGTACGCGGTCAAGCGGCTGCTGGAGGTCCCCGACCTGCGCATCATCGGCCCGACCACGGCCGAGGAGCGGGGCGCCGCGATCTCCTTCACGCTCGGCGACATCCACCCGCACGACGTGGGCCAGGTCCTGGACGAGCAGGGCATCGCGGTCCGGGTCGGTCACCACTGCGCGCGGCCGGTCTGCCTGCGGTACGGAATTCCTGCGACCACGCGAGCGTCGTTCTATCTGTACTCCACGCCGGCCGAGATCGACGCGCTGGTCGACGGCCTGGAGCACGTTCGGAACTTCTTCGGCTGAAGGGCGTGAGCTGAGACAGTGAAGCTGGACTCCATGTACCAGGAAGTCATCCTGGACCACTACAAGAACCCGCACGGGCGTGGTCTGAGGGATGGCGACGCCGAGGTGCACCACGTCAACCCGACGTGCGGCGACGAGATCACGCTGCGCGTGAAGTACGACGGCACGACGATCGAGGACGTCAGCTACGAGGGCCAGGGCTGCTCCATCAGCCAGGCCTCGGCGTCCGTGCTGAACGAGCTGCTGGTCGGCAAGGAGCTGTCCGACGCGCGGAAGATCCAGGAGACCTTCCTGGAGCTGATGCAGTCCAAGGGCCGGATCGAGCCCGACGACGCGATGGAGGACGTCCTGGAGGACGCGGTGGCGTTCGCCGGGGTGTCCAAGTACCCGGCCCGGGTCAAGTGCGCCCTGCTGAGCTGGATGGCCTGGAAGGACGCGACGGCCCAGGTGCTGGGCGGAGCCGACGCCGAGAAGGAGACGACGGCATGAGCGAGACCGTTGAGATGAAGCCGGCCTCGGAGGAAGAGGTCCGTGAGGCGCTGTACGACGTCGTCGACCCCGAGCTGGGCATCGACGTCGTCAACCTCGGCCTGATCTACGGCATCCACATCGACGACGCGAACATCGCGACGCTCGACATGACCCTGACCTCGGCGGCCTGCCCGCTGACGGACGTCATCGAGGACCAGGCCAAGTCGGCCACGGACGGCCTCGTGAGCGAACTGCGCATCAACTGGGTCTGGATGCCCCCGTGGGGCCCCGACAAGATCACCGACGACGGCCGCGAGCAGCTGCGCGCGCTCGGCTTCAACGTCTGACACGGACGTCCGGGATCCACGTCGAAGGGCCTCGACCGGGGCCCGCTGACACGTCTGAGGGCGGCACCCCTGCCGGGTGCCGCCCTCAGGTGCGTTCAGCCCAGCCCGGTGACCAGATGGAACGATGCGTCCGCCCGGTACGGGCGGCTGTGGTCGTAGGGGTCGAGGCGGAGCTGGAAGTCGCGGTGGCGCAGGAAGTGGCCCGGGTAGTTGAGCGACTCCAGCAGGAGCGCGCCGGACCGGGACCGGACGTGCGGGCAGAAGGTGGCGTCCTGCCGGAAGAGGGAGGAGCCGTCGTCGGCGCCGGCGACCAGGACGAAGTCGCGGTGGCGCAGGTAGCGGCCGTCCGCCGTGGCGAAGGACCAGCAGGAGGCACCCGCGAGACCGGCCACCCGCCGGAAGGTGGCGTCCTCGCGCCGCCCCCGGCCGGCCGGCTCCAGGCGGACGGAGCCGTCCCGCAGCCGCCAGTAGTGGTCGGGGTAGTTGACCGAGCGTACGGAGATGCCGCCCGCGGCCGGGGGCCCGGGCGCGGCGGGCTTCGACGGGCGGGGGGTCACGGACGGCGCCGGCGTCCGCTTCCCGGACTCCGCGCTCGGGGAACCGCTCCGCGCGGACGGGCTCGCCGTCGGCGCGGCCGACGGACTGCCGGTCCGCGCGCCCGGGGACGCGCTCCCGCTCTTCGAGGGCGTGGCGAAGGAGATCAGGCCACCGGGGGCCGAGCCGCCGAGGGCGGAGGGCCGGTCCGGCCGGCCGACCGGCTCCGCCGACCCGTTCCCCGTCAGGGCGACGGCGGTGACGCACGCGCCGACCGTGGCCAGCGCGAGCGCACCCGCCAGCCAGAGCCGTCGCGTTCCCGGGGCCCGGGCGGTGTCCGGGGCCCAGCCGCTCTCCCAGGGGCGGTCCTGGGGCGGGCGGGACTTCTCTTCCGACATGCGCGGTTCCTCCGGCCGGGCACCCTTGACGGCGGCGCAGTTGTGGCGGCCCGGCGTGTGATCGGTGACACCGTAATGGACGGGTGAGACCGCCGAGACTCCTTTGGGGAGAGCGGTTTCCCGCCGATATCAAGCCGTTGCCGACAGGTCCGTACCGCGCTTGTGTACGCCCGTACAGATGATGTGTACGCTCGTACACATGGGATACCTGCTGCTGGCCGGGGCCATCGCCGCGGAGGTCGGCGCGACCACCGCCATGAAGTACAGCGACGGGTTCAGCCGGCTCGGACCCTCGCTGCTCACGCTCCTCGGCTACGTCGTCTCCTTCGCGCTGCTCGCCCAGACGCTGAAGACCGTCTCCGTCGGCACGGCCTACGCCATCTGGGCCGGGGTCGGCACCGCCGCCATCGCCACGATCGGCATCGCCTTCCTGGGGGAGGGGCTCACCCTCGCCAAGGCGGCCGGGATCGCGCTGATCATCATCGGGGTCGTGGTGTTGAATCTGGGGGGTGCGCACTGATGCCCCGGCGGCACGACCCCGAGCGGCGGCAGCGGATCATCGACGCGGCGATCCGGGTCGTCGGGGCCAAGGGCATCGCCGGTCTCAGCCACCGCAGCGCCGCCGCCGAGGCCGACGTCCCGCTCGGCTCCACGACGTACCACTTCGCGACCCTCGACGAACTGCTGGTGGCCGCACTGCGGCAGACCAACGAGGGCTTCGCCGAGGTGATCGCCTCGTGCGGTGACCTGGACGACCACCGGACCGACCTGGCCGCCGCCCTCGCCGGGTGGATCGGGCAGTGGCTGTCGGGCGACCGCACGGGCGTGGAGCTGGAGTACGAGCTGTACCTGGCCGCGCTGCGCCGGCCCGCGCTGCGGCCCGTCGCCGCCGAGTGGGCCGAGAGCGTCGCCGAGCAGCTGTCCCGCCGTACGGATCCGGTCACCGCGCGGGCCCTCGTGGCGGTCGTCGACGGGATCTGCCTCCAGGTGCTGCTGACGGGGGTGCCGTACGACGAGGAGTACGCGCGAGGGATCCTGTCGCGGGTGATCGGCTGAGGCGGCGAGGGCAGGGGCGGGCCGGGTGCCCGGGGAACGCGTGTGCCGCCGGCCGGCAGCCCCCGCGCGGCGGGCTCGGTCGCCCGGGTGCCCGGGGCGGTCGGTGCAGGTCCGCCCGGCCGGGGGACCGGCTCGTGAGACGTCCGGGGACCGGTTCGCATCGAGCGGCGTCCGCCGGTTAGGTTGCCCTCATGACCGACACGACTGCTCCCCGCACCACCGGCGCCGTGGCCGCCGGCCTCGCCACGATCGCCGCCGACGGCACCGTTCTCGACACCTGGTTCCCCGCGCCCGAGCTCGTCGACGAGCCCGGCCCGTCCGGCACCGAGCGACTGTCCGCCGAGCGTGCCGCGGAGCTGCTCGGCGGCGGCGCCACCGCCGCGGTCGGCCCCGACGCCCGCCGCGGCGTCGAGGTGGTCGCGGTCCGCACGGTCATCGCCTCGCTCGACGAGAAGCCGATCGACGCGCACGACGTCTACCTGCGCCTGCACCTGCTCTCCCACCGCCTGGTCAAGCCGCACGGCCAGAGCCTGGACGGCATCTTCGGCTTCCTCGCCAACGTCGCCTGGACCTCGCTCGGCCCGGTCGCCGTCGACGACCTGGAGAAGGTCCGGCTCAACGCCCGCGCCGAGGGCCTGCACCTGCAGGTGACCTCCGTGGACAAGTTCCCGCGCATGACGGACTACGTGGCCCCCAAGGGCGTGCGGATCGCCGACGCCGACCGGGTCCGCCTCGGCGCGCACCTCGCCGAGGGCACCACCGTCATGCACGAGGGCTTCGTCAACTTCAACGCCGGCACGCTCGGCACGTCGATGGTCGAGGGCCGCATCTCCGCCGGCGTCGTCATCGGTGACGGCTCGGACATCGGTGGCGGCGCCTCCACCATGGGCACCCTGTCCGGCGGCGGCAACGTCATCATCTCCGTCGGCGAGCGCTGCCTGATCGGCGCCGAGGCGGGCGTGGGCATCGCCCTCGGCGACGAGTGCGTCGTCGAGGCCGGCCTCTACGTCACCGCCGGTACCCGCGTCACCATGCCCGACGGCCAGATCGTCAAGGCCCGCGAGCTGTCCGGCGCCTCCAACATCCTCTTCCGCCGCAACTCGGTCACCGGCGCCGTCGAGGCCCGGCCGAACAACGCGGTGTGGGGCGGCCTGAACGAGATCCTGCACAGCCACAACTGATCACAGGCGGTCGTGACCTGCAGCCGTCTTATCGATCAACGCCCTGACCTGCTGATGAGCTGTCGGTAGCTGTCGATGTTGGTCATCGTTGAGCGCCCTTCCACGGCCCCAGGACGGCCCGGGAGGGCGCTCGGGCGTCAGAGGTACGCAGCGGGAAGTGATGCTGGGGCGCGCACGGCGACTCCTCCAGGGCCCTGCGCCACACCATCACGGCGAGTCACCCTGTGCGCATTGGCAGACGCACTCAGGCATCAAAATTGGGACTCGTCGCGTACGCGGTGTGGGCTTGGAGAAGCGAATCCGGTAGGCTAGGAGACATGCAAGGGCCACCTAAGTGGTCGCGGGGAGAACGCTTGGTCTGCTGCCAGACCCTTCCGATATGTCGGTTGAAGCGCCCCGGGCCTCTAAGGTGGCCCTTGCATGTCTCAACTACAGCCCCTCAGGGGGCCACCAGGGCAAGGATGTAAAGGTTGCCTCGTTGCCAAGGATCTTGAAGCCGTAGTTACGGCTGACCCCTTGGGCACTGCGGCGAATCTGATGCCGCACCCCGAGCAGATGTGACGGCTCATAGCCGCCGTACTGATCAGACCGGATCGCGGCGCTCAGCATACCTGCATATTGATCAGCGGCCTGGAGACCATCCCACTTGGCTTGATCTTGGAAAGTCGGCTGTCCCTGAAGCAGGCCCCATGGCACCCACCCAGGCCCCAGCTGAGGCTTGATCTTGAAGTATTCGCAAGTAGTGCGGTGATCAAAGCCTCGCACATGCCCGAACTTGATGAGAAGGTCACGACTTCCTCCGGGCCAGTCTCGCGCCGCAAGGAGAAGTCGCTCGAGAATGATGCCGGCAGCAAAGTTGTAGAAGATCACTTGGTCGCGCCGCATCCCCGCATGTGCCGGGATCGCCGCCTTTTCAACGACGACATAGGTGATCTGAACACCCGTGAGCTGCGCAAGCTTCGTCGTCACGTACTGGCGACGAGGGTAGACCTTGACGTGATCCTTCCAGTGCAACGCCTTGCCGTGCGGCACCCTCAGGTCCCGTCGAAGCTGCGACAGCGCTGCACGCATGGCGGGTTCATCTTCGTCAGCGACCAGCACAGCAGCAAAGGAAAAGAACTGAGACGCCGTGGGGGATAGCCCGCGATCGCCAGTTTCGTCTACGTACGCCCGAACGAGCCGACGCGCAGGCATCTCACTCCTCTCACTTACAATATGACGAGCCGTTAGCAGCAAGCTACACCACAAGCATCGCCAGTCACCACAACATGTGGTGGCTACTCCATATCCGCCTACTACATCTAGTGGCTGACTGTAGGTGGGGCGCTGTCTGCGGGACACGAACGGCGCCTCGTGGGCACCAAGCACCGCAGTCACCCTCGATGTGAACCGTGGGTGCAAGGGTCGCCGAGACCCGCGGGGCAGGTCTGGGGTTCCAAGGAGCGTCACCGGTCGGCCGCAGTCGTCCACCTGTGGACCGATCAGCTCCGAGCGTCAACATAGGCGTGCTACGCAGGAATCTCAATCGACTACGCAGGAAGTAGGTGAACCTACGCCAGACTTGCCGCGTTGTGATCGAAGCCGGCCATCAATCGATCAATAGCAAAAGGTGACTTGCTGATGTACTTCTTGCGTTGTAGCTTCACGCCTACGCGCTGACGGCAAATCAGTTCCCGAGGGGGGCTCCGTTGGCGTGCTCAAGGGGGAACCTTGCCTAAGATCCACATTCCCGTGATCGGCTACATGCAGGGTGGGCGTCAGATGATGACGACCGCGATGAGCGCGCCCGACCTGGTGACGATGGTGACGAAGCCGGCCGCATGGAACCCGGTCAAGACGGACGCTCACGGTAACCGTCCTCGCGACACCGCTCACCTCAAGGGCATCGTGAAGTACCTGGAGGATGAGGAGCACTTTGTCCTTGGTGCCGCGGTGCTCTACCTGACGTCCAAGGAGGCCTCGTTCACGCCACACGCGATCCCCGGTGTTACGACGGAGTATGACGCAGCCCAGGTCGGGCTTCTCTCTGTGGATATCGGTGCCAAGTTCGATATCGGCGATGGTCAGCACCGCATCGGGGCGTACGAGGACATTGTGCAGAGCCGTGACGACGATGACCCGATCATTGAGCGGCTCAAGGACTCAGGCCAACCTCTGATCATCGTCATCGAAGACGACCACAAGCGCCGGGCGCAGGACTTTGCCGACCTTCAGCGCAACGTCAAGGCCCCGACTCAGTCGCTCGGTCAGTCCATGGACCGCCGTCAGCCGATCAACCGGGAGCTCAGCGACCTGTTCGACACCATCCCCGTGTTTGAGGATCGGGTCGAGTACCTCAAGGACAACCCCGGGAAGCTCTCCGCGAAGCTGTTCTCCTTCAAGACCGTCCGCTACGTGTCCGGGCTCCTGCTGGTGGGCAACAAGTACCGAACGCCCACGACAATGGACAAGGCGGTCAATGCTCGCTTCGAGGGGGACAGCGCGACGGAGGCACGTGCCGAATTGATCGCCTTCTGGACCGCCCTGGGTGAGATGGCGAGGTTCGCTGACGTGATCGAGGGCGAAGTGAAGGGCGCGGAACTCCGGGAGGCGACCTACCTGCTTTCGGCCGGCGTGCTCTACGCCATCGCCTTCGCCGTCTACACGGCCAACGGTGTGGCATCGCTCATGACTGACTCCGCTGACGCGGACCTCAAGGAGAAGATCGAAAACACCATCCCGCTGGCCATCAGGGCGCTGGACGACGTCGACTTTGCGCGCATCCCTGAAGAAAAGATCAAGAAGGCCACCGCGGACGAGCCGCTGACCGAAGACGACAGCATCTTCGTCGGCACCCTTATCGAGCCTGCGACCGGAAAGCTGGCAGCAGGCCGTACTGCGTGGGAAGGGGCTGCGATGAAGCTGTTGCGCGCCATCCTGGACAACGACGAGCTGTCCTTCCTGAGGCAGTAGCCACAGCGATGGTGCCCGCTCTTGAACCTGGCCTGGTTTAGACAGCGGCCTCCCGGGCCTAGCCCGCGTGCCCCCTCAGTTGGCCCTGCCCTGCGGACCGGCGTCCGAAGCCGCCCGGCCATCCCGTGCCGGCCGCTCCCCCGCTGGGCATCGGCCTGTCCGCCGAAGCGGAGTGCAGCCAGGGCCTCATAGCTATGAGTCACAGGGCTCGCTTGGCGGAGCGAGAACGGGGCTGTGCCGGTGCGCGGCCACTACTCTGGGGCGGTGGCGGAAGATCGATCGCTTGAGGCAGCCGCAGGCGCCGAACCGCAGAATGATGTGCTCAGCGCCGAACAACTGAGGCGAATCACATCGTTGCATCGCGGGTTCACCTACCAGCATCTGTACGCCGTCGGCTGCCTACTGCGGCTACAGGCGGCGGAGGTCCGGCGCCTGCGCGTAGAACGCGACGAAGACGTGGAAGTCGAATTCGACAACCGCTGGCTCTACCTACAGGTCAAGACTCGTCGAGGCAACCTGACCTGGGGCGACGTGGAAGGTGCGGTCGACCAGTTCCGCAGCATTCGGGACGAGCACACGGCGGGCCGCCGCTCTGGCACCCCGCACCTGGTCGTGGTAACCAACGCGGGCTTGGGGCCGGACCTGCTCACCAGGACGCGAAAAGCGTCTTGGCCTGTGGACGTGGCGATTGTTGGGCCCGGTAGGCCTCACCCCGCAGAGACGTGGCTGCCGGCCCCAGGGAGCGACCTAGCTGCCATGTTGCAGAACTGCACTGACCAGGCTGAGCACATTCCCTTCGGGTCGCTGAGCGCCGAAACCCTGGTGTGGAAGCTCGCCGCACGTGTTCAGTACGCGTGCACCGGTGCTCACGGCCATGAGTTCGCTGCCGCAGACTTGCCGCAGTTGTACGAGCAATTCGTGGAGGAACTGCAGGCGTTTCCCCAGTTGCCCGCAATCTACCGGCACCGTAGCGGTGAGCCGGAGCTCGCGAACGACGATTCCGTGAGGTTGGTGGTCGGTTTCTCGGGGGCCGGCAAGACCACGTGGGCGGCGAACGCTGCCGCACACTGTCCCCAGCAGGTGACCTACTTCGACGTCGCCGGATACCAGGCCGCCTCCGTGCCGGGCGCGCTGGCGCGGGAGCTAGCCGCCCGGCATTTCAGGCCCGAGGCCGGTTCCTTGCCGGCCGCTGCGGGCATCGAGGTGCTGCGCGCTGTGCATACCCTGCTCGTCCAGGCAGAAATTGAGGTCGCTGTCGTCGTAGACAACGTCCACTTGCTCGAAATCGAGGATGTGCGACTGCTGGTCGATGCCTTGCCGACGGCCCGGCTGATCATGTTGGGGCATCCCCGACCGGAACAGATCCCTCTCGCCGCACACCTCGGCATAACCACGGAGTCGCTGGACGGCTGGGGCATCGACACCATCGCCGCGGTCTTCGACAGCGAAGGCTGCATCCTGGACTATGGCACCGCTCAACGTGTCCTCTCCCTCACGGCAGGCCTCCCCCTGTACGTGCTCAACTCCGCACAGTTGACCCGCACTGCATACGCCGGAGACGGTGCCGCCTTCTGCGACTCCGTGCAGGCCGAGACGCACAGCAAGGCCACGGCCCAGGAAATGATCCTGAGGCAGGTACTCGACCGCCTTGCGCCGCGTTCACGAGCCGTTGCCGGAATCCTCGCGGTCGCGGAGGTGCCTCTCACCGGCACCGAGCTCCAGCGGCTCGCGGAAGCGGTTTCCATGCGCCCTACTCATGCCGCGCAGGCTGTGCGTGACCTGTCTGGTTGGGGCTTCACGCAGGACTTCGCTGATGGCAGGGTGACGCTGCACGATGCGGTGCGTCCCGTGGCCTTGTCCGCCTCGGAGGACCTACCCGATGAGGCCGCCCAGCGGGTACGCGAAGCACTCCTCGACCTCCTGGAAGGACAGCGCGGGTTTCCGCAGGTCGGACGCTGGATGCGTTTGCTGGCCGAGACGGGCCGGATCGAGCAACTGCTCGACCTCACCACGATGGAGGCGTTCTACGAGGGTGGGTACCCCCGCGAGATCCACGCCACGATCGCGCAGACCGCCCAGGATCCCGCCCAGGACAACTGCATCCGGTTCGAAGCCCACAACGCCCTGGCAACCTTGGCCTACTCCGAAGGTGACCAGGAGGCGTACGCCAGTCACGTGAACGTCATGGAACAGCTGGCCGCAGAGGGCGGTGACAGCAGCATCGGCCCGCGGGAGAGAGTCCTCCTGGCCATTCGCCAGTTCATCCTCTACGGCCGCGCCCAAGATGCTCATCGCCTGACGGCGGCGTTCACCGCTGGCCTGGCTCAAGTGGTTAACGGATCGCGGGAGGAGCATGCTCTGCGCTACAACTTCGCCAACGGCTTGTACCAAGCGGGTGAGTTCGACCGTGCTGACGTGGTGGCGACCAGGTTGGCTGCAGACTACTGCGCCTACCTCGGTCTCAGCCCCAGCGAGCTCACCGGACCAATCATTGGTCTGGAGGCACGGGTCGGCTCCAGCGAGGACCCGGACGACTACAAGCGGCTCGCCGACTGTCTCTCGCTGTCCGTCAGGGCCCGTCGCAGTCAGGGCGTGGTCAGTGGCCCCGAGACTCTTTCGGCCATCCCAGCAATGCATCTGTACCAACTCACTGGCTGCTGGCGTCAGGCCGTCGACTCTGGACAAGAAGTGGTTGACATCCTGATGAACGCTGGCGATATGCAGCAGGCTCTGAGCATCCTCAACCGCCTACTTGCGATGGCCAAGGAGTTCAACCTGCAGGAGATGATGGTCGGCCTGCGGTCCCAGCGTGCGGTCGTCCTCGCGTGGCTCGGAGACATCGCCGCCGCCCGGGCCGAAATCGGCAGCCTGTCCGGCTACGAGGCCACTCCCGACCAAGCCGCCGACATTCGCCGCCAGAAGTCAATCATCGAATCGCTCGCCGCCCAGCAGCCCAGCTGACGGCTTGGTCCCGATCATGCAGCGTGCCGGCTCGGCTGATGCGCCTGCTCGCTGGCGCCACTCGCCGTAGCCATCTCCCGGCATCCGTGACGTTCAGCACCGCAGGTCACGGCCGTGGGTGATCAGTTGTGGCTCTGCTGAGCTGTCGGTAGTTGTTGACGTTGGTCAACGTTGAGCGCCCTTCCACGGCCCGAGGACGGCCCGTGCCTAGTCGTCCGCTCCCAAAGATGGATCAGGGCCGAAGCCAGCCACATTCATTCGAGCCTGGCCCCCAGGAGGACTCGTCAATGTCCCGCGCACGCGAACGGGAATTCCTGCGTCGTGGCAGCGCACGGCCGTGTGGTAGTCGCCGTCAGCTAGATTCATCCATACAGTGCGGCTCCGGCGCTGAATGAGCGTTTTCACTCCGACGCGACCAGTGTCGTCCTCAGGGTGGCGGCTGAGATCGGTGACCACGCCGTAGATCACATGCTCACTCGTGTAAACCTTGGTCTTGAGCTGCTCCGACACGCGGTCGACGATATTGATCGCATCGCCGTTGAATTCAACCCGTGCCGGAGTGCCAGGCGGTGGGGCGGCGACGCGAGACCAGTTGAAAGATACGTCAATTGCGCTTACGGACTCGGTATTCACAACCCTGGTTAGAGCCTGGCACAGTTCGTAGGAAACTCCCTCGCCGATGGAGTCGTTGATTTCACTCCGGGTCGGTTCACGCTCGGCGCCTGCCATGTCCTCTAGTACGCCTAGTGCACGGGACATGGTGGCAGTTACTCGGCGGTCGAAGAGAGTCTCTTCTACCTGCACGTCGATGTGGTCTTGACGTGGTGAATATACATCCTCTTGAGACCGCGCCTGGCTGATAATAGGCACGATGTAGGAGCCGCGGCGGGTTTGGCCTAGACGGACTTCTCGCGCTTGGTCACGCGCCCGGGTCGGGAAGTTCCGGAAATGTCCTTGACGCCGGATGGTTGCTGCAGCGGAAGCGACACGAAGGCGCTTGGCAGAGACAAAGAGCTCGTAGCCGGATTCAAGCGGGATGGACCCGTCGCTCAGTGATGGGTGAGACGCTCTGAGATCAGTGACGTCGTGGTAAACGGTGGCAATGGCGTCGTGGACGGTCTGAACCTCCTCGGACTCGACCCTTGCCAAGTCTTGGAGGAGGATCCGTGTCCGCTTAGCGAAGTCTGGTGCGCCGGGCTTCATTGGGACTAGGACGACTTCATCCGCCGGCCCGGGGAGGCTCCACAGCTCGGCGACGTCTCCGCCCGATACGGGAGCCCACCCGGTGACCTTCAAGTAGCTGCGGATCTCTCCGGGGCCAAAGTCTGGGCCGTTGTCCACCATGTCAGTTCAACCCCAGACCAGCGCTGTTGGTCATGCGTCGCGCCGCATCGAACATGGTGCCCATGGCCTTCACGGTGAGCTCCTGGTGCTCAGGAAGGTGAATTGCGGTGGTGGAGCTGCCGGCAGCATGTCCCATGCCATGGAGAGAGGCCCAGTAGCCGTGGCAGGCAAGGACTATCGAGTCGGACTGATGGGTGACCCACCGCCCTATGTCGGGCGGAACGATGAGTAGGGCCAAGTGCCCAGGTGCTGAGCGCTCCGGGTCACGCAACTTGTCGTAGGTCTCGATGTCCAGGTCAAAGCTGTAGCCGCTCCGCACAGTGCGCGGGCTCTGGGTGCACTTGAGCTGAATGTCGACCATAAGGCCTCGTGAGCGGAGAGTGACGTCTACGCCGTCTTTGTCCACATTCCAGTCACAGAGCGTGTACCCGCCTTGCGTGGCTAAGGCATGCACGTACGCACGACTTACCTGCTCCTTCTGCCAGCTCGTCGCCTCTGCAGCCATGCCACCCCCCCAGGTTGCGTGATCGCGAGGATAGGCGGCCTGGGTGCGCGAGGGAATAGCGCGTGTACGGGCATGTCGGGGCTTGTGTCGTTGGTCGGCACCGAACGCCCTTCCACGCCCCAAGGGCGGCACGACCCGGAAGGGTGCTCGGCGTTGCGGTGAGGCGTCCGTGTCTTATCGGGGCGGACCGGCCGACGTGACACGACTGCAGTACTCAACGCGCCGACGGGTCTCCGGCCATACCTGGGAGGAGGCTCGGAAGAAGCTCACCGAGCTGCTCTCCAAGAGCGACCAGGGCATTCCTGCGGCCGACGCGACCGAGAGTCAGGACTCGAACCTGCGGCCAAGCGCTTAGAAGATGCGGGCATGCCCTGGTAGATGCACCCGATCGGCTTACGTTGGCACCGTGCTGGGCCGCTGAGTGATGCTGCCGTCCGCCGTCGTTGCCGTCAGCGCTGCCGTCACTGCCGTCGGGCAGCGCTTCGCCCCGTGTTGACTGCGCTCAGTTCAGCCACAACTGACGCCCCGGGCGGCCCGGGGCGGTCTCCGGCCGGCCCGGGCCTTCCCGTACGGATGACCCGGCGTGACCTCGCGGTGGTTTCGGCAGATGAACGGGTGGAGGCAGTCTCCGATCAGCAGCCGAAACGACGAAACGAGGACCGGGACATGAGGAACGAGCGGGGGCGGGCCGTGGCGCGCCGTCTGGCGGTGGCCGTCGCGGCACTGGCGGTGTGCTGGGTGCCGGTGGGCGGCGCGCACGCCGACGAGACCAACACCGGTTCGCGCAACGGGCACCGGATCGGCCTGCTCAACGTCGAGGTCGGCCAGATCGACGATCCGGCGGAGGACGTCCTGGAGCACACGCTGCTGTTCGGTGACGGGTACGCCTGGAACTGAGCCGGCGGCACTGCCGACGGGAACGGCCCGTGCCGCGCACACCGGCGGCACGGGCCGTCCCCGTCGGCCGTCGGCCGGTTCAGGCCGCGCGCAGCTCCGCGTGCAGCGCGGCGAGATCGGCGGCCGTGTCCGGGTCCGCGGCGCACAGGGGAGGGCGGACCGGGCCCGCCGGCAGGGACAGGGCGTTCAGCAGGGACTTGGTGGTGACGGTGCCCGGCAGGCCGGCTGCCATCATCGCCTCGATGAGCGGGGTGGCACGCTGCTGCAGGCGGGCCGCCCGCGCGGTGTCGCCGGCGTCGAAGGCGTCCAGCACGGCCCGCAGACGGTCCGGGACCACGTTCGCGACCGTACTGACGTAACCGGCGCCGCCCACGGCGTACAGGGCGAGGTTGTGCTCGTCGCAGCCCGCGTAGTAGGCCAGGTCCGTGCGGGACAGCACCTTCTGCGCGGCGAGGAAGTCGCCCGAGCAGTCCTTGACCGCGGTGATGCGGGGGTGCGCGGAAAGGCGCAGGAGCGTCTCGGCCTCGATGCGGACGCCGGTGCGCGCGGGGATGTCGTAGAGCATGAGCGGGAGCCCCGCCACGTCGGCGATCTCGCGGAAGTGCGCCTCGATCGCGTCCTGCGGGGGGCGGCTGTAGTAGGGCGCGACCACCAGCAGGCCGTCCGCCCCCGCCTTCTCCGCCTCTCCCGCCAGCTCCGCGGTGTGGCGCGTGTCGGACGTGCCGACGCCCGCGACGATCGCCGCCCGGTCCCCGACGGCCTCGCGCACGGCGGTGATCAGGGCCGACTTCTCGGCGTCCGTGGTGGTCGGGGACTCACCCGTCGTGCCGGACAGGACGAGGCCGTCGCACCCGCCCGCGACCAGATGGGCGGCGAGCCGCTGGGCGCCGTCGAGATCGAGGGTCCCGGACTCGGTGAAGGGGGTGATCATCGCGCAGAGCGCGCGGCCGAAAGGTGACGTCATGGCAGTAGTGTCGTCCCCTTCATTGTGTAGCTCCACTTAAATCTTCTACCGGATACTCTTCAGTGCTGCTGCGAGGTGAGAGCCGGGTGGCGCGTACGGCCCGCCCGGGTCGGCGGACGGGGTGAAGGCGCCGGACCGCAGGGGTAGCGGACCGGGCGGCCGGGTACTCGGCTTGCTGCTCCGAGAGGCGTTCGAGAGGAGGCGGAAGCGTGACCGGGACCATGGATCATCGAGTCGTGAGCGACGGGCACCGCTCCGTGGGTGAACTCGTCAACCAGGCCGCCGAGCAGGCCTCCCGGCTCGTA
Source organism: Streptomyces sp. NPDC003456 (assembly GCF_042878735.1). Lineage (NCBI taxonomy): Bacteria > Bacillati > Actinomycetota > Actinomycetes > Kitasatosporales > Streptomycetaceae > Streptomyces > Streptomyces sp. NPDC003456. The sequence goes on from NZ_JBIAOK010000009.1 coordinate 43,964, forward strand.
CGGCAGGAAGTGGCGCTCGCCAAGGAGGAGTTGGCCGAGAAAGGCCGCCGGGCGGGGCGCGGCGGCGGGCTGCTGGGCGCGGCCGGGGCCGTCGCGTACGCCGGGTTCATCGCGCTGGCCGGTACGGGGGTCGCCGCGCTCTCCCTGGTGCTGCCCGTGTGGGCGGCGGCGCTGATCGTCACCGGGGTGCTGTTCGTGATCGCGGGTGTGCTGGCCGCCCTCGGGCGGGGGCAGCTGCGGCAGGCCGCGCCACCGACGCCCGAGAGGGCGATCGGCAGCGTCAAGGCCGACGTGGAGGAGATCAAGGAAAGGGCGCACCGATGACCAAGCCGACGGGCGGGGCCAAGGGGCCCGACGAACTGCGGCGGCAGATCGAGCAGACGCGCGGTGAACTCGGCAACACGGTGGAGGAGTTGGCCGGCAAGGCCGATGTGAAGGGGCGGGCCCTCGCCCGGGCCGCCGACCTGCGGGACAAGGCCGGGGCGATGTCGGTGCAGTTGCGCAGCAGCGCGGCGCAGGCGGGGCACGCGGTGCAGGAACGCGCGGCACACGCCGGGCCGGGCCCGGTGCGGACGCTGGTGCAGGCGGGGGTACGCCATCCGCGGCCGGTGCTGGTGGCCGGGGCGGCCGCCGGAGTGGTCGCGGTCGGGGTGCTGCGCTGGAGGCACGTCCACGGCCACCACTGACGACGGGGCCGGTCGGCCGAGCGGATCGTGGGCGGGCGGCGCGTCCGCCGCGGAGCGGGTGCGGGTGCGCGTGCTCCGCCCCGATCCGCCACGGGCGTCGACGCGTACGCGCACGCGGTGGCAGGCGGCTTCCGGTGTCCTTGACCTCAAGCACGGTCGAGGTCGCAGGGTGAGGGGTGCACACCGAGCGGCGCTACGACTGGAGTGGTCCATGCGAACCCGAGAGCACCCCGACCTCACCGACCCCCGCGTCGGTGCCCCCTTCTTCAGCACCTGGCGGGTCGGCACGCCCGAGCGGCAGCGGCTGACGGTGGAGGCCGTCGCACGCACCTGGGAACGGCGGCCCTGGCCCGCGAACGGGCTGCTGGGCTACCACGTGTACACCGGGCTCGACGGGTCGACGCTGCTGCACCACTCCCGGTGGAGCAGCGAGCAGGACTACGAGGCGTTCGTCAAGACGCACCGGCAGGAGCGCGTCGACGAGATCGACACGGCGGTGCCGGGGATCGAACGGGTGGAGCTGAGGCGGTACCGCCGGTACCGCAGCCGGGAGCGAGCGGCGGGGGAGGCGCGGGTCCCGGGCCTGATCGTCACCGTGCGCATCGACTTCGCGGCCGCCGGACGCCGCGAGGAGTGGGTCGACCTGGTGCTGAAGGCCCTGGAGGACGACGCCGAGGGCCACGCCGGACTGGTGTCCGCCCACTTCCACCTGAGCACGGACGGCGGGCACGTGCTGAACTACGCCGAGTGGGAGAGCGCCGCGGCCTACGACCGGGCCCTGGCCGCGCCGTCCACCGACACCTGGGAACGGGTGCGGACCCACGACGGCGTGGCGCGTGTCGTCGGCAGCCGCTACACGCACGCGCTGGGGCTGGTGCCCGGGTGAGGGGCGTGGGGCCGGCGCGGCCGGCCCCACGCGCGGTGTCACGGGCGGAACCGCAGGATCTGCGGGTCGTGGTCGCTGATCTGGTCGTGGAACTCCGCGTTGATGTGCACGCTGTCGTACTCCAGGTCGCAGCCGCGGCGGATCGACGGGCTGACCAGGATCTGGTCCAGGACCTGGCTGTTGCCCTGGTAGACGTACGAGTAACGCTCGCTGCGCGGCAGCGACTTGATCGCCGACCAGAGCTCGCCGCGGCCCTCCAGGAGCTGCGCGGTCTTCGAGAACTCGAAGTCGTTGATGTCGCCCAGCGTGATGACGTCCGCGTTCTTCTGGGTGTCGAGGATGTCCTTGACGAAGGCGTTCACCACCGTGGCCTGCTGGTGGCGCTGGGTCTCGGAGCTGCGCGCGGGGGGCTGGTACTGGGAGGTGAAGCCCTGGTCGCCGCCCTTGGAGTTGAAGTGGTTGGCGATCACGAAGACCGTGCGGCCGCGGAAGACGAACTCGCCCGCCAGCGGCTTGCGGCTGTTCTTCCACGCCGCGTCGGCCGGCGCGACCCGGCCCGGACTCAGCGTCAGGTGCGCCTTGCCGCGGATCTTCGTCACGCCGGTGGCCGTCGTGGCGTCACCGCCCGCGCGGTCCGCGAAGGAGACCCGCTCCGGGTTGAACAGGAACGCCTGGCGGATGTTGCCGCCCGGCTCGCCGCCGTCGGTGCCGTCGGCCGGGTCGATCGCGCGCCAGTCGTACGCCGGGCCGCCCGCCGCGGCGATCGCGTCGATCAGCTTCTTCAGGGTCTGGTCGGCGGCGACCGTGCCGTCGTTCGTCGCGCCGTTGTTGTCCTGGATCTCCTCCAGGGACACGATGTCGGGCGACCGGAGGTTGTTCACGATCGCGGCGGCGTGCGCGGCGAACGTGTCGTCGGACGGGTCGAGGTTCTCGACGTTGTAGGTGGCGACCGCGAGTTCGCCGGACCGCTGCTTGCGGGTCGTCTCGCGCTCCAGACCCGCGCTCTCCAGCGTGCCGAGCTCGCTCGCGACGAGGGTGTAGCCGCCGAACTGGTTGTAGTCCAGGGGGCCGGCCGTGCTGCCCGCGAGGGTGTCGCCCACGTTCGCCTTGGGGAAGGCGGCGGGCGTGCCGAGCGACTGGATCTGCAGACGGCCGGTGTTCTGGTCCTCGTAGGAGCCGTAGACCGTGCCGCCGTGGCGGCTGGGGTTCTCCTGCGGCTTCACCGTCACCCACAGCTCGGTGTACGGGTCGGTGGCGCCGACCACCCGGGTGTCGGTGACCCGGACGGTCATGCCCTCCAGCGCCTCGTAGTGGTCCAGGGCGTACGTGCCGGGCTGCAGCGGAAGGGCGTTGACCGAACCTCCGGCGGCCGCGTCACCGGCCGGGGCGTAGGCCGCCGGGACCGAGTCCGAGGTGATCGCCGTCGCGGCGGGGAGGGCGTTGCCGCCGGAGACGACGGTGGTCGTCGGCTTGGTGATCTGCGTGACGGACTGGTTGCCGGAGTTCGCGCCGCCCGGGACGAACTCCGTGACCGTGCCGCTCACCGTCACGGAGTCGCCCACGGCGACACCCTTGGGGGTGGAGCTGGTGAAGACGAAGACGCCCTCACTGGTGGCCGCGTCGGCGTCCGGGTCCGGGTCCTGGATCCAGAAGCCCCGCGAAGAGCCGTAGGTCCGGACGCCGGTGACGATTCCGGCCACGTCGGTGACCTGCTTGCCCGCGTAGGGGGACGTCCGGGTGCTGCCCTGGATGTCGTGGATGCGGACCGACTCCGCGTGCGCGGGGGTGGTGAGGACGATCGTGGATGCCGCGGAACAGGCGGCGGCGACGGTGAGCGCGGCGAGGCGCGCGGACGACTTGCTCGGCAACGGGATTCCCTCCGGGGACGTGACAGGGCGCCGGGACGAGGGCGAACGAGTGGGACGACTGCTGGCCGCTCCCGGTGGGGCGGGGGCGGTGACGCGCGTAGACGGTGGCGGGAGGCGTGGACGGGGTGGGGTCGGTCCGGTGAACAAGTGTCCGCCGACTTCTACGCGCGTCAATCTCCAGCCTGTTCATGTCACTTGTCAAGGTTTCGGCCATGTACGGAGGCTGTCGGGGAGATGAAGTGGGCGGCATGGGTGGAAATCCGTCTAGGCTGAGCGGTTGAGTCACCTGAGGCGCGCTAGGAGAACCAGCCGATGTCAGACAGCTCCCCCCTGCCGCCCGTGCGGCTGCACAGCGAAGCGGAGCTGGCGCGCGACGCGCTGTCCACACCGTTGCTGTCCCGGGCCGCCCGGCTCGCCCGCTGGGCCGGGCCGGACACCCGCGTCGACGCGGGGGGCGGTCTCGTCGACGAGCAGCTTCCCGCCGCCGCCGAGGCGCTCGGGCTGAGCGGCGACGACGCCGCGGCCGACGCGAGCGAGGCCTGGCGGGTCGCCGTGGACGCCGGTCTCGTCGAGGTCGTCGACGAGGAGGAGGGGACCGTCACGGCGGGCGAGGACCTCGCGCTGCTCACCGGCGGTTCCCCGCAGGACGTCCTGGCCGTCTGGCTGGCCGCCCTGGAGACCGTGCTCGCCGACGCGAGCGTGCCCGACCTGGACGGACTCCTCGACGAGGGCGGCGAGATCGACCTCTCCGCCCTGGACTGGGACCCGGAGGCCGAGGCCGAGTTCCTCGACGGCGTCCTCGGCAACCTCTACCTGCTGACCGCCGGCGAGGACACCCCGGGCGCCCCCGTGCCCCTCCCCGCGCTGGCCGCCTCGGTGATCGTGCCGAGCGACATGGGCGAGCCCACCGACGACGTCCTGGAGCAGGTGTCGGACGCGATGATGCGGCTGGACGACCAGTTCCGGATGCTGGAGCCGGTCGGCTTCGTCGCGTACCAGCCGGTCGACGAGGCGCTGATGGCCGACGCCGACGAGGAGCCCGCCGCGCCCGTCGACGACACCGACGTCTCCCGCTACGGCATGGTCCGGCTCACCCCGCTCGGGCTCTACGGGATGCGCGCCCGGCTGCTGGAGGCCGGGTTCGACGCGCCCGCCGTCGGCGGCCTCGCCGACAAGGGGGCCGACGCGCTGCTCGACGGCACCGCCGCCTACCCGCCCGGGGCCGCGCAGGCCGAGACCGAGCAGTGGCTCCAGCGGCGCGAACCGCTGGACGCGGCGCGGGAGTTGCTGGCGGCGGCGCGGGGTTCCGACGCCGGGGCGCCGCTGCGGCGGCTGCGCTGCCAGCAGGCCCTGTCGCTGGTGGGACCCTCCGCCGAACCCGCCCTGCGCGAGGTGCTCGACGACGCCGAGCTGGGCGGGCTCGCCCGTGTCTGGCTGACCGAGCAGGGCGCGGCCGACGTGCCCGCGCCCTCCGAGGCGATGGTGTTCTGGCTGACCATCGACACGGTCGCCGCGCAGCTCGCCGCCGAGGGCAACTCCGAGGAACTGCGGGCCCTGGTGGCCGGGCTGGCCCAGCAGCACAGCGGGTTCTTCTCCGCCGTGTGGCGGGTCGAGCACCCGGCGACCGCCGACGTGCTGGAGGCGATGGGGCGGCTGCACCCCGACAAGAAGGTCGCGAAGGAAGCACGCAAGGCCGCGTTCAAGGCGCGGTCGCAGCAGGGCGGCTGAGACCGCGGTCCGGGTGCGGCGGTGCTGTGGCTGGTCGCACAGTGCCCCGCGCCCCTTCGGGCGGAGTTCAACTCGCGTTCACGGCTGAGCGGGACGGTATGGCCGAACGAGGTCCGCCACCTCCCACGGCACCCTCACCGTCTCAGGAGACTCCATGCCGCTCACCCGTAGGGACTTCGCCAGGAACACCGCGATCACCGGTGCCGGTGTCGCCCTGGCGGGCAGTGTCGGGGCCCTCGCCACCGCCCCGAACGCCCTCGCGTCCTACGACTCCGACAGCGCCGAGGGTGCCGAGGGCGCCGCGGACGTCCGGCACGGCGTCGGCTACGGGCCGCTCGTCCCCGACCCCCGGGGGATCCTCGCCCTGCCCGCCGGCTTCACGTACCGCGTCCTCACCCACAGCGGCAAGACCAAGCTGGAGTCGGGCGAGTTCACCCCCTCCAACCACGACGGCACCGCCGCCTTCGCCGGACCCCGCGGCACCACCCTGCTCGTCAACAACCACGAGCTGAAGGGCCCGCGCGCCAAGTGGGCGCACCCCGTGCCCCTCACCGAGGGCCTGGTCTACGACCCGGCCGCGGCCGGCGGCTGCACCGTCGTGGAGGTGCGCCCCGACGGACGCGTCGCGGAGTGGGTGGGCATCGCCGGCACCTCCACCAACTGCGCCGGCGGCCGCACCCCCTGGGGCACCTGGCTCACCTGCGAGGAGAACTCCGACAAGGCCGGCGTCAACGGCATGACCAAGGACCACGGCTACGTCTTCGAGGTCGACCCGAGCGACCGCCGCGCCAACCGCGACCCCAAGCCGCTGAAGTTCTTCGGCCGCTACGACCACGAGGCCGTCGTCATCGACCCCAAGCGCGGCCACGCCTACCTCACCGAGGACGCCTCCGGCCCCAACGGCCTGTTCTTCCGCTGGACCCCGCCGAAGGGCTTCGCCTACGGCCCCGGCACCTTCCGCACGCTCGCCGACGACGCCGGCGTCCTGCAGGCGCCCAAGTGCTTCGACTCCGGCGGCAGGTTCGTCGACGACCTGTCCCGCGCCACGCGCATCGGCACGGTCTACGGCGTCGACTGGGTGGACGTCCCCGACCGCGACGCCCGCACCACCCCCGTGCGCAAGCAGTTCGGCGACCGCGACGTCACCCGCGCCCGCAAGCTGGAGGGCATGTGGTGGGGCGACGGCGGTGCCTACATCGTCTCCTCCTACGCCCGTGACGAGAGCCCCGTCCGGCACGACGGCCAGGTCTGGTTCTACGACCCCAAGCGCCGCACCCTGACGCTGAAGGTCCTGCTCGGTGTGAACCCCGACCCGTCCGCGGACGGCGCGCTCGACGGCCCCGACAACATCACCGTCTCCCCGTACGGCGGTCTCGTCATCGCCGAGGACGGCGAGGGCGTGCAGCACCTGTTCGGAGCCACCGACAGCGGACGCACCTACCCGATCGCCCGCAACGAGCTGAACCTCGGCACCGAGGAGGAGCCGGAGTACAGCGAGTTCGCCGGAGTCACCTTCTCGCCCGACGGCCGGACCCTTTTCGCGAGCATCCAGACGCCCGGCATCCTGCTCGCCATCACCGGTCCCTGGAAGCGGCAGAAGAAGCGCTAAATTCGTTCGCAGCCGCCGCCGCGCGCCTCCTACAGTGAGATCACGACGTCACGCACCTCCCGGTGCGATGGCAGCGGCTCCTTCTCTTCCGAAGAATCCGACGCCGCCGCCGACTTGATCTCGGGAGGCGCGGCACGGTGGGTGCCCGGTGCGCAGGCAACGGCTACTTCCTGGGATCGGGCGGTTGCGGGTTCGAGTCCCGTCGGCGACTTCGGGTCGCCGTAGCTCAAATGGCAGAGCGCCTGAAAAGTCCGTCGCCGACTTCTGTCCTCGGGCACCCACCCCCTTTCTGCCGCGACTCCCTCGAACACGAGAAGAATTCGGGGGAATTCACCATGGCACGATTCAATGGCAAGGCGGCGCGGGCCCGTCCCGCCTCGCGGGTCACCTCCACGGGACGCGTGCTGCGCACCTACGAGGGCGGCCGGGGCGCCGAGCGCGACCCGCGCTCGGAGCTGTTCCTGCTCGCCGTGTCCCACCTCGTCTCCCAGCGGAGCTTCTACGAGACCGGTGCCGACCGCGACGACCGGTTCCGCCGGCTCGTGCGCGAACTGGCCGTCACCGACCCGCAGTGGACGGCCGGACTGCTCGGCTGGCTGCGCGGCGCGGGCAACCTCCGCACCGCCTCCGTCGTGGGCGCCGCCGAGTACGTCAAGGCCCGCCTGGACGCCGGGGCGACCGGCGGCCCGTCCAACCGGCAGGTCGTCGACTCCGTGCTGCGGCGGCCCGACGAGCCCGGTGAACTGCTCGCCTACTGGACCACGACGTACGGCCGCAGCGTGCCCAAGCCGGTCAAGCGCGGCGTCGCCGACGCCGTACGCCGCCTCTACCACGGCAAGGCGCTGCTGAAGTACGACACCGCCTCCAGGGGCTACCGCTTCGGGGACATCCTCAACCTCGTGCACGCGGCTCCGGATCCGGACAAGCCGTGGCAGGGCGAGCTGTTCCGCCACGCCCTCGACCGCCGGCACCACCCGGACACCGCCGTGCCGCCCGCCTCCGAGCCGGTCCTCACCGCGCACCGCGCGCTGACGGCCCTGCCCGTGGCGCAGCGGCGCGCGGTCGTGACCGCCGAGGACGCGGCCGAGCGGCTCGCCGAGGCCGGCATGACCTGGGAGGCGCTGGCGGGCTGGCTGCAGGGGCCGATGGACAAGGCCGCCTGGGAGGCCGTCATCCCGTCCATGGGGCCGATGGCACTGCTGCGCAACCTGCGCAACTTCGACGAGGCCGGTGTCTGCGACGAGGTCGCCGAGCGGGTCTGCGCACGGATCAGCGACCCGGCGGAGGTCGCCCGCTCGCGGCAGTTCCCCTTCCGCTACCTCGCCGCCCACCAGCACGCGCCCTCCCTGCGCTGGTCGTACGCCCTGGAGCGGGCGCTCGGCCACTCGCTGGCCAACGTGCCGGCGCTGCCCGGCCGGACGCTGGTGCTCGTGGACCGCTCGGGTTCGATGTTCTGGTCGCGGCTGACCGACCGCTCGGCGCTCACCTGGGCGGACGCGGCCGCGGTGTTCGGCACGGCCGTCGCGCTGCGGGCCGAGCGCGCGGACCTGGTCGAGTTCGGCTCCACCAGCGACCGCGTGCCGTTCCGCACGGGCGAGTCGGTGCTGAAGGTCCTCGACCGCTTCCACAGCCTCGGCGGGACGGACACGACCGAAGCGGTGCGCCGGTACTACGACGGGCACGACCGGGTGCTGATCGTCACCGACGAGCAGTACACGCACCACCACCGCGGCGGCCCGGCCGAACAGGTGCCGGCCGACGTGCCGCTCTACACCTGGAACCTGGCCGGACACCCGGCGGGCCACGGCCCGTCGGGCGCGGCGAACCGCCACACCTTCGGGGGCCTGTCGGACGCCGCGTTCGGCATGGTCCCGCTGATCGAGGCCGCCCGGGACGCCGACTGGCCCTGGGCGGCCTGAGCGGCCGGTGCCCGCACCGCGTGGGGAGTGCGGGCCCCGGCCGCCCCGCCGCTCCCGCAGCCTCGCCGGTGGCGGACGGCCTCTTGTCCGGTCCTGCGTTGACATCTAACATTTCAGTCGTGGAAGCCATCCGGCCCGTGCCCCGCACCCTGCTCAGGGACCGGGCCTACGAGGCGATCAGGGACGCCATCGTCGCCGGGGAGATCGAACCCGGTGCGGTGGTGCGGGACGCCGACCTCGCCGAGCGGCTCGGGCTGTCCCGCGCCCCGGTGCGCGACGCCTTCTCCCGGCTCGTCGACGAGGGGCTGCTGGAGAGCAAACCGCAGAGCTACACCCGGGTGACCCCGCTGGTGGCCGCCGATGTCCGGGACGCCGCGGCCGTCGTCGGGGCCATGCACGAACTCGCCACCCGGGCCGCCGTGCCCCGGCTGACCGCCGCCGACATCACCGCCATGCGCGCCGCCAACGAGCGGTTCGCCGCGGCCGTGGACAGCGGGGACGTCGAGGCGGCCCTGCGCGCCGACGACGCCCTGCACGACGTCCTCGTCCGCGCCGGCGGCAACCGCGCGGCCGCGGCGACCGCCGCCCGCTACACCCCGCTCATCCGCCGCCTGGAACGCCGGCGCTTCGGCGAGGGCGGCAGCTGCCGCTCGGCCGGGCTGCACGAGCGGCTCATCGAGGCGTGCGAGGCCGGGGACGCGGCCGGGGCGGTCCGCGTCACGGCGGAGATCTGGCGAGGGCTCGAAGAACTCGCCGACTGACGGACCGGAACCCGACCGGGAGGACCCATGTCCCTTTCCTCGTACGCCCGTTACCCCCTGCTCTTCGGCCCGTCGCCCGTGCACCCGCTGGAACGGCTCACCGCCCACCTCGGCGGCGCCGCCCTGTGGGCCAAGCGCGAGGACTGCAACTCCGGCATCGCCTACGGCGGCAACAAGACCCGCAAGCTGGAGTACCTCGTCGCCGACGCCCTCGCCCAGGGCTGCGACACCCTCGTGTCCATCGGGGGCGTGCAGTCCAACCACACCCGCCAGGTCGCCGCCGTCGCCGCCCGCGCCGGACTCGGGTGCGTGCTCGTGCAGGAGAGCTGGGTCGACTGGCCCGACGCGGTGTACGACAAGGTCGGCAACATCCTCGTCAGCCGGCTCGCCGGGGCGGACGTACGGCTGGTGAAGGCCGGGTTCGGCATCGGCTTCAAGGAGAGCTGGGAACAGGCGCTGCGCGAGGTCGAGGAGTCCGGCGGGAAGCCCTACGCCATCCCCGCCGGCGCCTCCGACCACCCCCTCGGCGGACTGGGCTTCGCCGCCTGGGCCCACGAAGTGGCGCAGCAGGAACAGGACTTGGGTGTCTTCTTCGACACCGTCGTCGTGTGCTCGGTGACCGGGTCCACCCAGGCCGGCATGGTCGCCGGCTTCGCCGCGCTGGAGGAGGCCGGGGGACGGTCCCGGCGCGTGCTCGGCATCGACGCCTCGGCCGCACCCGCCGCCACCCGTACGCAGATCGCCCGGATCGCCGACCGCACGGGGCGGCTGATCGGGGTCGCCCGCGAGCTGACCGAGGCCGACGTCGAACTCGACGACCGGTACCACGCCGGCGTCTACGGCGTCCCCGACGAGACCACCCTGGCCGCCATGCGCCTCGCCGCACGCACCGAGGGGATGGTCACCGACCCCGTCTACGAGGGCAAGTCCATGGCCGGCCTGGTCGACCTGGTACGGCGGGGCGAGATCGGCCCCGACGCGACCGTGCTCTACGCCCACCTCGGCGGGCAGCCGGCCCTGAACGCCTACAGCGCCCTGTTCTAGGGGCCTTGCGGGCCTTGCGGGAATCGGCCGGACGGCGGGTGCGTTGTCAGCGGCGGGACGACACCGCCGCGGCCGCCGGCGGTGAGCCGACGTCGCCGAGGAGGCGCCATGTCCGACGCACCCGCCGTCCGGGAGCTCCGCCTGGTCGTGACCGCGGACGACTACGAGGCCGCCCTGCACTTCTACCGGGACGTCCTCGGCCTGCCCGAGCGGGGCGCGTTCGCCTCCGAGGGCGGCCGGGTCACGATCCTGGAGGCCGGGCGGGCCACCCTGGAGCTGACCGATCCGCACCACGCCGCGTTCATCGACGACGTGGAGGTGGGGCGGCGCGTGGCCGGGCACATCCGCGTCGCCTTCGAGGTGGACGACTCGGCCGCCGTCACCGCCCGGCTGGAGGCCGCCGGTGCCGAGGTCGTCGCCGAGCCGGTCCGCACCCCGTGGAACTCCCTCAACGCCCGGCTCGAAGCCCCGGGCGCCCTGCAGTTGACGCTGTTCACCGAACTCGGCGACTGACGGGCCCGCCCGGCCGTCCCTGCCGGCGGGTGCCCGGCGCCGGATACAGTGCTGGACGTGTGGACCGACGACCAGCGCGCGGAGCCGGGAGCCGAACGGCCCGGCGGTGCGCGGCGCCGGGCCACGATCCACGACGTCGCCCGCATGGCCGGTGTGTCCCGCCAGACGGTCTCCCGGGCGGTCAACGACCAGGGCGAGATAGATCCCGGTACCAAGGAGCGGGTCCTGGAGGCCGTGCGGCTCCTGGACTACCGGCCGAGCCGGTTCGCGCGCGGCCTGGTGCAGAAGGGCGCCGTCACCGCGGGCCTGGTCATCCCCGACCTGCGCAACCCCTTCTTCCCGGAGGTCGCCGCCGGGGTGCTGGAGGCCGCCGAGCAGCGCGGCTGGCAGGTCGTCGTGTGGGACTCCCGGATCGACGAAGCCCGCGAGCGGCAGGCCCTCGACGTGCTCTCCCACCAGGCGGACGCGGTCATCGGCTACTTCAGGGACCCGGACGAGGTCCTCACCCGGCACATCGGCGGCGTACCGCTGGTGCTGCTGGAGCGCGGGCCCCGGCAGACCCGGTTCGCCGGCGTCGGGATCGACGCCGCCGGCGGGGTCGCCGCGGGGCTCGGGCATCTGCACCGCACCGGGCACCGTCGGATCGGCATGCTGGACGGCGTGCACGGGCCCGGGCCCCGGCGGCAGGCCTTCCTGGATCAGGTACGGCGGCTCGGGCTGCCGGTGGACGAGGACTGGGTCGTGACGTGCCCGGAGCACAGCGTGGCGGGCGGTGAGGCCGGTATGGAGCGGCTGCTGCGGGCACGGCCCGGGATCACCGCCGTGTTCGGCTTCAACGACCTCATCGCGGTCGGGGCGATGCGCGCCGCCCGCCGCCACGGCCGGCAGGTCCCGGGCGACCTGGCCGTCCTGGGCTTCGACGGACTCTCCCTGGGCGAACTGGTGGAGCCCGCCCTGACCACCCTGCACATCGACAAGGTGCGGCTGGGACGGCTGGCCGTGGAGCAGGTGGCCCGGCTGCGGACGGGCGAGGAGCCGCTGCGGGGCGCGGACGCCTCGGTGGTGCCCGAACTGGTGGTGCGCGCCTCCGCCTGAGCCCCGCGGGCCGACCGGCGCGGACGGTGCGGCGGGCCGGTGCCGCTAAGGTGCCCGAAAAGGGTTCCGGCCGGTCGTGAGGAGGGCGTGGTGCAGGTCAGGCCCATGCGGGCGGATGCCCGGCGCAACCGCGAGCGGCTGCTGGACGTGGCCGTGGAGGCGTTCGCCGCCCACGGGGAGAACGCGTCCCTGGACGACATCGCCAAGCGGGCCGGTGTCGGCTCCGGCACGCTGTACCGGCACTTCCCGACCCGCCAGGCGCTGCTGGAGGCGGTGTACCTGGACCGCATCGAGGCGATGGCCGCCCGGGCCGACGCACTCGCCGCCGCGCTGGCACCGGGCGAGGCGCTGGCGGAGTGGCTGTACGAGGTGGGCGCCGGGCTGATCCGGATGCGCGGGCTGCGGACGCTGCTCGGCCCGGCCGTCACCGGCGCGGCGCCCGCCGTGGCCACGGCCTGCGGCGACTCGGTGCGCGACGCGGCGCGGCGGCTGGTGCGGGCCGCGCAGGACGAGGGCACGCTGCGCCGGGACGTGGCAGCGGAGGACGTCCTGCGCCTGGCCCACGGTGTGGCGACGGCGTCCGAACTGGCGGACGGGGAGTGCGGTCACCTGCGGCGCTACCTGACCCTCCTGACGGAGGGACTGCGCCCGCGCGAGGGCTGACGGGGCGCTCGCGCCGGTGGGACGCTCGCGCCGGCAGGGCCCCGCCGGACGCCCTCGGAAGGGCGTCCGGGGCGCGGCCCGCACGGCGTCCGGGGGCGGCCGCGGGGCGTCGCAGGGCCCGTGCGGCCGGGTGTCACAGGGCCTGTGCGGCCGGCTTCACCATCCCCCGCACCGTGCGCGACTTCACGAAGTCGCCCATCGCCGTCATCTCCCACTCGCCGGAGAACTGGCGGATCAGCTTGGCCATCATCACGCCCGTCTGGGCCTCGGCGCTGGTCAGGTCGAAGCGGACCAGCTCCTCGCCGGAGGAGGCGTCCAGCAGGCGGCAGTACGCCTTGGCGACCTCCGTGAACTTCTGGCCGGAGAAGGAGTTGACCGTGAAGACCAGGCCGGTGACCTCCTGGGGCAGGCGGCCGAGGTCGACCGTGATGACCTCGTCGTCGCCGCCGCCCTCACCGGTGAGGTTGTCGCCGGAGTGGCGGATCGCGCCGCCCACGATCTGCAGCTTGCCGAAGTAGCAGCTGTCGATGTGGTTGCGCTGCGGTCCGTAGGCGATGACCGAGGCGTCGAGGTCGATGTCCTTGCCGCGGTAGGCGGGCTCCCAGCCGAGGCCCATCTTGACCTGGGACAGCAGGGGGCGGCCGCCCTTGATGAGGGAGACGGTCTGGTTCTTCTGGAGGCTGACGCGGCCCTTGTCGAGGTTGATCTTCCCGGCGCCGGGCGCGGGCGGCGGGGGCGTCGCCGGGGCGGCCGGGGCGGCCGCGGGCGCGGTGACGGGCGGGGCAGGCGGCTGCACCGGGGCCGGCGGCGCCACCGGCTGGGCCGGGGCGGCCGCGGCGGGCTCCTCGACCGTCACGCCGAAGTCCGTGGCGATGCCCGCCAGGCCGTTGGCGTAGCCCTGGCCGACCGCGCGCGCCTTCCACTGGCCGTTGCGCAGGTAGACCTCGACGATCACCAGGGCCGTCTCGCTGCCGAGCTGCGGGGGCGTGAACGTGGCCAGGACCGAGCCGTCGTCCGCGTTGCGGAGGGTGGCCGTCGGTTCGACGCCCTGGAAGGTCTGGCCCGCGGCGTCCGGGCTGGCCGTGACGACGATCTTCTCGATGCCCGGGGGGAGCGCGGCCGTGTCGACGGTGATCGCGTCGGGGGCGGAGCCGCCGCCCGAGCGGTACGTCACGCCGGGGCCGGACGGCTGGTTGTAGAAGATGAAGTCGTCGTCGGAGCGCACCTTGCCGTCGGCGGTGAGCAGCAGGCCCGATACGTCGAGCCGCACCGGAGCGGCGACGTCCACCGTCACGCGGGCGGCGGACAGGGGGATGTTCGAGCCGGGGGTCATAGCTGTCATGCCGGGTGAACGAGCGAGGCGGTTTTGCCGTTCCCTTACCTTGCTGCCATTCGGGTCAGCGGCGGTTGCGCGGGTGGTCGCGGCCGGTGCGTTCGTTGCCGCGCTTGTAGTTGCCGGTCCAGCGGGCCATGACGAGCTGGGGGTCCGAGGTCTCGACCTCGGCGAGGAACCGCGCGGCCCGCGACCCGTTCAGGGTGGTGGCGGGGCGGCCGTGGTGGCTGATGCGGACGGTTCCGCCGGTGTGCTGCTCGTAGGTGAATCCGTGCGGTCGTGGCATGCCGTGAGGGTACGGGGACGGGGCGGAGCGGCCCACCGGATTTCCGCCCGCCCCGCCCTCACGCGGCGGTCCCCGGGGTCCTACGGCACGACCACGATCTTGCGGCCGACCCCCGCCGCGAACTGCTCCAGCGCCTCGGGGTACCGCTCCAGCGGGATCCGGTCGCTGATGAAGACCTCGGGGTCGAGGACGCCGTTCGCGAAGAGCTCCGCGGCCCGTTCGAAGCTGTGCAGCACAGCCATCGAGCCGGTGATGGTGATCTCCTGGTTGTAGATCCGGTACGGGTCGATCGTCACACGCGTCGCGTAGTCGGCCACGCCGAACTGCAGGAACGTGCCGGCCTTCGCCACCCGGTCCAGGCCGTCCTGGATCGCCGCCGCGTTGCCGGTGGCGTCGACGACCAGGTCCCAGCCCTGCGGACGGTCGAGTTCGTCCGGGTTCGCCGCCGATCCCGAGACGCCGAGTCGGCGGGCCGTCTCCAGCCGGGCCGGGTTCACGTCGACGACGTCCACGCTCGCCGCGCCGGTGCGCTTGGCCAGCTCCAGCATCATCAGGCCCATCGTGCCGGAGCCGTAGATCAGCACGTGCGCGCCGAGGCGGGACCGCAGGACGTCGTAGCCGCGCACCGCGCAGGACAGCGGCTCCACCAGGGCCGCGTCCTCGGTGCGGACGTGGTCCGGGAGCTTCACGCAGTTGGCCACCGGCGCGACGGCGTACTGCGCCGCGCCCCCGGCGGTGGTCACGCCGATCGCCGCCCAGCGTTCGCAGAGGTTGTTGCGGCCGGTACGGCAGTAGCGGCACTCGTGGCAGTAGAGCGACGGGTCGACGGCGACCCGGTCGCCCACGGCCACCTCCGTGACCTGGGTGCCGACGCCGACGACCTCGCCCGCGAACTCGTGCCCGGGCACGATCGGCAGCTTCGGGGCGAACTCGCCCTGGAGGATGTGCAGGTCCGTGCCGCACAGCCCGCAGGCCGCGACCTCGACGACGACCTCGCGCGGCCCCGGCGACGGGTCCGGGACCTCGGTGACGACGGCCCGGCCCACGGACTCGATGACGGCGGCCTTCATTTCACGGCTCCCAACGACAGACCCTGGACCAGCTTGTCCTGGGCGGCGAACCCCGCGGCGAGCACCGGCAGGGAGATGACGAGCGACGCGGCGCACACCTTCGCCAGGAACAGGCCCTGGCTGGTGATGAAGCCGGTCAGGAACACGGGGGCGGTCTCGGCGACCACGCCGGTCAGCACGCGGGCGAACAGCAGCTCGTTCCAGCTGAAGATGAAGCAGATCAGCGCGGTGGCGGCGATGCCCGGCAGGGCGATGGGGGCGACGACGCGGCCCAGGACGGTGGGCAGCCGGGCCCCGTCCACCCGGGCCGCCTCGATCACCGCGACCGGGATCTCGGCGAGGAACGACTGCATCATCCACACCGCGATCGGCAGGTTCATGGAGGTGTAGAGGATGACGAGCAGCCAGATGTTGTCGAGCATCCCGGCGTTCTTGGCGAACAGGTAGATCGGCAGCAGGCCCGCCACGACCGGCAGCATCTTGGTGGACAGGAAGAAGAACAGCACGTCCGTCCACTTGCGGACCCGGTTGATCGACAGGGCGTAGGCCGCGGGGAAGGCCAGCAGCAGGACCAGCAGCGTCGACGCGACGGACGCGACCGTGGAGTTGATCAGCGCAGGCCAAGGGCTCGCGCCGCCCCCGGCGCCGAAGAACTCGCGGTAGCCGTCCAGGGTCAGGGCGGCCGCGAAGGACGGCGGGTTGGTCGCCGCGTCCGTCTCCGAGTGCAAGGACGTCAGCGCCATCCACGCGACGGGCAGGAAGAACGCGATGCCGAGCAGCCAGGCCAGCAGGCCCAGGCCCGCACCCTTGCCTCGGACACGGCGGGCACGCGGGGCGACGGTGCTCATGCGCGGGACACCTCCTCGCGGAACAGGGACGACACCACGCGCAGGGCGAAGGTCGCGATGACGATCGAGCCGATGACCACCAGGACGCCCGCGGCCGAGGCGAGGCCGTTCTCGTGGGCCTGGTAGAAGGTCTGGTAGACGGTGTAGGGGAGGTTGGCGGTGCCGAGGCCGCCGGACGTGATCGTGAAGACCGCGTCGAAGTTCTGCACGATGTAGATCGAGCCCAGCAGGGCGCCGAGTTCGAGGTAGCGGCGCAGATGCGGCAGCGTCAGGTGGACGAAGATCTGCCAGTCGCTCGCCCCGTCGACGCGGGCCGCCTCGACCTGCTCGTGGTCGCGGCTCTGCAGGCCGGCGAGCAGGATCAGCATCATGAACGGCGTCCACTGCCAGACGAGTGCGGCCTCGACGGCCGGCAGCGGGGTGCTGGAGATCCAGTCGGGCTGCGGGCCGCCCACGTAGTGCAACAGCCCGTTGAGCAGGCCGTATTCGGGGTTGTAGAGCACGTGCTTCCAGAGCAGGGCCGCCGCGACCGGCACCACCAGGAAGGGCGCGATCAGCAGCGTGCGGACGAGTCCGCGGCCGCGGAACCTGCGGTCCAGCAGCAGCGCCAGGACCAGGCCCAGCACCAGGCTGGCCAGCACCACCGCCACCGTCAGCAGGACGGTCGTCCACACCGAGCGGCGCAGGTCCGGGTCGGTGAGGACCTCCTGGTAGTTGTCGAGACCGGCGAAGTGACGGGCCTGCGGGTAGAGGGAGTTCCAGTCGAAGAAGGAGATCACCAGTGTGGCCACGAACGGCAGCTGGGTGACGGCGATCATGAAGACGAGGGCGGGCAGCAGCGGGGCGCGGGTGGCCCAGGCGCGCAGGCGGGCGGAGGGCCGGCGGACCGGGGTGTGCGTGCCGGGGGCGGCCACGGGGGCCGTGGTGGTGGCGGTCATCGTCCCTCGTACTCCTCGGAGATCTTCTCGGCGAGCGCCTGGGACTTCCTCAGGGCCGACTCGACGGACTGGCGTCCGGCGATGGCCGCGCTGATCTCCTGGGAGACCTTGGTGCCCAGGTCGGTGAACTCGGGGATGCCGACGAACTGGATGCCGGGCGCGGGCCGCGGCTGCACGCCCGGATCGGTCGGCCGCGCCTGCTCGATGGCCTCCTTGGTCATCTCCTGGAAGGCGGCGGCCTCCTTGCGGTACGCGGGGTTGGCGTAGGTGGACGCCCGCTTGCCGGCCGGGACGTCGGACCAGCCGACCTCGTCGCCGACCAGCTGCTCGTACTCCTTGCCGGAGGCCCACGAGACGAACTTCCAGGCGTTGTCCGGGTTGCGGGAGGCCTTCTGGATGCCCCAGGCCCAGGTGTAGAGCCAGCCGGAGGACTCCGTCCGCTCCACGGGGGCGGGGGCGTAGCCCACCTTGCCCTTGACCGGGGACCCGGCCGCCTCCAGGGAACCGGCCGCGGAGGTGGCGTCGTACCACATGGCGACCTTGCCCTGGGTCATGTTGTTGAGGCACTCGGCGAACCCGGCCTGGGCCGCGCCGGATTCGCCGTGCTCGCGCACCAGGTCCACGTAGAACTTGGTGGCCTTCTCGAAGGCGGGGGAGTCCAGGCGGGCCTTCCAGTCCTGGTCGAACCAGGTGCCGCCGAAGGTGTTCACGACCGTCGTCAGCGGTGCCATGACCTCGCCCCAGCCGGGCAGTCCGCGCAGGCAGATGCCCTTCATGCCGGGTTCGGCGCCGTCGGCCTTCGCCGCGAGGTCCGCCACCTGCCGCCAGGTGGGGCGGGCCGGCATCGTCAGGCCCTTCTTGTCGAACACGTCCTTGCGGTACATCAGGAACGACGACTCGCCGTAGAAGGGCTGGCCGTAGAGCTTGCCGTCGTCGGCGGTGAGGGACTGGCGCATCGGCTCGAGCACGTCCTGCTCGTCGTAGGCCGGGTCCTTCGCCACGTAGCCGTTCATCTCGTGCAGCCAGCCGTTGCGGGCGTAGATCGGGATCTCGTAGTTGGACAGGGTGGCGACGTCGTACTGGCCGGCCTGGTTGGCGAAGTCCTGGCTGATCTTGTCGCGGACGTCGTTCTCGGGCAGGACGGTGAAGTTGACCTGGATGCCGGTCTCTTCGGTGAAGTGCTCGCGGGTCAGCTTCTGCAGTTCGACCATCTGCGGGTTGTTGACCATCAGGACGTTGATGGCGTCGCCGCCGGATCCGGCCCCGCCCGCGCCGACCCAGCAGCCGGAGAGCAGCGGGGCGAGCAGCGTCCCTGCGGCGGCCAGGGCGAGCGGGGCTCGCGGTGGCCGTCGTCGGCTCTGGGTTCGCATGGATCGCTCCTGGAGGTATGGGGACATCAAGGGTGTGCTGGGGCGCGCCGCGGCGGCGGGCGCCCCGGCGTGTACGAGTGCGGTCGTCTCAGACGCGGATGACGTGCGGCCCGAGCAGGGAGTACCGGTGGGCCTCGGAGGACGGCAGCAGGGTGCTCGTCACGATCGTCTCCAGCGCGCCGACCTCGGCGAACCGGCAGAAGCTGACCGCGCCGAACTTGGTGTGCACGCCGACGAAGACCGTGCGCCGGGCGGCCCGGAGCGCCTGTGCCTTGACCTCGCTCACGGCCGGGTCCGGGGTGGTGAGGCCGTGCTCGCGGGAGATGCCGTTGGCGCCGATGTAGGCCAGGTCGACGACGAAGCCGGACAGCATCTTCGTCGTCCAGTGGTCGACGGTGGCGAGTGTGCCGGAGCGCACCCGGCCGCCGAGCAGCAGCACGGACACGGTGTCGGTCCCGGCGAGCGCGCCCGCGACCGGCAGGGACGCGGTGACCACGGTCAGCGGCCGGTCCCTGGGCAGCGCCTCGGCGATGAGCTGCGGGGTGAAGCCCTCGTCGATGAAGACGGTCTCGGCGTCCCCGAGCAACTGGGCCGCGGCGGCCGCGATCCGGCGCTTCTCGGGGACGTGGCTGGTGGCCCGGAAGGCGAGGGTCGTCTCGAAGCCGGCGCTCTCCACCGGGTAGGCGCCGCCGTGCGTGCGGCGCAGCAGCCCGTGGTCCTCCAGGACGCGCAGATCCCGGCGGACGGTCTCCTTGGCCACGCCCAGTTCGCTCGCGAGGGCCGTGACGTCGACCGCGCCGTCGCGCCGTGCGGCCAGCACGATCTCGCGCTGGCGCTCCTCCGCCGTCTTGTTCACGGCCGTCACCCGCCTTCCTCCCGTGCCTTGCCCGTTCGGGCCCGAGTGGGGCCTCGCAGGAAGTTCTACAGCGGGTCGCGCTGCCCGGACCAGGTCTGTCGCGACGGCGATCGTGCCCGGGTGTGCCCGTTCGGTCGTCGGTGCGCCCGGGCCGCGGCGGGTGGAGCGGAGCCGTCCGCGGACAGGTCCTGGCTGATCAGACTGTATCCGGCTGCCGGGGAGGTGATGCCCGATCGGATCATGACCGTGCCCGAATGCCCGTACGGGCAGGCCCGTTTGCTGCCCGCCCGGGCCGGTGCGGCGGCTCTTTCCGGTCAGTGCGGCCAGATCGGGGGGTCGGTCACGAAGTGGCCGCCCAGGCGGGCGTGCGCCGGGTCGTCCGGGTCCAGCTCGCCCTGCTCGGCGATGAGCTGCCGCGCCCAGGGCTCGGAGTCGTCCTGCGGCTCGTAGCCGAGTGCGCGGGCGCCCGAAAGGTCCCACCACAGCCGGGTGTTGGCGGAGGAGCCGTGGACGACGGTGTGGCCGACGCCCTCGGCGGTCAGGGCCGCGTGGAAGAGGCGTGCGCCGTCGGCGGGGCTCATCCACAGCGAGAGCATGCGCACGCTGGTCGGCTCGGGGAAGCAGGAGCCGATGCGCACCGAGACCGTCTCCAGCCCGTGCTTGTCCCAGTAGAGCTGTGCGAGGTCCTCGCCGAAGCACTTGGACAGGCCGTAGAAGGTGTCCGGGCGGCGCGGGGTGCCGACGGGGATCAGGGGGTCGCCGCCCTGCGGGCGCGGGGTGTAGCCGACGGCGTGGTTGGAGGAGGCGAAGACGATCCGGCGGACGCCCTCCTCGCGGGCGGCCTCGTACAGGTGGTAGGTGCCCTCGATGTTGGCCTTGAGGATCTTCTCGAAGGGGGCTTCCAGGGAGATGCCCGCGAGGTGGAGGATCGCGTCGACGCCCCGGACGGCCTCGCGCAGGGCGTCCCGGTCGGCGAGGTCGGCGGTGATCGCGTCGGGCGCGCCCTCGACCGGCCGCATGTCCAGCAGCCGCAGGTCGTAGCCGTGGTCCGGGAGCAGGTCGCGCATCAGCGTTCCGAGGCCGCCGGCGGCGCCGGTGAGCAGGACGGTGCGGACAGCGGGCATCCTCGGGTCTCCTCGACTCGCCGGTCGTGCAGATGAGTGCACGGCATTCATATGCATGGACACGCTAGGGAGCCGGGGCCGAACCCGTCAAGAGGCCGCCCGGGTGGGCGAATCCGCAGGTGTGTCGCGGGTGCGCGCGCTTGACCGGCCCCGCCGGGGCGCCTTAGCGTGGCATTGTTCAGAGATGTAGACGCCAATCAGTATGTGGAACTATTGATGGAACCGGGAGAGCTCGTGACGTCAGCCCCTCTCGCCGCTCGACTCGACATCCCCAGCGGGCCGCTGTTCTTCCCGGTCACCGCCTTCGCACCCGACGGCTCCCTGGACCTCGACACCTGTCGCACGCACGTCCGCCGCGGAGTGGAGGCCGGGGCCGCGGCCGTCTTCGCCTGCTGCGGCACCGGCGAGTTCCACGCCCTCACGCCCGAGGAGTACGACGCGTGCGTACGGGCCGCGGTCGAGACCGCCGCGGGGCGGGTGCCCGTCGTCGCCGGCACCGGCTACGGCACCGCGCTCGCCGTGCGCTACGCCCGCCTCGCCGAGGCCGCCGGGGCGGACGGGCTGCTCGCCATGCCGCCCTACCTCGTCACCGCCGGGCAGGAGGGGCTGCTGCGGCACTACCGGGAGCTGGCCGCCGCGACCTCCCTGCCGGTCGTGGTCTACCAGCGGGACAACGCGGTCTTCACCCCGGACACCGTCGTCGGACTCGCCCGCACGGACGGCATCATCGGCCTGAAGGACGGACTGGGCGACCTCGACCTGATGCAGCGCATCGTCAGCGCCGTGCGCAGCGAGGTCCCCGGGGACTTCCTGTACTTCAACGGCCTGCCGACCGCCGAGCAGACCCAGCTCGCCTACCGCGCCCTCGGCATCACCCTGTACTCCTCGGCCGTCTTCTGCTTCGCACCCGAGATCGCCCTCGCCTTCCACCGCGCCCTGCGCGACGGCGACGACAGCACCGCACATGCCCTGCTGGACGGCTTCTACCGGCCGTTCGCCGAACTGCGCGCCCGGGGCCGCGGGTACGCCGTCGCGCTCGTCAAGGCGGGGGTGCGGCTGCGCGGACCGGACGTGGGCGAGGTGCGGCCCCCGCTGCAGGAACCGGCCGCCGACCACGTCAAGCGGCTCGCCGAAGTGATCGACCGCGGCTACGCGCTGCTGGAGGGGTCCGAGTGAGGGCGTCGGCGTTCGTCTACCCCTGGGACGTCAACGGCGACCCGGAGGCACCCGGTCGCATCGCCGCGCTCGGCGTCGAGCAGGTGACGCTCGCCGCCGCCTACCACTCCACGCGCGCCCTCACCCCGCGCCACCCCCGCCACCGAGTCGTCACCGCCGAGCACGCCGCCGTGCTGTACCCGGCGGGCGACCTCTGGCACGGCCGCGCCCTGCGCCCGTACGCGGCCGGGGACTGGGCGCCCGGGGACGCCTTCGGCGAGGCCGCCGCCGCCCTCGCCGGCGCCGGCCTGGAGGTGCACACCTGGGTCGTCCTCGCCCACAACTCCCGCCTCGGCGCGGAGCATCCGGACACCTCGGTCGTCAACGCCTACGGCGACCGCTACCCCTGGGCCCCCTGCATCGCGCAGCCCGCCACACGCGCGTACCTCGTCGACCTGGCGGCCGAGGCGGCCGTGCGGCCCGGGGCGCACGGCACCGAACTGGAGTCCCTCGGCTGGTACGGCCTGCAGCACCTGCACGCCCACGACAAGACCGGCGGCGTCGGACTCGGCGACGCCGGGCAGTACCTCATGGCGCTGTGCTTCTGCCCCGCCTGCCGGGACGGCTACGGCCGCCGCGGAGCGGACGCCGGCGACCTGGCCGCCGCCGTACGGGACGCGCTGGCACCGGTCTGGCGGGGAGCGCCCTCCGACGGCGGCTGGGCGGGCGTCGGGAGACTGCTCGGCGAACGGCTCGCGGACATCACGCGCGCGTACCGCGACGACACCGCCCGCACCCTGCAGCAGGACGCGGTCGCGGCGGTCCGGGCGGCGGCGCCCGACGGCTTCCGGGTGCTGCTGCACGCCGACCCCGTCTCCTACCACGTGGGCGCCGACGCCGGTGTCGATCCGGCGCACATCCTGTCCGTCGCGGACGGCGTGGTCGTGCCCTGCGCCGGCGGCACCGGCCTCCTGGCGCCCTTCGCCGAGCACCGCCGCGAGGACACCGTCGTCGCCGCCAACTTCACCGTCGTCTCCGGCATGGGCGGCAGCCCCGGCACCCTCGCCGCGGACGCTGCCGCGGCGCGCCGCCGGGGCGCCACCGAACTGCGGCTCTATCACGCCGGGTTGGCGTCCGACGGCGACCTGGAAGCGGTGCGTCGCGCCCTCACCGGGCGCTGAACCGACGCCACCGCCGTCCCCAGCAGGGCCACGCCGAGGGCCGCCAGCACCGGCCGGTGGCCCACCAGTTCCACCAGCACCGCTCCGGCGGCCAGCCCGGCCACGTTCGGCGCGTACACCAGGGTGTGGGCCGTGGCGGTGACCCGGCCCAGCAGCGGGCCGGGCGTCTCGCGCTGCACCGCGGTCAGCCCGGCGATCAGCACCGCGGGCAGGCCCGCGCCGATCGCCGCGCTGCACCCGAGCGCCACCGCCTCGGACGGCACCGCCCGCAGGGCCACCGCGAGGGCCAGCACGGCGATGCCGTACGCGGCGAAGCGCCGCCCGCCCCAGTGGCGCAGGGCCGCGCCCGAGAACAGGCCGACGGCCACCGACCCGGCGCCCTGCACCGCGTACAGCACGCCCGCGTAGGCGGGGGAGCGGCCCAGGCCCTCGACGACGGCGTGGACCATCGCCCCGTTCAGGCCCGCGCAGAGCATGGTGGTGCCGCCCGCCAGCACCAGGGGACGCAGAGCGGGATGCGCCCACAGGTGGCGGACGCCCTCGGCCGCGCCGCGCCGGTGGCCGCCGCCCGCCGGGGCGGGCCGGTCCTCCCGCCGCCGCACCAGCGCGTACAGGCCCGCGGCCAGCAGGAACGTCGCCGCGTCCAGCAGGGCGACGCCCACCCCGCCCCACGCCGTGTACAGGCCCGCACCCGCCAGCGGGGCCAGGAGCTTCACGCCCTCGGTGGCGGTCGTGCGCAGACCGTTGAAGTCGCCCAGCAGGGACCGGGGGACCGCCGACGCCACCAGGGCCGACTCGGCGGCGTCGTGCACGACGCCCGCGGCTCCGTACACGCACAGCACCGCGTACAGCAGCCACAGGTCGCCCGGGGCGGTGACGCCGACCAGGGCGACCACCAGGACGCCCAGGAACACATGGGTGCCGATCAGCAGCGGGATGCGGCGGACCCGGTCGGCGACGGTGCCCAGCAGTGGGCCCGCGAGGGTCGGCAGCCACAGGGCGAGCATGCACAGGGCCGCAAGTCCGTCCGAGCCGGTGAGGTCCTTCACCCACACCCCGGAGGCCAGCCACAGCGCCGAGGTGCCGAAGCCGGACACCACCACCGCGCACAGATACAGCCCCGCGGCGCGGTCGCGCAGCACGCGCGCCAGGGGCCAGGTCGTCAGGGTCGTCATGCCCGCTCATCGTGGCGCTGAGGCCCCGGGGCTGGGATCGGGCAGGTTCCTCAGAAACGCCGGCGGTGGGCGGAACGCGCCGCGCGGGCGATGAGTTCCGCGGCCGGAGGCGGTCTGCCCTCACGACCACTCGTGAAGGAGCACCCCATGACCGACGGCACCACGGGCACGACCGGCCCGGTCCTCGACCTCGGACCCCAGGCGGAGGTCCTGGCACGGCTGGCGGCCGGCGTCGCCGACGAACAGCTCGCCGGACCCACGCCCTGCCCCGACTACGCGGTGCGCCACCTGCTCGGCCACCTGCTGGGACTGACCGTCGCCTTCCGCGACGCCGGCCGCAAGGACCTCGGCGTCACCACCGACACCAGCCCCGGCTCCGCGCTCCCGGACGTCACCCCCGGCTGGCGCGAGGACCTGCCCAAGGCCCTGGCCGAACTGGCCGACGCCTGGCGCGACCCGGCCGCCTGGACCGGCGCGACCCGGGCCGGGGGCGTCGACCTGCCCGGCGACGTCGCGGGCCTGGTGGCCACCGACGAACTGGTCGTCCACGGCTGGGACCTGGCCCGCGCCACCGGCCAGGACTACGCCCCCGACCCGGCCGCGCTCCGGGTCTGCCACGACTTCCTCGCCGCCGGCGTGGACGACCCCGGCCGGGGCCGGATCTTCGGGCCCGTCGTCCCGGTCGCGCCCGAGGCGTCCGCGCTGGAGCGGGCGGTGGGGCTGAGCGGCCGGGACCCGGGGTGGACCCCCGAGCCGTAGGACGACGACGCCCCCGCCGGGTGCGAACCGGCGGGGGCGTCCGGCAGACCGGCCGAGGGGGCCCGGACGGTACTGCGCCGACCGTCCGGAGGGGGGCTCCGGAGGGTCGTGGTGGCCGTGGCGCCGGCTGGGGGGCCGGACGCCCCGGCGACCGGCGGGCCCCAGGGGGGACCGGGGCCGGCCGGGGACTCGGCGGGGCGGGTGCACCCCGACGCGATCCGGAAGCGTAGCAGTGATGTTCGATCATTTCGTACGGGCCTTCGAACGGTGTGTGGCGCACCGGATGCCCGGGTCCCTGCCGCAGCGCGAGACGGGCCGCCCCCGGGGGGGAGGGGGGCGGCCCGTCTCGTCCGTGAAGACGCTGTCCGGGGGGCGCGGGTTCAGTCCTCCAGCGCCGCTCGCATCATCGCCTGGGCCACCGGGGCCGCCAGGCCGTTGCCGCTGACCTCCGAGCGCGCCGCGTCGGACTGCTCGACGACGACCGCCACGGCGACCTCCTTGCCGGTGGAGTCGGACGTGCCGTACGAGGTGAACCAGGCGTACGGCACCTGGCTGTTGTTCTCGCCGTGCTGGGCCGTGCCCGTCTTGCCGCCGACGGTCGCGCCCGGGACCCGGGCGTTGGTGCCGGTGCCCTTCTCCACGACGGTCCGCATCGCCGACCGCAGCTGCTCGGCGGTCGAGGACGACATGATCTCCCGGGAGTCCGCGTCGCCGTGGTCCCGCAGTACGTCACCGCCGCTGTCGGTGACCCGGTCGACCATGTGCGGCGCGACCAGCTTGCCGCCATTGGCGATGGCCGCCGACACCAGGGCCATCTGCAGGGGGGTCGCGGTGACGTCGAACTGGCCGATACCGGTCAGGGCCGTCTGCGACGGGTACATGTCCGAGGGGTACACGCTGGTGTACGCCCGCACCGGCACGTCCAGCTCGTCGTCGTTGAAGCCGAACTTCTCCGCCATCGCCTTCACCTTGTCCTGACCGAGCGTGACGGCCATCTTCGCGAAGACGTTGTTGCACGAGTACTGCAGCGCCGTGCGGATGGTGGCGTTCGTGCAGGGCGCGTCGGGGTCCTCGTTGGTCAGCACGCGGTTCGTGCCCGGCAGGGTGTACGGGTCGGGGCTGTCGGTGCGCTGGTCGACCGACGTGTACAGCCCGTCCTCCAGCGCCGCCGCGGCCACGACCAGCTTGAACGTCGAGCCGGGCGGCAGCGGCTGCCGCAGGGCCCGGTTGACCAGCGGCTTGTCCGGGTCCGTCGTGAGCTTCTTCCAGGCCGCCCCCGCGGTGCCGGCGTCCGTCAGCGAGGAGGGGTCGTACGAGGGGGTCGACACCGCCGCCAGGATCCTGCCGGTCTTCGGGTCGACGGCGACGGCCCCGCCCTTCTTGTTGCCGAGCGCGTCGAACGCCGCCCTCTGCACGTCCGGGTCGATCGTCGTGATCACGTTGCCCGGGTCGGCCCGCCGGCCGGTGAGGGTGTCCATCACCGACCGCAGCCGGCTGTCCGTGCCGTTGAGCAGGTCGGTGTAGATGCCCTCCAGCTGCGTCGGCGCGTACGCCTGCGACGCGTAACCCGTCACCGCCGCGTACAGCCTGCCGTCCGTGTAGGTCCGCTTGTACTCCAGGTCGCCCGTCGTCGTCCGCGCCGAGCCCGTGACCGACCGGCCGCCCACGATGATGTTGCCCAGCGGCGCCGAGTACGTCTCGATCGCGTTCCGCCGGTTGTCCTTGTCGTCTGCCAGCGCCCGGCCCTCGTAGAACTGCACCCAGGTGGCCCTGACCAGCAGGGCCAGGACGAGCAGCAGGGTGAAGGCCGAGGCGCGCCTGATCGTCTTGTTCATGGCGACCGGAAAGACGAGCCGCGCCGGGCGGATCGTTCCCGTCCATCCCGTTTTCTCATCCGGAGGCCCGGTTTTCTCATCCGCCGTTCAGGAAGCCGGCCCCGCAGGCATGGTCACCGCCCCGGGACGACGGCCTCAGCCCCCCAGCACCAGCACCGTCTCGTCGATCTCGGCGCCCCGGGCGCGCGCGAAGCCCCGGGCCGAGGCCACCGCGCGGAACCCGCACTTGGCCAGCACCCGCAGCGACCCGGCGTTGTCCGTGGCGGCCCTGGCGTACAGGGGGCGTTCGGGGACCTCGGCCAGCAGCGCCCGCAGCGCCGCCGTGGCGATGCCCTTGCCCCAGTGGGCGCGGTCGATCCAGTACGTCACCTCCCGCTCGCCCGGATCCCCGTACACCGCGGTGCTGCCGACCACGTCGCCGTCGGCCAGGACGGTGCGCAGCACGTCGCCCGAGGCGCGGAGCCTCGCCCAGTGGGCGTCGAAGGCGGCCCGGTCGGCGGGGTCCTCGGGGGTGAAGGCCGCCATGTGCAGCGACTCGGGGTCGTTCAGCTGCCGGAAGAAGACGGGCAGATCGCTGTCGTGGACGGGACGGAGCGCGATGTCCACGGTTCACAGCCTCCGGGTCGCCAGGGTCAGCCGGTCCCGTGCGTCGAACAGCGCGTCCTTCACGAGCTGTTCGTGCGCCGGGGTCAGCCGGGCCACCGGCACCGAGCAGCTGATCGCGTCCCGCGCGGGCGTCCGGTACGGGATGGCCACGCCGAAGCAGCGCAGCCCCAGCGTGTTCTCCTCGCGGTCCACGGCGAAGCCCTGCTCCCGCACCTGGTGCAGCTCCTCGATGAGCTTCTCCCGGTCGGTGAGGGTGTTCTCGGTCAGCGCCGGCAGCGTCTCGGGGAGCATCTTGCGCACCTGCTCGTCCGAGTACGTGCTCAGCAGCGCCTTGCCGAGGGAGGTCGAGTGGGCCGGCAGCCGCCGCCCGACCCGGGTGAAGGGCCGCAGGTAGTGCTGCGACTGGCGGGTGGCGAGGTAGACCACGTTCGTGCCGTCCAGGCGGGCCAGGTGGATCGTCTCGGTGGTGTCGTCCGAGAGCCGGTCCAGGGTCGGGCGCGCCGCCGCCACGACCTCGTCGCCGTCGATGTACGAGGTGCCCACCAGCAGCGCCCGCACGCCGATGCCGTAGCGGGTGCCCGTCGCGTCGGTCTCGACCCAGCCCAGCTCGACCAGGGTGCGCAGCAGCATGTAGAGGCTGGACTTCGGATACCCGACGGCCTCCTGGACCGCCGCGAGGGAGTGCATGCCGGGCCGCCCGGCGAAGTACTCGAGCAGTTCCACCGTTCTCACCGCGGACTTGACCTGCGCCCCGCCGCCCGTCTCGCCAGCCGACATCGCCCTTGACCCCTTCGTTCGACGGGAAATAGTCTCCCCACCGTATTCATCATCAGAGACAGCGTTCAGTATATCGAACATCCCTGGTGGATGACCCGGAACTGCGGCATGACATGTGTGGAGGGACCCGCGGTGGCAGCAGCACCAGTCTGGAGTGTCGACCCCCGAACCGGGAAGCAGCGCGAGCAGGTTGCGGTGGAGGCCACAGCCCAGGAGGTGGACGCCGCCGTCCGGGCCGCGCACGAGGCGCGGGAGGCCCTGGCCGACCGCACCGTCCGCGCCGCCTTCCTGCGCACCGCGGCGGACGAACTGGAAGCGGCCAGGGACGGACTCGTCGAGACCGCCGACGCCGAGACCGCGCTCGGCCCCGTCCGGCTGACCGGTGAACTCGCCCGCACCTGCTACCAGTTGCGGGCCTTCGCGGACATCGTCGACGAGGGCGCCTTCCTCGACGTCGTCATCAACCACCCCGACGACACCGCGACCCCGCCGATCCCGGACCTGCGCCGCTACAAGGTGCCCCTCGGCGTGGTCGCCGTCTACTCCGCGTCGAACTTCCCCTTCGCCTTCTCCGTGCCCGGCGGCGACACCGCCAGCGCCCTGGCGGCCGGCTGCCCCGTCGTCGTCAAGGCCCACCCCGACCACCCGGGCCTGTCCGAGTACGTGGCCAAGGTGCTGCGCCGCGCCGCCGCCCGGCACGACGTCCCCGCGGGCGTCGTCGGCCTGGTGCACGGCTTCGAGGCGGGCGTCGAGCTGGTCAAGCACCCGCTGGTCGCGGCCGCCGGGTTCACCGGGTCCGTGCGCGGCGGACGCGCGCTGTTCGACGCGGCGGCCGCCCGTCCCGTGCCGATCCCCTTCCACGGCGAGCTGGGCTCCCTGAACCCCGTGGTCGTCACCGAGGCCGCGGCCGCCGAGCGCGCCGAGGAGATCGGCGCGGGCCTGGCCGGCTCCATGACCCTGGGCGTCGGCCAGTTCTGCGTGAAGCCCGGCCTCGTCCTCGCCCCGTCCGGCGCCGCCGGGGACGCCCTGCTGAAGTCCCTGACCGACGCCGTCAGCGACACCGACGCCGGGGTCCTGCTCGACCACCGCATGCGGGACAACTTCGTCGCCGGTGTCGCCGAGCGCACCGCACTGCCCGACGTCGACTCCCCGGTCACGCCCGGCGCGGGCGGCGAGCACACGGTCAGCGCCGGCTTCCTCACCGTCCCGGCGAGCAGGCTGGCCCGCGAGGGCGAGCACGACCTGCTGCTGGAGGAGTGCTTCGGGCCGGTCACCGTGGTGGCCCGCTACGAGGACGACACCGAGGTCGAGGCGGTGCTGTCCCGGCTGCCGGGCAACCTGACCGCGACCGTGCAGCTGTCGCAGGAGGAGGCGGCCGGACAGGGCCGGGGCGCCGAGCTCCTCCGGGAGCTGACACCGCTGGCCGGACGCGTGCTGGTCAACGGGTGGCCGACGGGAGTCGCCGTCGCGCCCGCGCAGCACCACGGCGGGCCCTACCCGGCCACGACATCGACGTCCACCTCGGTGGGCGGAACGGCGATCGAGCGCTGGCTGCGCCCGGTCGCCTATCAGAACGCGCCCGAGGCGCTGCTGCCGCCGGAGCTGCGGGACGACAACCCGCTGGGGCTGCCCCGGCGGTTCGACGGGCGTCTGGAGCGGTAGGCGGGGCGGGGGTGCGGGCGGCTCACGGGCTGCCGGTGCGTCGCGGCCGCTCGCGCCGTTCCCCGTGCCCCCGCGGAGCTCGTCTGGAAGAGTGAGCCGAATGGATCCGCGACTCCCCGAACTCCCTTTCCCCCTGCGCACGTACGGGCCCGACGGCCACTGGTCCTACGAGGACGGTGTGCTCACCGGGTGGGCCGGGGCGCGGCAGGACCGGTTCGTGCCACCCACCGGGGAGGGGCTGGACCCCGCCTCGGACGCGCCCCGGCTGCTGGGGGCCCCCGAGGGGGACTTCCAGCTGATCGCCCGGGTCACGGTCGGTTTCGGGGCCGCCTTCGACGCCGGCGTGCTGTACGTGCACGTCGGCGAGCGGGCGTGGGCCAAACTGTGCCTGGAGTACTCCCCGGACGTCCCCACCGTCTGCACCGTCATCACCCGGGGCCACTCCGACGACGCCAACTCCTTCACCGTGGAGGGCAGTTCCGTCTGGCTGCGGGTCAGCCGCACCGGCCGGGCCTTCGCCTTCCACGCCTCCCGGGACGGCGAACGCTGGACCTTCGTCCGCCTGTTCACCCTCGGCGACGAGAAGGAGACCGGCGCGGCCCTCGTCGGGTTCATGACCCAGTCGCCGATGGGGGAGGGCTGCGTGGTGACCTACGACCACCTCGCCTTCCGCCCGCAGTGGCCCGACGACCTGCGGGACGGCAGCTGACCGCGGGAACCGCCGCCCGCCGCGCGCACGTCCTCGGTTCCATGATCGATGACCGAGTGGCCCCGCACCGGGTGATCCGGACCGTCCTGCCCGCCGAGTTGGCGGACGTCGTCGCGCTGCACGCGCGGGCCCGGGCGACCTACTACCCCGACGGCATCCCGCAGGACGGCACCGACTGGCACGCGGCCTGGCGGTCGGCGGTCACCCGGCCGGACGGACGGGTGCTGTGCGTCGTCGAGGCGGGGCGCATGACCGGCCTGGCGTCCTTCCGGACGGCCGAGGGCGCCCCCGCGGACGAGGTCACCCTCTTCCAGTTCCACGTCGACCCCGGCCACTGGCGTCGCGGTACCGGCACCGCGCTGCACGCCGCCTGCCTGGAGGAGTGGCGTGCCGACGCCCGGCGGACGGCGGTTCTCGACGTGCACGTCGAGAACCTGCGGGCGCAGGCGTTCTACCGCCGCCAGGGCTGGGTGCCGGAGCCGGCCGGGCCGGGGGAGCACCACCTGCGGATGCGGCTCGCCCTGCCCGGTGTGTGAGCCGGCCGGGGAATGAACGGCGCTGCTTGAACGTTCATCCACCCGGCGGAGGGAGTCTCCGTACCGCACGACCTGGAGAGAGCCGAGACATGCGCGTCGAGATCTGGAGCGACATCGCCTGCCCCTGGTGCTACGTGGGCAAGGCCCGCTTCGAGAAGGCGCTGCGGGCCTTCCCGCACCGCGACGACGTCGAGGTGGTGCACCGCTCCTTCGAGCTGGACCCGGGCCGCGCCAAGGACGACGTGCAGCCCGTGATCACGATGCTCACCAGGAAGTACGGCATGAGCCCGGCGCAGGCCGAGGCCGGCGAGGACAACCTGGGCGCCCAGGCCGCCGCCGAGGGGCTCGACTACCGCACCCGCGGCCGCGACCACGGCAGCACCTTCGACATGCACCGGCTGCTCCACCTCGCCAAGGAGCACGGACGGCAGGAGCAGCTGCTGGACCTGCTGTACCGGGCCAACTTCGCCGAGGAGCGGTCCGTCTTCGCCGACGACGAGCGGCTGGTGGAGCTGGCCGTCGCCGCCGGCCTGGAGGCGGACGCCGTGCGCGCGGTGCTCGCCGACCCGGACGCCTACGCCGACGAGGTGCGCGCCGACGAGCGCGAGGCCGCGCAGCTCGGGGCGAACGGGGTGCCGTTCTTCGTCCTCGACCGCAGGTACGGCGTCTCCGGCGCCCAGCCCGTGGAGGTCTTCACCCGGGCCCTGACCCAGGCGTACGGCGAACGCGCCCCGCTGACCGTCGTCGCCGGCGGGGACGCGGCGAACCCGGACACCGGGAGCGCGGACGCCTGCGGCCCCGACGGGTGCGCGGTGCCGCAGCGGTGAACGCCCAGCTCGGAGCCCATGCATAAGCGCTCCTTGGGAAAGTCACGCAGAAATCGGCAATGGACGGGGAGACCGGCGGGACGCAGAGTGGTCCCATGGAGACCTTCGAGAGCCTCGTCCGTGCCGAGTTCACCCCGAAGCACACCTTCCTCAACACCGCGAGCAACGGCCTGCTGCCCGCCCGTGCCGTCAGCGCCCTGCAGCAGGCCGTGCGGATGCGCGCCGAGGGCACGCCCCTGGGTCCCCTGTACGAGCACGTGGAGGCCGCCCGCGCGTCCTTCGCCCGGCTGGCCGGCGTGCCGGTGGAGCGCGTCGCGACGGGCGCCTCGGTCGCCGAGTACGGCGGGCTGATCGCCGCCTCGCTGCCCGCCGGGGCCGAGGTCCTCACCGCCGAAGGCGACTTCGCGTCCCTGGTGAACCCCTTCCACGCCCGCGGCGACCTGAAGGTGCGGGCCGTGCCGCTGGAGCGGCTCGCGGAATCCGTCCGGCCGGGCACCGCGCTGGTCGCCGTCAGCACCGTCCAGTCCGCCGACGGGCGGCTCGCCGACCTGCCCGCCGTGCGCGAGGCGGCCCGGCGGCACGGGGCCCGCACCTACGTCGACGCCTCCCAGTCGGCCGGCTGGCTGCCCCTGGACGGCGACGCCGACGACTTCGTGGCCACCGTCGCGTTCAAGTGGCTCCTCGGACCCCACGGCGTCGCGTTCCTCGTCGTCCCGTCCGGCTTCGGCGGCCTCACCCCGCTGCTCGCGGGCTGGGTCGCCGGCGAGATCCCCTGGGAGAGCTGCTACGGCCCCGTCGGGGAACCGGCCCGCTCCGCGCGGCGGTTCGACATCAGCCCGTCCCTCTTCAGCTACGCCGGGCTGCGCGCCTCGCTGGAGCTGATCGAGGAGATCGGCGTGGACACCGTGCACGCACACGACACCGCCCTCGCGGACCGCTTCCGCGCCGGACTCGCCGAACTGGGCCACGCGCCGGTCGACGCGCCGGGCTCGGCGATCGTGTCCGTGCCCGGGCTCGGCCACCGCCAGGGCGAGCTGAGCCGGGCCGGCATCGAGGTCTCCGACCGGGCGGGCAACCTGCGGGCCGCGTTCCACCTGTACAACACCGCGGCGGACGTGGACCGGCTGCTGGCCGCCCTCACGGCGTGACGGCACGCGAAAACCGGGTGGGGCCTCCCGTCCCACGAGGAGGCCCCACCCGGCAGTCGACTCACCCGGTGATCACCGCACCGGTGTGAAGTCCCGCGCCCGATGCTGTGTCTTCCCGGGGGCGACCCCCGGACCCCCGGCCGGGAAGCGGGTCACCGCACCGGTGTGAAGTCCCGCGCCCCGATGAACTCCGGGCGGCGGACCGGGGCTGCGAAGGGTTCTTCCGCCGTGTTCTCGACGCTGTTGAAGACGATGAACACGTTGCTGCGCGGGAACGGCGTGATGTTGTCGCCGGAGCCGTGCAGGCAGTTGCAGTCGAACCACGTCGCCGAGCCGGCCTTGCCCGTGAACAGCTTGATGCCGTGCTCGGTGGCGAACCGGGTCAGCGCCTCGTCCGAGGGCGTCCCCGCGTCCTGCATCTGCAGCGACTTCTTGTAGTTGTCCTTCGGTGTCTCCCCCGCGCAGCCGAGGAACGTCTTGTGCGACCCCGGCATGATCATGAGCCCGCCGTTGGTGTCGTAGTTCTCGGTCAGCGCGATCGAGACCGACACCGTGCGCATCCGCGGCAGCCCGTCCTCCGCGTGCCAGGTCTCGAAGTCCGAGTGCCAGTAGAAGCCACTCGCCCCGAACCCCGGCTTGACGTTGATCCGCGACTGGTGGACGTAGACGTCCGAGCCGAGGATCTGCCGCGCCCGGCCGACGACCCGCTCGTCGCGGACCAGCCGTGCGAACACCTCGCTGATCTTGTGGACCTCGAAGACCGAGCGGATCTCCTGCGACGCCGGCTCGACGACCGACCGCTCGTCGGCACGGATGTCCGCGTCGTTGACCAGCCGGTTCAGCTCGTTGCGGTAGACGGCGACCTCGTCCTCGCCGATGAGCTCGTCGATGGCGAGGAAGCCGTCGCGCTCGAACGACAGCAGATCGGCCGGCGCGACCGGTCCCGGGGCGTCGGGTGCGCCCCAGACGACCGGGTCCTGCCGGGGCGTGAGCACCTCGGAGGCGCCGCGCGTCGGGTACAGGTCGGGGGTACCGGTGGTGGTGGTCGTGTCGGTGGTGGCGGTCATGGAAACGTCACACCTCCTCGGTGAGCAGCGGGTAGACGCCGTTCTCGTCGTGGTCCTCCCGTCCGGTCACGGGTGGGTTGAAGACGCAGAGGCAGCGGAAGTCCTCCTTGACCTTCAGCGTGTGCCTCTCGTGGCCGTCCAGGAGGTACATCGTGCCGGGCGTGATCGTGTGGGTCAGCCCGGTCTCGTGGTCGGTCAGCTCGGCCTCGCCCTCCACGCAGACGACGGCCTCGATGTGGTTCGCGTACCACATCGACGTCTCCGTGCCCGCGTACAGGATCGTCTCGTGCAGGGAGAAGCCGACCTTCTCCTTGGCGAGGACGATGCGCTTGCTCTCCCACGTGCCGGACGCCGCTTTCACGTGCCGGTCGGTGCCTTCGATCTCCTTGAACGAACGGACAATCACGGTGCTGCGATGCCTCCTAGGTGGGTGGTGCGGTGGTGCGGTGGTGCTCGTGGGTCAGGCGGTCTCGCGGACGGCGCGGGCCAGGGTGGTGAGGCCCTCGTCCAGTTCCTCAGGGGTGATCGTCAGCGCCGGGAGCAGCTTGACGACCTCGCTCTCCGGGCCGGACGTCTCGATGAGCAGTCCGAGCTCGAAGGCGCGCCGGGCGACCTCGCCGGCGCGGGCCTTGTCGTGGAACTCCAGGCCCCACACCAGGCCGCGGCCCCGGTACTCCTTCACGTCGGCGAGGTTCTCCTCGGTGATGGAGATGAGCGCCTGCTCGACCTGCTCGCCGCGCGTGCGGGTCTGCTTCTCCATCGCCGAGCCGTCGGCCCAGTACGCCTCCAGGGCCGCGGTGGCCGTGACGAAGGCGGGGTTGTTGCCGCGGAAGGTGCCGTTGTGCTCGCCGGGCTCCCAGATGTCGAGCTCGGGCTTGAACAGGCACAGCGACATCGGCAGGCCGTAGCCGCTGATCGACTTGGAGACGGTGACGATGTCCGGCGTGATGCCGGCCTCCTCGAAGGAGAAGAACGCACCGGTGCGGCCGCAGCCCATCTGGATGTCGTCGACGATCAGCAGCATGTCCTGCCGCTCGCACAGGTCGGCGAGCGCGCGCAGCCACTCGGGCCGGGCCACGTTGATGCCGCCCTCGCCCTGCACGGTCTCGACGATCACGGCGGCCGGCTTGTTCAGGCCGGAGCCCTGGTCCTCCAGGAGCCGCTCGAACCACAGGAAGTCCGGGACCTGGCCGTCGAAGTAGTTGTCGAACGGCATCGGGGTGCCGTGCACCAGCGGGATGCCGGCGCCGGCCCGCTTGAACGCGTTGCCGGTCACGGCCAGCGAGCCGAGCGACATGCCGTGGAAGGCGTTGGTGAACGACACGATCGCCTCGCGGCCCTTCACCTTCCGCGCCAGCTTCAGCGCGGACTCCACGGCGTTGGTGCCGGTCGGGCCCGGGAACATGACCTTGTACGGCAGGTCGCGCGGGCGCAGCAGCAGGTTCTGGAAGGTCTCCAGGAAGCGGCGCTTGGCGGTGGTCGACATGTCGAGCCCGTGCGTGACGCCGTCCCGCTCCAGGTAGTCGATCAGCGCGCGTTTGAGGACGGGGTTGTTGTGCCCGTAGTTCAGCGACCCCGCTCCGGCGAAGAAGTCGAGGTACTCGTGGCCGTCCTCGTCGTACATGCGGCTGCCCACCGCACGGTCGAAGACGGTCGGCCAGCCGCGGCAGTAGCTGCGTACCTCGGACTCCAGGGTCTCGAAGACGCTCAGGTCGGGCTGGATGATGGTCACGACGAATCGCTCCTCGGTGCGTGGGGGAAGTCTGGGCGGGAGTCGGGGGGAGAAGTCAGTGGGGCAGCGGGCCGATGCGGTACAGGACCTCGGCGTCGTGCGGCCCGTCGGGGAACAGCCCCGTGTCGAACAGCACCTCGCGCTGCAGTCCCGCGCCGCTGCGCTCGGCGAAGGACGTGAAAAGGCGCTCGGAGGCGGTGTTGCCCGGGGTGATGGTCGTCTCCACCGTCGTCACCCCGTGCTCGGCCGCGGTGCGCGCGACCAGTCCGTCGAGCAGCGCGGCCGCCAGTCCGCGTCCGCGGTGGGCCTCGTCCACCGCCACCTGCCAGACCAGCAGGGTGCGCGGGCTGTCCGGCCGCACGTACCCGGTGATGAAACCGATCGGCTCTCCGTGCTCGTCACGGGCCACGGCCGACGTGGCGGCGAAGTCGCGGCACCACAGCAGATAGCTGTAGGACGAGTTCACGTCGAGAACCTTCGAGTCCTTTGCCATCCGCCACAGTGCGGCTCCGTCAGCCACCGTCGGGCGGTCGATTTGCGGGTCAGCTTGTACGGCGGTCATGCGAATCGAACTTACCCAGCCGAATTCAAAAATGCATCGGGGGACGGGCTTACGTATGGGCCGCGCTTGTGTTATCACGCGGGCGCGAAGATCGACACGCGGTGGTGACTCTTTGTCCGGGTTCGCACGGAAAATATGGGGCAAATCGGTGAGGTTGTGTAACGCGTCACAACCATGTGGCCCCCACGCGAAGCACCGGAATTGCCTCGCGAAACGTCCTCGAAATCTACGTGTTTAGGACCGGGGAAAGCGGGCAGAAGCTCATGGTCGGCTCTCCCCGGAAGAATTCTGAATTATGTGCGCCA
Organism: Streptomyces sp. NPDC003456; assembly: GCF_042878735.1. Lineage (NCBI taxonomy): Bacteria > Bacillati > Actinomycetota > Actinomycetes > Kitasatosporales > Streptomycetaceae > Streptomyces > Streptomyces sp. NPDC003456. Next base: position 80,597 of record NZ_JBIAOK010000009.1, read on the forward strand.
GCTTACACGCATTTGATGAGCCGGCAGTCGTTCGGAATTCGTTCGCAGGCCACCCTGCCGATACCCTCGCGCGGGATACGGGATATCCGCGTGGCCGCCGTACCGCGCGTGCTCCCCGACGGACGGACGGGGGCCCGGCGCGGTGAGCCCCCCGCCGCGCCACGGGCCGGGAGGGGCTCAGCCCGTGGCTACTGCCACGCCTTTTCCGCCGCCCGGAGTGCGCCCTCCACGTCGACCTGCAGCCCCGACTCGGCCAGTGCCCCGCCCAGGGCGGCCAGGCTCGACCGCACGGCGCCCGGCGTCGCGTCCGCGCCGTAGTGGTTGACCCGGATCATCTCCTTCGCCAGCGCACCCCCGCCCGCGGCCAGCGGCACCGCCGGGTCGGCCGACAGCGCCCGCCCCACCAGCTCGGTGGCCACCGTGTCCGCCGGGGCCCGCAGGGTCGTCGCGACCGGCGCGGCGTCCCGGGCGTCGTGCACGTACGGCTCCAGCCCGCCCCCGAGCGCGAGCGCCCCGGCCCGGGTCGCCGCCGCGGCCGAGGCGTGCCGGGCCATCACCGTGTCGAGCCCCGCGGCCTCGATCCGCTCCACGCAGGCTTCCAGCGCCAGCATCTCCAGCTGTGCCGGGGCGTGCAGCAGGGCCTTGCGCCCGCCGTCGATCCACCGCTCCTTCCAGTCGAGGAGCGACAGGTACGACCGGCGCGGAGCCCGCGGGTTGGCCGCCATCCGGGCCCAGGCGCGGGCGCTCACCGACACCGCCGACACACCGGCCGGGCCGCCCATCGCCTTCTGCGCGCCGATCACGCACAGGTCCACGCCCCAGGCGTCCGGCAGCACCGGCTCGGCGCCGACGGAGGCGACCGCGTCCAGGTAGAACAGGGCCCCGTGCGCCCGGACCACCTCGCCGATCTCCGCGACCGGGTTGGTGTTGCCGGTGGCGGCCTCCGCGTGCACGAGGGAGACGAAGTCGGTCTCCGGGTGCTCGGCGAGGGCCTGCCGGATCTGCTCGGCCGTGACCGCCGTGTGGAAGGGCACCGCGAGGTCGATCACCCTCGCGCCGCAGTCGCGCAGCCAGTCGCCGAAGGTCTGCCCGTACGGTCCCGTGATGACGTTCAGCGCGGTGGTGCCCGGGCCGGCCGTGGCGCGGATCGCGCCCTCCAGCGGCAGCAGCGCCTCGCCCTGCGTGATCACGACGTCCTGCTCGGTGCTCAGCAGCCGGGCCACGCGGTCCTCGATCGCGGCGAAGCGGTCCGCGGTGAGCGGGGCCAGGTCCAGAAACGGATGCGTCACGGCAATGCTCTCTTCACTCACAGGTTCGACGGCAACGAGCGTAACCGGCGGCCGCGGCTCCCCTGCGCGGCGAGCCGGGCACCGGCCCCCTTCGGGGCGGGCCGGACGCCTCACTAAGGTGCGGGGCATGAGCGAACGCGCGGTGCTGCACGTGAGGGGACGGGTGCTCGTCGGGCCCGAGGACGTCCGGGACGAGCTGTGGGTGGTCGACGGCCGCATCACCTACGACCCCCCGGCCGGGGCCCGGGACGTGCGCACCGTGCGGGGCTGGGCCCTGCCCGGCCTGGTGGACGCCCACTGCCACGTCGGACTCGACCGGCACGGCCCCGTGCCCGCGGACGTCGCCGAGAAGCAGGCGCTCACCGACCGGGACGCGGGCACGCTGCTGATCCGCGACGCCGGCTCGCCCTCCGACACCCGCTGGATCGACGACCGCGAGGACCTGCCGAAGATCGTCCGCGCCGGGCGGCACATCGCCCGCACCCGCCGCTACATCCGCAACTACGCCTGGGAGATCGAGCCCGAGGACCTGGTCGCGTACGTCGCCCAGGAGGCCCGGCGCGGCGACGGCTGGGTGAAGCTGGTCGGCGACTGGATCGACCGCGACCTGGGCGACCTGTCCGCCTGCTGGCCCCGCGGGGCCGTCGAGGCGGCCATCGCCGAGGCCCACCGGCTGGGCGCCCGCGTGACCGCCCACTGCTTCGCGGAGGACTCCCTGCGGGACCTCGTCGAGGCCGGTATCGACTGCATCGAGCACGCCACGGGCCTGACCGACGACCTCGTCCCGCTGTTCGCCGAGCGGGGCGTGGCCATCGTGCCGACGCTGGTGAACATCGCGACGTTCCCGCAGCTCGCCGACGGCGGCGAGGGCAAGTTCCCGCGCTGGTCCGCCCACATGCGCCGGCTCCACGCACGCCGGTACGACACCGTGCGGGGCGCCTGGGACGCCGGCATCCCCGTCTTCGTCGGCACCGACGCCGGGGGCGCGCTCGCCCACGGCCTCGCGGCGGCCGAGGTCGCCGAACTGGTCACGGCGGGCATCCCGCCCGTCGACGCGCTGGCGGCGGGCACCTGGACGGCCCGCTCCTGGCTCGGACGCCCCGGCCTGGAGGAGGGAGCCCCGGCCGACCTCGTGGTCTACGACGAGGACCCGCGGGCCGACGTGCGCGTCCTGGCGGCCCCGCGCCGGGTGGTGCTGAACGGGCGCGTGGTGGGCTGAGGGTCCTCGGCCACCCGGGTGACGGCGGGGAACGCCTGTGCCGGGAGATTCGAAAACTTCCACGGTCTGGCCACGTTGGAGTGAAGCGGTGGCGGATCGCTGACGCCGCCCGCGCGCGGGGGCGATTCTTTCCGGGTCCCGAGCCTGTCCTTCCAGGAGTCCCCACGTGAACAGCCCTTCCTTCCGCATGCCCGCACGCCGGCTGGCGACCCTCGCGACGGCCACGGCGCTCGCCGCCGGGCCCCTGGTACTGACCGGCGTGAGCCCGGCGCACGCCACCGGCGACCACGGCCGCGCGAGCGCCGCCGTCCTGCGCACGGGCCTGGACGTCTCCCTGCTGAACAAGTCGGTGAACGTCCCGCTCGCCGTGTCCCTCAACGAGGTGCGGGCCCCGCGGAGCGCGGAGAAGAGCGCGCTGACGGCCAGCCTCGACGCGGTGGACGGCGGCAGGCCGTTCAGCGTGCTGCGGGCCGAGGCGGCCCGGGCGACGGCCACCACCGGCGCCGGGAAGGCCGAGGCGTCCACCACGCTGGCCCATGCCCGCCTGCACGTCCCCGGTCTGCCGCTGCTGTCGGTCGTCGAGGTCGACCAGGTCAGCGCCAGAGCCACCTGCGAGGTCGGGAAGAAGCCGGTCGCCACGACCCGTCTGCCCGGCTCGGTGACCGTGCTCGGCAAGCGCGTGAACCTCACCGCCGGCGGTCCCACGAACGTCGAGGTGCCCGGGGTCGGGGAGGTCCGGCTCGATCCGGCCGCCACCCGCACGACGGCCCGCTCGGCGGCCGCCACGGCCCTGCGGCTCAAGATCTCCGTCAACCCGCTGAAGCTGAACGTCGCCGAGGTCGACGGCACCCTCACCCTGGCCGAGGCGACCTGCACGACACCCCGTCCCGCGGCGGCGGAGCAGCCCCCGTCGGCGTCCGCCGCCCCACCGGCCGCCGTCGAGCCGCAGGGAGCCCCCGCGCAGCAGAACCTGGCGGAAACGGGCGGCAGTTCGACGACCCCGTACGTGGCAGCAGGCGCCCTCGCCCTCCTGACGGCAGGGGCAGCGGCAGTGGCCCTCGCCCGCCGCCGGGGCTGATCGGGCGCCGGGAGCGAGGACCGCGCGGGGCGGGTGCCGGGCGCCCGCCCCGCTGCGGCGGGACCGGCGGCGTCAGTCCGTCAGCGCCCTCTTCAGGGCCGTCAGGAAGGTGTCCGTCGTGACGCGGTCGCGGACCGCCAGGCGGAGCCAGCGTTCGTCCAGGCCGGGGAACGTGTCGCCGCGGCGGACGGCGTAGCCGAGGTCGCGCAGGCGGCGGCGCACGGCGGCCGCCCGGGGGAGGCGGATCAGCACGAACGGGGCCTCGGCCGGGCCGGCCACCCGCAGGCCCGCCGGGGCGAGCCCGGTGAGGCCCGCCACGAGGTGGGCGCGGTCCGCGGCGATGCGGTGCGCGGCGTGGGCCGCCTCCGCCAGCGCCCGGGGCCCCACACACGCCTCGGCGGCCGCCAGCGCGGGCGTGGACACCGGCCACAGCGGCTGCGCCCGCTCCAGCTCCTCCACGATCTCCGGCGCCGCCAGCACGTAGCCGATCCGCAGCCCGGCCAGGCCCCACGTCTTGGTCAGGCTGCGCAGCACCACCAGACCGGGCACGTCGGCCCGCCCGGCCAGCGCCTCCCGTTCGCCCGGGACCGCGTCCATGAACGCCTCGTCCACCACCAGCACCCGGCCGGGCCGGGCGAGGGCGGCGATCGTGCCCGCCGGGTGCAGCACCGAGGTCGGGTTCGTCGGGTTGCCGATCACGACCAGGTCCGCGTCCTCCGGGACGGCCGCCGGGTCCAGCCGGAAGCCGTCCTCCTCGCGCAGCAGCACCCGCCCGACGGTGTGCCCCGCGTCCCGCAGCGCCGCCTCCGGCTCCGTGAACTGGGGGTGCACCACCACCGGCCGCCGCACCTTCAGCGCCCGGGCCAGCAGCACGAACGCCTCCGCAGCGCCGGCCGTCAGCAGCACCCGCTCCGCCGGCAGGCCGTGCCGCCGCGCCACCGCGGCCCGGGCGGCCCGCCCGTCCGGGTAGGCGGCCAGACCGGTGAGCGAGGCGGTGACGTGCTCCAGCAGCCACGCGGGCGGCGTGTCCGCGCGGACGTTGACCGCGAGGTCGACGAGCGCACCGCCGTCGTCCCGTACCTCCGCGTCCCCGTGATGTCGCAGGTCGTGCCCGCTCTCAGTGCGCATGGGTGTGTCCGTGCCCTCGCTGGTGGTGGCCTTCGGTGGTCCGGCGGGCCAGGACGGAACCGGTGGGTGCCGCGCCGCTCCGGCCGGCGTCCGCACCCCCGAGCCGCGCCACGGCACAGGTCGCCCGCCCGGACCTGCGCTTGGGAACGAGGAGCGCACCGCCGCGCAGCAGGGCCGCGGCCTCCGCGACGGAGGGCGTGCCCACGGCGGCGCGCGCCGCCTTGGACGGGTGGGGCACGCCGACCCGGGCCAGGTCCCCGGCCGGGTACGTCACCAGCGGCACCCCGAGCTGCCGCGCCGCCGCCACGATCCCCGGCTCCCCGGCCTTCGCGTCGGCCGTGGCGAGCTCCGCGACGGCCGCGGCGGGCAGCCCGGCCTCGCGCAGGGCCGCCTCGACCAGCGCGAGCACCTCCTCCACCGGGACGCCCTTCGAGGCGCCGACCCCGACGACCACCCGGGCCCGCCCGTCCGGCGGCTCGACCGGAGAGGGTCCGCCGCTCATGAGGCGCGGCACCGTTCCACGAACCGGCGGGCGACCCCCGGCGCGGCCGCCCAATGCGTGTGCAGATAGCTGGCGTGCACCCCGCCCTGCACGAACCCCTCGACCCGCCGCGCGGCACCCGGCAGCCCCCAGGCGGGCTCCGGTCCCGAGCCGGGGTCGACGGCGGTCCGGTGGAACTCGTGCCCGCGCAACCGGGTCCCCGCCGCCGCGAGGACGCTGTCGCCCACGGCCACCGCCTCCCGGTACCCGAGCGTGAGCCGCTCCGTCATCCGCGCCCCGGCGTCCAGCACCCCGCACATCGGCAGGCCGTCCAGCTCCCGGCACAGGTAGAGCAGCCCCGCGCACTCGGCGGCCACCGGCGCCCCGCTGTCCGCCAGGACGGCGACGGCCTTGCGCAGCGGCTCGTTGGCCGACAGCTCCGAGGCGTACATCTCGGGGAAGCCGCCGCCGATCACCAATCCGCTTGCCCCGTCCGGCAGTTCGCCGTCCCGCAGCGGGTCGAACGGCACGACCTCGGCACCGGCGGCCGCCAGCAGCTCGGCGTGCTCGGCGTAGGAGAAGGTGAACGCGGGCCCGCCGGCGACGGCGATCCGCGGCACGCCACGCTCCGGTGTCCCTGCGCCGGACCGCCCCCCGGCGTCGAGCCGCCCCCCGGGGTCCGACCGCGTCCCGGTCGTCCCGTCGGGCAACGTTCCGGCGATGGCCTCGGCCGCGTCCCACGCGGCGCAGGTCAGGGGGCCCGCCGTGCGCGCCAGCGCCGCCAGCGCGTCGAGGTCGCACCCGGCCGCCACCTGCCCGGCCATCGCGGCGACGGCCGCCAGGGCCTCCGCGCGCCGCTCGGCGACCGGCACCAGGCCCAGGTGCCGGGACGGCGTGTCCACCTGCGGGGCCCGCCGCAGCACCCCGAGCACGGGCACCCCCACGTGCTCCAGCGCCTCCCGCAGCAGCTCCTCGTGCCGGTCCGTGGCGACCTTGTTCAGGATGACGCCCCCGACCCGCACCTCCGGGTCCCAGGACACGAACCCGTGCACCAGCGCCGCCACCGACCGCGACTGCGACGACGCGTCCACGACCAGCACCACCGGCGCCCGCAGCAGCTTCGCCACATGCGCCGTCGAGGCCAGCTCGCCCTGCCCCGCCGCCCCGTCGTACAGCCCCATGACGCCCTCGACGACGGCGATGTCGCACCCGCGGGCCCCGTGCCGGAAGAGCGGACCGACCAGGTCGGGACCGCACAGGTACGCGTCGAGGTTGCGCCCCACCCGCCCGGTCGCGAGCGCGTGGTAGCCGGGGTCGATGTAGTCGGGGCCGACCTTGTGCGGGGACACGGCGAGCCCCCGCGCGGCGAACGCGGCCATCAGCCCCGTGGCCACCGTGGTCTTGCCGCTCCGGGAGGAGGGCGCGGCGACGACCAGCCGGGGGACGGACGAGGACGACGTCACCACTCGATGCCCCTCTGCCCTTTCTGCCCGGCGTCCATCGGGTGCTTGACCTTCGACATGTCGGTCACGAGATCCGCGAAGTCGACGAGCTCGGCGGGCGCGTTCCGCCCGGTGATCACCACGTGCTGGGTCCCGGGCCGGTGCCGCAGCACGTCGACGACCTCGGCCGTGTCGATCCAGCCCCAGTGCAGCGGGTAGGCGAACTCGTCCAGCACGTACAGCCGGTACGTCTGCGCCGCCAGGTCCCGCTTGACCTGCTCCCAGCCCTCCCGGGCCTTGACCTCGTTGCTCACATTGTCGCCCTGGAGGTCGCGCTGCACCCAGGACCAGCCCTCGCCCATCTTGTGCCAGGCCACCGAGCCGCCCTCGCCCGAGGCGCCGAGCACCTTCAGCGCGTTCTCCTCGCCGACCTTCCACTTCGCCGACTTGACGAACTGGAACACCCCGACGGGCCACCCCTGGTTCCAGGCCCGCAGCGCGAGCCCGAAGGCGGCGGTGGACTTGCCCTTGCCGACGCCGGTGTGGACCATCACCAGCGGCCGGTTGCGTCGCTGACGGGTCGTCAGACCGTCGTCCGGAATGACACTCGGCTGTCCCTGCGGCATTACGCGGCCCTCCTCGAAGTCCCCTGCACATCCCTGACCAGCCCGGCGATCGAGTCGGCCCGCAGCTCGTCCAACGTCACGGCGGCGCCGCCCAGTTCACCGGCCAGCCGGCCGGCGAGCCCCAGCCGCACCGGGCCCTGCTCGCAGTCCACGACCACGGACGCCAGGCCCCCGGCCGCGAACAGCCGGGCCGCCCGGCCCGCCAGTGCGACCGGTTCCGGGCCGCCGGTCGCCCGGCCGTCCGTCACCACCACGACCAGCGGCCGGCGCGCCGGATCCCGCAGCCGCTCCACCCGCAGCACCTCGTGCGCGCGCAGCAACCCGGCGGCCAGCGGGGTGCGGCCGCCGGTCGGCAGCGTCTCCAGCCGGGCCGCCGCCGCGTCCACCGACGAGGTCGGCGGCAGCGCGACGTCGGCGCCCGAACCCCGGAAGGTCACCAGGCCCACCTTGTCCCGCCGCTGGTAGGCGTCCAGCAGCAGCGACAGCACGGCCCCCTTCACCGCGCCCATGCGCTTGCGGGCCGCCATCGACCCGGAGGCGTCCACGACGAACAGCACGAGATTGCCCTCGCGGCCCTCGCGGGTGGCCTGCCGCAGATCGTCCCGGCGCACCACCAGGCCCGGCCCCGACCTGCCGCGGGAGCGCTGGTGCGGCGCCGCGGCCTGCACCGTCGCCGCCAAGTGCAGCTTGGTCAGCGTGCCGCGCGGCCGGCGCGCCCCGGTCGTGCGCCCGTGCTCGGTCCGCGCCCGCGAGCGCCGGCCGGCGGCTCCTTCGCCCAGTCCCGGCACGCTCAGCACCTTGGTGCGGAAGGGTTCGCCGGCCCGCACGGCCTGCTGCTCGCCGGCCCCGGGACGCTGCGGCCGCCCGTCCTCCTCGGAGGCGGGGGAGGCCGCGGGGTCCTCGCCCTGCCGCGGGGCCTCGTCCCCGGCCTCCGGCCGGCCGCCGCCCCCGTCCGGGCCGCCCCCGTCCGGGCCGTCGGGGCCGTCGGATCCGCCGCCGTCCGGGCCGCCGGGGCCGCCGTCCGGGCCGTCCGGCCCGGGGTCGGGGTCCGGGTCGTCGTCGGCGAACTGCTCCAGGGTCTCGTCCAGCTTGTCCTCGTCCAGACCCGGCGCGTCGAAGGGGTTGCGCCGGCGCCGGTGCGGCAGCGCCAGCAGCGCCGCCTGCCGGACGTCCTCGGCGAGCACGTCCGTACGGCCCGCCCAGGCGGCCAGCGCGGTGGCCGTCCGGGCCATGACGATGTCGGCGCGCATGCCGTCCACCTCGAAGGCGGCGCAGGTCGCCGCGATCTGCCGCAGCGCCCCGTCGCCCAGCCGCACCGACGGCAGCAGCTCCCGCGCGGCGACGATCCGCGCCCGCACCTCGGCCTCCTCGTCGGCCCAGCGCGCGGCGAAGGCGGCCGGGTCGTCGTCGTAGGCCAGCCGGCGCCGTACGACCTCCACCCGCTGGTCGGGTTCGCGGGAGGCGGCGACCTCCACGGTCAGACCGAACCGATCGAGCAACTGCGGCCGCAGTTCGCCCTCTTCGGGGTTCATGGTGCCCACCAGCAGGAACCGGGCCGCGTGCCGCACGGAGACGCCCTCGCGCTCCACGTACGAGGCGCCCATCGCCGCGGCGTCCAGCAGCAGGTCGACCAGGTGGTCGTGCAGGAGGTTGACCTCGTCGACGTAGAGGATCCCGCGGTGCGCGTCGGCGAGCAGGCCGGGCTCGAAGGCCTTCACGCCCTCCGACAGCGCCCGTTCGATGTCGAGCGCGCCCACCAGCCGGTCCTCGGAGGCGCCGACGGGCAGTTCGACCATGCGGGCCGGGCGGTACTGGCCGCCCGCCCCCGGCGCGTGCGGCCCGTCCGGGCAGCCGGGGTCGGGGGAGGCGGGGTCGCAGGAGAAGCGGCACCCGGGGACGACGTCGACCTGCGGCACGAGCGCCGACAGCGCCCGCACGGCCGTCGACTTGGCGGTGCCCTTCTCGCCGCGCACCAGCACACCGCCGACCGCCGGTGACACGGCGTTCAGCAGCAGCGCGAGCCGCAGATCGTCCTGGCCGACCACGGCGGTGAACGGAAACGGGGTGGTCACTGGTCGTCGCCCTCCAAGATGCCTGTGCGTTCGGGGTGGCCGGCCCGCCGGGGCGGGGGCACGGCGCTCACGCGGGTGCTCCCGGCGGCACGAAGGGCAGGCCCTTCGGCGGGCCGGACTCGATGAGCCGCCACAACGCGTCGGTGTCCGCGTGCTGTTCGATCAGGTCGCCGAGCCGGTCGAGCTGCTCCTCGCGCAGCGCGGCGAACGAGGTGTCCGGCGCCGGCACGAAGCGCCGGCCCGCGGCGGCGGCCACCTCCCGCAGGAAGGCCCGGCGGAAGCCGTCCGACTCCAGGGAGCCGTGCCAGTGCGTGCCCCACGTCTGACCGACCCGGCAGCCGTCCAGGAAGGGGGTGCCGCCCAGGACGTCGGCGATTCCGTGGTGGATCTCGTAGCCCTCGACGTGCTCCCCGAGGGCCTCGCCGGCCGGCCGGGTGAGGGTCTTCTCGCGGGCGAACCGCACGCGCACGGGCAGCAGTCCGAGCCCGTCGACGTGGCCGCGCCGGCTCTCCACGTCGTCCTCGATGTGCTCGCCGAGGATCTGGAAACCGCCGCAGATGCCGAGGACGGGCCGCTGTTCGGCGGCCCTGCGGGCCAGCGCCCCGGCCAGCCCCCGCTCACGCAGCCACTCCAGCGCGCGGACCGTCCCGCGGGTGCCGGGCACGACGACCAGGTCGGCGTCGGCCAGTTCCTCGGGCCGGTCCACGAACCGCACCACGACGCCCGGTTCGGCGGCCAGCGCGTCGACGTCGGTGAAGTTGGACATCAGCGGCACGGCGCACACCGCGACGCGCAGCACGTCCTCGCCGACGGGCGGCGCGACGGCCGACTCCCGCACGGTCCCGCGCAGCGAGACCCGCAGCCCGTCCTCCTCGTCGATGCCCAGCCCGTGCCGGAACGGCAGCACGCCGTACGTCCGCCGCCCGGTGAGGCCCTCCAGCATCTCCAGCCCGGGCTCCAGCAGGGAGACGTCCCCGCGGAACTTGTTGACGAGGTATCCGGCGACGCACTCCTGGTCCTCGGGGGACAGCAGCGCCACCGTCCCGAAGAACGAGGCGAAGACGCCGCCCCGGTCGATGTCGCCGACGACGAGCACGGGCAGCCCGGCGTTGCGCGCGATGCCCATGTTGACGATGTCGGTCCGCCGCAGGTTGATCTCGGCGGGCGAACCGGCCCCCTCGCAGATCACCGCGTCATACGTGCCCCGCAACTGCTCCAGGCAGTCCAGCACCGTCCCGAGCAGCCGCTGCTGCCGCCCGCCGTGGTACCCGCGCGCGCTCATCTCCCCGACCGGCTTGCCCAGCAGCACGACCTGGCTGCTCTGTTCGCCGCCGGGCTTGAGCAGCACCGGGTTCATCAGGGCGGCCGGCTCGATCCGGCAGGCCTGCGCCTGCATGGCCTGGGCCCGCCCGATCTCCGCGCCCTCCCGGGTCACGAAGGAGTTGAGCGACATGTTCTGCGCCTTGAAGGGCGCGACCGCGACGCCCTGGCGCACCAGCCACCGGCAGATGCCCGCCGTCACGACGCTCTTGCCGGCGTCGGAGGTGGTGCCGGCCACGAGAAGCCCACCGCTCATGCCCACTTCCCCCTTTTCGCTCGCCGCGCGCCGGTCAGCAGCCGGGCCCCGGCGCACACCCCGAGCGCGAGCCAGGTCACCCGCCGCGACAGCCGCACGGCCCGTTCCACGTCGTCCGTGACGACGGCACGCCCTTCGGAGTTCAGCACGGGCCGGTGCTCGACCCGCCCGCCGTAGGAGAGCGTCCCGCCCAGCCGCACCCCGAGCGCCCCGGCGAAGGAGGCCTCCACGGGACCGGCGTTGGGGCTCGGATGCAGTCCGGCGTCCGCGCGCCAGGCCCGTACGGCCCCGCGCGGATCGGGTCCGGCCAGGGCCGCCAGCGCGGCGGTCAGGCGGGCGCCCGGCCATCCCGCGAGGTCGTCCAGCCGGGCCGAGGCCCAGCCGTAGCGCCGATGGCGGGGCGACTTGTGCCCGACCATGGCGTCCAGGGTGTTGACGGCCCGGAACCCGAGCAGTCCCGGCACCCCGCCGACCGCTCCCCACACCAGCGCCCCCACCACCGCGTCGGAGGTGTTCTCGGCGACGGACTCGACCACGGCCCGGGCGATGCCGTCGGCGTCGAGGGCCTGCGGGTCCCGTCCGCACAGGTGCGGCAGCCTGGCCCGGGCGGCCTCGAGGTCCCCGGCCTCCAGGGCCTGCCCGACGGCTGCGGCCTCCCGCGCCAGCGACGTCCCCCCGACCACGGCCCAGGTGGCGGCGCCCGTCAGGACGGTGGAGGCGGCGGCGGAATGCCGTACGGCGCGCGCGGCGACGGCCCCGAGCGCGACGGCTCCGCCGGCGCACACGGCGGTGTGCAGCGCGCCCCACCCGCGGTGGTCCCGCCACAGCACCTGTTCCACGGCGCCCGCGGCCCGCCCGAACGCGGCGACCGGATGCCCCCGGCGGGGATCGCCGAGCAGCAGGTCGCCGATCAGGCCGGCGGCGGCGCCGTACGCGAAGACGCGACCGGCACCCATCGGCTCAGCCGGCCGGAGGGAAGGTCGCAGACGGGGTGGTGGGCCTCGGTCGGCAGCCGCGCATGGCGATGTGTCCTCACTCAGGGTGTCCACGCCCTGGTTCGAAGAGACCGGCGGTGAGAGTTCCTGGCTCCCGGGGCGTCCGCCCCGGTGACAGTGGCGGGACCGCGCCGGACTCGCACCGGCTTCCTCTCCTGCCGCCGTATTGGCCCCGGCAGTCCACCACGGCCGCGAACAACCGTCAACTTGCCGTTGACCTGCGGGGGGAGAGTGTGGAGAAGCCCACATCCCCCCGGTCACACACGTGCCGGGCGGCACGGGACCTCACGTCCCGTGCCGCCCGGCGGTCGCGCTCGTACGATGCGGCCGTCAGGCCATGATCAGGTAGATGCCGTAGCCCACCGCCGCCGCGCACGCGGCGAAGCAGGCGTAGGCGCCGGTGACGGCGAGGCCCGCGGAGCCGCCCTCGGCGGCCGCCCGCTCACGGCGGGACAGGCCGGTGATGCCGAGGGTGAACAGGCCCACCAGGGCCACGGTGACCACGAGGCTGACGCCGAAGACGGAACCGAGGGCCGCCCAGTCGATCTTCATATCGGTGACTCTTCCTTGCTTCCGGTGGCCGGATCAGACCGTGGTGGTCGTGGAGGGGGTCCGCTCGGAGGTGGCCTGCGCGGGGAACGCGGTGACCGGCTCCTCGACGATCTGCCCCGCCGGCGGCGGCGTCACCGCGGCCATCGCCGTGGTCACCACGCCGGCCGGCTCCGCCTCCCCGGTGTCGTTGACGTTGGTGTGGTCGACGACCTCACGCCGGGAGATCTTCCAGATGGCCGCGCTGGAGCCGACCAGGAAGACGGCCACCACGGCGGTGCCCCAGTCGCCGAAGCCCGTGACGTACTCGGCGAGCGCGCCCACCAGGGCCGCGGCCGGCAGCGTCAGGCCCCACGCGACGAACATCCGCGTCGCCGTCGACCAGCGCACCACGCCGCCCTTGCGGCCGAGGCCCGCGCCCATCACGGCGCCGGAGACGGAGTGGGTGGTGGACAGGGAGAAGCCGAGGTGCGAGGAGGCCAGGATGACCGTGGCCGCGCTGGTCTGGGCGGCGAAGCCCTGCTGCGGCTGGAGGTCGGTCAGGCCCTTGCCCATGGTCCGGATGATGCGCCAGCCGCCGAGGTAGGTGCCCAGGGCGATCGCGACGCCCGCGGAGAGGATGACCCACATGGGCGGGTCGGAGTCCGGGGCGAGAGTGCCGCCGGCGACCAGGGCGAGGGTGATGATGCCCATGGTCTTCTGCGCGTCGTTGGTGCCGTGCGCCAGGGAGACCAGGCCCGCCGAGGCGATCTGGCCGGCCCGGTAGCCCTTCTTGGCGGACTCCGTGTCCTCGGCCCGCTTGCCCAGCTTGTAGGTCAGCCGTGCGCCGAGCATCGCCGCGATGCCCGCGACCAGCGGGGCGGCGATCGCCGGGATCAGCACCTTGGTGACCAGCACGTCGCCGTGCACCGCGCCCACGCCCGCCGAGGCGATGGTGGCGCCGATCAGACCGCCCATGAGGGCGTGCGAGGAGCTGGAGGGCAGACCGACCAGCCACGTCAGCAGGTTCCAGAGGATCGCGCCGACCAGGGCGGCGAAGATGACCTCGGGCCGGATGCCGGCCTCGTCGACGAGGCCTTTGGAGATCGTGTTGGCGACTTCCACGGACAGGAAGGCGCCGACCAGGTTGAGGACAGCGGACATGGCCACGGCGACCTTGGGCTTCATGGCGCCCGTGGAAATGGTCGTGGCCATGGCGTTCGCGGTGTCGTGGAAACCGTTCGTGAAATCGAACGCGAGTGCGGTTACCACCACAATCGCGAGGATCAGCGAGAAGCTTTCCATTTACCCAGGCAATCGTTCGAGGTCATTGGCTGGACGAACGTAGGTAACCCGAGTGAACGGAAGATGAACTGGGAGGGGCGTGGGAGTGTCCACGCACGAGGGTTGCCGTTCCGCCCTCTGTCAGGGTCCCCGCCCCCCGGTGCCCGGATCCCTCGCACCCTCCGCTTCAGCCGATCGAGTGACCGCGGGCAGCCCACGGGCACCGCGTCCGACGTGGGGTGACGGGCGATCCACGAGGGGTGACCGGCACCGGCGGCACGGGACGGGGACCCCTGCCGCCCGACCTCCGGGCGGCAGGGGCCGTATACGGGCGAAGTGCGCCGCCCGCACCCGGCCGGAACCCGTCCCCGCACCGCCGCGCGACCGGGCCGGAACCCGCCCCCGCACCCCCGCGTGCCGCGCCCCCGCCTGGCAGGATCGCCGCATGGCTGAGCAGCGGGACGGCACACGGGACGGCGGACGGGACGGCGGACGGGACGTCACGCCGGGCGGCGGGCGGCGCGCGGGGGAGGGGGAGGAGCGGCGCAGGAGTGCGACCTCCGAGGAGGCGCGCGCCTGGGAGGAGCTCGTCGCCACGGCCCGCCGGACGGTGACCGAAGGGCTCGTCGTGGGCACCTCGGGGAACGTCTCGGTGCGCGTCGACGACACCGTCCTGGTCACCCCCTCCGGCGTCCCCTACGACCGGCTCGCCCCCGAGGATGTGACCGGTGTCACCCTCGACGGGCGGCAGGTCCTCGGCACGCTCGTCCCGACCAGCGAACTGCCCATGCACCTCGCGGTGTACCGCTCCACCGGAGCCCGGGCCGTCGTCCACACCCACGCCGTCCACGCCACAGCCGTCTCCACGCTCGTCCCCGAGCTCCCGCTGGTCCACTACATGGCCGCCGCACTCGGCGGACCCGTCCGGGTCGCCCCCTACGCCGCCTACGGCACCGACGAGCTCGCCGCGCACGTGCTCCGCGCCCTCGACGGCCGCTCCGGCTGCCTCCTGCAGAACCACGGCACCCTCACCTACGGCACCACCCTCACCCAGGCCTACGACCGCACGGCCCAGCTGGAGTGGATGTGCCGCGTCTGGCTCACCGCCGCCTCCGTGCCCGGCCTGAGCCCGAGCCTGCTGTCCCGGCAGCAGGTCACCGAGGTGGAAGAGCGCCTGCGCGGGTACGGCCAGCGCTGACCCGCACCGCGCGCGTCACCCCCCGGCCCCCTCCCACTGGTCGCGCGGCGGCCGGGCCAGGACACTGGAGCGGTGCGCACTGTCAAAGCTACGGCCGCTGCCGTCACCGCCGTCCTGGGTGCCGGTGCCGCCGCGGTGGCCGCCGGCCGGTTCGCCAGCGACGCCGCACTGAAGGCACCACCGGGCCGGCCCCTGCCCACCGAGCCCCGGCTCACCGTGCACGGCACGGCGGCCGGGCAGATCAGCCTCACCCGGGACCTCGCCGCCCTGCGGCCCGGCCGCTACGGCCTGGCCGGAGACGGCTCCCACGCGGTCGTCGGCCCCGTGCTGGAGGGCGCCTCGCCCACCGCCGACACCGTCGTGCGCCGCCTGGAGGCCGTCACCCACGGCACCTTCCAGCGCGGCGACAAGGCCTGGCTGACCCCCAACGTGTACGTCGGCGACCCCCGCACCGCCCTGGGCCTGGCCCACGAGGACGTCGACATCATCGGCGAACTCGGCCCCCTGCCCGCCTGGTTCGTGCCCGGCGCGCGGGACACCTGGGTGATCACCGTGCACGGACTGGGCACCACCCGGGAACTCGCCCTGAACGTCATGGAGTTCCTCAACCGCCACCACTTCCCGGTGCTCGCCCCGGCCTACCGCGGCGACGTCGGCGCGCCCCGCTCGCCCGACGGCCTGAGCCACCTGGGCGAGACCGAGTGGCGCGACCTGGACGCGGTCGTCCGGCACGCCGTGCGCGAGGGGGCCCGGCAGGTCGTCCTGCACGGCTGGTCCACCGGCGCCACCATGGCCCTGCGCGCCTCCGAGCGCTCGGGGCTGCGCGACTACATCTCCGGGCTCGTCCTGGACTCCCCGGTGCTCGACTGGGAGGCCACCCTGCGCGCCCTGGCCTCGGCCCGCCGCACCCCGAGCGTGCTGCTGCCCCTGGCGGTCCGCGCCGCACAGGGCCGCACCGGCCTCTACGGCGACCGCGTCGCGGACGCGCCCCCGTCCGACGCGCTGCGCGTCCCGACGCTCCTGCTGCACGGGCCGGACGACACCGTGGCCCCCTGGCGACTCTCCCGCCGGCTCGCGGAGTCCCGCCCCGACACCGTCGCCCTCCACACGGTCGCCCGCGCGCCCCACGGAGCCATGTGGAACGCCGACCCCAAGGGCTACGAGGAGGCCCTGCGGCGCTTCCTGACCCCGCTCATGTGAGCCGCCCCGCCCGCTGCCCGCGGCGGGTGCCCGGGCCCCTCGCGTGCACCGTCCCCTCACCCGGCCGCAACCGGCTCCCGTTCCCCTGCCCGCCGACCGGTCGTAAGGATTCCGTTTAGCGCCGTACCACTGGCCGGTTCCCGGCCCGCGAGCACCCCGGGGAGCCGGTGCCCTGGCCGTCCTCGTCGCCCGCGGTGACATTCCGTTTGGGTTTTCGGACCGTCAACCGGAAGACTGCACCCGTGACGTCCCGTATCCCGCGCGACTCCAGGCTTCGACTCGTCCGCCCGCGACCCCTGGCCGCCGCCCCCCGAGCGATGAACCAGCGGCGCTCGCGCCGACCCGCACCGCGCCCCCCGGAGGGCACCCCGGCCCCGGCGGAGCTGGCCGGAATGGCACGCCTCGGCCTGGCCGACGCGGCCCGCGTCGCCCGCTGGGCCGACGCCGCGCTCGGCCCCGGCCGCGACGGCGCCACCGCCGACGGCAAGGCCACCCTCTCCGACGCGACCGCCGAACGCGCCGCCCGCGACCTCGGCCTGACCCCCGATCAGGTCCGGGCCGACTGGGACACCGCCCGCCTCGCCGGACTCGTCGAGGTCCACGGCGACAGCGCCCGCCCCGGCTGGCGGCTGCGCGCCTGGGACCGCGACGACAGCGCCGTGCTGCGCGGCTGGGTCGCCCTCTTCGACGCCTGGTCGCTCGCCTACCCGGAGCCCGAGGGCCACGAGCCCGCCGCCGTCGCCGAGGTCGTCTCCGCCATCCCGCAGACGCTGACCTTCCTCCAGCTGTCCGCCGGCCCGGTCCCCGTGGAGCAGCTCCTCGACCTGCTGGAGCAGCGCGTCACCGAGCTGCGCACCGCCCGCTGCGAGATCCCCTACGGCCCCCGTCCCGAGCCGCCGGCCGAGCCCGCGCCCACCGACGCCCCGCTCGCCCCCCTGCTCGACTGGGCCCTGCGCGCCCTCGCCTCCGTCGGCGCCCTCACGTACGGCGACGGCCAGGCCACGCTCACCCCCCTCGGCAGCTGGGCGGTCTGGGTCAAGCTGGAGCAGATCTGCGTCGCCGCGCAGAGCCCCGCCGGGAACATCGAGCAGTCCGCCGAGGACATGCTCCGCGGCTGCGCCCAGCTGCGCCCCAACGCGGCCCGCGCCGAGTACCGCGCCTGGCTCGCGGCCCGGACCGTCGGCGGCGCCGTCACCGAGCTGCTGGCCGCCGCCCGGGGCGAGGACGCCCTGCTGCGCGGCCTGGCCTTCGAGGCGCTGCGCGTCGTCGGCGCCCCCGCCGAGCCGGACGTCCGCGCCGTGCTGGACGAGCCCACGCTCCGGCCGTACGCGCTGCTGTGGCTGGCCGAGCACGACGGCGCCGACCCGGAGGACGCCCACGAGGTCCTGACCCGGGAGGAGGCGACCTGGCTGTGGGTGGACACCGCCGCCGCCGTCGCCGACCACGGGGAGGCCCCGCTGCTGGTGCGCCACCTGGAGTCCGCCGTGCAGCCGACCGTCCCGATGCTGCTGGACGAGGTCCGCGCCGTGGGGCACCCGCGCACCGTGCAGGTGCTCGTCGCCCTGGCCGCGGCCCACCCCGACCCGGCCCTGGCCAAGGCCGTGCGCCGGGCCGCGTTCCAGGTGCACACCGGCGGCAGCTAGGGCCCGTCGTTCGGAGGACGGCGCAGACTGCGCTAGGGCCTGTCGTTTGGATCATGACGCAGACGCGGGGCCCGGCACGCGCATCTGCCGCGTCGTCGTCACTCGCCGATGCTCCGCATCGACTCCCTCCTCCGCCTTGCAGCTGCACGCACCAGGCCCCGCTCACCGGCGTTCACAGGTGCTGCCGATGCCCTGCGGCAAGATCCAAACGACAGGCCCTAGCCCCCCGTCTCCGGCGCGTAGGTGCCGAAGCTCCACACGTTGCCCTCGACGTCCCGGGCCATGTAGTCCCGGGAGCCGTAGTCCTGGTCCGTCGGGGGCATGAGGATCTCCACGCCGTGCTCCAGGGCGCGGCGGTGGTGCGCGTCCACGTCGTCCACCACCACGTAGACGCCCGTGGTGCCGGCGCCCTTCATGGCCCGGTCGAAGACGCTGCCGGTGCCGCGGGTGCCGATCATCACCGCGCCGTTGCCCTGCACCAGCTCGGCGTGCAGGACCGAGCCGTCCTCGCCCTCGTAGACGGACAGCTCGGTGAAGCCGAGGGCCTCCGTGAGCTGGCGGATCGCCGCCTTCGCGTCCCCGTACAGCAGCGTCGGGAAGATGCTCGGGCGCCCTGCGGACGTGCCTGCCATACCGATCACTCCCTCGTGCGCGGGCGCCGCGACCCCCGCTGATCCGGACCCGCTGCCCAGTCTGGCACCGCCGGCCGGCGCCGACGCGGCGAGACGAACCGAACACCCGCACGCAGAAAAAGTGGTTGCACCGCCCCGTTAGACTGTCGTCATGGCCTTTCTCCTCGCGCATTAGACGGCGGGAACGTCCTCAGCCGCCCATCCCGCCCCCGTATCCGCCCTGGAGTCTGTCCGTGATCTCCGCCTCCGGTATCGAGCTGCGCGCCGGTGCCCGTGTCCTCATCGAGAACGCCACGTTCCGTGTCGCCAAGGGCGACCGCATCGGCCTCGTCGGCCGCAACGGCGCGGGCAAGACCACCCTCACCAAGTGCCTCGCGGGCGAGGGTATGCCCGCCGGGGGCACCATCACCCGCTCCGGCGAGGTCGGCTACCTGCCGCAGGACCCGCGCACCGGCGACCTCGACATCCTGGCCCGCGACCGCATCCTGTCGGCCCGCGGCCTCGACGTCCTGATCCGCAAGATGCGCGACAACGAAGAGCGCATCGCCAACGGCAAGGGCGCCACCCGCGAGAAGGCGATGAAGCAGTACGAGCGCCAGGAGACGGAGTTCCTCACCAAGGGCGGGTACGCCGCCGAGGCCGAGGCCGCCACCATCGCCGCCGCGCTGAACCTGCCCGACCGCGTGCTCGGCCAGCCCCTGCACACGCTCTCCGGCGGTCAGCGCCGCCGCATCGAGCTGGCCCGCATCCTGTTCTCCGACGCCGACACCCTGCTGCTCGACGAGCCGACCAACCACCTCGACGCCGACTCGATCGTCTGGCTGCGCGACTACCTCAAGACCTACCGCGGCGGCTTCATCGTGATCTCCCACGACGTCGACCTGGTCGAGACGGTCGTCAACAAGGTGTTCTACCTGGACGCCAACCGCGCCCAGATCGACGTCTACAACATGGGCTGGAAGCTCTACCAGCAGCAGCGCGAGGCCGACGAGAAGCGCCGCAAGCGCGAGCGCGCCAACGCCGAGAAGAAGGCCGCCGCCCTGCACTCGCAGGCCGACAAGATGCGCGCCAAGGCCACCAAGACGGTCGCCGCGCAGAACATGGCCCGCCGCGCCGACAAGCTGCTCTCCGGCCTGGAGGCGGTGCGCCAGTCCGACAAGGTCGCCAAGCTCCGCTTCCCCGAGCCCGCGCCCTGCGGCAAGACCCCGCTGATGGCCGAGGGCCTGTCGAAGTCGTACGGCTCGCTGGAGATCTTCACCGACGTCGACCTGGCCATCGACAAGGGCAGCCGCGTGGTCATCCTCGGCCTCAACGGCGCCGGCAAGACCACCCTGCTGCGGCTGCTCGGCGGTGTCGAGCAGCCCGACACGGGCATGGTCGTCCCCGGCCACGGCCTGAAGCTCGGGTACTACGCCCAGGAGCACGAGACCCTCGACCCGGAGCGCACGGTCCTGGAGAACATGCGCTCCGCCGCGCCCGACATGGACCTGGTCGAGGTCCGCAAGGTGCTCGGCTCGTTCCTGTTCTCCGGCGACGACGTCGACAAGCCGGCCGGGGTCCTCTCCGGCGGGGAGAAGACCCGCCTCGCCCTCGCCACCCTGGTGGTGTCCTCGGCGAACGTGCTGCTGCTCGACGAGCCGACCAACAACCTCGACCCCGCCAGCCGCGAGGAGATCCTCGGGGCGCTGCGCACCTACAAGGGCGCCGTCGTCCTGGTCACGCACGACGAGGGCGCCGTCGAGGCGCTCCAGCCGGAGCGCATCATCCTGCTGCCGGACGGTGTCGAGGACCTCTGGGGTGCCGACTACGCGGATCTCGTCGCCCTGGCCTGACCTGCCGGGCCGCCCCGCCGAAGGCGTGATCAACGGCGTAGGGATCATTCGGCCCAACCGTGATCCATCATCTGTGTGAGATCTCCTCGTACCGAGGTGTGTCCTACATCGATTTCGCGGCCGAGTCCCGGATCCTGCGGGGCTCGGCCGCGCCGCCTTTCTGACCTGGCCTTTCCCGCCGCGATGGGGGCGGCCGCCCGGACGGCACCCTTCGGAACGGTCAATTCCGGATGTGGGGACACGCTCCCGTCGTCACAACCTTGTCTCACGGACCTTGCCGAATGGGTGGCCATCGGGGCCCGGAGGGGTGATCATGAGGAGACCAGAGCGCACTTCCTTGAGGAGGCACGGGTGGCCGAGACTCTGAAGAAGGGCAGCCGGGTGACCGGCGCCGCGCGCGACAAGCTCGCGGCAGACCTGAAGAAGAAGTACGACGCCGGTGCGAGCATCCGGGCGTTGGCCGAGGAGACCGGCCGCTCGTATGGCTTTGTGCACCGCATGCTCAGTGAGTCGGGCGTCACGCTGCGTGGGCGCGGCGGGGCGACCCGGGGCAAGAAGGCCACGGCCTGACCCCGGGTGGCCCCACGGCTTCGATGGTGGCCACCCGGTCGTCCCACTGACCGACCGGGTGGTTACTGTGCAGTCACTTGAGCGTGCCGCACCTCGGCGGACAACCGTCGGGCGGCACGGAAGGCGACCGCACACATCGGAGGCGTCCCATGGCTTCGCCCGACCAGGACCTCGTTCCCGTACTCGACAAGGACGGCGTACGGCTCACCGTGGACGACGCGATCGCCACGGTGACGCTGACCAACCCGGACAAGCGCAACGCGCAGAGCCCCGCTCTGTGGCGGGCGCTGACCGAGGCCGGCCGGCAGCTGCCGGGCTCCGTCCGCGTCGTGCTGCTGCGGGCCGAGGGCAAGTCCTTCTCGGCCGGGCTCGACCGGCAGGCGTTCACGCCCGAGGGCTTCGACGGCGAGCCGTCGTTCATCGACCTCGCGCGCGGCTCCGACGCCGAGCTGGACGCGACCATCGCCGAGTACCAGGAGGCGTTCACCTGGTGGCGGCGCAGCGACATCGTCTCCGTCGCCGCGGTCCAGGGGCACGCCATCGGGGCGGGCTTCCAACTCGCCCTCGCCTGTGACCTGCGCGTCGTCGCCGACGACGTGCAGTTCGCCATGCGCGAGACCAGCCTCGGACTCGTGCCCGACCTGACGGGCACCCACCCGCTGGTGAGCCTCGTCGGATACGCCCGCGCGCTGGAGATCTGCGTGACCGGGCGCTTCGTCACGGCCGACGAGGCCGTCAGCACCGGGCTGGCCAATGTCGCCGTGCCCGCGGGCCAGCTCGACGACACCGTGCGTGACCTGACCGCGGCCCTCCTCGCCGCGCCCCGCGACGCCGTCATCGAGACCAAGGCCCTGCTGCGCGGCGCCCAGGAGCGCACCTACGAGGAGCAGCGCGGCGCCGAGCGCCAGGCCCAGGCGCGCCGGCTGCGGGACCTCGCGGGCGTCGGCGACTGAGACCTCGGCCGGCCGGGAGCGCGGTCCGGCCTGAAGGGCGGTCCGGCCTGAAGCGCGGCGCGGCCTGAAGGGCGTTCAGCCGACCGCGCTCACCACGACCGCGACCGTCGGCCGGTCCGGCAGGGCCGCGCCGACCGCCTCGCGGACCGCGCGCGCCACGTCCCGGCTGCGGTGGTCCGCGGCTACCGCCACCTCCAGCCGGACGTGGCGGTGCGCCATCGCGGCCTCGCCCGGCACCTCGTCCACGTGCACCGGCCGGCCCAGCGTGCCGGTCAGCCGCAGCACCCCCGCGACCGCCCGCGCGGCGTCGGCCGCGACGCCCGCGTCGCCGTCCTCGGCCCGCGCCTCGGGCGGCAGTCCGGGCTCCTCGCCGGCCGGCTCCCCGGCGTCCTCCTCCAGCAGTCCCGTCACCCGCAGGTCCACGTCCGACACGACGAGGCCGAGCCGCTGCGCCGCCGCGGTGGCCAGCGCCTCGCGCAGCAGCGCCGCCGTCGCCGGCAGCGGCCGCGACGCCGTGGCCGCGAACTCCGCCGTCACCCGCAAGGGTCCATAGGGCAGTGCGCTCGGCGGAGCCGGTACCGCCGGCTCCTCGGTGTCCTCGGGGTGGGCCAGTGCGATCCGAAGTGTGCCCAGGCGCACCTCCGGGACCTCCCGTGCCGCGCCCGCCAGCACCGCCTCGGCCGCCCGTTGGGCGATCCACGCACCGTCCCGCGCGTCACCCAGGGGCAGCAGCCTGCCGATGCCCAGCTGATGTCTCACTGCCTGCGTCCAGCGATCCGCCGTCATTCCTCCAGCCTGCCGCATCAGAGGCGCGCTTCCGCGCAACCGTGCTTACCGTGGGTCCCAGGACGACGACCGAAAAGGACGTACGGCGATGACTGACATGACGGACAACCGGGGCGGGGAGAGCGAGACGGCGGCGGCGCGCAGGAGCCCGCTGACCAAGCGCGGCGGTGGCGACCCGGGTTCCCGGGGCCGGACCACCATCGCCGACGGCGTCGTGGAGAAGATCGCGGGTCTCGCCGCCCGGGACGTGGACGGCGTGCACGCCATGGGCAGCGGCCTGTCGCGCACCTTCGGCGCCGTGCGCGACCGCGTGCCCGGAGGGCAGAAGGCGGGCGTGACGCGCGGCGTCAAGGCCGAGGTCGGCGAGGTGCAGGCGGCCCTCGACCTGGAGATCGTCGTGGACTACGGCGTGTCCATCGCCGATGTCGCCCGCGACGTGCGGGAGAACGTCATCACCGCCGTCGAGCGGATGACGGGCCTGGAGGTCGTCGAGGTCAACATCGCGGTGAGCGACGTGAAGCTGCCCGACGAGGAGGAAGAAGAGCCGGAACGCCGGATCCAGTAGGCACCGGTCCGCGGAGAACCCACAGAGGCTGAGGAGCTGAGGAGCGCATGAGCATGGCCGTGGCCGGCATGATCGCCGGCATGGCGCTGGCGTTCGCCGGATATTTCGGTGGATTCGGGGCCTTCCTGCTGGTGGCGGCACTGGGCGCCGTCGGCTTCGTCGTCGGCCGGTTCCTGGAGGGGGACATGGAGATCGGCGACTTCTTCCGCACCCGTGAACGGCGGCGGTGACACAGGTGAGCGCGGGGGCCGGTGAACTCGGACTGTCCCCGGCCGTCGTCCCGGCGGCGGAGCGCGGCGCGACCCGCATCGCCGACCGGGTCGTCGCCAAGGTCGCCTCCCAGGCGGCCCGCGAGGCCGTCGGGACGCTGCCGCCGTCCGCCGGGGCGCCCTCCGCCACCGTGGAGGTGCACCACGACGTCGCCCACGTCCGGGTGCACGTCGAACTCGACTACCCGTGCGACATCGGCGACCGCTGCCGCCGTGTACGCGGGCAGGTCGTCGACCGGGTGGGCACTCTGGTGGGCATGGAGGTACCCGAGGTCGTCGTCCACGTCGAGAAACTGCACCCGGCCCCCGCCCTCGGCGCCGCACAGGGGAGGACGCGATGAGCGAACCCCGCGGCACCGAACCGCCGCAGGACGGCACGCAACGCCTGCCCGTCGTCGAGCAGCCGGAGCCCGGCACCGGACCGGACGAGGCGCAGCCCGGCGACGAGCCGCAGCAGCCCGCCCCCGCGGGGACGGCCGGCCGCGCGGGCCGCTTCTGGTCGGCGCGCCGCGTCCCCGCCGGCATCGTCGCCCTGCTCCTGCTGGGCCTGGCCGGACTGTTCCTCTACGACATCGTCTCCGTGCGCGCCGGGCGGCCGGGCATGTACTGGCGCCGCGAACTGGCCGACCAGCTCGCCGAACGGCCCCTGGACGACACCTGGGTGCTGGTCGGGGCCGGGGTGGCCGCCGCCCTCGGGCTGTGGCTGCTGTTCCTCGCCTGCACCCCCGGCCTGCGTTCCGTGCTCCCGATGCGGCGCACCCACCCCGACGTACGCGCGGGGCTGGACCGGGACGCCGCGGCGACCGCCCTGCGCGACCGCGCCATGGAGGTGCCCGGCGTGCAGTCGGCCCGGGTCAAGGTGCGCCGGCGCCGGGCGGGCGTGCGCGCCGAGTCGCACTTCCGTGAACTGGACGACGTACGAACCGACCTGGACGACGTGCTCACCGACGCCGTCGGCGGACTGGGACTGGCCCACCCGCCCGCGCTGAAGGTGCGCGTGCGGCGGCCCGGCCGGAAGGGGTGAGAGCGGTGCTCAGGATCGTCGACCGCGTGTTCCTCGCACTGGTGGGCCTGGTGCTCCTGGTGCTGGGCGGCTCCGTCCTGGCCGTCGGCCTCGGCGCGCCCGTGCCCTCGTGGTGGATCCACGACGACGAGCACGACGTGCTGCTGAGCGACGCCGAGCGCACCCGCTGGCAGGACGAGAGCTGGTGGTGGCCCGTCGTCATCGCCGCCCTGGCCGTGCTGCTGCTGCTCGCCCTGTGGTGGCTGGTCGCGGTGCTGCGCAGGCGGCGCCTCGCCGAGGTCCTCGTCGACACCGGCGACGGCGAGGGCGCCCTGGTGCGCGGCCGGGCCGTGGAGGACGCCCTCACCCAGGAGTCCGCCCACATCGACGGAGTGGGCCGGGCCAAGGCCCGTCTGACGGGCCGTCGCAGCGCCCCCGAGGCCCGGGTGCGTCTCGCTCTGGAGCCGCACGTGGACCCCGGGACGGCGCTGCACGACTTCACCGCCGGACCTCTGACCCACGCCAGGGCCTCGGCCGGCCTGGAGTCGCTGCCCGCCGAGGTCCGCCTGAAGGGCGTCAAGCACGGGGCGGAGCGGGTCAGCTGAGGCCGGGCCCGGCCGGCGGTGCGCTCAGAACCCGTGCCGCGCGCCGCCGTCGACGGGAACCATGATCCCCGTCAGGTAGGACGCCGCCGGGGACAGCAGGAACGCGGCCACCCGGCCGAACTCCTCGGGCCTTCCGTACCGCCGCAGCGGGATCCGCGACTCCGAGGCGGCCCGGGTGGCCTCCGGGTCGGCCGACAGGGCGTCCAGCTCACGCACCCGGTCCGTGTCGATCCGCCCGGGCAGCACCCCCACCACCCGGATGCCGCGGGGCCCGAGCTCGTCGGACAGCGCCTTGGCGAACCCGGCCAGCCCGGGGCGCAGCCCGTTGGAGATGGTCAGGCCCGGGATCGGCTCGTACACCGACCCCGACAGCACGAACCCGATGACACCCCCGGCGTCCAGCTCCGCCGCCGCGGCGCGGGCCAGCCGCACCGCGCCGAGGAACACCGACTCGAACGCCGCCTGCCACTGCTCGTCGGTGTTGTCCGCGACGAAACCGGCCGGCGGCCCGCCGACGCTGACCAGTACGCCGTCGAAACGGCCGAAGCGCTCGCGTGCCGCCCGGATCAGCCGCTCCGCCGCCTGCGGGTCGGCGTTGTCGACGGCCACCCCCACCGCGTCGGGTCCCAGCGCGGCCGCCGCCGCGGCGACGTTCTCCTCCTCGCGTCCCGAGACGACCACCTTCGCCCCGTCCGCGACCAGCTCGCGCGCGCAGGCGTGACCCAGGCCGCGCGTGGCCCCGGTGACGACGAACACCCGGTCCTTCAGTCCAAGATCCATGGCCCCTATCCTGCCCCGTTCTCCCCGAACAGGGCGAGGGCGGTGTGCACCAGGCCGATGTGGCTGAACGCCTGCGGGACGTTGCCGAGCTGCCGGCCGGCCACCGGGTCGTACTCCTCGGACAGCAGGCCGACGTCGTTGGCCAGTGCCGCCAGCCGCTCGAACAGCTCCCGGGCCTCCTTCGTGCGGCCCGTCATGTGCAGGGCGTCGGCGAGCCAGAAGGAGCACACCAGGAAGGTGCCCTCGCTGCCCGGAAGCCCGTCGACCTCCGTGAGCTGCGACGACGTGGTGCTGTAGCGGCGCAGCAGGCCGCCGTGCTCCAGCTCCTCGCGGACCGCGTCGATGGTGCCGATCACCCGCGGGTCGTCCGGCGGCAGGAAGCCGACGCGCGGGATGAGCAGCAGGGCGGCGTCCAGCTCCCGCGAGCCGTAGGACTGCGTGAACGTGTTGCGCTCGGGGTCGTAGCCCTTCTCGCAGACCTCGCGGTGCACCTCCTCGCGCAGCGCCCGCCAGCCGTCCAGGTCGCCGTCCAGCTCCGGATGCGCCTGGAGGGTGCGCACGGCCCGGTCGGCGGCCACCCACACCATGACCTTCGAGTGCACGAACTGGCGCCTGCCGCCGCGCACCTCCCACAGCCCTTCGTCCGGCTGCCGCCAGTGGGTGCTCAGGAAGTCCATCAGGGCCCGCTGCAGCGCCCACACGTCGGGCTGCGGCGACAGGCCCGACTCGCGGGCCAGCGACAGGGAGTCCATGACCTCGCCGTAGACGTCCAGCTGGAGCTGGTTCACGGCGTCGTTGCCGATGCGCACCGGCGCGGACCCTTCGAAGCCGGACAGCCAGGGCAGCTCGAACTCGGGCAGCCGCCGCTCGCCCGCCACGCCGTACATGATCTGCAGGTCGGCCGGGTCGCCCGCGACCGCGCGCAGCAGCCAGTTCCGCCAGGCCTCGGCCTCCTCCTGGTAGCCCGCGGCGAGCAGGGCGTTGAGGGTGAGGGTGGCGTCACGCAGCCAGCAGTAGCGGTAGTCCCAGTTGCGCACCCCGCCCGGCTCCTCGGGCAGGGAGGTCGTGGCCGCGGCGACGATACCGCCGGTCGGGGCGTACGTGAGCGCCTTGAGGGTGATCAGGGAGCGCACCACCTCGTCGCGGTACGGCCCGTCGTAGCGGCAGTGCGCCACCCAGGCGCGCCAGTCCTCGACGCTGTGGCGCAGGGACTCGAAGGGGTCGACCAGCGCCGGGCGCGGCTCGTGGGAGGGGTGCCAGGTCAGGACGAACGCCACCTTCTCGC
Source organism: Streptomyces sp. NPDC003456 (assembly GCF_042878735.1). NCBI lineage: Bacteria > Bacillati > Actinomycetota > Actinomycetes > Kitasatosporales > Streptomycetaceae > Streptomyces > Streptomyces sp. NPDC003456. The sequence goes on from NZ_JBIAOK010000009.1 coordinate 107,636, forward strand.
CCTTCTTGACCGTGAACTCGGCGTGCGTGGCGAAGTCCTCGCCCCAGCTGGGGACCTCCGGCTCGCTGCGCAGCCAGGCCGAGTCGGGCCCGGCGACGGCCACGCGGTGGCCGTCGGACCGGCGCACCCACGGGACGATCGAGCCGTAGTCGAAGCGCAGCTTCAGGACGCTGTGCAGAGTCACCTCGCCGTCGAGGCCCTCGACGATCCGGACGAGGTCGGGCGCCTGGTCGCGCTGCGGCATCAGGTCGGTGACCCGCACCGCGCCCTGCTCGACCTCCCACTCGGTGTCCAGGACGAGGGTGTCGTGGCGGTAGGCGCGCCGGGTGCAGCGGCCGGCCCCGACGGGGGCGATGCGCCAGTGGCCGTTGTCCTCGTCGCCGAGCAGCTTGGCGAAGCAGGCGGCGGAGTCGAAGCGGGGCAGGCACAACCAGTCCACGGATCCGTCCGTGGAGACCAGGGCCGCCGTCTGCTCGTCGCCGATGAGCGCGTAGTCCTCGATTCGGGGGTGCACGCAGTGCGGGTTCCCGGCAAGTCGGCGCCGCAATCAGGGCCGAGGCCCGCGAGGGTGACATGTCCCCGGCGGCCGGGGGCAAGTCGCCGGGAGGGGCCGGGGAAGGTCAGACCGCCGCCGGTTCCTTCTCGCCGGACGCCGTCCGCTGCGAACCCGCCTGCTGCCGGTCGCGGGCCTCGCGGCGGGCCAGGACGACCAGGCCGACCGGGACGGCGGCGGCGAACAGCCACCACTGGACGGCGTACGCGTAGTTCAGCGCGGCGTCCTCCTTGCCCGGATTGCCCAGCAGCTCGGGGGTGTCGCCCCGGGGCTCGGGCGCCGTCTGCGCGATGTACCCGCCGAGCACCTCGGCCTTCAGGCGCCGGGCCTGCTGCTCGCTGTTGATCAGCATGATCTGCCGGTCCGGCAGGCCCTCGAGGTTCTTGATCCCGCTCGCCTCGGTCGTCTCGCTCGGCATCAGCCGCCCCCGCACGGTCAGCTCACCGCCCGGCGGTGCCGGCACCTTCGGGTACGTGGTCTGGCTCTTGCGGTCGCCCGGGATCCAGCCCCGGTTGACCAGCAGCACCTTCCCGTCGTCGAGGACGAACGGGGTGAGCACGTGGTAGCCGACCTCGTCGTCGGCGTTGGTGCGGCGGCGCACCACGACCTCGTCCTCGGCGTCGAAACGGCCCGTGGCGGTCACCGTGCGGTAGCGCTCGGCGCTGGTGACGGTGTGGCCCGGCCCGGTGAGGGACTCCACGGGCACCGGCTTCGCCGCCAGCGCGTCGGAGACCAGCTGGTTGCGTGCGGTCCGCTCCTCGTAGCGGTGCATCTGCCATATGCCCAGCCGGATCATCGTGGGGATGAGGAGCAGGGCGACCAGCACGAGGATCACCCACTGCCGGGACATCAGGAAGCGGTACACCCCACGACCGTACAACTCGGTCGTGGGGTGCAATCAGGCGGGTACCGGTTCACACCTTGTCGACAATTCCCACCTTTCCCTCCGCCCGGGCGCAGTGGGCACCGCAGTACCAGGTGCCGTCGACGTCGACGCCCTGGCCGATGATCTGCACCCGGCAGTGCTCGCAGATGGGGGCCATGCGGTGGATCGCACAGGCGAAGCAGTCGAAGACGTGCACCGCGCCCTGCGCGTGCACCTCGAAGGTCATTCCGTAGTGATTGCCACAAACCTCACAGGTCGCCATGCGCCACAGGGTGAGCCGTCACCCCCGTGCGGGCGAGCGGCGGGCGGGCGAGTCGCCCGGCAATCACCCGTCCGTACGGTCGGCCCGGCAGGCGGGCGCGCTCACTCCCGCGCCGCCGGCTCGACGTCGGCGAGGAGCTGCCCGAAGGCCGCCTCGTCCACGACCGGCGTACCGAACTGCCGCGCCTTGACCACCTTGGACGTGCCCGAGTCCGGGTCGTTGGTGACGAGCAGGCTGGTGAGCCGGGACAGGCTCGTCGCCACGTGCAGCCCCGCCTCGGTCGCGCGGTCCTCCAGCAGCTCCCGCTCGGTGGAGGTGTCGCCGGAGAAGGCGATCCGCATGCCCTGCTTGAGCCGGCCGCCCGGCTCGTAGCGCCCGGGGTTGGGGTAGGGGCAGGCGGGGCGCTTGCGGGAGGGGCGCCAGCCGCCCTGCCGCCGGCCGCCGTAGCCGGCTTGCTGCCCGATGCGGGGCGTGACGGGCCGGTCCGTCCACTCGGTGAGCGGCCTGCACTCGTGCAGCGGCAGCCGGACGTTCCGCGCTGCGGCGGCGAGCAGACTGGGGCGGAACGCCTCCGCCAGCACCCGCGCGTCGTCCAGCGCGTGGTGCGCCCGCTGCTGGACGACGCCGAAGTGCGCGGCGAGCGACTCCAGCTTGTGGTTGGGCAGCGGCAGGCCCAGTTCTTTGGACAGGGCGATGGTGCACAGCCGCTTGCTCACCGGGGCCTCGCGCTCGGCGCGCGCGTACTCCCGGGCGATCATCTGCCAGTCGAAGACGGCGTTGTGCGCGACGAGCACCCGCCCCGTCAGGCGGGCCGTGAACTCCTCGGCGATGTCCGCGAAGAGGGGAGCGCCCTCCAGTGCCTCGCTCGTGAGGCCGTGGATCCAGACAGGACCGGGATCGCGCTCGGGGTTGACCGTCGTGTACCAGTGGTCCTCGACCTCGCCGCGGGCGTCCAGCCGGTAGACGGCCGCGGAGATGATGCGGTCGTCCCGGGCCAGGCCCGTGGTCTCCACGTCAACGACCGCGTATCCACGGGGATACGCGGCCGGCCACGCCGTGGCGGAGAACATGGCGGTCGTCAGGTCTTCGAGCATGGTTCACGAGGATACGGGCCGCGACTGACACCGCCGTCCGCCAGGTGCGCCGGCCCGGCCGTTCCGACGCCCCCTCAGGCGGCGGACGCCAACCGTCCGTTCGCGGGGCGTACGTCTGATCGACGGTCAGCCGCGCCCCGCCCGGTCGCACACCCACAACCCTCCGGGAGTATATGGGTGCTTTGTCCGGAAGAATCTTGGTGGAGATCACCAAGAAGCAAGCGCGTACCGCCCGCGATACTTGTCGGTGACGACGTCTGGTCCCGGACGTACGGCACCCCTACGGTGCTTGCATGCCGAACCTGCCCGACGTCGTGCTGTGGTCGATCCCGGCCTTCCTGCTGCTCACCGCGGTCGAGGCCGTGAGCTGCCGGCTCCGCCCCGACGAGGACGCCGAGGGCTACGAGGCCAAGGACGCCGCGACCAGCCTCGGCATGGGGCTCGGCAGCCTCTTCTTCGACTTCCTGTGGAAGATCCCGGTCGTTGCCCTCTACACGGCGCTGTACGAACTGACCCCCGCGCGCGTGCCCGTGCTGTGGTGGACCGTCCCGCTGATGCTGCTCGCGCAGGACCTCCTCTACTACTTCTCCCACCGCGGCCACCACGTGGTCCGCATCCTGTGGGCCTGCCACGTCGTCCACCACTCCAGCCGGAAGTTCAACCTCACCACCGCGCTGCGCCAGCCCTGGACGTCCCTGACCTCCTGGCCGTTCTACGTCCCGCTCGTCCTGGCCGGCGTGCACCCGGCGGCGGTGGCGTTCTGCTCCTCCGTGAGCCTCGTCTACCAGTTCTGGATCCACACCGAGCGCATCGACCGCATGCCCCGCTGGTTCGAGTACGTCCTGAACACGCCCTCGCACCACCGCGTCCACCACGCGTCCCAGGGCGGATACCTCGACCGGAACTTCGGCGGCGTCCTCATCGTGTGGGACCGGCTGTTCGGCTCGTTCGCCGCGGAGACCGAGCGGCCCCGGTACGGGCTGACCAAGAACATCGAGACGTACAACCCGCTGAGGGTGGCGACGCACGAGTACGCGGCCATCGCCCGGGACCTGCGGATGGCGCGCAGTTGGAGCGAGCGGGCGGGACGGGTCCTCAGGGGCCCGGGGTGGGCCCCGGCCACGGCCGCCCTCGCGCCTCCGGCGGCCGCCGCGGCCTCTCCCGCCGCCGCGCCCTCGGGCGCCACCCCGGGTGCCGGCGCCGGTCCGGATCCCGTCGGCGGTGCTTCCGCCGCCGGGGCCGCGACCGCCGGGAAGGCGTCCCCGGCGTGAGCGGGCCCGGGCCCCGGGCGGGTGTGCTGCTCGGTGTCTTCGGGCTGGCCGCCGCCGTCGACCTGGCCGCTCTCGCCGTCGGGTCCGGCGCCGGGCACACCGTGGCCAAGCCCCTGCTGATGCCGCTGCTGGCCGGCTGGGCCGCGGCGCAGCGGGCGCCCCGGCCCCTGGTGGCCGCCCTGCTGTGCGGCGGGGCCGGGGACGTACTGCTGCTGTCCGGCGCCGAGCCGGCCCTCCTCGCCGGCACGGCCTCCTTCGCGGCCGGGCACGTCTGCTACCTCGTCCTGTTCCGGGCGCACGGCAGCCGGTACGCCGTCCCCGCCGCGCGGGCGGCCGCCCTGGCCCTGGGCTACACCACCGTCCTCGGCGCGACCCTCGTGCTGCTGTGGACGGACCTGCCCGCCGGACTGCGGCTGCCCGTCGCCGCGTACGGCCTGCTGCTCACGGCCGTGGCGTACCGCTCCGCCATCCGCTTCGGCCTGTTCGCCGGGACCGGCGGCGCGCTGTTCCTGCTGTCCGGCACCCTCGTCGCGACGAACCTGGCCGGCCGGCCGCAGCCGCCCGCGCCCGGCTTCTGGGTGATGCTCACCTACCTCGCGGCCCAGGCGCTGCTGGCCTGCGCGACCGTCGCGGCCCTCAACGCCCGCAGGGCACCGGCGGTGACGTACGGCGAGATGCGGGCCGTCTGAACCGCGGTGCCCTCACCAGCGGATGGGCACCGGAAGCGCCGTCAGCAGACCCGACACGGCCACCGCCAGGCCCAGCGCTGCGACCTCCGCCCGGGCCGGTACGCAGGCGGACAGCGGGTCGGCGGCCCGGCGCAACCGCCCGCGGGCCCACAGCGCGAGCACGGCCGCGACGGCCACGAGGACCGCCTTGGCGAGCAGGACACGGCCGTACGCGGTGTCCGTCAGCTGCTCCAGCACCGTCCCGGGCGGCATCCGGCGCAGCGAACTGCACACGCCCGTCGCGGTGATGGCGGCCAGCAGCGCGAGCGCCACGCGCGCGTAGCGACCCAGCAGCGCGGCGCCCGCCCTGCCGGGCCGCAGCCGCACGGTGCGCAGCGCGTGCAGCAGACCACCGGTCCACAGCGCCGCGCAGGACAGGTGGACGAGAGTCAGCCCGGAACCGGTGAGCGGGGCGTGCTCGGTCGGGGGGTGCGCGCGCAGGGCCTCGGCGACGATCACGGCCGCCAGGGGCACGAGCTGTGTGGCCGGGCGCCGGGAGAGGGCGCACAGGCCCGCCACGAGGAAGGCGTTGACCTCCACCAGGGCGAGGACGCCGTCCCGGGTGGCGTGGAGCCCGCCGGGGTCGATGTCCGACAGGGCGCCCGGGACGAGATTGCCCGTGGCGACGAGGCAGGCGAGTGCGAGAGCGGCGGCGAAGCCGGCGGCGCACGCCGCGGGGGACCAGCTGCGGGGCGCGGCCGGCGCACCGGCGCCCCCGTCCGGCAGCGCACGCGCCAGCCGGTTCACGAGCAGTTCGCCGACGGGTATGCACAGCGCCGCGAACAGCACCGTGCGCAGCAGGGCCGTGCCCCCGGCGCCGGGCGGCCGTGCCTCCCCGGTGCCGTGCAGCGCGGCCGAGGGCCCGAGCAGCGGGATCAGCGCGCCCAGCGCCACCAGGACCAGGAGGGCGGCGGCCCGGCCGGTACCGGCGCGCGGCCCACGCGGGTGCGTCCCGGGCGCCGGCGCCGTACCGGGGGCGGGTTGCGTCGACGTCATCCCGGGATCCTCACCAACCTCCGCAGGAGGGGGCAAGTCCGCCGGTGGGAAGGCCCGTCGGGCAGCCCGGCGGTGGAGCCGGGAGGTCCGGGGGACCGGACGGCCGGGTCGGGCGGTGACGCCGGGCGGCCCCGGAGCGGGTGGCCCCGGGAGCGGGTGGCCGGGCGGGCCGTGGGCGGCCCACCCGGCCCGTGCCCTACTTGGTCACCGCGTCCAGCGCGTCGGCCATGCCCCAGCCGTAGAAGCCGTTGCGGTTCTTCGGGCCCTCGCACACCGCGTCGACCTTGCCGTCGGCGTTGATGTCGTAGGGGTCCGTGCACGCCTTGGCGTCGGCCTCCGCGTACAGCAGGGCCTTCACCAGGGCCGGCGGTGCGTACGGGTGCGTCGACTTGATGAGCGCCGCGACACCCGCGACGTGCGGCGACGCCATCGACGTACCGGCCATGTAGCCCCACTTGCCGCCCGGCAGCGTGCCCAGGATCAGGCCGCTCGTGGCCGGCGGCTCGGGCTTCTGGTAGGCCGTCGAGTCACCGCCCGGGGCGGCGATGTCGATGACGCCCCGGCCGTAGTTGGAGAACGACGACTTCAGGCCCTTGGCGCCGGTCGAGGCGACCGTGACCACACCCGGCAGCTGGGTCGGGATGTCCAGGCACTCGGACGGGTCGACGACCCGGTCGCCCGGGGTGGTGTCGTTCGGGGACGACGGGTCGGTGATCTCGTCGGAGGCCAGGTCGTAGTTCTCGTTGCCGGCCGCCGCGACGTTGACCGCGCCCTTCTTCTCCGCGTACCGCGAGGCGCGCGTGACGGCCTCCACCAGGGCCTTCTGGTCCGGGTCGTTCGTGCAGTTGAAGTACCAGGGGTCGGTGTAATAGCTGTTGTTCGTCACGTCGACCCCGTGCTCGGCCGCCCACATGAAGCCGCAGACCACGGCCTCCGTGTAGAAGAAGCCGTCCGGGTTGGACACCTTGATGCCGGACACCTTCACGCCGGGCGCGACACCGGTCATGCCGACGCCGTTCTTGGCCGCGGCTATCTCACCGGCGACGTGCGTGCCGTGGGGGCTCTCCGCGGCGCCCGGCCGCCAGGCGCCGTCGGCCGTGTCCGGCTTGCCCGACACGCAGTTGACCGACGCCGCGCGGTCGAAGTTGGGCGCGATGTCGGGGTGGGTGTCGTCCACGCCCGTGTCGATCACGGCGACCGTGACCTTCTTGCTGCCCAGCGACTTCTCGTGCGCCTGGTCCGCCTTGATGGCGGGCAGGTCCCACTGCAGGCCCTGCAGCGGGTCCTGCCCCTCGGCCGCCTCGGCGCCCGCGACCTCGGCCGCGCTCAGCACCTTCGGCGAGCCCAGGTCGCCCGTCGTGGCCGAGGGCAGCGGCGCGGTGCGGGTGGCCCCGGCCGACTGCACGCCGCGCACCGTGCGGACGGTCTTGGCGAAGTCCGGGTTCGAGGAGTGGACGACGATGACGCCTATCTGGTCGTAGGACGTCACGACGGTGCCGCCGGCCTCGGCGACGGCCTTCTTCACCGACGCCGATATGCCGTGGCCCGGCTTGACGTTGACGACGTAGCTCAGCGGGGTCGCCTCGGCCGAGACGGCCGCGGGGGCGTCCTCGGCGGCCGTGGCGGCGGTGTTCGGCAGGAAGGCGAGGGCCGTGGCCATGGCCATCCCGGCCGGGATGGCGACGGCGCGGCGATGGCGCGCGTACGGCGCGGTCATGGTGTCTCCAGTTCGTTCACGGTACGAGCTGATGGAGCGGATGGTTCCGAAGTGCGCGCGACGACGGGTCACTCGACCGCGCGCAGCGCGTTGACGATGCCGTGGCCGTAGAAGCCGTTGACGGCCGGGCCGCCCTCGCACACCGCGTCCTGGGTGCCGTTGCCGTCCTGGTCGTAGGACTCCGGGCAGGCGGTGCGGTCGGCCTGCGCCTTCAGCAGCGCCTGCAGCACCGCCGGCGGGGCCCACGGGTGCTTCGACTTCAGCAGCGCGGCGACACCGGCGACGTGCGGCGAGGCCATCGAGGTGCCCTGCAGGAAGCCGTAGGCGCCGTTCGGCAGGGTGGACAGGATCCGGCCGTCCTTCGAGGGCGTGTCCGGGATCTGGTAGCGGCGGTCGCCGCCCGGCGCGGCGACGTCCACGACGCCCTTGCCGTACGTCGAGTAGTACGACTTGAGGTTGTCGACGCCGGTCGCGCTGACGGTGACGACGCCCGGCAGCTGGGTCGGGATGTCGAAGCACTCGTGCGGGTCGATGGTCCGCTCGACGGGCGTGGTGTCGTTGGGGCTGGTGGTGTCGACGATCGCGTCGGCGTCCAGGTCGTGGTTGGAGTTGCCCGCGGAGGCGACGTTCAGCGTGCCCTTCCGCTGGGCGTACAGCTGGGCCCGGTTGACCGCGTCGACGACGGCCCGCTGGTCCGGGTCCTCCATGCAGTTGTACAGCCACGGGTCGACGTAGTAGCTGTTGTTCGTGATCTCCACGCCGTGGTCGGCGGCGAACACGAACGCGCAGACGACGCTCTCCGGGTAGAAGAGGCCGCTGGCCCGGTCGGTCACGTTGATGCTGGACACCTTGACGCCGGGCGCGACGCCCGCGACGCCGACCCCGTTGCGGGCGGCGGCTATCTCACCGGCGACGTGCGTGCCGTGGTAGTCCGCGGGCGTGTACGGCCGCCAGGCGCCCTCGGTGGTGTCGGCCTTGCCGCCCGCGCAGTTGGCGGACTGGCCGGGGGAGAAGTTCGGGGCGATGTCCGGGTGGGTGTCGTCCACGCCGGTGTCGATCACGGCGACGGTCACCTTGCGGCTGCCCGGGTCGATCTTCGCGGCCTTGTCGGCGCCTATCGCGCGCAGGTCCCACTGGTCCGCCTCGAGGGGCTCGCTCTCGGGCGTCTGCGCCGAAGCGGCCCGGGTGCGCTCCGCCTGAGCGGCGCTCAGGTACTCGACCGCGCCCTCGTCGGTGGTCCCCGCGGCCGACAGGGGCGCGGTGCGGGTGGCCCCGGCCGACTGCACGCCGCGCGCCGTGCGGACGGTCTTGGCGAAGTCCGGGTTCGAGGAGTGGACGACGATGACGCCGATCCGCTCGTAGGTGGCCACGACGGAGCCGCCGGCCTTGCCGATCGCCTCCTTCACCGAGGCGATCGTGTGCCGGTCCACCTTGGTGTTGACGACGTACGCCAGGGTCGGCGCATCGGCCGTCCGGGTGGCCCCCTCCGCCTGCGGGGCCGCGGACGCGGCAGCGGGCAGGAAGCCCAGCGAGGCCGTCAGCGACAGCACGACCGGTACGGCCAGAGCGAGCCGGCGTCTGGAACGCGAGTGAGACATGGGGTCTCCACATCCTCCGGAAACGAAACCGGCCCGAGGCACAGGTGGTGCTCGGGCAGGTACATGACGTGTGGTGCAGGGCGAAGCTATCCCGCCCTCTCGCTGGCCAGCAACGTCTTGTCGGAAGGTTCTCGGAAACAACGCCCCCGGGTTGAACCGGTTCTCCCGTGCCGCCGTGACGTTGAACAAGGAGCGCGAGGGGCCCCGGTGCCCTCGCCTCCGTCCCCGTTCACACCGCTTTCCGTCTTTGCGAGGAGACATCCGTGGCCACCGACGCACCGCCCCCCTCGAAGGAGCAACACGAACTCCCCTCGCCCGAGGAGTTCGCCGAGGTGCAGCAGAGCGCGGAGTTCGGTGAACTGCGCCGCTCCTACCGCTCCTTCGCCTTCCCGCTGACCATCGCCTTCATCGCCTGGTACCTGCTGTACGTCCTGCTGTCGAACTACGCGGGCGGCTTCATGGGCACCGAGCTGTTCGGCAACATCAACGTCGCCTTCGTCCTCGGCGTCGCCCAGTTCGTCACCACGTTCCTCATCGCCTGGTGGTACTCGAAGCACGCCGCCGCGAAGCTCGACCCCAAGGCCGAGGCCATCAAGACCCGGATGGAGGGCGGCGCATGAGCCCCGTACAGCAGACCTTCCTCGCCGCGAACGAGGCCAGCGAGCACCGCCCGCTGATCATCACCCTGTTCGCGCTGTTCGTCGTCGCCACGCTCGGCATCACGATCTGGGCCGGCCGCCAGACCAAGGACGCGGCCGACTTCTACGCCGGCGGCCGCCAGTTCAGCGCCTTCCAGAACGGCCTCGCCGTCTCCGGCGACTACATGTCCGCCGCCTCGTTCCTCGGCATCGCCGGCGCCATCGCCATCTTCGGCTACGACGGCTTCCTGTACTCCATCGGCTTCCTGGTCGCCTGGCTGGTCGCCCTGCTCCTGGTCGCCGAGCCGCTCAGGAACTCCGGCCGCTACACCATGGGCGACGTCCTCGCCTACCGCATGCGCCAGCGCCCGGTCCGCACCGCCGCCGGCACCTCCACGATCGTCGTGTCGATCTTCTACCTGCTGGCCCAGATGGCCGGCGCCGGCGTCCTCGTCTCCCTGCTGCTCGGCATCACCTCCGACGCCGGCAAGATCCTCATCGTCGCCCTGGTCGGCGTCCTGATGATCGTCTACGTCTCCATCGGCGGCATGAAGGGCACCACCTGGGTCCAGATGGTCAAGGCCGTGCTCCTCATCGGCGGCACGATCCTCATCACCTTCCTGGTCCTGCTGAAGTTCGACTTCAACATCTCCGACCTGCTCGGCAAGGCCGCCGAGAACAGCGGCAAGGGCGCCGCCTTCCTGGAGCCCGGCCTCCAGTACGGCGCGACCGGCACCTCCAAGCTGGACTTCATCTCCCTCGGCATCGCCCTGGTGCTCGGCACCGCCGGCCTGCCGCACATCCTGATCCGCTTCTACACGGTGCCCAACGCCAAGGCCGCCCGGAAGTCCGTGAACTGGGCCATCGGCATCATCGGCGCCTTCTACCTGATGACCATCGCCCTCGGCTTCGGCGCCGCCGCGCTGATCTCCCAGGACGAGATCATCTCCTCCAACCCCTCCGGCAACACCGCCGCGCCCCTGCTCGCCCTGCACCTGGGCGGGGTCGACTCGGCCTGGGGCGCGATCCTGCTCGCCACCATCTCGGCGGTGGCCTTCGCGACGATCCTCGCCGTGGTCGCCGGACTGACCCTGGCCTCCTCGTCGTCCTTCGCCCACGACATCTACGCCAACGTCATCCGCAAGGGGAAGGCCTCCGGCGCCGAGGAGGTCCGCGCGGCCCGCTGGGCGACCCTGTTCATCGGCATCGTCTCCATCGGCCTGGGCGCCCTCGCACGCGACCTGAACGTGGCCGGCCTGGTCGCGCTCGCCTTCGCCGTCGCGGCCTCCGCCAACCTGCCGACGATCCTCTACAGCCTGTTCTGGAAGCGGTTCACCACCCAGGGCGCCCTGTGGTCGATCTACGGCGGCCTGATCGTCGCCGTCGGCCTCGTGCTGTTCTCGCCGGTCGTCTCCGGCGACCCCAAGGCGATGTTCCCCGAGGTCGACTTCGCCTGGTTCCCGCTGAAGAACCCGGGCATCATCTCCATCCCGTTCGGCTTCCTCATGGGCTGGCTCGGCACGGTCCTGTCCAAGGAGGAACCCGACGCCAAGAAGTACGCGGAGCTGGAGGTCAGGTCCCTGACCGGCACCGGCGCCCACTGAGCACGATCCGTCCCGCGCGGCCGCCTCGTAGGAACCTCCAGGTCCCTGCGGCGCGGCCGCGCCGTGCGTCGTGGGAATCAGCCCTGTGGTGATGTCGGCCGGGTCACGTAGGCTCGCAGGTGTCGGAGAACAGTGCTCCGGGCACGATCCGCGACGAGGGAGGGGGCCCACGTGCTCATCGACACCTACGGCCGGGTGGCCACCGACCTGAGGGTCTCGCTGACCGACCGCTGCAATCTGCGCTGCACCTACTGCATGCCCGAGGAGGGCCTGCAGTGGCTGGCCAAGCCGGATCTGCTCACCGACGACGAGATCGTCCGGCTGATCGGCATCGCGGTCACGTCCCTCGGGATCGAGGAGGTCCGCTTCACCGGCGGCGAACCGCTGCTGCGCCCCGGGCTCGTCGGCATCGTGGAGCGCGTCGCCGCCCTGGAACCCCGCCCGCAGATGTCGCTCACCACCAACGGCATCGGCCTCAAGCGCACGGCGGCGGCCCTGAAGGCGGCGGGCCTGGACCGGGTGAACGTCTCCCTGGACACCCTGCGGCCGGACGTCTTCAAGACACTCACCCGCCGCGACCGCCACAAGGACGTCCTGGAAGGACTGCACGCCGCCCGCGACGCCGGCCTGACCCCCGTCAAGGTCAACTCGGTGCTGATGCCCGGGCTGAACGACGACGAGGCCCCCGAACTCCTGGCCTGGGCGGTGGAGCACGACTACGAGCTGCGCTTCATCGAGCAGATGCCGCTGGACGCGCAGCACGGCTGGAAGCGCGACGGCATGATCACCGCCGGCGACATCCTGACGTCCCTGCGCACGCGGTTCGCGCTGACGCCCGAGGGTCAGGACAAGCGCGGCTCGGCCCCCGCGGAGCGCTGGCTGGTCGACGGCGGGCCGCACGTGGTGGGTGTGATCGCCTCGGTCACCCGGCCCTTCTGCGCGGCCTGCGACCGCACCCGCCTGACCGCCGACGGGCAGGTCCGCACCTGCCTGTTCGCCCAGGAGGAGACCGATCTGCGCGCCGCCCTGCGCTCCGGCGCCCCGGACGAGGAGATCGCCCGCCTGTGGCGCCTGGCGATGTGGGGCAAGAAGGCGGGAGCCGGCCTGGACGACCCGTCGTTCGTGCAGCCGGACCGCCCCATGTCGGCGATCGGCGGCTAGGACGCGGAGGGGTCGCCGGAGGGGTCGCGGGACTCCCACTCCGCGAGCAGGACGACGTCCTTCAGGAACCCCCGTACGCCGAGGAACTGCGACAGGTGCTCGCGGTGCTCGTCGCAGGCCAGCCACGTCTTGCGGCGCTCGGGGGTGTGGACCTTGGGGTTGTTCCAGGCCAGTACCCACACGGCGTCGGCGCGGCAGCCCTTGGCGGAACAGATGGGCGTCTCGTCACTCACTGCTTCGTCTCACCACGGCACACTCGACACGACCTGCTCGGCAAAAAGGCGACGCCGAGCAGCCACGGGGGGAGCTGCCCGGCGTCGGTCCGTCGCTCCGACGGGGGATGCGGAGCGCGTACGAAGTATGTCACGGGTAACCCCGGCCCCGGCACCGGAACAACATGATTGATCTGAGGTTTTCTTGAGCTTGGCCGGAAGGTGACTTCCGTTTGTGGTCGCCGTGAGGCAGCGCTACCGCTCGTGCGATTCCGCCCGCGCCCCCGGAGCCGTCGCCGACGCCGCGTCGTCCGCGGCGGATCCCGTCCCCTCGTCGCCCGTCTCCGGCGGAGCGATCATCGGCCGCGTCGGCGGCATCACGAACGTCGACGGCAGAGACGGCGCGTTCTCACGCCCGGCGTTGGCGATGACCACCGCGATGTACGGCAGCACCAGTCCCAGGACCAGCGCCACGAAGGCCACGTGCCGTTGAACGTTCCACAACGTGGCCGCGAGGATCACGGACACCGTCCGGACCGACATCGAGATCACGTACCGGCGCTGCCGCGCGCGTACGTCCTCCTGCAGCCCCGCCCGGGCGCCGGTGATCCGGAAAACCTGGACGTTGCCGCCGCTGTGCTGCTTCCGCATCGCAATCCACCATCCGCCCGTATCGGACCGTTCCCGCCGCGTAGCCGTCCCGGGCCGTCCGGGGACCTGGACCGGGACAGATCCCACGTTACGCCGCGTCCGCAGCCCTCACGAGACCGGGTGCCCCCCCGCGTCCCTCCCGCGCCCGCGGGCCGTGACGCCGTCGGCCCGCGCCGGAGTGCGACCGGTGAGGCCCGGGCCGACACTGGCGGTACGAGCTCACGTCGAGCCGTACGAGGAGGCAGCGATGGGCTGGTTGTGGGCGATCATCGTCGGGCTGGTGCTGGGTCTGATCGCGAAGGCGATCATCCCCGGGAAGCAGCACCTTCCCCTGTGGCTGACGGTCATCCTGGGCATGATCGGCGGCATCGCCGGAAACGCCATCGCCCGGGCGGCCGGGGTCGACGCGACCTCGGGCATCGACTGGTGGCGGCACGTGTTCCAGCTGGTGATGGCCGTCATCCTCGTCGGCCTGGGCGACCGGGCCTGGACGGCGGCCAGGAGCGACCGGCGCAGAGCCTGACCCGCCGGACAGCGGCGAACGGGGCGGTCTCCCGACCGGAGACCGCCCCGCGTGAGCATGTGCTCAGCCGGCCCTGACACCCGTGACGACGAAAGGAGCGGCCTCCCGGCGGGAGGCCGCTCCTTCGCGAGCGTGCTCAGCCGGCCGTGACCTCGACGGCCGCCAGGTTCTTCTTGCCCCGGCGCAGCACCAGCCAGCGGCCGTGCAGCAGGTCCTCCCGGGACGGCACGGCGTCCTCGGCGGCGACCTTCACGTTGTTCACGTAGGCGCCGCCCTCCTTGACCGTGCGGCGCGCGGCCGACTTGCTCGCCACCAGGCCGACCTCGGCGAAGAGGTCGACGACCGGCGCCGGCTCGGAGACCCGGATGTGCGGCAGCTCCGACAGGGCCGCCGCGAGCGTCCGCTCGTCGAGCCCGGCCAGTTCGCCCTGCCCGAACAGCGCCCGGGACGCGGCGATCACCGCGGCCGTCTGGTCGGCGCCGTGCACCAGCGTCGTCAGCTCCTCCGCCAGCGCCCGCTGCGCGGCCCGGGCCTGCGGACGCTCCTCGGTCTGCCGCTCCAGCTCCTCCAGTTCCTCGCGGGAGCGGAAGGACAGGATGCGCAGGTACCGGGAGACGTCCCGGTCGTCCACGTTCAGCCAGAACTGGTAGAACGCGTACGGCGTCGTCATCTCCGGGTCGAGCCAGACGGCGCCGCCCTCGGTCTTGCCGAACTTGGTGCCGTCCGCCTTGGTCATCAGCGGCGTCGCCAGCGCGTGCACGGTCGCGCCCGGCTCCAGGCGGTGGATCAGGTCCAGGCCCGCCGTGAGGTTGCCCCACTGGTCGCTGCCGCCCTGCTGCAGGGTGCAGCCGTAGCGGCGGTAGAGCTGGAGGAAGTCCATGCCCTGCAGGAGCTGGTAGCTGAACTCCGTGTAGCTGATGCCCTCGGAGGACTCCAGGCGGCGGGCCACGGAGTCCTTGGTCAGCATCTTGTTGACGCGGAAGTGCTTGCCGATGTCCCGCAGGAACTCGATCGCGGACAGGTTCTGCGTCCAGTCGAGGTTGTTGACCATGACGGCCGCGTTGTCGCCCTCGAAGTCCAGGAACGGCTCGATCTGGGCACGGAGCCGGTCGACCCAGCCGCCGACCGTCTCCGGGTCGTTCAGCGTGCGCTCCGCGGTCGGGCGCGGGTCGCCGATGAGGCCCGTGGCGCCGCCGACCAGCGCCAGCGGCCGGTGCCCGGCCTGCTGGAGCCGGCGCACGGTGAGCACCTGCACCAGGTGCCCCACGTGCAGCGACGGCGCCGTCGGGTCGAAACCGCAATAGAACGTGACGGGACCGTCCGCGAGAGCCTTGCGCAAAGCGTCCTCGTCGGTGGACAGGGCGAACAGCCCGCGCCACTTCAGCTCGTCGACGATGTCCGTCACGGTTCTCGTGTCTCCTTGAACAGTCCTGGGGCGGTCGGGTGACAGCCGCCTACGAGGTTATACGCCCTGGCTGACCGAGCTCATGTTGAAATCGGGCACGCGCAGCGGGGGCATCGCCGCCCTGGTGAACCAGTCGCTCCACTCGCGGGGCAGCGTCTTCTCGGTCCGGCCCGCCTCCGTGGCCCGGCCGAGCACGCCGACGGGGGACTCGTTGAACCGGAAGTTGTTCACCTCGCCGGTCACCTCCCCGTTCTCCACGAGGTAGACGCCGTCCCGGGTCAGGCCGGTGAGCAGCAGCGTCGCCGGGTCGACCTCGCGGATGTACCACAGGCAGGTCAGCAGCAGCCCGCGCTCGGTGTTCGCGACCATCTCGTCCAGGGAGCGGTCCTCGCCGCCGTCCAGGACGATGTTGTCGATGCCCGGCGCCACCGGCAGTCCCGTCAGGCCGGCGCTGTGCCGGGTGGTGGTCAGGTGCCGCAGCTCACCCTCGTGCATCCACTCGGTGGCCGCGAGCGGCAGCCCGTTGTCGAACACCGACTGGTCGCCGCCGGAGGAGTGCGCGATGACGAACGGCGCCGACTCCAGGCCCGGCTCCTCCGGGTCGCTGCGCAGGGTCAGCGGGAGACCGGTCAGCCGCTCGCCGACCCGGGTGCCGCCGCCCGGCTTCGAGAACACGGTCCGGCCCTCCACCGCGTCCCGGCCCGAGGCCGACCACATCTGGTAGATGAGCAGGTCCGCCACGGCGGTCGGCGGGAGCAGCGTCTCGTACCGCCCGGCGGGCAGCTCCAGGCGCCGCTCGGCCCAGCCCAGCCGCACGGCCAGCTCGGCGTCCAGCGCCGCCGGGTCGACGTCCTTGAAGTCCCGCGTGGAGCGCCCGGCCCACGCCGACCGGGTCCGGTCGGGCGACTTGGCGTTCACCTCCAGCGTCCCGTTCGGCTGGTCGTGCCGCAGCCGCAGCCCCGTGGACGTGCCGACGTACGTGGAGACCAGCTCGTGGTTGGCGAAGCCGTACAGCTCGCGGCCGCCCGCACGCGCGCGTGCGAAGGCCTCGCCGAGCGCGGGCGCGAACTCGGCGAACACGGCGGAGGAGGTCTCCGCGGGCGGCTGCGTGAACTCCGGCGCCGGGGCGACGCCCGTCACCAGCGGCTGCGCGTCCTCGGCGGGCCCGGCACCGCGCGCGGCGGCCTCCGCGGCCCGCACCAGGGGCTCCAGGTCGTCGGCGGTCACGGCGGACCGCGACACGACCCCCGAGGCCGTGCCCTCCTTGCCGTCGACCGTGGCGACGACCGTGAGCGTGCGTCCCCGCGTCACCCCGTTCGTCGTCAGCGCGTTGCCCGCCCAGCGCAGGTTGGCGGTGGACCGCTCGTCGGCGATGACGACACAGCCGTCGGCCCGGGACAGCTCCAGGGCCCGCTCGACGACCTCGTGGGGCTTGGTGGTGCGCGCGCTCATCGACCGGCCTCCTGGGTGGTGTTGAGGATGTTGACGCCCTTGAACAGGGCCGACGGGCAGCCGTGCGAGACGGCCGCGACCTGCCCCGGCTGGGCCTTGCCGCAGTTGAACGCGCCGCCCAGCACATAGGTCTGCGGTCCGCCGACCGCGGCCATCGAGCCCCAGAAGTCCGTGGTCGTCGCCTGGTAGGCCACGTCGCGCAGCTGCCCGGCGAGGCGGCCGTTCTCGATGCGGTAGAAGCGCTGACCGGTGAACTGGAAGTTGTAGCGCTGCATGTCGATCGACCAGGACCGGTCGCCGACGACGTAGATCCCGCGCTCCACGCCCCCGATGAGGTCCTCGGTGGACATTCCGGCCGGGTCGGGCCGCAGGGACACGTTGGCCATGCGCTGCACCGGCACATGGCCGGGGGAGTCGGCGTAGGCGCAGCCGTTGGAGCGCTCGAAGCCGGTCAGCTTCGCGATGCGCCGGTCCAGCTGGTAGCCGACCAGGGTGCCGTCCTTGACCAGGTCCCAGGACTGCGCCGCGACGCCCTCGTCGTCGTAGCCGACGGTGGCCAGGCCGTGCTCGGCGGTGCGGTCGCCGGTCACGTTCATCAGCTCGGAGCCGTAGCGCAACCTGCCCAGCTGGTCGAACGTGGCGAAGGAGGTGCCGGCGTAGGCGGCCTCGTAGCCCAGGGCCCGGTCCAGCTCGGTGGCGTGGCCGATCGACTCGTGGATGGTCAGCCACAGGTTGGACGGGTCGACGACCAGGTCGTACAGGCCCGGCTCCACGCTGGGCGCGCGCATCTTCTCGGCGAGCAGCTCCGGCATCCGCTCCAGTTCGCCCTCCCAGTCCCAGCCGGTGCCCCTCAGGTACTCCCAGCCGCGTCCCACGGGCGGGGCGAGGGTGCGCATGGAGTCGAACTCGCCGCTGGACTCGTCCACCGACACGGCGTTGAACACCGGGTGCAGCCGGACGCGCTGCTGGGTGGTCACCGTCCCTGCCGTGTCCGCGTAGAACTTGTTCTCGTGCACCGTGAGCAGCGAGGAGTCCACGTGGTCGACCCCGTCGGCCGCCAGCAGCCGCGCGCTCCAGTCGGCGATCAGCCCGGCCTTCTCCTCGTCGGGCACGGAGAACGGGTCGATCTCGTACGCGGAGATCCACGTCTTCTCGGCGTGCACCGGCTCGTCGGCCAGCTCCACGAGCTCGTCCGATCCGGCCGCCCTGATCACCTGGGCCGACAGCTTGGCCATCGCCACCGCCTGCGAGGCGACCTTGGCGGCGGCGTCCATGGTCAGGTCGACGCCGGAGGCGAAACCCCAGGTGCCGCCGTGCACCACGCGCACCGCGTAGCCGAGGTCGGTGGTGTCGGAGGAGCCGGCGGGCTTGGCGTCCCGGAAGCGCCAGGAGGCGCCCCGCACCCGCTCCAGGCGGAAGTCCGCGTGCTCGGCGCCCAGCGCACGCGCGCGTGCGAGGGCCGCGTCGGCGAGGGCGCGCAGGGGAAGGGCCGTGAAGGCCTCGTCGATGGTATGAGGCACCGCCGTCTCTTTCTGTCGAGGTGACCGTGGTTGCCGTGCTCTGTGATGCTCCGATCATGTCCCCCCGCGCCGCCCCCGGGCCACGGCTTTGCGCGGTGGCCGCCGCGGCGATCTGTAGGGACCCGACAGTGAGGCCCGTACGCCACTGTCGGTGCCCGATTGTCCGCGCGCGTGCCCGGACCGATAGGTTTTCGAGGAAGCCGCCTGTCATCGGCGCCTGTCGTGCAGGTGTCCGGCGGTGGTATTTCGGTCCGCTATGGAAAGGGTGATCCGTTGAGCCGCTCGGTTCTCGTCACCGGAGGCAACCGGGGCATCGGCCTCGCCATCGCCCGCGCGTTCGCCGACGCCGGCGACAAGGTCGCCATCACGTACCGCTCGGGCGAGCCGCCGGCCGCCCTGACGGACGTGGGCTGCCTCGCCGTCCGGTGCGACATCACCGACGCCGAGCAGGTGGAGCAGGCCTACAAGGAGATCGAGGAGGCGCACGGGCCCGTCGAGGTCCTCGTCGCCAACGCCGGTGTCACCAAGGACCAGCTCCTGCTGCGCATGTCCGAGGAGGACTTCACATCCGTCCTCGACACCAACCTCACCGGCACCTTCCGCGTCGTCAAGCGCGCCAACCGCGGCATGCTGCGCGCCAAGAAGGGCCGCGTCGTGCTGATCTCCTCGGTCGTCGGGCTGCTCGGCTCCGCGGGGCAGGCCAACTACGCCGCCTCCAAGGCCGGCCTCGTCGGCTTCGCGCGCTCCCTCGCCCGTGAGCTGGGCTCGCGCAACATCACCTTCAACGTCGTCGCGCCGGGCTTCGTGGACACCGACATGACCAAGGTGCTCACCGACGAGCAGCGGTCGAACATCGTGTCGCAGGTGCCGCTCGGCCGGTACGCGCAGCCGGAGGAGATCGCCGCCGCGGTGCGGTTCCTCGCCTCGGACGACGCCTCGTACATCACTGGAGCCGTCATCCCCGTTGACGGCGGACTGGGAATGGGTCACTGATCACCATGAGCGGAATTCTCGAGGGCAAGCGCGTCCTGATCACCGGCGTGCTGACGGAGGCCTCGATCGCCTTCCACACCGCCAAGCTGGCCCAGGAGCAGGGCGCCGAGGTCATCCTCACGGCGTTCCCGCGGCCCACGCTCACCGAGCGCATCGCCAAGAAGCTCCCCAAGCCCGTCAAGGTCATCGAGCTCGACGTCACCAACGACGAGCACCTGAGCCGGCTGGCCGACGTCGTCGGCGAGGAGCTCGGCGGCCTCGACGGTGTCGTGCACTCCATCGGCTTCGCCCCGCAGGACGCCCTCGGCGGCAACTTCCTGAACACGCCGTTCGAGTCCGTCGCCACCGCCATGCACGTCTCGGCGTACTCGCTGAAGTCGCTGACCATGGCCTGCCTGCCGCTGATGCAGAACGGCGGCTCGGTCGTCGGCCTGACCTTCGACGCGCAGTTCGCCTGGCCGCAGTACGACTGGATGGGCCCGGCCAAGGCCGCCCTGGAGGCCACCAGCCGCTACATGGCCCGTGACCTTGGCAAGCAGAACATCCGCTGCAACCTGGTCTCGGCGGGCCCGCTCGGCTCCATGGCCGCCAAGTCCATCCCCGGCTTCAGCGAGCTGGCGTCCGTGTGGGACTCCCGCTCCCCGCTGGAGTGGGACCTGAAGGACCCCGAGCCGGCCGGCCGCGGTGTCGTCGCCCTGCTGAGCGACTGGTTCCCGAAGACCACGGGCGAGATCGTCCACGTCGACGGCGGTCTGCACGCCATCGGCGCCTGACCACCCGCGGGTCCGCCACGCCCCGTTCCCCGCAGCGCGCGGGGGGCGGGGCGTCGCCCGTTCGGCCCAGCAGACCGGGCGGGACGGACCACGACCGGCCACTGTGGGAGGTGCGTCCCCGACGCCCCGCCCTCCCCAGCACGGCCGAGGAGGTCCCCTTGTGCGCTTGTCCCGCCGAACGGCCTCCCTGTCCCTCGCCGCCGCCCTCGTGCTGACCCTGGCCCACGAAGCCGTGCCCCGGACGCAGACGGCGGCGCCCCACGCGCGCGTGCCCGACGCCCGGGACGAGACCGGGCCCTTCGGCGCCGCGTGCCGGGTCCGTGTCACGGGCCCCGAGGTGACGGCGTACTGCCACAACCCCTATCCGGAGACGGACCGGGTGAGCCTGCACGTCGAGTGCGTGCGCTGGTGGGACATCGACACCGACAGCGCCCCGGTGGCCGCCGGACCCGCGCAGACGGTGCGGCTGAAGGGACGGTGCTGGAAAGAGGTCGGCGGCGCCTGGATCAGCCACCGGCGGGGGAGCTGACCCCGCCGAGCCGGCACAGGAACGGGTAACGGGCCGCCTCGGCCGCGGCCCCGTCCGCGTCGCCCGCGCGGATCGCGTCGAGCAACGGCGCGTGGTCCATGTACGTCTCCGGCGTCAGCCGCCCGCCGACGTCCTCGCGCAGCCAGTCCCGCAGCACCTCACCGAGGTCCGCGTACATCGCGGTCATCACGTCGTTGTGGGAGGCGGACACCACGGCCAGGTGGAACGTCGCGTCGGCGGTGACGAACGCCTCGGCGTCCCCCGACTCCCAGGCCTCCTCACGCCGCAGCAGCAGCGCGTCGAGCTGCTTGAGGTCCTTCTCCGTGCGCCGCCCGGCGGCCAGCCGCGCGGCGGCCGACTCCAGTGTGGAGCGCAGCTCGGCGATGTGCCGCGGGTCGGCCTCGGCGAACCGCCGCTGCATCACCCCGGCCAGCTCGCTCGTCGCCACCACGTACGTGCCGGACCCCTGGCGGATGTCCAGCAGTCCGTTGTGCGACAGCGCGCGCACCGCCTCCCGGACGGTGTTGCGGGCGACCCCCAGCTGCTCGACGAGCGCCGGCTCGGTCGGGATGCGGGAGCCCACCGGCCACTCGCCCGAGGTGATCTGGGCCCGCAGCGCGGCGATGACCTGCTCGGACAGCGCCGAACGGCGGGGATGGCTCAGAGGCATGACTCACCTTCGCACGGCCGGGGCCCCGCACGGTGGAGGGAGGGTGGAGAGTCAATCATCCCATGATTCTATGATGGGTCTCATGGCTAGTGAGGAAACCCGGACCGAGACGCCCCCGACCGTGAGCAGCCCCGCCCCGTCGGGCGCACCGGCCTCACCAGGCGCCCCCTCCGCGCGGGACGCCCGGGAGCCGGGCGGCGCCTCCCCGCGCGCGTGGACGATGCGCGTGCTCGTCGCCGGCATCGTGCTGTCCGCGCTGAACCTCCGGCCCGCCATCACCAGCCTCGGAGCCCTCCTGGAGGAGGTCCGCGACGGCCTCGGCATGAGCGGCAGCGTGGCCGGGCTGCTCACCTCGGTGCCGCCCCTGTGCTTCGCCGTCTTCGGTGTCATGGCCCCGCGGCTCGCCCGGCGCTTCGGAGCGGGCGCCGTGGTCTGCGCCGGCATGGCCGCCATCGCCACCGGCCTGCTGGTCCGCCCGTACGCGGGCGGCACGGCCGGCTTCCTGGCCGCCAGCGCCCTCGCCCTCATGGGCATCGCCGTCAGCAACGTCCTGATGCCGGTCATCGTCAAGCACTGGTTCCCCGACCGCGTCGGGTCGATGACCGGCCTCTACTCGATGGCGCTCGCCCTGGGCACCGCCCTCGCCGCCGCCGTCACGGTCCCGCTGACCGACGCGCTCGGCGGCGACTGGCAGTCCGGCCTGGCCCTGTGGGCGTCCCTCGCGGTGGCGGCCGTGCTGCCGTGGCTGCCGTTCGTCCGGGGGCGCGTGACGCCGCCCGGCGCGCGGGACGGCGCGGCCCGGGGCGGTTCCGTCCCGAACGGCCGGACCGCCTCCGGCGAGCCGGCTCCCGCCGGGACGGCCCCCGCACCTGAGGTCCCCCGGCTGAGGATCACCCGCAGCCGCACCGCCTGGGCCCTCGCCGTCTTCTTCGGCCTCCAGGCCACCGCCGCCTACATCACCATGGGCTGGATGGCGCAGATCTTCCGCGACGCCGGCGTCGCGGCGGGCACCGCGGGCCTGCTCCTCGCCGTCACCATGGTGATGGGCGTCCCGCTGGCCTTCGTGATACCCCGCCTGGCCACCCGGCTGCCCCACCAGGGACCGATCGTGATCGCCCTCGGCGTCTGCGGCCTCGCCGGATACGCCGGTCTCCTCCTCGCGCCCGCCGCCGGTGCCTGGGCCTGGGCGCTGCTGCTCGGCGTCGCCAACTGCGCCTTCCCGCTGGCCCTCACCATGGTCGGCATGCGCGCCCGCACCGGCCAGGGCGTCGCCCAGCTCTCCGCCTTCGCCCAGAGCACCGGGTACCTCATCTCGATCCCCGGGCCGCTCCTCGTGGGCGTCCTGTACCAGCACAGCGGCGGCTGGGGCCTGCCCCTCGCGCTGATGAGCGCCCTGATGATCCCGCAGATGGCGGTCGGCGTCCTGGCGGGCCGCAACCGGACGGTGGAGGACGAGGCCGCCGCCTGAGACGCCGGAAGGACCGCCCTGCTCCTGGGTGCCGGGAGGCGCCGCCCGGCCGTCGGACGCCGCGCCCGGGAGCTCGTGCGGGTGGTTTCCCGGGCTCGGGGACCCCCGGGGGCTCCGGGGCCTGCGGCGGGTGCGAGACTTGTCCCATGCCAGTGCTCGACCCGAACCCCCAGCACGGTCAGAAGAAGATGCTGCTCGTCTTCGGCGCCTTCTTCGCGATCTTCATCGTCATCGCCGTGATCGCGACCATCGCCTCGCCCTGACCGGGCCCGTGGGCCCCGTCGGCCCCATGGTGGGGCTAACCCCCCTGTCCCCTAGGGGGTGAGGGTCAGGGTCAAGTGGGTGGATCACCGGATGGGCCGGACGCCGCCCGTTCCGTAGCTTCGAGAGGTGACCGCGCGACGGTCACCGACCACTCGGAGAGCGGAGGCACCCATGTCGGCCCCCACGCACACCCGGCCCCACCCGGCGACCCGGGCCACCGCCGACAGCCGCCTGCCCTGGTGGGCCCTCGCCCTGCCCGTGCTGGCCTTCACCGCCCTGCTCGCCCTGATCCTGAACCCGTCCGACGCCCACGCGGCCGCCGGTGACCCCGCGATGAGCCAGCTCTTCGCACGCGTCGAGCGGCTGATCTCCCGCTGAGCACGGCCGAAGCGGGTGGTCAACTCCCTGCGCCCCGTGGCGTGTTTCGTGCGAAGCTGGATCTCATGAGCGTCGCAGAACCCCGCAGGATTGTTCTCTTCCGCCATGCGAAAGCCGACTGGCCGCAGGTGACCGACCACGAGCGTCCGCTCGCCGACCGGGGCCGTATGGACGCGGCAGAGGCCGGACGCAGGCTCGTCGACACCGGCCTCGCCATCGACATGGCCCTGTGCTCCACCGCGGTGCGGACCCGGGAGACCTGGAAGCTCGCCGTCCAGGAGTTCCCCCAGCGTCCGAAAACCGTCTACGAGGAGCGGATCTACGAGGCCTCGCCGGGTGAGCTGATCGCCGTGCTCAACGAGACGCCCGACGACATCCGCACCCTGCTCATGGTCGGCCACAACCCGGGCATCCAGGGCCTGGCCGAGGTGCTGGCCGGCTCCGCCGAGGGGGACGCCCGCGAGCGGATGACCCGCCGCGGCTTCCCGGCCGCGGCCTTCGCCGTCCTGTCGTTCAGCGGGCCCTGGAAGAGCCTGGAACCGGGCGTCGGCACGCTGGGCGACTACTGGGCCCCGGCGGAGTGACCCCCCTCCCCGTCCACGGGAGCGACCCTCCGGGGGCGGGGCGGCCGAGCCGGCGGGGATGCGGGCAGGGGACCGCGGGCGGCCGGCGGGATCGTGACGCCGCCAGGGCTTCCCGCTCGACGCACGACGCGTACGCATGACAGGGGCCCGGCACCGAGGTGGTGCCGGGCCCCTGGCCGTTCCCGCGGTCAGGCCGTGTCGTGGGTGTCCGCCGCCTCGACCTCTTCACGGGTGATGCCGAGCAGGTACAGGACGGTGTCCAGGAACGGGACGTTCACCGCGGCGTGCGCCGCCTCGCGCACCACCGGCTTGGCGTTGAAGGCGACCCCGAGCCCGGCCGCGTTCAGCATGTCGAGGTCGTTCGCCCCGTCACCGATCGCCACCGTCTGCGACAGCGGCACACCCGCCTCGGCGGCGAACCGGCGCAGCAGCCGGGCCTTGCCCGCCCGGTCCACGATCTCGCCCGTCACCCGGCCCGTGAGCTTCCCGTCGACGATCTCCAGGGTGTTGGCCTGGGCGAAGTCCAGCCCGAGCCGCTCCTTCAGGTCGTCCGTGACCTGAGTGAAGCCGCCGGAGACGACGCCGACCTGGTAGCCGAGGCGCTTCAGCGTACGGATCAGGGTGCGGGCGCCCGGCGTCAGCCGCACCTCGCTGCGCACCTTGTCGACGACAGAGGCGTCCAGTCCCTCCAGGAGGGCCACGCGCGCGTGCAGAGACTGCTCGAAGTCCAGCTCCCCGCGCATCGCCGCGGCCGTCACCTCGGCGACCTTGTCCTCACAGCCCGCGTGGGCGGCGAACAGCTCGATGACCTCGTCCTGGATGAGGGTGGAGTCGACGTCCATGACGACCAGGCGCTGGGCGCGGCGGTACAGACCGGCGCCGACGACCGCCACGTCGACGCCGAGCCGGGCCGCGTCGGTCACCAGGGCGGTGCGCAGAGGCTCGGTCTCCACACCGGAGACCGCGAACTCGACCGCGGTGACGGGGTACTTGGCCAGGCGGAAGATACGGTCGATGTTGGCGCCGGTCCGGGTGATCCGCGCGGCGATCGCCGCCGTCGCCTCGGCGGTGAGCGGGTGCCCGAGCACGGTGACCAGGGAGCGGCCGAGGCCGCGCGGCCGGTTGTCGCCCAGGCCGGAGATGATCTCCGCCTGCATCTTCATCGACTCGGCCCAGCTGTGCACGGTCGCCCGCAGGTCACCTTCGAGGCCGGAGGGCGGCTCGGTCACGAGCGCGCACAGCACGATGCGGCCACGGGTGACGACCTGCTCGATGTCGACGACGTCGACGGAGTAGGCGGCGAGGGTGTCGAAGAGCCCGGCGGTGATGCCCGGCCTGTCCTTGCCGAAGATCTTCACGAGGAGAGTGGGGACGTCGGCAGGGACGTCGGAAGACGAGGTCTGCGAAGCGCTCATGGTGGTTCCACCGTATCCGGCGGGCCCTGCCCACCGCCCCTGAGGTCCGTCTGGCGGACAGCGAACAGTGGGTGTCGTGCCGGTGGCGTGGACCTTGCCGGCCGGGCTGCCGCGGAGGCACGCGGGGGAGCGGGTGCGGCGGCACTGCCTCTCACCTCCCGCCGTGCGGGCCGCGGGGCGGCGGGGGAGGAGGCGGCGGGGGCGGCCCGTCGTCCGGCCGGGTGGGTGGCCCGGTGCCGTTGCGGGGGCCGGGGGACCAGCGGGGCGGCGGGCCCATGGGCCGGATCACGGTAGGGGCGCCGTAGATGCCGTCGCCGTCGCCGTCGGGTGCGGGAGGTTCGGCGTGCGCGGCCGGTTCGTCGTCCGGAGCCGTGTGGTCGTCGCCGGGCCGGGCGTCCTGCGGCTCGCGCGGTCCGCCGGGTCGGGCGTCCTGCGGTGGGCGCAGCTCGTCGGGGACCTGAAGGTAGGGATTGGTGGCGGGGTTCGGCGGCCGGTACGGCGCACCGGGCGCATACGGCCCGGCCTCCTCCGGTCGCCCGGCCGGGCCTCCTCGCGACGGCCCCGGGGACCCACTCCACCCGGGGGTCGCCTCCCGCCCCGGCTCCCTCACCCCGCTGCCCGGGCCGGCCCATCGGTTCTCCGGGGCAGGCGGTGACGGCGTCGCCCCGCTGCCCGGCCGTACCCGCCGGGTCTCCGCGTCCGGCCATGCTCCCCGGGTCCCGCTGCCCGGCCTCGCCCGCCAGGTCTCCTCGGCCGGTCGGGGCGTGTGCGCACTGCTGTCGCCGATGCTCGGCTGCCAGGTCTCCGCCTCCCACTGTGGCTCCCTCACCCCGCTGCCCGATCGCGCGGGTTCCGCTCCCGTGTCACGCCCTGCCGGACCCCCGCCCGGCCCGTCTCCCCGGGCCGGTGCCGTGGCCGAGCGGCCTGCCGCCCCGCACGTCCAGGCGAGTCCGGCCCCGGCCGCCCCGGCCGCGGTGCCCCACAGCGCGCCCAGCAGTACGGCCGTGCCCAGGTGCCCGTGCAGCGTGAGACCCGCGCCGAAGGCGTCGAAGCCGAGTACGGACAGCGACGCCGTCACGGACACGTCCGTCAGCCAGACCAGCAGGGGCAATCCGAGCGCCGTCACGCCCCCCAGCCGCACCGCGCACCGGCACACGAACCCGAGAGCCCCCGACCCCCGCAGCGCGCCGGCACCGGCACCCTCCGGACCGGCAACGCCCCCGCCGGCAGCGCCCGTACCGAAAAGGTCCGTACCGGCGACGCCCCCACGGGCGCCGCCCCCACCTGCAACGACCGCACCCGAAGCTCCCGTGCCGGAGCGCTTCGGCCCCACCGGTGTCCGCGCCCCCGTCAGCACTCCCGCCAGCAGCATCAGCAGCGCCGCCCCGGCGCCCAGCAGCCACACACGGCTGTCCAGTTCGGCCAGGCGCCCCAGCGTCACCGGGCGGTCCGCGCCCGCCCCGAGCAGATCGTCCAGCGGGTGCGGGAGGACGCGGGTCAGCTCCCCCGTCGCGTGGCCGTCCCACGGCACGAACAAGCCGATCGGGAGGCCCAGCCACACCCCGTTCGGCGCCCCGAGCAGCGCCGCTCCCGCGATGCGCCCGGGACGGTCGTCGCCGGCCGCCGCGTACGCCGCCGCCGCGAGACCCGCCGCCACGGCCACCAGCACCGCGGTCACCAGCGCCGACACGGCCGGCCGCACCACCCGGTGCAGGGCCTCCCAGCCCCGCGGCAGCGGCGTACGGCGCGAGGCGAGCAGCGCGACGGCGAGGACGCCCGCCGCCCAGGCGAACCCGCCGAGCAGCGTGGGCGCGGTGTCGACCGTGAAGCCGACCGAGGCCCGCGCGTCGACCAGGTCCCCGAGCCGGTCCGGCAGCAACCCCCCGACGTCGCCCAGCCCAGGGATCGAGACACCGGTGTCGCCGCCGGTCACGTCGTCCAGGCCCAGCGACCCCCCGTCGATCGTGATGACATCGTGTCCCGCCCAGGCCAGCCCGCCCAGCATCGCCACGAACAACGCGACCACCGCCCCCGCACGGGCCAGGAGTTCGGCCGGTGAGACCTCAACTCCCGCCGCTCGCAAGGACCTCAGGAAGAACCACGACAGCAGCACCGCACCGACCAGACTCACCCCCAATGGCGTGATCCGGATGGCCGTCTCCGCCTCGGCGCCCGACAGGCCGAACGCCGACACATCACCGGACGGCGTGACCGACCCGCCCGCCCCGAGGGCCACCACGGCCGCGGTCATGGGCCCCAACGACCCCGCCGCGTCCGCGTCCAGCAGCCGCAGGCCCAGCGCCGCCGTCCCCGCCATCCCGATCAACGCCCAGCTCACGGCGGCCACGGCGGACACCAGCACGTCACCCCACGGCACGCGCGCGTGGCCCCGCTTCGTCCCCGCCCCTGCGGCAGCACCCATGGCAGACCCCCCGATCCGCGCCGCGACGGGAACACCGCGCATGTCCCCCTCGCGTCGAAATACCACTCTCCGGCCGGATTTCAACCCCGTCAACGGAATCGGCGAAGTGTCCGCACTCCGGTCACCGCAAGGCCCGACTTTCGGTCAGGGGGCCGCTCCTGAAATAGTTCCCCCCGATGTTCGACATCCCTAGACTCCCCATGTCGGGGGTAACTCGGGGGACAACTCAGTGGGGCATGGAGTGCCGGAACTCGTACTGGAATCAAACGGACGCACCTGGACGCTCGATCCGTCCAGGGCATACACCCTCGGACGTGATCCGCAGGGGGACGTCGTCTTCGACGACGCCAGGGTCTCCTGGCGTCACGCCACGGTCAGCTTCAACGGCCGCAGTTGGGTCATCGAGGACCACGGAAGCACCAACGGCACGTTCGTGCAGGGGCAGCGCATCCACCAGCTGGAGCTGGGTCCCGGCTCGGCGGTCAACCTGGGCAACGCGACCGACGGCCCGCGCCTGAACCTGTCCGGCGCCGCGGCCTCCGTCGCCACGCCGCAGACCCAGCCCCAGCAGCAGCCGTACGCCGCGCAGGGCGCGGGAGCGGGCTGGGCGCAGCAGGCCAACGGCCCGCAGCAGCCGCCCCAGCAGGCCGCGCCGCACCAGCAGGCCCCGCAGGCCGGCTGGCAGCAGCCGCAGCAGGCCTCGCACATCCCGCAGCAGCAGGGCCCCGGCGGTGTCGCGGGGGCACCGCCGGTCCACGGCGACCGCAGCCCGACGACGTTCCACCAGTTCTCCCTCGGCCGCGTGATGCGCATCGGCCGTGCCCTGGACAACGAGTTGGTCGTCTCGGACCTGCAGGTCTCGCGGCACCACGCCGAGTTCCACGCCACGCCCGACGGCCGCATGGAGATCCGTGACCTCGGCTCCCACAACGGCACCTACGTCAACGGCCTGCCCATCGCCAAGGGCGGCGCGCAGGTGCTCGGCCCGACCGACATCGTCGGCGTCGGCCACTCGACGTTCCGGATCGTCGGCGACCGGCTCGAGGAGTTCGTCGACACCGGTGAGGTGTCCTTCTCCGCCCGCCACCTGACCGTCACGGTCGACGGCGGCAAGCAGATCCTGAAGGACGTCTCCTTCGGTGTCCCGGAGAAGTCGCTGATCGCGGTCATCGGCCCGTCCGGCTCCGGCAAGTCCACCCTGCTCAAGGCGCTGACCGGTTACCGCCCCGCCAACCAGGGCGAGGTGCTCTACGACAACCGGAACCTGTACAAGCAGTTCGCCGAGCTGCGCCAGCGCATCGGTCTGGTCCCGCAGGACGACATCCTGCACAAGGAGCTGACCGTCAAGAAGGCCCTCAAGTACGCGGCCAAGCTGCGCTTCCCCGCCGACACCACGGCGGCCGAGCGCGAGGCCCGCATCGACGAGGTGCTGCGCGAGCTCAAGCTCGACATCCACAAGGACAAGAAGGTCACGTCCCTGTCCGGCGGCCAGCGCAAGCGCGTCTCGGTCGCCCTGGAGCTGCTCACCAAGCCGTCGCTGATCTTCCTGGACGAGCCCACCTCGGGCCTCGACCCGGGCATGGACCGCGACGTCATGCAGCTGCTGCGCGGCCTCGCCGACGACGGCCGCACGGTCCTCGTCGTCACGCACTCGGTGGCCGAGCTGGCCCTGTGCGACAAGCTGCTGGTGATGGCGCCCGGCGGTTCGGTGGCCTACTTCGGCCCGCCGGAGGAGGCGCTGAACTTCTTCGGCTACGACACCTGGGCCGACGTGTTCTCCGCCTTCGAGAACTACCGCGACTACGACTGGGCGGGCCGCTGGAAGGGCTCGCAGCACTACCAGATGTACGCCGCGGACATCGACGCCGTCGCGCCGCAGTCCGTACAGGTTCCGCCCATGCAGGCGATGAAGCCGCCGAAGCCGCAGGGGTGGATGTCCCAGTTCGTGACGCTGGTCCGGCGCTACGTGTCGGTGATCGCGTCCGACAAGGGCTTCCTGGCGCTGATGGTGATCCTGCCGGCCGTGCTCGGCGCGGTGAGCCTGCTCATCGACGCCGACAAGGGCCTGCTGCCCAACCCCGCCAACCCGCAGACCGGACGGATCATCCCGAACGGCACGGCGACGACGGTCCTGCTGATCCTCGCCGTCGGCGCCTGCTTCGCCGGTGCGGCGAACTCCGTGCGTGAGCTGATCAAGGAACGGGTCATCTACGAGCGGGAGCGCGCGACCGGCTTGTCCCGCTCGGCCTACCTGATGTCGAAGGTCTTCGTGCTCGGCATGATCACCGTGCTGCAGGGCCTGCTCGTCGGCGTCATCGGCTTCTCCAGCCGGGAGATCCCCGAGGAGGGCCTGATCTTCGGCAGCGCCACGCTGCTGGAGCTGTCCGTGCCGATCATGGCGCTGGGCTTCACGTCGATGATGTTCGGCCTGATCATCTCGTCGCTGGTGAAGACCGCCGAGAAGACCATGCCGCTGCTGGTGATGTTCGCGATCATCCAGGTCGTCTTCACGGGCTGCCTGTTCGCGCTGCACGGCTCGATCGGCGTCAACCAGTTCTCGTTCCTGATGCCGTCGCGCTGGGCGGTCGCCGCCTCCGGTGCCACGCTGGACTTCAACAAGATCAGCCCGCCCGAGACGGCCGGTGACACGGACCCGCTGTGGGAGCACACGGCCGGGGCCTGGGTCATGGACATGGGCGCGCTGCTCGCGCTCGGCGTGGTCTGCGGCTTCTTCGTGGCCCGCTTCCTGCGCCGCCACGAGCCCGAGGTCATGCGCAAGTAGTACGGGCGGTCACCGCTCCGCGGCGCCCGAAGGGCGGCACCCCGTCAGGAGGGTGCCGCCCTTCGGCGTTCGTTCAGCGAAGCAGAGAGGTCCCGCGCCGGCCTCAGTACGCGCTGTTGACGTTGTCCATCGAGCCGTACTTGTCGGCCGCGTAGTTGCAGGCGGCGGTGATGTTGGCTACCGGGTCGTAGATGTCCCAGGAGGTGCCGGGGACGTGCCAGTGCGCGAAGGTCGGCGGGATGACCTGCAGCAGGCCCTTCGAGGGGATGCCGTTGATGGCGTTGATGTCCCAGTTGTTGATCGCCCGCGGGTTGCCCGAGGACTCCCGGATGATGTTGCGCTTGATGCCGTCGTAGGAGCCGGGGATCCCGTGCTTCTTCATGATGTCGAGCGACTCGCGGATCCAGCCGTCGAGGTTGTTCGGGTAGCTCTTCTTGACGGCGGCACGCTTGGCGTCGCGGCTCGCGGCCTCCTTGGCCTTGCGTGCGGCCTCGGCCTTCTTGGCGGCCGCGGCGGCGGCCTTCTGCTTGGCCGCGGCGGCGGCCTTCTTCTTGGCCGCGGCGGCGGCCTCGGCCTTCTGCTTGGCCGCGATCTGCTCCGCCTTCAGGCTGGCACCGGCCATCTGGTCGGTGACGCTCGCCTTGACGTCCTTGATCTGCTGGGTGCTGTACGCCACAGCAGCCGGCTGAGCGGCCTCGGTCGTGGTCTTCGTCGAAGCACCGCTCGGCACCGCGGAGAACCCGATGGCGGCAGCACCCAGGGTGGCGACACCGGCCATGGCGATCTTGTGGTGACGGGTCAGGCTCGGACTCTGAACACGGCTGAAGATGTTCTTGGGCATGCTGAGTGGACCTCTTCGAATAGCGCGGGAGTCGCTCGGCGTCCGGCGTTGGACTCGGTGTGTTTCCGACACGAACGCCGCGGGGAAGAACCCACGGCGCTGAGCGACGTCGCCAATTCTTAGCGGCCGCAAAATGGCGTGGCAAAGGTGTGACGTACGAAAGAAGATAGTGGATCAGGGAGGGGTAAACCGGGTCAGATGGGACTGTCTGGGCCGCTCAAAAGGGGCGGCTTTGTCTCCTACGCCCTTTCGTACGTGACGTGGGCCCTATGCGCGGGCTCACACCGGGCGGCCCCCGTTCTCACGCCCCGTTGCACGAGCGATGCTCAGCGTGAGGGGGCCCCGGGGCCTCCCCCGGGGCCGGGTCACCGCAGCAGCAGATGCACGTCGCCGAACTCGTGCCACAGGTACCGGTGCTCGAGCGCCGCCCCGTAACCCCGCTCGACCGCGGTGCGCCCCGCGACCGCCCGCAGCATCAGCAGGTGCGAGGCCTCCGGCTCGTGCAGTCCGGTCAGCAGCCCGTCCACCACGCGCACCCCGCGCTCCGGCGTGACGACGAGGTCCGTCCACCCCGCACGCGCGCGTACCCTCCCGTCGGCGTCCGCCGCCGACTCCACGGCCCGCACCGCCGTCGTCCCGACCGCCACGACCCTGCCCCCGGCGGCCCTGGCCGCGTCGATCAGCCGTGCCGAGGTCTCCGGCACCGCGAAGCGCTCCGGGTAGGGCGGCTCGTGCGCCTCCGCCGAGGCCACACCCGTGTGCAGGGTGATCGGCGCGAACTGCACCCCCCGGCTCACCAGCTCCGTCACCACCCGCGCGGTGAAGGGCCGCGCCGCACTCGGCATCTCCGCACTGCCCGACCCGTCCGCGCGGGGCAGCGCGAACACCGTCTGGTACACGGACAGGGGCTGGTCCCGCTCGGTGTACGCGTAGCGGATCGGCCGCCCGTACTCCCGCAGCAGCCCCGGCACCGGGTCCGCCCGCTCCCCACCCGCCGGCTCCAGCCCGCCCGCCGGCTCCCCGGCCGGGTCCAGCCCACCCGGGGCCGCTCCGTCCTCCTGCCCTCCGGACACACGCGTCCACCACAGTCGCTCGCTGCGCGCGCTCAGCGGCTCCTCCAGCACGAGCCGCGTCCCGCCCGGCAGCCGCACCTGAGTACCCGCGGGCGCACCCGCACGCGCGCGCGTGGTCCCCCGCCCGTCCGGTTCCCGCAGCTCCACCGCCCAGCGGCCGTCGTCGCCACGGGTGGAGAAGTGCACCACCACGCGCGCGTCCCCGATCCGCCCGTCGACCGCCGCGGCCAGCGTCGGCGAGGTGTTGACCACCAGCAGATCCCCGGCACGCAGCAGCCCCGGCAGCTCCCGGAAGGCGTGATGCGCCACCTCGGCACCCCGGGACACCAGCATCCGTACGCCGTCCCGGTCCAGCCCCGGCCTCCGCTGCTCCACCGGCACCCGCGCCGACAGCTCCTCCGGCACCCGTACCGCGAGCGTCATCGCACCCCTTCCGCCAGAGCCGCGGCCCCGTACCGCCCGCTGGCCGGCCGCTCGTCCAGCAGCCGCAGGAAGCCGGGCACCACCCGGGCCGGCTCCGGCCGCGGATCCCGGTCGTCCGGTACGGCCGCCGTATAGAGGTCGGTGGCCATGTCACCGGGGTCGACCGCCCAGACCCGAAGCCGCGGCTCCTCCACGGCGAGGACCGCCGCCAAGTGGTCCAGCGCCGCCTTGGACGCCCCGTAGCCGCCCCACGTCTCGTACGCCTCGACCGCCGCGTCCGAGCTGACCGCCACGACGGCACCGGCCTCCGAGGCCCGCAGCAGCGGCAGCGCCTCCTGGACGAGACCCAGGGCCGCGACCAGGTTCACCTCCAGGGCCCGCCGCATTCCCTCCAGCGGCAGTTCCTCCAGCCGCACCAGCGGCTCGGCGCCCAGGGCGCTGGCGTTGTGCACCAGCAGGTCGACCCCGCCCAGCCGCCACGCCGCCGCGACCAGCTCCGCCCGGTGCCCGGGGTCGGTGACGTCCCCGGGCAGGGCCGTCACACGCGTGCCGTGCGCGGAGAGCGCCTGCGCCGCCTCCGCCAGCGCCTCGGCGCTCCTGGCGTCGAGGACCAGGTCCCAGCCCCGCCCGGCCAGGGACTGCGCCAATGCCCGGCCCAGTCCCTTCGAGGCACCCGTGATGATCGCCACCGGCATGATCCGCTCCCTCGTCGTGATCGAAGTCGATCGAAGTGCCCTCAACGTAGGAACGCGGCGGCCCGCCCCACCTCCGCCCCGGGCCGCAATCCACCGGGTCCCTTGGCCGTAGACCTCAAGCCCGCGGCCCACGGACCCAGGCCCCCCTTGCCCGACCCCCGGGGGCACACAGCCCGCCGCCCCGGACCTACGCCCTGCCCGTACGTCCTCCGCGCCCGACCCGCCCCCGGGCCCACGCCCCGCCCCGCGGTCTCGGCCCAGCGACCTAGGCCCAGCGGCCCGGCCGGCGCCGCCGCCGGTCCGATCCGCGACGTCACAGCGCGCCGGTACCGTGAGGACATGAGTCACGGCCCCCGGTCCGGCCTCGCCGCGGTGAGCTCCGCGCTGCTGGCCATGAGCAGGCACCTCGAGGTGCGCGACGTCCTCAAGACGATCGTCGCCTCGGCCCGTGAGCTGCTCGACGCGCAGTACGCCGCGCTCGGCGTGCCGGACGACCACGGGGGCTTCGCCCAGTTCGTCGTCGACGGCGTCAGCGAGGAGCAGTGGAAGGCCATCGGCCCCCTGCCGCGCCAGCACGGCATCCTCGCCGCGATGCTGCACGAGGCCCGGGCCGAGCGCCTGGCGGACGTCCGCAAGGACCCCCGCTTCGAGGGCTGGCCGAAGGCCCACCCGGACCTGGTCGACTTCCTGGGCCTGCCGATCCGCGACGGCGACGAGGTCATCGGAGCCCTGTTCCTCGCCAACAAGAACTGCCCCAAGCCGGAGGGCAGTTGCGGCTTCACCCAGGACGAC
Organism: Streptomyces sp. NPDC003456; assembly: GCF_042878735.1. Taxonomy (NCBI): domain Bacteria; kingdom Bacillati; phylum Actinomycetota; class Actinomycetes; order Kitasatosporales; family Streptomycetaceae; genus Streptomyces; species Streptomyces sp. NPDC003456. Next base: position 142,009 of record NZ_JBIAOK010000009.1, read on the forward strand.
GAGGAACTGCTCGGCATCCTCGCCCAGCACGCCGCGATCGCCCTCACCAACGCCCGCCTGTACGAACGCAGCCGCGAGCTCACGATCGCCGAGGAGCGCTCACGGCTCGCCCACGAACTGCACGACGCGGTCAGCCAGAAGCTGTTCTCCCTGCGCCTGACCGCCCAGGCCGCGGCCCGCCTGGTGGACCGCGACCCCTCCCGCGCCAAGGGCGAGCTGCAGCAGGTGGCGGCGCTGGCCGCCGAGGCGGCGGACGAACTGCGCGCCGCCGTGGTCGAGTTGAGGCCGGCCGCACTCGACGAGGACGGTCTGGTCGCCACCCTGCGCACCCAGATCCAGGTCCTCGACCGCGCCCACAGCGCCCGCGTCACCTTCACCGGCCACGGCGTCAAGGCCCTGCCCGCCTCCCAGGAGGAGGCCGTGCTGCGGGTCGCCCAGGAAGCGCTGCACAACGCCCTGCGCCACTCGGGCGCCGACCACGTCGACGTCACGCTGGAGCGGCACGGCGGGGGAGCGGTGCTGCGGGTGACCGACGACGGCAGCGGATTCGACCCGGGCGCGGTCCGCCGCGCCGGCCGTCACCTCGGGCTGGTGTCGATGCGGGACCGGGCGAGCGGCGCCGGCGGCACGCTCACCGTGGAATCGGCGCCCGGCAAGGGCACCACGATCGAGATGGAGGTCCCCGGTGGCTGACGCAATCAGGGTGCTGCTCGTCGACGACCACCAGGTGGTCCGCCGGGGGCTGCGCACCTTCCTCGAAGTGCAGGACGACATCGAGGTCGTCGGTGAGGCCGCGGACGGCGCCGAAGGAGTGGACCGCGCCGAGGAACTGCGGCCCGACGTCATCCTCATGGACGTCAAGATGCCGGGCATGGACGGGGTCGACGCCCTGCGCAGACTCCGCGAGCTCGACAACCCCGCGCGCGTGCTCGTCGTCACCAGCTTCACCGAGCAGCGCACGGTCGTCCCGGCCCTGCGCGCGGGCGCCGCCGGGTACGTCTACAAGGACGTCGACCCCGACGCGCTCGCCGGTGCCATCCGCTCCGTCCACGCCGGGCACATCCTCCTCCAGCCCGAGGTGGCCGGCGCCCTGCTCTCCCAGGAGGAGGCCAACTCCGGCCCGGGCAGGGCGGGTTCCCTCACCGAGCGGGAGCGCGAGGTGCTCGGCCTGATAGCGGACGGGCGCTCCAACCGGGAGATCGCCCGCGCCCTCGTCCTGTCCGAGAAGACCGTCAAGACCCACGTCTCGAACATCCTCATGAAGCTCGACCTGGCCGACCGGACCCAGGCGGCGCTGTGGGCCGTCCGCCACGGGGTGACCGGGTGACACGCTCCCTCCGCGAGGACCCGGACGGTTGCGTTCCGGACTGAGATTCATACTGTCGTGGGAACGTCCCCCGGATGGCGCATCCTCGGGGGATCCTCGCCGTTCTCCAGTGCGTGCTGCGGCGCCTGCCGCGGCAATCGCTAGGAGGGCTCAGAAGTGAAGAACCTGAAGAAGGCAGCGGCCGTGACGATGGTGACGGGTGGCCTGCTGGCCGCGGGCGCGGGCATGGCCTCCGCCACCAGCGCGCACGCCGACGGCCAGGCCGTGGGCTCCCCGGGCGTCGGCTCGGGCAACGTCGTCCAGGCCCCGGTGCACGTGCCGGTCAACGTCTCCGGCAACAGCGTGAACGTCGTGGGCATCCTGAACCCGGCCTTCGGCAACCTCGCCGTCAACCACTGACGCACCGCCTCCGTCTCCGAGCCGGAGGTGACCCCGGCCTCCCGGCCCCACCCGGGAGGCCGGCCGGTTCCGCCGCCGATGCCCGGGCCGCCCGGGTCCGCACGGGCGAGCACGGAGGGCACCCCCTGCTCGAAGAGCCCGGGGAGGCACCCCGCCGCGCCGGTCTGCGCACTCACCCCACCGGGGCGCAGCCGCGAGGGTCGGACACCCCCCGGGAGGGTCAACGAACCCCCGCCGCGCGGTCCTGCACACCCACCCCACCCGGGCGGCAACCCCGAGCGCCGGACACCCTCCGGGTCAGCGAACCCCCCGTTCCCGCTCCTCCACCACGGAGTTGTACGCCGCGACCTGCGCCCGCCGGGCCGTCCGCTCCACCGGCCGCAGCGCCTCGCGCCGCGCCGCGATCTCCGACGCGCTCACCGCACCGCCGTGCCCGGCCTCGGTCGCCACGGAGATGAGCGTCCCCACCCGCTGCGCCAGCTCCAGCACCCGCACCGCGCGCGGCGGATACCCCGGCGCCAGCACCTCCCGCCCCCGCTCGGCCCGCGCCCGGTACGCGTCGACGGCCGCCTCGGCCACCGGCCCCGACCCGGCCACGTCCAGCCGCGTCAGCACCTCGGTCGCCTCCCGCAGGGCCTCCGCCAGCTCCCGCTCGGCCTCACCCAGCGACGGCACGTCCGCCGGCGGAGCCTCCCGCACGGGCAGCACATGCCACACCACCTCGTCCCGCACATGCTCGGGCCCGGCCTCGTACACGTCCGGCACCAGCCCGTAGGGCGCCCCGTGGCAGACCACCGCCTCCTCGGCCTCCAGCGCCCGCGCGTTGAACTCCGGCGGCCCGCTCAGACCCAGCGGATGCCCCGGCGCCGGCAGCGCCACCCGCAACCCGGTCACCCCGAGGCGGCGCAGCCGCCCCAGCGCGAGCGTCAGCCCGACCTGGCCCGACTCGTCCGGCAGTCCCGCCACCCGGTGCACCGCGTCCTCGCCGACGATGGCGAGCACCGCGTCATCCGGAGAGACAAGTCCGGCCAAAAGGGCGTTTCCCCAAGCCGCGAGGCGCCCGGCACGTGGTTCAGCAAGCATGCCTCCACCCTAGGACCCCTCAAGGACCGGACCGAGGCAATGCCCCGGTCGGCCGGTGGCGTAGATTTCATGGAGGGCTGCGCCCACCGGCGCGGCGGACCGAGCCACAGGCGTACGCGACAGCCGAGACCGGCCACACTGCAAGGGGAGACAACGCGCTCATGAGCGATGTTCTGGAGCTTCAGGACGTATCCGTGGTCCGCGAGGGCCGGGCTCTGGTGGACCAGGTCTCCTGGTCGGTCAAGGAGGGCGAGCGCTGGGTCATCCTCGGCCCGAACGGCGCCGGCAAGACCACCCTCCTGAACCTCGCTTCCACCTACCTCTACCCGAGCGCGGGCACCGCCACGATCCTCGGCGAGACCCTCGGCCGCCCCGGCACCGACGTCTTCGAGCTGCGCCCCCGCATCGGCATGGCCGGCATCGCCATGACCGAGAAGCTCCCCAAGCGCCAGACCGTCCTCGAAACGGTCCTGACCGCCGCGTACGGCATGACCGCCACCTGGAACGAGGACTACGAGGAGATCGACGAGCAGCGCGCCCGCGCCTTCCTCGACCGGCTCGGCATGAGCGACTACCTGGAGCGCCGCTTCGGCACCCTCTCCGAGGGCGAGCGCAAGCGCACCCTCATCGCCCGCGCCCTGATGACCGACCCCGAGCTGCTCCTCCTCGACGAGCCCGCCGCGGGCCTCGACCTCGGCGGCCGCGAGGACCTCGTCCGCCGCCTCGGCCGCCTCGCCCGCGACCCCATCGCCCCCTCGATGCTCATGGTCACCCACCACGTCGAGGAGATCCCGCCGGGCTTCACCCACGTCCTCATGATCCGCCAGGGCAAGGTCCTCGCCGCCGGCCCGCTGGAGCTGGAGCTCACCTCCCGCAACCTCTCCCTCTGCTTCGGCCTCCCGCTCGTCGTCGAGCAGTCCGGCGAGCGCTGGACCGCCCAGGGCCTCCCGCTGTCCTGACGTACCCGCGCACCGCGCAAATCACCGGGCAGGAACGGGATTTCACCACGGGCGCCCTGTCGGCGACCGGGCCCGCGGACCTACCATGACCACGTGGACATCGACGCATGGCTGTGGTGGCTCATCGGCGCGACGGCACTCGGCATCGCGCTCGTGGTCACCGCGATGCCCGAACTCGGCATGCTCGCGGTGGGCGCCGTCGCCGCCGCACTGACCACCGGCGTCTTCGGCGGCGGAGCCGTCGCCCAGGTCGTCGTCTTCGCCGTCGTCTCGACCGCGGGCATCGCCGTCGTACGCCCCATCGCGAACCGGCACCGCGCACAACGGCCCCAATTCGCCTCCGGGGTGGACGCGTTGAAAGGCCGGCAAGCCGTCGTCCTGGAACGCGTCGACGCCTCCGGCGGCCGGATCAAGCTCGCCGGCGAGGTCTGGTCGGCCCGCGCCCTCGACACCGGCCGCGCCTACGAAGTGGGCCAGGAAGTGGACGTCGTGGACATCGAGGGAGCCACCGCCGTCGTCATATGACCTCGCACGACGCAACTGGTGAGAACTCCTCGCGAGCTACGCGACGGTCTGTCAGACTCGACCAGCAAGATCAACCAAGGATCTTCCGAAGGCGCCGAGGCGGAGAAGGGTACGGGGAACGACGATGGAACCGGTCATCATCGTCCTGATCATTCTGGTGGTGTTGGTCTTCATCGCCCTGATCAAGACGATCCAAGTCATCCCGCAGGCCAGCGCGGCCATCGTCGAGCGCTTCGGCCGCTACACGCGGACACTCAACGCGGGCCTCAACATCGTCGTCCCGTTCATCGACACCATCCGCAACCGCATCGACCTGCGGGAGCAGGTCGTCCCGTTCCCGCCCCAGCCGGTGATCACCCAGGACAACCTGGTCGTCAACATCGACACCGTCATCTACTACCAGGTGACCGACGCCCGCGCCGCGACCTACGAAGTCGCCAGCTACATCCAGGCGATCGAGCAGCTCACCGTCACCACGCTCCGCAACATCATCGGCGGCATGGACCTGGAGCGGACCCTGACCTCCCGCGAGGAGATCAACGCGGCCCTGCGCGGCGTCCTCGACGAGGCCACCGGCAAGTGGGGCATCCGCGTCAACCGCGTGGAACTCAAGGCGATCGAGCCGCCCACCTCCATCCAGGACTCGATGGAGAAGCAGATGCGCGCCGACCGCGACAAGCGCGCCGCGATCCTCCAGGCCGAAGGCGTCCGCCAGTCGGAGATCCTGCGCGCCGAGGGCGAGAAGCAGTCCCAGATCCTGCGCGCCGAGGGTGAGGCCAAGGCCGCCGCCCTGCGCGCCGAGGGCGAGGCCCAGGCCGTCCGCACGGTCTTCGAGGCCATCCACGCCGGCGACCCCGACCAGAAGCTGCTCTCCTACCAGTACCTGCAGATGCTCCCGAAGATCGCCGAGGGCGACGCCAACAAGCTCTGGATCGTCCCCAGCGAGATCGGCGACGCCCTCAAGGGCCTGTCCGGCGCCATGGGCAACTTCGGCAACATCGGCGGAGGTTCCGGCGGCAACGGGGGCGCGTCCGCCGGCAGCGTCCCCACCCAGGAACGCCGCGAGAAGCCGTACATCGACTGAACCCGGCACCCACAGGAGAGGGGGCCCGCTTCCCGTGAAGCGGGCCCCCTCTCCTGTGACGGCTACGCCGCGGGCTGAGCCAGCCACTCCGGCAGCGCGTCGAAGTCGTCCTGCCCCAGCGCCAGCAGCATCGCGTCGGCCGGCGTCGGCTCGAACGGCTGCCGCAGCAGCGGCATCCCCGCCTCCTCCGGAGTCCGGTTCGCCTTACGGTGGTTGTCCACCGCGCAGGAGGCCACCGTGTTCAGCCAGGTGTCCTGCCCGCCCTGCGAGCGCGGCACCACGTGGTCCACGGTCGTCGCCCGCCGCCCGCAGTACGCGCACCTGTGCCGGTCCCGCACCAGCACACCCCGCCGCGACCACGGAGCACGTCTTCGGAACGGCACCCGTACGTACTGGCAGAGCCTGATCACCCGAGGCGCGGGTATGTCGACCGCCGCTCCCCGCATCCGCAGTTCGGGGTGGGCCTGCTCGACGACGGCCTTGTCCTGAAGCACCAGAACGACGGCTCGGTTCAGCGTCACCGTCGACAACGGCTCGAAGCTCGCGTTCAGTACCAGCGTGTCCCGCATACCAGCCCACCTCCCGTGTGCACCGGCCCACCCCCTGGCGGGCTGGGATCAACTCTGGCCGGGCACGCCGAGATGGACAACGCAATATCTGCTGCTCCCACGGGGGGTGACCCCCGCGACCCCCGGCAACAAGAAAATGCCCGCTCCTGATCAATTCCAATACCAGGAGCGGGCAAACGTCGTATGAACGCCGGGATGGCGCGGAAGCGGGGCTCAGCCCTCGGCGGGCACCTCGTACTCACCGATCAGCTGGGCCCGCCCGATCGTGTGGAACCGCAGGTTGAAACCGACGACGGCCGGCGATGCGTCCGCGTCCGGCCCCAGCTTCTCCTGGTCCACGGCGTACACCGTGAACACGTAGCGGTGCGGCCCGTCACCGGGCGGCGGCGCGGCCCCGCCGAAGTCCTTGCTCCCGTAGTCGTTACGGGCGTGCACGGCCCCCTCGGGAAGCCCTTCGAACGTGCCGCCGCCCGCACCCGCCGGCAGCTCCGTCACCGACACCGGGATGTCGAACAGCACCCAGTGCCAGAACCCGCTGCCCGTCGGGGCGTCCGGGTCGTAGCAGGTGACGGCGAAGCTCTTGGTCCCGGGCGGGAAGCCCTCCCACCGCAGCTGCGGAGAGGTGTTGCCGGCCGCTTGGACCTGAGCGTCCTTGAGCGTGGCGCCCTCACGGACGTCCTCGCTCGTCACCGTGAACGACGGCACGGGCGGATGGAAGTCGTGGGGGAGCGGCCGCCGCTTGAGCTCGGTCACCTCGGTACCTCCTGGATCGGTTGTGCGTGTCCGTCCGAGCCTAGAACCTGCCCTAGAACCAGTTGCGCTTGCTGCCCACCTCGGAGAGCCACTGGTTGAGGTACGCCGCCCAGTCGGTCCCCTGGTAGTCGTGCAGACCCACCTGGAAGGAACGGAAGGTGTCGCTGCCCTCGCTGAACAGCCCCGGCCTCTTGTCCATCTCGAGCACCACGTCCATGGCGTGCTGATCGGCCACGAAGCTCAGCTCGACCTGGTTCAGCCCCCGGTACTGCTGCGGCGGGTAGAACTCGATCTCCTGGTAGAACGGCAGCTTCTGCCGCGTGCCCCGGATGACACCGCGCTCCAGGTCGGCGTTCTTGAAGCGGAAGCCGAGCTGGATGAACGCGTCCAGGATCGCCTTCTGCGCCGGCAGCGGGTGCACGTTGATCGGGTCCAGGTCACCGGAGTCCACGGCACGCGCGATCTCCAGCTCGGTCGTGACACCGATGTTCATGCCCCGCAGCGTCTGCCCGTCGATCGTCGTGATCGGCGTCTCCCACGGGATCTCCAGCCCGAACTGCACCGCGTGCACCGCGTTCGCCTGGAGCTCGAACGCACCGCCCAGCCGCGACTTCGTGAACTCGATGTCCTGCTTGTACTCCTGGTCGCCGCTCTCGACCTCGACCTTGGCCTGCAGCCCGACCGAGAGCCCCTCGATCTGCTGGTTGACGGACCCGCCCTGGATACGCACCTCACCCTGGACGACACCGCCCGGGACGACGTTGACCTCGTGCAGCACCGTCTCGACCGAAGCCCCGCCGGCCCCCAGGCTCGCGAGCAGCTTCTTGAACGCCATGTCTCTCCCTCTCGCCCACTACGGGTGGATCCTTGATCCCTACAAACGCTCTCCGGCCACGGCCGGTTCCATGTCCCACCCTGGCAAGAGCCGGTGCCGACGGCCACCCCGTGGCCGGGCCCGCCTCCAGTACCCTCGGACGGCATGATCGCGAGCCCCGACCGTACGCCCCTGCCCAGGGAGTTCTTCGACCGGCCCGTCCTCGAGGTCGCCCCCGACCTGCTCGGCCGCATCCTCGTCCGCGACACCCCGGACGGCCCGATCGCCCTCCGCCTCACAGAGGTGGAGGCGTACGACGGTGAGAACGACCCCGGCTCCCACGCCTACCGCGGCCGCACGGCCCGCAACGCGGTGATGTTCGGCCCGCCCGGTCACGTGTACGTCTACTTCACCTACGGCATGTGGTTCTGCATGAACCTGGTGTGCGGCCCCGAGGGCAGGTCGAGCGCGGTCCTGCTGCGCGCCGGCGAGATCGTCGAGGGCGCCGAGCTCGCCCGCACCCGTCGGCTCTCGGCCCGCAACGACAAGGAACTGGCCAAAGGCCCCGCCCGGCTCGCGACGGCCCTGGACGTGGACCGCTCCCTCGACGGCACGGACGCCTGCACCACCGGGGACACCCCGCTCCGCATCCTGACCGGCGCCCCGGTCCCCTCCCACCAGGTACGCAACGGACCGCGCACCGGAGTCTCCGGTGAAGGGGCCGTCCACCCCTGGCGCTTCTGGATCGCCGACGACCCGACGGTGAGCCCCTACCGGGCCCATGTCCCGAGGCGGCGCCGAAGTTGACTCGCCCCTGGAGGGTGCGTAAGGTAGTCCGAGCCGCTTGAGCCGGACAGGGCGATCGCCCGGAGCCGAAGCGGCCAAACCAACTACCTAGCGACTCCCCCTCAGCAGGGGCGAATTCGACGTGCTTGCATGTCTGAATTCGGCGCCGAAAGACTCGATTATGAGTTGGACGGGGAATCGGCTAACGTAGTGAATGTCGAAAGGCCGACGAGCGAAAGCCCGGGGCCGATGGCAAATCCCGCCGACAGGGAATCGGATCGAAAAGGATCTGATAGAGTCGGAAACGCAAGACCGAAGGGAAGCGCCCGGAGGAAAGCCCGAGAGGGTGAGTACAAAGGAAGCGACCGTTCCTTGAGAACTCAACAGCGTGCCAAAAGTCAACGCCAGATATGTTGATACCCCGTCCATCGGACAACCGATGGTCGAGGTTCCTTTGAAAA
>NZ_JBIAOK010000010.1:0-149614 GCF_042878735.1 Streptomyces sp. NPDC003456
ACCGAGGTGCTGCGCCAGGCCGCCGCCCACCAGGGCACCGCCCTGATCGAGATCTACCAGAACTGCAACATCTTCAACGACGGCGCCTTCGAGGTCCTGAAGGACAAGCAACAGGCCGAGGAAGCGGTGATCCGCCTGGAGCACGGCAAGCCGATCCGCTTCGGCACCGACGGCTCCAAGGGCGTCGTGCGGGACCAGCTCACCGGGGACCTGCGGGTGGTGGCGGTGACGCCCGGCAACGAGAGCCAGATCCTGGTCCACGACGCGCACGCGCCCTCCCCGACCACGGCGTTCGCGCTGTCCCGGCTGGCCGACCCCGACACCCTGCACCACACCCCGATCGGCGTGTTCCGCTCGGTCGACCGGCCCGTCTACGACACGCAGATGGCCGACCAGCTCGAGAAGGCCGTCGAACAGCACGGCAAGGGCGACCTGGCCGCCCTGCTGGCCGGCGGCGACACCTGGACGGTCGTCGGCTGACCATACAGGAGCACTGACCGCACAGGAGCACCGCGAGGCCCGGGACCGCTACAGAGCGGCCCGGGCCTCGTCGTAGGTGCGGCGGGCCTGCTCCACGTCGTCCATGCGCCGGTGCGTCCACCGGGCGAGGGCGCGGACCTGCTCGGCGGCCTCGCGGCCGAGGTGGGTGAGGGAGTAGTCGACGCGCGGGGGGATGACCGGCCGGGCGTCGCGGTGGACCAGCCCGTCGCGCTCCAGGGTCTGCAGGGTCTGGGTGAGCATCTTCTCGCTGACCGCACGGCCCCCGGTGGCGCCGACGGCGCGGCGCAGTTCACTGAACCGGTGCGAGCGCTCCAGGAGCTCGATCAGCACGAGCACGCCCCAGCGGCTGGTGACGTGCTCCAGGACGAGCCGGTGCGGGCAGAGGGCCTCGTTCCCCCGGTCACTTACTGGCATGCCCGTACCTTACTTCAAAGTGGGTACTTTCCCACGGTTAGCGCCACTCCTATGGTTAGTGCCATCGCACCCCACAAGGAGAGTCATCCCATGAGCATCGTCGTCACCGGAGCCACCGGACACCTCGGCCGCCACGTCGTGGAGCAGCTGCTGGAGAAGGTCCCCGCCGGGCGGATCACCGCCGTCGTGCGCACCCCGGAGAAGGCCGCCGGCCTGGCGGAGCGCGGCGTGCGGATCGCCACGGCCGACTACAACGACCCGGCGTCCTTCGGCGGCCTGTTCGCGGCCGGCGACAAGGTGCTGCTGGTGTCGGGCAACGAGTTCGACAAGGGCCGGGTGCAGCAGCACACGGTCGTCATCGAGGCGGCCGAGGCGGCCGGTGTGGCGCTGCTCGCCTACACCAGCGCCCCCAGCGGCCTGACCGCCGCGCTCGCCGACGACCACCGGGGCACCGAGAAGGTCCTGGTCGAGTCGGGCGTGCCCTACACGCTGCTGCGCAACGGCTGGTACCACGAGAACTACACCGAGAACCTCGCCCCGGTGCTGGCGCACGACGCGGTCGTCGCCGCCGCCGGTGACGGCAGGGTCTCCTCCGCCTCCCGGGCCGACTACGCCGCCGCCGCCGTCGCCGTGCTGACCGGCGAGGGGCACGAGAACACGGCGTACGAGCTGGGCGGCGACACCGCGTGGAGCTTCGCCGAGTACGCGGCCGAGCTGAGCCGGCAGACCGGGAAGGACATCGCCTACGACGCCGTCTCCCCCGAGACCCTGGTCGCCGTCCTGACCGGCGCGGGCGTGCCCGAGCCCTTCGCGCGGATCCTCGCGGGCGTCGACGTCTCCATCGAGAAGGGCGAGCTGGTCGTCCCCGGCGGGGACCTGTCCCGGCTGATCGGCCGCCCGACCACTCCGCTCTCCGAGGCCGTCGCCGCGGCCCTCAGGGGCTGACTCCGGAACCCCGTCGCCGTCCTCGCGGACCCGCCACCGCCGCACCCCCGGGACTGTCATGACCGTATGGCGATACGGGCATGACAGCCGGGGGTACCCGGCGTTACCGTCGTCCACGCGGACACACGGCAAGGCGCGAAGGAGGGGCCCGTGACCGGCAAGCCGAGGGGTGAGCGGCACATAGGACTGCTGAACGGCTTCGCGGCCTACGGGATGTGGGGCCTGGTGCCCCTGTTCTGGCCCCTGCTGAAGCCCGCCGGCGCGGTGGAGATCCTCGCCCACCGGATGGTGTGGTCGCTGGTCTTCGTCGGGGCCGCGCTGCTCGTGCTGCGCCGCTGGGCCTGGGCGGGCGAACTGCTGCGGCAGCCGCGCAAGCTCGGGCTGGTCACGGTCGCCGCCGCCGTCATCACGGTCAACTGGGGCCTGTACATCTGGTCCGTGAACTCCGGCCACGTCGTGGAGGCCTCACTCGGGTACTTCATCAACCCGCTGGTCACCATCGCGATCGGCGTGCTGCTGCTGAAGGAGCGGTTGCGGCCCGTGCAGTGGGCGGCCGTCGCGACCGGCTGCGCCGCGGTGGTCGTGCTGACCGTCGGCTACGGCCGGCCCCCGTGGATCTCGCTGGCGCTGGCCTTCTCCTTCGCCACGTACGGCCTGGTGAAGAAGAAGGTGAACCTCGGCGGCGTGGAGTCGCTCGCCGCCGAGACCGCGATCCAGTTCCTGCCCGCGCTCGCCTTCCTGATGTGGCTGGGCGCACAGGGCGAGTCCACCTTCGCCGCCGAGGGCGCGGGGCACGCGGCGCTGCTCGCCTCGGCCGGCATCGTCACCGCGCTCCCGCTGGTCTGCTTCGGCGCCGCCGCCATCCGCATCCCGCTGTCCACCATCGGGCTCCTGCAGTACATGACGCCGGTCTTCCAGTTCCTGCTCGGGATCCTCTACTTCCACGAGGAGATGCCGCCGGAGCGCTGGGCCGGGTTCACGCTGGTGTGGCTGGCGCTCGCGCTGCTCACCTGGGACGCGTTGCGCACCGCCCGCCGCGCCTCGCGGGCGCTCACCAGGGAGATCAGCGCGCCCAGCGCCACCAGGACGACCGGCACGGACAGCGCCGCGCGGAAGGCCGAGAGCGTCTCCTCGGGGCCGGACCCGGTGGAGGCCAGGCCGTAGACGGCCGTCACCGCGGAGATGCCGACGGCGGAGCCGAACTGCGTCGCCGTGGTGAGCAGCCCGCCCGCCAGGCCCTGCTCCGACTCGCCCACCCCGTCCGTCGCGGCGATGGTCAGCGGACCGTAGGCCAGGGCGAAGGCGAGGCCCGACAGGAAGAGCGTCGGGAACATCATGGCGTAGGACCAGTCCATGCCGACCGGCAGGAACAGCGCGTAGGCGGCCACCGCCAGGGCGAACCCGCCGACGATCACCCGGGCGTTGCCGAAGCGGGCGACCAGCCGCGGGGTGAGGGTCGGGGCGAGGACGGCGTCGATGCCCATGACCAGCAGAGCGAGGGCGGTCTCCATGGACGACCAGCCGCGCAGCTCCTGCAGGTAGAGCGTGACGACGAACTGGAAGCCGAAGAACGCGCCGAGGAACAGCAGCGCTCCCAGGTCGGCCCGCACGACCGGGCCCTGGCGCAGGATGCCCAGGCGGACCAGCGGATCGGGGCAGCGGCGTTCGACCACGACGAAGGCGGCGGCCAGGAGCAGCGCCGCGAGGCCCGTGGCGAGGGTGAGCGGCCACTGGTGCAGTCCGTGCTCCAGGCGCACGACGGTGTAGGCGGCGAGCAGCATGGCGCCCGCGGCGGTGGCCGCGCCGGGCAGGTCGAAGGGGCGCCGGCGGGAGGGCGGAGCGTCGCGCCGGGGAATCAGGCGGACGGCCGCGGCGAGCAGGGCCGCGGCCAGCAGCACGGGTGCGAAGAACACCCAGCGCCAGCCCAGCTCGGTGAGCAGTCCGCCGATCACCAGGCCGAGGGAGAACCCGGCCGCGCCGGTCCCGGCGAAGATCAGCAGGGCCTTGTTGCGCTTGGGTCCCTCCGCGTAGGAGGTGGTGATCAGGGAGAGCGCGGCCGGGGTCATGAAGGCGGCGGCGACGCCCGTGACGAACCGGGCGACGATCAGCATCCAGCCCTCGGTCGCGAAGCCGCCGAGCCCCGAGAAGGCGAGGAAGACGGTCAGCCACAGCAGGAACATCCGCCGCCGGCCGAGCAGGTCGGCGGCCCGGCCGCCGAGCAGGGTGAAGCCGGCGTAGCCGAGGACGTAGGCGCTCATCACCCAGGCCGCGGTGCCGGTGGTCAGGCCGAGGTCGGAGCGGACGGCGGGTACCGCCACCGCCATCATCGCGACGTCGATGCCTTCGAGGAAGATCGTTCCGCACAGGACGAGCAGCAGCGCCCAGGCCCGCGTGCCCATGAATCCACACTCCTCCGCTGGAGACCGGTTACGCAAGCGAGGGTCGGTTCCCTCTTGTAACCAGGACCACCCTGCGGCAGCATCGGCAGACATGGAAGAAGGCACTTCGAAGTCACCGAGTAACTGCGCGAGCACCGTGGACTACGGCGACGCGGACCCCTTCCAGTGGGACACCCGGGAGGACTGCCAGGTCCGGCAGATCCTCGACCGGATCGCCGACAAGTGGTCGCTGCTCGTCATCGCGCTGCTGGAGAACCGGCGGCTGCGCTTCACGGAGCTGCGCCGGGAGATCGACGGGGTCAGCCAGCGCATGCTCACCGTCACGCTGCGGTCGCTGGAGCGGGACGGCCTGGTGGAGCGCACGGTCCACCCGGTGGTGCCGCCGCGCGTCGAGTACGAGCTGACCTCGCTCGGCAGGACGCTGCACAGCACCATCCAGTCCCTGGTGACCTGGACGGAACAGCACCAGGACGAGATCGCCGCGGCCCGCACCGCCTACGACGCCCGCGCCGCCGGGGACACCGCGCCCACGGCGTCGTAGGCGCAGCGGGGGCCAGGACGGCGGCCTGCGGCGCACGCCCCGGGGGAGGTGCCGCGACTACGGCGTCGCGGGCGCGCGGCGGGCGCGGTGCGCCCGGACCTTGTGGCGGTTGCCGCAGTGCTCCATCGCGCACCAGCGGCGGCGGCCCGGGCGGGAGGTGTCGACGAAGAGCAGACGGCAGTCGTGGGCGCCGCACTCGCGCACACGGCCGGCGTGCGGCCCCGTGAACAGGGCGACGGCGTCCCGCGCGACGGTCGACAGCAGACCGGTACCGGTGGCGCCGGGAGCCCAGGCGTGCCGGCCGTCCGGTGTCATGCGGGCGACGAGCGGGGGCGCGGCCGCCGCCGCGTTGACGGCGTCCACGTGGGTGCCGCGCGGCGGGCGGCCGTGCGCGCGGTCGGCGGTGAACAGGAACAGCGCGTCGCGCAGGGCGCGGGCGCGCCGGAGCTCCTCGGCGGAGACGGTGAGATCCAGCCCGTCGGGCAGCCGGCTGCGCGCGGCCCAGGCGATCAGGTCGGCGGGCTCGTGCAGCACCTCCCAGCGGGCGAAGGCACCGGGGCCGCCGGTGGTGAGCAGTTCCAGGCACAGGGCGCCGGGATCGAAGCGGAAGGGCTTGCCCTGAGCCGTGACCAGGGTCAGGCCGTGGGACGGTTCCGGCGATTCGGCAGCGCGTTCGCTCACCTCACCAGTATAAGTGGTTACATGACGCAGACTCCGGAAACCCCGGCCCCGACCCCCGTCCATTTCAAGGTCGTCATCGACGCCGGGAACCCGCAGGCGCAGGCCGACTTCTGGGCCGCCGCCCTGCACTACGAGATCGAGGACAACAGCGCCCTCATCGAGAAGCTGCTCGGATTCGGCGCCCTGCCCGAGGAGGCCACGGTCTCCTTCCACGGCCGCCGGGCCTTCCGGGACCTGGTCGCCGTGCGCCACCCCGGGGACCCGGTGGAGGAGGAGAGCGGTACCGGGCTGGGGCGGCGGCTGCTGTTCCAGCGGGTACCGGAGGCCAAGACGGTCAAGAACCGCCTCCACCTCGACCTGCACCCGGGCCGGGGGCGGCGCGAGGAGGAGGTCGCGCGGCTGGAGGAGCTGGGGGCGAGCGTGCTGCGGCGGGTGAAGGAGCAGGGCGGCGAGTGGGTCCTGATGGCGGACCCGGAGGGGAACGAGTTCTGCGTGCAGTGACTCCCAACTCCTCCCCTTTCTTGACCGGTTGACGAGACCGTCATCTCCAACTCGGTGGCCGATTCGCAGCCTTGACGGAAAGTCAGTACCAGCTTCACCATCTGGGCACCCCATTCACTCCGGGCTGCCCGTGGACACCCCACGGCTTCCCGACGGAATCCGGAGTCCCCACATGAAGCTCTCCGTTTCCGCGCGCACCGTCGCCGCGGGCGGCATGGCGACCGCCATGCTCCTGACCGGCGGTGCCGTGGCCGGCGCCGCGTCCTCCGCTCCCTCCGGAGCGGCGGCCGCGCCCGACATACCGGTGGCGAACGTCAAGACGCACCTGTCCCAGCTGCAGTCCATAGCCACCGCCAACGGCGGCAACCGCGCGCACGGCCGGACCGGCTACAAGGCCTCCCTGGACTACATCAAGGCCAAGCTGGACGCGGCCGGGTACACCACCTCCGTCCAGCAGTTCACCGCCTCCGGCCGCACCGGCTACAACCTCGTCGCCGACTGGCCCGGCGGTGACACGAATCAGGTCGTGATGGCCGGCTCGCACCTCGACAGCGTCTCCTCCGGTCCCGGCATCAACGACAACGGCTCGGGCTCGGCCGCCGTGCTGGAGACCGCGCTCGCCGTGTCCCGGGCCCAGTACAAGCCCACCAAGCACCTGCGGTTCGCCTGGTGGGGCGCCGAGGAACTCGGCCTCGTCGGCTCCCGCTACTACGTCAACCGGCTCACCAGCGGCGACCGTTCACGGATCAGCGCCTACCTGAACTTCGACATGATCGGCTCCCCGAACCCGGGCTACTTCGTCTACGACGACGACCCGGCGATCGAGAAGACCTTCAAGGACTACTTCACCGGCATCGGCGTCCCCACCGAGATCGAGACCGAGGGCGACGGCCGCTCCGACCACGCGCCCTTCAAGAGCGCGGGCGTGCCGGTGGGCGGGCTGTTCACCGGGGCGAGCCGGACGATGACCTCGGCGCAGGCGGCCAAGTGGGGCGGCACGGCGGGCCGGGCCTTCGACCGCTGCTACCACTCCTCCTGCGACACCACCGCCAACATCAACGACACCGCCCTGAACCGCAACAGCGACGCCCTCGCGTACGCGGTGTGGGAGCTGTCCGAGTAGCGGTCCCGGCCCGGCCCCGTCCGCCTAGGCGCCGCCGGCGCGTGCGGTGAGGCGGCCCATGCGGGCGCGGGCGGACTCCAGTTCCTCGATCTCCTCCGCGGCCGCACCGCCCTCGGCGGCGAGTTCGGTCCACAGGGCGATCAGCTCGTGCCCCAGCTCCAGCCCGGTCGCCGCGTCGCGCACCGCCCGCCAGGCGGTCGCGGCGCTGCGCACGTTGCCGTAGGCACCCTCCGCGTCACCGGTGCGGCGACGGGCGCCGGCCAGGTCCAGCGACATCCGGAAGGCCCGGAGCGGATCGCCCGCCAAGTAGGAGATGTACGCGCCGAGTTCGCGCAGCCGGAGCACCTCGGGGTGCTCCGGCCCGAGCGTGCCGGACGCCCGGGTGACGGTCTGCTCGGCCAGTTCGGCGGCCGCGTCGAGCCGGCCCTCCTTCACCGCCTCGTTGATCCGCACGACCGGCTCCGCGAGCAGCGCGGGGGCGGTCGGGTCGCCCGGGGCGGTGAGGGGCTCGTCCCCGAGCACGGCCTCCGCGACGGCGTCGAAGCCGCGCGGCGGGGTGGGCTTGGGGTCGGGGTCGGCCGCGAGCAGGGCGGCCTCGGGCACCGGGGCGGGCCGCCGTGCCGGGGCGTCCTCCGGCCCGGGCAGCGGCCTGACCTCCATGGCCGGGGGCGGGCCGAAGGAGCCGGTCGGGGGTGCGACGGTGCCGGGGGGCGCCGGCGGGACCGGGGGCGCGTCGTCCCGGACGGCGCGCAGTGCGAAGGTCGGGACGGGCTCACCGGCGGGCTGCGGCTCGGGCACCGCCCGCAGCGGGAACGTCGGGGCGGCGCCCCGCTCCGGCGCGGGACGCAGGACGTGTGTGGCGCTGTCCTCCCGCCCGGGCCGCGGCGGCTCGGACGCACCGGGAGCAGGCCGCTGCGGCTCGCGCACCGCGGGATCGGACTGCCGCGGCTCGGGGGCGCCGGGAACACCGGGAACGCCCGGAGCAGGATGCTGCCGCTGCACGGCGGCTCCGAGGACCGGACCCTGCCGCTCGGGAGCGCCGGGAGGAGGCGCCTGCGGTCCGGGCGCCTTGGGGACCGGTTCGGAGGTGAAGTGACTGGAGCCGTCCGGGTCGACCCGCAGCGGGACGACGTAGCCGATGCGCTCGTCGTCCACCGTGGCCAGCACGGGGTGCCCGGTCGCCAGGGCGATGTGGTGCAGGCGGGCGAGGACGGCCCGCTGGATCTCCTCGCCGGGGGCCGCGAAGACCGGGACCCCGCCGACCGACGCGCCGTCGGACGCCCCGCCCGGACCCGCCGGGGAGTCCGTGCCCGCCCGGGGGACGTGGACCTCGATCGGCGCCGCCGGGGTCGCCGCGCGCACGGCCTGCTTGTGTTCCCGCTTCTTCTCGCGGCTGAGTCGAGACATCGTCCCCTCACTCGGCGTCGTACACCTACTGTCGAGTGTGTCCGCTCGCCCACGCTTCTCACGTCACCGCGGTGTCACAGGCTCGTCCCAAGGACAACGCCCGCCGGAGGGGATCGTTCCGCGGGGGGCGGGCACCGAACACACGAGGGAGGAGCGGGGCATGCAGACAGGGCGGCAGGGGCCGGAGATCTGGTTGCGCGGCCCGGTGGCCGCGCCCGGTCCGGGAGCGCCGGGGCACGCGCTCGACCGTGCCGCGCCACGGGCCTTCTCGTGGGTCGGCACGCACGGCGGCGCGGGGGTCTCCACCCTCGCCGCGGTCTACGGCGGGCACGACAGCGGCCGCTCCTGGCCCGGTGCGGGCGCCCCGCGCTCGGTGCTGCTGGTCGCCCGGACGCACGCGACCGGTCTGGCCGCGGTCGCCGCGGCCGTGGAGACCTTCCGGCGCGGTCAGGCGCCGCCCGGGCTCGACCTCGACGCAGTCGTCCTCGTGGCCGACGCCCCGGGGCGGCTGCCGCGCCCGCTCGCCCAGCGCGTCAGGTTCCTGGAGTCGGTGATCGACGTGTACCGCGTGCCGTGGGTGACGTCCTGGCGGCTGGGCGAGCCGGCCGGGCCGCCCCGTGAGACGGAGGCCCTGGCCCGCCTGACCGGAGCGGCACGCTGACGGCGCCGCCCCCGTCCGCCACGCTCGTCGCGGCGGCCGTACGCTCCCGGCGCCTGCGCGCGGCCGACGTCACCGCGGCCGCCCTGCACCGGATCGACCGGGCGGAGCCGGACCTGTGCGCGTTCCTGGAGGTCTGGCCCGCGGAGGCACGGCGCCGGGCGGCGGAGGTGGACGCGCTCCTGGACGAGGGCCTCCCGCAAGCCTCCGGCCGCCCCGGCCGCGGCCCGAACGACGAGCCCCTCCTCCTCGCCGGGGTGCCCGTCGCCGTGAAGGGCCGGTACGGCCTGAGGTCCGCGGGGGCGCTGGTGGAAGCCGGGTGCGTGGTCGTGGGGGCCACCTCCGTGCCGGGGCCGGGGACGGCGTGGCAGACCTGGGGGCTCGGGGCCCGGGGGCGGACGGTGAACCCGTGGCGGGCCGACCGGACCCCCGGAGGCTCCTCGGCCGGGGCCGCCGTGGCGGTCGCGGCCGGACTCGTACCGCTGGCGACCGGCGCCGACGGGGCCGGATCGGTGCGGATCCCGGCGGCGTGGTGCGGGGTCCTCGGACTGAAGGCGACGAACGGACGGCTGCCCACCGCCGACCGTACGGGGCTCGCCGCCCCCGGCGTGCTCGCCCGCTCGGCGTCGGACGCCGCCCTGTGGTGGCGGGTGGTCTCGGGGGAACCGCCACCGCCCGCGACCGCCCTGCCCGTCCCCGCCGTCTGGTCCCCCGACCTGGGGTTCGCCGCGCCCGACCCCGGGCCGGTCGCCCTGGCCCGGGCGGCCGTGGAGCGGCTCGTGGCCGCGGGTGTCGTCCGGCTCGTCCGGCCGCGTGTGCCGGTGGAGCTCGCCGATCCCGGGCCGGCGTGGCTCGCGCTGCGGGCGGCCGGGGCCGGGCGGCCGGCGGAGGGTGCGGGAGCCGGGCTCGACGAGGCCCACCGGGTGCGGGCGCTGAACGACCGGCGGCTGGCCGGGCTGTTCGGGGACGCCGAGCTGTTGCTCACCCCCACCGCGCCCACGGCGCCGCACGGCCACGACGGCCCCGGGGACCGCTACTCCACCTCCCTCACCTGGGCGTTCAACCTCAGCGGGCATCCGGCGCTGAGCCTGCCCGCCGGGTTCGGCGGGGACGGCTGCCCGGCCGGGCTGCAGCTGGTCGCACCGCACGGACGGGAAGCGCTGCTGCTGGCCGTGGCCCGGGAGGCGGAGACCCGGACCCCGCGCTGAACACCACCCCTGGCGGATTTACTTGCGCGCGCATATGATGCAGGCGCGTGTAGATGCATGCGCCTGCATTTGACCTACGCCCATCCATCAGGGGGACGCCATGACCCGCCGCTTCCTTTTCGTCCTGGGCAGTGCCCGCTCCGACGGCAACTCCGAGCTCCTGGCCCGCCGGGCCGCCGAGCAGCTGCCCGCGGACGCCGAGCAGCAGTGGCTCGACCTCGGCACCCACCCCCTGCCGGACTTCGAGGACCTGCGGCACGACAGCGACCACGTCCGCCCGACCGAGGGCAACGTGGCCCTGCTGCTCGACGCCACGCTCGCGGCGACCGACATCGTGATCGTGTCGCCCCTCTACTGGTACTCGGTCTCCGCGCAGACCAAGCGCTACCTGGACCACTGGTCGGGCTGGCTGCGCACGCCCGGCCTGGACTTCAAGCAGACCCTGGCCGGACGGACGCTGTGGGGCGTGACCGCCCTCGCGCACGAGGAGCAGGTCGTCGCCGACCCGCTGATCGGGACGCTGCACAACTCGGCCGCGTACATGGGCATGCGGTTCGGCGGGGTGCTGCTCGGCAACGGCAGCAAGCCCGGTGACGTGCTGGCCGACAGCGAGGCGCTGGCCCGGGCCAAGACGTTCTTCGCCCAGGAGGCCCCGTTCGCGCGGTTCCTGTACGAGGAGTGAGCGCCCGGCAGGAGCAGCGACGCCCCGACCGCCAGGGCCGGGACGGCCAGGCCGGCTGGAGCGACCCCGGCCGCATGCGGACGGCGGTGGCCGTGCCGGAGCCGTAGGGACCGGGAAGCCGAAGGCGCCGCCCGCCGGGGCCGCCGGGTCCGGACGGCCGGCGGGGAGCCGGCCGCCGCGGGAGCGCTTCGTGAGCGCGCGGGTGGCGACGACCGGCTCCGCGGCGGACGCTCCGCCCTCCGCCTCATCGTCCCTTGACGGCCCCGGCCGCGCGCTGCCGGTTCCCCCGGCGCGCGAGGGGAGTCACTTGCCGGCGTCGGCCGCCTTCACCAGCGCGTCCTTGGTGACCGCACCGACGTAGACCTGGCCGTCGTCGGTGACGAGGGCGTTGATCAGGCGGGTGGAGAAGACCGTGCCCGAGCCGAACTCGCCGGTGACCTTGTCGCCGAGCGAGTCGACGAACCCGCCGAGGTCGCCCCCGCCGCCGGAGGGAACGCCCTCGCCGCCGGTGTCGAAGGTCGCGATCGCGTTCCAGCCCTCGCCGATGGTCTTCATGCCGTCGCCGTCCCGGCCGAGGTCCTTCCCGGACTTCGGGGCGTGCTTCTCGAGGTCCTTCTCGAAGTCCTTGCCGAAGCCCTTGCCGAAGTCCTTGCCGGCATCCTTCTCCTCGGTGACCTTCGCGCCCTCGGGCGGGGTGAAGTCGAAGGTGGAGGCGGCCGGCCGGGAGAAGTCGACCTTGGTGAAGCCGGCGTCGACGACGGCCGAGCCGCCGCTCGCGGGAACCAGGGTGAACTTCAGCGGCATCCCGGTCTCGGCGTCCACCGCCACGGTGACGGCACCGACCGTCGAACCGGACTGCTTCGGCTTGACGACCAGCTTGTAGGCGTCGCGGTCGGCGACCCGCGCGGTGCCGTCCACCGTGACGGAGGTGGTGCCGTCGACGGCCTTCAGCACCTCCTCGGCGAAGTCCTTCGGCGTGGCGGGCGGCTGCTCCTTCCCGGCCTTCGGGCTCTGCGCACCGGTGCCGTGGTAGACCTCGCCGGACTTGCTGTCGTAGGCCCAGACGTCCTTGCCGTTGTGGATGACGCTGTACTCGGCCGCGTCCTCCAGCAGGGAGAGCTTCTGCCGGTCCGGGCCGTCGGCGGCGACGCGCAACGTGTGCGTGCCGGAGGCGAGTCGGGTGAGCTTGGCGGTCGGGTCGGCGGAGGAGCCGTCGCCGCCGCTCGCGGCTCCGGACAGCAGGCCGGACTCCAGGCCGCCGAGGTCCGGCAGACCCAGGTCGGTGGTGATCTTCACCGTGCCGGACAGCTGCTCGACGTCCGACTCGGCGATCTTCTCGATGAGCTGCTGGGCGGTGATCTCCGGGAGGTCGGGGTCGCCGGAGTCGGCGAGTGCGGGGACCAGGCCGATCGTCGCAGCCGCCACCCCGATCACCGTGACCGGGACGACGTACCGAGCGGCCCTGCGCCGCCGGGAGCCCTGCTCGTCGGCCTCCCCGCCGGTCGTGCTGTCGTCGGATGCGTACGGTGCCATGTGTGCCTTACCTCCGTCGTCGGCGGCGGCTGTCCGTGTCGTGCACGCACTCGTCCCTGAGCCGCCATTCTCACCCGAACAGGTGAGGGTGGTGTCTTCCGTGCTTTCCATCTGACCAAAAAGGCCGACCGGATACGTCAGACCGCGGGCTCAACTCCGCGTACTGCTGGGGTATGACACACGGGGGTTGCTCCTCCCCCGACCCGTAGGGGTCGAGGGAGTCACGGCGGCTAGCCGGCGCGGTGCACCACGGCGTCGCACAGCTCCAGCAGCGCCGTCTTCGCGGCGCAGTCGGGCAGCGGCGCCAGCGCCGAGCGGGCGTCCCGGGCGTAGCGGACGGTGTCCTGGCGGGCCTGCTCCAGCGCCGGGTGGGCGCGCAGGCGCCGCAGCGCCTCGGCGTGCCGGGCGTCGTCGGTGAGGTCGGAGTCGAGCAGTTCGCACAGGGCGACGTCCTCGGCGAGGCCGAGCCGGGCGGCCCGCTCGCGCAGCCGGAGCACCGGCAGGGTGGGGATGCCCTCGCGCAGGTCGGTGCCGGGGGTCTTGCCGGACTCGTGGGAGTCGGAGGCGATGTCCAGGACGTCGTCCGCGAGCTGGAAGGCGACACCGAGCCGCTCGCCGTACTGGGTCAGGACGTGCACGACCCCCTCGTCGGCGCCGGACATCATCGCGCCGAACCGGCACGAGACGGCGACGAGCGAGCCGGTCTTGCCGCCCAGCACGTCGAGGTAGTGCTCGACGGGATCGCGGCCGTCCTGCGGTCCGGCGGTCTCCAGGATCTGGCCGGTCACCAGCCGTTCGAACGCCTCGGCCTGCACCCGCACGGCCTCCGGGCCGAGGTCGGCCAGGATGTGCGAGGCGCGGGCGAAGAGGAAGTCGCCGGTGAGGACCGCGACGGAGTTGCCCCAGCGGGTGTTCGCGCTCGCGACGCCGCGGCGCACGGCGGCCTCGTCCATCACGTCGTCGTGGTACAGCGTGGCGAGGTGGGTCAGCTCCACGACGACGGCCGAGGGCACGATCCCCGGCGCGTACCGGTCGCCGAACTGGGCGGCGAGCATCACGAGCAGCGGCCTGAACCGCTTGCCGCCGGCGCGCACCAAGTGCTGGGCGGCCTCCGTGATGAAGGGCACCTCGCTCTTGGTGGCCTCGAGCAAGCCTTCCTCGACAGCCGTCAGTCCGGCCTGGACATCGGCTTCCAGAGCCTGGTCCCGCACGCTCAGCCCGAACGGCCCGACGTCGGTCACGAGGGGTCTCCTGTCTGCTGGTGTCTGCCGGTGCTTACGCGGATTGTCGATAGGTCGCTGCCCTCACTCGAGTCAGCGTATCCGGTCACGTTTCGATCACCGCCAGCGCCCATGGTTACAGGCCGGGTGGTATCCGATCACGACCGCAATGTTTTCGATCAGGTCATATGAGCAGACATTTATCGCCTTACCCGGAGGTAGTGACCTATGCCTGATTTGCCCTTATGAGTAAGCGAATCGCCGTTTGCGGAATTTGCTCCACCAGGCGTGATCAGTGAGTTGAATCACGCCCACCCTTTCACGGCCCGTGGCAGACCGCCGCTCCTACGCCCTTTCCCGGCACGCGAGTTGAGCCTTGGCCAATGCAAAGGATCAAGCTGCCCCATACCGGTCGACCAAGGTCAACAAGCGTCATATGTGACTCCGGTGCTTGTTCCCGACATGTGCTCTCGCATACGTTCCCGCCCTGTCCGGCGGACGCCGAATCCTGCCACCGCCCGGACACCCATCAACCGACTCACTCACGCAGGGCAGGAGCGGGGGACCCAGGTACGTCGCCGGTCCGCACCGCGGAACGGCTCGGGGTGAAGCCGCGCACGGCACACGGTGCCGCACGCGGCCGGGCACCTCCCGGCCCGAACCCGACAGCTCACCTCGCAGGCGCCGGAGAGGAACATCGCCATGCCCGGACGAGGCAAGCACCGTCGCGCCCGCATGAACCCGATCACCCGTGGTGTCGTCGCAGCCGGCACCGGCGGGGCGGCCCTGACCCTGCCGCTCCTCGGCGCGGCCCACGCCGTCGCCGCCGAGCCGCAGAGCGCGCCCGCCGCGCACGTCCTGCCGCAGGCCGCCCAGCCCGCGAAGTCGCTGACGTACACCGTCGCCAAGGGCGACACGCTCTACCGCATCGCCGACACCCACGACGTCTCCGGCGGCTGGAAGCAGCTGTACAAGGACAACCGCGCGGCCGTCGGCGACAACCCGAAGCTGATCCACCCGGGTCTGAAGCTGAAGGTGAAGGGCGCCGAGGCCACCACCCCCGGGAAGAAGGCGGCCCCGTCGTCGGCGCCCGCCGAGAAGCCCGCCGTGAAGCCGGCCGCCGCGCCCGCGGTGAAGCCCGCCGGCGGTGTCGCCCAGGCCACCCAGGCCTCCGCGAAGACCTACGCGGACAACCTGGACGGCTGGATCCGCGAGGCGCTGGACATCATGGCGCAGAAGGGGATCCCGGGCACCTACGACGGCATCCACCGCAACATCATGCGCGAGTCCTCCGGCAACCCCCTGGCGATCAACAACTGGGACTCGAACGCGGCCAAGGGCACCCCGTCCAAGGGGCTGCTCCAGGTCATCGACCCGACCTTCGCCGCCTACCACGTGGACGGAACCCCCTTCGACCCGTACGACCCGGTCGCCAACATCACGGCGGCCTGCAACTACGCGGCCGACCGCTACGGCTCGATCGACAACGTCAACGGCCCGTACTGAGCCGCCCCGCCCAGCAGTCGCTCGAGGACGACGGCGATGCCGTCGTCCTCGTTCGACAGGGTCACCTCGTCGGCCACCGCCTTCAGCTCGGGGTGGGCGTTGGCCATCGCCACCCCGCGCGCGGCCCAGTCGAACATCGGGATGTCGTTGGGCATGTCACCGAAGGCCAGGGTGTCCTCGGGCCGCAGCCCCAGGTGCTCCGCCGCCAGCGCCAGGCCCGTCGCCTTGGTCACCCCGCACGGCTGCAGCTCCACCGTGCCCGGCCCGGACATCGTGACCGTCGCCAGTGAGCCGACCACCGAACGGGCCGTCGCCGCCAGTTCGTCGTCCGACAGGTAGGGGTGGCGCAGCAGCACCTTGCTGATCGGCGCGCACCACAGGTCGTCGCGCCGCTCGACGCGGACCGCGGGCAGGGTCGGGTGCGGCATGAGGTAGCCCGGCTCGATGAGCGTCAGGCCGTCCACACCGTCCTGGTCGACCGCCGCGTACACCTGGCCCACCTCGGCCTCGATCTTGCCCAGGGCGGTCTCCGCCAGCTCCCGGTCCAGCGTGATGGACCACAGCAGCCGGTCCGCGCCGGCGTCGTACACCTGCGCGCCCTGTCCGCACACCGCGAGCCCCGTGCAGCGCAGGTCGTCCAGGAGGGGCCGCACTCTGGGCGCCGGGCGGCCCGTCACCACGAGGTGCTGGGCGCCGGCGTCCGCCACCCGCGCGAGCACGGCAAGAGACCGGTCGGACAGGGTGTCGTCGCCGCGCAGCAGCGTCCCGTCCAGATCGGTGGCGATGAGTGAATAAGCGAGGGGTGCGGCCATGATCAGAGAATACGGACAGTGCACCCCTTCGTTTCATCGTGCTGCGGACACCGATTGCCCGGTTGAAGGCCTCTGCACCGGTTGGCAACAACATGCTCCGTTACCTACCCGAGGGACCGTCCCGGGCGGTACCTTCCATGTGTCCAGGGGGGACTTGATCGGGGGGTCGGGTTGAGCAGTGGACGCATACGTGTGGCCGGGCCCGGGGAGCTCGGCGAAGAGGAGCGGGAGCACTGGCGTGCGCTGCGCGCCGCCTCCCACGCTCCGCGCAACCCCTTCATGGAACCGGAGTTCACCGAGGCCGTCGGCCTGGTGAGGCCGCGGGCCCGCGTGGCCGTGGTCCACGACGGGGCGCAGCCGGCCGGCTTCCTGCCGTACGAGCGCGGCCCGTTGGGGCAGGGCCGGGCCATCGGGCTCGGCGTCTCCGACGCCCAGGGCGCGATCCTGCGTCCCGGCCTGGCCCTGGAAACGGGCGAACTGCTGCGGGCCTGCTCGCTGTCGAGCTTCGCCTTCGACAACCTGGAGGCGGAGCAGCGGCTGTTCGTCGGGCACGCGGCCGAGGAGCACGCCACGTTCGTCGTCGACGTGGAGAAGGGCTACGAGACCTACGAGTCGGTGCTGCGCGGCCGGTCGCCGAAGTTCCTCAAGACGACCCTGGCCAAGGAGCGCCGGCTGGGACGGCAGGTGGGCGCGCTGCGCTTCGTCTTCGACGAGCGCGACCCGGCCGCGCTGCGCACGCTCATGGAGTGGAAGTCGGCGCAGTACCGCAGGACGGGGCGCCGGGACCGGTTCGCGCAGGAGTGGATCACCCGGCTCGTGGGGCGGCTGGCCCGGACGCGGGCGGCGCAGTGCAGCGGCACACTGTCCGTGCTGTACGCGGGTGAGCGGCCCGTCGCCGCCCACTTCGGACTGCGCTCCGCCTCGGTCCTGGCCTGCTGGTTCCCGGCCTACGACCCGGAGTTCGCGAAGTTCTCGCCGGGTCTGGTGCTGCATCTGCGCATGGCCGAGGCGGCGGCCGCCGAGGGCATCGCCACGCTCGACCTGGGGCGGGGGGCCGCCGAGTACAAGGACGCGCTGAAGACGGGCGAACTGCCCGTGTACGAAGGCGCGGTGCTGCGGCCGGGGGCGGGCGCGGTACTGCACTGGCTGCGCCGCGAGCCGGTACGCCGCGCGCACAGCTTCGTCCGCGCCCGGCCGCCGCTGGCGGCCCTGGCGGCGCGGACCCTGAAGGGCGCGGCCCGGCTGCGCCGTACCTGACACCAGTGGAGGGAGGGCGCATGGCCCGTACGGCACGTGCGCGGCAGGAGATACGGCGGTTCCTGGCCATCGGGGCGGTACAGGTCGCCGAACTGGACCTCGACGGCGAGGAGGCGGTGCTCGTCCCCGGCCCGGGCAGTCCCCCGGTCACGGCCGGGGAGGTGTTCGTGCTGGTGCGCAGAAGGGGCCGGCCGGTGGGCACGCTGCTCGCCCACGTGCCGCGGGGCGCCGACCCGAAGGCCGTGCTGGCGGCCCGGGCGGCGATGGAGTGCCCCGCGGTTCCCGTCACGGAAGGGGGGCGGTCCGGCAAGCCGCCGTTCGCCAGTGTCGTCGTGGCCACGCGGGAACGGGCCGGGCAGCTGGCCCGCGCGCTGGACTCCCTGCTGGCGCAGGACCATCCGCGCTTCGAGATCGTCGTCGTGGACAACGCGCCCGTGACGGACGAGACGCGGGAGCTGGTGGAGCGGAAGTACGCCGAGCGTGTGCGGTACGTCTGCGAGCCCGTTCCGGGGCTCGCAGCCGCGCACAACGCGGGGCTGGCCGCCGTGGCCGGCGAGGTGGTGGCCTTCACCGACGACGACGTGGTCGCCGACCCGCGCTGGCTGCGCGAGCTGACCGCGCCGTTCGCCGCGGACGCCCGGCTGGGCTGCGCCACCGGCCTGATCCTGCCCGCACGGCTCACCACCCCGGCCCAGGTCCTGCTGGAGAGCCACGGCGGCTTCGCGAAGGGCTTCACCCCGAGGACGTACGACCCGGCGAGGCCCCCGGGCGACGAGCCGCTGTTCCCGTTCACGGCGGGGCGGTTCGGCTCCGGCGCCAGCATGGCGTTCCGGACGCGGGTGCTGCGCGAGGTGGGCGGTTTCGATCCGGCCACCGGCGCGGGGACGGCCGCCCGGGGCGGTGACGACCTGTACTGCTTCGTCCGGGTGCTGGCCGAGGGCCACCGGCTGCACTACACGCCGTACGCCCTGGTCTGGCACCACCACCGGGAGACCTGGCGGGACCTGGAGACGCAGGCCTACGGCTACGGGGCGGGGCTCACCGCCTACCTCACGGCGGTGCTGGTGAACCGGCCCGGGCTGCTGCCGGCGTTCCTCGCGCGGCTGCCGCGCGGCCTCGCCCACGCCCGTGCGCTGACCGCCGTACGGGAGGCCCCGGGCGGCGGAACGCCGGGCGACCACGACGTACGGACCCACCCCTGGCCGCGGCGGCTGTCCCGGCTGCAGCGCAGGGGCATGCTGTACGGCCCGGTCGGCTACCTCAGGGCGCGGCGGGCGCTGCGCGTGGCGGCGCGGGGGGCGAGATGAGGCCGGACGGCCAGGACCGGGCGGGTCGTCGGACCCGGCAGGGGCGCGCGGCGCGCGGACGGCGCGACATGGGCGGCTCCACGGTCGCGGGTGACACGGGTGGCTCCACGGTCGCGGGTGACATGAGTGGCACCGCGGTCGCGGGCGGTGCGGAGGGTGCCGGTGTCGTGGGCGACACGGGCGGTGCCGCCGTCATGAGGGACGCGGGCCGTGCCGGTGTCGTCCCCGTTTTCCTCTACCACTGCGTCAGCGACGATCCGCCGGACTGGATCGCCGAGTTCACAGTGACGCCGAAGCAGTTCGCCGCGCACCTGGACGCCGTGGTCCGCAGCGGGCGCACCCCCGTCACCATCAGCGCGCTCGCCGATCACCTGGCGGGGCGGGCACCGCTGCCGCCGCGGCCGGTGCTGCTCACCTTCGACGACGGGTTCGCCGACCTGCCCGGCCCCACCGCCGAGGCACTGGCCCGGCGGGGGCTGCCCGCCACCGCGTATCTGACCACCGGCGCCGTCACCCCGGGCGGCCGCAGTCTGCTGCCGCCCGCCCCGATGATGACCCTGGACCGGGCCGCGGAGCTGGAACGTTCCGGCATGGAGATCGGCAGCCACACCGTCACCCACGCCCAGCTCGACACGCTGTCCCAGCGGGACCTGGCGTACGAACTGCGCACGTCCAAGGCGGTGCTGGAGGACGCCCTCGGGCACGAGGTGCGCCATCTGGCCTATCCGCACGGCTACAACAGCCCGCGGGTGCGGGCCATGTCGGCCCGGGCGGGCTACGAGACGGCGACCGCCGTCCGGCACGCGCTCAGCTCCGAGCGCGACGAGACCCACCGCATCGCGCGGCTCATCGTCCGGCGGTCCCACACCCTCGCGCAGGTGGAGGGCTGGCTGGCGGGGAGGGGCGCCCGGATCGCCCCGTACCGGGACGGGCCGAGGACGATCGCCTGGCGCTGGTACCGGCGGGGCCGCGCGTTGGTCAACGGCCCCGAGTTCGCGGGCTGACCGGGTGGGGCCGGGCCTCCCGGGCCCACCCGCACCGAGGCCTGCCGTTCGATGCCCCATCGTGATGCGCGGGCGTACAACCCCGCGTCGATGCCGGCCGTCTGTAAGGCGCCCGAGGGATGAGCCCTCGGTGCCTGTGCGTACGGAGAATGGGGATCAGGTGGGGAAGCAGGTCTGGAGGGTCGCCGTGGCCGGTGCCGCGGCGGCGGTGTTCACGGCCGTGGCGGCGGTGCCGGCCGCGGCGGCCGAGGGTGGGGCCTCGTTCACCCGTGTCCAGGTGAACGGCGGCAAGCCGATCGTGATCGGGGTGTCGAAGGAGGTCGCGGCGCCGGCCTCCTTCCGGATGTCGACCACGCGCGAGTGGAAGTGGCCGGCGGTCTTCCTGTACCGGAGCGGCGGGGACGACCGGCTGTGGCACGCCATCGAGACGAGCGACTGCCACAGGGTGAGCTCGGGCGTCTGCGACTTCGACGAGACGATGTACTTCGACCCGAGCGTGTGGGACATGCGCAACAGCGAGGCCGGGGCCTGGAAGGTCGGCGCCGAGGTGTACTTCCAGGGCGGCGGCGGTGACGTCGACGACGAGGGTCTGACGGTCCACGTCAAGCGCAACTCCCGCCTGAGCGTCAACGCCTCGCCCGAACCGGTGGCCGAGGGCGGGACCCTCACCGTGACCGGAAAGGTCACCCGGGCCGACTGGGAGACCAGGAGGTACGCCTCCTACGGAGGCCGCCTGGTGAGCCTGCAGTTCAAGCCGGCCGGCGCCGCCTCCTACACCACGGTCAAGAAGGTGTACGCCAACGGCTCGGGTGATCTCCGCACGACCGTGAAGGCCTCCACGACGGGTACGTGGCGCTGGGCGTACTACGGCAACACCACCACCGGGCCGTCGACGTCGTCCGGGGACAGCGTCGTGGTCCAGTGAGGTCCGCGGCCCCTGCCGGCAGGCCGGCAGGGGCCGGGTCCGCACCGCTCAGTCGAGCGGCTGGTCGAGGTACGGGTCCGAGACCGCCGTGCGCAGGCTGTCCCAGGCCGCGTCGTTCGCCAGGGCCAGGTCGCAGTGGGGCCCGGGGTCGCGGTAATTCCATTGCAGGGCCGCCTTGACGCCGTCCAGTCGCTTCAGCACGGCGGGGACCCGGGCGTACCACTCGGCCTGCCGGTCCGGGCGGTCCGGGTCGGCGGCGGTGCCGAACTCGGAGAGCATCAGCGGCTTGCCGCCGGAGACGTGCTCGCGGATCCAGGCGTGCGTGGCCTCCTGGGTGCGGGCGAAGGTGCGCCAGCCGGTGTCGTGGCAGCGGTAGTAGTTGTACTGGTTGTAGCCGACCCAGTCGACGTAGTCGTCGCCCGGGTACATGGCCTTCATCGTGTCGGCGTGGTCGAGGTAGCCGGTGGTGATCCACGTCCACACCACGTTGCCGACGCCCAGCTCCCCGAACCGGTCGTGGATGTGCCGCCAGGCCCGCACGAACTCAGCGGGCGTGCCGTTGGCCGGGGTGCGGGTGTCCATCTCCAGGTCGAAGGAGAGGAAGACCTTCTTGCCGTAGTCCTTGATGCGCCGGGCCTGGACGTCGATGACCTTCTCGTCCAGTTCCCCGGCGGCGATCTGCCGCCACGTCGGCTGCTGCTGCTTCGTGCCGCCCCACCATTTGCTCTCCCAGGACAGCAGCAGCATGCGGTCCTCGCCGACGCGCCGCTCCTCCGGGGTGAGCAGCTGCCCTTCACGGCGGGTGCCGGCGGGCAGCGACATGTCGTGGTACGTGTACACGATGTCGAGCTTGCGGCCCACGCGCTGCTCGTAGGCGCGGACCTTTTCCGGCAGGTCGTCCCGCTCGTGCGGCACGAACGCGCCGAACCAGGCCCCGCAGGGCGGCTCCAGCAGGGCCGTGGGGCGGCAGCCGGCCCGCGAGCCGGCCGCACCCGGTTCCGGCCCGGAGGCGTTGCGCAGCGCCAGGACGGCGACCAGGACGGCGCTGACGACCGTCGCGGACGTGACCAGCAGCCGGCGGCGTTTCGAGGCGAACGGCCCGCCGGGGCGCCGCTCCTCGGAGGGCTCCCGGCGGGGCGGTCCGGCCGCGGCCGGACCGCGGCGGAGGAAGGGGCGGGGACGGTCGAACCTCACTGAGCGGAACCCTCCGGTGTCGTCGGCGTCGTCGGCGCCCGCGGGGAGGCGCGCAGCGGCGGGCAGAGCGCGGCGAGCGTGGTCAGCAGCGTCAGCGTCAGCAGGACCCGCTGCGCGCTGAAGGTGTGCGTGGCGATCAGGACGGTCGCGACGAGCATGACGGCCGCGATGCTGACGAACAGGGCCAGCATCAGCCGCTCCAGCAGGTCGGAGCGGCGGGCGAAGTCCGCCTCGCGGCGCTCGGCCGGGCCTTCCGCGGGCCGGGCCGCCAGGGCGGGCGCGCACACCCGGATCAGGGCGGCGCCCGGTCCGGCCGCCAGGAAGAGCACGACCGCGGCGCCGCGCAGCGGTGACCCGCCGGGCAGCGCCAGCGCGGCGAGGGCGAGCCAGCCGCCGAAGGGGGGCACCATCCGGACCACGAGTTCCTGCGGTGTCATCGCTCCGCTCCCCCTGACTTGTTCAGTTCGTAGAGCCACCCGGCGCTGTTCTCCGCCACCAGCTCGAACCGCGGCGAGGCCGCGACGGAGGCGCGGATGCGGTCCAGCTGCGCCTTGGTGAGCTGCCCGTTCATCTCGGAGTTGGCGTACTGGCCCTGGGTGAGCAGCAGGTAGGCGCGGGCCGGCCGCTCCACGCCTGCCATGTCGGTGGCGAGGGTCGCGGCCGGCCGGGCGACGATCTCGTCGACGTGGCTGCGCGCGTCGTCGAGGAACCAGTAGTGGTCGACGCTCCCGTAGGAGTCGTGGGCCAGCGGGTAGTTGCGGTTGGCGGCGACGACGAGGGAGCCGTCGGGCGCCCGGTCGAACAGCTGCCGCACGAGGGACACCTCCTGCGGCGGGAAGTAGTTGATCCGGTCCTTGCCCGAGTAGGCGGGGACGAACGCCAGGGTCCCGACCAGGAGCGCGCCCAGGGGCACCCAGGTGGCGCTCCCCCACCGGCCGGTCGCCGGGAGGGTGCTCCGGGCGCTGCCGGTCTCCTGCGCGGGGTCCGCGGCCGGGGCGCCCGCCCGGGGCAGGATCGCGGCGGCGGCGAAGAAGGCCGCGCCGGGGAGCATGAACAGCAGGACCCTGAAGATCATCTCGCTGCCGTAGCTGCTCGCCGCGACCATGGGCAGCGGGGCCGCCGCGATCAGCAGCAGCGGCCGCGCCCGGTGGCGCAGCACCCGCCGGCGCAGCACGCCGGCCGCGGCGAGCAGCAGCACCGAGCCGGACAGCAGCCGGGCGGCCCAGGAGGTGGCGACGGCACCGGTGCCGGTCGGGGTGGCGCCGTAGCCGGTCTCGACGTTGGCGCCGACGTCCCCGACCGAGCGGATCATGTCGGGCATGGCGGCGGACAGGAACGGCAGCGCCGCCGTGAGGCACCAGGCCAGGAAGATCACGACGGTGGTGGCCACGGGCACCCAGTCGCGGTGGCCGCGGCTGAGGCACAGCGCGAGCAGGCAGACGACGAGCATGCCCGGGGTGAGCTGGTGGGAGATGACGATCGCGGTGACCAGCAGCGTGACGAGCACCGTCCACACCGCGGGCCGCGGCCCGGCGCCGCCCGCCGCGGACCGGCCGAAGCG
This sequence comes from Streptomyces sp. NPDC003456, assembly GCF_042878735.1. Lineage (NCBI taxonomy): Bacteria > Bacillati > Actinomycetota > Actinomycetes > Kitasatosporales > Streptomycetaceae > Streptomyces > Streptomyces sp. NPDC003456. The sequence goes on from NZ_JBIAOK010000010.1 coordinate 23,380, forward strand.
GCGCAGCACCACGGCGAGCACGCCCAGGTGCAGCGCGTACGCCACCGACTGGGGCGAGAAGTAGTCCTGCCCGACCCAGTTGGCGACGTAGAAGAGCCAGACGGCGGTCCAGATCAGCCGCCGGTCCTCGGTGAAGGTGCGGTAGATCAGCAGCAGTGGGAGCAGCAGCATCAGGCTGGAGACCAGGGGCCACCAGGCCATGAACATCGTGGACGACTCCACGCCCAGCAGCCGCACCAGGGCGGCCTGGGCGGCGAAGAAGCCCGGCCACTGGTCGTAGACGGCCATGTCGCCGACCTGGTCGGCCGTCTGGAGGCCGCCCGCCGTCAGCAGGTGGTCGATGACCGCGTCGTGCTTCCACGCCCAGGCGTACAGCGGCGTCGGGTAGAGCACTGCCTGGGTGGCCCGCTCCATCACCAGCAGCCCCAGCACGTACGCCGCTCCCCAGGCTCCCGGGCGTCGCGGATCGCGGACCGTGCGGAAGAACCCGGCGGTGAGGACCGCGAGTCCCGCCCAGAACGCCGGGTGCAGCGCGCTGACCAGCCCGTAGTCGTCCAGTCGCGACACGTCGGTGTGCCGCACGGCGTAGACCCAGAGCGCGAGCGCCACGAGCAGGGGGAGGCCCGGTCCGGTGAGCGCGCCGCGCCCCGGCAGGACGGGGGGCAGGTCCGACAGGTCCGTCACCGGCTCGCGCACGGCGCCCGGCGCCTCCGGGGAGGCGGGGCCGACCGGCTGCCCGGCGGTCCCCGGACCGGGGTCCGGGGTGCCGGGGGTGTCCGCGCCGTCCCGTGCGGCTGCGGGTTCCGGCGTGGATCTCTCCCTCGGAGTGGCTGGCGGACGCACGGTGGTTCCCCCCTGGCGGTTCGGCTCTGTTCGGCTCTGGCTTGATCAGTCGCGGCGGCCGGTGGGCGGCCGGTCGGCGGTGCGGCCGGCCGGCGGCACGTCCGCGGGGCGGCCGGCCGGTGGTCGGCCCGTGATGCGGCGGGCCGCGGAACGAGTGGTGCGGACGAGGCTCCCCGCCGGTGCGGCACGGCGTGCGAGCGGCAGGAGCGGGGCGAGCGCGGCGAGGACGCACAGGGCGGCGAGCAGCGCCGGCGCGAAGGGCGCGAGCGCCTCACGCCACACCCAGCCGCCGACCGCGGCGAGGTACAGCAGCCCCCACCGCCCCTGCCACGGCACGCGTCCGGCCACGCGGGCGAGCAGCGGCCACAGCGGCACGAGGCACAGCAGCAGGCAGACCGGCGGCGCCCAGCGCAGCAGCGGCTCGGGCCCGCCGAGCCCCAGCACGTCGGCGAGGAAACCGGCCGCCCGCTCGTACCACGCCCCCTCCACCGGCCGCGGTCGCCGTCCGAGGGCGATCGGTGCGGTGTGGAGGGCGAGCAGGGCGGCGGCCAGGGCGGTGCCGGGCAGCCAGGGGTCGCGCCGGGCGGACAGGGTGACGGCGGCGGCGAGCACCACCAGCAGCACGGCGCCCGCGCTGAGCGACGGCAGCGGCAGGCCGTGCAGCAACTGCCGTCCCGTCGGCGCCGTTTCGCTGGGGTGCGCGAGCCAGGGCAGGTCGCGCAGCGGGGCGCAGAAGAAGATCACGGCGGCGCCGAGGAGACTCCACAGGGCGCCGCGCAGCCGCCGCTCCCCCGGGTCCTGTCCGGTGGGCGGGTCCGCCGGGCCGGGCGGACTGCCCGTCTCCTGGTGCGCCGACGCCCCGCGCGCGGGGGCCTCCCCGGGCACCTGGGCTCCCCGGGCGGCTCCCTCCGGCCGTACGACGATCGCCAGCGTGTCCGCCTGGAGGGCCTCGCGTTCGTAGCCCGGGCGCCCGATGAACAGGGTGACCGTGTCCTGGTCGCCGCTCCCGGGCCGGTGGGCGGCGTCGCGGGCCCAGGTCGTGCCGTACCCGGCGGTGGCGTTGAGTCTGGCCCAGCGAGTGCCGTAGGCAGGGGGGTCCGGGTCCGGGTCGGCGGGCGGGAGGGGCGCGGGCGGCGGGCTGTCGTCCGGGCGCAGGGCCGCTCGCAGCCCGACGGCGGAGACGACGGCGATCAGGGTCATGCTCAGCAGCACCGCCCAGCCGGCGCCGGCGATCCCGGCCGGGGTGAACAGCACGGCCGCGCAGCCCAGCACCAGGGCGCACATGGCGCCCTGGAGGGCGGCGAGCACGCCCGTGCGCCCCTGGACGCGCAGGACGCCGATGTACAGCTCCACCACGACCCGCGGCAGCGCACCGAGGGCGAGCAGCCGCAGCACGGTCGAGCCGTGTTCGGCGTAGTCGGGGCTGAAGGGCGTGAGGATGTACGGGGCGAACAGGACCAGGACCGCCACGACCGGGACCAGCAGCAGCGTCATGCGGCGCAGGGCGCCCCGGACGCCGTCGGCGAGCCGGCGGGGGTCGTGCGAGGCGTGGGCGGTCAGGGAGGAGGCCATGTTGATGGCCATGAACTCCATCGTGCCGCCGACGGTGTACGCCACGTAGAAGTAGCCGTTCTCCGCCGCGCTGAAGCGGACCGCGACCATCACCGGCAGCAGGTTGATCATGGCGAGGCTGAACAGCGCGCCCAGGGAGTCACCGGCCAGGAACCGGCCCATGTCCCGCAGCTTCGGGGGGTCCTTGTCCCGGTCGGCGCGGGCCTGCCGCGGGATGAGCCGGCGGAAGATCAGCCAGCCCAGCGGCAGCGTGGAGAAGGCGATCGCCACCGCCCAGGAGACGAAGATGCCGAGCACGGGCAGGGTGCCGGCGAACACGGCCAGCAGGACCAGCTTGCCGACGGAGAACACGGCGTTGCCGGCCGGCACCCACTCGGCCTTGCGCAGGCCGGTGAGCACGCCGTCCTGGAGGGTGAGCAGCGCCCAGGCCACGCACGCGGCGACAAACACCGCGCCCGCCCAGGGCGTGCCCAGCGGCGCGTACGAGGCGCCCCACGCGTCCAGCGTGAGCAGGAAGACGGCGGCGGCGAGGGCGACGACCAGCGAACTGGCCGCGTAGGTGCCCCACACCAGGCGCCCGGTCTCCCGGCCGGCGCGCGGGACGAAGCGGACGACGGCGCCGATCATCGTGGTCGCGGTGATGCTGGCGAGCAGCCGCATCGCGGCGATGGCGGCCGAGCCCTGGCCGACCGCCTCCTCGGCGTAGTAGCGGGCCGCCACCAGCCAGAAGCCCAGCCCCAGGACGGCCGAGACGCCGGTGCTGAGCATGAGGAAGTAGGCGTTCTTGAACAGCGAGTCGTGGGTGTGCCCGCTGTCGGCAGGCCGCGGTCCGCCGCTGTCGCCGGCGCGCGCGGCGGCGGACTCGTGCACCTGGGTCTCAGCCACGGAACTACCCCAGCCCTCCCGCTGTCGGCCCGCTCCCGCACAGTGCGTCCGGTACGTCGGCCGGCCGCGCCCCGGACCGCTCCAGCACCTCGACGACCGTCCGCGCCCGCAGCGGGTCCACGGGCAGCGCGTGCCGCGCGAACCAGCGGGCCGCCTCGGGGGCCGGTGAGGGGTCGGTGAACTCAGCACCGGCGTAGTCGTCCAGCGGCGGGTCGTACAAGTAGCCGACGACGATGCCCTGTCGGGCCAGGGCCGCGATCGCCGCGTCCCGGTCCGCCACGAACAGCGGCACCCGGAACAACGGCTGTGTCCCGTACGCGTCACGGGGCCTGGCCCACGGCGTGCCCAGCAGCAGCTCGGTGCCCGCGCGGCAGGCGTCCAGCACCTCGTCCAGCCGGCCGAGCCTGCGCTCGACGCGGCCGAGGCGGAGCGGGCCGGACTCCAGGCGGTAGTCGTGCATGTCGACGCGCACCCACGGGTCGTGGGCGTCGAGCCCGGGCGCGCGCCGGGCGGCGCGGGCCAGTTCCTGCGGGCGCAGCGGCATGCGGATGTCGTCGCGGTCGGCCAGGCCGAGCAGCCGCACCGCGGCCCACGCGGCGCGGCGCAGCCGCAGCCCGCGCACCGCCGCCTCGGCGAAGGGCCGGACCGCGAAGGCGAGTTCGGAGACCGTGCTGCCCGGGGCGAGCAGTCCCGCGCGGGTCTTCTCCACCGCCTCCCGCAGCCCCGGGTCGGCGAGCGCGAGCATGCCCCCGGCCTTGGCGCCCACGTGCTTGGACAGGCTGAACGCGGACGCCTCGCCCCACGCGCCGACCGGCCGGTCCCCGATCCGGCTGCCGATCGCGTGCGCCCCGTCCTCGAACAACGGGATGCCGAGGGCGTCGCACGTGTGCCGCAGCCGCGGCGCCGGGTCCGGGTTGCCGTAGAGGTTCGTCGTCAGCACGGCCGACACCGAGCCCCACACCTCGTCCGGCACGGCATCGACGTCGATGGTCGCGTCGAACGGGTTCAACGGCGCCTGCACGGGCCGCAGTCCGGCCGCGAGCACGACGAAGAAGATCACGTCGTCGTCGACCGGCGACATCAGCACCCGCCCGCCGGGCGGGCACCAGTGGCGCAGCGCCACGTACAGCCCGAAACGGCACGACGGTACGTACACACATTCCCGGCCGAGCCGCGTGCGCATGATGTCTTCCAGCCGTTCGAGCCGTGAAGCATGCCGCAGCGGACCCGGACCGGCCTCCCCTATGGCCATCCGCCCCCCTGGTGTGCCGTCGGAACGCCCCCTCCCCGAGGCCTTCCGGCACCCGCCCAGAGTCGCCCCGTTCGCACCGCTCCGTCAAGATTGCGTCGCGTCCTGTGGATAACTTCCGGCACGTACGCATGTGGTGCCCCGTCCGGCGCGCCGGTCACGCCCCCCCCCGGCCGGTCCGGCCCGTCCGGCCGGTCCGTACGGCGGGCCCACCTGCCCCGTTCGTCCCGTTCGCCTCCGCGGCCCCTGCCCGAACCGGGTGCGTCGCACGTAACGTGTGGCAGGACCACGGACACGTGGCGACGACATGGCACACCCGAAAGCGAGGCAGCACCCGATGCCCCCCTTCGATGTCCCCGAGGGTGACCCCTTCGGCCCGCACAACCTGCCGTACGGCGTGTTCTCCCTCCCCGGTTCCGACGACCGGAAGGTGGGTGTCCGGCTGGGCGGCCATGTGCTGGACGCGGGCGCCGCGGCCCACGCACTCGGCTCCCCGTTCGCCTCCCTGCTCGCGCAGCCGACCCTCAACCCGCTGCTGGCCGCCGGGCGCACCGCCTGGTCGGACGTGCGCCGGGCGCTCACCGCGTGGGTGACCGTGCCGTCCCACCGCGAGGCCCTCGGGGAGCTGTTCCACCCGCTGTCCTCGGTGACCCTGCACCTGCCCTTCGAGGTCGCGGACTACGTCGACTTCTACGCCTCGGAGAACCACGCCCGGAACGTGGGGCAGATCTTCCGGCCCGACGCCGAGGACTCCCTCACCCCCAATTGGAAGCATCTGCCGATCGGCTACCACGGCCGTTCCGGCACGGTCGTGGTCTCCGGCACGGAGGTCCAGCGGCCCTCGGGCCAGCGCAAGGCGCCCGCCGACGCCGCGCCGGTGTTCGGGCCGTCGGTCCGCCTGGACATCGAGGCGGAGGTCGGCTTCGTGGTCGGCGTGCCGTCCCGGATGGGCGCGCCGGTGGCCCTGGCCGACTTCCGCGAGCACGTGTTCGGGCTGTGCCTGCTCAACGACTGGTCCGCACGCGACATCCAGGCCTGGGAGTACGTGCCCCTCGGCCCGTTCCTCGGCAAGTCCTTCGCCACGTCCGTGTCCGCGTGGATCACCCCGCTGGACGCCTTGGAGGAGGCGCGGGTCGCGCCCCCGGCCCGGACGCACGGGCTGCTGCCCTACCTGGACGACGCCGGCGAGGAACCCGGCGGCTACGACCTGCGCATCAGCGTCGCGATCAACGGCCACACCGTCTCCGAGCCGCCCTTCTCCACCATGTACTGGACGGCCGCCCAGCAGCTGGCCCACATGACCGTCAACGGGGCGTCCCTGCGCACGGGCGACCTCTACGGCTCGGGCACGGTCAGCGGCCCGGCCGAGCGGGAGCGCGGCTCCCTGCTGGAGCTGACGTGGAACGGCCGCGAGCCGCTGGAACTGCCCGACGGCAAGCGGACGTTCCTGGAGGACGGCGACGTCGTCACCCTCACGGCCTGGGCCCCCGGGCCGGACGGCGTACGGGTGGGGCTGGGCGAGGTGACGGGGCGGATCGCGGCGGGCTGAACGGTCCCGTTCCGCAGGCCCGCACCGGCATCGGCCGGATCCCCGCGCGGCTGACGCACACCGCCCCCGCCCGTCATACTGGGCGCAGGGCGGTGTGCCCGTTCGTGCGCACGGGGGCCGCCCTCCCCCGCACGACCCGTAGCCGCCCCTTTTCCACCAGGAACCGGAGCCCGTGGCCATGACCGTCTGCCTGCTCCTGCTGAGCCTTGTCGCCGTGACGGCCGCCGTCCCCGCTCCGCGCGCGCTGACCCGGGCCTCCTGGCCGGAACGGGAGCCGGTGGTCGCGCTGTGGGTGTGGCAGTGCCTGGTCGCCACCGTCCTGCTGTGCTGCGTGACGGCGCTCTCGCTGGGGGCCGCGGCCGTCTTCGGCACGGTCCGCGCCCAGCTCTTCGCCCCGGCGCCGCCGGCGGTGACCGCGGCGTACGACCTGTCCGCCGCCCCGCCGTGGGCCGCCGCCCTCACCTTGCTGCTGGCCTGCGGGGCCGCCTGGACCACCGCGATGCTCGCCCGCGAACTCGTCGAGGCGCGCCGCCGCCGGGCCCGGGCCCGCGCCCATCTGCGCGAGCGCGCCCCCGACCTGCCGGCCGGCCTGCCCGCGGCCCGCGGACCGCTGCTGGTCCTGGAGGACGAGTACCCGGACGCCTGGTGGATGCCCGGCAGCCCGCCCCAGCTGATCGTCACCACGGGTGCGCTGCACCGGCTCACCGGCCACCAGCTGGACGCCGTGCTCACCCACGAGCGCAACCACGCCCGCGCCCACCACGACTGGCTGCTGCACCTGTCCACCGCGCTGGCCACCGGCTTCCCGCGGGTCCCGCTGTTCGCGCACTTCTGCGACCAGACCCACCGTCTGGTCGAACTCGCCGCCGACGACACGGCCTCGCGCCGCTGCGGCCACCTGACCACCGCCCTGGCCCTGATCGAGCTGAACCAGCACCGCGGCGTGCTCTCCTGCGCCTCCAGCCACCGGCTGCTGGGCGAGCGGGTCGACCGGCTGCTGGAGCCGCCGCCGCGACTGGACCGCCGGCACCGCGCGCTGACCACCACCACGGCCGCGCTCGTGCCGCTGGTGCCCCTGCTCATCGCGTTCGCCCCGGGACTGACGGCCCTGTCGTAGGGCGCGGGGCGCGGTCCCGCACCGGTGGCGGTTCGGGCCGCCGGGCCGCCGAAAGGCCAGCTCAGCAGTCGGACCGGTCGCCTTCCCGGTGGCGCAACATTGCCGCAACACCACTTTCCCTACCGGATGGGTATGGTCCGGTCCATGCCCAGTGACCGCATCCGAGACCACGCCGGACAGGGAGCCGCGACCACCGTCGCCGCCCACCGCGCGCGGCGACGGCTGCGCGCCGACCGGGCCCGGCAACTGGCCGACCTGCTGCGCAGGCAGCTGCTCACCGGCGCCTTCCCCGACGGCGCCCTCCCCCACGAGTCGACCCTCGCCGCCGACTACGGCGCCGGCCGCAACACGGTCCGCGAGGCCCTCGACCTGCTGCGGGCCGAGGGCCTGGTGGAGCGCAGACCCGGCGTCGGCACCGTGGTCACGGCCCACAAGTACCCCCACGGCCTGGACCGCCTGATGGGCCTCGCGGAAACCCTGCGCGAGCACGGCCGGGTCACCAACGAGGTCCGCACGATGGGCCCCGCCCCGGCACCCGCGCCGGTCGCCGCCCGCCTCGACCTGGCACCCGGCACCGACGTCCTGTACATCGAGCGCCTGCGCAGGCTGGGCGGTCTGCCCCTGTCCCTCGACCTCACCTACATCCCCCTCGACATCGGCACCGCGCTGCTCGGCGCCGACCTCGAGAACACCGACGTCTTCCGGCTGCTGGAAGCCGTCACCGGTCGGCGTCTCGGCCACGCCGAGATCACCCTCGAAGCGGTCAGCGCGGACGCCCACTCGGCCGCCGTGCTGGAGGCGCCGCACGGCGCCGCCGTCCTGATGCTGGAGCGCCTGACCCACCTCGAGGACGGCCGCCCGGTCGACCTGGAGTTCATCCGCTTCCGCGGCGACCGCATCGCCATGAGCGGCTCCCTGCACCGCAACCGGTAACCCGCCACCCGCTTGCCCACCTTCCTGGAGACAGCCATGCCCTTGGCGCCCCAGCGGGCCGACGTGCCCGTGACCATCGACGAGTCGAAGTGCATCGACGGCTGCACGCTCTGCGTGGACATGTGCCCGCTGGACTCCCTCGCCATCGACGAGCGCAACGGCAAGGCCTACATGCATGTCGACGAGTGCTGGTACTGCGGCCCGTGCGCGGCGCGCTGCCCCACCGGGGCCGTCACGGTCAACATGCCCTATCTGCTCCGGTGAGAGGCCCGAACTCCCATGAAACGCACAGCAGTCGCCCTGTCCGCGCTCGTCCTCCTGCTCCCCCTCGCCGCCTGCGGCGGTGACGCCGAGGCCGGCGCCGGCTCCACGGTCACCGTCACCGTCGGCTACCAGTCCCGGACGATCAACACCGTCACGGCGGGCACCCTGCTCCGCTCCCTCGGCTCCTTCGAGAAGCAGCTGAACGCCCTGGACGACGGCGTCCGCTACGAGGTGGACTGGCAGGACTACGCCACCGGCGCGCCCATCACCGCGCAGATGACCGCCGGGAAGATCGACATCGGTTCGATGGGCGACTTCCCGCTGCTCATCAACGCGGCCCGCGGCAAGCAGCTGAACAACCCGACCCGCCTGGTCTCGGTCACCGGCTACAACCTGCGCGGCGGCCTCAACACCATCGTGGCCGCGCCCGGATCGAAGCTGGACTCACTGGCCGACCTGAAGGGCAGGAAGGTGTCCACGAGCGTCGGCTCGGCCGCCGACGGCACCCTCGTACGGGCCCTGCAGCGGGCCGGCATCGACCCGGACCGCGGGATCGAGAAGCTGAACCAGCAGCCCTCCGTCGGCGCCTCCGCGCTCGCCGCGGGCAGCGCCGACGCGCTGTCGCAGTTCGTCGCCTGGCCGGGCCTGCTCGCCTTCCAGGGCAAGGCGAAGGCGATCTACGACGGTGCCCGGCTCGACCTGCCCACCTTCCACGGCGTCACCGCACGCCAGGACTTCGCCACCGAGCGCCCCGCCGTGCTGGAGGCGTTCCTCAAGGCCCAGGCCGAGGCGACGGACTACCTCCACGCGCACCCGGTCGCCGCCGCCGAGAAGGTCGCGAAGGCCACCGGACTGCCCGCCGAGGTCGTCTACCTGTACAACGGCGCCCACGGCATCGCCACCTTCGATCCGGCCCTCAGGCCCCCGCTCGTCGCCGCGCTGAAGAAGGACGTCGCGATCCTGAAGTCGGCGAAGCTCACCGGCGACGTGGACGTCGACTCCTTCGTCGACGACCGGTACCTGAAGAAGGCGCTGGGACCCGCGGCGTACGCCGAGCACCTCGCCACGAAGCCCGCCCCCGCCGCGAGCGAGGTCTGGCCCGAGGGCGCGTCCGAGACCCTCACCTTCCCCTCCCCCGCCGCGCTGCTCCGCCACCTCGCCGGGCACCGCGAGGGGATCCGGGCCGCCTACGTGCCCGACGCCACCACCGGCACCCTGTGGTTCGCCGACAAGGCCGTGTGGGTGGCCGACGGCGCCGAGCTGCTGCCGTTCGTCGCTCCCGACACCGCACGGGCCTACGTCGCCGCGCACAGCGGGGCCCGGGTCGTCTCCTACACCGACGCCCTGGAGCGGGCGTCGTGAGGCGGTACGCGCTCCGGGTGGCCTCCCTGGCCGCCGCCCTCGGCCTGTGGCAGGTGCTGACCGGCAAGGACGTCGACCTGTGGCTGCGGTTCTCGCAGTTCCCCACGGTCACCGACGTGGCCCGGGCCTTCGGCGCCCGGCTGTCCGGGCCGGACTACTGGACGGACCTCACCGACAGCCTCGTCCGCATCCTCACCGGCTTCCTGCTGGCCGCCGTCCTCGGCGTGGCCACGGGCGTGCTCGTGGCGCGCTCGCGGCTCGCCGAAGACCTGCTCGGCCCGGTCCTGGAGGTGGTCCGGCCGGTCCCCGCCATCGCCCTGGTCCCGGTCGCGATCCTGCTGTTCCCCTCCAACGAGCAGGGCATCGTCTTCATCACCTTCGCCGCCGCCTATTTCCCGGTCCTGGTCTCCACCCGGCACGCCGTCCGGGCCCTGACCCCCGTGTGGGAGGAGGCCGTACGGACCATGGGCGGCGGCCGGTGGCGGATCTTCGGCTCCGTCGTCCTGCCGGGCGCGCTGCCCGGCGTCTTCGGCGGCCTGTCCGTCGGCATCGGCGTGTCCTGGATCTGCGTGATCTCCGCCGAGATGATCTCCGGCCAGTACGGCGTCGGCTACCGCACCTGGCAGGACTACACGGTCGTCGACTACCCCGGCGTGTTCGTCGGCATGGTCACCATCGGCGTCCTCGGCTGGCTCACCTCCACCGCGGTGGAACTCCTGGGCCGCCGCCTCACCCGCTGGCTGCCGCGCACCGCGTACGGCACGGCGGCCCGGGCGCACCGGGCGGACCGGCGCGCCACCCCGGCATCCGCCCCCGCCGGCGGCACCCCGTCCGGCGCGCCCGGCGGCGCCCGAACCCAGGAGGCACGCGATGAGCACCTCGTCTGAGACCGTCTCCGCCACCGACTCCGCGGCGCGGCGGCCCGGTCCCCCGGACGGCCCGCCCGGCGCCCCGGTCCGCGGCACCCGCCTCACGCTCGGCGGGGCCGGTCTCGGCCGCCCCGGCGCGCCCGCCCTGGACGGCGTCGACCTGGACGTCGCCCCCGGCGAGATCCTCACCGTCGTCGGCCCGTCCGGCTGCGGCAAGTCGACCCTGCTGCGCACCCTGGCCGGTCTGCTGCCCCCGCTCACGGGCGCCCTCACCGAGGACGGACGGCCGCTGACCGGCCCCTCGGCCGAACGCGCCCTGGTCTTCCAGGAGGACGCGCTGCTGCCCTGGCGCACCCTGCGCGCCAACATCGAACTCCCCCTCGCCATCCGGGGAGTGCCCCGCGCCGCCCGGCGGGAGCAGGCCCGTTCCTGGCTGGAGCGGGTCGGACTCGGCGCGCAGGAGAAGCAGTTGCCGCACCGCGTCTCCGGCGGACAGCGCCAGCGCGTGCAGCTGGCGCGCGCCCTGGCCGGGCATCCCCGCGCCGTGCTCATGGACGAGCCGTTCGGCGCGCTGGACGCGCAGACCCGGGCCGGCATGCAGGACCTGCTGGTCGAGGTGTTGCGGGGCACCGGCGCCACCGTCGTCTTCGTCACCCACGACGTGGACGAGGCACTGTTCCTCGGCGACCGGGTGGCCCTGCTCGGCGCGGGCCGCCTCCTCTCCGTCCGGGACGTCCCCCGCCCGCGCGACCGCTCCGCCCACGACGACCCGGCCCGCAGGGCCCTGCGGCGCGACGTCCTCACCTCGCTCGGTACGTGAAAGGCACCCCGGTGACCACCTCCGTGAAACCCCCTGCGGACATCCCCCTGGCCGTCCCGTCCCTCGCCGACGCCGAGGAGCTCAGCTGCGACGTCCTCGTCATCGGCGGCGGCACCGCCGGCACCATGGCGGCCCTGACCGCCGCCGAGCACGGCGCGGACGTGCTGCTGCTGGAGAAGGCCCACGTCCGCCACTCCGGCGCGCTCGCCATGGGCATGGACGGCGTCAACAACGCCGTGGTCCCCGGCCGCGCCGAACCCGACGACTACGTCGCCGAGATCACCCGCGCCAACGACGGCATCGTCGACCAGTCCACCGTCCGCCAGACCGCCACCCGCGGCTTCGCCATGGTGCAGCGGCTGGAGTCGTACGGCGTGAAGTTCGAGAAGGACGAGCACGGCGACTACGCCGTCCGCCAGGTGCATCGCTCCGGTTCCTACGTGCTGCCGATGCCGGAGGGCAAGGACGTCAAGAAGGTCCTGTACCGGCAGTTGCGGCGGCGCGAGATGCGGGAGCGGATCCGCATCGAGAACCGGGTGATGCCGGTGCGTGTCCTCACCGCCGGGGGGCGGGCCGTGGGGGCGGCCGGCTTCCACACCCGCACCGGGCGGTTCGTGCAGGTCCGCGCGGGCGCGGTCGTCCTCGCGACCGGCGCCTGCGGGCGCCTCGGCCTGCCCGCCTCCGGCTACCTGTACGGCACCTACGAGAACCCCACCAACGCGGGCGACGGCTACGCCATGGCCTACCACGCGGGCGCCGAGCTCACCGGCATCGAGTGCTTCCAGATCAACCCGCTGATCAAGGACTACAACGGCCCGGCCTGCGCCTACGTCGCCAACCCCTTCGGCGGCTACCAGGTCAACCGGCACGGCGAGCGCTTCGTCGACTCCGACTACTGGTCGGGCCAGATGATGGCCGAGTTCGCGGCGGAGGTGGCCTCCGACCGCGGTCCCGTCTACCTCAAGCTGAGCCACCTGCCCGAGGAGTCGGTCTCCGCGCTCGAAGACATCCTCCACTCCACCGAACGCCCCACCCGGGGCACCTTCCACTCCGGCCGCGGCCACGACTACCGCACCCACGACGTCGAGATGCACATCTCCGAGATCGGCCTGTGCGGCGGCCACTCCGCCTCCGGCGTCCGCGTCGACGACCACGCCCGGACGACCGTGCCCCGCCTGTACGCGGCCGGCGACCTGGCCTGCGTGCCGCACAACTACATGATCGGCGCGTTCGTCTTCGGCGACCTCGCGGGGGCGGACGCCTCTCAGTACTCGGCATACCAGGGGGAGTTGCCGGACGACCAGCTGCGGGAGGCGCACGAGCTGATCTACCGCCCACTGCGCAACCCCGACGGCCCGCCGCAGCCCCAGGTCGAGTACAAGCTGCGCCGCTTCGTGAACGACTACGTGGCCCCGCCCAAGTCCGGTGCCCGGCTGTCACTGGCCCTGGAGGCGTTCGAGCGGATGCGCGCCGACATCGCGGAGATGGGCGCCCGCACCCCGCACGAGCTGATGCGCTGCGCCGAGGTGTCCTTCATCCGCGACTGCGCGGAGATGGCCGCCCGCTCCTCCCTGGCCCGCACGGAGTCCCGCTGGGGCCTCTACCACGACCGCCTCGACCATCCGCGGCGCGACGACGCGTCCTGGTTCCACCACCTCGACCTGCGCAAGTCCCCTGGCGGCGCGATGGAGTTCACGGCCCGGCCCGTGGCCCCCTACCTCGTCCCCGTCGACGGCTTCGACCCGGTCGGCGGTGCGCCCCGGCACCTCGGCGAGGTCCACGCCGAGGACGTGGCGACAGCCGGCTCGCGGGACGTGGCGCCGGTGGCCACCCGCACGGAGGCGACCGCGCCGCTCCCGCCCACCGCGGGGGCGGCCCCCTCCCTCCAGCCGGCCGGTGACCGCTCCGCCGGACGGCTCCTCGAACTCGTCGCCCTCGCCGACGAGCAGCCCGAACTCGGCGCCCTGCGCCCCTATTTGACCGACCCGGCAGCGGCCGTGCGCCGCGAGGCCGTCGCCGTGCTCACCGAGACCCTCCCGCCGGGAACGGGCCCCGCTCTCGCCTCGGCGCTGCGCGACCCGGCCGCCGAGGTCCGTGCCGCCGCGGCGGCGTCCCTGCGGGAGCTGGTCGAGACGCTCCCGCCCGGGCCCGGCCTCCGGGACGGCCTCGTCGCCGCCCTGGCCGAGCCGGACCCGGTGGTGCGGGCCGCCGCCCTGGACGTCCTGCGCGCCCTGCGGCTCGGCGACGCCGGCCTGTTCGCCGCGTCCCTCTCCGACTCCGACATCGCCGTACGGACCGAGGCCGTCCGGGCGCTGGTCTCGGTGGACGCCGTCGGGGAACTGGCCGCCGCGGCTGCGGCGGACCCGTCCCGCGAGGTCCGGGTCGCCATCGCCAAGGGCCTGGCCACGGTGGGCGCCGCGCACCCACCGACCCCCGCGGCGAGCGACCACACGGCCGGTGCCCCGGCCGACGGCACAGCGACGGCCGGGGGCGGGTCCAGGACCGACGGCGGGTCCAGGACCGACGGCGAATCCAGGACCGACGGCGGGTCGAGCACCGACGGCGGACCAGCGGCAGGTGCTGAGGCGGACACCGGCCATGGATCCGGCGCAGGCTCCGCACTGGCAGTCGGCGCTGGATCCCGGACCGGCTCCGCAACGGACACCGGCCGTGGCTCCCGGGCCGGCTCCGGAGCGGAGGCCGGGTTCGTGACCGGGGCGCTCGCCGGGCTGCTCGACGACACCGACGCCCTGGTGCGCGCGGCCGCCTATGCAGCCCTGGGCACCACCGGCTGCCCCGGGCCCCTCGCCGCCCGGGCGGTGACCGCCCTGTCGGAACCGGCCTGGCAGGTGCGGGCCGGTGCGGCGACGGCCCTGTCGGTCGCCGCTGCCGACGTGGCCGTCCCGGCTCTCGCCAAGGCCCTGGCGGACACCAACGCCGACGTCCGCAAGGCCGCCGTCCTGGCCCTGACCCGGCACGGCACGACCGGAGAGGCCCGGGCGGCGCTCGCCACGGCGACGGCGGACACCGACGCGGACGTCAGGGCGTACGCGGCACGGGCGTTGTGACGCCCGCGACCCCCCGCCCGGAGCCGGAGGGCGGCTGCAGGCCCTACATCCAGTCGTCGGGCTCCGGCTCCTCCTCCGTCTCCGGCCAGAGGTCCGGCTCGTCCGCTCCCCGGCCGGAGGCGGAAGCCGGACCACCGGCGGCACCGGGGGCGGGAGCCGGTGCCCGGCCGGTGCCGTCGGCCGTCGGCGCGGCGGTGTCGGACGACCGGGCCGACAGCCCGTCGCTGCCCGGAGCCGGATCGTCGGCCGGTGCGTCCAGCGAGGCGAGCACCTCCAGGACGCCCTCCCCGTACGTCACCCGCTTCTTCTCCCCCACCCCGCTGATCCCGGCCAGCTCCGCCACCGACGTGGGCCGCGCCAGGACGATCTCCCTGAGCGTCGCGTCGTGGAAGATGACGTACGCCGGGACGCCCTGTTCGCGGGCCTGCTCGGCGCGCCAGGCCCGCAGTGCCTCGAAGGCCGGCTGGAGCTGCGCGGGCAGCTCGACGGCGGCGGCCTTGCCCTTGCGCTCCCCACGCCCGGCACCGGAGGAGCCGGACCGGCCGGTCACCGGCCTCTCGGGCTCCTTGCGCAGCGGCACCTCCCGCTCCCGCCGCAGCACCGCACCGCTCGCCTCGGTCAGCACCAGCGTGCCGTAGTCGCCCTCCACCGCGAGCAGGCCCTGGGCCAGCAGCTGGCGGATGACGCCCCGCCACTCCGGCTCGCTCAGGTCCTCGCCGATGCCGAACACGGACAGCTGGTCGTGGTCGAACTGGATGACCTTGGCGGTGCGCTTGCCCAGCAGGATGTCGACGATCTGCACCGCGCCGAACTTCTGCCCCCGCTCGCGCTGCAGCCGCACCACCGTCGAGAGCACCTTCTGGGCGGCGACCGTGCCGTCCCAGGTCTCCGGCGGGGTCAGGCAGGTGTCGCAGTTGCCGCAGCCGGCAGGGTCCGGGTCCTGGCCGAAGTAGGCGAGGAGCTGGCCCCTGCGGCACTGCGCCGTCTCGCACAGCGCCAGCATCGAGTCCAGGTGGGCCTGTGCCCGCCGCCGGAAGGCCTCGTCGCCCTCACCGGACTGGATGAGCTTGCGCTGCTGGATGACGTCGTTGAGTCCGTAGGCCATCCAGGCCGTCGACGGCAGGCCGTCCCGGCCGGCCCGGCCCGTCTCCTGGTAGTACCCCTCGACCGACTTGGGCAGGTCCAGGTGGGCGACGAAGCGGACGTCCGGCTTGTCGATGCCCATGCCGAAGGCGATGGTCGCCACCACGACCAGGCCGTCCTCGCGCAGGAAGCGCGACTGGTGGGCGGCGCGCGTGCCCGCGTCCAGGCCCGCGTGGTACGGCACCGCCTCGATGCCGTTGCGGCTGAGGAACTCCGCGGTCTTGTCCACGGAGTTGCGCGACAGGCAGTAGACGATGCCCGCATCGCCCGGGTGCTCCTCGCGCAGGAAGCTCAGCAGCTGCTTCTTCGGGTCGGCCTTGGGCACGATGCGGTACTGGATGTTGGGCCGGTCGAAGCTCGCCACGAAGTGCCGGGCCGCCGGCATGTTCAGCCGCTGGGTGATCTCCTGGTGCGTGGCTCGGGTCGCCGTCGCGGTCAGGGCGATCCGCGGCACGTCGGGCCAGCGCTCGCCGAGCAGGGACAGCGCCAGGTAGTCCGGCCGGAAGTCGTGCCCCCACTGGGACACGCAGTGCGCCTCGTCGATCGCGAAGACGGAGATCTTGCCCCGCGAGAGCAGGTCCAGCGTGCTCTCCAGCCGCAGCCGCTCCGGCGCCAGGTACAGCAGGTCGAGCTCCCCGGACAGGAACTCGGCCTCGACCATCCGCCGCTCGTCGAAGTCCTGCGTGGAGTTCATGAACCCGGCGCGCACGCCCGCGGCACGCAGCGCGTCGACCTGGTCCTGCATGAGCGCGATCAGCGGGGAGACCACCACCCCGGTGCCCGGTCTGACCAGGGCGGGGATCTGGTAGCACAGGGACTTCCCGGCGCCGGTCGGCATGAGCACCACGGCGTCCCCGCCGGACACCACGTGCTCGACGACCGCCTCCTGCTCGCCCCGGAAGGCCTCGTACCCGAAGACCCGGTGCAGCGTGGCCAGGGCCTCGTTCTCGGTCACTGCCATCTCGGCGATACCGCCCGTCCCGCCCATCGTCGTGTCCCCCGTACGTCGTCCCTCGACCACTGCGTCCACGATAGGCGCACCCACCGACAGCACCCGAGTTGTCCACAGGCAGCGCCCGTGTCCCTCCGTCACCGACCGGCGACCGCCCGCTTCCCTCCGTATCTGCCCGTCCTGTGTCCGACATGCGTTCGACACCGCCCGAGGCCGAGGCCGAACCCGAGGAGCCACCCCGGCGCCCCTCCGGGCGTGCCGCGCGGAACACCGGCGGACCGGCCCGCCACCAGAACGCCGGCAGACAGCCCCCCTCCCCCCGGGACAGAACACCGACAGACCGGCCCGCCGCCCCACACGCCGACGTACCGGCCCGCCGGACAGAACGGCGGCCCGGCTCCCCCCGAGAGGAGCCGGGCCGTCGTCCCGCCGCGGGCCGGGGTCAGCGGACGAAGACGCCCGCCTGCCCCGCCAGGTCCAGGAAGTACTGCGGTGCCACACCGAGCACCAGCGTGACCGCCACGCCCACGCCGATCGCCGCCATGGTCAGCGGCGACGGCACCGCCACCGTCGGGCCCTCCGGCCGCGGCTCGCTGAAGAACATCAGCACGATGACGCGGATGTAGAAGAACGCCGCGATGGCCGACGAGATCACGCCGATGACGACGAGCGGGGCGGCCCCGCCCTCCGCCGCCGCCTTGAACACGGCGAACTTCCCGGCGAAGCCGGACGTCAGCGGAATGCCGGCGAAGGCCAGCAGGAACACCGCGAACACGGCGGCGACCAGCGGCGAACGCCGGCCGAGCCCCGCCCACTTGGACAGGTGCGTCGCCTCACCGCCCGCGTCGCGCACCAGCGTGACCACGGCGAAGGCGCCGATCGTCACGAACGAGTACGCGGCCAGGTAGAAGAGGACGGACGAGACGCCGTCGGGCGTGGTCGCGATGACACCCGCGAGGATGAACCCGGCGTGCGCGATCGAGGAGTACGCCAGCAGGCGCTTGATGTCGGTCTGCGTGATCGCCACGATCGCACCGCCCAGCATGGTGACGATCGCCACGCCCCACATCACCGGCCGCCAGTCCCAGCGCAGCCCGGGCAGGACGACGTACAGCACCCGCAGCAGCGCGCCGAAGGCCGCCACCTTGGTCGCCGCGGCCATGAAGCCGGTCACCGGGGTCGGGGCGCCCTGGTAGACGTCCGGCGTCCACATGTGGAAGGGCACCGCGCCCACCTTGAACAGCAGGCCCATGACCAGCAGCGCGGCGCCGACCAGCAGCAGCGCGTCGTTGCCCATGGTGCCGGCGAGCGCCGGGTCGACGTCCTGCACCGTGCCGTCGACGACCTGCGCGATCGTCGCGTACGACATCGAGCCCGCGTAGCCGTAGAGCAGCGCGATGCCGAACAGGGTGAACGCGGAGGCGAAGGCGCCGAGCAGGAAGTACTTGACCGCCGCTTCCTGGGACATCAGCCGCTTGCGGCGGGCCAGGGCGCACAGCAGGTACAGCGGCAGGGAGAAGACCTCCAGGGCGACGAACAGCGTCAGCAGGTCGTTGGCCGCCGGGAAGATCAGCATGCCGGCCACGGCGAACATCAGCAGCGGGAACACCTCGGTGGTGGTGAACCCGGCCTTGACCGCGGCCTTCTCGCTTTCGCTGCCCGGCACCGAGGCGGCCTGGGCGGCGAAGGAGTCGACGCGGTTGCCGTGCGCCGCCGGGTCCAGGCGCCGCTCGGCGAAGGTGAACAGGCCCACCAGGGCCGCCAGCAGGATGGTGCCCTGCAGGAACAGGGCCGGTCCGTCGACGGCGATCGCGCCCATCGCCGCGATGCGCGCCTTGGTCGTGCCGTAGCCGTCGGCCGCCAGGGCGACGACCGCGGCGAAGGCGGCCGCGAGGGCCACGACGGAGACGAACATCTGGACGTGATAGCGGGATTTGCGCGGTACGAACGCCTCGACCAGGATCCCGACGATCGCCGCTCCCACGACGATCAGGGTGGGCGCCAGCTGGCCGTACTCGAACTTCGGCGCGTCGATCTTGGTGATCGGGTCGGCCGCGGTTGTCCACAGGCTGTGGACGGCTGATGCGCTCACTTGGCCGCCTCCACCTCGGGCTGGGGGTCCTTCTTCTGAACGTCGGACATCGTCTGCTCCACCGCGGGGTTGACGATGTCCGTGACGGGCTTCGGGTAGACGCCCAGGAAGATCAGCAGTACGACCAGCGGGGCGACCACCACGAGCTCACGGACCCTGAGGTCCGGCATCGCGGACACCTCCGGCTTCACCGGGCCCGTCATCGTCCGCTGGTACAGGACGAGGGTGTAGAGCGCGGCGAGGACGATGCCGAAGGTGGCGATGATGCCGATGACCGGGTAGCGCGTGAACGTGCCGACCAGGACCAGGAACTCACTCACGAACGGCGCCAGCCCCGGCAGCGACAGGGTCGCGAGACTGCCGATCAGGAAGGTGCCGGCGAGCACCGGGGCGACCTTCTGCACCCCGCCGTAGTCGGCGATGAGCCGCGAGCCGCGCCGGGAGATCAGGAAGCCCGCGACCAGCATCAGCGCGGCCGTCGAAATGCCGTGGTTGATCATGTACAGCGTCGCGCCGGACTGGCCCTGGCTCGTCATCGCGAAGATGCCCATGATGATGAAGCCGAAGTGGGAGATCGACGCGTAGGCCACCAGCCGCTTGATGTCGCGCTGGCCGACCGCGAGCAGCGCCCCGTAGATGATGCTGATCAGCGCCAGGACGAGGATCACCGGCGTGGCCCACTTGCTGGCCTCCGGGAAGAGCTGGAGGCAGAAGCGCAGCATCGCGAAGGTGCCGACCTTGTCGACGACCGCCGTGATGAGGACCGCGACCGGGGCCGTCGACTCCTGCATCGCGTTGGGCAGCCAGGTGTGCAGCGGCCACAGCGGCGCCTTCACCGCGAAGGCGAAGAAGAAGCCGAGGAACAGCCAGCGTTCGGTGCTGGTCGCCATGTCCAGCGTGCCGTCGGCCCGGGCTGCGGCGATCTCCTGGAGCGAGAAGTTCCCCGCGACCACGTACAGGCCGATGACCGCGGCCAGCATGATCAGGCCGCCGGCCAGGTTGTAGAGGAGGAACTTCACCGCGGCGTACGAGCGCTGCGTCGCCGCCGTCTTCTCGCCGTGCTCGTGGGCACGGTCGCCGAAGCCGCCGATGAGGAAGTACATCGGGATCAGCATGGCTTCGAAGAAGATGTAGAAGAGGAAGACGTCCGTGGCCTCGAAGGAGAGGATCACCATCGCCTCGACGGCCAGGATCAGGGCGAAGAAGCCCTGCGTCGGCCGCCACCGGCTGCTGCCGGTCTCCAGGGGGTCGGCGTCGTGCCAGCCCGCCAGGATGATGAACGGGATGAGCAGGGCGGTGAGCCCGATGAGCGCCACGCCGATGCCGTCCACGCCCAGTTCGTAGCGGACGCCGAAGTCGGCGATCCAGGCGTGGGACTCGGTGAGCTGGTAGCGGTCGCCGTCCGGGTCGAAGCGGACCAGGACGGTCGCCGCCAGGGCGAGGGTGGCGAGCGAGAAGAGCAGCGCCAGCCACTTGGCGGCGGTGCGCTTCGCGGCCGGGACGGCGGCCGTGGCGATCGCCCCGATCGCCGGGAGCGCCGCTGTCGCTGTCAGCAGAGGAAAGGACATCGGTATCAGACCGCCCTCATCAGCAGGGTCGCGGCGACGATGACCGCGGCGCCGCCGAACATCGAGACCGCGTAGGAGCGGGCGAAGCCGTTCTGCAGCTTGCGCATCCGCCCGGAGAGGCCGCCGACCGAGGCCGCCGTGCCGTTGACCACGCCGTCGACCAGGGTGTGGTCGACGTAGACGAGCGAGCGCGTGAGGTGCTCGCCGCCGCGGACCAGGACGACGTGGTTGAAGTCGTCCTGGTACAGGTCGCGCCGGGCCGCCCGGGTGAGCAGCGAGCCGCGGGGCGCGACGGCCGGGACCGGGCGGCGGCCGTACTGCGCCCAGGCGAGGGCCACACCGATGACCATGCACGCCACGGTCGCGCCGGTGACCACGCCCGCGCTGATCGGCGGGTGGCCGTGGCTGTGACCGGTGACGGGCTCCAGCCAGTGCAGGAACCGGTCGCCGATGCTGAAGAACGCGCCGCCCGCCACCGAGCCGACCGCCAGCAGGATCATCGGGACGGTCATGATCTTGGGCGACTCGTGCGGGTGCGGCGGGGTGTACGCGCCGCGGGTCTCGGCCGCGGGCTCCACGTCGGGGCTCGCCGGCGACGGGGTCGGGGCGTTGCGCCAGCGCTCCTCGCCGAAGAACGTCATCAGCATCACGCGCGTCATGTAGAAGGCGGTGACGGCCGCGCCGAGCAGGGCGCAGGCGCCGAGGATCCAGCCCTCGGTGCCGCCCTTGGCGAACGCCGCCTCGATGATCTTGTCCTTGGAGAAGAAGCCGGACAGGCCCGGGAAGCCGATGATCGCCAGATAGCCGAGGCCGAAGGTGACGAAGGTGACCGGCATGTACTTCCTCAGGCCGCCGTACCTGCGCATGTCGACCTCGTCGTTCATGCCGTGCATGACCGAGCCGGCGCCGAGGAAGAGACCGGCCTTGAAGAAGCCGTGCGTCACCAGGTGCATGATCGCGAAGACGTAGCCGATGGGGCCGAGGCCGGCGGCGAGGACCATGTAGCCGATCTGCGACATGGTCGAGCCGGCCAGGGCCTTCTTGATGTCGTCCTTGGCGCAACCGACGATCGCACCGAAGAGCAGCGTGACCGCGCCGACGATGGTGACGACCAGCTGCGCGTCCGGGGCTCCGTTGAAGACGGCCGCGGAGCGGACGATGAGGTAGACACCCGCGGTCACCATGGTCGCGGCGTGGATGAGGGCCGAGACCGGGGTCGGGCCCTCCATCGCGTCCCCGAGCCAGGACTGCAGCGGCACCTGGGCGGACTTGCCGCAGGCGGCGAGCAGCAGCATCAGGGCGATCGCGGTGAGCTTGTCCTCACCGGCCGCTCCGGCGAGCCCGGCCTCCTCCTGGCCGCCGAGCACCGGCCCGAAGGCGAAGGTGCCGAACCACAGGAACATCAGCATGATCGCGATGGACAGGCCCATGTCGCCCACGCGGTTGACCAGGAAGGCCTTCTTGGCGGCCGTCGCGGCGCTGGGCTTGTGCTGCCAGAAGCCGATCAGCAGGTAGGAGGCGAGACCGACGCCCTCCCAGCCGACGTACAGCAGCAGGTAGTTGTCGGCGAGGACGAGGATCAGCATCGCCGCGAGGAACAGGTTCAGGTAGCCGAAGAAGCGGCGGCGCCGCTCGTCGTGCTCCATGTACCCCACGGAGTACAGGTGGATCAGCGTCCCGACGCCCGTGATCAGCAGCACGAACGTCATGGACAGCTGGTCGAGCTGGAAGGCGACGTCCGCCTGGAAGCCCTCGACCGGGATCCAGCTGAACAGGTGCTGGCTCATGAGCCGCTGGTCGGCGTCCTGGGCGAGCATGTCGCTGAACAGCACCAGGCCGAGCACGAAGGAGACGGCCGCGAGCAGGGTGCCGAGCCAGTGGCCGACGGCGTCCAGCCGGCGTCCGCCGCACAGCAGGACCGCAGCTCCGAGCAGGGGCGCCGCCACCAGCAGCGCAATCAGGTTCTCCACTTTTCTCCCGACCCCTTACAGCTTCATCAGGCTGGCGTCGTCGACCGAGGCCGAGTGGCGGGCACGGAACAGGGACACGATGATCGCCAGCCCGACCACGACCTCCGCGGCGGCGACGACCATCGTGAAGAAGGCGATGATCTGGCCGTCGAGGTTGCCGTGCATGCGGGAGAAGGCGACGAACGCGAGGTTGCAGGCGTTGAGCATCAGCTCGATGCACATGAACACCACGATCGCGTTGCGCCTGATCAGCACACCGGTGGCGCCGATGGTGAACAACAGGGCCGCGAGGTAGAGGTAGTTGACGGGGTTCACTTCGACGCCTCCTCGGACCGCTGGAACTTCGCCGGCCCGACCGCCCTGCGCTCCAGGCGCTCCTCGGCCCGCTGCTCCAGGGCCTTGAGGTCGTTGAGCGCCTCCTGCGACACGTCACGGACCTGGCCGCGCTCGCGCAGCGTCTTGCTGACGGTGAGGTCGGACGGGGTGCCGTCGGGCAGCAGGCCCGCGATGTCGACCGCGTTGTGCCGGGCGTAGACACCGGGCGCCGGCAGCGGCGGCAGGTACGTGCCCGTGCGCACGCGCTCCTCGGCCAGCTCCCGCTGCGTCTTGGCCCGCTCGGTGCGCTCGCGGTGGGTGAGCACCATGGCGCCGACGGCGGCCGTGATGAGCAGGGCGCCGGTGATCTCGAACGCGAAGACGTACCGGGTGAAGAGGAGGGCGGCGAGGCCCTCGACGTTGCCCCCGGCGTTGGCCTGGCCCAGGCCGTTGAACTCCTTGAGGGAGGCGTTGCCGATGCCGGCGATCAGCAGGACGCCGAAGCCGAGTCCGCACAGCAGGGCGAGCCAGCGCTGGCCCTTGATGGTCTCCTTCAGGGAGTCCGCCGCGGTGACGCCGACCAGCATCACCACGAACAGGAACAGCATCATGATCGCGCCGGTGTAGACGACGATCTGGACGACGCCCAGGAAGTAGGCGCCGTTGGCGAGGTAGAACACCGCCAAGATGATCATGGTCCCGGCCAGGCACAGCGCGCTGTGCACGGCCCTCTTCATGAGGATGGTGCACAGGGCGCCGATCACCGCGACCGTGCCGAGGATCCAGAACTGGACGGCCTCTCCGGTGGAGGTGGAGTAGGCGGCGAGCTGGGAGGTCATCGGCCGACCACCTTCTCCGACGCCGGCTCGGTCCCGCCGAAGGTCGTGTCGGCCTCCTGCACGACCTCGCCCTTGGAGTGGGCGACCTGCCGCTCGGTGCCCGGCGCCGCCTCCGTCACCAGGCCCCGGTAGTAGTCCTGTTCGTCCGTGCCGGGGTAGATGGCGTGGGGGGTGTCGACCATGCCCTCCTCCAGACCGGCGAGCAGCTGCTCCTTGGTGTAGATGAGGTTGGCGCGGCTGGAGTCGGCCAGCTCGAACTCGTTGGTCATGGTCAGCGCGCGCGTGGGGCACGCCTCGATGCACAGGCCGCACAGGATGCAGCGGGCGTAGTTGATCTGGTAGACGCGCCCGTAGCGCTCGCCCGGCGAGTAGCGCTCCTCGTCGGTGTTGTCGGCGCCCTCCACGTAGATCGCGTCGGCGGGGCAGGCCCAGGCGCACAGCTCGCAGCCGACGCACTTCTCCAGGCCGTCCGGATGGCGGTTGAGCTGGTGCCGTCCGTGGAAGCGCGGAGCGGTGACCTTCTGCTGCTCCGGGTACTGCTCGGTCAGCCGCTTCTTGAACATGGCCTTGAAGGTCACGCCGAAGCCGGCCACGGGGTTCATGAAACCGGGCTTGGTGTCCTTCGGTTCTTCCGCCTGCGCACGCTCGATCTCGTCAGCCATCGGACGCCTCCTTTCCCTCCGTGGATCCGCCCGGAGATCCGTCGCTCCGGGTATCGGGCCCGCCACTGACGATCAGCTCCCGCTCACGGCGCGAGCGCCGGCGCGGAACCGGCGGGAGTTCCTGTCCCGGCAGGGGCGGTACGGGGAACCCGCCCGCCATGGGGTCGAAGGCGGCCGGGGCCTCGGCGGGCTGCTCGGCCTTCCTGCCCTTCTCGCGGAACATGTCGGCGACGAAGGACAGCAGCAGCAGGGCGAGCACCGCGCCGCCGACGTAGAGCGCGATGTCGGCGAAGTCGTAGCCCTCGTTGCGCAGGGCCCGGACGCTCGCGACGAGCATCAGCCACACCAGCGAGACCGGGATGAGGACCTTCCAGCCGAGCTTCATCAGCTGGTCGTAGCGGACACGCGGGAGGGTGCCGCGGATCCAGATGAACATGAACAGCAGCAGCTGGACCTTGACGGTGAACCACAGCAGCGGCCACCAGCCGTGGTTGGCGCCCTCCCAGAAGGTGCTGATGGGCCAGGGGGCCCGCCAGCCGCCGAGGAACAGCGTGGTGGCGACGGCCGAGACGGTCACCATGTTGACGTACTCGGCGAGCATGAACATCGCGAACTTGATCGACGAGTACTCGGTGTTGAAGCCGCCGACGAGGTCGCCCTCGGACTCCGGCATGTCGAAGGGGGCGCGGTTGGTCTCGCCGACCATGGTGACGATGTAGAGGATGAAGGAGACCGGCAGCAGCACGATGTACCAGCGGTCGGTCTGCCCCTCCACGATCGTCGACGTCGACATCGACCCGGAGTAGAGGAACACGGAGGCGAAGGCGGCGCCCATCGCGATCTCGTAGGAGATCATCTGGGCGCAGGAGCGCAGGCCGCCCAGCAGCGGGTACGTCGAGCCGGAGCTCCAGCCGGCCAGGACGATGCCGTAGATGCCGACCGAGGCGACCGCGAGGATGTACAGCATCGCGATCGGCAGGTCGGTGAGCTGCATGGTGGTGCGCTGGCCGAAGATCGAGATCTCGTTGCCGGCCGGACCGAAGGGGATCACCGCGATCGCCATGAAGGCGGGGATGGCCGCGATGACCGGCGCGAGGACGTACACCGCCTTGTCCGCGCGCTTGACGATCACGTCTTCCTTCAGCATCAGCTTGATGCCGTCGGCGAGCGACTGGAGCATGCCCCACGGGCCGTGCCGGTTGGGTCCGATGCGCAGCTGCATCCAGGCGACGACCTTGCGCTCCATGACGATGGAGATCAGCACGGTCACCATCAGGAAGGCGAAGCAGAACACCGCCTTGATGACGACCAGCCACCACGGGTCGGTGCCGAACATCGAGAGGTCTTCAGCGGCGAGGGACGGGCTCATGCCTCCACCTCCTTGGGGGCCTCGCCGGCGAGGGTCGCCGGGCCGATGCGGACGAGGGAGCCGGGCCGCGCCCCCGTGTCGGAGGCGACGCCGCCACCGGCGGAGTTCAGCGGCAGCCACACCACCCGGTCGGGCATGTCGGTGATCTGCAGCGGGAGTTCGACGGCTCCGCGGGGTCCGGTCACCGCGAGGAGGTCGCCGTCCTTGACGCCCGCCTCGGCGGCCGTCGGGGCCGACACCCGCGCGCGTGCGGCGTGCCGGGTCCCGGCGAGTGCCTCGTCGCCCTGCTGCAGGACGCCCTGGTCGAGCAGCAGCCGGTGCCCGGCGAGCACGGCCTCCCCGGCGGCCGGGCGGGGCAGCGCGGCCGCGGTCTCCAGGGGTTCGCCGGCCCGCGGGCCGTCCCAGGCGCCGAGCCGGTCGATCTCCGCGCGCACGGTGCGCAGATCCGGCAGCCCCAGGTGGACGTCCATGGCGTCGGCGAGCATCTGCAGCACGCGCGCGTCGGTGGGCGCGAGGGTGCGGGTCATCTGGTCGGGCTTGAGCGCGGCCTCGAAGAAGCGGATCCGGCCTTCCCAGTTGAGGAAGGTGCCGGCCTTCTCGGCGACCGCGGCGACCGGCAGGACCACGTCGGCCTTGCGGGAGACCTCGCTGGGCCGCAGCTCCAGCGAGACCAGGAAGCCCACCTCGTCCAGCGCGGCACGCGCGCGTGCCGGGTCGGGCAGGTCGGCGATCTCCACGCCCGCCACCAGCAGCGCCTGGAGTTCGCCGGTCGCGGCGGCCTCCACGATCTCGCCGGTGTCGCGGCCGTAGCGGTGCGGGAGGCCGGCCACGCCCCAGACGGCGGCGACCTCGTCCCGCGCGCGCGGGTCGGTCGCCGGGCGTCCGCCCGGCAGCAGCGACGGCAGGGCGCCCGCCTCGATCGCGCCGCGCTCCCCGGCCCGGCGCGGGATCCACACCAGGCGGGCGCCGGTCGCGGCGGCCGTGCGCACCGCGGCGGTCAGTCCGCCGGCCACGGCGGACAGCCGCTCGCCGACCACGATGACCGCGCCCTCGGCGCGCAGCGCCTCGGCAGCGGTGGCGCCGTCGCCCTCCAGTCCGGCACCGCTCGCGAGCGCGTCGAGCCACTCGGTCTCGGTGCCGGGGGCCGCCGGCAGCAGGGTGCCGCCGGCCTTCTCCAGACCCCGGGTGGTGTGCGTGGCGAGGGAGAAGGTCCGCTGCCCGTGCTTGCGCCAGGCCTTGCGCAGCCGCAGGAAGACGCCGGGCGCCTCCTCCTCCGCCTCGAACCCGACCAGCAGGACGGCGGGGGCCTTCTCCAGCGCGGTGTAGGTGACTCCGGTGCCGTCGAGGTCCCGGCCGCGGCCGGCGATCTGGGCGGCCAGGAAGTCGGCCTCCTCGCTGCTGTGCACCCGCGCGCGGAAGTCGATGTCGTTGGTGTCGAGCGCCACGCGCGTGAACTTGCTGTACGCGTAGGCGTCCTCGACGGTGAGGCGGCCGCCGGTCAGGACGCCGGTGCGGCCCCGGGAGGCCAGCAGCCCCTGCGCCGCGATCTGCAGCGCCTCGGGCCAGGAGGCCGGCTCCAGGTCGCCCTCGGCGTTGCGCACCAGGGGCGTGTCCAGCCGGTCGCGCTGCTGCGCGTACCGGAAGGCGAAGCGGCCCTTGTCGCAGATCCACTCCTCGTTGACCTCGGGGTCCTCGGCCGCGAGGCGTCGCATGACCTTGCCGCGCCGGTGGTCGGTGCGGGTGGCGCAGCCGCCGGAGCAGTGCTCGCACACCGACGGGGAGGAGACCAGGTCGAAGGGCCGGGAGCGGAACCGGTACGCCGCCGAGGTCAGTGCGCCGACGGGGCAGATCTGGATGGTGTTGCCGGAGAAGTACGACTCGAACGGGTCGCCCTCGCCGGTGCCGACCTGCTGGAGCGCGCCCCGCTCGATCAGCTCGATCATCGGGTCGCCCGCGACCTGGTTGGAGAACCGGGTGCAGCGGGCGCACAGCACGCACCGCTCGCGGTCCAGCAGCACCTGCGTGGAGATCGGGACGGGCTTGGCGTAGGTCCGCTTGCGGCCCTCGAAGCGGGAGTCGGCGTCGCCGTGCGACATGGCCTGGTTCTGCAGCGGGCACTCGCCGCCCTTGTCGCAGACGGGGCAGTCCAGGGGGTGGTTGATGAGCAGGAGCTCCATCACCCCCTTCTGGGCCTTCTCCGCGACCGGGGAGGTGAGGTGGGTCTTGACGACCATGCCGTCGGTGCAGGTGATGGTGCAGGAGGCCATCGGCTTGCGCTGGCCCTCGACCTCGACGATGCACTGGCGGCAGGCGCCCGCCGGGTCCAGGAGGGGGTGGTCGCAGAACCGGGGGATCTCGATGCCGAGCTGCTCGGCGGCCCGGATGACCAGGGTGCCCTTGGGCACGCTGATCTCGACGCCGTCGATCGTCAGCGACACGAGGTCCTCCGGGGGGACCGCCGCCTCTCCCCCGCCGGAGGGAGAGCTGGTGGTCACGGTCATGCGTTCACCTCCGTGCGGTCGGCCCAGGCCGTCGACCTGGCCGGGTCGAAGGGACATCCCCGGCCCGTGATGTGCTGCTCGTACTCCTCGCGGAAGTACTTGAGCGAGGAGAAGATCGGCGAGGCGGCGCCGTCGCCGAGGGCGCAGAAGGACTTGCCGTTGATGTTGTCGGCGATGTCGTTCAGCTTGTCGAGGTCGGACAGCTGCCCCTTGCCGGCCTCGATGTCGCGCAGCAGCTGCACGAGCCAGTAGGTGCCTTCGCGGCAGGGCGTGCACTTGCCGCAGGACTCGTGGGCGTAGAACTCCGTCCAGCGCGTGACGGCGCGGACCACGCAGGTGGTCTCGTCGAAGCACTGCAGCGCCTTGGTGCCGAGCATGGAGCCGGCGGCCCCCACGCCCTCGTAGTCGAGGGGGACGTCCAGGTGCTCGTCGGTGAACATCGGGGTCGAGGAGCCGCCCGGCGTCCAGAACTTCAGGCGGTGCCCGGGGCGCATGCCGCCGCTCATCTCCAGCAGCTGGCGCAGCGTGATCCCGAGCGGCGCCTCGTACTGGCCGGGGCTGGCGACGTGGCCGGAGAGGGAGTACAGCGTGAAGCCGGGCGACTTCTCGCTGCCCATCGACCGGAACCAGTCCTTGCCCCGCTGCATGATCGCGGGGACCGAGGCGATGGACTCGACGTTGTTCACCACGGTCGGGCAGGCGTAGAGGCCCGCGACGGCGGGGAAGGGGGGACGCAGCCGCGGCTGGCCGCGGCGGCCTTCCAGCGAGTCGAGCAGCGCGGTCTCCTCACCGCAGATGTAGGCGCCCGCGCCCGCGTGCACGGTGATGTCGAGGTCGAGTCCGCTGCCCAGGATGTTCTCGCCGAGGAAGCCCGCCTCGTGGGCCTCGCGGACGGCGGAGTGCAACCGCCGCAGGACGGGGACCACTTCACCGCGCAGGTAGATGAAGGCGTGCGACGACCGGATCGCGTAGCACGCGATGATCATGCCCTCGACGAGGCTGTGCGGGTTGGCGAAGAGGAGCGGGATGTCCTTGCAGGTCCCGGGCTCCGACTCGTCGGCGTTGACCACGAGGTAGTGCGGCTTGCCGTCTCCCTGCGGGATGAACTGCCACTTCATCCCGGTGGGGAAGCCGGCGCCGCCGCGTCCGCGCAGTCCGGCGTCCTTGACGTAGGCGATCACCTCGTCCGGCGTCATCGCGAGGGCCTTGCGCAGCCCCTCGTAGCCGTCGTGGCGCCGGTAGACGTCCAGCGTCCAGGACTTGTCCTCGTCCCAGAAGGCCGACAGCACCGGTGCGAGCAGCTTCTCGGGGCTCATGTCTTTCAGCTCGGGTGCCAAGGTCATCACTCCCCCTCCTCGGCGGTGGGCCCGGCCGGGTGGGCCGGGTCGGAGGCCGATGTGTCCTGCGGCGCGTCGTGCGAGCTGAGGTGCTCCGTCGGGGACGGCTCGTGCGGCGCGTCCGTGCGGGCCTGCTCACCGCGCGGGTGCACCACACGCGCGGGGGACGCCTCGCCCTTGGCGAGCTTCAGGCCGACCAGGGAGGCGGGTCCGGCGCTGCCGCCCGCCTCGACGGCCCCGTCGCGCTCGTCGGGGAAGCCGGCCAGGATCCGGGCGGTCTCCTTGAAGGAGCACAGCGGCGCCCCGCGCGTGGGGGTGACCGGGCGTCCCGCGCGCAGGTCGTCGACGAGGCTCTTGGCGCTGGCCGGCGTCTGGTTGTCGAAGAACTCCCAGTTGACCATCACCACCGGCGCGAAGTCGCAGGCCGCGTTGCACTCGATGTGCTCCAGGGTGACCTTGCCGTCGCCGGTGGTCTCGCCGTTGCCGACGCCCAGGTGCTCCTGGAGTTCCTCGAAGATGGCGTCGCCGCCCATCACCGCGCACAGGGTGTTGGTGCAGACGCCGACCTGGTAGTCGCCGCTCGGCCTGCGCCGGTACATGGTGTAGAAGGTGGCGACCGCGGTGACCTCGGCGGTGGTCAGGCCGAGCATGTCGGCGCAGAACTGCATGCCGGTGCGGGTGACGTGCCCCTCCTCGGACTGCACGAGGTGCAGCAGCGGCAGGAGGGCGGAGCGGGAGTCCGGGTAGCGGGCGATGACCTCGCGCGCGTCGGTCTCCAGCCGGGCCCGGACGTCGTCCGGGTAGGCGGGCGCGGGCAGTTCGGGCATGCCCAGGCTGACGCCCCGCTCGGAGGATGAGGTGGTCACCGGTCGACGCCTCCCATCACGGGGTCGATGGACGCGACGGCGACGATGACGTCGGCGACCTGGCCGCCCTCGCACATCGCCGCCATGGCCTGCAGGTTGGTGAAGGACGGGTCGCGGAAGTGGACCCGGTAGGGGCGGGTGCCGCCGTCGGACACGACGTGCACCCCCAGCTCGCCCTTGGGCGACTCGACCGCCACGTAGGTCTGGCCGGGCGGGACCCGGAAGCCCTCGGTGACCAGCTTGAAGTGGTGGATGAGGGCCTCCATGGAGGTGCCCATGATCTTCTTGATGTGGTCGAGGGAGTTGCCGAGCCCGTCGGGTCCCAGCGCGAGCTGGGCGGGCCAGGCGATCTTCTTGTCGGCGACCATGACCGGTCCGGGCTCCAGCCGGTCCAGGCACTGCTCGATGATCCGCAGCGACTGGCGCATCTCCTCCAGCCGGATCAGGAAGCGGCCGTAGGAGTCGCAGGTGTCGGAGGTCGGGACGTCGAAGTCGTACGTCTCGTAGCCGCAGTACGGCTGGGCCTTGCGCAGGTCGTGCGGCAGGCCGGTGGAGCGCAGGATCGGGCCCGTCGCGCCGAGGGCCATGCAGCCGGCCAGGTCGAGGTAGCCGACGTCCTGCATGCGGGCCTTGAAGATGGGGTTCCCGGTGGCGAGCTTGTCGTACTCCGGGAGGTTCTTGTTCATCTTCTTCACGAACTCGCGGATCTGGTCCACCGCGCCGGGCGGCAGGTCCTGGGCGAGTCCGCCGGGGCGGATGTACGCGTGGTTCATCCGCAGGCCGGTGATCAGCTCGTAGATGTCGAGAATGAGTTCACGATCACGGAAGCCGTAGATCATGATCGTGGTGGCGCCCAGCTCCATGCCGCCGGTGGCGATGCACACCAGGTGGGAGGAGAGCCGGTTCAGCTCCATCAGGAGCACGCGGATGACGGAGGCGCGGTCGGGGA
This sequence comes from Streptomyces sp. NPDC003456, assembly GCF_042878735.1. Lineage (NCBI taxonomy): Bacteria > Bacillati > Actinomycetota > Actinomycetes > Kitasatosporales > Streptomycetaceae > Streptomyces > Streptomyces sp. NPDC003456. The sequence goes on from NZ_JBIAOK010000010.1 coordinate 54,474, forward strand.
TCTGGTCCTCGATGCCGAGGAGTTTCTCGACGCCGAGGCAGTACGCCGTCTCGTTGAAGAACGGCGTCAGGTAGTCCATGCGCGTCACGAACGTGGTGCCCTGCGTCCACGTCCGGTACTCGAGGTTCTTCTCGATGCCGGTGTGGAGGTAGCCGATGCCGCAGCGGGCCTCGGTGACGGTCTCGCCCTCGATCTCCAGGATCAGGCGGAGCACCCCGTGCGTGGAGGGGTGCTGCGGGCCCATGTTGACGACGATGCGCTCGTCGTCGGCCCGGGCCGCGGACTGGACGACCTCGTCCCAGTCGCCGCCGGTGACCGTGTAGACGGTGCCTTCGGTGGTCTCCCGGGGGGAGGCGTGGGAAGTGCTCATGAGTACGACCTCCGCTGGTCCGGAGCCGGGATCTGGGCGCCCTTGTACTCGACGGGGATGCCGCCGAGGGGGTAGTCCTTGCGCTGCGGATGGCCCTGCCAGTCGTCCGGCATCATGATCCGGGTCAGGGCGGGGTGGCCGTCGAAGACGATGCCGAAGAAGTCGTACGTCTCGCGCTCGTGCCAGTCGTTCGTCGGGTACACGGAGAACAGCGACGGGATGTGCCGGTCTCCGTCGGGGCAGCTGACCTCCAGGCGGATCACCCGGTTGTGGGTGAGCGAGCGCAGGTGGTAGACGGCGTGCAGCTCCCGGCCCTTGTCGTTCGGGTAGTGCACGCCGCTGACGCCGGTGCACAGCTCGAAGCGCAGCGCCGGGTCGTCGCGCAGGGTGCGGGCGACCGTCACCAGGTGCTCGCGCTCGATGTGGAAGGTCAGCTCGCCGCGGTCCACGACCGTCTTCTCGATGGCGTTGTCCGGGAGGAGTCCCTGCTCCTCCAGCGCCCCCTCCAGTTCGTCGGCGACCTCGTCGAACCAGCCGCCGTAGGGGCGGCTCGCCGGTCCCGGGAGCCGGACCGAGCGGACCAGGCCGCCGTAACCGGTGGTGTCGCCGCCGTTGCCGGCGCCGAACATCCCGCGCTGGACCCGGATCTCCTCGCCGCCCTGGCCGCGCTGGCCCGGCAGGTTCTCGGCGGAGAGCGCCTTGTCGGGGTTCACGCCGTCTGCGTCCTTGTGCGCGTCGCTCACCGCAGCAGCCCCTTCATCTCGATGGTGGGCAGGGCCTTGAGCGCCGCCTCCTCCGCCTCGCGGGCCGCCTCCTCGGCGTTCACGCCGAGCTTGGAGGACTGGATCTTCTGGTGGAGCTTGAGGATGGCGTCCATCAGCATCTCCGGCCGGGGCGGGCAGCCGGGGAGGTAGATGTCGACCGGCACGATGTGGTCGACGCCCTGGACGATCGCGTAGTTGTTGAACATGCCGCCCGAGGAGGCGCAGACCCCCATGGAGATCACCCACTTGGGGTTCGGCATCTGGTCGTAGACCTGCCGGAGCACCGGCGCCATCTTCTGGCTGACCCGGCCGGCGACGATCATCAGGTCCGCCTGGCGGGGCGAGCCGCGGAAGACCTCCATGCCGAAGCGCGCCAGGTCGTACCGGCCGGCGCCGGTGGTCATCATCTCGATGGCGCAGCACGCGAGTCCGAACGTGGCCGGGAAGACGGACGCCTTGCGCACCCAGCCCGCGGCCTGTTCGACGGTGGTCAGCAGGAAGCCGCTCGGCAGCTTTTCTTCGAGTCCCATGACGTGTGGCCCCTCAGTCCCATTCCAGGCCGCCGCGCCGCCATACGTACGCGTACGCGACGAAGACGGTGAGCACGAAGAGCAGCATCTCCACGAGCCCGAAGATCCCCAGGGCGTCGAAGCTGACGGCCCAGGGGTAGAGGAAGACGATCTCGATATCGAAAATGATGAAGAGCATCGCCGTCAGGTAGTACTTGATCGGGAAGCGCCCGCCGCCGGCCGGCGTGGGGGTCGGCTCGATACCGCACTCGTAGGCCTCGAGCTTGGCCCGGTTGTACCGCTTGGGCCCGATCAACGTGGCCATGACCACGGAGAAGATCGCAAAGCCTGCCCCGAGGGCTCCCAGTACGAGGATGGGCGCATAAGCGTTCACCGCTCCTCGCTCCTCTCAGTCGGCACTGACTGCTGGCGGTTGGCGTCGGGCTCACGTCCGCCCCACCGGTCCCCTGAACCCCGCCCGCCCCGGCGGAGATCGGGAACATGTGAAGCAGGTCACAAGCCCAACCGCGTGCATCTTATGCCCGACGCTCTGTGATCTGCGACACGGGGTATTGCACAAGCTTTGTGATCTCCACCACCTGACGATCGATCATGAAGTCGGATGAGCGGTGATCTTCACACGCGAAGCGTCCGAGTGATCACCAGAGGTGACATTTTGGCTCGTCAGCGCAGGCCGGAGGGGGCGTCTCAATATCAAGAAGGTTCGCGTGCATGCAAATTGGCGGTGGACTCGATCTCTTGATAGAGGCGCGTTCACACTTCAGGGGACGTGCGGAACGGGGTGTGGACGCGTGCATTCGTTCACGATCTCCGCCGGGCCGTGATCCGGCCGTGATCTCCACGCCCGGACGCACCCGTCGGGGTGGCCGTTCCGTGATCCCCGTCACACGACCGGAAGATCCAGGAAAGCAGGGCTTGGCCAATCGGCCCAACCGGTGGTAGGCGCGGGGCAATTCGGGCGTATTGATCAAACACCGTGATCACAGCCGGGTCACAGCCCGCCCGCAATGTCCGTTAGGGCGTCAATAAAGGGGCTCGTTCGGGGTTTTTGCCGTGCCGATTGAGCAACTGTGGCGCAGCACACGTTTCTTGAAGATATGAAGGAGCCCCTGGTACCGGTTGTTCCCATGTCCCACACCGCTCACATACGCAGCCACCGGAAGCCCCGCCGCAGCGCGACCTCTTCGATCGCCGTCCGCGCCGGAGTCGCCGGTGGCGTTCTCAGCATCGCAGCGGCGGGTGCGTCGGCCACGGCGAACGCCGCCGAGCCGGTGACGCAGACCATCGAACTGCCCACCCTGACGGCCGACCTGTCCGCTCAGGTCGCCCAGTCCGCCGCCGCCACCCAGCAGGCCGCCGCGAACTACGAACTGCGCGCCGAGCGTGACGCCGCCGCCGCCAAGGCCGCGACGGAGGCCAAGAAGGACCTCGCCGCGGCGAAGAAGGCCGAGGCCAAGAAGAAGGCCGCCGAGGCCGCCCGCAAGGCCGCCGCCGAGCGCGCCGAGCGCAGCGCCGAGCGCGCCACCCTCTCGGCGTCCGCCTCCACCTCCGCCTCCGCCTCGACCTCGACCTCGGTCTCGGCGCCCGCCAGCGGCAGCGTCGCCACCGTCATCGCCTTCCTCAAGGCCCAGGTCGGCGACGCCTACGTCATGGGTGCCACCGGCCCCAACGCCTGGGACTGCTCCTCGCTGGTGCAGGCCGCGTACAAGCAGGTTGGTGTGGACCTGCCGCGCGTCTCCCAGGACCAGTCGATGGCCGGTACGGACGTTCCGCTGTCCAGCGTGCAGGTCGGCGACATCCTGTACTGGGGCGGCAAGGGCTCCGCGTACCACGTGGGTGTCTACATCGGGAACGGCCAGTACCTGGACGCGGCCAACCCCTCCAAGGGCGTCGTCATCCAGGACCTGTCGGGTTACCCGGCGTCGGGTGCCGTGCGCGTCCTCTGATTTCGGCACATCCTCACGCATCACGGGCCGGAGGGCCGCCGCCGCACAGCCGGCGACGGCCCTCCGGCTGTGCGCGTCCCTCTCCCGCCGCCCTGAAGGCCCTCTCCCGGCCCGTCACGGCCTCCGGGGATTCCGGCATGCCCCGCGGACCCCGCGCCCCCCCCGCGCCCCTCTGAGGCGCTTCCGCGTGCCCGGCGGCGCGCGGCGACCCGGGTGCGCCGGTTCCCGCGCCGCGCTTCGCCCGATTTCTCCCCCTGTGGCACCGGGTTGACGGCCCGTCGGCGGCAGACGCACGCGGCCCGCCCGGGACCGCCGTGGGACGGCGGCCCCGGGCGGGCCGGAGGGGACTGCTCGGTCAGGCCTTCGGGGCCACCTTGCTCAGCCCGTTGATGATGCGGTCCATCGCGTCGCCGCCGGTCGGGTCGGTGAGGTTCGCCAGGAGCTTCAGCGTGAACTTCATCAGCAGCGGGTGCGTGAGCCCGCGCTGCGTCGCGATCTGCATGACCTTCGGGTTGCCGATCAGCTTCACGAAGGCCCGGCCGAGCGTGTAGTAGCCGCCGTAGGTGTCCTTCAGGACGCGCGGGTAGCGCTGGAGCGCCATCTCGCGGCCGGCCGGCGTCGGACGGGCGTGGGCCTGGACGATGACGTCGGCGGCGAGCTGCCCGGACTCCATCGCGTAGGCGATGCCCTCCCCGTTGAAGGGGTTCACCAAGCCGCCGGCGTCGCCGACGAGCAGCAGGCCCTTGGTGTAGTGCGGCTGGCGGTTGAAGGCCATGGGCAGCGCGGCGCCGCGGATGGGCCCGGTCATGTGCTCGGGGGTGTAGCCCCAGTCCTCCGGCATGGACGCGCACCAGGCCTTGAGGACCTCGCGCCAGTCCAGCTCCTTGAAGCTGTCGGAGGTGTTGAGCACGCCGAGGCCGACGTTCGAGGTGCCGTCGCCCATGCCGAAGATCCAGCCGTAGCCGGGCAGCAGGCGGTCCTCGGCGCCGCGGCGGTCCCACAGCTCCAGCCAGGACTCCAGGTAGTCGTCGTCGTGGCGCGGGCTGGTGAAGTACGTGCGCACCGCCACGCCCATCGGGCGGTCCTCGCGGCGGTGCAGGCCCATCGCGAGGGACAGCCGGGTGGAGTTGCCGTCGGCGGCGACGACCAGCGGCGCGTGGAAGGTGACCTCGCGCTTGTCCTCGCCGAGCTTGGCGTGCACGCCCGTGATGCGGCCCGTACGGTCGTCGACGACCGGGGCGCCCACGTTGCACCGCTCGAACAGCCGGGCGCCGGCCTTCTGGGCCTGCCGGGCGAGCTGCTCGTCGAAGTCGTCGCGCTTGCGGACCAGGCCGTAGTCGGGGAAGGAGGCGAGATCCGGCCAGTCGAGCTGGAGCCGCACCCCGCCGCCGATGATGCGCAGGCCCTTGTTGCGCAGCCAGCCGGCTTCCTCGGAGATGTCGATGCCCATGGCCACCAGCTGCTTCACGGCACGCGGCGTGAGCCCGTCACCGCAGACCTTCTCCCGCGGGAACTCGGTCTTCTCCAGCAGCAGGACGTCGAGGCCGGCCTTGGCGAGGTGGTACGCGGTGGTGGAGCCGGCTGGCCCCGCGCCGACGACGATGACATCGGCGGTGTTTTCGGAGAGGGGCTCGGTCACGGCGGGATCTCCCCAAGGTTCGAAATCTGCGTGCCGACCGGCACTGGACATGGGCAGTCTATTCAGCACGAACGATCACCCGGCTGAAGGGCTGCCCCGTGAACCGAGCTCTCCCCGCAGTACGGCTGCGCGTGCCCACCGACGAGGACGCCGTCGCCTGGCACCGGGTCTTCGCCCACCCGGACGTCATGGAGTTCCACGGCGGCCGGGCCGCCGGGCTGTCCGTCTACGAGGAGCTCACCGCCCGGCAGCGGCGGCACGACGCCGAGCGGGGCTTCTGCCTGTGGTCGGTGCTGGACGAGGAGGACCGGGTCCTCGGCTTCACCGGCGCCCAGCCCTGGGAGCGCGACTGGGGTCCCACCGGGGAGACGGAGATCGGCTGGCGGCTGGGCCGGGAGCACTGGGGCAAGGGCTATGTCACCGCCGCCGCCCGGCAGACCCTGGAGCGGGTGCGGGCGGCCGGCGTGACGGACGTGGTCGCCATGGTGGACGCGGGCAACAGCCGCTCCATCGCGGTGACGCGGCGGCTCGGGATGCGCCTGGCCGAGACGTTCACGACACCGGTCTCCCGGCGGGCCGGGCACTGCTACCGGCTGGCCCTGTGAACACCCACCCGGGACGTCACGGCGCGTAGTCGGCTGTCACAGAAAGACACGAGGCGCTTCCGGCCGGTGCGGCGGCGGAGTTACCCTTCCAGTACCGCTGGGGGTGACATCTGTGCACATTTCCCGCAACACACCCGAAGTGCGCGTACCGCGTCTGGTCGGCCTGATGGCCGTGGACGCGCGCGAGGCGGCCCGGGCGCGGGGCCTGTCGCTCAACGCGCCGGACCGGCCCGATCTCGGTCAGGCCGTCGTCGACTACGTGGTCCGCCAGTATCCGCAGCCCGGGGCCGAGGTGCCGCGCGACTCGATGGTCTACGTCTGGTTCGACTTCGGCCCGGGCGAGGGGGGTGGCGGCGTCCACGAGCCGCGCGTCCCACCGCCGCCCCGGGGCGGGCTCCAGCGCGAACTGGACGAGCCGGGCGACCCGTTCACGGTCCTCACCCCGCGCTGACGAGCGGCCTCGCGGTTCCGCTCGGTCGGCCCCCGGCCAGACGCTGACGAGCGGTCCCTGCGGCTCCGGTCTTCGGGCCCCCGGCCCCGCGCGCGGCGGGGTCAGTCGTTCTTGAAGCCCCGGTGCAGCGTCACGATCCCGCCGCTCAGGTTGCGCCAGGCCACCCGGGACCAGCCGGCCCCGGCCAGGCGCCGCGCCAGTGCGGGCTGGTCGGGCCAGGCGCGGATGGACTCGGCGAGGTAGACGTAGGCGTCGGGGTTGGACGACACGGCCCGGGCGACCGGCGGCAGGGCGCGCATCAGGTACTCGGTGTAGACCGTGCGGAACGGCGCCCACGTAGGGTGCGAGAACTCGCAGATCACGATGCGCCCGCCGGGCCGGGTCACCCGGTGCATCTCCCGCAGCGCGGCGTCCGTGTCCTGCACGTTGCGCAGCCCGAAGGAGATGGTGACGGCGTCGAAGGTGTCGTCCCTGAACGGCAGCCGCGTGGCGTCGCCCGCGGTGTACGGCAGCCAGGGCCGGCGCTGCTTGCCCACCTGGAGCATGCCCTGCGAGAAGTCGCACGGGACGACGTAGGCGCCGGTGCGGGCGAAGGGCAGCGAGGAGGTGCCGGTGCCCGCCGCCAGGTCGAGGATCTTCTGCGCGGGGCGGGCGTCGACCGCCTTCGCGACCTCCTTGCGCCACCGCCTGTCCTGGCCGAGGGACAGCACGTCGTTGGTCAGGTCGTACCGTTCCGCCACGTCGTCGAACATCGAGGCGACTTCGTGAGGCTGCTTGTCCAGGGATGCGCGGGTCACGGGCCCATTCTTGCAGCAGGCCCACCGGGCGGGAGCCGCGGCGTGCGCCCGGGCGTCCTCACCACCGGGGAAGCCCCGCGGCGGTCGCCGGGGTCGCTGCGGTCGCCGGGGTCGCTGCGGGAGAAGGAGCGTGCGGCATGAGGAACGTGCGGAAACCGGCGGCGGGGCTGGGGTGCCTGCTCGCCCTGGCCGCCGCGGCGTGTTCCGGCCACGGCGGCACGTCCGCGGCGGCCCCCACGACCGCCGTCCCCGGCACGTCGTACGCGCCGTACGTCAGCGCCGCCGCACCCGCGCCCACCGACTCGGCCGGGGCTCCCACGACCTACAACCTGGCCTTCGTCACAGCCGACGGCGGTGCCTGCACCCCGCGCTGGGACGGCTCGCGCGCGGTCGACGACGCGGCCGTCCGGGCCCGGATCGCCGCGCTCGAGGAGGACGGCGGGCGGGTCCGGGTCTCCTTCGGCGGCGCCTCCGGCACGGAACTCGGCGCCGCGTGCGGCAGCGTGCGGGACCTGGCGGCGGCGTACGGCGCGGCCCTGGACGCGGCCGGCACGTCCCTGGCCGACTTCGATATCGAGGGCGACGAGCTGACCGACTCGGCCTCCGTGGACCTGCGTTCACGGGCGATCGCCCGCTTGCAGAAGGAACGCCCCGGCCTGGAGGTGTCGTTCACGCTCCCGGTGATGCCCTCGGGCCTGGACGAGCACGCCCTGGCCCTGCTCGGCTCCGCCGACGAGCACGGGGTGCGGGTCCGCACCGTCAACCTCATGGCGATGAACTACGCCCCGGCCTACGACGGCGACATGGGCGGATACGCCCTCACGGCCGCCAGGGCCGCGCACGCGCAGCTGCGGAAGGTCTTCGGCACCTCGCAGGCGGCCGCCTGGCGCGGCATGGCCCTCACCTCGATGATCGGCGTCAACGACGTACCCGGCGAGACCTTCACGCTCGCCGACGCGGCCGAGGTCCGCGCCTTCGCGGAGGCCAGGGGCCTCGCCTGGGTGTCGATGTGGGCCGCGGCCCGCGACCGCGGCTGCGCCCCCGGCACCGCGACCGGCGGGCCGGCGGCCGACTGCAGCGGGGTGGACCAGGAACCGGGCGCGTTCGGCAGGGCGTTCGCGGGCTGAAGCACGCGAGGAAGCGAGGGAGCGGGGGAAGAAGGCAGGAAGGGGGGAGCGCCGGACCGGGTGCGGCGGTCACCGGCGGGGCCCGGCCACCGGGTGCTCAGCGTGCGCGGTAGACCAGCCGCCCGGCCAGCACCGTCGCGACGCAGGTCGCCGCGCCGCGCTCGCGCAGGGCCTGCTCGTCGGGCACGTCGAACACGGCCAGGTCGGCCCGGCCGCCGACGACCAGCGGCCCGTGGACGGTCGCGGCGAGGTCGTGGCCCCGGGCGAACGGATCGAGGTCGGGCCGCTCACCGGCCGGCGTGCCGGGCGCGTCCGTGGTCCCCACGACGGCCAGGCCCGACCGGGCGACCGCGGCGGCGACGAGCGGATCGCCGAAGCGGGCGCCGGGAGAGGCGACCGCCGTCGTGCCGTGGCGCAGCATCCGCTGCACCCCGCGCCGCACACTGCCCGACCAGCGGGTCTCGCCCAGCTCGCCGAGGGCGGCCAGCCGTTCGCCCCACAGCGGCTCCTCGCCCAGCTCGCCCGCCTCGCGCGGGTCGGGGTGGTAGCAGTGGCGCAGCAGCCACAGCGGGTGCCACTGGCGCAGCCCCGGGGTGAGCACGCCCGGCCAGCGCCGTACGCGTGCCCCCGGCGCACCGGCACTGGCCTCCTCGTACGGCGCGACGGCCGTGATCCGGTCGCCGTCCACCACGACGGCTCCGTCCACGACGGGGTCCGCGCCCGCCGGCAGGACCAGCGGGGCGGTGTGGAGGGTCAGCACGGTCCGGTCAGTTGGGCGCGAGCAGCTTCAGCTCGGGGTGAGCCGTGCCGCCCTCGATGGCGGTGGAGGAGATGTGCGAGACCACGCGGTCGTCGACGGGGTCGTCGGCCGGGTCGTCGTGGACGACCAGGTGCTCGTACGTGGTCGACCGCTGCGCGGGCACGCGCCCGGCCTTGCGGATGAGGTCGATGATCTCCATGCGGTTGGACCGGTGCTTGGCGCCGGCGGAGGAGACGACGTTCTCCTCCAGCATGATCGAGCCGAGGTCGTCGGCGCCGTAGTGCAGGGAGAGCTGTCCGACCTCCTTGCCCGTGGTGAGCCAGGAGCCCTGGATGTGGGCGACGTTGTCCATGAACAGCCGGGCGATGGCGATCATCCGCAGGTACTCGAAGAGCGTCGCCTGGGTGCGGCCCTTCAGGTGGTTGTTCTCCGGCTGGTAGGTGTACGGGATGAACGCGCGGAAGCCGCCCGTGCGGTCCTGGACGTCCCGGATCATCCGCAGGTGCTCGATGCGCTCGGCGTTGGTCTCGCCCGTGCCCATGAGCATCGTGGAGGTGGACTCGACGCCCAGGTTGTGGGCGATCTCCATGATCTCCAGCCAGCGCTCGCCGGACTCCTTCAGCGGGGCGATGGCCTTGCGGGGCCGCTCGGGCAGCAGCTCGGCTCCGGCGCCGGCGAAGGAGTCCAGGCCCGCGGCGTGGATGCGCCGGATGGCCTCCTCCACGCTCACCCCGGAGATGCGGGCCATGTGCTCGACCTCGGACGCGCCCAGGCTGTGGATGACCAGCTGCGGGAATTCCTTCTTGATCGCGGCGAAGTGCTTCTCGTAGTACTCGACGCCGTAGTCCGGGTGGTGCCCGCCCTGGAACATGATCTGCGTGCCGCCCAGTTCGACGGTCTCCGCGCACCGGCGCAGGATGTCGTCCAGGTCGCGCGTCCAGCCCTTGTCCTTGGCCTTCGGCGGGGCGTAGAACGCGCAGAACTTGCACGCCGTGACGCACACGTTCGTGTAGTTGATGTTCCGCTCGATGATGTACGTCGCGATGTGCTCGGTCCCCGCGTACCGGCGGCGGCGCACGGCGTCGGCGGCGGCGCCCAGGGCGTGCAGCGGGGCGTCCCGGTACAGCACGAGTGCCTCGTCCGGGGTGATCCGCCCACCGGCGGCTGCGCGGTCGAGGATGGGCTGAAGGTCGGCCTTCTCGGTCACCGGGCGTCCCTTTCGTAAGGGTTGTGGACGGACCAGCCCAGCGTACGCCAGGGGTTCAGGGCGCCGGACGCCAGGCCGTGGGGGCGGCTGGGTACGGCGGCGGGACGGGCGGGAGGGGCGGCGCGGGCGGGACGGGCGGCGGGGCGAGGCGCTGCGGCCGGTGGCGCCGGGCGAGCCGCAGGACGAGGGCGGCGTAGAGCAGGTCGGCGGCCACGGACACCAGGGTCAGCTGCCACGGCATGTCCGCCGCGGTCTCCTCGGACGACAGCCCGCCGACGATCGCGGCGGAGGCGCCGAAGGCGAACAGGTTGTTCATCACGTGCAGGGCGACGGCCGCTTCCAGCCCGCCGGTGCGGACGGTCAGCCATCCCGCCACCAGGCCGTTGACCAGCAGTCCGGTGAATCCCCACGGGGTGCCCCAGCCGTGGGCGGCGGCGAACAGCAGGGCCTGCGGCAGCAGCGCGATCCACGGCGACCGGACGAACGCGCCGACCGCCTGGGTGAGCCAGCCCCGGAAGACGTACTCCTCGGCGGCGGCCTGGAACGGCACGAGGAGGACGAGGACGGTCATGGACAGCAGGAAGGAGCGCCACCCCACCCACGTGTCGGACCCGCCGTCCCCCTCGGGCCCGGGCAGCAGGAAGGCGGTCGCCGTCAGCAGCAGGACGGGGAGCAGGGCCACGGGCAGGCACCGGGCCAGCCAGCCGGCGCGCAGCCGCCCGGTGACCGACGACACGGTGCCGACGGGCCGCCGGCCCGGCCACAGCACGACCAGCAGCACCAGCGGCAGGGCGACGGCCAGGGAGACGAGGTCCACCGCCGTCTGACCGAGGGGCCCGAGGTCGGGATCCCCGTCGGCCGTCTCGGGCAGCCCGGCCGCCAGGCCGAACACGTAGGAGCCGGCGACCAGCACGAGCACGGCCAGAACGTAGGTGACGAAGAAGAGCAGCGCACCGGTCGGCGGCCGCCACCAGCGGTGGCGGCCGGTGGCGTGGTCCAGGCGGTGGTAGGGCAGACCGGGCGTCGGGGTCGTCATGATCGGAATTCTGGCAACGGGAGCGCCGCCGGACGTCCGCCCGGAGCAGGAGGACGGATCATGCCCAGGGGTGATCTGCCGCCGCCCGCGCGGGTGTTGCGGCCGCCCGGCACCCGGAGCTCACGCCGTGTACGCGCCCACCAGGAGACCGAGGAAGGCACCGGCGATCAGGAACGGGCCGAAGGGGATGGCGGTCTTGCGGTCGGCGCGGCGCAGGAGCACGAGGGCGCCGCCGTACAGCGCGCCCAGCGCGAAGCCGGCGAAGGTGCCGAGCATGACCGTCGGCCAGCCGTACCAGCCGAGGACGGCACCGGCGCCCAGCGCGAGTTTGACGTCGCCGAAGCCCATGCCGGCGGGGTTGATCAGGAAGAGGGCGAAGTAGCCGCCGCCGAGGGCGAGTGCGCCGAGCAGCGCGCCGGTCCACTGCCCCGCGTGCTCCGGCACCAGGGCGGTGACGCCCAGCAGGGCCAGGGCGGCGGCGGCGAGCGGCAGGGTGAGGGGGTCGGGCAGGCGCCGCACCCGGAAGTCGACGACCGTGAGCAGGACGGCGACGGGGGCGAGCAGCAGCCAGACGCCCAGTTCGGGCCGGGTACCGGTGGCGGCGGCGAGCAGGGCGCAGACGAGGGCGGTGGCGATCACCAGGGGCGGTGTGCGCGGTCCGTCCCCGGCACCGGCGCAGTCCCGGCAGGCGGCCGGGCCCAGCCAGCCCCGCACGGCGTGCCCCCGCGCGCACCGCGTGCGCCACGGCTGGCCGGACGGCACGGAGAACCGGTGGGCGGCCCGTGGCAGGAGCAGGCCCGCCGCGGCACCCCACAGGAGGGCGGCGAGGGCGAGGAGGGGCGTGCTCATCCGGCCGCCGCCCCGGCGGCGGGCGGGGCGGGAGCGAAGGTGCGCGGTCGCGGCATGGCACGTCCCCCCGGCGTCGTGTGCGGCCCTGCGGTGACGCCTGCGGGATCCCCCGGCGTCGGACTCGTCCGCACCCTATGCGTTCGGCGTCCGCTTGCACACGCCCGACTTCCGGAACTCCGGCTCCACTTGGCGGGCCGGCGGCGCCGCGACGCGCGAGGGCCCCGGATCGGGGATCCGGGGCCCGTGTCCGCTGCGTCCGCCGTGTCAGGAGGCGACGGCGGCGGCGAGGTGCAGGTCGGCCGCGATGCCCTGGGACGAGACGGCGAGACCCAGGCCACCGCCCACACCGGCGGTGAGACCGGCGGCGGTGGTCTCGATGTGAAGACCGGCCGCGGCACCCGCGACCGCGCCGCCCGCCAGGCCGCCGGCGACGGCGTCGAGCTCGGCGTCGGACATGAGGGCGGTCTCGATCTGCGGGGTGAAGGCCATGAGCGGCGGGTCCCTTCGTTCCGGTGACACGGGTGCTGGAGCGCGACCGATCGAAACACGCGCAGGTGGGAGGCGGCCAGCCGCCCGCGACGGACACCGGCCGGGCGGCGGTGACCGCGTCCACGCATGTGGCCGTCCGGTCACCGGCCCCTTACTCCCCTCACACCTAGGGGACTTGACGACCGGGGAACGCGGCCGGGTGCGGTGGCCGGAGGCCCCACCGCGCGCCCCGACCGGGTGCTCCTGCGACCTCGCGGTGAACGGTGTGCAGGTCCGCCGGAGGTTCCGGGCCCGGGGCCGCGGTCGCACCGCCGACGGTGACGTGGATCTCCGGCCCGTCCGTCAGCGGCAGCCTGCCGCCCGCGCCCGGTCCTAGGTCGTGTCCGCAAAGTCCCTCCGTCCGCCCGGAGGGCGGGACTTTGCGGACACGACCTAGCGCAGCTTCGACAGCCGCGCCTCCGGGCGGCCCGCCCTCTCGCTCTCGGAGCGGTAGCGCAGGTCGTCGCCCACGGGTGTCAGGCGGACCGTCGTGGGGGCCGGATCGCAACCGGCGTGATTGGACTTCTCCCCGACCGACGCGGCCACCAGCTCCTTGTCCGTCACCTTCTTCAGGGTCAGGACGTCGACGCACACAGCGCCGAGCGCGTCCGTCTGCCGCACCTTCCCCAACTCCTGTCCCACGGCGGCCTGTTCGACGGTGACGCGGAACGTGCCGACGGGCAGGCCGCCGCCGAGGGCCGTGCCCCGGCCCTCCCAGGTGCCCAGGTAGGCGGCGGGCACCGCGCCGGACGGGGCCCGGGACGCGGTCGCCGCGGGCGGGGAGCCGGGGCCCGCGCCGGCGTCGTTCGTGTCGTCGGAGCCGCGGCCCGGCAGCAGGTCGAAGACGAACACCGAGCCGATCGTGACGGCCGCCATCGCGCCCGCGACCGCCAGGGCGACGGAGCAGCTCAGCTTCCGCACCCGCCCGCCGTCCTCCTGTCCGGAGGCCGCCGCGACCGAGACGGACACCCTCCCCTTCCCGGGCCGTCGGCCGCCGGAGGCGTCGCGGGTCTCCTGGGACCGCCCGAAGTTGCCCTCCCCGTCGCCGTCCCGGGGGCCGGGGACGCCGGGAGCGGCCGGCGCAGTCGCCCCCGGGGCGGGCGCCAGGGGAAACACACCTGAGGCGGGGGATGCCGGCATGACGGGCGGCGGACCGAACACGCCCGCGCCGGCAGCCGGCACCCCGCCACCGCCCGCCCCGGCAGCCAGATCGTGGATTCCGGCCGTCCCCGGCGCCGCCGTGCCAGGGCCGCTTCCGCCGCCCGTCCCCGGCGTCCCCACCGAAGGGCTGCTGAAGCCGACGGGGCCCGACGGGGTCTCCGTCGCGGCCGCCTCCAGGTTCAGCAGGCGCACGGCGCTGCGGCTCACCTGCTCCACCAGCGGGCCGGGCAGCCATCCGCCCGCCACCAGCCGGGCCGCGCCCTCGGGGGCCAGGCGGCGGGCCAGTTCCGCCGGGGAGGGGCGCTCGCCCGGGTCCTTCGCGAGGCAGGCCGCCGTCAGGGTCCGCAACTCACCGTCCAGCAGACCGAGTTCCGGCTCCTCGTGGACCACCTTGTAGAGGAGGGCGGCCGAGGAGTCGCCGGGGAAGGGCGGTTCACCGGTCGCCGCGAACGCGAGGACCGCGCCGAGCGAGAAGACGTCCGCGGCCGCGGTGACCCCCTTGCCCAGGATCTGCTCGGGCGACATGTAGCCGGGCGAGCCGATGGAGACGCCCGTGGACGTCAGGGACGCCGTGCCGTCCGTGGCGCGGGCGATGCCGAAGTCGATCAGCAGCGGGCCGTCCAGGGTGAGCAGGACGTTCGACGGCTTCACGTCCCGGTGCACCAGGCCCAGGGCGTGCACGGCGGACAGCGCCTCGGCCAGTCCGGCGCCCAGGGCGCGGACCGTGTGGGCCGGGAGCGGGCCGCCGTCGGCGACCGCGGCGGACAGTGCGGGGCCCGCCGCGTACCCCGTCGCCACCCACGGCACCCGGGCGTCCGGATCCGCGTCCAGGACGGGCGCCGTCCAGGCACCGCCCACCCGGCGCGCGGCGTCGACCTCCCGCCGGAAGCGCGCCCGGAACTCCTCGTCCAGCGCGAAGTGTGGGTGGACGATCTTCACGGCGACCGTGCGGCCCCCGGCGCTGCGGCCGAGGTAGACCCGGCCCATGCCGCCGGAGCCCAGCCGGCCGAGCAGCCGGTAGGGCCCGACGACGGTCGGTTCGTCGGCGTCGAGCGGCCGCATGGCGTCACCCCTCCCCCGTAGGCGGACTCCCCGCCGGCGGACGGGCACCCGCGGTCCCCCTGCGCCTGCGCTCCCCGCAGCGTAGTGCCGGCGGCCCGGCGGCTCACGGCTGCAGCAGGTCCACTTTCACGTCCGCGGGGAAGCCGGTCGTGGGACCGACCCGGCGGGCGAACTCGGCGACCGCCTCCAGCTGCGGGCCGCCGAAGCGGAAGTCGAGCGTGGTGAAGTACCGGGCCAGCGTCTCCTCGTCGAAGGCCTCCCAGCGGGCGGCCTGCTCGGCGACCTTGCCGACCTCCTCCAGGGAGAGGTTGCGGGAGGCGAGGAAGGCCTCGTGCACCTTGCGGGTGATGACCGGCTCGCGCTCCGCGTAGTCGCGGCGCGCCGCCCAGACCGCGAAGACGAACGGCAGGCCCGTCCACTCCTTCCACAGGGCGCCCAGGTCGTGCACGTCCAGGCCGAAGCGCGGGCCGTCGAGCATGTTGGCGCGCAGCGCCGCGTCGCCGATCAGGACGGCGGCCTCGGCCTCCTGCATCATCAGGCTCAGGTCGGGCGGGCAGGTGTAGTAGTCCGGCTGGACGCCGTAGCGCTCGGAGAGGAGCAGCTGGGCGAGCCGGACGGAGGTGCGCGAGGTCGACCCGAGGGCGACGCGGGCGCCGTCCAGCCGGTCGAGCGGGACCTGCGAGACGATCACGCACGACATCACCGGGCCGTCGCAGCCGACAGCGATGTCGGGGAAGGCGACCAGGTCGTCGGCGTGCTTGAGGAACTCGACGAGGGTGACCGGACCGATGTCGAGATCGCCCTGCACCAGCTTCTCGCTGAGCTTCTCCGGGGTGTCCTTGGTGAGCTCGAAGTCGAGGAGCGTGCCCGTTCTCGCGAGCCCCCAGTAGAGGGGCAGGCAGTTCAGGAACTGGATGTGGCCGACGCGCGGCCGGGTGCGAGGATTGTCCACATCGCGAGGCTAGCCCTCGGGGCGCGCGCCCCGGCGCGCGGGCCCCGGCGAAGGCGCGGGCCGGGCGCCGGCCGGTTCCGCCGTCGGGGTGGGGCGGGCGATCAGGTGTTCTCGGCCGGTCGGCCCGTGATGTTCAAACATTCGGGTGACGTGATCTTGACCCCTATTGCATTCCGGGCCCCGCGTGCTAGGCTCATCGCAAGTTGCAGTTTGGTTTCCCTTGCAGTACAGAGCCTGCGGAGCATGTGACCGCGGGCTCTCGTCATTCTCAGACATATGCACTTGTGCAGAATTCATCTTCACACTTGCTGGTTCTGGAGCAGGGCAACCCTTTTGAGCCCAAGGAGGGCTTATGGCTACCGGAACCGTGAAGTGGTTCAACGCCGAAAAGGGCTTTGGTTTCATCGCCCAGGAGGGCGGCGGCCCCGACGTCTTCGTCCACTACTCCGCGATCAACGCGCAGGGATTCCGGTCCCTGGAGGAGAACCAGCAGGTGTCTTTCGACGTCACCCAGGGCCCGAAGGGCCCGCAGGCGGAGAACGTCACCCCTGTCTGACACGTAGTACCCAAGGAGCCCCGCGCCGTCAGGCGACGGGGCTCCTGCCCTTTTCGGCCCCTGCCGTTCGGTGAATTCCGGGCGAATTCCCCCCGTGGGAGGATGAGCGAATGGGGAAACTTCCGGAGAACAAGGGCGAAGGTGGCGGATCCGCCGCCGGGGGGACCGGTCCGGTGGGGGTGCCGCTCGGTCTGTCGGCCGGTATTTCCGTCGGTACGGCCGTGGGACTCATCCTAGGCCTGACGGTCTTCGACAACCTCGGACTCGGACTCGCACTCGGCCTGGGCTTGGGCACGGCGATCGGAGCGGGTGCCGGAATCGGGGCGGACCCGAGCCCGCTGCGGCGGAGTGCGGAACCGGCACCGGGGGCGCACGGCGACCGGTCGTCGCCCGGGGCGCCGGGCGAGAAGCAGGACCGGCCGCCTCGGGAAGGGCGGCCCGGGTAGGGTCCCGGGGCATGACTGACGCGGACTTCGTGAGCGCGACCCGTACCTTCTACGACGCCGTCGCCGAGGACTACGCCGTGCGGTTCCCCGAGCCGCACACGGCCGTGGTGCTGGACCGGTTGCAGCTCGACGCGTTCGCCGAGCTGGTCGGTGAGGGCGGGCGGGTCGTCGACCTGGGGTGCGGGCCGGGCCGGGTCACCGCGTACCTGGCGTCGCGGGGGCTGTCGGTGTCCGGCCTGGACCTGTCGGAGTCGATGCTGGCGATCGCCCGGCGCGAGCACCCGGGGCTGCGGTTCGAGCAGGGCTCGATGCTGGAGCTCGACCTGCCCGACGCCTCGCTCGACGGGGTGGTGGCCTGGTACTCGATCATCCACACGCCCGACGCGCGGCTGCCCGCCCTGTTCGCCGGCTTCCGCCGCGTCCTGCGCCCGGGCGGGCACCTGCTGCTGGGCTTCCAGTCCGGTGACGAGCCCCGCCACTACGCGCAGGCCTTCGGCCACCCGGTCTCCCTGACCTTCCTGCGGCGCCGGCCGGAGGACGTCACCGCGCTGCTGTCCGAGGCCGGTCTCACGGTCCGCTCCACGACGGTGCGGGTACCGGACGAGAGCCAGGGCGAGCCGGTCCCCCAGGCGTCCGTCATCGCCCGCAGGCCGAAGGAGCGGTGAGCCGGCGCCGCTCCCCCGTCCCTGCCCCCGGCAGGGCCCCGGTGGCCCGCTCCTACTCCAGGCCGATGGCCCGGCAGTCCGCCTTGTACGGCGCCGTGCAGATGTCCTTCACCGTGTACACGCCGTCCGCGATCACCGTCTCCTCGACGGTGTCCCGGGTCAGGGCGACCACCGGGACGAGCATCGACGGGATGTCGCGCTGCGTCGGGCTGTCGACCGTGTCGCGGGTCAGCGCGGCGAACTCGATCGACCGGTCCTGCACCTTGGCGACGGCGATCTTCGCCGCGTTCGTCGCCTCCAGCAGGAAGGACTTGTACACCGTCATGTACTGCTCGCCGGAGACCACCCGCTGCACGGCGTCGAGGTTGGCGTCCTGCCCGGTCACGGGCGGGATCTCGGTGGCCCCGGCCTCCTTCAGCGCCTCGATGACGGCGCCCGCCATGCCGTCGTTGGCCGAGTAGACCGCCGCGATGTCGTTCAGCCCGACCTCCTTGATCGCCTTGCGCATGTTCGCCTTGGCGACGGCCGGCTTCCACTCCTTGGTGTCGTAGCGCCGCGCGATCTGCACCTGGCCCCGCAGCTCGCCGAGGGCGCCGTCCTTGAAGCGGGCGGTGTTGGGGTCGGCGGGGTCGCCGTTCATCATGACGACCTTGCTGCTCTCGGCCTTGTCGCCGAGTTCGCCGACGATCGCGCGGCCCTGCACCTGGCCGACGAGTTCGTTGTCGTGGGAGACGTAGGCGTCGATCGGGCCCTCGGCCAGGCGGTCGTAGGCGATGACGGGGATGCCGGCCGCCTTGGCCTTGCGCACGTCCGGGGCGATAGCCCTGGAGTCGACCGCGTCGACCAGGATGACGTCGACCTTGCCGGCGACCATCTGCCCGAACTGCTCGCTCTGCCGGGAGGCGCTGGACCCGGCGTTGGCGTAGCGGACGGTGCCGCGGCCGCCGGTGAGGGACTCGACCTCCTGCTTGATCAGGGGGTGGTCGAACTTCTCGAAGCGCGCCGTGTCCTTGTCGGGCAGCAGCAGGCCCACCGTGATGTCGTCGCCCTTCGCGGCGGCTCCGTCGTCGCTCGCGCCGCCGCCGCAGGCGGTGAGGGACACGGCCGACAGGGCGGCCGCCAGGGCGACGGTGAGGGGCCGCACGGCGGTCCGGCGGGTGGTACGGGGTGTCACTGGTGGTGCCTTCCGTGGGGGGAAACGTCGGGGCGCGGTGGCTGAAAGCCAACGGGGCGGCACGGTGCGTCGTCAACCGGCACGTGTGAAGACCTCGCAAAAGTGCCTACTGCGGGTACAGGCCCGCCACCTCGCCGGCGAAGTCGCGCAGGACGGCCTCGCGGCGGAGCTTCATGGAGGGGGTCACATGGCCGGCCTCCTCGGTGAAGTCCACGGGCAGGACGGCGAACCGGCGGATGGACTCCGGCCGGGAGACCATCGTGTTGGCGTCGTCGACGGCGCGCTGCAGCACCGCGCGCAGATCCTCGTCGTCGGCCAGCAGGGTGGGCGGCACGGGGTGTTTGCCGTTCATCTGGCGCCAGTGGGTGATCCCGTCCGGGTCGAGGGTGATGAGGGCGGTGACGTAGGGGCGGCCGTCGCCCAGGACGAGGCACTGGGAGATCAGCGGGTGGGAGCGCAGCCGGTTCTCCAGGGGGGCCGGGGCGACGGACTTGCCGCCCGCGGTGATCAGCAGTTCCTTCTTGCGGCCGGTGATCGTCAGGTAGCCCTCGTCGTCCAGGGAGCCCAGGTCACCCGTGGGAAGCCAGCCGTCGGGGGCGGCGGGGACGACACCCCCGGCCCGGGGGTCCCAGTACCCGCGCAGGACGTGGTCGCCGGCGACGAGGATCTCGCCGTCGGCGGCGATGCGCACCCGGGTGCCGGGCAGCGGCCAGCCGACCGTGCCCAGGCGGGGCTTGAGGGGCGGGGTCACGGTGGAGGCGCCCGTGGTCTCCGTCAGGCCGTAGCCCTCGAAGATCTCGATGCCGGCACCGGCGTAGAACGCGGCGAGGCGGCGGCCCAGGGGTGAGCCGCCGCAGATCGCGTAGCGGACCCGGCCGCCCATGGCGCCGCGGAGCCGGCGGTAGACCAGCGGGTCGTACAGGGCGCGGGCGGCCTTGAGGGCGCGGGTGGGGCCGGGGCCGGTGCCCGTCCGGCGGGCCTCGACGGCCTCGCCGTAGCGCTGGGCCACCGCCGCCGCGCGGTCGAAGGCCGCGGCCCGGCCGGACGCCTCGGCCTTGGCGCGGGCGGAGTTGAAGACCTTCTCCAGCATGTACGGGATGGCCAGCAGGCAGGTGGGCCGGAAGCTCTGGAGGTCCGGCAGCAGGTGCTCCGCCTTGATGCTGGGCGCGTGGCCGAGCCGGACCCGGGCCCGGACGCAGGCGATCGCCACCATGCGGCCGAAGACGTGCGACATGGGCAGGAACAGCAGGACCGAGGCCTCGTCGCCGGTCCTGGCCCGGAAGACCGGGAAGAGCAGTTCGATGGCGTTGTCGACCTCGGCGAAGAAGTTGCCGTGGGTGAGCGCGCAGCCCTTGGGGCGGCCGGTGGTGCCCGAGGTGTAGACGAGGGTGGCCAGGGTGTCGGGGCCGAGCATGCCGCGCCGCACCTCGGCCTCCTGGTCGGCCAGGCGTGCCCCGGCCTCCGCGAGCCGGTCCACGTGCCCCTTCTCGACGACCCACAGGTGCTTCAGGTCGGGCAGGTGCGCGCGTTCGGGCCCGAGGGCGGCGGCCTGGGCGGCGGTCTCGGTGACCAGGGCGACGGCGCCCGAGTCCTGCAGGATCCAGCGGGCCTGGAACACCGAGGAGGTGGGGTAGACGGGGACGGTGACCAGTCCGGCCGCCCAGGCGGCGAAGTCCAGGACGGTCCACTCGTAGATCGTGCGGGCCATCACGGCGACCCGGTCGCCCGGCGCGAGCCCCTCGGCGATCAGCCCCTTCGCCACGGCCAGGACCTGGGCGGCGAACTCGCCGGCGGTGACGTCGCTCCACCGTCCCTCGGCGTCCTTGCGGCTGAGGGCGACGGCCCCCGGGTCGGTGCGCGCGTTGTCGAACGGCAGGTCGGCGAGCGACCCGTGGGTCCACGGCGGGGCGAGCGGCGGCACGGACGCCTCGCGCACCGCCCCGTCCAGCCGCCGCACCTCGGGCTCGACCAGCACCGGCCCGCCGTACACGTCGCCGTGGGCGGAGGAGGGATACGCAGTGGACACGGGCGGCTCCTGGGGCGTGCAGCGGGGAACTGCTTGCTGCATGAGTACGTGCCTCGTACGCCGAGGCGCTCAACCGGCGCGGCCCCCGCGGGGGTTACTGACGGTAGGAACGGGATCGTACGGCGCTCACGTGGCGGGTCTGTGCGGGTTCGGGGCGGGTCCGGAGCCGGGCCTGTGCATGCTCGGGGGTCACCTGAGGGTCGTTCAGGTCCGCCGCCGGTCCCCCGGCTCAGGCGCGTTCGAGCACGGCCGTCACGCCCTGCCCGCCCGCCGCGCACACCGAGAGCGCCACAGGACGATGCGGGCACCGCCGACGGATCGCCACGCGCCGTACGGCGGGCGCCGGTTGCTGAGGGCTCATCTCGACCTGCTCCTCGTCCGTGACATAGCCTTACCTCCGGTAACTTTACTCCAGAGTAAGCACAGCTGTGCGTCCAGAGCCGTCACGGGATCCGGGAGTTCGTCCATGGCCGACCGCTGTCTGCGTTTCACCGGTACCGCACCCGGCCGTTTCCTCACCCGCCGGCTCGGGCTGCCACAGCCGGCGCCGCTGGTGCGCTGGTCCCCCGAACACCCGGCCCTGGAGGGCGGACTGCGCCTCCGCGCACTCGCCCCGCGGGCGCCGGCCGAGCACGGCGTGACGGTCAACGCGGTCGCGCCCGGCTTCATCGAGACGCGGATGACGGCCGCGGTCCCGCTGCTCGTCCGGGAGGCGGGCCGGCGCATGAACTCCCTCGCCCAGGGCGGCCTGCCCGCCGACGTCGCCGAGACCACGGCCTGGCTGGCGCATCCGGCGTCGGGCGCGGTCAACGGCCAGGTCGTCCGCGTCTGCGGCCAGAGCCTGCTGGGGGCGTCATGACGGGCACCAGCGACCTCGTCCTGCCGGCGTCCCCGGCCCTCGCCCCGCTCCTGGCGCGCGGCGCCCTGCTGTCCCCCTTCAAGCGGCCCTCGCCGGACGCCGCGTTCCCGCGCACCCGGCTGGTCCTGCCCGGTCTGCGGGTGGACCTCGCGCGGCTGGCGGCGTACGAGCGGGTCTGCGGGTTCCCGACCGGCGACGACGCGCTGCCGGTGACCTATCCGCACGTCCTCGGATTCCCGCTGGCCATGCGGCTGATGAGCGGGCGGGACTTCCCGCTGCCGCTGCTGGGCCTGGTGCACACGTCGATCGGCGTCACGCGGCACGGCCCGACGCCCGCCACCGGGCGCTACGAACTCGCCGTGCGCGTCGAGGCGTTGTCCCCGCACCGGCGCGGCACCGAGGCCGCCGTCGTCACCGAGATGCGCGACGGCGGCGGGGACCTGGTGTGGGAGTCCAGGAGCACCTACCTGGCCCGCCACCCGGGGGCGCGTGCGTCCGGGTCCGCGCGCGAGGAGGAGCGCGAGCCGCTGCCCGCCGTGGCCGACTGGCGCCTCGCCGGGGACGTGGGACGCCGCTACGCAGCCGCCTCCGGCGACCGCAACCCCATCCACCTCCACCCGCTCACCGCGCGGCTGTTCGGCTTCCCCCGGGCGATCGCGCACGGCATGTGGACGGTGGCCCGCTGCCTGGCCGCCCACGGCACGCCCGACCGCTGCTCGGTGCGGGCGGGGTTCCGGGCGCCGGTGCTGCTGCCGGGGACGGTGACGTACGCGGCGAAGGGCGGCCGGTTCGAACTGCGCGGTGCGCGCGAGCGGCTGCACCTCACGGGGGACGTCTACCCGGCGTGAGGTTCCTGCTGCTCCTGCGGCGGTGACCAGGGGCGGCCCGCCATGAGGTCGCCGAGCCCGGCCCAGGCGAAGTTCATCAGGGTGGCCGCGGCCTGGCGGGCCGTGACGCCCGGGGTGGCGTTGGCCCAGGCGGCGAGCGACTCGGCGGCCCCGACCAGGGCCTCGGCGAGCCCGGCGACCTCGCGCTCGGGCAGGTCGGGGTCGCGGTGCGCCTCGCGGGCCCCGGCGAGGATCAGCTGCGTCACGAACGCGACGATCTCGGCGCGCATCGCGCTGACCTCGGCCGCGAACGGCTCGCCGTGCGTACGGGCCTGGAGGTGCAGCACCGACCAGGCGTCCGGGTGCTCGGCGGTGTGCGCGAAGAACGCGCCGAGGCCCTCCCACAACTGCCGGTCGGCGGGCACGTCCGGGCGGACCCCGGCCCGCACCGCCGCCACCAGGGCCGCCGCCTCACGGCGGATGCAGGCGGTGAAGAGGTCTTCCTTGGAATTGAGGTACAGGTAGACCAAGGGCTTGGAGACCCCGGCGACTTCGGCTATCTCGTCCATGGACGCGGTCATGTAGCCGCGCCGGCCGAAGATCTGCACGGCGGCGTCCAGCATCTGCTGCTCGCGGACCGCACGCGGCATCCGCTTGGTCTTCACGGCACCCATAGCGCTCAAGCGTACGGGCCCCCCGTGCGGTCCCCGGCCGGTTCTCCGGCCGGGCCGCCCGAGGGGCCCTTCACGCGTCACGTCACCCGGGGTGTCAGGCGGCGGCGGGGACGCGCTCCGTGCTGTCGCGCGGCTCCTCGGCCGGCTCCTCCAGCGAGGAGCCGTCGGCCGTGGCGTAGGCGTCGCGGTCGAGCAGGTTCTCCCGGGCCGAGACCAGCACCGGGACCAGCGCCTGGCCGGCCACGTTGGTCGCGGTGCGGATCATGTCGAGGATCGGGTCGATCGCGAGCAGCAGGCCCACGCCCTCCATCGGCAGGCCGAGGGTGGACAGGGTCAGGGTCAGCATGACCGTCGCACCGGTGAGACCGGCCGTGGCGGCCGAGCCGACCACCGAGACGAACGCGATCAGCAGGTAGTCGCCGACGCCCAGCTGGATGTCGAAGATCTGCGCGACGAAGATCGCGGCGATGGCCGGGTAGATGGCGGCGCAGCCGTCCATCTTGGTCGTGGCGCCGAACGGCACCGCGAAGGAGGTGTACTCCTTCGGCACGCCGAGGCGCTCGGTGACCTTCTGCGTCAGCGGCATGGTGCCGACCGAGGAGCGGGAGACGAAGGCCAGCTGGATGGCGGGCCAGGCGCCCTTGAAGAACTGCACCGGGTTGACCTTGGCGACCGTGGCCAGCAGCAGCGGGTACACGCCGAACATCACCAGGAGGCAGCCGATGTAGATGTCGGCGGTGAAGGTGGCGTACTTGCCGATCAGGTCCCAGCCGTAGGTGGCGATGGCGAAGCCGATGAGGCCGATCGTGCCGATCGGGGCGAGCCGGATGACCCACCACAGCGCCTTCTGCAGCAGGCTGAGGACGGACTCGCTCAGGGTGAGGATCGGCTGGGCCTTCTCGCCGAGCTGGAGGGCGGCGATGCCGGCGACGGCGGCCATGAAGACGATCTGCAGCACGTTCAGCTCGGTGAACGGCGTGATCACGTCGGTGGGGACGATGCCGGTCAGGAAGTCGATCCAGGAGCCGGTGCTCTCGGGCTTCCCGCCGTCCTTCGGCGTGAGCCCGGTGCCCGCGCCCGGGTTGGTGACCAGGCCGATGACCAGGCCGATGCTGACCGCGATCAGCGAGGTGATCATGAACCAGAGGAGGGTGCGCGAGGCCAGGCGGGCCGCGTTGTTCACCTTCCGCAGGTTGGTGATCGACACCAGGATCGCGAAGAAGACGAGGGGGGCGACGGCCAGCTTCAGCAGGCCGATGAAGGTGTCGCCGACCTTCTCCAGGGTCGTGACCAGCCAGGACAGGTCCTGGCTGCGGGCGAGCCAGCCGAGCAGCACACCCAGGACGAGACCGGCGAGTATCTGGGCCCAGAAGGGCACCTTGAAGGACTTCGTGTGTGAGGACACGGACTGACTCCGTTGGGGGGACGCGTAGGGGGGAGCTGACGTGGGGACGACGGGGTGTTGCGTTACGTCAGGGACGACAGGAAGAGGACGCGCACCGACAGAGATCCACGTGCAGCCGCGCCACGAGCGGAACGCTCGGGGGTGATGAGGGCGCAACTGCTGACGTCATACATCGACCTTAACACCCTAGCTTTGAGGACCCCAAAGCCTGGCTTTGACAGGTGACGGGACACACACACCCGTACAAGGCAAAGCGCCCCGTGTCCGCACAGGTGCGGAAACGGGGCGCTGTACGCCGATGTGAGGGGACTTTACGAAGGCTGCCCCTGGGCCCGGGCGGTGTCGTCCGCGCCGTCCTCCTGGCTGCGGTTGGCGTCCAGGTTGGCCTTCATCCGGTCGACCCGCTGAGCGACCTGGACGGATGCCCGGTCACGCTCCTTGCGCAGCACGACGAAGCTGATCGGCGCGGAGATGAGCAGGGCGAGCAGGACGACCCACAGGCCGTTGCTGTCGCCGAGGCCGCGCGGGGCGAGGCCCGAGTAGACGGCGCCCCAGACGACCACCAGGCAGCCCACGAAGACACCGAGGCGCATCAGCGTGTAGCGGAGCATCTCAATCCACTCTTCCGGTTCGAACGGCCAGAACGCACCCAAACGGGCACCGTCCAGTGAAGCACGCCCGGCGGCCGGTCCCGGCACGGGGGTCAGCCCAGTGTCAGCAGCATCACGACGTCGTCCCGGTCGTCCCCGGGGGCCACCCGGATCGCCCCGGGGACGCGGCCGACCTCCTTGTAGCCGCAGGAGGCGTAGAAACGCTCCAGGCCGAGGCCGCCCCGGCAGGTCAGGCGGATCGCCTCGATCCCGTCGATCCCCCGGGCCGCGTCGGCGGCGGCGGCGAGCAGGTCGCGGCCGTGGCCGCCGCCCTGGTGGCGCGGGTGCACCATCACCGTGTAGAGCCACAGCCAGTGCGTCATCAGGTGGTGGGTGTTGAGGGTCAGGAACGCGGTGGCCGCGACCCGCCCGTCCGCGTCGTGCCCGACGAGCAGCCTGACCTGCCCCTGCGCCATCGACGCCAGGTGCCCGACCAGCGCCGGCCGGATCTCCTCCCGCGTCACCGGCGGCACGTACCCGACCGCTCCTCCGGCGTTCGAGACGTCGGCCCACAGATCGAGGATGCCGTCCCGCAGCTCGGGGGTGACGGCGGGGTCGAGCGTGAAGGTAAGGGGCATGCGGGATTCTAACTATTACGACAGGGCGCGGGCCGCCACTTCCAAGTCCGACACCAGCCCCCGGTAGGCCCCCTCACGGTCGTCCGACCGCAGCATGCTCTCCGGGTACCCCGCTCAGGGGCGCGGGGAACTGCGCGACCAGCCCCCCACGCACCGGCAGCCGCCCTCACACCCTCATCGGCTGCGGCGACTCGCGAAGCAGGGGGTCGGGCCCCGCGTACTCCCGGATGATCTCGTACCGCGTGTTCCGCTCCACCGGACGGAACCCGGCGTCGCGGATGAGGTCCAGCAGGTCCTCGCGCGTCAGCTTGTTCGGCGTCCCGTAGTTGTCCGCGTCGTGCGTGATCTTGTACTCGACGACCGACCCGTCCATGTCGTCCGCGCCGTGCTGCAGCGCCAGCTGCGCCGTCTGCACACCGTGCATGACCCAGAAGACCTTGACGTGCGGCACGTTGTCGAACAGCAGCCGCGACACCGCGAAGGTCTTCAGTGCCTCCGCCCCCGTCGCCATCTGCGTACGCGCCTGGAGCCGGTTGCGGACCTTGCCGTCCTGCATGTCGACGAAGTCGTGCTGGTAGCGCAGCGGGATGAAGACCTGGAAACCGCCGGTCTCGTCCTGCAGCTCGCGCAGCCGCAGCACGTGGTCCACCCGGTGCCGAGGCTCCTCGATGTGCCCGTACAGCATCGTGCAGGGGGTCTTCAGACCCTTCTCGTGCGCGAGCCGGTGGATGCGGGACCAGTCCTCCCAGTGGGTGCGGTGGTCCACGATGTGCTGCCGGACCTCCCAGTCGAAGATCTCCGCGCCGCCGCCGGTCAGCGACTCCAGACCGGCGTCGATCAGCTCGTCGAGGATCTCCGAGGCGCTCATCCCCGAGATGGTCTCGAAGTGGTGGATCTCCGTCGCCGTGAAGGCCTTCAGGGAGACGTCCGGCAGCGCCGCCTTCAGCTCGCGCAGCGAGCGCGGGTAGTACCGCCACGGCAGGTTCGGGTGCAGCCCGTTGACGATGTGCAGCTCGGTGAGGTTCTCCGACTCCATCGCCTTCGCGAGCTTGACGGCCTCCTCGATGCGCATCGTGTACGCGTCCTTCTCCCCCGGCTTGCGCTGGAAGGAGCAGTACGCGCAGGAGGCCGTGCACACGTTGGTCATGTTGAGGTGACGGTTGACGTTGAAGTGCACGACGTCACCGTTCTTGCGGGTGCGCACCTCGTGCGCGAGGCCGCCGAGCCAGGCCAGGTCGTCCGACTCGTACAGCGCGATGCCGTCCTCACGGGACAGGCGCTCACCGGCCCTGACCTTCTCCTCCAGCTCGCGCTTGAGCCCGAGATCCATGCCCACAACCTTTCTACGACGACGACCCAACCGTACGCCCCGCCCTTCGGCCGCAAGCGCCCCCGTCCGGCCCCGCGGGCCTACACCTCGTCCGGCAGTTCCCCGACCCGGTTCTCCCACTTGGTGGAGAGCACGATCGTCGTGCGGGTCCGGGAGACGCCCTCGATCCCGCTGAGCCGCCGGATCATCTTCTCCAGCCCGTCCACGTCCGCCGCCCGCACCTTGAGCATGTAGGAGTCGTCGCCCGCGATGAACCAGCAGTCCTCGATCTCCGACAGGTCCTTCAGCCGCTGCGCCACGTCCTCGTGGTCGGTGGCGTCGGAGAGCGAGATGCCGATGAGGGCGGTGACGCCGAGGCCGAGCGAGGCGGCGTCGACGGTGGCCCGGTAGCCGGTGATGACCCCGGCCGCCTCCAGCCGGTTGATGCGGTCGGTGACGCTGGGTCCCGACAGCCCGACGAGGCGCCCCAGCTCCGCGTAGGAGGCCCGGCCGTTCTCCCTCAGGGCCTGGATGAGCTGCCTGTCCACCGCGTCCATTGCGATCGAAGCCTTCCGCTGAAGTTGTGGTTGAGTCCGAGGGGTTCGGAGTTCGGTCGTGCTCAGTCGGCGCGCTGCGCCCCGCCGCCGAGCTCACCCTGCCAACGGCGATACAGCCCGTGCGGCACGCCCGCCGCGTCGAGCACGCGACCGGCGACGAAGTCCACCAGGTCCTGGATGTGCGTCGCCCCCGCGTAGAAGGCGGGTGAGGCCGGTACGACGATCGCGCCCGCGTCGTCCAGGGTGACCAGGTGCCGCAGGGTCTGGCCGTTCAGCGGGGTCTCCCGCACGGCCACGATCAGCGTGCGCCCCTCCTTCAGGGTGACGCTCGCCGCCCGCTGCAGCAGGTCCTTCGACAACCCGAGCGCGACCCCCGCCACGCTCGCCGTCGAGGCGGGCACGATGAGCATGCCCTTGGTGGGGTACGACCCCGAGGAGGGGCCGGCGGCCAGGTCGCCGGCGCTCCAGTGCCGTACGGCGTCGATGTCGACGGAGAAGGTGTCCGGCTTGCCGTCGGCGCCCCGGGACAGCCAGGCCTCCAGGTCGCTGCGCCAGTGGGCGTCCCGGAAGGAGATCCCGGTCTCGTCCAGCAGGGTGAGCCGGGAGGCCCGGGAGACCACGAGGTCGACGCTCTCGCCCGCCGCGATCAGGGCCCGGAGCACGGCGGCGGCGTACGGAGTGCCCGAGGCGCCGGACACCCCTACGATCCAAGGCGTACGCGGCATCTCGCCTGGCTTGACTGGGTTCACGACACCGAGCCTATCCGGCGTCGGCAGGTGGGAACCGGCCCAGGGGGGCGGGGCGTTGCACGGAGGGGACGAGCGAGCCACTGGGGGTCGTCATGTCGGATGCCGGAGCAGGGTGGTCCCACGGCGACCGCGCGCTGGCCGCGGGCAAGCTGATGCTGGCCTGGATCGCGCTGTTGTGGCTGCTGGAAGCGGTGGACGCGGTCACGGGCCACTTCTTCGACCGCTTCGGTGTCACGCCCCGCGAGCCGTCGGAGCTGGTCGACGTCGTCCCGTCGGCGTTCGTCCACTTCGGCTTCGCCCATCTGCTGGCGAACACGCTGCCGCTGCTGGTGCTGGGCTTCCTGGCCGCGCTCTCGGGGATCCGCCGCTTCCTGCTGGTCTGCGCGCTGGTCGTCGTCGCCGACGGCCTCGGCGTGTGGCTGATATCCCCGGACGGCACCAACACGGCGGGCGCCTCCGGCCTGATCTTCGGCCTGTTCGGCTTCCTCCTGGTCAGCGGCTTCGTGGAGCGCCGCCCGCTGGGCATCCTCGCCGGTGTCCTGATCGCCGCGGTCTGGGGCGGCTCGATCCTGGCGGGCCTGGCCCCGACGCAGACGGGCGTCAGCTGGCAGGGCCATCTGCTGGGGCTGCTGGCGGGCGTGGCGGCGGCGTTCGTGCTGCGCCGCCGCCCCGCGCCGCCCGCGCTCACACCGTGAGGCCGCGCACCAGCAGGTCGAGCAGCGCGCACACGAACAGGGCGATCCCGATGAAGCCGTTGACGCTGAAGAACGCCCGGTTCAGCCGGGTCAGGTCGTGCGGGCGCACGATCGAGTGCTCGTAGACGAACGCGCCGGCGACGATCAGCAGACCCAGCCAGAAGAAGGCACCGGCACCGGTGGCCAGGCCGTACCAGACGAACAGGGCCGTCGTCACCGCGTGGCAGACCCGGGCGCCCCAGACGGCCGCCGGGATGCCGAAGCGCGCCGGGACGGACCTGACGCCGATCTCCCGGTCGGTCTCCACGTCCTGGCAGGCGTAGATCAGGTCGAAGCCGCCGATCCAGATGCCGACGGCGAGACCGAGGATCACCGCGTCCCAGGACCAGGAACCCGTGATCGCCAGCCAGCCGCCGATCGGCCCCATGGCCTGGGCGAGACCGAGGATGGCCTGCGGGAAGTTCGTGAACCGCTTGCCGTAGGGGTAGACCACCATCGGGACCACCGCGATGGGGGCCAAGGCCAGGCAGAGCGGGTTCAGCAGGGCCGCCGCGCCCAGGAAGACGGCCAGGGCGATCAGCGCGCCCGTCCAGGCGTGCTTGACCGACATCGCGCCGGTCACCAGCTCGCGCTGCGCGGTGCGCGGGTTCCGCGCGTCGATCTCCCGGTCGATGATCCGGTTGACGGCCATCGCGAAGGTCCGCAGCCCCACCATGCAGACGGTGACCAGCAGCAGCCTGCCCCAGTGGATGTTCCGGTCCCACTCGTACATCGCCGTGAGCGCGGCGATGTAGGCGAAGGGCAGCGCGAAGACCGAGTGCTCGATCATCACCAGCCGCAGGAAGGCCTTGGTGCGCCCCGGCTGCGGGAGCGCGGCGGAAGCGGAGGTCACAGCCCGTACTCCTTCCACCGGCGGTCCACCTTCGCCGCCGTCTCCGGGTCCGACTCGACCATGTCGGGCCAGCCGCCGTCGCGCGTGTAGCCCTCCTCGGGCCACTTCTTCGTCGCGTCGATCCCGGCCTTGCCGCCCCAGAACTGCTGGTAGGAGGCGTGGTCCAGGTGGTCGACCGGGCCTTCGACGATGCTCAGGTCACGGGCGTAGTCCGTGTTGCCGAGCGCCCGCCAGGCCACCTCGTGCAGGTCGTGCACGTCGCAGTCGGAGTCGACGACCACGATCAGCTTGGTCAGCGACATCATGTGCGCGCCCCAGACGGCGTGCATCACCTTCTGCGCGTGCTTGGGGTACTTCTTGTCGATCGAGACGATCGCGCAGTTGTGGAAGCCGCCCGCCTCCGGCAGGTGGTAGTCCACGATGTCCGGCACGATGACCTTCAGCAGCGGCAGGAAGAAGCGCTCCGTCGCGCGGCCCAGCGGCCCGTCCTCCGTCGGCGGCCTGCCCACGACGATCGACTGGAGCAGCGGCCGCTTGCGCATCGTGACGCAGTCGATCGTCAGCGCCGGGAAGGGCTCCTGCGGGGTGTAGAAGCCGGTGTGGTCGCCGAAGGGCCCCTCGGGCAGCATCTCGCCCGGCTCCAGCCAGCCCTCGATCACGACCTCCGCCTGGGCGGGCACCTGGAGCGGGACGGTCTTGCAGTCGACCATCTCGATCCGCTTGCCCGCGAGGAACCCGGCGAACATGTACTCGTCGATGTCCCCGGGCAGCGGCGCGGTGGAGGCGTACGTCACGGCGGGCGGGCAGCCGAAGGCGATCGCGACCGGCAGCCGCTCGCCCCGGCGCGCGGCCACCTGGTAGTGGTTGCGGCTGTCCTTGTGGATCTGCCAGTGCATGCCGATGGTGCGCTTGTCGTGCCGCTGGAGCCGGTACAGCCCCAGGTTGCGCACGCCTGTCTCCGGGTCCTTGGTGTGGGTGAGACCCAGGTTGAAGAAGGACCCGCCGTCCTTGGGCCAGGTGAACAGGGCCGGGAGCCGCTCCAGGTCCACGTCGTCCCCGGTCAGGACGACCTCCTGCACGGGGCCGTCCTTCACCTTCTTCGGCGGCACGTGGGTCATCGCGCCGAGCTTGCCGAACGCCTCGCGCACGCCGACGA
Source organism: Streptomyces sp. NPDC003456 (assembly GCF_042878735.1). Taxonomy (NCBI): domain Bacteria; kingdom Bacillati; phylum Actinomycetota; class Actinomycetes; order Kitasatosporales; family Streptomycetaceae; genus Streptomyces; species Streptomyces sp. NPDC003456. Next base: position 85,476 of record NZ_JBIAOK010000010.1, read on the forward strand.
ACCCGTGCGGCAGCTCGGGCTTCAGCAGCCCGCCGATCCGCTCGGAGATCTCCGCGTACGACTTCAGGCCCAGGGCCTTCAGCAGCCGGCGGTCCGTGCCGAACACGTTCATCGCGAGGGGCATGCTCGACCCGCGCACGTTCTCGAAGAGGAGCGCGGGGCCGCCGGACTTCTGCACCCGGTCGACGATCTCCCCGACCTCCAGGTACGGGTCCACCTCGGCCTTGATGCGCTTGAGGTCGCCCTCGCGCTCCAGCGCCCTGAGCAGGGAGCGAAGATCGTCGTAAGCCATGGGGTCCAGTATCCCCGAGCGGCTACGCTGGCCTGGAACCACCCACCGCTTTGCTGAGAGGCCGCGCATGCTCCGGGTACTGATGTTCCTCGTGCCGCTGGCGCTGAGTGTGTACGCGTTCATCGACTGCATCAGCACCAAGGACGACGACATCCGCCACCTGCCCAAGCCGCTGTGGGCGATCCTGGTGCTCCTGTTCCCGCTGGTCGGCTCGATCTCCTGGCTGATCGCCGGCAAGAAGCGCAGCCCCGCCGCCGACGGCTGGTCCGGCGCCCGCGGCGGCCGCTCCCGCCGGTGGGTCGCCCCCGACGACAACCCCGACTTCCTGAAGTCCCTCGACGAGGACCGGAAGAAGGACGACGACCCGAGGCGCCCGGACGAGTCCTGACCCGTCCGCCCCCTCGCCCGGGGCCGTGAAACCACTTGCCCTCGGGACACGCATCGTCGTCAATGGTGTTCAGGCAGTCACGGCTGCCACACCGGACACGCCGGCGCACAGGGGGATCACGTGGAGACACAGCAGCCACCGGGCCAGTACGACGTGCCGCCCCCGCCCTCCACCCCGCCCCGGTCCGCCACCGACGTCGAACTGCGGGTGGCCAAGGGGCTGTTATGGGTGGGCGGCGCGGCCTATCCGCTGCGCAACATCGCCCGGGTGTACACCTTCACGCTCCACCCCAAGCGCAAGGAGGCGGTCGTCCGCTTCCTCGCCCGCACGGGCATCACCCTGGCCGCGGCGGTCGGCCTGTCGATCGTCGCCGGCCTGACCGTCCTCGCCGACGAGTCCACGGCGAGCGGGCTGCTGACCTTCGTGTGGCTCGTGGCGGGCGCGGCGCTCGTCTATTTCTTCGTCGACATGCTGTCGGTGCTCACGGCCCAGTCCCACTACGTGCTGGCGGTGGAGACGGCCGGTCCGTCCACGGCGATGGTCACCAGCCACAACCCCCGGCACCTGGACCAGCTCGTGGGCTACGTGGCCGGCGCCCTGGAGAACCCGGACACCGAGTTCCGGGTGACCGTGGAGCGGCTGACGATCAGCTCGCCCACGAACTACTACTTCGGCGACAACGTCAACATGTACGGCGGCAGCGGGAACGTGGGGATCGCGGCATGAGCGGCAACAACTACTACTACGGCGACAACGTCTCGATGCACGGCGGCAGCGGCAACACGGGCATCGTGAAGAACGGGGCGGGCGCCGAGGCGGACCCCGCCCTGCGGCTGGCCCTGGCCGAACTCCTGGCGGGTGTACGCGAGTTGCGCGAGCAGCTGCCGCAGCCCAGCGTGCAGCTCATCGACGAGTCCCTGCCGGTGCTGGCCGCGGACGCGGCGCCACCGGCCGAGCGTCACCGCGCGCTGCTGGCCGTCGCCGCGATCGCCGCGGCCGTCGGGGCGGTGGGACAGCCGGTCGCGGAGGCCGCGAACCGGATCCTGCAGATGCTGGGCGGGCAGTAGGTCAGCGCACGGAACCGACGAACGCGGACCAGGCGGACCGGCCGACGACCAGGACCGGTCCGTCAGGGTCCTTGCTGTCGCGCACGGGCACGGTTTCGGGGAAACCGGGGGCTATTTCGATGCAGTCCCCGCCGTTGGCGCCGCTGTGGCTGCTCTTGATCCAGGTCGCCGCGCGCAGCTGATGGCTGGTCATGGGCCTCGTACCCTTCCCTCACGTCGCTGATCAGAGCAGCGGACTGAGGTGCTGACAGGGCGTCCGCTCTGAGCACATCATAAGAGCGCATGTGCTGCGCGAAGACGGCCGGATCATCGCTGAAGTGGCCCCGGTCGAGCGATTCCGAGTAGACCCAGCGTTCGCCGCCCGGAAGCTCGATCAACGACAGGGAGGTGTCGGGGCGGTCGATCTCCGGGCGGTCCCACGGGGCGATCTGCACACGGATGTTGGGCAGGCGCCCCACGGCCAGCAGGTACTCGCACTGGTCCCTCATGACTTCCGGTCCCCCGACCATGTGCCGCAGGCAGCTTTCGTCGAGCACGACGAGGTAGAACGGGCCGCCCTCGACGACGAAGCGTTGCTGGCGACTCAGTCGAGCCCGGACCCGTTCCGCTACGTCCTGGGAGTCCGGGAGGCGGCGGCCGAACAGCGCGGTCGCGTATCCGGGTGTCTGCAACAACCCCGGGATCACCTGCGTCTGGTAGGCGCGGACGGCCACCGCCTCCGCGTCCATGCGCGCCCTGCGCTCGAACCAGTCCGGATGCTCCACCTGCGGGTACCAGTCGATCCGGGTCCACAGCCGGAGCAACACCCCGCCCGTGCCGAGCAGTTCGTCGCAGGTCTTGGCGAACGTGTCCTGCGGGACGCGCGTGCCCGCCTCCACCCGCGCCACGTGCGAACGGTCGCACGGGATCTGGCGCGCCAGGCCCTCCTGCGTGAGCAGCGCCGCCTCACGAAAGTGCCGCAGCACCTCGCCGAACACGGCCGCCGTGCTCGCCCCCGACTCCGTCCCGCCGCTGCGTCGACCCACGGCTTCCCCCTCCGTGACAGTGCACCGGTGTCACACCGAAAGCATTGAACCGGACCGTTCCCCTGCGCAACGCTCAATACACCCAGAGTGACGGAGGTGCGCGGAATGGAACCGGGAACGCTCGTCTACGACCCGCAGACGAACAGGGTCGGCGAGTACCAGGACAGCACCGGCCCGTATGTGATGCTGCGCCCGGTCGGCGGCGGCCGGGAGTGGCAAGCGGATCCGGGGAGGATCAGGCCGGCGACGCCGGACGAGCGGCTGAGTGCGGGGGTGCGGGCGGTCAACGACCGGTCCAGGGAGGGGCTGCCGGCCGACCCGGCACGGCCTCCGCTGCCGGTGCGAGGGTGCGCGGTGTGCGAGGAGCTGGACCTGCGCCGGAGCCGGGCGCGGGCCGCGTTCGACGGCAGTGCGGTGACGGACGCCAACGTGCTGCTGCGCCAGCACCAGCGCGAGGAGCACGGCGGGGAGGCGGTGCCCGGCCGGCGGGTCTTCCGGTACGTGCCGTACACGATCGTGCAGGACCCGTCCACCCAGCCCGAGTACGAGGCGCGCTGCGTCTCGGGCGAGGAGGCGGACTGCGGGGCCGGTTCCGGGGTGCGCTCGGCGCCGGCCGAGGTCGAGGAGTGGCAGCGCAGGCACACCCAGGAGACCCGCCACCTGCGTTACCGCCGCTGCTTCGCCGACTACGCGGTGCTGGAGCGAAAGGGCTGACGCCCCGTACGCGCAGGACGCACCCCGGTCCCGGCGCCGCGCACCGGGCCTCTGATCGGAGGAATCGGCCGATACGTCAACGCCGCACCCCGCTCGGGGCCCGCATCGCCGTTCGAGGTGCCATCCGTTCCATTGAAAAGGGGCGACACCCGGTGTGAGCGATGGCTTCTCCGTCATTCCCTTGGTCGGGTCTGTCCCAACTGCGAACGGAGACGCCCCGTGCGAATGAGTGACATCCAGCGTTGCGACGTCCGGCCCGGACGGCTCGTCGAATGGACGCTCAGTCCGGCGACCGTCGCGACGGCCAAGGCCCTGCCGGAGGACTCACGGCCGCCCGCCTACATCCAGGAGTCCCACCTGCGCACCGCGCGGACCGTGCGCGAGGACGGCCTGTTCGTGCCGACCTGGATCGGCGCGGCCTTCGACCTGCCGGGCCGGGCCGACCTGGACGCGCTCGGCGAGGCGCTGCGCGACTGGACGCTGCGGCACGAGACACTGCGCAGCGGCTTCCGCTGGGCGGGCGGCCCCGGGGACTCGCTGCGCCGCTTCACCCTCGACGCCGACGCCGTCGCCCTGCACCGCGAGGACGCCGGGGAGTTCACCGACGCGGCGGAGCTGGCCCAGCACCTGCAGGACCGCTTCGACACCACGGCGGACGCGCTGCGCTGGCCCAACCTGATCTACACGGCCGTCGTCCGGGACGACTCCACCAGCGTCTACATGGCCTTCGACCACAGCAACGTCGACGCGTTCTCCATCTACCGCATCCCCGCCGAGGTGCACGAGCTGTACGCCGGCCACCTCGCCGGGAACGCCCCGCGGCAGCCGGCCGTGAGCAGCTACGTCGACTTCTGCGAGGCCGAGCGGGCGAACGCCGACAGCATCGACGCGGACCACGAGATCGTCGCCCGCTGGCGCGAGTTCATCCACCGCTGCGACGGGCGGCTGCCGAGCTTCCCGGTCGACCTCGGGCTGGAGCCGGGGGGCGGGCTGCCCGCCCAGAAGCTGATGCGCGAGATGCTCGTGGACGCGGAGACGGCCGCCGCGTTCGAGGCGTACTGCCGCCCCTACGGCGGCTCCCTCGTCGGCATCCTCGCGGCGACGGCCCTGATCGTCCACGAGATCGGCGGCGAGCCCGTCTACCGCACGGTGGTGCCCTTCCACACCCGGGCCAAGTCGGCGTACTCGGACTCCGTGGGCTGGTACGTCGGGGGCGCGCCCATCGAGGTGCCCGTCGCCGGGACGCCCGACTTCCCCGACGTGCTGAGGACCGTCCGGGCCGCGCTGCACGCCACCCGGCCGCTGGCCCGCATGCCGCTCGCCCGGGTCCTGCGGCTGCTCGGCGCGGACTTCCGGCCCACGTCCCCGGACATGTACTCCATCGTGTCCTTCGCCGACGCCCGCGACACCCCCGACTCCACGCTCTGGACCGAGCGCAACGCCTACGGCCTGATCCGGGTCTCCTACGGCGACCAGGTCTGCGCCTGGCTCACCCGCCTCCACGAGGGCCTGTGGTTCGCCGCCCGCTACCCCGACACGGACGTGGCCCACAAGAACCTGCGGCTGTACACCGACCGGCTGCGGGACGTCGTCGTCTCCGTCGCGGACCACGCCCCGCGCCCCGGGCGGTGAGGGTCCGCCCGGCACCGCACGTACGGCGAAGGCCGGTTCCCGACCCGAGGGGGTCGGGAACCGGCCTTCGCCGGTGCGGGGCTCAGACGCCCGCGTAGGAGTGCTTGCCGGAGACGAAGATGTTGACGCCGTAGTAGTTGAAGAGCCAGCAGCCGAAGGCGATCAGGGCCAGGTAGGCGGCCTTGCGGCCCTTCCAGCCGGCCGTGGCGCGGGCGTGCAGGTAGCCGGCGTAGGCGACCCAGGTGATGAAGGACCAGGTCTCCTTGGGGTCCCAGCCCCAGTAGCGGCCCCAGGCGTCGCCGGCCCAGATGGCGCCCGCGATGATCGTGAACGTCCACAGCGGGAAGACGGCCGCGTTGACGCGGTAGGAGAACTTGTCGAGGGTGGCCGAGGAGGGCAGCCGCTCCAGGACCGAGGTGGCGAAGGTGCCCGGCCTGCCGCCGCTCGCCAGCTTGGTCTCGTAGGAGTCCTTGAACAGGTACAGGATCGTGCCGACCGCGCCCACGTAGAAGACCGCGCCGCAGAAGATCGCCGTGGAGACGTGGATGTACAGCCAGTACGAGTGCAGCGCCGGGACGAGCTGGTCGCTCGCGGTGTAGAGGACCGTGACGGCCAGGCCCAGGTCCAGCAGGACCGACGTGGTCAGGAACAGGCCGAGCCAGCGCACGTTCTTCTTCAGCGCCAGCAGTCCGAGGTAGACCCCGACCGCGACCGTGGAGAACGTGATGTTGAACTCGTACATGTTGCCCCACGGGGCCCGCTCCACCGAGGCCGCGCGGGTGATGACGCCGCCCAGCTCGATCAGGAACGCCAGCACCGTCAGGGAGATGGCGATGCGGCCGTACAGGTCGCCCTGCTCGTCACCGCCGTGCGCGCCGGGCCCGTCCGGCACGTCCCGCTGTCCGGCGGCGGCCCGCACGGTGACCTTCGGCCGCTCCAGCACGGCGGTGCCGCCGGCCTTCTTGACCGTGACGGCCGGCGCCTTCTTCGCCGCCGGGTCCGCGGTGAGCGCGGCGGCCGTACGCGCGACCTTGCTGCGGCTGCCGAAGAGCCACTCCGCGATGTACGCGAAGAAGGCCAGGGTGTAGACGGCCATCGCGGAGTAGATCAGCACGTTGCTGATCTCCGCGAGGTTTTCGTTGGTGGCGGCGGCGAGAGTCACTGCTTCTCAGCCCCTTCGGCGGGTACGGGGGTGTCGGAGCCCGGCTCCTGGTCGGGGTCGGGGGAATCTGCGGGGTCGGGCGCGCCCGGGGCCCGCTCGTAGAGCTCACCGGCGAGGTCGCCCAGCTCCTGGGGGACCTTGGCGGACTCGCTGCGGCCGAGGCCGGCCATCTCGACGACCGTGACGCCGTCGGCGCCGCGGACCGCGCGCACCCAGACGCGGCGGCGCTGGATGAACAGGGACGCCGCCAGGCCGCCGATCGCGGCGAGAGCGCCGGCGAGGGCCCAGCCGCTGCCGGGCTGCTGCACGACCTGGAAGCCGGCCCACTCCTTGACGTCCTTGCCGACGGTGACCGAACCGGCGCCGTTCGGGAGCTTCATGGTCTCGCCGGGCCGCAGCAGCTTCTTGAACAGCTTGCCCTTGGAGTCCTTGAACTCCTTCATGTTCTTCTTGTCCATCTGGTACACGCTCTGCGGGATGCCCGAGTCGGCCCCCAGGTCGCCGTGGTAGGCGGACAGCGCGAGCACCGGGTAGTCCAGCGCGGGGAACTGCGACAGCATCGTGCCGCTGGCGGACCCGCCGAACGTCGGCACGAAGAACGCGTTGAAGCCGAGCTGTTCCTTCTTGCCCTGCGGGTTGCGGTAGCCGTCGAGGACCTTGACGACACCGGAGGAGGTGACGTTGGCGTCCAGCGGCAGCAGCGGCACGGCGTCGTCGAAGACCACCTTGCCCCGGCCGTCGCGGACCGTGATGACGGGGGCGTAGCCGTGGCTGACGAGGTAGACCTTGGAGTCGCCGATCTCCAGCGGGTGGTTCACCTCGACCGTGGTGTCCCGGTCCTCGCCGTAGGCGCCCGAGCTGTAGGTCAGGTCGGCCTGGTAGACGCGCGGGGTGCCCTTGTTCGGGCCGGTGCGCTCGTAGCTGCCGGTGAACTTCTTCAGGTTGAAGCTGAACGGCACCAGGTCGTCGGAGGTGAAGAGGCTGCCCGACTTGAAGTCGTCGTACTGGGTCAGGGTGTTGGAGAAGCCCTGGCCCTCGACGATCAGCTTGTTGCCCTCCGACTTGTACAGCTGGCCCCAGGCGAAGGCGACCAGCATCACGATCAGGGCGATGTGGAAGACGAGGTTGCCGACCTCGCGCAGGTAGCCCTTCTCGGCGGCGACGGCGTCACCGGCGAGGTGGGCGCGGAAGCGGCGCTTGCGCAGCAGGGCCAGGGCCGCCTCGCGGACCTGCTCGGGTTCGGCCGTGGTGCGCCAGGTGGTGTGCGCGGGCAGCCGGGTCAGGCGCTTCGGCGCGCCCGGTGGACGGCCGCGCAGCTGGCCCACGAACTGCCAGGTGCGGGGCACGATGCAGCCGATGAGGGAGACGAACAGCAGGATGTAGATCGCGGAGAACCACACCGAGCTGTACACGTGGAACATGCCGAGCTTGTCGTACACGTCCGAGAGGGTGGGGTGCGCCTCGCGGAAGTCGGCGACCTTCGTCTCGTCCTGGCCGGTCTGCGGGATCAGCGAGCCGGGGATCGCGCCGAGCGAGAGCAGCAGGAGCAGCAGCAGCGCGACCCGCATCGAGGTGAGCTGCCGCCAGAACCAGCGGGCCCAGCCGATGACGCCCAGGGCGGGCAGGTGCGGCGCCTCCTCCTTGGGGGCGGTGGACAGCTGGGAGCCGGCGGCGCCCAGGTCCTGGTCCTCGGCGGCGGACGGGGCCGGGTCGGAGGCGGTGGTCTTGCTCATCGATCAGATCCCCACAGTGAAGCCGTCGGACCAGACCTGCATCTCCTGCACGATGCGGTCCCACGCGCCGGTCAGCAGCAGCAGACCGGTCACGATCATCATGATGCCGCCGACCCGCATCACCCAGACGTAGTGGCGCTTGATCCACCCGAAGGCACCGAGGGCCTTGCGGAAGGCGACCGCGGCGAGCACGAAGGGCACGCCCAGGCCCAGACAGTACGCGACGGTCAGCACGGCACCGCGACCGGCGCTGCCCTGATCGGAGGAGAGCGCGAGCACCGAGGCGAGGGTGGGCCCGATGCAGGGCGTCCAGCCGATGCCGAAGAGGGCGCCGAGCAGGGGCGCGCCGGCCAGCCCGGCCACCGGCCTGCGGTGGAAGCGGAACTCGCGCTGGGTGAACCAGGGCATCAGGCCCATGAAGAAGACGCCCAGGACGATCATGAGGACGCCGAGGACCTTGGACAGGACGTTCCGGTACTCCTGGAGCTCGGCGCCGAAGTAGCCGAACAGCGCCCCGGACGAGACGAAGACGACCGTGAAGCCGAGCACGAACAGCGAGGCACCCGCGGCCATCCGGCCGCGCCGGGCGTCGGCGAGGTCGGTTCCGGCGACGCCGGTGACGTAGGAGAGGTATCCCGGCACCAGCGGCAGGACGCACGGGGAGAAGAAGGAGACGAGCCCACCGAGCAGCGCGATCGGGAGAGCCACCAGCAGGGCGCCCTGCAGGACGGTGCTGTTGGGGTCGGTGACCGCGGCGAGCGTGGTGACGGCGCTCACGTCACTTCTCCGCGACGACCGGCTCGAGCATCTTCAGCAGCCGTTCCTCGCTGAGCGCCGACAGCGAGCGGGCGGCGACCTTGCCGTCCCGGTCCAGGACGAGCGTGGAGGGGATGGCCTGCGGGTTGAGCGTGCCCTTCTTGAAGCGCAGCAGCAGCTTGCCCGTGGGGTCGTAGAGGCTGGGGTAGGTGATGCCCCAGTCCTTCTCGAAGGCGAGGGCCGCGCCGGTGGAGGTGTCCCGCGTGTTGATGCCGACGAACTGCACGCCCTTGCCGGAGTAGGCCTTGGAGACCTTCGCGAAGTACTTGGCCTCGGCCCGGCAGGGGTTGCACCAGGAGCCCCAGACGTTGAGGACGACGACCTTGCCCTGGTAGTCGGCGACGTCGAGCGTCTTGCCGGCGATGGTCTTGCCGGACAGTTCGGGCGCCTGGGTGCGCTCGCCCCGGGCGACCGTGGCGATGCCGTCGGTGCCGGTGACGAAGTTGGTGTTGCCGCCCCCGCCGGAGGTGCCGCCGGACCCGCATGCGGTCACGAGCAGCGCGGTCGCGGCGAGACCGGCGGTCAGCGCGGCGGCACGGCGGACACGGCGGGTGCGGTTCGAGCGCAGGGGGGCGCGGCTGGCGGCACTCATGTGAAAAGTTTCGCATGTCCGTTCAGTGGCTCTCGCCCACCCCCCTTGCGGGTGGAAAACCGCATTTCAGGCGGCGTTGCGCGAGGCTTTTCCGCTCGGCGCGGACGTCGGCGAGGTGAACTCCCGCCAGCCACCGGCCGGCTGCTGCCCGACGCCGAGCGTGCGGAGCTTGCCGAGCACCTCGGGATGCTGCGCGTCGAGCCAGTCGGTGAGCTGCCGGAAGGAGACGAGACGCACATCCCCGCCCTTCTCCTTCTCCCGGGCCATGTACGCGAACGCTTCCTCGACGGCGTCCATGTAGATCCCGCCGTTCCACTCCTCGAAGTGGTTGCCGATGAACAGCGGCGCCCGATTCGTCTCGTATGCCCGCTTGAATCCTTGGATGTACGCCTGGGCCGACTGCTTCCGCCAGCCCGGGTAGTTGTGCGCCGGGGCCTTGGTGGAGTTGAGGGACTGGTTGGCCAGCATGTTGTAGTCCATCGACAGGACCTCGAACCCGCGGCCGGGGAACGGTATCTGCTGCAGGGGCAGGTCCCATATGCCCTCGCGCTTGCGCGGCCAGACCTGGAGGCCGCCGGGCGAGGAGGCGTCGTAGCGCCAGCCCAGCTCGCGGGCGGTGGGCAGCAGGTTGTCCTGGCCGAGCAGGCAGGGCGTGCGGCCGCCCACCAGCTCCTTGTCGTAGTCGAAGGGCAGCGGCGGCAGGTCGGTCCAGCCGGTGTGGGTGCGCCACCGCGTGACGAAGGACTTCGCCTGGTCGATCTCGCTGCGCCACTGCCGGGGCGTCCAGTGCTTCACCGAGCCGTGGGACTCGCCGCAGAAGTGCCCGTTGAAGTGCGTGCCGATCTCGTGGCCCTCCAGCCAGGCGCGCCGGACGTTCTTCAGGGTGTCCTTGATGTGCGCGTCGGTGAGGTAGCCGATGTCGGAGGCGCCGCGCGGGTTGTTCGGCGGGTCGTACAGGCGCTTCTTCGACTCGGGCAGCAGGTACAGCCCGGACAGGAAGAAGGTCATGCTCGCGCCGTGCTTCTCGGCGAGGTCCAGGAAGCGCGGGAAGAGGCCGTTGCCGACCTCGCCGGCGCCGTCCCAGGAGAACACCACGAACTGCGGCGGGGTCTGACCCGGCTCCAGCGGCCGCGGCTTGCCCGGCTGGTGGGGCTGGGGGCCGGTGAAGGCGGTGGAGCCGTCGCCGATGGGCTTGGCGGCGGGCTTGGGCTTCGCCCGGCCCTGGGCGCGGTCACCGCCCCCGGAACCGCCGGTGCGGCCGTCGTCGTCCGACCCCGTGAGGCCGCCGCAGCCGGCGAGCGAGGCGGCGGCCGCGGCACCCGCGCCGAGTCCGAGCATTCCCCTGCGGGTGAGTGGGCGCATGGCATCCCCGATCGTCACGTTCTCTGGTGGTCACCCACTCAGAGGCCGCGACGATCAGGGAGGTTCCGCCGAGATGCGCAGATTCCGTAACGAAACAGTCTTAAACGATCAGAAAGTGATCGAAAAAGGTCGGACCGTGGTCCGGTGTCTACGCTCCGAAGCCCTTGCTCTGCCCCTTCACCGGCCTGGCGCCGGCGCGCAGGTGCGGCGGGACCAGGTCGCGGGCGGGTTCCGAGTAGCCGACCGAGACGATGCGGTCGCCGCGGTAGGTGAACGTGGTCAGGGAGGCGAGGGTGCACTGGCGCCGGCGCGGGTCGTGCCAGAGCCGCCGCCGCTCGACGTAGGAGCGGACGATCCAGATGGGCAGCTGGTGGCTGACCACGACCGCCTCGTGCCCGCGGGCCTGGTCCTTGGCGGCGCCCAGCGCGCTCATCATGCGCACCACCTGGTCGACGTACGGCTCGCCCCAGGACGGCCGGAACGGGTTGACCAGGTGCTTCCAGTTGTTCGGCTTGCGCAGCGCCCCGTCGCCCACGCCGAACGTCTTGCCCTGGAAGATGTTCTCGGCCTCGATCAGCCGCTCGTCGGTCGCCAGGTCCAGCCCGTGCGCCTTGGCGATCGGCTCGGCCGTCTCCTGCGCCCGCTCCAGCGGCGAGGCGACGACATAGGTCACGTCGCGGCCCGCCAGGTGCTCGGCGACCCGGTCGGCCATGCGCCGGCCCAGGTCGGAGAGGTGGTAGCCGGGCAGCCGTCCGTAGAGGATGCCGTCCGGGTTGGCGACCTCGCCGTGCCGCATGAGGTGCACGACGGTGAGGTCGTCGTTCGTCTCGGTGGTCATTCCGTTGTCCGTCCCCTCGGTCATGCCGTCGCCTCCGCCGCCGCGCGGGCCGCCGCCGGCAGGGCGTCGGCGATGCGCTGCACGGCCCGCTCGTCGTGCGCGGTGGACACGAACCAGGACTCGAAGGAGGACGGCGGGAGGTAGACGCCGCCGGCGAGCAGCGAGTGGAAGAACGCGGTGTAGCGGAAGGACTCCTGGGCCCGGGCGTCGTCGTAGTCGCGCACGGGCCGGTCGGTGAAGAACACCGAGAACATGTTGGAGGCGGTCTGCAGCCGGTGCGCGACACCCTCCTTGGTGAGCGCCTCGGTGACCAGGCCCTGGATCTCCTTCGACACGGCGTCGACCTTCGCGTACGCCGCGTCGTCGAGGAGCCGCAGCTGGGCGAGGCCGGCCGCGGTGGCGACGGGGTTTCCGGAGAGGGTGCCGGCCTGGTAGACGGGCCCGGCCGGGGCGAGGTGGGCCATCACGTCCGCGCGGCCGCCGAAGGCCGCGGCGGGGAAGCCGCCGCCCATGACCTTGCCGAAGGTCATCAGGTCCGGGACGACGCCGTCGACGCCGAACCACCCGGCGCGGCTGGTCCGGAAGCCGGTCATGACCTCGTCGGAGATGTACAGGGCGCCGTTCTCGGCGCAGACGTCCTTCAGGCCCTGGTTGAAGCCGTCGGCGGGCGGGACGACGCCCATGTTGCCGGGGGACGCCTCGGTGATCACGCAGGCGATCTCGCCGGGGTGGGCCCGGAAGGCCTCGCGCACGGCGTCGAGGTCGTTGTACGGCAGCACGATCGTGTCGCCCGCCTGCGCGCCCGTGACGCCCGGCGTGTCGGGCAGCGCGAAGGTGGCGACGCCGCTGCCGGCCGCGGCGAGCAGCGAGTCCACGTGCCCGTGGTAGCACCCGGCGAACTTGATCACCTTGGTGCGCCGGGTGAACCCGCGCGCGAGCCGGATCGCCGACATGGTCGCCTCGGTGCCGCTGGACACCAGCCGCACCTGCTCCAGCGGCGCGATGCGCGCGACCATCTCCTCGGCCAGGGCGACCTCGCCCTCACCGGGCGTGCCGAAGGACGTGCCGCGGGCGACGGCCTCCTGCACGGCGGCGATCACCTCGGGGTGGGAGTGCCCGAGGATCATCGGCCCCCAGGAGCAGACGAGGTCGACGTACTCCCGCCCGTCCGCGTCGGTCAGGTAGGGGCCCGTGCCGGAGACCATGAACCGCGGCGTGCCGCCGACGGCTCGGAAGGCCCGCACCGGGGAGTTCACGCCGCCGGGCGTGACGGCCGCCGCGCGGTCGAACAGAGCCTGCGAGGCCGGTGCTTCATACGGATATGCGAGTTCGCTCATGACCTGCGACTTCTCCGACCTTCTCCGACGTAGTCGGGCTCCGGGTGCCAGTGACCTGTTCAGGGTAGGCCAGGGGGGCCGCGGACCGGGGCGTGGGACAACCCGGTCCCGGGGGCCCCGGCGTCTGCGAGACTGGTCCCTGATACACACAGCTCGAACGCCCCGGCGTGGTCGGAGGCTGCGAAGATCCCGCGGACGGATGTTTTCGGCGCACGTTTCGGCGTGCGGCCGTGGGGGAGGTCACTGACACGATGATCGGGTTGCGCGGCGGGGGCGACGCGTCCTAGAAAAGCAGTCGGGTGGAGATATGCATCGCGGTGGCGGACTGGGCGAGGGGACTGATGACCGGGGTCCTCGACGTGCCCGGCGGGGAAGGCACCGGCGCGAGGCGGAGGACACGCAGGAGACTCGTCGGACGCAGGGCCGTCCCGATGAACCGGAGCGCCTCGACGGACGTACTGAACGCCAGGCGGACGATCTTCGGGCGGGGAGCAGGAATGGTGGTCGGGTGGGGGTGACGTACAAGTACTTCGGCGCGCCCGACGGTGCGACCGCGGCCCGTGTCCCGATCTCGATGCGTCCCGAGGAGCTCGGCGGCGACGAGCTCGGCATGAACGGCATGTTCACCAAGATCAAGCCGGAGACCATGGCCGCGATGGTGCTGACGGGCATCGAGGGTGTCCCCCTGCACAAGGTCCCGCCGCTGGAGCTGGTCGTGCTGCACCCCGACTACGCGGTGGTCAAGCTCCCCATGACGGTGGTCGACCCGCTGCGCGGCATCGGCGAGGAGGCGGTGGGGGCGGCGGCCTTCATCTGGTCCACGGTCCCGGACCGCGGCGGCCCCCGCGACGCGTTCAACGTCTACCAGCTGCTCCACGAGTGGCAGGACTTCTCGCACCGGCTGCACGAGGCGGGGCACCAGCCGTACTGCCTGGTGTGGCCCTGAGCTGGGGTTTCGTGAGGGTCGGGCGGGGTCTTCAGGCCTCGTTTTGGTACCGGACAGAGACCGTCAGGCGGCCAGGGCATATTGGTCTCGCTGGGGGCGCTGATGTGCCCTGGTTACCGGGCCGGTCGTCCCCGTCTTCTGCCTCGGCTTCCGTGAGAGCGTCGCCGATCGCCTTGCGGGTGGGGGTCTCGCTAGATGGCAGCAGGTGCATGTACGTCCGCAGCGTGAAAACCGGGTCCGAGTGGCTGGCGTACTCGGATTCCCGCCGGTCAGCCGCTCGGCCCAGTCAGCCCCCGTGGCCCACTGCTATTCGAGCCAGGCGCACGTGCTGAGTTTCGCGAACCCGTCAAGAACCTTGAGCTTTTGACGGTGATCCTCATCCAGAGAACCGCGAGGTCGGCGATGGCGTCGGGGTGCAGGCAGCCCTCTTGCGCGCGCCCGGGTCGCGTCGGCGTCGCTCACGTCGACAGGGCGACCGTGCTACTAACTGAGCTCGCTGAGCAGCGTCGGCCCGCGACCATCACGAGGTGGACAGCTGGGTCCTGCTCAGCCATTCCGGCTTCGACGAGGACCGGAAACTCGCGGCGGCCTGTCAGTTCCTGGACGTGGTCTTCGCCGGGCACTGCCACAGCGATCAGTACGGACCAGTCCGAGTCGACCGCACTCTGGTCGCCAAGGGTCGGGAGCTCGCCGACGGCTATGCGATCGCGGCACCCGTAGGCACGGGATGGGGTGCCGGCACTACATCCCAAATCGGGCCCCGAGCCGCATTCCCATGGAGCTTGCGGATCTGCGCTCCCTCATCGAAAACGTTAAGCAGCAGGTGGCCGCCCGGCTCGGCCCGATCAGTCCGGCGTACCGCCACCAGCCCCTCGACCGGCGCAGCCTGCTCATGGAGCTCACCGCCCGCCTGCGTACGGCCTCGGGGCAGACACGGTCATCCTCAACGAGACGGCCTCACGTGCCGTCCCGCTCGGCGGCACACTCACTAGGGCGACCTGCTCTCCATCGAGCCGTTCGCCAACCATCTGGTGCACGCCCTCGTACCTGAGCCGGCACGCAGCGACCTCCGTGGCCTGCCGTCAGATCTGACCGCCCAGTCCGGTTCGCTCGTCACGGCCCCATATCCCCTGCCGGACGCCATCACCACCGTGCTGACCACCGACTATCTTGCCGACACCTACCTCGGCGGATGCACACACGAGGCCGGCCTGCGCCTGGACCAGGCCGTCCAGCACGTCCTCACCGCTCCCGACACCGCGGAAGGAGACAGCGAATGATCCTCACAGGCCCGGAGATCACCGCTGCCGCTCACGACGGCCGCCTCCGCATCACCCCCGTTCGCCACCGACCAGGTCAGCCCCAACAGCTACAACGTGCGTCTGGGCCCCACCCTGATCACCTACACGAGCACGGTCCTGGACCCACACCGCCCGACCCCGCAAACGCAACCAGCATCGGCTCGAACGGGCACATCCTCCAGCCAGGCGATCTATACCTCAGCCACACCCTCGCAGAAGTCGGCTCCGACATCTTCGTGCCACTGCTGTTGGGTCGTTCCTCCGTCGGACGCCTCGGCCTGTTCGTCGAGATCACCGCCCCCATCGGCGACATCGGCTTCACGGCCAGTGGACTCTCATGCTCACCCCGATCCGACCACTGCGCGTTCACGAGGACATGAAGATCGGGCAGATCATGTTCTTCGTCTCGACCGGCGCCATCGACGTCTACGGCGCCAAGTAGCAGGCCGCCGCAGGACCGCAGCCCTCCACCTACTGCGAGACCTCGCCCGACTCCGGGCCGTGAACTTGTATTGACCCGATGTGTCAAAGCGGATTGCAGGCCACATCCCCGACGTCCACCCCCGGATCAGCTGCATCAACATCGCACACGCGATATCAGGGAGTATTTTCTCCGCGTTTCTCCCACGTTGGATCGAGCACCCGCGGTTCAAGTGCCTGCCGTTGTTCCCCCACCTGGACGGCGACGAGCGACAGAGGCCGGCGTTGGGCGTTGTACGGAGGCATTGGGATTGCGACCACGACCTCGTTCTATGGGCGCACGCGGAGTGGGCGGTACAGGAGGCGCTACCACCGTCGCCGCGAGATCGTTCAACGTGGCATTCACCACCGGCCAGCACATGTCGAGCGTGTCGCGGTTCGGGCTGTGTCCGGTCCGTTTCTCCGCCAGGGGATGGACGAGATTCCTGTAGTGCCGGACAAGCTCCGAGGCGAGTTTGGCATCGTGCTCGATCCATTTGTTCTCGTACGCGAAGTCGACGAAGTCATTCAGCCCCATGTTCCGCAACGGCTTCGGCATGCGTACGCCTGCGGCGCGGACCTGCGCGGCATGCGCGAGCACCCCCTCCAGGAGACTGCCGAGCATGATGACCGCCGACGTATAGGCGCCGTGCTCGTAGCAGGTGCGTGCCTCGTCCAGCCGAAGTTGGACGGTAGCGGCGAGTTCCGGGTCGCTCACCACCTCCGTCACGGAGACCTTCAACTCCACACGCGGCAACTGCCGCCGTACTTCGTCCTCGAAACCGGCTTCGCAGCGGACAAGGACCGGCTGGCCTTCTTCCTCGCCGATCCGGCGTCCGTCGAGCACTAGTATCTCGTTGAGCCGCTTCAGCGTGGCGTGGTACTCCTGCTGCTGGTTGTAGTACTCAAGGCGATTCACCAGGCGGAGGACGGCTCGCTGGGCATCGTCCGTACCGTCCTCCTGTCGCTCCCTGAGGAGATCCAAGGTCCACTTGTGCCTCGGTGTGCCGTCGTAGTCCGGGACGTCGTCCCAGCCCGCACGCTGGAAGAACGCGGCTATCTCGTACCCCTTCCGGTAAAGCAACGGCGTCTCGTCCCCGCAGATCAGGTGGGCAATCTCCGTCAGCGTGCTGTCGTCGAAGATCTCGTTCACATCAGACCCCCTCGAGAGAGACGGACGCATCCTCATCGAGCATGGCGTCGAGTTCATCGGTGGTGAGGTCGGCATCGTCCATCTCGATCGGGGCCCAAATGCTCCCCGAGTCGCCCCGGGCCTCCTCGGTAACTCCGGGCCGGATCCCCAGAGCGTCAAGGCGCTTCCACAACGGGGTCAGCGAATCCTCGGGAGACAGGGCGAACTCGCTGCTGCGTATACGCCAGAACTGCCAGCCTGCCCTGCGCAGTTCCCGCTCCCGCTCGTAGTCGTCACGGATCTGGTCAGGGGTGGAGTGATACGGGCTGCCGTCACACTCCACGGCGAGGCGGCCCGTCTCTCCAACGACGACGAGATCGATGCGTTTGCCGCTGACTTTCCACTGAGGGACGACGTGGTAGCCACGTTCCTTGATCCTGCGGAAGACCCGTTGCTCGAAGAGCGAGTCGAACGGCTCGCACTGCTCATCGGGTGAAACGGCGGAAAGGCCGGGAGAGGTGCCCTGAAGTTCCGGCGGCGCCTGCATATAGGTGAGCAGGGAGTGGCGCAGGTCCCTACTGCGCAGCTGGTCCGGTGTGACGGAGGTGAACAGCCACATCTGGTCGCGGGCCCGGCTGGCAGCCACGTTGAACCGTCTTCCGTCACCCTGGCCGGTCAGGGCCCGGGTGTTGTCGGCGTCGACGACCAGCGAGAGCAGGATGACGTCCCTTTCGTCCCCCTGGAACTGTTCGGCCGTGCCGACACGTATGTTGTGCCGCTCCTGGATCGTGGAGTCGATCTGCGTGTCGATAAGACTCTCCAAGAGCCTTGTCTGGTGTCCGGAACGGAGCACGATGACCCCGAAACTCCGTTTCGCATATGCTTCGTCCTCCGCGAGTTCCTGCAACTTGGCGACGATGCGTTCGGCCTCGGGCTTGTTGACCAGGGTCTCTCGCCGTCCCTCACAGTGACCTTCATGCACATGAACGACTTCGAGGGGCCGCAGTCGGTCCGCTCCGTACTGCCGCAGCGGCACGAGTTCGTTGTCGGGATAGAACTGGGCGGAGGACCACTTGATGATCTCCGGCATGCACCGGAAGTGCTCGGTGAGCCTGATCGTCTCGCTGAAGCGCGCAGACAGCAGGTCGTAGAGGTTGGACTTGGGGCTGAGCCCGTCCCGCTGCCAGTCGGTGAGATGGGGCAGGAGTGAGTCGAGAAGTTCGTTGAGCCGCTCATGCTTGCCGCCTGTGTAAAACGGGACACACTGCTTGTCGTCACCCACGACGATGATCCTCGGAGCGAGCCACAGCAGCATCAGACCGTCCAGACCGACCTGGCTCGCCTCATCCACAATGACGACGTCGAAGGCGTCCGGCTCGGGATCGATCATTTCGGCCACCTGTTTGATCGGCATGACCCATGCCGGGACCGCGGCACGCGCGTCACGCATCGCGGAACGGGCGGCCTTCAGGTGCCGCTTGCCGAGTGCCGTCATTCCCTTGCCTGCGTTCGCCGTGGCCGACGCGTAGGCACTCAGCGCCTGTTTCTGTCCGGCCGTCATCCGGTCCAGGCAGTGATACAGCGCTCGGTCGGCCGCTAGTTGAGTCACCGTTCTCCTCAACTGCGTTTCGATTGACTCCAATTCGCCTTCTAGCTTGGCTTCCCTGCCAGGTGTCAGCATCGTGTCCTGAAAGGTACGCGCTCGCCGCCATGCCCAGGCCCCATCCAGGTCTACAAGGCGGGTCTCCCATGCCGCTTCGATCGGGGACTCGGCGAAGCGCCGTGCCAGTTCGGGGTGGTCCTCGGACAGGCGATCCAGGAGTTTGCGGGCCTCCCGGCGATCAGCCTCACGGTGGAATGCCTCGGTCAGCGAATCGATGGCGGACGTGTACGCCTGCGGATCACGGTCGGTGACAGCCCGATGTACCTCTGCCAGTTCGGCCACTCCGCGGGCATCGGGTCGCGGCAGCTGCTCGGAGATGGACCGCAGCCTCTCCTCCGCCTCACGGGCACGGAGCAGCCGTTCCGCACCGTTCGCCGACGTACGCACGTCGTCCCACTGTTGTGCCGTCCGCACCGTGGCCTTGATCCGGGCCTTAAGTAGGACTTCGTGCAGCGTACGCACGGATTGGGTGAACCCGTCCACCGCGCGGAGCGTCGGCACCCGGTCCAGCAGCTCCGACAGAGCCACCTGCGTGGAGCCTTCGGCCTCGGGCGCGTCGACGCTCTTCCAGCGCTCGTTCAGCTGCCGAACGCACTGTCGTGCCGCCAGATGAGCCACCAACGCGGAGATCTCGTCCGGTGTGCTGGGCAGCCTCCCATCCACCCGGCAGTCCCGCAGAAGGGCTTGGGCCTCCTTCTGGACCGGCCTCGGGGCGAACTTGCGCAGCTTGCCACCTGCACGCAAGTACTGTTCGAGATCCTTCCCGGCGGCGATGAGACGTGATTCCTCGGCAAGCGCTACGTCGGGTACGTCGAGCACGGCGAAGAGCATGTGCTGAAGCACGCTTTGCACGTCCTCGGCACGAGCGGACGCCTGCCGCACTCCCTCCCACAGCTGCTGCCGCCGGCCTGCCATTCCGTCCTGCAAGGCGCGCGTGGTCCACTCCTCGGGCGGCCAGGCGGCAGGGTCACCCGGCAGTCCCTCGCTCTGCAGCGCGTGTTCCGCTGCGTCCAGCAGACCGATCAGTGTCGCGATCAGCTCATCTCCGCGGTCTGCGAGTTCGAGGGCAAGTGTGTCGGACGCCGCCGCAGCACAGACACGTACAGCAGCGTTCAGGCCGTTGACCGCTTCTTCGAACAGCACGGGTGCGATGAAATCTGCGGGGTCCGGGCAGCGGGCGGCATGCTCGCCCAGTACTCCGGCCCCGTGCCGGGACACCAGACCCAGCAGGCGCTGGGCCTCGTCCTGGCTCAGCGAAGGTTCTCGCGGTGCCGAGGCGGGCAGGGCGGGCATCCAGTCGTACTTCGGTGCACCGGCAGCTACGGTCTCCACGATCTCCGCGAGCCGCCCCTTGTATCCGGGCGCCACCTCGAGGTGTTTGTACCACTCCGCCTCACGGATGGCGCGCAGTTCGTTACGGAGGCGTGCGCAGGTGTCCGACAGTTCCGAGCGCAGCGCCTCATGGCTCTTGATCCTTACGTCGAGACGCTCCGTCGACTGGGTGGCACTGAGCTGGGAAAGAGCGCGCACGGACTGTTCCAGGTCGTCGCTGCCGTCCTGGCGCCTGTCGCCCTGGAGGACGCACAGGTTGCGCAGCTCGGGCGGCAGTTGCTGCCGCAGGACCTTCAGCGCTTGGCCCTTCTCACTCGTCACGAGCACCCGCTTGCCGTCTGCCAGCAAGGCGCACACGAGGTTGGCGATGGTGTGCGTCTTTCCCGTGCCGGGCGGCCCCTGAACGACAACGCCAGTATCGGTCTGTAGGCGCCTCATCACCTCCCGCTGGGCTTCGTTCGACAGCAGCGGAAACAGCGGGTCAGGGCCAAGGGCGGGCGGCACGTAACGGCTCCCCGCCGCCGTACCCCACACCCTGCGGTCCTCCGCTTCCAGCTGGTACAGCAGCTGAGCCAAGCCCAGCGGAGCGATGGCACCGGGCTGAGCGAGGCGGTTCGCGATGCCGTCGTAGAAGTTCACGAGGGCACCCTGGCCCCTCTGGCGGAGAATGATCGCCGGCGCGAACCCAAGTGTGGGCACCGGCAGCGCGAGGTCTGCGGATGGGCGGCCCCAGCCACGGTGGAACGCCACCGCGCGATCGGTGCCGAACGCCCTCTCCGACCAGTCGCCGAGCACGTCCTGGGAGTCACGGGACAGCGGATGGAATCCTTCCGTATCGACACGGTCCCGCAGCGGGCTCAGCAGACGGGTGCTGTAGCCCGCGTCCGCGTCGAGAAACTCGCTGTCCTCCATCCGCGCCGGGTCGCCGGGGGCGAGGGCGACGGTGATGGACATGTTCGTGGGATTCACGGTGAGTATCAGCGGCGCCGTCAAAATGTGCCGGGCGATGCGCGCCGACGGACGTGCGGCTCCGACGGTCAGCAATCCGGCGCCCAGTACCGCCTCGTATTCCTCGCCGTCCTGCTGAATCCTGGTCGCCATTCGGTACAGCTGCTGATGGAGTTCCCTATAAGGACGGTCGATGCGCTCTTTCTCCGACCACTTGCGCCACGCGTCGAGCCACCGTGTGTAGGCGCGTAGCACATCGTGCGCTTCCTCCCGACGAATCTCGGAAACTTCGAACAGGTCTCCGTTGTCGTCTTCTTGCCAACCCTGCCCCGGTCCCGATTCGGCCAGCGGTGGCACTTCGGGCGATGCGGTGGCGGCGGCTTCGGGATCGACCCATCCCACCAGCACCTCGGGCAGGATAGGAGCCGGTCGGGACGGGCGGTGCGCCACCTTAAGCAGCGTCCGGTCGCCATCCGGGTTCCGCCGGAGCCTGTCGTCCGGAAGGTCGGAAAGCCAGAGGACCTCCGGGTATTTCTGCCAATCCCGCACCGGCTTGTACGACCCGCGAACGAATTCGCGCATGTATTCGATAAGTTGGCGCGTGCGGTGGACCGCCTCCGGATGGTTCGCACGGAGTGCAGAGTGAAGAGACACCTATCCCCCCAGATCATGGCTCAACGGAAAGCCTTCCAGGATGTGGGAGAGAAGCGCGGCCTTCAACAGGGACCGGCGAGTAATGACGTAAACCAGCCACATTCCGCAATAATTGGCTGTAACCCAGCCAACCGTTCAGGGGCGAACCCACGTGCGGCGATCACGTGCCGCCATGTACACCAACTCGACCTTGTCCGGTCCCCAGCCAGCCTTGAGGCGCTTGAACGTCGCGATGTCGCGCTCCTGAAGGACACGCACGTCGCGAAGCGACGGCACGACCTGCAGCTCTGCCACCGCAACGAAGGCAAGCACCGGCTGAACCTCGACGGAAAAGCCACACGCACGCGTCAGCGCGCTCGATGCCCGACGCGCCTCGGCTCGACTCTTCCGCACGTAGGGGTACGACTGGCCGCCTATCCGAACCGAGTCGTCGCCCACCCACACACGCGCACCGCGGTGGCACTTCGTGTTGACACAAAAGGCTCCGCCCGGACCGATCAGGACGTGGTCGATGTCGGCATCGCCTGCCAGGGGTATGGAATGCAGTACTCGCCAGCCTCGCCACGCCAGCCTCTCCAACTCCACCCCCACCCGGCGCTCACCGGCCAGTCCGGTGCGCCAGCTGTCCACCTCCAGACGCCTACCGGACATCCTGGCCAACACCCACCGCCAGAAGCCGGGTGCCAGTTCGTCCACCTTCGTCTGCAGCGCGTCTCCTGGGCGGTTGCCCGCAAGGTCGTTTCCAGAGCGCAGTGCCTTGTGCACTACCGGCAAAGAAGAAGTAGCAAGGTAGGGAGCAAGGGCGTCGAGTACCGCGTCCCGCTGCTCCTCGACCAGAAGCTCCAGAGACCCCGTGCGGCGGTCGAGCCAGGCGACCTTCGTGCCGTCCGGCTGATTCACGTAGAGACGGTCATGTCCATAACGCTTCCACACAGAGACCCGTAATCCGCTCACGCGTCCCCCGTTTCGCATCCCACCAAGACCAATGACCATGTGACCAGGGTCAGAAGCAGTGAGCAAGACGCCCTCATGTATGCGCCGGGCAGGCGTGCGCTTCCCAGCCCACTCGGCAGCCAGGACAGGGCACATCCCGGGCACATGAGCCCGGGAAGTGGCGTTGATCCGTGAGAACTACCGAGAGGAGTTCCCGCAGGCAACGCACATATGACCAAGAAGCCCCAGGTCAGCACCGCCCCCCTCCCACTCGCTCCACGAGTGGCAGGACTTCTCGCACCGGCTGCACGAGGCGGGGCACCAGCCGTACTGCCTGGTGTGGCCCTGAGCCGACGCTTCCGCGGGAGCGCCGGGCGCTGTCGGTCCCCCCGGGGCCACGCGCCTGCGGCCGTCCGGTCGCCGGGCGGGCCGGTCAGGCGCCGCCGCCCACGGTGAAGCCGATCACCGTCCCGCCCCCTTCCCGGCCGTACGCGAACGGCGCGCCGCCGTGGGCGAGCGCCACCTCGCGCACGATGGACAGGCCCAGCCCCGAGCCCGGCAGGGAACGGGCGTCGGCGGCCCGGTAGAAGCGGTCGAAGACCCGGTCGAGGTCCCGGTCGGCGATGCCGGGGCCGCGGTCCAGGACCTCGACGCGGATCGTGCCGGGCCGGGCCGGCCCGGAGACGACGATCTCGACCGGGTGCCTGCCGCCCTGGTCGAACTTCAGGGCGTTCTCCACCAGGTTGGACAGCGCCCGGGTCAGCATGCCGGGGCGCCCGTCGGTGCTCGTGTCGCCGCTCACCCGCAACGCGATCTCCCGGCCGCTGCGGCGCCGGGCGTGCCCGGCCACCTCCTCCGCGATGCCGGCGACGTCCACGCGCCGGGGCGGCTCGGTGTCGGACTGCCCGGCGGCCAGGTCGACCAGCTCGTTGACCAGGTCGGTCAGCTCGCGGGCCTCCTGGCCCAGATCGGCCACGAGTTCCTCGCGGGCCTGCGGCGGCAGTTCGTCGATCCGGCGCAGCAGGGAGATGTTCGTGCGCAGCGACGTCAGCGGCGTGCGCAGTTCGTGGCCCGCGTCCTGCACCAGGCGGCGCTGGTCCTCCTCCGACTGGGCGAGCCGGCCCAGCATGCGGTCGAAGGCCCGGCCCAGCCGGCCCACCTCGTCGTTCCCGGCCACGGGCACCTGGACGCCCAGGCGGCGGGTGCGGGCGACGTCCTCGGCGGCGTCGGTCAGCACGACCAGCCGGCGGGTGATGCGCCGGGCCAGCCACCAGCCGAACAGCCCGGCGCCGACCACGACGGCGGCCACCAGCAGCAGGGTCCGCTGCTGGAGCACCCGCAGCAGGTCCTCGACGTCGCTGAACTCCTGCGCGATCTGCACCGCGCCCCGCCCGCCGCCGAGCGAGACGGTCGCGACGCGGTAGACGTCGTCGCCGACGTCGACGTCCCGGTGCTGGGCGACCTGCCCGGAGTCCCGCGCCCCCGCGATCCGCACATCGGTGCCGGTGACCGGCAGGCCCGGGCTGCCCCGGTCCACGACGCGCCCGTCCGGGCCGAGCACCTGCACGTCCGTGCGGGCGGGCCGCACCAGGTCGTGCCCGGGCGCGGCGGAGGAGAAGTCGGCGGGGGCCATGCGGTTCTGGCGCACCTCGTCGCGCAGGTCCTGCACGACCTCGTCGAACACCGTCTGCTGGTCCACCCGCACCAGCCGGGCCGCCGCGCTGTAGGACAGGATGCCGACCAGGATCGTGACGGCCGCCGTCACCACCGCGAACGACACGGCCAGGGTGGTGCGCAGCGAGACCAGTTTCGGCCGGCGTGCGGCGACCAGCCTGCCGAGGCGGCCCACTCAGTCCTCCCGCAGCACGTAACCCACACCCCGCACCGTGTGGATCAGTTGCGGCGCGTCCGGCTCGTCGAGCTTGCGGCGCAGGTAGCCGACGTAGACGGCGAGGTTCTTGGAGCCGGGGCCGAAGTCGTAGCCCCAGATGCGGTCGTAGATCGTGGAGTGGTCGAGGACGATGTCCGCGTTGCGCACCAGCAGTTCCAGCAGCTCGAACTCGGTGCGGGTGAGCTCCAGTTCGCGGGTGCCGCGCCAGGCCCGGCGCGCCTGCGGGTCCATGCGGAGGCCGGCCGCCTCGAGGAACCGGTCGGGCTCCGGCCGGGGCGCCTCGGCGGGCGGGGCCGCGCCGCCCCCGGCCGCCTCCACCGGGCTGGTGCGGCGCAGCAGGGCGCGCAGCCGGGCGAAGACCTCCTCGACGTCGAAGGGCTTGACCACGTAGTCGTCGGCGCCCGCGTCGAGACCGGCGATGCGGTCCGCGGTCTCCACGAGGGCGGTCAGCATCAGCACCGGCGTGCGGTCGCCCTCGGCGCGCAGCACCCGGCACACCTGCAGCCCGTCGATGCCGGGCATCATCACGTCCAGGACGAGGACGTCGGGGCGGTTGCGGTGGGCCTGCGCCAGCGCCTCGACGCCGTCGGCGACCGCCACGACCCGGTACCCCTCCAGGGTCAGGGCGCGCTCCAGGGCGTTGCGGATGGCGCGGTCGTCTTCGGCGAGCAGCACGGTGTGGGACACGCGGTCCAGTGTGCCAAGCCGCACGGTCCCCGGGACGGCGGGCAGCGGGCCGGAGGGTCCTTCTTACTGCCCTCTCACCGGGGACCGCCGCCCGTTCAGCCGCGGGAGCCGGCGGCCAGCCGGGAGGCGTGCGTCGGGGCGTCCGGGACGTCCGCCGGGCGGTCCACGGCGAACTCCTTGCGCAGCACCGGCACGACCTCCTCGCCGAGGATGTCGATCTGCTCCAGCACCGTCTTCAGCGGCAGTCCGGCGTGGTCGACGAGGAACAGCTGGCGCTGGTAGTCCCCGGCGTAGTCGCGGAAGGCCAGGGTCTTCTCGATCACCTGCTGCGGGGAGCCCACCGTCAGCGGCGTCTGGTCCTGGAAGTCCTCCAGCGAGGGCCCGTGCCCGTACACCGGCGCGACGTCGAAGTAGGGGCGGAACTCGCGCACCGCGTCCTGCGAGTTCTTCCGCATGAACACGTGCCCGCCGAGGCCGACGATCGCCTGCTCGGGGGTGCCGTGCCCGTAGTGCGCCCAGCGCTCCCGGTACAGCTCGACCATGCGCCGGGTGTGGTCGGCCGGCCAGAAGATGTTGTTGTGGAAGAAGCCGTCGCCGTAGTACGCGGCCTGCTCGGCGATCTCGGGCGAGCGGATCGAGCCGTGCCAGACGAAGGGGGCCACGCCGTCCAGCGGGCGCGGCGTCGCGGTGAAGCCCTGCAGGGGCGTGCGGAACCTGCCCTCCCAGTCGACGTCCTCCTCCCGCCACAGCCGGTGCAGCAGGGCGTAGTTCTCCAGCGCGAGCGGGATGCCCTGGCGTATGTCCTGGCCGAACCAGGGGTAGACCGGGGCGGTGTTGCCGCGGCCCAGCATGAGGTCGACCCGGCCGTCGGCCAGGTGCTGGAGCATCGCGAAGTCCTCGGCGATCTTCACCGGGTCGTTGGTGGTGATGAGGGTGGTGGCCGTGGACAGGACCAGCCGCTCGGTGCGGGCGGCGATGTAGCCGAGCATGGTGGTGGGCGAGGACGGCACGAACGGCGGGTTGTGGTGCTCGCCGGTCGCGAAGACGTCGAGCCCGGCCTCCTCGGCCTTCAGCGCGATCGCGACCATGGCCTTGATCCGCTCGCGCTCGGTCGGCGTCCGGCCGGTCGTCGGGTCGGGCGTGACGTCGCCGACGCTGAAGATCCCGAACTGCATGGTCGCTCACCCTCCAGGTTGTTTACGGTTCAACTATAACCTGGTGAACGGCCACCCACCGGGGCCTATTCCCCGCGCACCGGTTCCCCGGCCGGGGCCCTGCCCGTCTGCGCGAGCAGCCGCTCGAAGGCCGACGCGCCCTCCGGCACCGGCACCGGCTCCCCGAACACCCCCATCCTCCGGCCCGTCGGCGCCAGTTCCGCCACCGCGCCGGACAGCTCCGCCACGACCGCGCCGTCGGCCCCCGGGTATTCCTGGCCCGTCGCCCGCGCCAGGTCCCAGGCGTGCACGGTCAGGTCCAGCAGGGCCATCGAGCCCACCAGCCGCGCCGGCATGCCCATCGCCCCGGTCGTCCCCTCCTCGGCCCCGGGCGCGGACCAGGCCGCCACCAGCCGGTCCGCCTCCCGCACCAGCCGCTCCCGCCAGTCGGGCCCCTCGGCCACCACGTCGGCCGCCGTACCGAAGTCCGCCTCCTGCTTCGCGGCCAGCCGCTGGAACTGCACGACCACCTGGAACAGGTGGTTCACCAGCCCCCGCACGTCGTACTCGGCGCACGGCGTCGCAGCCCCCAGCGCCGAGTCCTCGATGCCCCGCACCACCGGCACCGCCCGCTCCCGGGCCAGCCCCAGCAGCTCACCGATCCCCTGCGTCCGACTCGCGTTCGTCTCCATGCCCCGACCGTAGCCAGGCCCGGGTCCGCCCCTCTTGAACAAACGCGACGTACGATCCGGCCATGGAGGCACCCCGCGACGACACCCGGGGGATCGTCGATCCGCCCGGCCTGCTGGACCGCGTGCGATTCCGCCGCCACGAGCCCGCTCCCCCGCTGCGGCGGTACGTCGAGTGGTACTGGCTCATCGACTGGGACCTGCCCGCCCCCTACGCCTCCCACATCGTCCCGCACCCCTCCGTCAACCTCACCTTCCAGTGGGACGAGGAGGACGGCCCCCCGTACGCCGAGGTCACCGGCGTCGCCCTCGGCCTGTACACCAGGAAGCTGAGCGGGCCGGGCCGCGTCTGCGGGGTCAAGTTCCGTCCCGGCGGGTTCCGGCCGCACGCCCCCGGCCACCCCGTCTCCCGCTGGACCGGCCGCGCGCTGCCCGCCCACGAGGTGCTCCCCGAGGCCACCGGCGACACCGCCCGGCGGATCGCCACCGCCGGCGGGGACCGCGCCCGGGTGGCCGCCCTGGACGACTTCCTGCTGTCCCGGCCGTGCGCCCCGGACGCGCAGGCCGACCTGGCGGTCGACCTGGTCCGGCGGATCCGCGCCGACCGCACCCTGCGCCGGGTCGGCGACCTCGCCCGCGACCGGGGCCTGTCGGTACGGGCCCTGCAACGGCTCTTCTCGGCGTACGTGGGGGTCAGCCCCAAGTGGGTCGTCCTCCGCTACCGCTTCCACGAGGCCCTGGAACAGGCCGGCACCCGCACCGACATCGACTGGGCGGCCCTCGCCGCCGACCTCGGCTACGCCGACCAGGCCCACCTCGTACGGGACTTCACGGCGACGGTGGGCGTACCGCCGACGGTGTACGCGGCCGAGGTGCGGGGCGCGCGCTGAGGCCGCGGCGGCCCGGCGAGCCCGCACCGGCACACCGGTTCACCAGGGCCGGGCGCGCGCACGCCAGGGGTCAGGGCACGAGCACCAGGCGGCCCCGTACGCCGCCCCCGTCCAGCCGGGCGTGCGCCTTGGCGGCGTCCTCCAGGGCGTAGGTCTCCGCCACGCGCGTGGTCAGCACACCCTCGTCCACCAGCCGCACCAGCTCCGCCAGCCGCGCCCCGTCGGCGCTCACCTCCACCGCCCCGGTCCGCACTCCCCGCACCGGGGCGGGCTCGGCCTGCGGGATGACACCGACGTAACGCCCCCCGTCGCGCACCCGGGCCAGGGCCGGCTCACCCAGCACGGCGGCGTCCAGCACCGCGTCGAACCCGCCGTCCTCCGCGTCGCCGTCGAGGAAGCGCACGGCCCCGAGGGACCGCACGAACGCCTCGTCGCTCCGCCGCGCCAGCCCGGTGACCGGCACTCCGCGGTGCGCGGCCAGCCGGACCGCGTACCCGCCGACCGCGCCCGCCGCTCCCGTCACCAGCAGCGACCGGTCCGGGGCCGGCTCCAGCAGATCCAGGGCCTGCGCGGCGGTCAGCGCGTTCAGCGGCAGGGTCGCCGCGTGGACCGCGTCCACCGAGGAGGGCGCCAGGGCCACCGCGTCCGCGTCGACCACGACGTACTCGGCGTGGGTGCCCAGCGGCTTGACCGTGCCGTAGTGGAGGGCCACCACCTCGTCCCCGACACTCCACGCACCGTCCGTGCCCACCGCGTCCACCGTCCCGGCGACGTCCCAGCCGAGCCCGATCCGCTCGCCGGCGCCCCCGAACACCCCGGCCCGCACCCCCGCGTCCACGGGGTTCAGCGCGGCCGCCGCGACCTTGATCCGCACCTGCCGCGCACCGGGCTCGGGCACCGCGGTCTCCACGACCTCCACGGCCTCCGGCCCACCGGACGAGTTCACCACAACTGCACGCACAGCGACTCCCCTTGGCTTGTCGGTATCCGGGATCCCTCCCGATCACTGACCGCAACCCTAGGAAGAGTTACTATCCCTCGGTAAGTAGTTACCTGGGAGTGCGTACCTACCTCGGAGGTGAGCCATGGCGACCATGTCGGCGGCCCAGCGGCGCGAGCAGGCCCGCGTCGAGTACGACGCCTTCCTCCGGAGCTGCCCGACCAACCAGCTCCTGGACCGCATCAGCGACAAGTGGGTCAGCCTCGTCGTCTCCGCCCTCGCCCCGGGCCCCCTGCGCTACAGCGACCTCGGCCGCAGGATCGCCGGCGTCAGCCCCAAGATGCTCACGCAGACACTGCGCTCGCTGGAGCGCGACGGCATCCTCACCCGTACCGTCACCCCGTCCGTCCCGGTCCGCGTCGACTACGAACTCACGCCGCTCGGCCAGAACCTGGCCCTGCTGCTGACCGCGGTGAAGGACTGGGCGGAGAACCACTTCGACGAGGTCAGGACGGCCCGCGAGCGCTACGACGCCGAGAACCCCGGCGACTGACCGCCGAACCCGCGACGTCCGCCGGCCGGCGAGGCCGGCCGTGCGAAGCTGACCGCCATGTCCGTGCTCCGCTCCGCCGCCCTGTTCGTCCTCGCGGCCCTCCTGGAGATCGGCGGCGCCTGGCTCGTCTGGCAGGGCGTACGCGAACACAGGGGCTGGCTCTGGGCGGCCGGCGGCGTCCTCGCCCTCGGCGCCTACGGTTTCGTCGCGACGTTCCAGCCCGACGCCCCCTTCGGCCGCGTCCTCGCCGCGTACGGCGGCATCTTCGTCGCCGGCTCGATCCTGTGGGGCGTCGTCGCGGACGGCTACCGCCCGGACCGCTGGGACATCACGGGCGCGCTGGTCTGCCTGGCCGGCATGGCCCTCATCATGTACGCCCCCCGGGGCGGCTGACCCGCAGGCAACCGACCCGGAGGCGAACGCCCCGGAGCCCGCAGACGCCCGGGCTCCCGGCCGGGCCCGCCCACCCCTCGATCACCCGCGCTCCCCGCCGGGGGCCCCGCCTATCCTGGCCCCAGGTCCGCCCGTCCGCCGGACCTCGTCACCCGCCGCACCCCGCCCGAGGAGCACCCATGGCCACCGCCGCCCCGTCCGCCGCCTCCCGCATCGCCGTCGTCACGGGTGCGAGCAGCGGCATCGGCGCCGCCACGGCCCGGCAGCTCGCCGCCGCGGGCTACCGCGTCGTCCTGACCGCGCGCCGCAAGGACCGCATCGAGGCCCTGGCCGAGGAGATCGGCAAGGCGGGACACCAGGCCACGGCCTACCCCCTCGACGTCACCGACCGCGCCGCCGTGGACGAGTTCGCCACCGCCTTCAGGACGATCGGCGTCCTGGTCAACAACGCGGGCGGAGCGCTCGGCGCCGACCCGGTCGCCACCGGCGACCCGGCCGACTGGCGCCGGATGTACGAGACCAACGTCATCGGCACCCTCAACCTCACCCAGGCACTGCTGCCCAAGCTGGTCGAGAGCGGCGACGGCACGGTCGTGGTCGTCTCCTCCACCGCCGGCCACGGCACCTACGAGGGCGGCGGGGGCTACGTCGCCGCCAAGCACGGCGCGCACGTCCTGGCCGAGACCCTGCGTCTGGAGATCGTCGGCCAGCCGGTCCGCGTCATCGAGATCGCCCCCGGCATGGTCAGGACGGAGGAGTTCGCCCTGACCCGCTTCGGCGGCGACAAGGAGAAGGCGGACAAGGTCTACCAGGGCGTGGCCGAGCCCCTCACCGCCGACGACGTGGCCGAGACGATCACCTGGGCGGTCACCCGCCCCGCCCACGTCAACGTCGACCTCCTGGTCCTCCGCCCCCGCGCCCAGGCCTCCAACACCAAGGTGCACCGGGAGGCGTAGGGCCGGTCAGCCCTTCACGCAGACGACCTGCTTGAGCTTGGCCACGACCTCGACCAGGTCCCGCTGCTGGTCGATGACCCGCTCGATCGGCTTGTAGGCGCCGGGGATCTCGTCGACGACTCCGGAGTCCTTGCGGCACTCCACGCCCCGGGTCTGCTGCTCCAGGTCCTTCGTCGTGAACCGGCGCTTGGCCGCCGTCCGGCTCATGCGCCGACCCGCGCCGTGCGAAGCGGAGTTGAAGGACTTCGCGTTGCCGAGGCCCTTCACGATGTACGAACCCGTGCCCATGGAGCCCGGGATGATCCCGTACTCGCCGGAGCCGGCCCGGATCGCGCCCTTGCGGGTCACGAGCAGGTCCATCCCGTCGTAGCGCTCCTCGGCCACGTAGTTGTGGTGCGCGCTGATCTCCGGCTCGAAGACGGGCTTCGCCTTCCTGAACTCCGTGCGGACCACGTCCTTCAGGAGCGCCATCATGATCGAGCGGTTGTACTTCGCGTACTCCTGCGCCCAGAACAGGTCGTTGCGGTACGCCGCCATCTGCGGGGTGTCCGCGACGAAGACGGCGAGGTCGCGGTCGACCAGGCCCTGGTTGTGCGGGAGGCCCCGGGCCACGCCGATGTGGTGCTCGGCCAGTTCCTTGCCGATGTTCCGGGAACCGGAGTGCAGCATCAGCCAGACGGAACCGGTCGTATCCGTGCATACCTCAACAAAGTGGTTTCCGCTTCCGAGCGTTCCCATCTGCTTTCCGGCGCGCTCATGACGGAACTTGACCGCTTCCGCCACCCCCTCGAACCGGCCCCAGAAGTCGTCCCAGCCGCCGGTGGCCATGCCGTGGAAGCGGCCCGGGTCGACCGGGTCGTCGTGCATTCCCCGGCCCACCGGGATGGCCTGCTCGATCTTCGAGCGCAGCCGCGACAGGTCGTCCGGGAGGTCATCGGCCGTCAGGGACGTCCGCACCGCCGACATGCCGCAGCCGATGTCCACACCGACCGCCGCCGGGCACACCGCGCCCTGCATGGCGATGACCGAACCGACCGTCGCGCCCTTGCCGTAGTGCACGTCCGGCATGACGGCCAGGCCCTTGATCCACGGCAGCGTCGCGACGTTGCGGAGCTGCTGGAGCGCCGAGTCCTCGACCGTGGCCGGGTCGGTCCACATCCGGATCGGCACCTTCGCCCCCGGCATCTCCACGTACGACATATCGTCCCCAATCCCCCGTAAACCAACAGAAGTCCTACAGCGCAAATACCGGAGCCAAGGTCGACGAAAGGGAAATCGGACCGGCGTCCACGGCAGCGCGTGCGATACACATTGTGTTCATCGCCCGCCCCACGGCGGCAAGGCAATATCCGTCTCGAGAGGAGCCACCACGTGCAACGGAAGGCCTGGGCGCCCGCTGTCGCCGCGCTCCTCGCGGCGCTGCTGGCCGGCTGCACCGGTGGTTCCGGCGACGGAGGCACCACGGACGACTCCAACCCGGGCTCCGCCGGCACCGCGTCGGCCGCCGCCGAGCCCGGCCGGTACCGCAGCCTCCCCGAGCCCTGCGACGCTCCCGGCCGGAGCACGCTGGACGAACTCCTGCCCGGGATCCGGCAGATCGGCGACGAGGAGCAGCGCGAGCGGGCCTACGACGGCGCCGCGACGAGCACGTTCGACACGGACCGCCGGGTCGGCTGCCGCTGGAAGGTGGACGCCCCGGACGCCACGAACCACCTGCTGATCGACTTCGAGCGGGTCGTGTCCTACGACACCGCCGTCAGCGACGACAGCCAGGCGGAGCAGTTGTTCGGGGAGAAGGAGGCGGCGGCGCACCTGCCCGAGCCGGTCACGACCGAGTCGGCGTCCGCGAGCGGCTCCCCGTCCGGCGACGCGTCCGGCAGCCCGAGCGGCTCCGCGTCGCCGTCCGGCTCCGCGTCGCCGTCGGCGACCGGGTCGGCGGGGCCGGCCGAGCTGCGTCCGCGCGTGCTGGAGGATCTGGGTGACGAGGCGTTCCTCGACGACGAGCTGAGCAGCTCCGGTTCGACGGCCGAGCAGCGGACGGTGACTGTGGCGTTCCGCACGTCCAACGTCATCGTGACCGTCGAGTACGCGGAGCAGCCGGCGGCGGTCGGTGTCGTGCCGGACAGTGAGGAAATGCAGGACAGGGCGCAGAAACTGGCCCTGCAACTGGCCGATTCGCTGGGCGACTGAGGCCGTTCAACGGTGTCTTCACGCGGGGTCCGCGCGTGCGCGAAGGAAGAACACACGCTCGCCTCACCGCGTACCGTGACCACCCGGACCCGTTCCGACCGCAGGGAATCACGAGCGTCATGAGTGAAGGAACCATGCAGCGACGAGTAGAGCGAATCCAGCGAGCGAAGCGTCTGAACCGCGTCCTTGTCGGCGCGGCCGCCGTCCCCGTGATGCTGGTCGCCGCCGGCTGCTCCTCGGACTCCGGCTCCGGCGACAGCACGGACAAGACGGCCGGGGCGGGGGCCTCGGCGTCGGCGTCGGCGAGCCCGTCGCCGACCGTGCAGGCGGCGGCGTACGGCAGGCTTCCGGAGGCGTGCAAGGTCCTGCCCGAGAAGACGCTGGAGGACCTAGTCCCGAAGGCGAAGTCGGGCAAGGAGGGCAACTCGGACGATATTTCGACGCGTGCCTCCTGCTCCTGGGACAGCCTCGACAACAACGGCGTCAAGGGCTCGCAGTTCCGCTGGCTGAACGTGTCGATGCTGCGCTTCGAGTCGGACGCCGCCCGCGGCTCGGCCGACAAGCTGGCGCAGGAGTACTACGCGAAGCAGGTGCAGGACGCGCAGGCGGTGGAGGGCGCGAAGGCCGCCAAGTCGGAGCCGGTGACCGGGACGGGCGACCAGGCGACGGCGGTGCACTACGACCTGAAGAAGAAGGAAGGCACCTTCAAGCAGCAGACGGTCGTGGCGCGCGTGGAGAACGTCGTCGTCACCGTGGACTACAACGGGGCCGGTCTCGCGGGTGACAAGACCCCGAGCGGCAACGACCTGCTGAAGGACGCGAAGAAGGCCGCCGCGGAGGCGGTGGCGGCGGTGTCGAAGGCGAACGGCTCCGGCGGCGGCAAGGCGAGCGGCTCCCCGTCCAAGGCTCCGTCGAAGTCGGCTTCCCCGTCGGGCGGCACGTCCCCGTCGAAGGAAGCGGCCAAGCCGGCGTCCAAGAAGCCCGTGGCGAAGAGCTGACCGCAGTCCCCACCGGATCCGGCCACCCGTTCCCCGTACATGTGTGCCACCCTGTTGCGCGCAACAACACGCAAGGGGAGGG
Organism: Streptomyces sp. NPDC003456; assembly: GCF_042878735.1. NCBI lineage: Bacteria > Bacillati > Actinomycetota > Actinomycetes > Kitasatosporales > Streptomycetaceae > Streptomyces > Streptomyces sp. NPDC003456. The sequence goes on from NZ_JBIAOK010000010.1 coordinate 119,225, forward strand.
GTACGGGTGGCCGCGCCACTGCAGCTGACTCGGATGCACCGCGTTCTCATCGGCGTGGTCGTGACCGGCGCCGTGATCATCGCCGGCATCGGCTTCGCCGGTTCGTACGCGGCCGTCCGCGAATTGGCCCTGAAGAAGGGCTTCGGGAACTTCTCCTACGTCTTCCCGATCGGCATCGACGCGGGGATCTGCGTCCTGCTGGCCCTGGACCTGCTCCTGACGTGGATCAGGATCCCGTTCCCCCTGCTGCGCCAGACGGCCTGGCTGCTGACGGCGGCCACGATTGCCTTCAACGGCGCCGCGGCCTGGCCGGATCCGCTCGGTGTGGGCATGCACGGGGTGATCCCGATCCTGTTCGTCGTCTCGGTCGAGGCGGCCCGGCACGCGATCGGCCGGATCGCCGACATCACGGCCGACAAGCACATGGAGGGCGTGCGGCTGACGCGCTGGCTGCTGTCGCCCGTCCCCACGTTCCTGCTGTGGCGCCGTATGAAGCTGTGGGAGCTGCGCTCCTACGAGCAGGTCATCAAGCTGGAGCAGGAACGGCTGGTCTACCAGGCGCGGTTGCGCTCGCGGTTCGGCCGCTCGTGGCGGCGCAAGGCCCCCGTGGAGTCGCTGATGCCGCTGCGGCTGGCGAAGTACGGGGTGCCGCTGGCCGAGACGGCTCCGGCGGGTCTCGCGGCGGCCGGGATCGAGCCCGCGCTGATACCCCCGCCCCCGCCGCAGCAGGCCCTGGACGCCCCGGACCCGGTGGCGGCCCGCCGCGCGGTCGGCCCGGCTCCGGTGCCGCAGGGCGCCGCCTCCCTCCCGCAGGCGCCGGCCGCCGCGGGGCGGGGTGCGGCGGCGCCGGGCGGGCAGCGCCCCGGGCCGGTGGACGGCCCGCCGCAGGAGTACCCGGACGCCGGGCCCGAGCCCGACCAGAGCCCCTGGTTCCAGGCCCCGCGCGAGATCGAGTACCAGGGCGGCTACGACCCGGCCTACGACCCGGCCGAGCAGTACGCCCAGTGGTACGCGGAGCAGCGGGAGGCCGAGCAGTACCAGGAGCAGTACGAGCGGGAGCCGTACGAGCAGGACGGGTACGAGCGGGAGCCGGGCCCGGAGGAGACGGGTTCCTTCCCCATCCCGGTCGGCCCGAACCGCACCCGTGAGCTGGGCGAGGGCGGCGGCACCGCGCCCCGGCCCGCCGCCGAGCCCGACGAGGACGCGTACTACAAGGTGTTCCGCCAGTCCATCGACGGCAGCTTCCCCACCCCGGCGGTGCTCGGCGAGAACATCCAGACGACCTACGGCGTCACGCTGACCACCAGCACGCTCAAGGCCCTGTCGGACCGTTTCCAGCACCGTTACAACACGGAACTGGAGGAGGACCACATCGCCTAGCGGCGTTCCGCAGGCACGGAAGAGGGGCCCCCGGCGCATGCGCCGGGGGCCCCTCTTCCGTCCGTGCCGGTTATGCGCCGAGCAGGTGGCGCACCCGGTCCTGCCCCACCGCCAGCAGCAGCGTGGGCAGCCGCGGGCCGGTGTCGCGGCCGACCAGCAGGTGGTACAGCAGCGCGAAGAAGGACCGCTGGGCCGTCTTGATCTCCGGCGGCAGCTCCTTCGCCGTGGCGTCCGCGGAGAACCCGGCCCGGACCTTGGGCACGCCGTACACGAGGTGCGTCAGCCCGTCGAGCGACCAGTGGTCGGCCAGTCCGTCGAGCAGCAGCCGCAGCGACTGCCGGGACGCCTCGTCGAGGGACTTCAGCAGCTCCGCGTCGGGCTCGTCGCGCACGATGGTGCGCTGGTCGGCCGGGACGTGCGTGTTGATCCACGCCTCGGCCTTGTCGTAGCGCGGGCGGGCCTCGTCCAGCGAGGTCAGCGGCTGCTCGGGGTCCAGCTCGCTGAGGATGCGCAGCGCCTGGTCCTCGTGCCCGGCGGTGATGTCCGCGACGGACGCCAGCGTCCGGTACGGCAGCGGCCGGGGCGTGCGCGGCAGCTCACCGGCCGCGGTGCGCACCGCGCGGGAATGCGCGGCCACGTCGGCCGGCAGGGCGCTGCCGTCGGCGACCTTGGCGTCCAGCCGGTCCCACTCGTCGTACAGCCGCTGGATCTCCTGGTCGAAGGCGACCTTGAAAGACTGGTTGGGCCGGCGGCGGGCGTAGAGCCAGCGCAGCAGCTGCGGCTCCATGATCTGCAGGGCGTCGGCCGGGGTGGGCACACCGCCCTTGGAGGACGACATCTTGGCCATGCCGGAGATGCCGACGAAGGCGTACATCGGGCCGATCGGCTGCTTGCCGCCGAAGATCCCGACGATCTGCCCGCCCACCTGGAACGACGAGCCGGGCGAGGAGTGGTCGACGCCGGAGGGCTCGAAGACGACGCCCTCGTAGGCCCACCGCATGGGCCAGTCGACCTTCCAGACCAGCTTGCCGCGGTTGAACTCGCTGAGCCGGACCGTCTCCGAGAAGCCGCACGCGGTGCAGGCGTAGGTCAGCTCGGTGGAGTCGTCCTCGTAGGACGTGACGGTGGTGAGGTCCTTCTCGCAGTTGCCGCAGTACGGCTTGTACGGGAAGTAGCCGGCGGAGCCGGCGCTGCCGTCGTCCTCGGCGGCGGCGCCGGAGCCCTCGGCGGCCTCCAGCTCGGCCTCGTCGACCGGCTTCTGCCCCTGCTGCTTCTTGGCCGGGGCCTTCTTCGTCCGGTACTGGTCGAGGATGGCGTCGATGTCGCCCCGGTGCTTCATGGCGTGCAGGATCTGCTCGCGGTAGACACCGGAGGTGTACTGCTCGGTCTGGCTGATGCCGTCGAACTCCACGCCCAGCTCGGCCAGCGACTCGATCATCGCGGCCTTGAAGTGCTCGGCCCAGTTCGGGTGCGCGGAGCCCTTGGGCGCGGGCACCGACGTCAGCGGCTTGCCGATGTGCTCGGCCCAGGCCACCTCGTCGACCCCGGCGATGCCCTTGGGCACCTTGCGGTAGCGGTCGTAGTCGTCCCAGGAGATCAGGTGGCGCACCTGGTGGCCCCGGCGGCGGATCTCGTCGGCCACCAGGTGCGGGGTCATGACCTCGCGCAGGTTGCCGAGGTGGATGGGGCCCGACGGGGAGAGGCCGGACGCGACGACGACGGGTTTGCCCGGGGCCCGGCGCTCCGACTCCTCGATGACCTCATCCGCGAAACGGGAGACCCAGTCGGTGGTCTCGGTGCTCTGAGCCACGATCGGCACGTCCTTCTTTCTGCATCGGGCAGCCGGTACGGTCGCACGGCTGACCGCCCCATTGTCCCAGACCGTCTCGCGCCCGGAAAAACGGCTTTACCCCCATGGGATACTGGCCGTGTCCATCGATTTCCCCTAGGAGAACGGCACCCTCGCCCATGGCCTCGGTCACGTCCCTCAGCGACTCCGTCCACCAGCGCCTCGCGGCGGCCCTGTCGGCGGCCCTGCCGCAGGCCGGTTCCGCGGACCCGCTGCTGCGACGAAGCGACCGGGCCGACTTCCAGGCCAACGGGATCCTGGCCCTGGCCAAGAAGGAGAAGGCCAACCCGCGCGAGCTGGCCACGCAGGTCGTCTCCCGGGTCGAGTCCGGCGAGCTGCTGGCGGAGGTCGAGGTCTCCGGACCGGGCTTCTTGAACATCACGCTCACCGACCGGGCGATCACGCAGAACCTCGCCGCCCGCTACGCCGACGACACCGGCCGCCTCGGCGTGCCGCTCGCCGAGCACCCCGGCACCACGGTCATCGACTACGCCCAGCCGAACGTGGCGAAGGAGATGCACGTCGGTCACCTGCGTTCCGCGGTGATCGGCGACTCCGTGGTGCAGCTGCTGGAGTTCACCGGTGAGCAGGTGGTCCGCCGCCACCACATCGGCGACTGGGGCACCCAGTTCGGCATGCTCATCCAGTACCTGGACGAGCACCCGCACGAGCTGGACCACCGGGACGCCGAGGTGTCCGGCGAGGAGGCGATGTCGAACCTCGACCGCCTCTACAAGGCCGCCCGCAAGCTGTTCGACGCGGACGAGGAGTTCAAGACCCGCGCCCGGCGCCGGGTGGTCGACCTCCAGGCGGGAGACCCGCAGACGCTGGCCATGTGGCAGAAGTTCGTCGACGAGTCGAAGATCTACTTCTTCTCCGTCTTCGAGAAGCTCGACATGGAGATCCGCGACGCGGACATCGTCGGCGAGTCCGGGTACAACGACATGCTCGCCGAGACCTGCCGCCTGCTGGAGGAGTCGGGGGTCGCCGTGCGCTCCGAGGGCGCGCTGTGCGTCTTCTTCGACGACATCAAGGGCCCGGACGGCAAGCCCGTCCCGCTGATCGTGCAGAAGTCGGACGGCGGCTACGGCTACGCGGCGACCGACCTGTCCGCGATCCGCGACCGCGTCTTCGGCCTCAAGGCGGACACGCTCCTGTACGTGGTGGACGCCCGGCAGTCGCTGCACTTCAAGATGGTCTTCGAGACGGCCCGCCGCGCCGGCTGGCTGAACGAGGACGTCAAGGCGGTGCAGCTGGCCTTCGGCACGGTCCTCGGCAAGGACGGCAAGCCCTTCAAGACCCGTGAGGGCGAGACGGTCCGCCTGGTCGACCTGCTCGACGAGGCGATCGACCGCGCCTCGGCGGTCGTCCGGGAGAAGGCCCAGGACCTGTCGGAGGAGGAGATCGCCGAGCGCGGCGCCCAGGTGGGCATCGGCGCGGTGAAGTACGCGGACCTGTCGACCTCCGCCAACCGGGACTACAAGTTCGACCTGGACCAGATGGTCTCGCTCAACGGCGACACCTCCGTCTACCTCCAGTACGCCTACGCCCGGATCCAGTCCATCCTGCGCAAGGCCGGCGCCTCCCGCCCGGCCGCGCACCCGGAGCTGGAGCTGCACGAGGCGGAGCGGGCGCTGGGCCTGCACCTGGACTCCTTCGCGGAGACGGTGGCCGAGGCGGCCCGCGAGTACGCCCCGCACAAGCTGGCGGCGTACCTGTACCAGCTGGCGTCGCTCTACACGACGTTCTACGACAAGTGCCCGGTCCTCAAGGCCGAGACGGGCGAGCAGATCGAGAACCGCCTGTTCCTGTGCGACGTCACGGCCCGCACGCTGCACCGCGGCATGGCCCTGCTGGGCATCCGCACGCCCGAGCGGCTCTGATCCCACCCGCACCTGTCGGGCCGAGGGCGGCACTCCCCCGCGAGTGCCGCCCTCGGCGTTCTCCCGACGCCGCCCGGGCGGGCAGGACTTGCTGTCGGTGCCGGCGCCTACGCTCACTCCATGGCGACTCTTCCCAACCCCCTGCCGAAGCTGGCGGCCGATCCGGGCGGCCGTGCGCTCGGGCTTCACCTCCCGTCCGGTTCCCTGGTCGACGCGACCGACGAGGGCCCCTGGCACGAGCCGCTGCTGTGGTGCGCGCACGAGCGGGCCCGGCCCGGTGACCGACAGGCGCTGGAGCCGGCGCGGCGGGTGGGGCTGCTCCCGGTCGTCCTGGAGGTGGGCGGCGGCCACGGGGGCCCGCAGGACTGGCAGTTGAGGCCGGGCGCGGTGTCCTACCCGGGGGACCACGACGCCGAGGAGGTGCTGGCGGAGTACTGGCAGGAGCGCGCCGCCGAGGGCGGGCCCTGGCCCGGCCCGGCCCGGCCACTGGTGCGGCAGGAGGACCCCGACGCGGTGGCGGCCCGGGCCGCCGACGCCCTGCTCCGGGACGGCGTCCTGCTCAAGGAGCCCCGCCTGGCCCTGGTCCCGGCCCGTCGCAGCGCCGACATCCCGGCGGTGATCGGCTGGACGGGCCCGGCGAACCACGAGGGTGACACGGCCCGGCTCAGCGCGGTGCTGCGCTCCTGGGAGGACCGCTTCGGCGTCCGCGTCACCGCCCTCGGCTTCGACCACCTGCTGGTGTCCGTCGCCGCCCCGCCCGCGACCCCGGCCGACGCGGAGGCCCTGGCCGCCGAGCACGTCGCGTTCTGCCCGGACCATCTGGAGCAGGGCCCCGACCGGACGCTGCGCTCCTACGCCGCGAACCAGGTCCTCAACCGGCCGGTGTGGCAGTTCTGGTGGGACTGAACCCCTCCGCGAGCCTGCGCAGCCCCTCCTCGATCTCCTCCGGCGTCTGCGTCACGAAGCACAGCCGCAGCGTCGTCCGCTCGGGCGGGCCGGCGTAGAAGGGGGCGCCGGGGACGTACGCGACGTCGTGCCGGAGCACCTGCGGGAGCAGGGCCGTGGTGTCGTGGGGCTCCGGCAGGCGCGCCCACAGGAACATGCCGCCCTCGGGCCGGTTCCACACCGAGCCCTCTGGCAGCGCGGCGGGCAGCCCGGCGAGCATGGCGTCCCGGCGCTCGCGGTACACCCCGGCGACGCGGGCGACGTGGGCGTCCAGGTCCCGGTCGGCGAGGTAGCGGGCCGCGGCGAGCTGGTTGACGGTCGGGGTGTGCAGGTCGGCGGCCTGCTTAGCGACGGCGCACGCCCGCCGCAGCCGCCCGGGCGCGCGCAGCCAGCCGAGCCGCAGTCCGGGCGCCATGACCTTGGAGAAGCTGCCGAGCAGCACGGTCCGGTCCTCGGCTCCGGGGTGGGTGGCGATCCACGGCACGCGGGCGCCCTCGTAGCGCAGTTCGCCGTAGGGGTCGTCCTCGACGATCCACAGTCCGCGCCGGGCGGCGACGGCGGCGACGGCGGCCCGCCGCTCGGCGGGCAGGGTGCGGCCGGTGGGGTTCTGGAAGGTGGGCACGGTGTAGAGCAGCTTCGGCCGTTCCCGTGCGACGAGTTCGTCCAGGGCCTCGGGGTCGAGGCCGTGGTCGTCGCCGGGCACGGCCAGGACGCGCGCTCCGGCGAAGCCGAAGGCCTGCAGCGCCGCGAGGTAGCAGGGGTTCTCGACCAGGACCGTGTCGCCGGGTTCGAGCAGTGCGGTGGCCAGGAGGGACAGGGCCTGCTGGGAGCCGGTGGTGACGAGCAGGTCGTCCGGTCCGGTCGGCAGGCCCCGGGCGGCCGTACGGACGGCGAGCGCCTCGCGCAGCGCCGGTTCGCCCTCGGTGGTGGAGTACTGCAGGGCCCGGGCGGGCGTGCGGGCCAGTACCGCGCGGAAGGCGGCGGCGATCCCGTCGGCGTCGAACAGCTCCGGCGCGGGCAGCCCCCCGGCGAAGTTGATCACCTCGGGGCGGGCGGTGACGGCGAGGATCTCCCGCACCGGTGATCCGCCGACGGCGCGGGCGCGCGCGGCGAGCGGCGGCACGGCGGATCGGGTGGTCGGCCCCGGCTCGGCGATGGTCATGGCACGGCTCCTTCGGCTGCGGCGACGCCTGCTGCCCCGCAGCCTAGGGAACTGCGTGGCGCCTACAAGAAGTTTTCCGCGATACGGACGGCCGGGCGGGGAGGGCTCGTGCCCGCCGGTGGCCCGGCGCGGCCGGTCCGCCGCCGGTTCAGCCCTTCGCGCCGAACCCCGCGTACACGTTGATGTCCGCGTCCGTGGCGTCGGCGATGTCGCGGTAGCGGACCTTCTCGATCTCGTCGAGCCCGGCGAGGAAGGACTCCCCGGGCTGCTCCGGGACGGGGGCGGCGCCGTCGGGCCGCCAGCGGTGCGCGGGGACGACGCCCGGCTCGGCGATCGCCAGCCCGCTGTCCGTGAAGAACCGCTCGACCTCCGCCCGGGTGCGCAGCACGAACGTGAAGCCCCGCTCGGTGTACGTCCGTTGCACCGCCCGGATGTTCTCCGGGTTGAGGTCCTCGGTCAGATGGCTGAGCACCAGCCGGCTGCCCGGGGGCAGCGCGTCCAGCAGCTCACGCACCAGCGGGTACGCCTCGTCGTCGGCCACGAAGTGCAGGACCGCGACCAGGCACAGGGCGACGGGCCGGCCGAAGTCCATTGTGCGGGCGGCCTGTTCGAGGATCCGGCCCGGGTCGCGCAGGTCGGCGTCGACGTAGTCCGTGCGGCCCTCGGGCCCACTGGTGAGCAACGCCCGCGCGTGTGCCAGGACCACCGGGTCGTTGTCGACGTACACGACCCGCGACTCGGGCGCGATGCGCTGCGCGATCTGGTGCACGTTCTGCGCGGTCGGCAGCCCGGTCCCGATGTCGAGGAACTGCCGGATGCCGTCCTGCCCCACGAGCGCGGTCACCGCGCGGCGCAGGAAGTCGCGGTTGTGCCGCACGTCGAGGTAGCCGCGCGGATTCGCCGCGAGCGCGGCGGCGGCCGCTTCCCGGTCGGCCGGGTAGTGGTCCTTTCCGCCGAGGAACACGTCGTAGACCCGCGCCGGATGCGCCTTGCTGCTGTCGATCCTCCTGCGCAGTGCGGCAGGATCCTGGCTGAGCACCTCACCGGACATGGATCACTCCCTGACGACTGGGCGGTCCGACGGCGACCGTCGCGGTGGTCAGCAACCTAACGGATCGTCCGGGCCGCTCGTGCCCCGCACGGCGTCACGACGGTTCGGTCGTGCCGGCCTTCACCCATTTCTCGCCACCCAGCGGGAACTCGTAGGCGGGGCGCCCGTTGTGGCCGCTCGTGCGGAACGGGCGGCCCTGGTCGTCCACCCTGAGCGTGCCGCTGCGGCTGCCGCTGGACCAGGTCAGCTCCAGGTACCAGCGGACGTCGTAGGCGGAGGCGTCGGCCTTGACGTAGTACGCCTCCGGGTCCGACTGGCTCACCGTGAACGGGAAGTCGGCGTGCCCCGCCTCGGGCACGAGCGACGGCCGGGCCGCGTCCAGGGCGACCGTGAAGAACCGCTTCGGCACACCACCGCCGCAGCCCACCCCCGGATAGCCCATCGCGTAGTCGTTCCAGGCGAGCGGCGTCCGCTTCCCGGCCGTGCGGACCGTCAGGGCCTCGACGACCACGGTCTCCTTCCCGGTCCCCTGCACGGTGACCTTCAGGAGCTGCTCCCCCGACGGCACGGCGCCCATCGCGGCCACCCAGCCGGGCGCGTCCTGTTCCAGCGGCGGCGGTACGACCCGCTCGGGCGGCAGGTTCACCAAGTACCGCTGGGAGCACGGGTCCAGCCAGGCGTGCGGCTGGGTGCTGACGGTGAGCGGGGCCGGACCGGAGCCGGGTGCGGCCCGGCCGGGCTTGTCCGCACGGGGGGCCGGGGAGGACGCGGCGGGCCCGGCGGAGGCGGACTCCTTGGCCCGGTCGGTCTTCTCGCGCTTCCTGCCGTCCGGTGAGGGCCCGGCGGACGGTGACGCCGACGCGGCGCCGCCGACGTCCGTGCGGGCGCCGGGGTCCCGGGAGGCTGCCGCGGGGCTGCGGTGGCCGTCCGGGTCGGCCCCGCCGCCGGGCATGGCCACGGCCAGCCCGACGCCGCTCAGGGCGACGGCGGCGGCGGCCCCGACCAGCACGGCCCGGCGAGGCCGCCGCCGCACGGGCTTTCCGGACCCGTTCTCCGGCACCGGCGCGACGGACCCGGTGACGCCGGCGGACTGTTCGCCGACGTCACGCACCGGCTCGGCACCGGCCTGGACGCCTGCGCCTTCGGCCGGCACCCCGTCACCGCCGCCTGCCGCCGGGGTCCCGAGGCCCTCGTCCGGAGCCGTGGGCGCGGCGGGACGGGCGGTTCCGGCGGGCGCGGCGGAGCCGGCCGGCCCGGGAAGCGCGGCGGGCCCGGCAGGCCCGGCGGAGTCGGCGGACCCGGGCGATCCGGGAGGTGCGGCGGGCCCGGCAGGCTCAGCGGCCGCGGCCGGCCCCGGTGTCCCGGTCCGTGCGGACCCGGCCGCCGGCTTCCGCCCCCGGCCGGCGTCCGCGAGCACCCACCGCCGGTGCAGTGCGACGAGTTCCTCCGGTGACGCCTTGCACAACCGCGCGAGCCGCTCCACGGGCGCGTAGTCCGCGGGCACGGCGTCGCCGTTGCAGTAGCGGTGCAGCGTCGACGTACTCATGTGCAGACGCTTCGCGAGCACCCCGTAGCTCAGCCCCGAGCGGTCCTTCAACTCCCCCAGCAGCGCCGCGAAGGCGGCCGCTCCCGTGTCCTGCGACACCGTTCCTCCCACCCCGTGTTCCGTGCCCCCGTTCCAGGGGACGGTCGTTTCCCCTGGTCAGGTTCCCTGCGCGCGTTCCAGCGTCCCGGATCGTCCGCCGGGTGTGGCGGGCGGGACGGAGCACGGCACAAGCTCCGGTCATCCAAGCACGCCGCTCCCGGCCCGCCGGTCGAGCGGACCGCTCGGGCCCTCTTCCGCACCGCCTTTGTCCGAAAGGAACCCCAGACATGCGCACGTACCACGCTCTGCCCGCCGCCCTCCTGGCCGCCCTCGCCCTCACGGCGTGCGACAACGGCACGGGCACACAGGACGAGGGCGCGGCCCGCCCCGGCCCGGCGGCCACGGCGTCGACCACCCCGGCCGCGGACACCCCCGCCACCGAGTCCACCGGCAGGGGCACGACCGGGGCCTCGGGCACGGCGGACTCCGGCGGAACCTCCGGCGGGAGCAACGGCGGCGGGAGCGGCCCGGCCACCGGGAAGACCACCGGGACGTCCGACGATAAGGCCACCGGGAAGACCGGCAGCGAGACCAACGGCGAGGGCGCACCCGCCCGCGTCTTCTGCCACGGCGGCAACACCACCGTCACCGCCCGGCCGGTCCCGCGCCCCCTGAACCACCTGCTGATCACGGTCGAGAACACCGGCTCCAAGCCCTGCGACCTCACCTACCACCCGGTGCTGCGCTTCGACGCGATGCAGTGGGCCCCGCGCCCGGTCGCGGACTCCAAGCCGCAGGCCGTCACGACCCTGGCCCCCGGCGAGAAGGGCTACGCCGGCGTCTCCCTGTCGGCGGCCGACGGCAGCGGCGAGGCCGGCACGACCGGCCGCAGGCTGACGGTCGGCTTCCAGGGCCGCACGCCGAACAGCGACGGCGGCCCCACGGCGATCCCGGCCCTGCCGGCCCGGGGCGTGTACTACGACAGCACCCTGGCCGTCACCTACTGGCTGCGCGACATGGACGACGCCCTGTCCTACTGATCCTTCAGCTTCTGGGCCACCTCGGTGGCCCAGTAGGTGAGGATCGTGCGCGCCCCGGCCCGCCGGATCCCGGTGAGGGTCTCCAGGATCGCCCGGTCGCGGTCGATCCAGCCCTTCTCGGCGGCGGCCTCGATCATCGAGTACTCGCCGGAGATCTGGTACGCGGCGACCGGCACGTCCACGGCGTCGGCCACCCGGGCGAGGACGTCCAGGTAGGGGCCGGCCGGCTTGACCATCACCATGTCGGCGCCCTCCTCCAGGTCGAGGGCGAGTTCGCGCAGCGACTCCCGCAGATTGGCCGGGTCCTGCTGGTAGGTCTTGCGGTCACCGCGCAGCGACGAGCCGACGGCCTCGCGGAAGGGCCCGTAGAACGCGGAGGCGTACTTCGCGGTGTAGGCGAGGATCGCGACGTCCTCGCGCCCGATCTGGTCGAGGGCGTCGCGGACGACGCCGATCTGGCCGTCCATCATCCCGCTGGGCCCGACGACATGGGCGCCCGCGTCGGCCTGCACCTGCGCCATCTCGGCGTACCGCTCCAGGGTCGCGTCGTTGTCGACCCGCCCCTGCTCGTCGAGGACGCCGCAGTGCCCGTGGTCGGTGGTCTCGTCGAGGCAGAGGTCGGACATGACGAGCAGGTCGTCGCCGACCTCGGCGCGCACGTCCCGCAGGGCGACCTGGAGGATCCCGTCCGGGTCGGTGCCGGCCGTGCCGAGCGCGTCCTTCTTCGACTCCTCCGGCACGCCGAACAGCATGATCCCGGAGATCCCCGCCGCGGCGGCCTCCGCGGCGGCCTTCTTCAGGCTGTCCCGGGTGTGCTGCACGACGCCCGGCATGGCCTGGATCGGCACGGGCTCCGTGACGCCCTCGCGCACGAAGGCCGGGAGGATGAGATCGGCGGGGTGCAGCCGGGTCTCGGCGACCATCCGACGCATCACGGGGTTGATCCGCAAACGCCGCGGCCGCGTACCGGGGAATGATCCGTACGTCGTCATGCCCTCTACGCTACGCCCGCCCGAAACGCCCCGATGCCGACGCGATGTCGGCGCCATCCCGGCGCGGTGCCGGCGCGGTCTCGGCCGCGATCCGGCCCGGCGCAGGCACCGTTCGAGTGCGGTCCGCCCGCCCGGCCGCACGCCCCCACGGCCCCGCGATGCGGGGCCCCGGCCGTGGGTCCATGCTGGAAGGACGGGCACGCCCGCGGTCCGGCCTGCCCGAGTCTGAGGACCCCGACGGCCCGCTCCCCCCTCGCCGCCGCCGTCCCTCCGTACCCGCCCCCACGGAGGACGCGATGACCGCCACCCACCCCACCCCCGACCTCTTCGCGCTCTCGGACGTCGACGGCCCGGTGCTGCGCCCCGGGGACCCGGCCTACGCCGAGGAGGTCACCGGCTTCAACCTGTCCGCGCTGCACACCCCGGAGGTCGTCGTCGGCGCCACCGGAGCGCACGACGTCGTCGCGGCCATGCGCTGGGCGTCCGCCACCGGCACCCCGGTGGCCGTCCAGGCCACCGGGCACGGCGCCAACTTCCCCATCGAGCGGGGCCTGTTGATCACCACGTCCCGGATGACGGACGTACGGGTGGACCCCGCCACCCGCACCGCCCGGATCGACGCCGGGGCGAAGTGGAGCCACGTGATGGCGGCCGGCGCCCCGTACGGCCTGGCCGGCCTGTGCGGCACGTCCACGGACGCGGGCGTGGTCGGCTACACCCTCGGCGGCGGCCTGCCTGTCCTCGGCCGCGCCTACGGCTACGCCGCCGACCTGGTCCGCTCCTTCGAGGTCGTCACCCCGGACGGCCGGCTGCGCGAGGCGGACGCCCGGCACGAGCCGGAGCTGTTCTGGGCCCTGCGCGGCGGCAAGGGGAACGTCGGCGTCGTCACCTCACTGGTGACCGCGCTGCTGCCGCTGTCCCGCGTGTACGGCGGCGGCCTGTACTGGCACGCCGAACACACCGCCGCCCTGCTGCCCGCCTGGGCGGACTGGACCCGCAGCGTCCCGGACGAGATGTGCAGCATGTTCTCGGTGATGCGCCTGCCGCCCATCCCCCAGCTCCCGCCGGAGCTGCGCGGCGGCTTCTGGGCCCGGGTGGCGATCGCCTGGCCGGGCGACGCGACCGAGGGCGAGGCGCTCGTCGGACCGCTGCGGCAGATCGCTCCCGTTGCGGTGGACATGGTCGGGGAGACGGCGTGCACGGACCTGGACCGCATCCACATGGAGCCGCAGGACCCGCTGCCGGCCCGCGAGTCGTGCATGCTGCTGCGCGACCTCACCCCCGAGGCCGTCGACACGTTCCTGGAGCAGGCCGGTCCCGCGGCCGGCGCCGCGTACCCGCTGCTGGTGGCCTCGCTGCGGCACATGGGCGGCGCGCTGTCCCGCCCGGCCGTCGTCGAGGACGCGGTGTGCGCCCGGGACGCGCGGTACTTCCTGGAGGCGGTCGGCATCATGCCCGCCCCGCCCGTGGCCGAGGCCGTCGAACAGGCCACGCGCCGCCTGCACACCGCCATGGCCCCGTACGGCACCGGCCGCACGATGGTCAACATCACGGCACGCCCGGCGGCGCGGACGACATCGCCCGCGCCTGGACCCCGGAGGTCTACGCCCGCCTGCGCCACGACAAGGCCACCTACGACCCGTCGAACCTGCTCCGCTACGGCCACGCGGTGACACCCGCGTGAGCCCGGCCGCACCGGCTGGTCCCGCCTCCGAGCCACCGCTGCAGCCCCCGAGTCGCCCGCTACGGCACCCGAGCACCGGGCGGGCCCCAAGCGCCCGCCCCGCCCCCCGCATGCCCACCCGGCGCCCGGACCGTCGTTTGTCGGCCCGCCGGTTCGCCGGTCCAGTGCCGGTCCCCGCCGCTCAGGCGTCGGACCGGCCTGCCCGGCCCCCGGCGTCCGGTCCCCCGCTCCGGCGCCGGATCCCGACGGTCCGCCTCAGGTGGTGGACCGCCTCCGCCGCGCCCCCGGCCGCCGCTCGCTCGGCCGGGTGACCGGATCCCCGGCCTCCAGAGCCGCCGCGCGGCGCTTCGCGCCGAAGTCGGCCAGCGCCTCGGCCAGCTTGTGCACGGACGGCTCGGGAGCCATCACGTCCACCCGCAGCCCGTGCTCCTCGGCGGTCTTCGCCGTGGCCGGGCCGATACAGGCGATCACGGTGACGTTGTGCGGCTTGCCGGCGATGCCGACCAGGTTCCGCACGGTCGACGACGACGTGAACAGCACGGCGTCGAAACCACCGCCCTTGATCGCCTCGCGCGTCTCCGCCGGCGGCGGCGAGGCCCGCACGGTCCGGTAGGCCGTGACGTCGTCGACCTCCCAGCCCAGCTCGATCAGCCCGGCGACCAGCGTCTCCGTGGCGATGTCGGCCCGCGGCAGGAACACCCGGTCGATCGGGTCGAAGACCGGGTCGTAGGGCGGCCAGTCCTCCAGCAGCCCGGCGGCCGACTGCTCCCCGCTCGGCACCAGGTCCGGCTTCACGCCGAAGGCGATCAGCGCCTTGGCGGTCTGCTCACCCACCGCCGCGACCTTGATGCCCGCGAAGGCACGCGCGTCGAGCCCGTACTCCTCGAACTTCTCCCGCACGGCCTTGACCGCGTTCACCGAGGTGAAGGCGATCCACTCGTAGCGGCCGGTCACCAGGCCCTTGACCGCGCGCTCCATCTGCTGGGGCGTGCGCGGCGGCTCGACGGCGATCGTCGGCACCTCGTGCGGCACGGCCCCGTACGACCGCAGCTGGTCGGAGAGCGACGCCGCCTGCTCCTTGGTGCGCGGCACGAGCACCTTCCAGCCGAACAGCGGCTTGGACTCGAACCACGCGAGCTGGTCGCGCTGGGCGGCGGAGGAACGCTCCCCGACCACGGCTATCACCGGCCGGCCACCCTCGGGCGAGGGCAGCACCTTGAGCTGCTTCAGCGTCTGGGCGATCGTGCCGAGCGTGGCCGTCCAGGTGCGCTGCCGCGTGGTCGTGCCCGCGACGGTGACCGTCATCGGCGTGTCCGGCTTGCGCCCGGCGGAGACCAGCTCCCCGGCCGCCGCGGCGACGGAGTCCAGCGTCGTGGAGACGACGACCGTGCCGTCCGACGCCCCGACCTCCGTCCAGCACCGGTCCGAGGCCGTGCGCGCGTCGACGAACCGCACGTCGGCGCCCTGCGCGTCCCGCAGCGGCACACCGGCGTAGGCGGGCACACCGACGGCGCTCGCGATGCCGGGCACCACCTCGAACGGCACACCGGCGGCGGCGCACGCCAGCATCTCCTCGGCGGCGTACGTGTCCAGGCCGGGGTCGCCGGACACCGCACGCACGACCCGCCTGCCGCCTCGCGCAGCCTCCATGACAAGATGTGCGGCATCCCGCACCGCGGGGGCGGCGACCGCGGTTGACGTGCCGTCAACTACGGTCAGCTGGGGCGCTCCTGTGCCCGGCGACGGATCCGTCGAAGGATCGGCGTCCGTGTGCACCTCGGAGACCCCGTGCCTGGCGTGCTGACGTACGACGTCGAGCACCTCGTGCTCGGCGACGAGGACGTCCGCGTGCGCCAGCGCCTCCACGGCGCGCAGAGTCAGCAGTCCCGGATCTCCGGGTCCGGCACCCAGGAAGGTGACGTGCCCGTGTTCAGGACCGGCGGAAAGGGTGGTGGGGCTCAATGTGCTCGCTCCCCCATCAGACCGGCCGCGCCCTGGGCGAGCATCTCGGACGCGAGGTCGCGTCCGAGCGCCATGGCCCCCTCGTGCGTGTCGGGCACGGGACCGGTGGTGGACATCTGCACCATGCGCGAGCCGTCGGTGGTGCCGACGACGCCGCGCAGGCGCATTTCCTTGAAAATCTGCAGGTCGGCCTGGGAGTCCCCGCGCTCCAGCGGAGCGGAGAGCGGGGGCAGGTCGGCCAACGCGCCCACGGGGGCGCTGCAACCGGCCTCCAGGGCGGCGAGCAGTGACCGCTCGGCCGTCACGGCGACCCGGGTGAACGGGTCGTCGAGCTCGGCGAGCGCGGCGACGAGGTCCGCGTCGGCCGCGGCGCACTCGATCGCCAGGGCCCCCTGGCCGGGGGCGGGCAGAACCGTGTCGACCGACAGGAAGTCGGTCACCTCGTCACCGCGGCCGATCCGGTTCAGTCCGGCGGCGGCCAGCACGACGGCGTCGAGCTCCCCGCTGCGGACGTACCCGATGCGGGTGTCGACGTTGCCGCGGATCGGGACCGTGGCTATGTCGAGCCCGTGGCTGCGCGCGTACGCGTTGAGCTGCGCCATGCGGCGCGGCGAACCGGTGCCGATGCGGGCCCCGGCGGGCAGGTCGGTGAACTTCAGCGCGTCCCGGGCGACGATCACGTCCCGCGGGTCCTCGCGCTCGGGCACGGCGGCCACGACAAGGTCGTCGGGCTGCGTGGTGGGCAGGTCCTTCAGCGAGTGCACCGCGAAGTCGACCTCCCCCGCGAGCAGCGCGTCGCGCAGCGCGTTGACGAACACGCCGGTGCCGCCGATCTGCGCGAGCGCCTCGCGGGAGACGTCGCCGTACGTGGTGATCTCGACGAGCTCGACGGGCCGCCCGGTCACCCGGCTCACAGCCTCGGCCACCTGCCCGGACTGGGCCATGGCGAGCCTGCTCCGCCGAGTGCCGAGCCTCAGCGTCTGGTGATTCATGCCGGGCCTCGGTCTTCCTGGGTGGTGCTGTCCCCGACCTCGGAGACGGCGGCCACCGTCTCCGGGTCGAGGTCGAACAGGGTGCGCAGCGCGTCCGCGTACCCGGCGCCGCCGGGTTCGGCCGCGAGCTGCTTGACCCGGACGGTCGGCGCGTGCAGCAGCTTGTCCACCACGCGCCGCACGGTCTGGGTGATCTCCGCCCGGTGCTTGTCGTCGAGGCCGGGCAGCCGCCCGTCCAGCCGGGCGATCTCGCTGGCCACGACATCCGCGGCCATGGTGCGCAGGGCGACCACGGTCGGCGTGATGTGCGCGGCCCGCAGCGCCGCCCCGAAGGCCGCGACCTCGTCGGAGACGATACGCCTGACCCGGTCCACGTCGGCAGCCATCGGAGCGTCCGCGGAGGCCTCCGCGAGCGACTCGATGTCCACCAGGCGCACCCCGGCCAGCCGGTGCACGGCGGCGTCGATGTCGCGCGGCATGGCGAGGTCCAGCAGGAACACCACCGGCTCGGGCCGCGGCAGCTGCTCGACCGGCTCGGGCCGGCGCCGCTCGGGGATCCGGCCGACGGTCGCGGCGGTCGCGGCGAGCGCGCCGATCAGCTCGGCGTCGGCCTGCGGGCTGCGGCGGGCCGCGTCCCGGCGGTCGGCGGTGCCGCCGGCGACCCAGGCGGCGTGCTGCTCCAGCGTGGCGGCGTCCATGCCGGCCACCGCGGCCTCGCCCATGACGGAGAAGCCGGGCTGCACGGCGGCCAGGTCGAGCGGGCAGTTGTCGTCGCTGCCGGCCGGGACGGCCGCGGGCGTCTGCCGGGACCGCGTGCCGCCCGCGATCTCGGCGGCGGGGCGGCCCGTACGGTCCTCCACCGCGGCGGCGATCGACTCGGCGGTCAGGACCAGGCCGGTGGCACCGGTGCAGGAGACGGCGACGTCGGCACGTGTCAGCTCGGCCGGCACCGACTCCATCGGTACCGCGCGGGCCAGCACGTCCGTGTCGTCGCCCTCGGCCAGGATCTGCGCGAGGCGCTCGGCGCGGTCGAAGGTGCGGTTGGCGACCACGATCTCGGCGACCCCGGCCCGCGCGAGGGTGGCGGCGGCGAGCGACGACATCGACCCGGCCCCGATGACCAGGGCCTTCTTGCCCCGGGCCCAGGTCTGCACGTCGCCGCCGGCGGCCAGCTGCTCCAGGCCGAAGGTGACCAGGGACTGGCCGGCGCGGTCGATGCCGGTCTCGGAGTGGGCGCGCTTGCCGACCCGCAGGGCCTGCTGGAACAGGTCGTTCAGCAGGCGGCCGGCGGAGTGCACGTCCTGTGCCCGGGCCAGGGAGTCCTTGATCTGGCCGAGGATCTGCCCCTCGCCGACGACCATCGAGTCCAGGCCGCAGGCCACCGAGAACAGGTGGTGCACGGCCCGGTCCTCGTAGTGCACATAGAGATAAGGAGTGAGCTCCTCCAGGCCGACGCCGCTGTGCTGGGCGAGCAGCGTGGACAGCTCGGCGACACCGGCGTGGAACTTGTCCACGTCGGCGTAGAGCTCGATGCGGTTGCAGGTGGCGAGCACCGCGGCCTCGGTGGCCGGTTCGGCGGCGACCGTGTCCTGCAACAGCTTGACCTGCGCGTCCGCGGTGAGCGAGGCCCGCTCCAGGACGCTGACCGGGGCGCTGCGGTGGCTGAGTCCGACGACGAGGAGGCTCATGCCGGCATCACGGCGGGCATGTCCCCGTCGGGTCCCTGGTCGGCGGAGTCGCTGCGGGCGGCGGCCGGCGGCAGGGCGCCGTCGGTGCTCGCGGCCTCCTCGCCGGCCTTGCGCTGCTCGTGGAAGGCGAGGATCTGCAGCTCGATGGAGAGGTCGACCTTGCGCACGTCGACGCCGTCGGGCACGGACAGCACGGTCGGCGCGAAGTTCAGGATGGAGGTGACGCCGGCGGCGACGAGCCGGTCGCAGACGGCCTGGGCGGCACCGGCGGGGGTGGCGATGACGCCGATGGACACGCCGTTGTCCTGGATGATCTTCTCCAGGTCGTCGGAGTGCTGCACGGGGATGCCGGCGACGGGCTTGCCCGCCATGGCCGGGTCGGCGTCGATCAGCGCGGCGACGCGGAACCCGCGGGAGGCGAAGCCGCCGTAGTTGGCGAGGGCGGCGCCGAGGTTGCCGATACCGACGATCACGACCGGCCAGTCCTGGGTGAGCCCCAGTTCGCGGGAGATCTGGTAGACGAGATACTCGACGTCGTAGCCGACGCCCCGGGTCCCGTAGGAACCGAGGTAGGAGAAGTCCTTGCGCAGCTTCGCGGAGTTGACCCCCGCGGCGGCCGCGAGCTCCTCGGAGGAGACCGTGGGCACCGAGCGCTCCGACAGCGCGGTCAGAGCGCGGAGGTACAGCGGAAGCCGGGCGACGGTGGCCTCGGGAATCCCTCGGCTGCGGGTCGCCGGTCGGTGAGTTCGGCCAGTTGCCACGGTGCTCCTGCGGGTAGAGCGGGGCTGTAGGCGGTCATACGTCCCTACATGACCGCCCCGTCGAAGAAAGGCTATGTCTTTGTGAACGCGTGCACAAAGATGGTGTCCGATTTGCCCGCCCAACGTGACCGGGCTCACGCGTCCCCGGCGCACACCCGGGGAACCGGCGTACAGCCACCACCGTTCCTTCGCTTCTGGGGGCAAAACCGCACACTCTCCTCTGTGAATCCCGCCCCCGAGACCAAGCCACCATCGATCCTAAGCGACTCACCGACCTCTTTGTACTGATCAGTCAGTCCCTCGCGGGCGCCTCAGAAGGTCAGCGCCTTGCGCAGGCGGTCCTCGTTCACGCGCCAGAACGTGTGCTGCCGGCCGTCCACCAGCACCACCGGGATCTGCTCCCAGTACCGGTCGTGCAGGTCACAGTCCTCGGTGATGTCCTTCTGCTCCCAGGGGACGCCCAGATCACCGCACACCTTCTCCACCACGGCCTGTGCGTCATCACACAGATGACAGCCGGGCTTGCGGATGAGCGTGACGAGCCGGTCCCCGGGGGATGTGCGACGCAACAGTGGGCTCATGCCGGCCATTGTCGCGCGCCCGCGCCCGAGGGGAAGCCGGCCGGAACGCCAGGGGACACGCCGGGCGGTCCGACGTCTCCTGGACCGATTAACGCCGCGCTCGCCCAGAGTTCACAGGCTCCCAACCTCTCGACTCCGGAACCTGCGGACGGAATGGCTATGCTCACGCCATGGCCGCTCTCGGATGGCTCACCCCCCGTAGGCGCTCCGCCACGGCGCGGAGCGTTTTGGCAGGCGAGGCCTCGGCGGAGGCAGCGCGCAAGTCCACCCAGGAAGCCGCCGCCACCACCGCGGAACCGCAGTTCCCCGTGCACGGCGACGACCGGGCCGCCGCCTTCTTCGACCTGGACAACACCGTCATGCAGGGCGCCGCCCTCTTCCACTTCGGGCGGGGCCTGTACAAGCGGAAGTTCTTCGAGACCCGCGAACTCGCCCGATTCGCCTGGCAGCAGGCGTGGTTCCGGCTGGCCGGGGTCGAGGACCCCGAGCACATGCAGGAGGCGCGCGAGTCGGCGCTGTCCATCGTCAAGGGCCACCGCGTCGCCGAACTCCAGTCGATCGGCGAGGAGATCTACGACGAGTACATGGCCGAGCGCATCTGGCCCGGCACCCGCGCCCTCGCCCAGGCCCACCTGGACGCGGGCCAGAAGGTGTGGCTGGTGACGGCCGCCCCCGTCGAGATCGCCCAGGTGATCGCCCGCCGGCTCGGGCTGACCGGCGCCCTCGGCACGGTCGCCGAGTCCGTCGACGGCGTCTACACCGGCAAACTCGTCGGCGAGCCGCTGCACGGCCCCGCCAAGGCCGAGGCGGTCCGCGCCCTGGCCGCCGCGGAGGGCCTGGACCTCGGCCGCTGCGCCGCCTACAGCGACTCGCACAACGACATCCCGATGCTCTCGCTGGTCGGCCACCCCTACGCCATCAACCCGGACTCCAAGCTGCGCAAGCACGCCCGCGAGCTGGACTGGCGCCTGCGCGACTACCGCACCGGCCGCAAGGCCGCCAAGGTCGGCATCCCGGCCGCCGCGGGCGTCGGCGCGGTGGCGGGCGGCACCGCGGCCGCGATCGCCCTGCACCGCCGCCGCCGCTGACTCCAGGTGATCGAACCGGGACACGGATGTGTCCGGCGTGACAATCCGCGTAAATCCAACTGGCGTACCCCCACAACCGCGTGTCCAGTCCTCTTGGCTGCACACGGCCACAACACGCCCTGGATGAAGCCCCGATCCGAAGCTTTTCGATCAACAGTCGTTCACGCTCTGGCACTTGATGGGGCGCCAATCGGTTACGGAAGCGACGTAATCGATGATTTGAGCAACTCGGTGTAGCAGGGCCTGCACGAAGCGTTATTCTCCTCAGACGCAAACCGGTACCCCTCCGTCGCTACGACGGGTGAAAGGTCCCGCACTGCACGTGATGGAAGCTCTGCCTCTGGGAGTCCCGTGTACCCACACGTCGGGGTTGACGCCTCGGGCCTGGCTACGCTGCGCGCAACGGTCCTCGACCTGTTGCGCGGCTTCGTCCCCACCGCGTACGCCGTCCCCGCATTCGCCACCGCCGCGCCCGTCGGCCCGTGCTACGCACTGGCCGAGGGCAGCGCTGCGGTCGGCAGACGAGGCCGCCCGTCCGGGGCGGCCACCGCCCGCCGCCCGGCGGCGGACAGCGACAGCGCCCGGATGATGGACCTCGTGGAGCGCGCCCAGGCCGGCGAGGCCGACGCCTTCGGCCGCCTCTACGACCAGTACAGCGACACCGTCTACCGGTACATCTACTACCGGGTCGGCGGGAAGGCCACCGCCGAGGACCTCACCAGCGAGACGTTCCTGCGCGCCCTGCGCCGCATCGGCACCTTCACCTGGCAGGGCCGCGACTTCGGCGCCTGGCTGGTGACGATCGCCCGCAACCTGGTCGCGGACCACTTCAAGTCCAGCCGCTTCCGCCTCGAGGTCACCACCGGCGAGATGCTCGACGCCAACGAGGTCGAGCGCTCCCCCGAGGACTCCGTCCTGGAGTCCCTGTCCAACGCCGCCCTGCTCGACGCCGTACGGCGGCTCAACCCGCAGCAGCAGGAGTGCGTGACGCTCCGCTTCCTCCAGGGCCTGTCCGTCGCCGAGACGGCCCGTGTCATGGGAAAGAACGAGGGCGCCATCAAGACCCTCCAGTACCGCGCCGTGCGCACGCTCGCCCGGCTGCTCCCGGAAGACGCCCGCTGACCGGCCGCCACGCTCGGCGACGACCAACTCACTTTTCGTGACAGCGCGTTGACTTCGGCATTCGGTCATCCGGGATCCGTAACCCAAGTGCCGCGCCGCTCGTTGTGCGGGATGCAGGCTCCCTGTGGTCACCCCCTGGCCGACGCCGATCACCCGTTCGTGTGGTCGTGGCCGGGGTGTGCAACCCTCAGGACCCCCTGGGGAGTCGACCGTCATGACGAGAGGAGGTGCCGCCAGTGATCGCGAACGTATCGGCGCACCGGCGGGCGAACGCCTTCGCCCAGGCCCTGGAGGAGCAGTCCGAGCCGGGCACGGCGGCCGAGCAGTCCGAAGGCCCGGCGCCGGCTGCCGGGGAACCGGCCGAGGGGTCACGCCTGCTGGCGCTGGCCTCCGGCCTCGGCGCGCTGCCCAAACCGGAGCTCGACCCGGAGGTCAAGGTCGTTCAGCGGGCCCAGCTGGTGGCCGCGTTCGAGGCCATGCTCCAGGAGGGCACCGCGGGAGGCGGGGCGACGGACCGCGCGGTCCCCGAGCAGCGCTCCACCCGGGCCCGCGGCGCCCACCGCGCGAGTTCGCTCAAGAAGCTCCGGCCGCGTTCCCGTCTCGCCAAGGGCCTCACGGCCGGCGGACTGAGCGTCGGCGTCGCCGCGAGCGCCCTCGGCGGGGTCTCCGCCGCCAGCTCCGACGCCCTGCCCGGCGACTCGCTCTACGGCCTGAAGCGCGGCATCGAGGACGTCAAACTCGGCCTCGCCGACGGGGCGGACGAGCGCGGCCGGGTCTACCTGGACCACGCCTCCACACGCCTGAGCGAAGCCCGCCGCCTGATGGAGCGGGGCCGCAGCGGCCCCCTGGACCACGAGTCCCTGGGCGAGATCCGCCGCGCCCTGTCCGGCATGCGGCACGACGCGTCCGAGGGCCACCGGCTGCTGAGCGAGGCGTACCAGCGCGATCCGGACTCGCTCGGCCCCATCCAGGCCCTGTCCGCGTTCTCCCGCTCCCACCGCGAGGCGTGGGGCGAGCTGCGCGAGAGGCTCCCCGTCCAGCTCGGGGACGTCGGCGAGCAGGTGACGTCGGTGTTCGACGCCATAGAGCAGGACGTGGCCCCGCTGCGCTCCCTGCTCCCCGAGCCCCCGGCCAGGGGCGGCGGCGGTGCGAGCGAGCGGCAGGGCGCCTCCGAGTCGGCACCCGCGGGCCCCTCCGGCTCCGACGACCGCTCGGCGCGCCCCGGCGACAGCGGCGGCCGGCAGAGCGACAAGGGCAGCACCGGCAGCGGCAGCCCCAGCCGCCCGGCCGGTTCCGGCAAGGACGACGACGGCCTGCTCGGCGGCAACACCGGCGGCCTCCTCGACCCGCCGAAGGACAGCGAGGCCAGCACCTCCCCGTCCGCGGACGGCGCCACTCCCGCCCCCGAGCCGGATGTGACGCTCCCGCCGCTCCTGCCGGGCCTGCTGCCCGGTCTGGGCATCGACAGCGAGGACGCCGACTAGCCGGCGGTACGACAGTGGGGGCGCCCCTTCGTCAGGGGGTGCCCCCACTGTCGTACTGCGCAAGGACCTCGCGAGGACCTCGCAAGGTCAGAAGAACACCGACCGCCGCTGCACCAGCAGCTTGTACAGGGTGTGCTGGATCTGCTCCCTGACCTGGTCGGTCAGGTTGAACATCAGCATCGGGTCCTCGGCCGCCTCGGGCGGATAGCCGTCCGTCGGGATCGGCTCGCCGAACTGGATCGTCCACTTGGTCGGCAGCGGAACCGCACCGAGCGGCCCGAGCCAGGGGAACGTGGGCGTGACCGGGAAGTACGGCAGGCCCAGCAGCCGGGCCAGGGTCCTGGCGTTGCCGATCATCGGGTAGATCTCCTCCGCCCCGACGATCGAGCACGGGATGATCGGCGTCCCCGCCCGCAGGGCCGTGGAGACGAAACCGCCGCGGCCGAACCGCTGCAGCTTGTAGCGGTCCGCGAAGGGCTTGCCGAGCCCCTTGAAGCCCTCCGGCATCACCCCGACCAGCTCGCCCTGCTCCAGCAGCCGGGCCGCGTCCTCCGCGCACGCCAGGGTGTGACCGAGCTTGCGGGCCAGCTCGTTGACGACCGGCAGCATGAACACCAGGTCGGCGGCCAGGAGGCGCAGGTGCCGGCCCGCCGGGTGGTTGTCGTGCACGGCCACCTGCATCATCAGGCCGTCCATGGGCAGCGTCCCGGAGTGGTTGGCGACGATCAGGGCGCCGCCCTCCGACGGAATGTTCTCGACGCCCTTCACCTCCACCCGGAAGTACTTCGCGTACAGCGGGCGCAGCATCGACATCAGGACCTGGTCGGTCAGTTCCTCGTCGTAGCCGAAGTCGTCGACCTCGTAGTCCCCGGTGAGGCGGCGGCGCAGGAACGCCAGGCCGCCCGCGATCCGCCGCTCCAGGGCGCTCCCGCCCTCCGCCTGCCGGCCCGGCTGTTCCCCGGCGCTCACGGGGGCGTCCTCCTGCGCGGCGGAACCGGTGGGCAGGGGCTGCACCTCACGCACCGGCGCCGGCTCCGCGCCCGGGCGGCGGGCGCCCGCGCTGCGGCGGCGCTGGGGGCGCTGCGCCGCACCGCCCCGGGACCGGTCGTCGTCGAACGGAATGACCTTGGCGTCCGCCATCGTTGCTGCGCTCCTCAGTTGGCGCTCTGCGTCGGGAGGTGGTCGCCGCCCGCGAGGGGCAGCGCGGCGATCCGGTCGACGGTCCCCGCGAGGGCCTCCGGCGGAAGCAGTCCGGGACTCTGGCTGCGGGCGAAGTCCGCGAACGTCTCCGCGGTCGTGTACTTGGGCTGGAATCCGAGCGTCTCGCGCATCTGGCCCGTGGACACGACCCTGCCGTGGGTCAGCAGCCGGATCTGCTCGGGCGAGAAGTCCGACATCCCCAGCGTACGCACCAGCGAGCCCGCCCAGGTGACCGCGGGGAGCAGCAGGGGCACGGTGGGGCGGCCCAGGCGCCGGGAGCACTGGGAGAGCAGCAGCACGCCGTCTCCGGCGATGTTGAAGGTGCCGCTGTTGAGGGTGCCGCGCCGCGGCTCGTGGGAGGCGAGGCGCAGCACCTCGACCACGTCGTCCTCGTGCACGAACTGCAGCCGCGGGTCGTAGCCGAACACGGTGGGCAGCACGGGCAGGGCGAAGTACGAGGCGAGCGGGGTGTCCGCGGTCGGGCCGAGGATGTTGGCGAAGCGCAGCACGCACACCGCCACGTCGGGCCGCCGGCGCGCGAAGCCCCGGACGTAGCCCTCGACCTCGCAGGTGTCCTTGGCGAAGCCGCCGCTGGGCAGCGACTTGGGCGGGGTCGTCTCGGTGAAGACGGCCGGGTCGCGGGGCGCGGAGCCGTAGACGTTGGTGCTGGACTTCACGACCAGCCGCTGCACCGCCGGGGACTTCTGGCAGGCACCGAGCAGCTGCATGGTGCCGATGACGTTGGTCTCCTTCAGGGAGGCCCGGTTGCCGCTGCCCAGCGGGGTGCCCGTCACGTCGAGGTGGACGACCGTGTCGGCGCCCGTCTCGGCGAGCACCCGCGCGATGCCGGGCTGGCGGATGTCGGCCTGCACGAAGTCGGCGCCGCCCAGGTGGTGCTCGGGCGGTACCGCGTCCACGGCGACGACCCGGTCGACGTCGGGGTCACGCTGGATCCGCCGGACGAACCGGCCCCCCAGCTGGCGGGCCACTCCGGTGACGAGCACGACCTTGCCCAAGATCAGCGCCTTCCTTAGAAACGTCCTGTCCCGCCGCGTTCCCCCGTGGGGCCAACTTAGCGGGTCGGCGTGGCACTGTGATGACCGCCGGCTGCGCGAAGTGACAGATGCCAGCCGGACGCAGGAGCCGGACATGCGTGTGGCCCCCCACCGACGGTGGGGGGCCACAGCAACGCTCTCGCGTCGTCCGCGTCGCGACCTTACTTCTTGTTGCGACGCTGAACGCGCGTGCGCTTGAGCAGCTTGCGGTGCTTCTTCTTAGCCATCCGCTTGCGCCGCTTCTTGATAACAGAGCCCACGACTACCCTCGCTCACTTCTCATCACTCGGTGTTTGGGCGCCATGGGCCCATACGACCTACGAGGGGCCAGCCTACCCGCCCGAGCGCTGAGGTCGTAATCGAGGGGCCGGGGAGATCCCCAAGTGCCTTGCGGGGCCTCCCCGCCCCAGCCGTCAGGCGGTGTCCACCCCCACGTAACTCTCGCGGAGGTACTCGTGAACCGCTTGCTCGGGGACGCGGAAGGACCGCCCCACCCGGATCGCGGGCAGATGACCGCTGTGCACCAGCCGGTACACGGTCATCTTCGACACTCGCATCACCGAGGCGACTTCCGCCACGGTAAGGAACTGAACCTCGTTCAGAGGCCTCTCGCCAGCTGCAGCCATGACACACCTGAACCTTCCGCACTCGACGGCCACCGGCTTCCCCTTCCGGTGACTCTTCGTCGCTGCGTGCTCACTCCCCAATGTAGGGGCGGGTGATGCGAGTGGGGAAGAGGTGCACCCATCGGCGGCCTACTGTGACAGACACGCCCGATTGAGTACGTAGCGGGTCAGCGGCAGGTAGTAATCGGACCGCACGCCGTCATCGAGGGGAACGGCGACGGACACGGACCCCTCGGCCTCCCCCACGAACAGCGCCGGGTCGTCCGAATCGGCCGGCCCGATGGCCTCGAACCCCAGCTGACCTGCCCCGCAGACCCAGCCGTGGTCGCCGATCACCAGCTCCGGGAGCGGCCCGCCACCCTCCGCGGCGGCGGCCAGCGCGGTGCGTACCGGGAGAGGTGAGTGCGTATGTGCGCCGGGCTCACAACCGGGGCGTTCGGGGGCGGGGGTCCGCACGAGCGCGACTCCCCGTACGTAGTCGAGGGTGAACGTGCGTAGGCCGAACCGGGTCGTTATGTCGACACAGCGACCCTGCGCCGGTGTGAGGACGGCACATCCCGCCGCCGACAAAGCGTCTGCCAGAGCGGCGTAGAAGCCGAGCAGCCGGTGCGGGTGCCCGGTGCCGAGCAGCACCGGGGCGCCCCGCCGCGCGGCGTCGCCCAGCCGGTCCGCGAAGGCGTCCAGGGCCGCCACGGTCCGGGCCGGGTCGATCACGTCCTGGCCGGAAGTACACCGCTGATCGGCCGAAACCCCACACCGGTCCGCCATCAGCTCCAGCAGTTCCCGCTGCTGCCAGGCACCCTCCGGATCGATGCCGAGCAGCACGCGGGGGTCCCGGGCCGCGAAGAGCCGGTAGCGCCGCAGGCTACCCTCCCGGGACGTCGCCACGGTCCCGGCCAGCCGCGCGCCCAGGAGGTGCGCGCGAAGAGCTTGCGGGGTCAGCACGAGGAGATGGTGCGCGACGGCCCCCGCGCCTGTCCCGGGAACGCCCGAACACCCCACGGTCGGCCTACACCGGCCCGTACGGCGCCCTGCCACCACCCCGCGCCGCGGTGCCCTCAGGGCCCGCCCGCCGCCGCTCAGGCCAGCAGACCCCGCAGCGGGAACACCGCGCGGCGGGCCGCCAGGACCGCCTGGTCGAGCCGGTCGGCGGGGTCGTAGCCCGCCTCCCAGGCGGACCAGCCGACGGGCCAGCGCCCGTCCGTCATGCGCGCGGGCGCCAACTGCCGCGTCCTGGCGAACACTTCCTGCCGCCACCCCTCCGGGATCATCGCCTCGGGCTCCACGGCCCGGCCCGCGGCGATCGCGACCAGGTGCGTCCAGGAGCGCGGCACGACGTCCACCACCGCGTAACCGCCCCCGCCCAGGGCCACCCACCGCCCGTCGGCGTACTCGTGCGCCAGGTCGTGACAGGCCACCTGCACGGCCCGCTGCGCGTCCAGGGACACCGCCAGGTGCGCCAGGGGGTCCTCGAAGTGCGTGTCGGCCCCGTGCTGCGTCACCAGCACCTGCGGGCGGAAGTCGGCGATCAGCTCCGGCACGATCGCGTGGAACGCCCGCAGCCAGCCCGCGTCCCCGGTGCCGGCCGGCAGCGCCACGTTCACCGCCGAGCCCTGCGCGCGATCCGCCCCGGTCTCCTCCGGCCACCCGGTCTGCGGGAACAGCGTCCGGGGATGCTCGTGCAGGGAGATCGTCAGCACCCGCGGGTCCTCCCAGAACGCCGCCTGCACCCCGTCGCCGTGGTGCACGTCGACGTCCACGTACGCGACCCGCTCGGCGCCCAGCTCCAGCAACCGGGCAATGGCGAGGGAGGCGTCGTTGTAGATGCAGAAGCCGGAGGCACCGCCGGGCATCGCGTGGTGCAGACCGCCCGCGAAGTTCACCGCGTGCAGCGCCTCACCCCGCCACACGGCCTCCGCCGCCCCCACCGACTGCCCGGCGATCAGCGACGACACCTCGTGCATCCCGGCGAACGCCGGATCGTCCATGGTCCCCAGCCCGTACGCCTGGTCGGCGGCCGCCGGGTCCGCCGAGGCCGCCTTCACGGCCTCGATGTAGTCCTCCCGGTGGACGAGCCGCAGTGTCGACTCCCCGGCCGCCTTCGCGGCGACCACGTCCACCTCCCGGTCCAGCCCGAAGGCGTCGACGAGCCTCCGGGTCAGGGCCAGCCGGACCGGGTCCATCGGATGCCCCGAGCCGAAGTCATAGCCCGTTACTGCCTCGTCCCACATCAGCTGTGCGCGGCCGCTCATGCCCGCCACCGTATCGGTCCGGTTGAGGCGCGAACGAGCGGGCGTACACCAGCGTCACCAGCACCAACACCATCGGCACCAGCATGGCCCCGCGGTAGCTCCACGCGTCCCCGAGCACCCCCACCAGCGGCGAACCGATCAGGAACCCCAGGTAGTTGAAGACGTTCAGCCGCGCCACGGCCGCGTCCGACGCCCCCGGGAACAGCCTTCCGGCCGCCGCGAACGTCTGCGGCACCAGCACGCACAGGCCCAGCCCCAGCAGAGTGAAGCCCAGCATTCCGATCCACGCGCCGGGCGCCGCCGCCACCACCGCGAACCCGCCGGCCGCCACCAGCGCCCCGCCCCGCACGACCGCGACGGCCCCGAGCCGCCGCACCCCGAAGTCCCCGATCGCCCGCCCCAGCAGCGTGGTGACCATGTACACGTTGTACGGCACGGTCGCCGTCTGCTCGGAACTCCCCAGCACGTCCTGAAGGTACTTGGCACTCCAGTTGGAGACGGTCGAGTCGCCGATGTAGGCGACCGTCATCACCAGGCACAACGGCAGCAGCAGCTTGAAGACCAGCCGCTGCCCCTCGCCGGCCGGCTCGTCCGCGACCGCCACCGCACCCCGGCCGTCGTCGACGTACCACCGGCTCCCCACCAGCACGGCCGGCAGCAGCACCGCCACGACCGGCAGGTACGACACCCACAGCGCCAGATCCCAGTGCGCCCCGGCCCACGCCAGCGAGGCCCCGACGATCCCGCCCAGGCTGTAGGCGGCGTGGAAACTCAGCATGATGCTGCGCCCGTACGACCGCTGCAAACTCACCCCGAGCATGTTCATCGACGCGTCCAGCACGCCGACGGCCAGCCCGAACGCGGCGAGTGAGACGCCCAGTTCGAGCATCCGCTCCCCGGCGCCCACGCCGAGCAGCGCCAGCAGCACGACCGGCTGGGACCACCGCAGCAACCGGCTGGGCGGTATCCGCCGCACCAGCTTCTCGGTCGTCACACTGCCGATCCCGGCCAGGATCGGCACCGCCGCCAGGAAGGCGGGCAGCAGCGCGTCGGACACCCCGTACCGGTCCTGGACGGCGGGGATCCGCGTCACCAGCAGAGCGAAGGCGACTCCCTGCACGAGGAAGCTGAACGCCAACGAGGCCCGGCCGCGCCGCAGCACATCAGTCATGGCGGCGAGCGTAGGGCCCCGGACTACCCGTGGGTAGATCCGGCCAAAGATGAATTCCCCTCACGTTCCCCGGCGGCGGGCGGGGCTCATGCCAGGAGGCCGAGCAGCTCCCCCATGTCCGAGAAGAGCCCGCGGCAGCCGGCCAGCCTGTCCGCCGGCGTCATGGCGGTGAACCCGTACACGTCCATCCCCGCCGCGACGGCGGCCTGCACCCCCAGCGGACTGTCCTCGACGACGACGCACCGCTCCGGCGCCACACCCATCCGCTCCGCCGCGTACAGGAAGAGATCGGGAGCCGGCTTGCCCCGCCCCACGTCCTGGGAGCTGAAGACCCGCCCCTCGTCGAACCACCGGGCCAACCCGGTCGTCCGGTGCCCCACCCGGATCCGCTCATGGCTCCCGGACGACGCCACGCAGTACGGCACCGAGTCGGCGGTCAGCTTCTGCAGCACCTCGTCGACGCCCGCGACCGGCTGGAGATCGCGCTCGAAGGCCGCGAAGACGCGAGCATGGAAGACGTCGTCGAAGTCCTCGGGCAGCCGCCGCCCGGTCCGCTCCTCCACCAGGTCGTGGATACGGTGCATCGCCGATCCCATGTAGTCGCGCAGGGACTCCTCATACGTCGTCGGGTGCCCGAGCTCGGTGAGGTAGGCGGCCAGGTGCCGGTTGGAAATCGGCTCGCTGTCGACCAGAACACCGTCATTGTCGAAGATCACGAGTTCATAGCGCATCACTACACCCTAAACGCAGAAAACCCCCGCATCTTTCGATGCGGGGGTTTTCCCAACAATTGTTCGGCGGCGTCCTACTCTCCCACAGGGTCCCCCCTGCAGTACC
>NZ_JBIAOK010000011.1:0-71866 GCF_042878735.1 Streptomyces sp. NPDC003456
CCGGCGGTGGCGAGGAGGGTGCTGTCGGGTGAGAACGCCACCGTGAACACTGTTGCCTTGTGGCCGGTGAGGGGTTGGCCGACGGGGGTGCGGGTGACCGGGTTCCACAGCCGCACTGTGTGGTCGCTGCTGGCGGTGGCGAGGAGGGTGCTGTCGGGTGAGAACGCCACCGCGGTCACCGGTCCGTTGTGACCGGTGAGGGGTCGGCCGATGAGAGTGTGGGTGGCTGGGTTCCACAGCCGCGCTGTGCCGTCGTGGCCGGCGGTGGCGAGGAGGGTGCTGTCGGGTGAGAACGCCACCGTGGTCACCGGTCCGTCGTGACCGGTGAGGGGTCGGCCGATGAGAGTGTGGGTGGCTGGGTTCCACAGCCGCGCTGTGCCATCGTCGCCGGCGGTGGCGAGGAGGGTGCCGTCGGGTGAGAACGCCACCCCATTTGCCGTCCCGTCATGGCCGGTGAGGGGTTGGCCGACGGGTGTCCGCTTTGCCGGGTTCCACAGCCAGACCATGCCACCATCGCCAACAGCGGCGAGGGCGGTGCCGTCGGGCGAAAACGCCACGGCGTAGACCGGTAAGCCGGTCTTGATTGGTGGCAAGGCAAGGTCTCCGGCCTGCACCGCATGAAGGACTGCTCGGACCGCGAGTGATCGCTCCGCCAGCTGCGGGGTTGCTGAGCGCTTATGCACGTGACCATGGGCTGCAGGGGTCCCGACAGGCTCGGCTGTCTCTGTTGCCTGAGCTGCACGAGGACCCGTTACCTCTACAATGCGCGGCTCTTCACCAGGGGCCAGGAGAACGGCCTTGACGGTGACAGGGCGACGCCCGGAAGGAGTTTCGGGGCCCGAGCTGCGGGTCGGCGTGGCGTTGTCGTGTTCGGGTGCGGGGTCGTTGCGTGGCTTCTTTCGGCGGGGACGCAGCTCCGCCGCAGCTCGCCATCGACTGCGCCACTCCTCGAGCGCCGGGTGCCTACGATCGGGTGGGGGGATATCTACACCATCCGTGTCCCAGGACATGAGAGTCCGCACCAGCAGCATGACCTTGTCCAGGGTCACGAACCTTGTACCTGCGAAGGCAGCGCTCTGGGTGGCGATGGGTAACTCTGCACCGTTGCCGATCTGCTTCGCCCGCGCCTCAATCCGGCGCAGGGACGGGTCACCGCGTTCCACCTTCAGCCGGCGCAGGTGCTGCGCCTGCTGCTCTAGCCGGGCATCGAACGTGCCTGACCCCTGCATCGCGTTGGTGGTGTCCGTCATGCCTGGTGCCCCCTATTGCTCGGTGCCCAGTAGGCTAGAGGCCGATCCACGGAACAAGACGGAACTTGCACGGACAATCATGAACGCATCGAGTTGGTGACGGTCGTTCTGTGGAACTGTTGGATTGTGCCGCGTTGGCCCTCACCTGATCACATGTCATCCGCATCGTTCGATCCGTGCAGGTCAGCGGCGCACGATGCTGCAAGGTCGATCCATGACACGTCGACAGAACTCCCAGCTCGCCGACTCCGGACCCTTCCTCCCCCTGCACACCGCGGTCGTCCTGCTGACCGCGCTCGTCCTGGGCCTCATCATCGGCGGCCTTACCGCCATCACCGGCGCCCACCCGGCTGCCGCCGTGATCGCCGGACTCACCGCCGCTGGCGCCAGTACCGCCGCCTTGCGGACCCTCATCAAGTGACCAGCGGGAGCGCGCACCGTCCCACGCGCCCCACCCCCACCTGCTGACACTGATCGAGCAGAGGCCCTGCCGCCCGGAGGCAGGGCCCCTGCTCATCGTTGGGTGGACTTGTGTCCTTCGCCTGGGTCGGTCTCGCTTCGCCGGAGGTGCTGTGCCTGCCGCGTGGGGCCGTCCGGCCCTGGCGTCCCGCGCCGGGTGGTCGAGTTGTCCCTCGCGGTCGCGGTCGGCTGGCGGGCAGGCGTGATTACCGTGGTCGACCGTGACCGAGCCGCCTGGGGTGAGGGGCGCTTGTTCTCCGGCTGTTTCGTTGTCGTCTCGCCGGGAAGCCACGGCTGACCGCATTGGATCTGTCGGTGGGCGGCCGCGTCCAGTTGGGCACGCGCGGTATCCATTCCCGTCTCGGGTGCCGTACGCAGGATGCTGGCGGCGGCCGCCTGCTCGGCCTGCGCCACATTTTCGTAGCGCTCAGTGAGTCGCCTCACCTGATGATCGGGCACCGGGTAAAAGCGGTATGCGGAGTCCGGGGGCCTGTGGTCGATGTCGTCGGTCACCAGGGTGGACTTGATACGCCCGATGGCGGCGGGCATGGCCACGGCCAGCTGCCACCCGGTTGCTGCTGCCCGATAAACCGTCTGTGTCAGCTCGGCCAGACCCCCGGCGTCTGCCAGGACCTCACGGACGTCCCGCTCGAGCGGGCGGCCCGGCGTCTCCGGGTTCCAGGCCATGCCGTACAGCAGCTGCCCCATGCGAGTCGCGCTCGCATGCGCGATGAGCAGGGCGGGGTGCGGGGACGTCTTGGGCATTGGCGCGAGCTGGCCCCCGCGTGCCACGTCGTAGCTGGGCAGCGGCAGCTTGGGATGGGCGCGGGGATCGGCGAGATCGACGATCCGGCCCCAGCGGGCCGCGGACTGTTCCCAGACCTGCGCCGCTGTCCGTAGCCGGTCGGCAGCCTGCCGCAGTCCCTCGGCCGTCTCCGAGTCGGCGTGCGCAGCAGCCTGGAGGAGGGCACGGCCGCATAGCAGATTGTTCATCGCGCGCCATCGGGCCAGCTGCTTCAGGTCCGATCCGCTCAGGCTGGGTTGACCGCGGCCGTGCAAGGACTCGAAGGCGGCCCGCGACAGGCGCTCGCAGTCGTCGGCGAGATGCGCGGGAATCGTTCCGGTGGCGTCGGTCGGCAGAGCTGGACGGGGATCGAGCGGCAATGCGAGTGGAAACGCTGCCAGGGCAGAGTTGTTGTGTCTGCCGGCGTCACGGCCGAACACCGAGGCTTGGTCAAGGCTTCCGCGTGCGACGTACAGCTGAACTGCAGTTCCCTCGTTGCTGATGACCTCGCTCAGTGCCTGAGCCACCCGAGCCGCACCCCAGGCCAGGTCCGCCGTGCTGTGCACCAGGTAGGCGCGGGCGGGTTGTTCGGTGAAGGCCAGGGCGTACGGAGTCACCGGAGCGCCGTCCTGGCCGCGGTGGCTGGCGATGAGGTCCTGCACGGCGGCCACGGCTTGCACCGTCCGGGCCAACGCTGTGTTGCCCAGGGTTTCGTCCTCAGGCGTAGGCAACCGCCTGGCCGTACGGCGCAGGGCTCCTTGGGCCGCGGCCAGGTGGGTGGCGGGCCCCGGGTTCACCCGCCGGGGGCGCTCGCCGACGTGCTCAAGTGCGCTCTGCAGGTGTCCGACAAGTTCGCCCAGCAGTCGCACCACTGCGGCCTGCCTGTGCGGGTCGTCAGGCGCGAGGGGAGCGGCGGCCGCCGTCCGCAGGTTCCGGCTGGCCGCCTCATACAGCTCCCCCAGAGTGGGGGGCATGTCTACCGCTCCCGTGTGGCGAGGAGCGCTTCGGCGGCGGTCGCGGCCTTGTCGGCGGCTTCCTGCATCACCGCCCGGCCCTCTTCCGCCAGCCCGGGCCCGGCGGCTGTGCGTTCTAGAGCCTCACGGGCATGCTGCAGCAGGTGCACGTATGGCGCGAGGCCTTCCGCACCGGGCGATGGAGACGGCACATCGATGGGCTGACCGGTCTCAGGCAGCGGCAGCAGATCCCGGCCGGCCGCGCTCGCCTGTGCAGCGATCAGGGCTCGAAGCTCGTCGCTGCCCTCTTCAAATGCGACGGCCCCCGCGACCCGTTCGGCCACGTCGAACGTCTCCCACGCGGCCACCATGACCCGGGACCGGTCCGTCGAATCCAAGGCCGAACTCAAGGACTTAAACATCTCTGGCAGGGACACTCCGCTCCCCCTATCTCGTTCGGTCGGGCAGTGATCGTCTCACTAAGTGCAGATACGCCGGATGCTCTGTGGACAATGACGCACCTGTGGGGAGCTGGGCGCCCGCCGCGGTTTCCAGGTCAGCGTGTGACGTCCTTCAGCCGCTGGAAGGCGGCGCGGAAGACGGCCACGTTGTCGTTGGTCACTGTGTAGGCGATGGCCTTCTGCCAGGACGGCTGGTCGGGGTCGTACTGGGGCGTGATGGGCGCTTGGGTGCCCTCTGGCCACCAGCCCATGCGCACGCCGCGCGGAACCGCCCGGGACAGAGCGATGGTAAGGCCGCGCAGTTCGCCGTCAAACCTCCGTGCGCAGTTCATCGGCCTTCTTGCGGCCGTCGGCCTCCACGACCAGCCGGGCAAACTTGAACGCGTTGGCCGGCAGGGAGGTGAGGTACAGCGCCGCCCGCTCGACGTTCAGCCCGGTGGAGGCGTGGAAGGCGTACCGGGGCCGCCTCGCCGCCGAGGCCCCGCCGCGGTGGTCGGAGCCGGACTCGCCCGCGTTCGTCGGCATCGACCGGCACGACCACGTCACCGGCGGCATGGTCCCCGACTCCGTCACCAGGGCTATCAAGCGGATCAGCGCGTCCGCGCCGGCGTCCCGCTCGCGTGGACCGGCCACTCTCCCTTCGCATCGGCGTGCCACCACCGCCCGCAAGAAGGGCAAGGACGCCGTGCCGATCGCCGACCAGGGCGGATAGGCCCGGCACTTCCGTTCCATGAACGGCTACTTTCCAGCGGGTCGACGGCTGGGAGGACAACGCCACCGCCAACCTCAACTGACCACCCGCCCGCCGCATCCGACCGCGACCAGGAGACCACCCCCATGACCCCTGAACACGATGCCGGGATCGCCCTAGGGAGGCTGGCGCGCCGGGCCCTTCGTCGTGCGTGGGTAAACGCTGCGCTACGCGTCCAGTGTCCTCTGGAGCACTGCTCGGGCGGCCTGCTTCCGCTCGCTGTGGAACGCAGGTCGGCCGTTGTCCAAGATTTGGCCGTCTCGCTGAGCCAACACCCCACTAAATAAGGAGTTGTAGCGAAGAACCCCGCTCCTGCAGGGAGCGGGGTTCGTCCGTGACCCGCGGAGCCGACCGCGGGTACTGTTCTGGTGTCGAAGCAGAACAGGAGATAAGTATGCACGCTCTCCCTCAAGACCACACCGGCGTGCGAATCGCGCGTCTCCGACGAGAACGCCACATCACGCAACGAGCGCTGGCCGACCTCTCCGGAGTCCCGTACAACACGCTGATCAAAGTCGAGCAAGGCCGCCTGGCTGCCACCCCTCACGTCGTCGCCTGCTGCGCCCGTGCCATGCGCGTGGAAGTCGCCACCATCGTCGGGCAGCCCTACGCCGAGGACCTGCGCGCTGATGAACTCGACGTGCTGATAGCGCCGATCCGCGAGGCGCTGGACGTCTACGACCTGGGCGCCGACCCCGAGATCACGCCGCGCCCGCTCACCGAGCTGCACGAGAGTTCCGAAGCGCTGTGCGCCGCCGTCCGCGCCGGCGAAATCAAGCAGGCCGCCAGCGAGGTGGCCGGCCTCATCGAGGAGACCACCACAGCCGCACACACGCACGGAAGCAGCGACGGCTGGCTGGTCCTCGCATCGCTCTACCGCACGTCGTACGACGTGGCGACGAAACTGGGCTACGCGGATCTCGCTCAGCTCGCGCTCACTCGGATGGACTGGGCCGCCCAGCGGGCAAGCAGCGCCGTATTCGGCGGCGCCTACCAGTACTTCCGTGCCCTCACGTATCTGCGGGAGGGCAAGTTCCGCACCGGACAGCGGCTCGTCGACCTCGGCCTGCGAACCATCAACCAGGCGGACCCCTCGTGGGAGCGGGACGTTGTGACTGGGCAGCTTCACCTGGGCGGCTCTGTGATGGCCGGCCGGGCCCACAGCGAGGACCAGGCGCTGGGCCACCTCGAGGAGGCAGAGACCATCGCGGCCCGGACCGGTGAGTCTCCCAAGGTGCTCTGGATGGCTTTCGGCGGCACGAACGTACGGGTCCACCGCGTGGCGGTCCTCGCCGAACTTGACAAGTACGACAAGGCCGTGGAAGCAGCGAACAACCTCGTCATCCCCGGAGACTGGCCGAAGTCTCGTACGAGTCACCACTGGGCCGAGGTGGCGCGGGCGCAGATGTGGACGGGACGCCTGGACGCCTCATTCGCCAGCCTCCTGAAGGCCCGCAAGACGGCACCCCAGCAGGCCAAGTACCACCCCCTGGTGCGCGACACGTACGCCAGCCTCGAGGCGGCCCACCGGCGCCTCCCGGAGAGCTTCCTCTCCTACGGGAGTTGGCTGACCTCGCAGAAGTGACACAGAGTCAACCATTGGCCCCAACTAGCCTGAACTCATGCTAGTTGGGGCCTTGTTGTGGGGCCAGCATGTCGTCACTCGACCTGCGACATGGAGCCGACCATGACGACGACCCCACTCGCGGGCCCTCAGCGCACCTGTCGACGCGCTGACGGCACCGCCACATTCCGCCCGGCCGCACCGGCCGGGAACGTGCTGCACCAGCGGATCACCGTCGCCCCCCGCAGACGCGGCGCCCCTCCCCGCCACGAGGACGCCCTGCGCGTCGGCGTCATGCGCAGGATCGCAGCGGCCAAGCTGAACTTCTGCGGACTCGGCGACCTGGTCGGGGACGTCATGCTCATCGTCTCCGAGCTGTGGACCAACGCCCTGCTGCACACGAGCACCACCGAAATCACGCTGCGCCTGGAGATCGAAGACGGCTACCTGCGCGTGACCGTCGAAGACGGTGAGCCGGGATCCGCCGCACCCCAGCACCACGACAACCCCGACGCCGAGACGGGCCGCGGCCTCCTCCTCGTCCAGCACCTGGTCGAGGAGCACGGAGGAGCCTGGGGGACCGGCAAGGGCGGTGCCGAGACCTGGTGCACCCTCGCCTTACCCGCGGGGACGGCAGCGTGAGCGCCCCCGCCCAGGCCCCGCGCTGGACCCACCCCGTCCGGCCTGCCCAAGCCGACCGCTTCAACCCGGATCGACTGCGCTGGGTTCTGCAGAAGGTCCAGACATGGGCCCCGTACGTCGATGGCCACTTACTCGACGACATCGCGCGCGTAGTCGACGACTACACACCGACCGAGGCCGAGGTCGACGACAGCGCCCTCCGACTCCGCGGCCACCTGATGCGGCTCGTACGCCTCGCCGACGCAGCCCAGGTCACACAAGACGAGCGAGTCACGGAACTCGTCGAACGGGCCCGCACCGTGCGATCCGAGGAGCTGCCCGGCGACCACCGTAGGGCCGTCGGGCACATCCGACGCATGGCGTGGACGCTCGAGGAACTGCTCGACCGCCTGGTGGCGGTCCAGTGCCTCGCCGAGGAGCCGGAGAACCAGTCCCTCCCAGCCACACCCCTGCCGGAGGAGTCGTGACCAGCGCGATGGGTCGTGCAGAACTCACTGGAACAGGTGGGCGCCGCCCGGCGCCCGAAGGAGCAGGCGTGATCACGTTCCCCCCGCCGATGAGCAGCACCCACGAGCGGGAGGTCATCCCCTTCATCACCCAGCGCAAGGGGGAGGACGCCGGGCCCGCGAACCTGTACCTCCTCCGCCGTCGTGGCGGCAGCGAACTCCGCCTGTTCTACGGCGACGAGGACCCGCGGGATCGGCCCGTGCGCAACATGCTCTGGGCGCGCTGCTCGTTCAGCTTCGACCAGAACGGCATGCCGACCGGCGAGCCGCAGTGGAAGTTCATGCACCCGTACCGGCAGATGGCGACGATGCTCGCGAGCCGTTGCCAGGTCTGCACGCGGCCAGCCCGGACCCCGCTCGGCTTGATCTTCCTCACCGGTCCCAAGGACCAGGACCCGGCGTCGTCGCTCCTGCTGACGAACCAGCCCCCCGTGTGCGCCCGGCACGTCCGCACCACGCAGAAACTGTGCCCGCACATGGACGGAGAGCCGAAGGTGCTCCTGGCAGCAAGCGCGCCGCTGTACGGCGTGATGGGCACCGTCTACGGCCTCACCCCTGGCAACCGGGTCGAGGTCGTAGAGCAGCCGGCCGAGCCGCTGAAGTTCGACGACCCCCGGGCCCCGCGCGTGCTCGCCTCCCAACTCGTGCGGCGGCTCTCCTCCGTGCGCGTACTCACTGTGGACGACCTACTGCGCGAGCTGGAGACGGCCGCATAGACCCCTGCCCGGTGGCCGTGATGACTACAGCTCTGCGGCCCCCGGGCAGGCAACAACTCCCGGCGCGGGGAGATGCACCGAATCGTGTCCCCCACGGAGCAGTCACCGCCCCGCGCCGGGGCCAGACGCGTCGGCCGATCCACACGAAGGACAGGCGGCCGGCGTTGGGCGGGCCCGCGGAGCCGCCCCCGGCTCCACCTCTGCAGCGGGCCCGCTCACCCATCGCAACTGCGACCCAGAGGAGACGTGATGTTCGTCCACTCCGACCGCCTGCCCGCGAGCACAGCGGTTCCGCAGGGCACCACCACCCCGAAGCCGTGGGGCATCGGCCGCATGGCGCCGTACCCGACGATGGCCCCCGGCTATGCCCGGGTCGAGCTGGACCGGAGCACCCAGACCGCCGTGTTCTTCGACGGCTCCGGGCAGGTGATGGAAATGCCGGGCCACGGCACCAGCACGGGCACCTCGCCGGCCACGGGCACCAGCCCCGACGGCAACGGGAGCACCCAGGACAGCGACACCGGGAGCGACAACGACCAGTGAGTGATTCACGTCCGGTGTTGGTCGTCACCAGCCTGAACGACCCCACTGCCGACGTGGTGATCAGCGAGCTGCACGACCGGGGCGTCCCGGTCGTGCGGTTCGACTCGGGGGACTTCCCCGCATCACTGTCGGTGGAGGCAGAGATCACCCAGGACGGTCTTCGAGGGCGCCTGACTACTCCGTCGCGCACCGCCGACTTGGCCAACGTGCGCGCGCTCTACTATCGGCGCCCGACCGGCTTCGCCTTCCCACACCTCGACGAGCAGGACGCGCGATTCGCCATCAGCCAGGCCCGCTACGGCCTCGGTGGGGTGATCGCGTCGCTTCCCGACTGCCTGTACGTGAACCACCCGCACTACATCGGGGACGCCGAGTTCAAACCGTCCGGCCTTACCGCCGCGGTGAAGGCCGGATTCAAGGTACCGCCCACGCTCATCACGTCGGCCCCCGACGCTGCGAGAGCGTTCATCGAGCGGAACAGCCCGGTGATCTACAAGCCGCTGTCCAACCCCGTGTACCTGGTCGACAACGTCTCCTCTGTCGTCAAGATCGCCGAGGTGACAACCGCAGACATCGACGACCAGGTAGCCGGCACCGCTCACCTGTTCCAGAAGCTCGTGCCGAAAACGGCAGACGTCCGCGTGACCGTCATAGGCCGGCACACGTTCTGCGTCCGGATCGACTCCGGCCTCCTCGACTGGCGGGCCGACTACAACCGTCTGCGCTACACCCCTGTGCCGACACCCCCGGACATCGAGCTGGCGCTCCACGAGTACCTGGACCACTACGGGCTTCTCTTCGGAGCTTTCGACTTCGCGGTGGATGCCGAAGGGCGATGGTGGTTCCTGGAATGCAACCCCTCTGGCCAGTGGTACTGGCTGGAGACCGAAACCGGTCTGCCGATGTGCGCAGCCCTGGCCGACCTACTGGAAAGGAAGCCGTGAGCGACCACGACCAGCTCCTGCGGCAGCTCATCGACACCATGACGGCCAGCGGCTCCCTGCGCACAGAGCCGTGGAAGCGCGCCGCCGCAGCAGTCCCCAGGCATGAGTTCCTGCGCAGCGGGTTCTTCCGCGTGGTGCCCGGCGCGTCACCTTCCGCCTGGGCTCCAGTCCTCAAGGATAGGGACGACTGGCTCACCGCCTGCTACGCCGACGAGTCCCTGGTGACCCAGATCGCGGGCACGATCAAGCCGACGGACATCCACGGCGAGATCATGCGGGAGCCGACCAGCTCCAGCACGCTCCCATCGCTCGTACTGCGCATGCTGGAAGAACTGCAGGTGGAACCGGGCATGAAGGTACTGGAGATCGGCACCGGCACCGGCTACTCCACTGCGGTGCTCTGCACGCGCCTGGGCGACGACCATGTCACCTCGATCGAGTACGACGAGGGAGTGGCCCAACAGGCTCGGGAAGCCCTCGGCCGGCTCGGTAGATTCCCCAACCTCCTGACGGGCGACGGACTCCTCGGGGATAACGACAACGCGCCGTACGACCGGATCATCGCCACCTGCGCCGTACGCACGGTGCCTGCGCCCTGGCTCGAACAGACCCGGCCCGGCGGACAGATCCTGACGACCATCGGTGGCTGGCTGAACGCGTCCGAACTGGTCCGGCTGACGGTTCACGAGGACGGCACGGCATCCGGGCCGGTGCTGGGCGGACAGGTCAGCTTCATGCTCGCCCGCCCCCACCTTCCACCCACGCTCGGCATCCTCCCGGACCTCAGCGCCGGCAAGGAGCGCGAGGCCTCCATCGGCGCCCACGTTCTGACCGACTGGACAACACGCTTCGTCGCACAGTTCGCCGTGCCGACCGCGCAACAACTGAGGCTGCGCCTGGACCAGCACGATGAGGAGGTCCTGGTCGACGCCGAATCCGGCTCCTTCGCCGCGCTTCACGAAGAGGACGGCCGCTGGATCGTCCGCCAGAACGGCCCACTTTCCCTGTGGGACGCAGTCGAGGAGCAGCTCGGCCGCTGGCACGCCGCTGGTACGCCGGCGGTGGAAGAGGCCACCGTCCAGGTCACAGCGGAAAACCAAAGCATCCACTGGTAGGCCGGAACCGCAGGCCCTGCTCTTCCGCCCCCTCCGGTGGACGAGCAGGGCCTTCCCGCGATCCGGAACCAGTCAGGCGCTCGGCACAGCGTAGGGGTGTAACAGAACGCGGCCGTTGACGTTTGGGCTGTGAAGGGGGTTGCGCTTTGCCTCAACCCCACAGCGCTTCGGAGGAATGGTGACGACCGCGATAGTCCCCTTTTGTCCGAGAACGGCAGGTCGCACCTGCAAGCTCGCACCGGAGACCAAGCCGCCCGCGGCCGAGACGCAGCCGGTCGTGGACCCCGAACCCAACGGCCCGCCCGTTATCCCGCCACCCGCCGAAGAGGCGAAGCCCGACCTCACCCGCGTAAGGGTCATTTGCTGCGGAGATCGAAGTAGCTCCGAAGATCGCGAAGATAGTCCGGTCGCCGCAACGGGGAGTTGCAGGGTAGGGAAGCATGCTCGAACGTGTTCGATTATTCGCTCAGAGTGATTCTCCGGGGAGTGAAGGCGCAGTATAACCGAGAGAACCAAGACCGGCCCGGGACCGATCAGCCGTCAGCGGCCGTGCGGGCGGCGACGATGAAGTGCGCGCCGACGGCGAAGAACATCGCGCTCATTCCGTTGGGGTCGTAGATGCCGATGAGCGGGCCGGTAAGGAGTTCGAGCTGCATGCCGGCGGCCTGGAGCTGGCCGGAGAGGGTCATCAGTTCGGCGGCGTTGTGGGCGAGGCGCTTGAGCTCGTGGACGGTGAGGATGACCTCCTGGTCGAGGGCGGCCTCCTTGATGTCGTACGCCAGCTTGAGAGCCTTCTGCAGCTCGGGCCGGGTCTTGACGCGGGTGGAGACCTTCTCGGAGAAGATCGACGGTAGCAGCGTCACCGGCGGGGGAGGAGGGCGTACGGCCGCAGGGGCACACCGATCACCTGCAGGACGAGGGAGCGGTGCGCGGCGTGCAGAGTGCGCACGGCGGCCCGGGTCAGGCCTGGTTTCGGCGGCTGGACACCGGCGCGCTCGCGGCCGGGCTTCGTCGGGATCCACAGGAAGCCCGGGTCGCTGCCCTCCAGGGCCTTGGTGATGCCCGCGCGCACGTCGAGCCAGCGCCGCAGGATTTCCACGCTGTGGGCGTCGAGCGGGTGGTCGAAGTCGGCGATCCTCACCACGGGTACGGGACGGCGCTCCAGGTCAACGTCGGTCACGTTCAGCTGCTGGAGCTGGGGCACGGAGCGGCCGGTCGCGGCAACGAGGGCGGCCACCGCGGCGGTGCGGATGGCGGTGGCGGCGTTGGCGCCGGTGGGCCTCCGTACCGCGAGGGTGCGCAGCAGCTTGTAGGCCTGCTCCGCCTCCAGGCGGTCGCCGTGGCCGGAGGCTGGGTAGGGCCGGGACAGGCCGGAGAGGGCGAGGTAGTCAACGAACGCGTTGTACGTCTGGATGCGGGCGCGCTGGGAGTCGTACGCAGCGGCGGCGTCCGGGCCGGTGAGGGTGTTGCGGCGCCTGGTCTCGCCAGCGTCGGCCGCGTCGAGCCAGGAGTCCGCGCGCTCGGGCTCGACAAGCTCTTCGGCGGTGAGGGAGGCGACCTTCTCTTCGTTGAGAATGTGCTCCAGGAACTCGGTGAGCAGCGTGCCACGCAGCCTGACGGTCTCGGCGGCATACCCTGCGTCCTGCTGCGCTTGGAGGAAGGCGCCGATCACGGGCAGGGCATCGGTGGTGCGCGAGTTCGGCTGGGACATGCCCGACACCCTACGCACTGGCTTCTACCTGGGGCGGGGCTCATCGCGGCAACGACAAGCCCCGGGATCACAGACTCGTCCGGACCGTTGTGGAGTCGTCTCGATCGCTAGATGCAAGCTAAGAGGTCAACTGCCGTGTGCAACACCCCCTTCGGGCCTAAAGTCCTATGACCCGTCAGAGCTATGTACGGGCCGACCAGGGCTGATGAAGGGTAGGGGGCGGCTCAATCTACGCGTCGGCAAGCGCGTGAGCCGTACATCTCGTCCGGACCACTGACTGGATCTGTCTATGTCCCTCATGAAGAGGTTGCTGGTTGTTGTCTTGATCGCCCGAGGCGGAGGCTGAAGCAGGCTGTTACCCGCGGTACTAGGGCAAGTACCTGCACGAACGATGCGGTGCTTTGTCGTGGCGGGTTCGAAGTCCTTAGATTCCGCGTTTCGTGGACGGATGTCCACGGTCGTGATCACTCGGCGGGCCCTTGCAGGGCGCAGGACGAGCCCGTCGCCGTTTCTGCCTCGATCAGGGAGTTCGTGATGTCAGTACGTCAGCGTCTTGTCGTCGTGGTCATGGTGGCTGCGATCGTCGGAGGGCTGATCCTCGCGGGTTGTTCGCCGACAGTGGCTGTGACTGTGGCGTCCGGCATCGTCTTCGTCTCCAAGGAGATCTGGATGCCCGCCGGCGACAAGCCGCCGGGCCGGCCGTCGGCTGGTAAGCGGCCCCTCGATGTCTCTCCGTCCGACGGGGGTGACGAGGACCGAGTTGGATAACAGCAAGAAGCGAGCAGGCTCCCCTCCCCCGGCCAGCTGCGGGTCTCGTCTCGGTCCGTGTCGGACCAAGTCGGTCCGTGCAGGCCCGATACGGTCCTAGTACGACCCCAAGGCGACCCGGGGGCGGGGCTGGGCCCCACGGAGGCCTCCCGCGCTTCTTGCTGTTATCCAAGGTCCGGCTTGGTCGGCGCCCGCGGGGAGACTGCTCGATTTCCTTGCCTCCCCGGGGACGTCACCCCTACAGACGGGGCAGTGGGCTTTCGCGTTACAGACCGAGGGGTGAAGCGTCTGTGGGAAGGTGAGCGCCATGGCGACCGATTCCGTCCTCGAGGACCCCGCCCTCATCGCGCTGATGGAAGCCGCGATGGCCAGGCCAGCCTTCCGGGAGGGCTTCGCCCAGGTGTCCCGCGGCCT
The DNA here is from genome assembly GCF_042878735.1 of Streptomyces sp. NPDC003456. Taxonomy (NCBI): domain Bacteria; kingdom Bacillati; phylum Actinomycetota; class Actinomycetes; order Kitasatosporales; family Streptomycetaceae; genus Streptomyces; species Streptomyces sp. NPDC003456. Next base: position 13,582 of record NZ_JBIAOK010000011.1, read on the forward strand.
TCTGGCCATGGTGCCCCCGCAGGCCACGCTGGAGGCCATGGGCCGCAGCGTGCTTCCTTTCATGCAGGCGCTGGCCCTCCACGACCGCGCACGCGTCAACCAGCTTCTCAACGAGGCCCACCGGTCGGCCGTCTCAACCCAGCAGGAGCCCACCGAGGAGGAGGTCGCCGCGCTCGCGGACGCCGTGCGCGACTTCACCAGCTCCCAGGCCGGCTTCATACCGCGCAGATGGCAGATGCAGGCGTTCGTCTACTTCTGCGGCCTGGTGTGGGTCCTCGCGCTCATGCAGGTGTCCTTCCAGTCCGAGACCGCCGATGCCTTCCTCGACGAGTTCGCCGAGAAGCTCCCATTTGCGGCGCCCGTGGTGTACGCCGCGCACCTGGCCTGGAAGCGCTACGCCTCCGGCCCCGAGGATGAGGACGACGCGGACGGCCAGGAGCACGACTCCAACTGAGCGCGCGGATCAGCCCGCCTTCAGAGCCGTGCGTGCTTGTTCCAACTGCTCCACCGTGATGGCCCCGGCATCCGGCAGGCCAGCCTGCGCCCATGCGGCCTGCGCGCGGGGGACGGCGCCGCCGGCGTCGTCGGTGAGGATCTTCTTCGCGAGGTTCACGGCGATGGCGCCATCGCCCAGGTCCATGAGGTGGGCGAGCATGCGGACCTGCTTGGTGGCGGAGGCCTTCTCGTTGTACCGGAAGACCAGCACCCAACGGCCCTGCAGGGCGCGGGCCCGCTCGATCAGGTCGCGGCCGCGGTCGGTCTCCTGCTGCTCGGTGCGAATGTGCTCCGTGTCCCCCGCCGGGTTTCGCAGGGTCAACAGGCCCCGCCGGCTGGACTCCTCGATCTCGACCTTCTCCAGGAACGCCACGAACCGCGAGGCGCTCTCCAGGCGGCTGATGTCCTGCGCGGCCTGCTGAGCGACTAGGTGCAGCTCGACGGTGAGGGCGTGCACGCGGCGGCCCCACGCGGGTTCCTCGCCGGGCGGGCAGGGCCCGGCAGCGTGTGCGGCGGCGATGACGAGGCTGTAGTCCACGCACCCATCATGGCGGCCGCTGCCGATAGGCAGCCGATGGCAGCCGCGTCCGGCCCGACGCGGGCGTCGAGACCTCGCCGCCGGTGGTTCGCTTCAGGTGATTGTCGATCTCGCAGCGGGTCCCAGGTCGTACAGGCTCAGGCCGTGCTCGCGGACGTCGAGCCGCCTCGCGCACGCAAGAGGGGGCCCGCCCGCTTCAGGTGGGCCCCCGTGCATTTGAGCGGAGGAGCTATCGGGTCTGGACCAGCCAGATCAGGCAGGCGATGACGAAGCCGCCGACACCGGATCCAGCACCATAGGCCACCCCGAGGACGAAGCGGCGACGGATGGCCTTACGGTTTCGGCGCCACCAGCCGGAAGCCGGTTGCCACCACGGCGGCGGAGGGTTGCCGCGGCCGCTGGTACCTGCATTACGATTCATATTGAAGCTCCTTGTGTTTCGCGACTGAGTGAGCTCGACATAGGGACCCCACCAGCACGGTTTCTCAGGCCGAGTGCTGGGTAGCAGGGGTCCCTTTGTCGTTGGAGACAAGTCTACCGAGACCGACGGGTGCCGAACTTCCTGCTGGGGCCGCGATCGGCGTCCCGTGTAAGGGGTTTGACGACCGGTCAGCCTTTGGCCTAGGTATCAAGATGGTTGTCATCGAACCAACTTGATGTGGTAACTCTGCGTGACGTCCTCCGGGTGGTCTCCGGGAACCTTCTCTCATAACGATTAGGTAACTGACCGCGAGGTGCGCCATCTCCCTCTCCATCCCCGGTGTCTCACCACCCCTCCCTTTCGGATCTGCCACACAGACGTGCGCCCTCCCCGGACTCCTTGTCCTATTTTGGTATGAGGAGGGGCAAGCGGTCCGGGCCGATCCGTTACACCAGGAGCTCGCCGCCGCGGCGGATGATCGGGGTCGGCTCGTACACGGCCAGGAGGACGGCTTCGGCGCGGTCGGGGCTTTTCATGCCGCGAGCGCGCATCGCCTTCTTCGACTCGATGACCGTGTGGCCGCCGCTGTTGTACTGCAGCTTCGGGGTGGTGAGCTGGATCGCGGCGTTGCGGTCGGTGCGCAGCCGGAGCCGGCCGACGCCGGTGCCCGGGTCGGGCTGCAGGAGCGCGCGGGTGGCGAGCCACATCTCGTCGCGCTTCTTGAAGGGCCGCGTGACGGCGCCGGGATCGTCGTGGCCGGGGGACTCGGAGACCATGACGCCAGCGATGTCGGCGCGGTGCCGACCGTTCTCTGCCCAGGTCTTGAGCATGCCGACGGCGCCGTGGCCCAGGCCGTTCTGGTCGATCTTGACGCGGACGGGAGCGGTGGAGCCGAGGGCGTCGGCCAGGCGCTGCGCCTGCTCGATCTCCTCCAGGATCCGCTGGGCGACCTTGACCTGGTTGTCGTTCGTTGCCGCTGGAGTGGTGGCGGTGCTCTATCGCGTCGCCGACGCACCGGTAGATGGTGAACTCGTCGCCGCCGTCCGCGGCGACGTCGACCCCGAGGCGGACCCAGGCGCCGCGCTTGACGGTGTGGGTGAGAGCCGACTTTGCACAACAGCTCCCAACTACCCTCGTCAAGACCTCAGCCCCAGCAAGTCCGCCACGACGGTGGCAAGGTTGACTGTTCAGGCGCGCGTATGCCACCTCAGCCACAGAAAGCGCCAGCCACGCTTCATGCTGTTGCGTTGGCGCGGCTTCACTTGCCCGCACTGATCAAAGCTGAGTAGCCGACACGCCCGAGGACCGGCGCTTGCGCCGGCCCGCAGGGCCTGCTGGAGATCCGCGAGCCTAACGTCCTTCATGCACTAAGAAGTCGCAGCCTTCAACGCGCCGCTGACCTGCGCAAACACCCGTTCTGATCCGATCGAGGAGACGGCATACCCGATCGGGGAGTCACCTTTGGCGACTCACAGATCGGGTTGATCCGATGCTGGTAACGGGTTGACCCGACTACAGAAGCGGGTCAACCCGACTCTGGGATCGGATCAGGTGCCCCTGAGCGAACTGCTCATGTGGCACATCGATCCGACTATCCAGCGGGATCGCTTAGCAATGTGGTAATGCTCTTCCTGGTAAGTGATCTGTTCCCCGAGTCTGATCGCTTACCGAGCCCCATACCGACTTGTAGGGACGGCCTTCACATGGCAGAGCAGGCGCGGAAGATCCTCGCCCTGGTCGATCAGGACACAGGCGAGTTCGAGGAGGTGTATCGCGCCAACTACGCGTTCGACGGAGCGCACATCAACGTGGGCATCCGCAAGGGCCGGGAACTGGCTTCGGCCGCTTCAGGCCTGACCGACAGGGAGTTTCGGGTCCTCGTCTGGTACTGGTTCGCCACGGAGACGAGCGAGGAAGCCATCATGCGTACGGGTGCGGATATCGCGGCGGAACTGGGGATGAGCCCGGATGCTCTATCCAGGGTGGTGAAGGTCCTCAAGCAGGCTCGGCTGCTGGTTGAGGCAGGCGGACTCGGGCGGACTACCTTCTACCGGTGCACGCCTTACCTCGCCTTCATCGGTACGGGCTTCGCTCACCGTGAAGCTGTCAAGGACTGGAACCCGCCAGAGACCAGGGTGCGCGAGCCCCGTGACCGCCGGCGTCGGAAGAAGGGCGAGGCCTGATGAGGATTCACGACGCGGAAGACGTGCAGTACCTGCTGAGGAAGACGGGACGCGTCCTGAGCCCCAACCAGCGGATCGTCGTGATGCTCTACGCATCCTCAGAGCAGCGGCCCGACGGAACGGTCATGATCAAGGCCAGCGAGCTTGCCGCTACTGCAGGGATGACCCCGCCGGTGCTCTCTCGCACCCGCAAGGAGCTGCTCGAGGCAGGATGGTTGGAGATTACCGGCAGTGTGGGCAGCGTAAAGCACTTCCGGCTCGCCCCCTCCCTATTCGAGGACCGCGGCCCCGCCGGACGCCACCTGCGAGCTGTCGGAAGTTGAAGCGCAGTGCAGCGATCCGACTCGAGAGTCGGATCGCTGCACTGTTCAAGAGCCTGACTGTCTGAGGCTTGTCCCTGGATCGATGTCCCCAGCAGCCTCGGGTGGGTATACCGCGGTATACCCACCCGAGGGCCACCCTCCTTGCGGGCTCGTCGATGCCGTGACCTTCTGGCGTTTGCTACGCGGACTGCCACCACACCGGGCGCATGACTTCGCCGTTTCCATGATGTCTTGGGTATATCGGACATGACGGCCTCTACTGCTCCAGGCCCAATACATGACCTCACGTGGCTGATCTGAGAAGCTACCCCCAGTCCGAGTACCGGAGCCCATCGCTCTGGGAAGCACACGGAGTGGAGCACCATGCCTTCCTCAGTCCTCGTCGTCTCTACCGATCCACAGGGGTCCACGATCTGGTGGGCCGACCGCGTCGGTGACGACCTGCCCTTCGACTTCGCCACCGCTCATGAAGATCCAGACAGCCTTGCGGACCTGAAGAACCTCGGCGCCCAGATTCACGTCATCGCCAACCAGAAGGGCGGCGTCGGCAAGACCACCACCACCGTCAACCTCGCCGCCGTGGCCCACGACGTCCTCGGCGAGAGCAACGATCGGCAGCACGTCTTCATCGACACGCCTGGCAGCCTCGAGAATGAGCACATCCTTGCTGCCGCCCTCGATGTCGCCGACGACGTCCTCATCCCTATGCCCCCAGAACCTCTGGCGTTTGACCCAACCGCTCGCACTATCGAGCATGTAGTCGTCCCCAGAGGCCTGCCCTACACGGTAGTCATCAATGCGTGGGACCCCCGCGATGGGCGTGCCGACCTCGACGACACCATCGCTTACATCGACGCCAAGGGCTGGCCTCGTGCCAAGACCGTCATCCGCCGTTACAAGATCCACACCCGGGCGGCGGCCGAAGGCAAAGTCGTAACCCAGTACGCCGACAACGGCACCACCCTGCGGGCCCGCCAGGACTACCTGCGCCTTGCCCTTGAGCGCGGATACGGAGGGCGTCGCTGATGGCCGGCAAGCGCGTCTCTCTCGCCTCCCTTGCACAGAGCAAGGTCGAAGCCGTACCCGGAGCCAGCCGCCCCGACCTCATCCACGTTCACCCGGACACTGTCGCCCCTACGCCACTAAATCCGCGGCGTACCTTCGACGAGACCGAACTTGTGGAGCTGGGCGAGGACATGCGGTCCGGACAACTACAGCCCTGCGTAGCCGTGGGCAAGGCCGCCTACCTCAAGCTCTACCCCGAACACGCCGATCAGCTTCCGGACGCTTGCCGGTACGTGATGGCTGCCGGGGAGCGACGGTGGCGGGCCGCCGTCAAGGTCGGTCTCGACACCCTCGACCTGATGTTGCGGCACGACCTCACCGAATCGCGCGTCCGCTTCCTTGCAGCGGTGCTCTCGGAGAACGTGCAGCGCGCCAACTTCAACCCCATTGAAGAGGCCGACGGCCTACGCGCCATGCTCGACCTCCACAACGGCAACCAGGCCGCGGCAGCCCGGGCTATGGGCAAGTCAAAGCAGTGGTTCAACCAGCGGATCGGGCTGCTGCGCCTCTCCGATCAAATGGTGGAACTCGTGTTCGCCGGCAAGCTGACGGCGTTTCGGGACATGCGCCGATACGCGTCTTTGCCCCCGGAGGAGCAGTACGCGACGTGGAAGCGGGACCAAGAGCAGCCTGATCCCCCGAAGCCGGCCTTGCCCAAGACGGGACCCCATGAGCCGCAGAAGCCAGCGGAGACGTATACCGCGGTATACACCCCTAGCCAGGAACGCACGGCGGCGGAACCCATGGCAACGACAGAACGATACGCAGCAGTCGATCAGCAGCCCGTCGACCCGAGAACACAGCCGTCAGTTGCTGTGCTGCCGCAGCCGAGCCCCCCTGCACTCACTGGACCAGCAGAACAACGGCAACCCAAGCGATTCCCATATGACAACGGCACAGAGGCCGCAGAGTATCTGATCCTCAAAATGCCGCGGGAAGAGTTCAAAAAGATGCTCGACGTGTGCAATGAGCACTGGAAGAAGCAGTCGGCGAACGTCTCCTGAGCTGCTCCCAGAGGCCCCGTGTACCCAGCCTAGCCGGGCACTCGGGGCCTTCTCCGTTCCACTTGCAGGCGGGCCGCACCCCTGAAGGAGTCGCGATTTCAGCTGAGACGACCCCTGTCGTTGAGCGGACTCAGCAGAATCGCCGAGTGCCCCAACGTGGGCCTCAGCTCTCTCTACGGACGTACCGCGCCGTCACGCTTCAGCTCAACTGCGACGGACGGCGAGGCGGCGGCACTGCCCGCAGCAGCTCCCACAGCGGCTTAGACCCTGACGCCCACAAGGCCAGCGTCTGTCGGTCAACCACATGCAATCGCTGCTCCCTTGCGAACTTCACGGCCGGCCCACTCACCCGGCCGTTCGTCACAATTACTGCGACATCCGCCCCGTGCACCGGCCGCGCCGTCCCGTTGAGTACCTGGAGATCCGGCGTACCGACAGCCGAACCCTGCGCACCGTTGCGACGGTGCTTGCACTGGATCACCCAACGCCGCCCGAAGGGGTCAGTCGCTTTCACGTCCGCGCCCAAATCACCACCCCCACCAACGCGCTGAGCGTCCCGGCAACCATCGCGGTGCATCAAATCGCGCACCGCATCCTCGAACCGCGCGTGATGCAGCGCGTCGAGCTGCTGCAGCCCGTAGCGCAGGCCCTGCGCACGCACAGCATCCCACCGGGCCTGCTGCTGCCGGTTGTAGAGCCAGCCGGCACCCCCGAGCAACGCGAGGACCAGGATGACGAGAAGCACCCACCAGTGCGCCAGCAGCCAGTTGACCACCATCACTACCAGAATGATGGCCGCAGCTGTCACCGTGAGGAAACCGATCAACTGGGCTTCTCTCTGCTGCTGGCGCTTGCCGCGACGCCGCGCACGCCGCCTCACCGGCGGCCGTCGACGCGTCATCGGTTCCCGTCCGAAGACCCAAATCGGATCGGATACGACACCGTGGGCTGCGGCCGAACACGCGGCGGCGGAATGTCATCGAACCGAATCGGATACTGCACCGTCGACTGCGGCTGTGGAACCGTACCGCCACCTCCTGCCGACGCATCGCTGTTGCCGAACGCCACCACGGCTAACGCGAAACCGGCAAAGATCGTCATTTCCCGTCTGGCACCCGGAGCCCACCGCGAATGTCCCAGGACCGGTGTCCCATCAGAGCGCACATATGGGCGTACCCAAGGCATAAAAGCCTCCCCCTCGAAGCCAGTTGAACACGACCGCCATAGTGACAGCAGGCACTGACAGTGGGTCTGCACTGCACCACGGAGTGTGATCAAGGAGGGGTGCGAACGGGTCAGAACCGAGCAGGGCTCTGCCCCGCACCCCGGCCACCCTGCTGAGGAGGATGGGAGCAGGGGATCTTGGATGCGGGTGGTTGGGTGGTGGAGTGGTGGGTCGCGGTGCGGCCCCCTCGTCGGACGGCCCTCGGAGGGCATCGCACCACTCGCCGGCCATCCAGGACGCCCAAGGGCGCCGCTTCGCGGTCGGGCAAGCCCGATCCTGGACGTCCGACGAACGGCGCGATCGGGCTTCGCCTGCCGCCCAACGAGGGAACCACCCCGCTCAGCCCGACTCGTGCTGCAGCGTAATCTGGACCGTCGCTCTGCTGGGCGTGGCCGCCTGGACGCCGGACTCCGCACTGCGGGCCCTATTGCGGCTGGTCGGCACCGCAGCGGTCTACGCCGTGTGCGCCCCGCTGTGGCGCGGTGATCGCCGTCTGGAACGCGAGCAGCGCCCCGAGCCATCCTGCCGGAGACCCAGGCGCACACCCAGGTGGTCGTCGCCATGATCGAGGGGCAAACCCGTGTCGCCGAGAAGGTGTGGGAACACCGCACCGAGGTCGCCCGGGTCGAGGCCACCAGCAGGACGGTCGACGCCCTGGTCGCCGCGAGCGAGGCTCGTCCGACCCGCGCCGTCGCCCCGGGCGACGAGCTGAACGTGGCGGCGCTGCTCAAGGCCGCAGGGCACAAGGCGCTGGCGAGCTGACCGCAGCACAGCGCGAAGCACAGCAGCGACGAAGCCCACTCCGCCAAGCGTTAGCCGCGCAAGTTCACCACCGCCGCGACGCTCACCGAGGCGGCGTGCGTAGGGGACCCCTAGTACCGAGCCGGCAGGGCCCCGGGCGCGAGCGAGAAGACGATCCTGGCCCCGGGCTACGTGGTGGTGGAACCCGAATCGGAGGAGCGAGGGGCCGGATCGCTGACGCCGGACCCGGAGGCCCACCTACGGACTTTCTCGGGCTGGGACCACAGCTGGCCGGCGAAGGACGACGAAGGGCGCTGGTGCTACCAGTGGCGCAACCCGCGCTTCTCTGCATGCTGATGAGGCTGCCCGCCCCTCGAGTCCGGGCCAGCCCCCGGAGAGGGACGGGCCCGGCTCTATCGGCGGGAGGCTGGGGCCGGGTCGGTCAAGGAGGCGGTGGCCCACCACGCTGTCCCGACCCCAGCAGCAGGTAGAGGAGCGTCACCACCCCCGCGCTGATCAGCACGGCGGTCCCGACAGCCGGGTGGCGGTACGCGATGTACCCGGTGAGCGCCCCGGCGAGCAGCAGGACGAGGACGCGCAGGTCGAGTGGCCCGTTCACCCGGTCACCGCCGAGCTGTCCGGCGGAGCCACGATGACGCAGGCAGCGGCGAGCTTCTTGGCGAGGCCCCAGGTCGAGTTCCGGTCGCCGTCTGGGTCCCGGTCCCGCAGGGGGCTGAAGTGTTCGTCCATGAAGCTTGGAACGGCCTTGCCCAGGCAGACGCCGGCATCCGCGAGGATGAGGGCGCCGATCAACGGCAGACTTGTCATCGGCCGCGCGCTGCCTGGAACCAGCAGTTCCAGGTCATGGGTTCGGCAGCTCGACTGCTGGATGCTCGGCCCTTTAGGCTCGATAGCGGTGACGATGGCTTCTCTCCTATCAGTCAGTGTCTTGTCGCAGAGCGCAGATCTGAGGTGGAGCGGCTTTCGGACTACGCGGGCGGCCCCCTGTTGGCGCGGGGGGCCGCCGGTTCCTACCTCCCGGGTGTCGGAGATCGTCGGACTACGCGTCGGCCAGCAACCCGTTGGCGCGGTCGGTTGCAACAGGACGTCGTGCTCGGGCCTGAACCCTCCGCAGGCGGACTCTTAGCGGTGCTGATGTCCCTGTTCTGCTACCGGTGTTGCTGGTCTGGGGGAACGATACGCACTGCACGCTCAGCGCCCACAACCGTCACGTTTCAGGGACCTGGGCATACCCGATGCGTAGTGCACCCCATTGGGGCGATTTCGGGATTTAAGCCGCATACGCATGCGCCTAGCCGAACGCGCCGAGTCGTCGTCCTCCGTGCCCTCCCTTCGTCCTCTTCCTTCTTGTATTTGCCCTGGTCAGCCGTTTTTGTAAGGCCGGAACGAGCTGCGTGGAGAGCGGTGCGCCCGCGAACGGGGGCTCGCCGGGGCACAGGATGACGGGCGGATCGCAGTAGTCCAGCGTCGTCTGGGTCTTGCCGACACCTCCCTGCTCACGGCATCGGGACGCCCTGTCGAGGCGCACCTTCGGGCTAGCGAGTCGGATACCTATGGGCCGACGGGAGCACTACCGGTCGCGGCATCTGCAGACAGATCGCCGGGACGGAGTCCAGAGCGAACAGGAGGTCCGTCCTCCGACGATGCCGCCACGGGTGTTCATCGCTCCCTCGGAACCTCCGACTGCGGCCACCGCACCCGGGTGTGCACGGACATCCGGCGATGACTCATCCCGGAAGAGCGCCTCACGGCGGCTGATAACAAGCCCTCTGGTGGGCTGGCTCCCGCAAGACAAAGGCCAGGTCAGGCAGCTCAAAGAGACTGGCGTTCGGTGTCGACCGCGCGTCGCAGGGCCACCAGCTTGAGGGGCAGCAGTTGGCGCAGCCTTTCGTACCGCAGCCGGCCGACCCTGTACGACGTGATCAGCCCGTTCTCCTCCAGCGGCATCCCGCGCGGGCGGATCACCGTGCGTCCTTCGTCGTCGAGGATGCCGTCCTCGTTCATTTAGCCAGCGCTCCAGCGCGGCCCGGGTCAGCGCCGAGGTCTAAACCCACTCCCCCTCGATAGTGCCGCCGCCGGGCGCCATCAGCGGCCCGCTTGCTGCCGCAGAAAGCGCCGCTCCTTGTACCGGCGCACCAGCTGCCACCGCTTCGTGGTGGACAGGTTCTCCCGGCAAGCGTCGAGGAACGCGCCATGGCGGCGCACAGAGGACGCCCCGACGAGATTTTTTCGGTGCCGTGTAAAGGATCCGGCGGCTGTACGCCTCTCAGCATCCGTACGGCCGCCGCTGCTTCACCGTGGAGCGCTGGGCCGCAGAGTGGAGGAGGTCCGGTGGAGCTGACGGATGCTGGAGTCGCGTTGGTGGTCGTGGTGCTGCTCTTCTCGTCGGCGCTGAGTCGCGTGCTGGAGAGCGTGGCGTTCCGCAACCGCGCGGCGGGCAAAGCCGAGATGATCCGTGCGAAGGCCGAGTCGGGGAAGGCCCGCGGCAAGCGGCGGGCGAGGAAGGGACGGCGTGGCTGATCAGGACAGGCCGCGGGTGCGGAACGCCGAGGCCCTGCGTGAGCTGGTGGCGGACCGGTACGGGTTGATGGTCCGGTACGCCGCCGGCCACCTGGGCAACTACGGAGTGCCGCGGTCGTCCGCCGATCCCGAGGACGTCGTGCACAACGCCCTCGTGTCCGTGCTGGACCAGGACCGCCCGATCCGATTCATCCGCCAGTACACGTACACCTGCATCCGGCGGGAGGCCCGCCGCGCGGCCCGCCGCTACTACAAGGGCAAAGGATACGAATCGCTCGACGCCGACGTGAGGGCGGAGGACGAGCCGGTGGTGCTGTCCTTCGAGGAGGAGGTAGTCCAGCGGGACGTCATCGACAAGGCATGCGAGGACCTGCCGCTGCAGCAGCGGCGGGCGTTCTTTCTGACGCACGACCTCGGTATGACCCATGCGCAGGCAGGCAAGGTGCTGGGGACCGCGACGGCGACGATCAGCGTCCACTGCAGCCGGGCGGTCAGGGCGCTGCGTGCATCCCTCGCCGGGGTAGGGGCGGCGTTGGTGGCGTGGGTCACCGCGAGCGTCGTCCGGGGCAAGCAGGAGATGATCCCGGGGGCCGGCCCCGAGATGCTGCCCGGTTCATACATGGTGGCGACGATCGTGTTCTTCATGGCCGGTCTCAGCAGCATTGTGCTGGCATGGGCCGCTTCTGCGTCCGGGCGGATCTGCCTGCGCTCGTGGCTTGGGCCCGTGGCGAAGGCGCTCGGGATCCTGCCTGAGCAAGGAGGCAGAGAGCAGCACGGCGGCTCCGACTCGGGCGGTGCCCGCGAGCAGTTTGTCCGGGCGCTCTGGGCAGGTAGCCGCCCCCTCGCCCGCGCGGCTTCTCGCTACATGCGGGGAGTCCTCCGCAACCGTGCTGTTCGACGCTGAGCAGAAGCACCGGGGGAACGATCACCCCTCAAGACCGTTCCCCGGGTGCTCGAGTGTTCGGTGACGGGGCTGTCTTCTGAATCCCGGATAAGCTCCCCATATCCAGGTTCCATGGAAGTCGCTCAAATCCGGTGAACAGGGCCAATCATGTCGGATAGTCAGAATGCGGTCGAACCGGTCGTCGTCCCGGCGGCACTGGCCCGGCCGGAGGAGTACGACACCGCGACCCGGGCCGCGCTGGAGCACATCGACCGCCAGGCCGTGCGCACCGTCGCGGACGGCCGCCCGTCGAGCACCCGCAGAAGCTACGCCCAGGACTGGGCGAGCTGGAGGAAGTTCTGCGCCGCCTCCGAGGTGCCCGTGCTCGCCGTCACCCCTGGCACGCTGGTGATGTTCGTCGAGTGGCTGTGGACCCAGCCCGGAGGGAAGACGGGGACCTGCACGGCACCGTCGACCATCGACCGCCGCCTCTCCGGCACCGTGGTCTCCGCCCGCGCCGAGCACGGAGTGCAGATGGAGGACGGCGTCGCCCGCCTCGCCCGCAACCGGCTCAAGCAACTGGTGAAGGAGATGGAGGCCAACGGCGAGACCCGCGGCCGGGGCCAGGCCCCGCCGCTGCTCGTCGAGCACCTGGTGAAGATCAGCGACGCCTGCCCCGACAACCTGACCGGCATCCGCGACCGCGCCCTGGTGCTCATGCACTTCGCCGTCGCCGGCCGCGAGCACGAACTCGCCTTCAACCGGGTCCGCGACTACACCGAGACCCCCGACGGCATCCAGGCCGACCTACGGGTGTCCAAGGTCCGAGCCCGCATCGTCCCGGTCCCCTACGGCTCTCGGCCGTCGATCTGCCCGGTCCGCGCCTGGCAGGCGTGGAAGGAGGCCGCCGGCCTCACCGAGTCGGACGGCTACGCATGGCGCCGACTGCACAACCGCTGGCACACCGTCCTGGAGGGCGGGCTGCAGCCCGAGTCCATCGGCGACGTCATCACCCGCGCCGGCGAACGCGCCGGGATCGAGCTCCGCTTCACCGGCCACAGCCCCCGCCGCGGCCTCGCCACCTCATCCCGCCTGAAGGGCCACGACCAGATCGTCATCGCCAAACAGGGCGGATGGGCCCCCCACTCCAAGGTCCTCGCCGGCTACCTCGAAGTCGTCGACCAGTGGGAGGACAACGCCCTGCTCGGCGTGCTGTGACGCAACTGGAAGTGATCACTCTCTGTGCGCAACGATCCTGTCAGTTTTTGCTGACCTCGTTGGACAGGTTCGATCTTTGTACCAGCGAGCGGCGAATGTGCCATCTGCAGAGCAGGGCGGCACAGCGGGCACGCAGGGGCACGTTTTCGTCACATCGTGCTTCCCCTGTTGCGGCTTCTGAAAATGCTGGCATATTTAGAAGTCAGGCGATGGAAGGAGGCAGTAATGACGCAGACACTGGAACGAGAGAAAGAGCAGGTCAGAGCGCTCTTTGATCGCGTAGAACGGGTGGAAGCGGTAGCTGAACGGATCGAGCGCCAGGACCCGGAAGAAGCGTTGGAGCTTCGCAGCGTTGCTGAGGATGCACTCTGCACCGCTGAGCCAGTCCGCTTGAAGATCGCAGCGTCACTACTGGCCCTCAGTGACCGTACCGTCAGGACTTGGGTTGATGAGGGGGTGCTGTCTCTGGCCAGCAAGCATCCTCAGCGATTGGACCCGGTACAGCTCCACCGGGTGCTCCACCTGGTGAGAGAGCTGCGGACCGCGGGGCGCAATAGAGACCTCATCAACGCTGTCTGGACCCGCTTGCAGGACGCGGCCCTGCTTGATCGGGAGGACATGAAGACCAGCCTCCGACAGCTGCGCAAGGGAGAGGTTGAACCGGCGTTGACCAAAGACGAGGAAGCGGCGGCGCGAGCCCACTAGGCTGCGCCAGTGGCTGTCACGGTCTCTATCACACCACTCGCAAAGCAACAGGTCGCAACACTGCGTCGCACGCAGCGAGCTGCATACGACCAGTTCCTGAATGAGTTACGTAGCCAGGGCTGCAAGGCCCTCGGTTACAGACTCACTGGGGAGGTGGTCGAGCACTTGTGCGTGAGGCATCTGGTTCGTGCTTTGCGAGTGGTCGTAGCCTTCACTGCTGAAGACGAAGCCACGATCGTTATCGTTGGCCCGCACAGCGATGATGATCCGAACATCGACGTTTACACCCTTCTCTATGAGCTGGCTGGCTTGGAGCATCCGCCGCAGGACAAACGTACGAAGCCATCCTGCTGCAGCACTGAGGACGGCCTTCCGCCACTTGCTGATCAGAGCCTTGCTGATGATTTGGTGAGTCGGGCCAGGGGTCTAACGCGGGCTGGCGGTCGGAGAGCCGGTCGTAGGCGCTGATCTTAAAGTCGGCGGGAAGTCGGCCGCCCGCCGTATTCCCGCTGTCACGCTCTCCGCCCACGAAACGTCGCCAGGCTGTCGTGGGCGAGGCCGAGTACTTTGGCCCACCTCGAGCGAGGCGGGCCAGAGTCGGCGGAGCGGCTACACCAACTGCAGCGCCGGTCGGCTGTCCGGCATCCCCAACAACTCCCTGACCCGTCCCAGGGGCCAGGCCAGTTCCTGGGCTAGGTCCCGTACGCCCAGCCCGGTCTCTTGGGTTGCGAGGTTGAACGCCTGGGACAGCAGGACGGGTTGCTCTCCCGGGTAGCCGCTGACCGGCTCGGCGGCGAAGCCGGGCTGGCCGTCCAGGGCGCGGAGTCGTTGGTAGGTCCTGCTTGCGGTGGCGTCCGAGATGACGCCCAGTTCGCGGCAGCGGTACACCAGGGAGTGCACGGACACGCCCCAGGTACGGCGCAGGCCCGCCAGATGCCCCAGGTCCATCCGCCGCGGCAGCAGCGGCAGGATGCTCGCCTGCGGTGTGAGGAACTCCGCGGCGAACGCGTCCGCTTCACGTTCCTGCCTGCTGTCGCCGGTGGCGTCGCCATGTAGTACCAGGTGGCCGAGTTCGTGGGCGGCGGTGAAGCGGTGGCGGTAAACGTCGTTGGCCCGGTTCCTGGTGAGGACCACCAGCGGGCGCGCAGAGCGCGAGGAGAACGCATCGACCGTCGCGGCGGTCGCATCGGCCTCCGCCGGCAGGACGACCACGATGCCGTGCGCCTCCATGCGCCGGACGAGATGGGTGACCGGGCCGTCCCCCAGGCCCCACTGGCGCCGCAGTTCCTGCGCGGCAGCGACGGGCTCCGACGGCAGGGCTAGTCCGGGATGCACCTCGCCGCCGGCAAAACCGGGCAGGTCCACGGGCGGCAACTGCACTCGTCGCTCCAGCGCGTAGGTCAGCTCCCAGACCTGCTCGGCGAACGCCAGGGCCCGCTCGCGCTGAGCCTTCGGCGTGCTGCGCAGGCTGCGGAAGTGAGCCATCGAGGAGTCGAGACGCTGGCTCGGCCTCCCGGCAATGAAAAACTCCACCGGCACCTTGAGGACCTTCGCCAGCCGTGGCAGGAGGTCCGGACGCGGGCGGGAGACACCCGTCTCGTACTGGCCCACCGCCGCAGGGGTAACCCCGAGGTGTTCGGCCACGTCCTTCTTGGTCAGGCCGGCGAGGCGCCGAGCCTGGGTCAGACGCGCGGGGTCGAACGCATCGGACACCGCGCGGGGGGTGGCGGTGCGGTCCTCCAGCCCGGGAAGGACTGGGTGGTCATTTCTCATCGTTCTCGTTCGTCAGGGGTTCGATTGGGGCGACTTCGCTCACCGGAGGAAGGTCCAGCTTCCGCTCCGCACTGGGGCGGGGCGCGAGAGCTACGATGGGCTGCTCGCCCTCGTCGAAGCCCGGGTGTCCCGCCAGCTGCTGCGGAATCGTCAGCTTCGTCTTCGGAGCGTCCGGCAACGGCAGGGGTTCGGGGTCAATGACCCACTCCAGGGTGCCGCTCTCGTCCGCCAGTGCCGCAACGCCCCAGTAGGGCTTGAGGAGCCCGGCCGCGTTGCAGGCGAAGGGAACGAGGACCAGACGCGTGCCCTTCGGCAGGGCCGCGAGTCTCGGCCGGAGCTGCACGGCACTCGGGTCGAACCCGTACCCGCCGAAGAGGTCTTCCGAGGGCGGGGCGAAGGCGAACAGCTCCCGGATCACCGACCACACGTTCTGGATCCGTGCGGCACGGACGTTACTGTCCTTCTTGGAGAAGCAGAACGGGAACAGCAGGCCGTTTCCGATCTTCACCAGCTCGAACTGGAAGCCATTGGGCTTCACCAACTGGGCGCCCGGCAGATCTGCCAGGCGCTCGCTGACCCGCTCGTACGCCCCCCGGTAGCGCGCAACACCGTGGACCTGAGTGGAGGACACGTCAGCGTCCTGCTGGGAAGAGCGAGCGTTGGCCTGCATATCCACCAGCGCCTGGCCGATCCCGTCGCGCACCTCTCGCGCCGTCTCCTCATCGTTGAACAACTCAACGGCCCAAGCGGAAACAGGAACATCCATGCGGCTGACCCTTCCGGTTCAGCGCTTCACATCGAAGCGTGCCGACAGTGCTATCACTTTAGTTGATCTCAATCAACTTGCGCGTCTGCTTTCATGGAACAGCTCGAAGTGAGTTTTGGCTACGTCCCGGAGCGACGCGGGAACTGGGCGAGGACCCCGACGCCTTCGCCTTCCGCTTCCTGCACCACCGCTGACGCACCATCCTGCCCACCGCACCAGGACCGTCCACGCCTCCGCGAAGTTGGACGCTGACCCAGCGCGCCAGGCGACGGCGACCGGCACCGCTAGCTGTTCGAGCACGAGGGCAGCGTCAAGGGCATGGTCCAGCGCTACCGGCGCACGGACGGCACGTTCTCCACCGGGTGGGAGGCCCACATCGTCTCCGGCCCCCGCCTGTGGCGGCGCTACGCGATCGCCAGCGCCGAGCACCGGCCTGGCTCCAGCTTCCTGTGGAGTGGACGCGACCTGGCCGCCTGGGGGACGCCTGCAACCCCGCCCACGGCGCCGCCCGCCCCCGTCGACAGCGCGCCCGGCCCGGCCCGCCTGGACCAGCTCGACCGCGCTGCCACCCGACACGTCGAGGAACCGCCCCCAGCGCACCCGCGACGCCTACGCCGCCGACTGGAAAGCCTGGCAGCAGTACTGCAACGAGACCGGCCTGCCCCCGCTCGCCGTGCGCAGGGGCACCCTAGTGCTCTTCGTCGAGTGGTGCTGGCTCCAACCCGGCCGCAGGCCCGGCACCCTGCTGGCCCCCACCACCATCGACCACCGTCTGTCCGGCATCGTCGTCACCGCCCGCCGCCAACACTGCCTCGCCCTGCCCGAAGACATCGCCGAGGAAGCCCGCGCCCTGCTGCAGGCCAAGGTCAAGACCACGGAGAAGGCAGGCGCGCGACGCGGCTGCGGCCCCGCCCCGCCCTGCTCGTGAGGCACATGGAAAAGGTCGCGGCCACACTGCCCCGCAACCGCGCCGGCGTGCGCGACCTGGCGCTGATGACCCTGCACTTCGCCGTCGCCAGCCGCGAGCACGAACTGGCCTGGCTCCGCGTACGCGACGCCACCGAGGACCCCGAAGGCCGCGGACTCATCGTCGACCTGCGGGTGTCCAAGGTCGCCCCCCGTACGGTGGAAGTCCCCTTCGGCTCCCGCGCCCACCTGTGCCCCGTGCGCGCCTGGCGCCGCTGGAAGCAGGAACTGGGCGAGGACGCCGACCCCGACCCCGACTCCTTCGCCTTCCGCCGCCTGCACAACCGCTGGCAGCAGGCCCCCGCCAAGGGAAAGGATCCACGCCATGGACCAGCTGCATGTGATCTGCCAGCGACACAGCAGGCCCGGATGTTCCGTCTGCAGCGGGCGACGCTTCATCTCGTTCGAGGGCGAGGCTGCCGACTCCGCCGCCAGCAAGATCGCAGCCACCGCCAAGCGGACCGCAGCCGCCAACAGCGAAAGGGCGCGGCTGCAGCGGCGCTGACCGCACGCAGCAACCAAGGGCGCCCGCATCCGTTCGAGCTAGCTACGGGCGCCCGCCATCTAACCGGCAGCCGCGACCAGGCACCAACGACGAAGGGCCCCGCTGATGCGAGGCCCCTCGCGTGCCTCCGGGGGAGTGGAGCGGGTCAGGACGAGGTGGTGCTGTCCGCGGTAGCAGCGTCCGCGGCCGCCCCGTCCTGAGTCGGGATCGTCCGCGCCGGCGAGGAGCCGTTGGAGGCCGCCATAGGAGGCTGGTTGTCGGTCCTCTTCGCCGACAACCGCGGCCGCCGCGTGCGGACCCGCGGCCGCCGTGACGGTTCCTCCGCGCCGAGCTTCGCCAGGTCCTCCGCGGTCCACCCCGCCGCTTCGGCGTCGACGTACGCCTTGCCGTACGGCTCGTCGAGTTCGGCGAGCTGCTCCAGCAGCCTGCTCCGCTTGGCCAGGACGTCCACGAGCGGCTTGGCGGCCGCCTCCCGACGTTTCTGGAGTTCCCTCATCTTCTGCAAGATCTCATCAGCGCTTGGCATGCGGTGATCGTAGTGCCCGGCATTCAGGCAGCCGCGAGGAATCCACCGAAGCGCCGCGGGTCGCAACGCTTTTGACCGCACGTCACGACCAACCGGTGCCTCTAAGGGAGGTAGTAACAGACAGAAGCGAGTTAGTGCTTACTGATATCAGTAAGCGTGGTCCCCCGGCTGTTGGCCCACTACTGTGGGCGGCCGGTGATCTTTGGTCCGAGCACGGACCGGGGGGTTGGAAAGGGGGTTGGTGTGGCAGAGCCACCGGCAGCGGACGGCCGGCGCCGTGCACCGAAGCGTCGTCGCGAGCGCGAGGCCGCAGGCCGCCGCACCAACCGGTTCCTCGTGTCGTACAACGATGCCGAGTTGACCATCGTGAACGAGGCCGCTGCCCGCGACAACCAGGCTCTGGCTGCATGGGTCGGCGACGCCGCCTTGAAGGTGGCCAAGGAGAAGGTCGTGCCCGTCTCGGCCGATGCCCGCGACGTCCTCGCCGAACTCATCCAGTCCCGCAACCAGGCGTCGCGTATTGGCAACAACCTGAACCAGATCGCGAAGGCGTTGAACGCCGACGGCACCGTGACCAGCGCTCAGCTCGCGGCCACGTTGGACGCGATCCTCAAGGCGATGCAGCGCATGGACGAGGCGACGCGCCAGGTGATGCGCGAGCGGCGGCCGCGCGCATGATGCCGAAGAAGGCCCGGGACGGCACGGACACCTGGGGTCTGCTGGACTACCTGTACGGTCCGGGCAAGCGCGACGAGCACACCAACCCGCACATGGTCGCCTCGTGGGACGACCCCTTTGTCGAGGACCCGGCGCGCTCGCCGCACATGACGATCGCCGACCTGGCGCTCATCCTGGACGCCCCGGTGCACGCCCTGCTCGGGAAGCGACCGGCCAAGCACGTCTACCACGTTGCGGTGCGCAACGCGCCCGAGGACCGACTGCTGACGGACGAGGAATGGGCGAGGGTCGCCCGCGAGATGATGCACGCCGCCGGCATCGCCGAGCACGGGGACGATCAGGGCTGTCGGTGGGTGGCGATCCGGCATGCTGACGACCACATTCACATCGTTGCGACGCAGGCCCGGCAGGACGGTCGGCAGCCGCGGCTGCGGCAGGACATCCCGAAGATGCACGCGGCCGCGCGCCAGTTCGAGGTCGAGTTCGGGCTGCGCCAGCTGAAGCACGGCGACAAGACTGCGCGGAAGTGGCCGAAGACCGGGGAGCAGGAGAAGGCCGTCCGGCGCGGACTGTCAGAGCCGGTGCGCGAGACGCTTCAGCGGACGGTCCGGGAAGCCGCGGCCGCGGCCGCGAACGAGACTGACTTCTTCGCCCGGCTCACGGCCGCCGGGGTCCGGGTGAACAAGCGTGTCGCGCCGGACGGGAACGTCACCGGGTACGCCGTCGCTCTGCCCGGCGACCGCGATGGTGGGCAGCGGGCGGTCTTCTTCTCTGGCACCCGGCTCGCCTCCGATCTGTCCCTTCCGCGTGTGCGGGAACGCTGGGCAGGACCCGTTACGGTGCCGAGGGTCGCGCCGGCGGCGATGTGGCAGGAGGCGGAGCGGCGGGTGCGCGCGGCCGCGGACCAGCTCGGCGCGGGTGGGCTGCACCAGGGGGCCGGGGACATCGCCGCGCTCGGCGACCTCATCGTCGTCGCGGCGGTGATCTCGCCGCGCATGGTGCGCGACCGGCTGCGGGAGGCGGCGTATGAGTTCGAGCGCGCCTCGCGCGTGCCGGGCGACCGTGCGCTGGAGGGCCAGGCGCGCAGCCTGTACCGGGAATCGACACAGTTGCTGTCCCAGTCGGCGGCCGCAGCCGGGCACAACGATGCGAGTGCCGCACTCGGTTTTCTGCTCGCCCTGGTGCTTGCGATCGAGGCGTCCCGCCGCTGGCACCAGGCGCAGGAGCACCGAGTCCAGGCGGAGGCCTCCGGGCGGGCGGGTCGACTGCTGCGCGAGGCGGTCGAGGTGACCGCCGGCGCGAGCGCTGCTCGCGAGTACCGGCCGCGTTCGAAGCGCACAGTCGTCCGCTCGCCTGGCGTCCGCCGAACACTGGGAGCCGACGGGGAGAGGCCGATGGCTGGCGTGCTGCAGGAGGCGCTTCCCGCCCACGCACGTGCGGTGCTCGCGGACCCGGCGTGGCCCGCGCTGCAGACGCGGTTGGTGGCGGTCGAGAAGGCTGGCGAGGACCCTGTCGACGTCCTTGCTGCGGTTGTCGCCCGCAGGGAGTTGGGCTCAGCGGACTCGGTCGCCGAGGTGCTTACCTGGCGGCTGGACGGGTGGCAGCGTCAGCGCGGAGCGCTCGCGGCCGCCCCCGGCACGAGTTCGTCGCCGACGTCCAAGGGCGGCACCGGGCGCACCGGCACGCCGGGCAAGACGGGGGCGCCCGGTCCGACGCGTCGGCCACCGGGTGACGAGCAGTACAAGGGTCCGTCACGGGCCCGATAACGAGGGGAGCAAGCATGGCAACACCGACGCCAGAGGAGCAGGCCGGGGAGGCTTTCATTCAGGCCGCTGCTGAAGCGGTGGAGGTGTCCACCAAGGCCGTCCGCTTGATCCTGGCCATCGCTGACGCGGTGCGCCGTCAGCAGCAGAAGAAGGCCGAGCAGGAGGAGGAGCTCGCCGACGCTGAGGGGTCGGCGATCGAGGCTGCGGCCGAGGTGAAGAGACACTTCCCGGAGGACATCCGCACGGCCCTGCTGGAAGGCGCGGACTGGCCGCAGCTTGCGCAGCAGCTGGTCGGGCTCAAGTGCGCTGGGGTGGACTTGGAGACGATGCTCCCGCGTGTCGGGGAGATCGCCGTGACCGTGCGGGACCAGGTCGTGGCGAACGCTCATCGAGCGGCCCACGAGGGTACGGACGAGTGGGCGAAGGCACTGCGGGAGACGCTGCCGGCGGGACCGGTGCGCGAGGCGATCCTGTCGTCTCCGGCGTGGCCGGAGATGACCCAGACAATGGCCACGTTGAACGAGCGCGGCGTCGACGTGCGGGCGATCCTCGCAGCCGCGCACGAGGAGGGCGTCGGCGTCGACATGGCCGTCGCCAAGGTGCTCGCGGCAGCGGAGGTGCCGACCACGAGCCGGGACGCGACGCTGTCGTACGGGCCGCTGACGGTCGGGCTGGACATCCCCAAGGATCTCGACCTGGGGGATCGAGAGCGGGCCCTTCGGCAACTGGCCATCGAGTCGGAGAACCCGAAGTTCGTGCGCATGGTGCGCGAGGCGATGCCCGGCGCGGAGCGGGAGGCGGACCTGCTGGTGTCGGCGCGTCAGTGGCCGTTGGTCGCCGCGCGGATGGCGGACATGGAGAGCAAGGGGCAGCCGGTCGCGGAGCATCTGGCCCGGCTGCCGAAGGACCCCTCATGGCAGGAGGGCCCGCAGTCGCAGATGGGGCGGCGCCTGGTCGAGGCCGCCGTCGACGCACTGCGCAAGCCGCTGGGTACGCCGGCGGGGACGGGACTGAAGGTGAGCACGGCTGCGGCCCGGTCGACGTCGCCAAGCATGGGCCCTACTAAGGCCGCGAAGGGGGCGGCGCCGACAACGCCCGGCGTGGCCGCGCACCGGGAGGCCGGACCCACGGTGAAGAGTGGCCGAAGTCGGTAGTTCAGACGCAAGCATGGGTGTGCCGCAGGCCAGACATCTCCCTGCGGCACACCAGCGGAGTGACTTGCACAGCTCGTGGCGGACGGCGGGACTGCCCGTTTGTGTCCGGCCGTAGCGGACCCTCGACCCTCCTTGTGATCAAGGGATCGCTCAAAGTACCGTGGAAGTCGTCGGGGACAGGTGCGTCCCGACATCGAAGCCCGCCTTTCGGTGGGCTTTCGTCGTTTACGGAACGTGTTAGGCCCCTGAGCTGCATAGCTCGGGGGCCTTCTGCGTTCCCCGAGCAGAACAGGCACTAGAACGATGGACCTGAATGTGTGGGCTATCGCCGTCGGGGGCGGGATCCTTGTAGTCGTACTCGTCGTGTTCGCCGTTGTCGTCCTCGGCTGGAAGGCACTCGGCTGCGCGAACAAGAAGGACGTGCCGATCGTGACGGACACGATCATGCGCGTCCTGCGGGAGGGGAAGCAGAGCGTGCATCGTCAGGTGGTCCCCGAGCGCGTTCAGCAGCCTCTGAATGAGGAGGGGCAGCGGTGACTGCACGAGGTCGGCGCAAGGGCCCTCGCCCTCACGCACGCTGCTACAGCCGGATCGATGATGAGCGTGCGGCGGCGAGCGAATCGGTGATCCGTGCGGTGAGGCGGGCCTTCAAGGGGGCCGAGCTCCAGACGACACAGGGGATGGAGACGCTCGCACTGGACCACCCTGACGCTTTCGACGACGAGTTGGCTGACCGCATCCTGCGAGCTATCGGGGATCGGCTCCGCGCTGCCCTCTATTTGGAGTGCGCGGAGGAGACCAGCTGCCCGGCGCTCCTCCGGTTCGCCTCCGGTGACGAGGTGGCGATTCAGGAGGTGCTCAGACACGTGGCGACGTGTCGGCGCTGCTTGGAATTGCGTGACAGCGAAACCCTGGGGTTGCTCCGCTCACCTGCACTCGCACGCACCTTGATCGATCGGATCCGGTCCGGTGCGTTCCTGGGGCAAAGCCCGGATCGCGGTGCCCTCGGGCGCCGGCGGGACTCTGACTGATCCTGGTGCGGAGCCCTTCTGCAGGGGTCGCAGTCGGCGTCGGCTAAGCCGGCGCCGATGCCCCTGGCGGTTCAACGTCAGGGGCGGGTGGCGTGCAGATGTTGTGTGAGGGCGTGACGGGCGGGTGCGGCCGGTAGTTGATCCGGGCATCGCGTCATGAATCCGTTCCCCCACGGCACTGCGCGAACAGGGTGCCCCGGCGTTGCCTCGGTCCGGGCCCTGGCACCGCGCCCGGCCCCCTCCCCCGTAGGGCCGGGCGCACTGGTGTTAGGCAGGTCCTGTCCAACACGTTGCGTACAGGGCGACTACACCTCTTCCTGGTCGGGAGCCGGGCCTGGCTGACGTTGTGCCTGGCGGTACTCGTTCAGCTTGTGCATGGCCTGGTCGTACAGCTCGGGTCCGATGTTCGAGCGCACACTGTCGGCCTCGGGTATCGACCGCACCACGGCGACGAACCGGACGAGGGCCTCCAGGACGAGGAAGTGGGCGCTGACAAAGGTGACCCACACTGTGTAGGTCGCCAGCCAGGGTGCTGAGTCAGGATCCTCGGAGGCGGCCCAGATGACCGTCGCGACGACGGCGAACACGAGCGCCACCGACAGCACTCCCCACGTCGAGCCGAGAAGCCCCAGGACCGCCGTGGAGAACAAGCTCGCGCCGCTTCGCTGCCCGGCCGCCTCCAGCTCCTCCGGTGTGGGCTCCTCGCCTGCCTGCAGTCGACGGGCGAGCGCCCGCATCGAGGCCTCGCGGCGCTCAAGAAGGCTGGTGGTCTTCGCGGCTGCCGCCTTGGCCAGCGCGTGGAACTGGACGGCGCCCACGACCAGCAGGGCCGCGTCCACGGAGACCACGAGGGCCGCGTACTCGTTGCTCATGACGAAGCTCATGCGGTGTCCAGGCTGATCAGGGGCGGGTGGCGCCGAAGTAGTCGCGGTCCGGCATCGCGGAGGTCAGCGGTGCGAGCTCGACGTTCTTGCCGGTGCGGGGGGCGTGGAGGACGTTGCCGTCGCCCGCGTACAGGGCGACGTGGTAGATCGCGCTGGAGCCGCCGCGGGACCAGAACAGCAGGTCGCCGGGCTTGAGGTTCTGCCGGGAGACGGCGCGGTCGCTGGTGGCGCCGTACTGCGCGGCTGCGGTCCTCGGGAGCTTCACGGCCGGCCAGTAGGCGTAGAGGACGAGGGAGGAGCAGTCGAAGCCGACGGTGTCGTCGGCGACGCACCTGCCGTTGCGGTAGCCGCTGCCGCCGCTGCAGAAGCCCACCGTGGGGCCGTGGGCGCTGCCGCCGCCCCAGGAGTAGGGCGTGCCCAGGCGAGTGGCCGCCTTGCGCAGGGCCTTGGCACCCGTGCCGGAGCCGGATACCTGCAGCAGCCCGGGCCCCTCGAAGCGGGGCATGGTCGACAGGATGATCTGCACGTAGTTGTAGGTCTCGCCGCCGGCGAAGGACTTCGGGGGCACGCCGCGGTACTGCTCGACGCGGCCCCAGCCGGCGTTGTACCCGGCGAGGGCCAGGGCCCGGACGTCGCCGGGGTAGCCGGAGCCTTCCGCCTTCTTGAGCAGGGAGCACATCATGCGGCCCTGTGCCATGACGGCGTCGCCGATGTCCCAGGGCGAGGTCTCGCCGTTGCCGTCGTCGTCGCGGCCCCAGGTCGCCCACGTGCCGGGCATGAACTGGGCGGGGCCCTGGGCGCCGGCGTGGCTGGTGGCCTCCGCGCGGGTGGTCTTGAACTTGCTCTCCTGGTAGAGCTGCGCGGCGAGCAGCGAGGGGACCATCGCGGGTTGGTTGCAGGCCGCGTCGGCCTTGAGGATCCACTCGCGGAACTCGGCCGGCACGCCGCGCAGGCCACCGCCGCCGTCGCTGGTCTCGGTGGCTTCGGCGTCCTCGTCGGCGATCACCACCCCCACGATCCCGAGGGTCACCACCAGGACGAGGCCTATCACCGCGGCGGCAGCCGTAATGAGTACCTTCACGCGCTATCCCCCCGTGCGCTCTTTCTCATCTGTTGTGTGCCGGTTGCGTGACTGTCCGCCGTACTAGATCACGAGGCGCTCGGCGAGCGCGCCTGCATTCGTATGGGGCCGGGCCCTGCCTGCGATCACGGCTCGCGTAGGGTTCGTGACGGCCTCGCGCGGGGGGACTTCGCGCCGGGAAAGCCCTCTCTTCCGCCGCGTGCAGCGGAATCGGGGCGTCCGCTGGGGGTCTTTGGCGACTCGGGGGTGTGGCTGATGCGTGCTGGCGCTGCAATTGCAGGGGAGCTGACAGGAAACCGGGCGGTCGACCCTTTCCCGAAATTGCTCCATTGGGGGCAAAGCCCACGCTTTTCCGCGCTCTTGTAGAGCCGCACCTGTGACCTGACCTCCGGCTACGCCAAAACCCTATCTGTGCCTGACAGAGGGTCACGCTAGCCTCAGTGGTCCCAAGAAGCGCAATACCGTGATTTGAAACTCAGGCGTACAGGGGGGAGTTGTGGCGTGACCGCCCAACCGGTGATGACAACCCCGGGCTCCGGCGCACCGGTTGCACTCCGGTACGCGCTGATGCCCGTCGACGGCAACGGCATTGCAGTGGCGACGGTTGCCGCCATGCTCGACAACGGCTCCGGTGGCGCCGCTGCGCGCGTGCTGGCGCCGGGCGAGGTCCTGCCCTACGGGACCGTGCCGGTGCTGGTGACCGACACGACGCTGTACGGCGTGCAGCGCCTGGAGGAGACCCTCATGCGCTGGGGCCCGCTGCCGCGGCCGTGGCTGGTGTGGGTGGCCGACGCCCCGACGCGTCCGGTGCAGGACGCCCGCTTCACCGTCCGGGCCCTGCAGGGCCGCCTGGCCGGCGTGGCGCGCCTGCCCTACCTGCCTGTCCTGCGCGCGGTGAAGGGCCCCGAAGAGGCCCTGCAGTACAAGGACGTCCAGACCGCGGCCGCGCGGCTGCGGCGCGAGATCGAAGGGAAATGACTCACATGGTGAACCTCGCGGCGCTCATCCCGGGTGCCAAGCCGACCCCCATCCCGGGGATGAACGGCCCGGTGTCCGAGATCTTCGGATACGGCCTGTGGCTGCTGATCCTGGCCGGCGTCGGTGGCGTCGGCTTCGGCGTCTACAAGCTGGCCGTGTCGGACAAGTCCCGCAACGGCGGCGGCAGCGAGCCCTTCAAGTGGATGGGCGGCGGCCTGGCCGCGGTGATCCTGTCCAGCTCGCTCATCGCCATCCTCAACGGCATCGCGGGCTGAGGCGGCGGACATGGGACGCACCAGGGGAACGTGGAGCACCAAGGGCACCTGGTTCGCGGGCGCCGCGCTCGCGGCCGTGCTCGCGCTGACGGGCTACGCCGTGCTCAACGGCGGCGACGACGACGCGGACGCGGGCAAGGGCGGATCGACCCCGAGCGCGTCCGTGTCCGCCCCGCCAGGCCCGTCCGCCTCCTACGAGCAGCCGGATGACTGGACCGAGCCGACCAGGTGGGTTGCGCTTCCGCGGGGGAAGCGCACGGACGACCGCAGCAGCGAGGTCGGCTTCCCGCACACCACCGAGGGCGCCGTGGCGATGGCGGCGGCTGCCAACACGGTGGCTATGGAGGCCGATCGCGACACCAAGGACGAGCAGCTGCGCCTCTACTACTCGTACGTCTCCAAGGTCGACCAGAGCGACGAGAACGCCGAGGAGATCGAGCTGGCCGCGATCGAGACGGACAAGATCCTGCACAAGGAGCTGAGCGCCCCGGTCGGTGAGCCGCTGCCGCCGGGGGCGTACATGCGCAGCAGCGTCATCGGCTACAAGGTCATCCGCGAATCGGACGACGAGGTCAGTGTGTGGCTGCTGGCCCGGTCGGCGCGGAAGGGCGGCGAGACAGCCAAGGAGTCCGTCGAGTACGCCCGCATCCTGAACGCCGTGGTGTGGGAGGACGGCGACTGGAAGCTGTCCGGTGCGGCCACCCAGCGCGCCCTCAACGCCAACCCGACCAAGCCGAAGATCGTCGCGCCGGGCGATGCCGCGTTCAACGAGGCCGGATGGACGGCCATCCGGGAGGCATCGTGATCAGGCGCCGCCTGGCCGCCCTCCTGCTGACGCTCGTGGCAGTGCTCGGGGTGTCGGTGTCCGCACCGCAGCCCGCCCGGGCCGACAACCCCATAAGCGACGGGATCGAGGTCGGCTGCCGAGCCCTCACGGGCCCGATCATCGGCGCGATCATCCCCGGCGGCGGGAAAGCCCCCGGACGCCCGGGAAGTCTGACCGGCTCCGACGCATGCGACGCCATCGGCAAAGTCGGTGCGGAGAAGCTCAAGAAGGCCTGGGAAGCCGTGTGGGACTCCGTCCTCGGCGACGTCATCCGCTCGGCCCAGGACGTCACCAAGTGGGTCATCAAGAAGACACTCACCTTCGCCCTGCTCGGCCCGTCGGTGGACCTGAAGGGCACCGGACTGTGGGGTGGCGAATCCACCCTCGCGGGCATGCTGACCTGGCTGGGGCTGGTGATCGCCGTGGCCGGGGTGATCTGGAACCTTGGCAAGATGGCCGTCACCGGCCAGGCCAAACACGCAGGCAGAGCGATGACCGGCTGGGTGGAGAACTTCTTCCTGTCCTTCCTCGGCGTGAGCCTGTTCGCGCTGCTCCTCGTCCTCGGCGACGCGCTGAGCGCGGGCCTGGTCAACGCGACGTTCGACAACGGTGGAGACGCCTACAAGCGCATCGTCGCCGTGATGCTGCCCGCCGGGATCTCCAACCCGATCACCGTGCTGTGCGTGGTCGCCGTGCTGCTGCTGATCGGCTTCATCCAGATGGTCATGATCTTCCTGCGGCAGTCCGCCATCCCGATCATCTGCCTGCTGCTGCCCGTGGCCGGCGGCGGCCGCGCCGGTGGTGAGGCCACCCGCAAGTGGGCGCCCACGCTGATCACGACCGGCATGGTCATCGTGGCCTACAAGCCGATCGTGGCCGTCATCATCTGCACGGGCTTCGCCGAGTTCGGGCACTCCAAGACGCTCGTGGAGTGGCTGCGCGGCTGCGCGACGCTCCTGCTCGCGGTCGTCGCGCCGGGTCCGCTCACCAAGATCTTCGCCCCGTTCGGGGCGGCGGCCG
Organism: Streptomyces sp. NPDC003456; assembly: GCF_042878735.1. Taxonomy (NCBI): domain Bacteria; kingdom Bacillati; phylum Actinomycetota; class Actinomycetes; order Kitasatosporales; family Streptomycetaceae; genus Streptomyces; species Streptomyces sp. NPDC003456. Next base: position 41,153 of record NZ_JBIAOK010000011.1, read on the forward strand.
GTGCCGGGATGAGCGCGGGCGGCGCGAGCGGCGCACTGTCGGCGGCCGGGAGCTACCTCGGCGGGAAGATGGGCTCCAAGGACAGCGGCGGCGGCGACAGCGGTGGCGATGCGGGTCCGGCGGATGCGGTGTCCCACTCCAAGTACGTCGAGCAGAGCATGGGCAGCCAGAACCAGGGCGGCGGCAGTGGCAGCGGGCAGGACGGCGGCCCGGGCGGCGACGCCCAGGCGCAGGCCGCCCGCAACGAGGCCGGGGCCCGTGTGCCGGGCCAGGCCGGAGCCGACGGTGCCGCAGGCGCCGACGCCGCGGCGGCGGGAACCTCGAGTAGCGCCGGCGGCACGGCGGCCGCGGGAGCGGGCGTGGCCGGTGCCGCGGGGACGGCCGCGGCCGGGGCGGGCGCGGTCGCCGGCGGCATCCAGGTCCTGGACGGCATCAACGACGGCATCCAGTCCGCGAGCGGACAGGTGGGCGGGGGAGAGCAGCAGTGACGGCCCATGAGGTGCCCAAGACCCTGATGGTCGACGGGTTCAGGGCCCGCCGCAGCTTCGGCTTCGGCGGGCTGTCGCGGGGCGCGACGATGATCGCGGCCACGGTGCTGACGGCGGACGGCCTGATCGCCACGCAGATGCCGCTGTCGCTGCTGGTCACCCTGCCGGTGACGGCGGCGTTCTTCGGGCTGGCCGCCGCCCGGCGGCACGGCATGTCCGCCCTGGCCTACTACTGGGCCAAGTTCGCCTGGAAGCGCGCCTCGCGCTTCGACGCCACCTCCTACCGGCGGCTGCTGCTGCCCCACCCGTACGCCCTGGACCTGCCGGGCGTCGGCGCGAGCAGCACCCTGATCAAGGCGCACGACCCGACCACCGGTCGGCCCGTCGGGGTCGTGCACGACCGGGCGACCGGCTACATGACCGTCACCACCCTTCTCGCGCCGGGCGGCAGCCTCATGGCGCCCACGGCGGCGGTGCAGAGCAGCCTGCGCACCTGGTCGGCGGTGCTGGACGCGATGAGCACGGACGAGCAGGTCAAGGGCGCGAGCGTGACCATCCAGATCACGCCCGGCGCCGGGGAGGCGCTCGGGGACGACGTGAAGGCCCGCAAGGACCCGGGCGCGCCGCAGCTGGCCAAGCAGGTCATCGACGAGCTGGTGCGCACGACCCCGCACGCCACCGCGAGCGTGGCGCCGTGGATGAGCGTCACGGTCGACCCGAACGCCTCCGCCAACCCGCCGGCCGACTTGGCCGAGCAGGTCGCCGAGGCGCTGCGGGTGGTGGACTCCCTGGACCTGTCCGGCACGGGCACGGACATCGAGCGCAGGGCGACCGACGTCGACCTGCGCCGCATCGTCCGCTCCGCCTACGACCCGGACGTGTTCAACGCCCGCGATAAGGAGTTCGAGGAGCTGTCGTGGTCGGAGTGCGGGCCGCAGGCCGCCGACGACGACTGGGAGACCTACGCGCACGACGGGGGAGTGTCCGTCAGCTGGGTGCTGCGCGAGATGCCGCGCCGACCCATCCCCTACTCGGTGCTGCTGCCGCTGCTGGCGCCGGGCCGCTACCAGCGGCGCATCACCATCGCCTACCGGGTGCTGGACCCGATGGAGGGCGAGGCGGTGCTGGAGCGCGAGATCTCCCACGCCCACCAGCGGGCGCAGGCGACCGCGGAGGTCAAGGGCCGCGCGAAGTACAGCCAGCGGGCCGATGCCCAGCGGGCGGAGAAGGCCGCCGCCCAGGTGGCCGGAGGCGCCCAGGTGGTCGACTGGACGCTGATGGTCACCGCCACCGCCCGCAGCACCGCCGACCTGCCCGCCGCCCGCCAGGAGCTGGCCCGGGCGGTCAAGGCCACCCGCGGCATCCGCATGCGCAGCGCCTACGGCGCGCAGGCCGCGGTGTTCGCGGCCGGGCTGCCGATCGGCTACAACCCGCTGGTGAAGGACTGACGACGATGGCACGCAAGCCCAAGGCGCCGGTGGTGACCACGCCCAAGCGCGTGGTCCAGGTGGTCGAGCAGGGCCCGACGCGTGAGGAGCGGCGGGCCGCGAAGAAGCTGCAGGGGCGCTTCGCCCCCCGGCTGGGGTGGGGCGGCCGCTTCGGCGGCCGCGTGCCGGTCGAGGACTCCGGCACCGTCTACACCGGCCCCACCAGCCAGGCCGGCGGCATCTACCCGTGGCTGCTGGGCAGCGGCCTGCCGCCGCGCGGCGTGCCGGTCGGCCGGGACCTGCTGACCGGCGAGCTGGTGTGCATCGACCCGTCCGGCTGGACGGGCAAGCTGACCACCAACCCGGGTGTGTGGGTGATGAGTCAGCCGGGCGCGGGCAAGTCCGCCCTGGTCAAGCGCATGTGCATGGTGTATTCGGCGTACGGGTTCATGACCTGCGTGCCCGGCGACGTCAAGGGCGAGTACAGCGACATGATCCGCGAACTCGGCGGATCCGTGGTGCGCATCGGCGACGGCATCGGCCGCCTGAACCCGCTCGACTCCGGCCCGCTCAAGGGGCGCGTGCAGTCGCTGACGGCCGAGCGGCGCGAGGCCCTGCTGGACGTCCTCAACGGCCGGCGCCTGGAGACGCTGGTGGCGCTGCTGTCCACCAAGCACGGACTGGGCCGCGCCCCCAACGAGATCGAACGCTCCGCGCTGGACACGGCCGTCCAGGTCGCCTCCGCCGCCCAGGACTCGGGCAGCGACCCGGTCGTCGCCGACGTCGTGGCTGTCCTGCGCGGTGCGCCCGAGGAGCTGCGGACCAAGCTCGCCGCCGACGGCGAGCGCTACCAGGACCTGACCCGCAGCGTCATCGCCGGACTAGACAACCTCATCGGCGGCCCGCTCAAGGGCCTGTTCGACGGGCCCACGACCACGCCCCTGGACATCGGCGCCCCGGCGGTCTCGGTGGACATCTCCGCCCTGCGGGCCCGCGGCAACGACGTCGTCAGCGCGGGCATGATCGCCACCTGGGCCTACACCTACTCCGCGATCGACTCCGCCCGCAGCATCGGGCTGATGGACCGCTCCCTGGTGCTGCCGATGGACGAGATGTGGCGGGCCCTGCGCTCCGGCCCCGGCCTGGTGGACGCGATGGACGCCATCTCCCGCCTGAACCGGACCACCAACGACGTGACGATCTACGTCACCCACTCCTTGTTGGACGTCGAGGCTCTGCCCACCGAGACCGACCGGGCCAAGGCCCGCGGCCTGATGGACCGCTGCGACACCTGGGTGATCGGCGCCTCCTCCGAGGAGGAGCTGCGCCGGGTCACCGGCAAGCGCTCCCTCACCGAGCAGGAACGCATGATGATCGGCTCCTGGTCGTCGGCGACCAGCACCGGGCTCGACATCGACCCCACCTACGACGACGCCGACCACGCCGCCCCGGTCGAGGAGGAGGGCGCCCGGCACCCCGGCCGCGGCAAGTACCTCATCAAAATCGGCACCCGGCCCGGCATCGCGGCCGCGCTGGAACTGACCTCAACGGAGCTGCGGCTGTACCGCACGGACAACAACCGCCGCCGGATGACCGCCACGGGAGGCGGACGCTGATGATGACGGAGAACGACCGGGCATGGGCCGCCGGAGGCATCCTCCTCGGCGGCGCCGTGACGCTGTCGGTGTCGACGTGGTCCGGCGCGGCCGCCGGCGCTGTGCTGACCGGCGACGAGGCCGCCCCCTTCCCCACCTCCCTGGTGGGCGCGTTCCAGATGGTCACCGACTGGAGCTCGGCCTGGCCGCACTCGCAGACCGCCTCCATCATCGGCGCCACCGCGGCGGACCTGGCCGTCGTCGTCTTCCTCGTGTGGGGGCTGCGGTGGGCCTTCCGCTGGTTCAAGAACCCCTCCAGCCTGGCGACGCTGCACCAGGTGCGGGAACTGACGCCCAAGCAGGCCGCGCGCACCGCCACCCGGCTGCGCGCCTCCCTGAAAGAGGCCAAGCCCGCCAAGCTCCCGGCCCGCGACCGGGGCGTGCTGCTGGGCGACCACATGCCCTCCGGCGTCGAGCTGCGCGGCTCGGACGAGGACACCTACGTCGCCATCATGGCGCCGCGCGCCGGCAAGTCCACCTCGCTGGCCATCCCCGTGGCCGAAGAGGCGCCCGGCGCCCTGCTGATGACCAGCAACAAGGCCGACGTCTACGCCGCCACCCTCGCCAGCCGGGCGAAGGTCGGACACTCCTGGATCCTGGACACCCAGGGCGTGGCCCAGGCCGAGCGGCAGATGTGGTGGGACATGATCGCCCAGGCGGAGACGCTGGAGGGCGCCGAACGCCTGGCCAGCCACTTCGTCAACCAGATCACCTCGGAGCAGGCCGACCCCTTCTGGTCCCAGGCCGCCGGGGACCTCCTGGTGGGCCTGTTCCGCGCCGCCTACTGGGAAGGCGGCACCGTCCGGGACGTCATGCGGTGGCTGGCCGATCCGAGGGAGAAGGCGCCGCTGCGGGTGCTGTACTCCCACGAGCCCGTCCTGGCCGAGCAGGTCGACAGCTCCATCAACATCGCCGAGGAGACCCAGTCGGGCATCTACCAGAACGCCCGTACCGCCGTCAGCGCGCTGCGCGACGAGAAGGTCCTCTCCTGGGTCACCCCGGACAAGCACCACCCGCGCTTCGACCCCGAGGAGTTCGCTCTCAGCACGGACACCCTGTACCTGCTGTCGAAGAAGGGCGGCCCCTCCTCCGCCGTCGTCGCCGCCCTGGCCGACGCGGTGTTCACCGCCGGCGCCGAAGCGGGCGAGCGCCACGGCGGCCGCCTGCCCGAGCCGATGCGCGCCGTCCTGGACGAGGCCGCGAACATCTGCAAGATCGCCGACCTGCCCGACCTGTACTCCCACCTCGGATCCCGCGGCATCACCCCCTTCGTCATCCTCCAGAGCTACCGCCAAGGCGTGAAGGCGTGGGGCGAGGTCGGCATGGACGCCATGTGGAGCGCGGCCACCAAGAAGATCATCGGCGTCGGCCTGGACGACGCGAAGTTCGCCCAGGACGTCTCCACACTGACCGGCGCGCACTACGTCGAGCGCGGCTCCTACTCCAAGTCCAAGGACGGCCACAGCCGCAGCTGGTCCGAGCAGCGCGAGCAGGTCCTGGACCCGGCCGAGATCCGCGCCATGAAGAAGGGCACCGCCCTGCTGCTGGCCACCGGCATGCCGGTCGCGCAGATCAGCCTGCGCCCCTGGTACGCGGAGAAGCTCATGGCCCACATCGGCCCGCAGATGAAGGCCGAGGAGCAGGCCATCACCAAGCGCGCGGTCGCCGCGTACGAGGAGCGGAAGGCGGCACGCAGTGGCCGATGAACCAGACGAGGCGCCGAGGTTCGACGTGCCGGTCGGCATGTTCGAGGACATCGAAGACCTCAAGGCCCAGGTCGCCCAGCTCACGGCCCTGGTCAAGACGCTCACCGCAGACGGGGGAGCCGGGCCGGGCGAGGCCTTCACCGACGAGGAGGAGCCGGCCAGTGAGACGGCCGGGCAGGAGACGGAGGAGGAGCCGCAGTACCCGCCGTTCATCCTGCTGCTCGACCCGCCGCAGTACGACGACGAGCTGCGGGCCCTGATCGAGTGGGTCGAGGGCGTGCTCGTGCCCGGCTACCTCGGAGAGCCCTCGGCCGACGCCCGCTGGTGCCACCTGTGGTTCGAGCACCCCGTCGCCGTCGCCCGCCTGCACGCCTGCTGGCTCGCCTGGCAAGAACTCACAGACCCCGTGAGCTGCGGATACACCGGCCCCTCCGTATGGCACCGTGACCACCTGGACCCCGCCCTGCGAGAACTACGCGCGCCCACGGGCCCGTTCCAGGGCTGCACCAAGGGCGAGCACCAGATCAACCACCGCCTGCCCAGCCTGGTGCCCAGCGCCTGGGCCCATACCGAGGACTGAAGCCGATGAAAGCGGGTCGCGCGAGCGTCGGCGAAGGCTGTTGGCTAGGGCCTGTCTGACAAATGATCACCGAGAGTGTGCGTGCTCGGTGATCATGTGCCTTGCCGTCCTGACGCCAGCCAGTGATTCTGGGCAGGTGCCAGGACAGGGGAAAAGAAGGCGGCGGCAAGAGGACGCGCGGCAGCGGCTTGCTGCTCGCACTGCGCCGGCCGCGGGACAGTGGGAAGTGGTCGTTGAGACTCCGGACCAGGCGGAGATGCGTACGAGGTTGCGCCGTCTTCGGGAAGCCGGAGTCGACGGGTCGATGATCCGGATCGACACGCTGTGCGGACGCTTGACGGCACCGACTACCTACCGGCTGAGCCGTTTCGTGACGGACCCCGCGCGAGAGTGCGAGCACAAGCACTCTGATCATTGATCTCGTGGCTTGTCGAGGCGAGTTGACGGAAGCGGCGTGGGAGCGGATAGAGCCCCTGTTGCCGCGGGTGGATGGACGTGGTCGTCCGTGACGTGATCACCGTCAGGTGGTCAACGGGGTGCTGTGGCGGCTGCGAACTGGGGCTCCGTGGCGCGATCTGCCCGAGCGGTACGGGCCCTGGCAGACCGTCTACGAGCGGTTCGCCCGCTGGGAAGCGGATGAAACCTGGGCGAAGCTGCTGGAACACGTCCAGGTCCGCGACGACGCGGTGGGCCTGGTGGAGTGGACCGTCGCCGTCGACTCCACGGTCAACCGTGCCCACCAGCACGCCGCCGGCGCCCGCAAAAAGGGGCCACAGACGAGGACGAACTGGAAGATCCGGGCCGCTCGCAGACGCGCCAGGCCCTCGGCCGGTCCCGAGGAGGGCTGACCACCAAGGTCCACCTGGCCGTCGATGGCCGGGGCCTGCCCCTGTCCATCGTGCTCACGCCCGGCAACGTCAACGACGCCACCGCCTTCGGCCAGGTCCTCGACGGGGTCCGCGTTCCGAGAGTGGGCACCGGCCGCCCGCGCAGGACACCGACCCGAGTCCTGGGCGACAAGGCCTACTCCAGCCGGGCGATCCGGCACCTGCTGCGGTGCCGCGGCATCGCCGTCACGATCCCCGAGCGCCGCGACCAAGCGGCCAACCGCCGGCGCCGAGGGCGCCTCGGTGGCCGGCCGCCTGCCTTCGACGCAGAGGTCTACCGCGAGCGCAACGTGGTCGAACGATGCTTCGCACGCCTCAAGCAGTTCCGCGCGATCGCGACCAGATTCGACAAGCTCGCCGACCGCTACCGTGCCGGAGTCGTTCTGGCCTCGCTGATCCTCTGGCTCCGCGAAACCAGCTCGTGATCATTTGTCAGACAGGCCCTAGCGCGGGCGGCCTTTCGAGACACACGGGGGCACGCCGGGCGCCGTTTGCTCAGAGTTGGGCACGCCGCATCCGGATGACCCTCGGCAGAGGGGCGGCCGGCATTTGCGGGGAGGCCGAGGCGAAGGCCCGCACCTCATCGGTGCGGGCCTGGCCTGACGAGATGACATCGCCTGCGTGGTGCGGCAGTGGGTGCCTCACCCGCCAAGGGCGATACCCCGTAGGAGGTCCCGATCCTCGATCGGGTAACAGCGGTTCGCCCGCTCCCCGGGGCCGAACGATTTCAGCGCCTTCAGTTGCCTGAGTTCGGCGATGGCCTTCTCGACGGTTGCCCGGCCCAGGCAAAGGGCGTCCGCCAGGTCGGCCTGGCTCGGGCCGGAGGCGACCAACTCTTCCGTGGTGGTCATGACCAAGGCGCCGTCCTCACTTCTGGGCCTTATGACGTTCCTCCGCGTGGGCTCGGCCAGATAGTTCAGCACGGCTGCCACCCGCGCGGCCGGCGTTGCCCTGCTCGCGGTGTACAGCCGTTCCGTGAGGATGTGTCGCTTGGCCGCCATGCGTGCCAGCATCAGGGCGATCGCGGGGTCGCTCATCGCCAGCGCGTTCAGTTTCGAGTTCGGGACCTCCACGAAGACGCACCGGGACAGGGTGGAGCCCGAGATCATGTTCTTCGAGTTCGCGTTCACCCTCTCCTCGCCGTACGTGCTGGGCAAGACTGCAGTGCTGCTGATGCTCTCGAAGAGCATCAGCTCGCGCCACAGGCGGACTTTGCCGGCTTGGACGTGCTCCGACACTCGCCCGTCGACGAGGAAGAAGGCGGACTTCGTGATGGGGAGTACGAGGGGGCGGCCGCGGTTTCGCTGGCGGAGACGGGAGACATCGGTGAGGGCGTCCGCGGAGTAGTGCGGCAGCCCATGCAGGGCGAAGAAGTCAGTGATGGCCCTGGCCTCGCTTGCCCTTCGGCTAGTTGTCGCGGCCATCGTCAGTTCCCCGGGCCCTGAGGCGTCATCACCGGGGCGGGCAGGGTCGATGAGGAGGCAGCAGGCACCGTCGGGGAAACAGTGGTTGCCGGAGGGGCGGGGGCGACGACCTCGGCGGACGGGGACGCCGACTCGGTCAGGATGCGCACCACGGGCACCAGGGCTCCGACGAGGAGGGCAAGTGCTGCGAGAGCGGAAGCGATCCGGGCAGGCCTGGTTTCCAGGCGGCGGATGGCGTAGCAGGCGGCGGCCAGGACGATCCCGAAGATCAAAATGACCGCGACGTGGACATCGTTGAACACACGCGTCTTCTCTCAAGAGGCGGTCGAGCTTCGATCGAATGTCCGAAGCTCGACCGCGGGTTTTTTGGGAAACCTCGCTCTGACCAGTGACATCGGGACTGCGGCTAACAGTCCGTCACCGGCTGAGCGTGAATGTTACGCCATCGGTGTCACCCGGCCACAATTCGTGCTGTGGTGAGGGGTTTCCCTGTAAGTGACAATCCGAAGGACCGTCACGAATAAAACTCGGTTGGCTCCTGACGGCCCATATGCGGAGTCCGGAATACCGGCGTCCGGAAGGACTCAGCCGCCGCCGTTCCGCGGCCCGGCGAACGAAGAGGGCCCCGCCCAGTGGGTTGGGCGGGGCCCTCTCATGCGGCATCATCAACGGCCGCTGGAAGAAGTTGGGCCGGGGCCGTATCGGGGGAGCCACCCCCGACGGGCCGCCGGCCAGTGCTGAGCGAGGGCTCCCAAAAGCCGTGTGTCCAGCGCTGACTAGGAAACACCAAGCGCCCTCGTGAAAGTCCCTGATCTGAGGGCTTTTCCGTTAGGGATCAGTGAAAACCCCTCGCTGGAGGGATTCCACTCCCGTTTTTAAGGTTCCCTCACCTCATCTGGAGGAGCGCAGTTCGAATTGTGGCGTGTGCGCTCTCCATCGCAGACTCGGTACGCCCTCCGTCCATCTGATGGCGCCTGCGGAAGTCGGCAAAAGCGACCCGTGCGCCGCACTTCACGACCGCACCGCACCTTGCCGCCCAACGGTCTCGCCGACGCCTTGCCGTGTCCTGGCCGGGATAGGACCCGCCTGCTGCGCCGCCCCGGCAGGAGGCCGCGCATGCGGCCGTGCCCGTGCTGGCCGGCGAGAGTCGACGGTGCGGACCGACCCGAGCGGAAGCCTGTTACTCACTTTCGGGTGACGGCCTGACCTGCTGCGGGGTGGCGCATCCTGGCGGAAGAACTGCACAGCCCGGTCCTCGCAAGGTGTCCTCGGGGTGTCGTCGCGTCAACTTCGCGCCCGAGGCGAATAGGTGGGTATTGCATCTGAGAGTCATAGAAAGTTGGACAAGAGGTAACAGGGGTCATGTTTTCCCCACGGGTTCTCCATGCCGTGGCGAGAGTGTGTGTGCGGCCAGCCGGCCGCGATCGCACACCGCACCAACGTCCCCGGAGCAGTCACTGTTACTGGCCCCGGGGAGGGTGTCCGCACCGTGAGGGGACCTGATGTCCGCTTTCGCTTCTGTCACCGCTCGCCGTATCGCCGCCGCCGCGCTCACCGCCGGCGCCCTGGTCTCGGTGGTGACGCTGCCGGCATCCGCCGCCGACCACGCCCGCCCCGACCGTCCCAAGGTCCAGATCACGGCCGTCCAGTACGACTCCCCCGGGCGTGACGACCGCTCCAACCGCTCCCTGAACCGCGAGTGGGTGGAGATCACCAACACCGCCCGCCGCGCGGTCAATCTCGACGGCTGGACCCTCGAGGACGAGGACGGCCACACCTACACCTTCGACCGCTACCGCCTCGAAGGCCGCTCCACGGTCCGCATCCACACCGGCGTCGGCCGCGACCGCGCCACCGACCTCTATCAGGACCGCCGCCACTACGTCTGGGACAACCGCTCCGACACCGCCACCCTGCGCAACCACAACGACCGCCTCATCGACGAAGCCTCCTGGGGCCACCACCGCCACGGCGGCCACGGACACGGCCACGGCGGCGGCCACGGACACCGCTGACCGACAGCAGCCGGCGGTGAGCTGACCACCTCGCCGACGCGCTGACCTACCGGTGACGCCCCCGACCGTCGGGCCGGGGGCGTCACCGTGCCGGGTGGTCCGCCGCTCATCCCTAGCCGGACCCGGCTGCAAGTACTCGGTCGAGTGAAGCGTCATGGCGGGCGGCAACCCGCACCGGTAAGGCCTCGTCATGCCAGGCATGCAACCGATCAACGAAGCTCACGTGGCCCAGCCGGGTCTGGCCGTCGTCGAGGTGGCGGCGTGCGACGACCGGACCGCGTTCGCCATCCAGCAGCTGCTCGCCGGGCGCTGGGCGACCGCGACGGCCGACCGGACGACGCGGGTGCCGGGCGAGCCCGGTGTGCGGCTGCGCTGCTACCTGGACGTACGCCAGGAACTCGCCCCGCAGCGCTGAGACTCGCCTACTTAGGCGGTCGGTTCGTAGGCAACGTTCTGCAGCGGGCAGTCGCCGGCCAGCTGCCGCAGGGCCGCGAGCTCGGCGTCGTCCGCGGTCAGGTTCCAGCGCAGCTTGGTGGCCACCCAGTCGCCTGCGTAGCGGCAGTGCACGTCGGCCGCGGGCGGGAGCCACTGGGCGGGGTCCTGGTCGGCCTTGCTGCGGTTGGAGCGGGCGGTGACCGCGACCAGCGACGCCTCCTGGCCCTGGTCGTTGGCGTAGGCCTCGCGGTGCTGCGCGCTCCACGCCGAGGCGCCGCTGTCCCAGGCCTCGGCCAAGGGCACCATGTGGTCGATGTCCAGGCCGGAGGCCGAGGTGACGGTGACACCGTCGTAGTAAGAGAACCAGCTGCCGCCCTCCAGACGGCAGCCGGCACCGACCGTGGGCGGCTCGACGGCTTCGTGGAGGAGGACCTCGGCGCGGGTGTGGCAGCCGTCCGCTGGGTCCTGGCCGGCGTTCCAGTGGCGGAAGCTGTCGCGGGTATAGCCGTCACGCGACTCCGTCCCCAGCGACAGCCGGTCGACCGCGTCGGTCAGGGGCAGCGTGTCGGCGGCGTGGGTGGGCGAGGCGACGGTGGTGGACAGGACGACGAGGGCGGCGGCCAGGCCGCGCAGCACGAAAGTGACCATGCAGTCCTGATAGCGGTACCGGAAGGGGCGCTGTCGATGGATCCCTCCGAGCGCCGCCCATGTGGGTGGAATGGTCACACCGGGACGGCACCCGGCGGTCGGCCACGCAGCAGGGGCGTCCCCCCGGAGAGGCCGTACCCGTGGACAGGGCGCTGTGCCCTGCAGCAGTACCCCGACGAGGCGGTGAAACGCCTGAGGTGCCGACCGTAAGGCGTCGAACGACCCTGACGTTGGCATGGTGATCGCGTCACGCCGTCCCCCGTGCGGAAGCGCGAGCAGGACTCCGGGCACGCCTAGGTCATGAGCCCGGGTCCTGACCGAGCGCCCGGCCCGCCTTACGGGGCCGGGTGCTCTCGTGTGCGAGCCGGGTCAACGGTGGACACGAATGCAGGGACTGCCGGACGACTGCTTGGCCATCGCGCACAGCCATGTCCCGTGCGGGAAAGTCCGGTTGACCTTCCAGGAGGCAGCGGCGAGCCGGGTCATGCCGGCGTTGTGGAAGCGGGCCGTCTTCCAGCGGGTGACGTTCGACTGGCTGGCGGACGAGCCGGTGTGCCGGTAGACGCGGAAGGCCTCGTAGTTGCGTTGCTTGCTGCTGGTGACGGTGATCGTGTCTACGTGCAGGCCTCGGCCTTTCACGGAGATCGTCACCTCCTCGTTGGTGTCGTTCGCGCTCATCGGCACCGCAGCGGACGCCGAGGGGGCCAGCAGCAGGACGGTGGCCGCCGCGGTGACGGCCGACTTGATCGCAAGAGGTCGCATGAGCGGCTAACCCGCGCCTCGATCGAGCGGGTACGCGGCCAGGCTCGCAATCACTCACAGGAGCGATCAGAGACACCACGGGGACGTCCGGCCAGCTCCGCCTGAACCGTGAGCACCGCAACCGCGGGCTCGCGGGTCTCCGTCCTTCCCCTCATGACAGCCAACCGACGGCCGCGGCCAAGCGCGGATGACCGGGAGCTGCGGCTCTGGAAGGTCGGCCGGGCCCTGACCGTCACCTTCGTGGCCGCGGTCTTGGTGGCCGGTGGAGTCTTCTACGGCCTGGTGTACCTGCTGGACTTCCAGGCGATCGACACCACCAAGAAACTCGATGCCAAGACTCTCTTCGACCTGGTGAAGCTCTCCTTCGGCGTGGTCGCCGGGGCCGGCGCGCTCGTCGCCCTGGTCGTCGCCTACCGCCGCCAGCGCGTCGACGAGGCCGGCGCCCACCGCGAAGCCACCCGGCTCCACACCGAACGCTTCTCCCAGGCCGTCGAGCAACTCGGCTCGGACTCCCCGGCCGTCCAGCTCGGCGGCGTCCACGCCCTGGCCGGACTCGCCGACGACGCCCCCGATCACAGCCTGCGCCAGACCTGCATCGACGTCCTGTGCGCCTACCTCCAGCTTCCTTTCACCCCCGACCCCGGCGACGACCCCGCCCACCAAGACGAACACCACCGCTACCTCGCCCTCCGTAAAGTCCGGCACACGATCCTGCGCCTCATCGGCGACCACTACCGCCGCCCCCAGGGGACCCACCGCTCCTGGCAGGGCTACGACCTCGACCTCACCGACGTCATCATCGACGGCCCTATGAACTTCAGCGACGCGCTGTTCTCCGGCGGCAGGGTGTCCTTCGACGGCGCGAGGTTCTCCGGCGGCAGGGTGTCCTTCGACGGCGCGAGGTTCTCCGGCGGCAGGGTGTCTTTCAAGGGCGCGAGGTTCTCCGGCGGCAGGGTGTCCTTCGACGGCGCGAGGTTCTCCGGCGGCATGGTGCTGTTCGACGACGCGAGGTTCTCCGGCGGCACGGTGGTCTTCGACGGCGCGAGGTTCTCCGGCGGCACGGTGGTCTTCGACGGCGCGACGTTCTCCGGCGGCACGGTGTCCTTCCGTGGCGCAACGTTCTCCGGCGGCACGGTGTCCTTCAAGGGCGCGCTGTTCTCCGGCGGCACGGTGTCCTTCGACTTCGCGAACTTCTCCGGCGGCACGGTGTCCTTCGGCGACGTGCTGTTCTCCGGCGGCGGGGTGTCCTTCGAATACGCGCACTTCTCCGGCGGCACGGTGCTGTTCGGCGGCGCGACGTTCTCCGGCAGCATGGTGTCCTTCGGCACCGCAGCGGGGTCACCCCCGCAAGGGCTTCTTGACGCCGTGGGTACTCCCGTTCCTGCCGCAGTCGAACTTCCCTGGGCCTGGAATCCGTAACGCCCAGGGGGCGTAAACGGTCGTCTGCGCCCCCTTCTGTCGCGATTGGATGATCCAATCAGCCTTTACGGAAATCCCGTGATCAATCCAATGCGGCGTGCGGCATCTTTGCGCCTCCCCTTTTCGCCCCCGTAGAGTGCTCGGAACGGCCGTTGCTGCCCTGCGGCCCGCCCGCTCTCGGAGGGGACTCGATCGTGGACCGGCTCTATATGCGGCATTCGACTGACAAGCAGACGAATCTGCGGCAGAAGCACCACATGGACCCCTACCTCGCCAGTGGGTCGCCGGTTTACGAGGACCCGGCCACCTCAAGCCGCCTGCACCCGCTGAAGCGGCCCGGGTTTCAGCGCCTGCTCGACGAGGCGGCAGTCGGTGACGTCGTGCGCCTGGCGGACGCCGCGCGCCTCTTCCGCTCGGTCCAGGACGTGCTCGATGTCCGCGACGTTCTCCGGCGGCGCGGCCTGCATCTGCGCATTGCGTCCGGTGCCTGGTCCGGGATGGACCTCACCTCCGAGGACCCGATGACGAAACTGTTCGTCACGATGCTCGCCGGGGTGCTCGAATTTCAGCGGGACATGATCAGTGAAAACACGAGGGACGGCGTCGCGGCTGCGCGGAGCGCGGGCAAGGTCCTGGGCAGGCCAGCCCGCCTCAGCTCCGAGCAGGCCGCCGCCATCGTCGCCGCCTACCAGGACGAGGGCGCCGCGGTGAAGGCCCTCGCCCGGGAGTACAGCGTTGACCCCAAGGTCATCCGACGCGTACTCGACTCCGCCGGCGCACGCGACGTGCCGAGCGACCCGCGAGAGCTGCTGGGCGAGTTGGGCGGTGAGGAGAGTTCCGAGCCCGAGGCCTCCGCGCCTGCCGACCAGGTGGTGAGTATCGACGTGCCAGGCTTGCTCGCCGAACATCTGCAGGATGCGGCCGACGTCGTCGTACGGGACACGCTGCGTGGCGGGCGGACCATCCGGCGGGGCCAGGGCTACTCGCTGCGGGTGGCGGCACCGCTCAGCGTTCACCGGGCGGCTCTGGAGGTGTGTGCCGCTATCGCCGCCGACGGGGCGGCACCGGCGGTCCGGAAGGCCTACCGGGCCTACGCCGACCGCGTCGGCGCCATCCGTGGGCTGTGAAACAGATGTCCGATGTCAGTTCAGGACGACGAGGGGCCTGACAGAAGGTCAGTCGGCCGTCCTTCCTTTACCACGGCGGCGATCCGTGCCATGACCCGAGTATCCGCAGCGAGGTGTTCCGGGAGCTTAGTGCTCGGGGTGGGGCGGGCAGAGACCAGCTGCTCGACTGTCAGGTCCTGTACTTCCCTCAGGTCCGCCCTGGTCAGTTGGACCTCTGTCAGGTCCGCCCCGGCCAATGTGGCCCCTTGCAGGTGGGCCTCAGCCAAGCAGGCTCCTTGCAGGTGGGCCCCGACCAGGTAGGCCCCCTCCAGGTGAGCGCCTCCTAGGTCGGCCTCCTTCAGGACCGCCTCGATCAGATGCGCTCCCTCCAAGTGGGCGCCCCCCAGGTGGGCCCCCTTCAGGTCGGCTTTGATCAAAAACGCCCCCTCCAGGTGAGCCAGCACCAGGGACGCCTCTTGCAGGTGAGCCTCGACCAAGGTCGCCCAGCCTAGGTTTGTCATTGCAAGGTTGAGCTTGAAGGGCTCGTGCTCGTCACGATCCCGTGGCCGACGGCCGAGCACTGTCAGTGCCGCCTGTACCGGTTCGGTCGGACGCAGGTGCACATAGGGCTGAGTGTGTCCGCCTAGCAGCACGGCGACTCGTGCCGCCGCGGCCTGCCAGCGCTGGCGGGCGGGGGACAGAAGCCCGTGCACGCGGGGCTCGTACTGGGCGGGGGCATGCTCGCGAACGAATGCGCCAAGGATCTCAACGATGGTGGCGTGGTCCTTCGCTGAGTCCCGCATGATGCGCTCCAGCGCATAGATCCCGCCGAGTTGCTCGACGGGCTTGTCCGAGGCAATCTGCTCCACGGCTTTGCTGAACCGATCGGTGACTTGCCCCTCCCAGGTCAACTGCCTCTGATCAGAGTCTCTGCTTTGGGTCTGCTGCCAGGTCTGGTGGGTGTAGAAGAGGCCCACGACTGCTACCAACCCAGCACCCAAGGCCACAAGTGCTGTGCGCATCCCCGACACCGTGGTCGCCCGAGCCTGGCCCGTAGCCATGCCGTTGAGCCAGTGGTCATCGAGCAACCACGGGAGTAGCCAGATGGCCACGGTCCCCCCGGCCAATGTCAGCACCGCTAGACCAGCGACCAGCCGCCAGTTCGGCTTTGGGTTCGTCGTTTCCGTCATGCCCTCAGCACATCGCAAGTACCGAGGGGGACCTTCGGAAAGACATCGCTGCATGGTCTTTCGCGGTGCGAAGACCACCCGAGAGAATGCAAGGTGCTTGGTTATCTCGGGTGCCGAAGAGCGTCAGGCACGTTAGGCAGGTGCCCTTCGGACCCACATGCCTGACGGATATCCGAGGGGTGCCAGGCACGTTGGGCACATACGTGTCGGCCCCAACTTCATTTCGGCCGAAACGAGGTCGCAGGTTAGGCAGCCGATGCTCCCCGCACACCCGTCAGGCCCGGCTTCATCGGATCGGTGCGGGAGGTGCGCCTGGGACGGCTTCCCCGAACCCGGTGAGCTCCAGAAGTTGGCCGTCGCGTGTGCGGCGCCAAGTGACGCTGTTCGCATCGGTGAACTCGAATTCGACGGGGCGGGCGTAGGTAGAGGCAAACGCCTCGTACCAGCTGGCCTCGTCACTATCCACGGCCATCATGACGCGCTGCTTGGCTGGGATCATGAGGTGCCAAAAGTCCTCAAGGTCCCTCTGCCTCTTCACCCACAACCGGTAGATCGGCTGGTCACTGTCATTCACGAGCAGGATGGTGGGCTCGGCACCGTCGGGGAGGCTGATGAAGCCGTACACGAGCCGGGCCTGGGCTCGCCGCTCGTTCTGCCGTTGAGCTAGGTCTCGCCGCGCTTCCCGCCTGACGAGGGCGATTGCGGTAAATAGCGCACTGACGGTACCGACAGCGCCAGCGATGGTTGCCCAGGCGAGAATCCAGTCGGTCACCAGCGGGGTGGTGGTCACTGGAATAGGCATCATAGGAGCACCGTAGGCGCCGAATCTGTCGGGCTATGCAGGCCATCCCGCAGCATCACCCGCACGTCGGCCCGACGTAGCCGCACTGGGTAACGGCGGCACCAAGCCGAGGCGCCCCGCCGAACAGGAGTCCAGGAAGTGCTTCGGTCGAAACACTTCCTGGAGAGCCGCGCACTTGCCTTACTTGCCTGGCAGCGGATCAGGCTGTCTGACCTGCGCGAAGGGCCTTCGTCCCCCAGATAACCACCGTGGCGACCGTGCTCGATGATGAGCAGACCGCCGCCGTGGCGAAGCACTACCACGATGGGGGAGGTGTTTGAAGGTGTGCCCGGGACGTTCGTACGTCGCCGACGTTGTTCGGTTTATGCAGGTCAACGACGTGTACGGAGGCATGGTGGTGCCATGACCCAGATGACACCGCCGCCAGTAGGTCCCACATCGGGCGGCTCCGCGCCAGAGCCGCCGTTCCTATCCCTGCGCACCACCGTCGTCCTGCTCGCCGCGCTCGTCATCGGGCTGGTGGCCGGTGGCCTGACCGTCCTGACCGGGACGCCCGTTGCAGGCGCGGTGCTGGCCGGGCTGACAGCGGCCGGCTCCTCGGTGCCGGTGCTGCACTCCCTGATCGGGCGCAGCCCATGACCGGCCGCAGCCCGTCTGAGCGCCGAGACGTGCTGCGAACTGCGACTGGGCGGGACCCCCCGGGTCCCCTCCGGCCTTGCGTCGGGAAACTCCCCCTCATACGGGCTCCACACCCTCGTCGGAGTGATCCAGTGGGCAACGACCTCTCCAGCTCAAAAGCAACTGCATTGGCCGGCGAAGGCCCCCGGCAGCTACCCGCCCAAGCCTCGAGGGCAGCCGAGGAGACCAGCAGTCGTCAGCGGTGAGAAGCGCCCTAGCCGCGCGTGTTCTTGTGTCGGACAGTGGTGGCCCCATTGCTGCTGCACGGGCTCCATGCACCACTGGCAGAGCGGGGATTCGCCGTTGCCGTACTTCCAGGTCTTGCGCTGGCAGGAGCTGCAGGGGCCGATCTTGTCGCCGGGGCAGATGAGGGCTGAGGGGTCCGGCTCGGAGATCGGCGGGGGCGTGGTGCTCATGGCGGTCTTCCTTGTCCGGGCGGCCGCCACCGGTCGCCCGCTCGCCAGGGTAACCGGCCTGCGTGCACGCGCGTTCGAGCCGCGCGGACTCTGCAGCGGGGACTGTGCCGCCTCACTGTTCCGCCTCGAAGAGAGGGACCTCGTCCGGCCCGATGTCTGCCCGCAGGCGCAAAAGACGCACGGGGTGCCGTCATCGGCCTGCAGCGTCCCGAGCGACGTCGACGGCTACCTCAGCGACCACGTCCGGCACGACCAGGTGCACCAGCAGCGGGTCCCGCGAGCTCCAGCCGGCGGTGAAGGTGCGCCCCTTCCACGGGTGGCCGCTCGCCGCCGGGTGCAGCCGGTCGGCCAGGGCCCGCCAGGTGGCCGCTCCCAGCACTGTGGTGCGGCCGACGTACCGCAGGCGCCCGGCCTCGCTGTAGCGGCCCAGCAGCGCCGTGCTGGGCGCGGCCGGGCTGCCGGTGACCGCGCCGACCAATGCCTCCGCGGTGTGCCGCGCCTTGTACTTCTTCCAGTCGCTGCGCGAGCCTGGCACATACCGCCCTGCGAGGGACTTGAGGACCAGGCCCTCGATCCCGACCGCCGGGTAGTCGGCCAGCCACGCGGCCGCCTCCCCCGGATCGGTCGTGGTCGGGCACAGCGACCACGGTGGAGGCAGAGCCGCGGAGCGAAACAGGTCCTGCAGTACGGCCCGGCGCTCGCGGAACGGGCGGCCCATGAGGTCCCGGCCACGCAGACGCAGCAGGTCGAACGCGACCAGGTGCGCCGGGAACTCGGCGGCCGCACGCACGGCCCCCGCGCCGCGGCGGTGCATGCGCTGCTGCAGACGCTCGAACGCCAGCCTGCCCGCCTCCCACACGACCAGCTCGCAGTCCACGGCCGTGTCGTCCGGTAGGCGGTAGACCGCGTCAGCAGCCTCGGGGAACGCCCGGGTCAGGTCCGTGCCGTTGCGCGAGCGGACGGGGATACGGCTGTCTGCCCACCGGCCGGCGAGGGCGCGGTAGCCATCGAACTTCAACTGCGCCGCCCACCCGGGAGGCAACGTCGGATCGTTGACCGGTGCAGCGCGCATCGGCTCGGGCAGCGACCAGCTGGTCGAGGGCGGAGGCAGGCTCGACGTCTTCCCCCACCTGGTTCTCACTGCCGCTGCGCTCGCCCAGACGGTCGACGGTGCGTGCTGACGCTCGAAAGGGGACTCCGCAGGTAGAGGCTGGGTGGCTACGCCCCCTCCCGGTCACCCTTCGCGGCGCGTTCCGTTCGTCGCCGCAAGGGCCGAGAAGGGAAACCGCCGCCTCCCCCCGGCTTCCTCGTCGGAGAGGCGGCGCTGCGGTGTGCGACACGTAGGCCTTCCTGCGGCCATACGTAGGTGCGTGCGGTGACCGACGTCGAGCCCTCCAGGTCGACGAGTACCTGGTAGGCCATCCGTCCGTCGCTGTAATCGTGCCGGGCCGCCACCGTCGCCCACCGCCACCGCCCCTGCGACCAGACCCACAGAGCAGGAGGGTCGGTGGGCGGCCACGTCCATACCGTCGGCGCTGGACCGTCCGTAGCCCGCCACGGTCGAGCCGGGACCGGCTCCCTTCTTTCCTCGCTCACACGTTCGATCTAGGCCCGTTCGAAGAGGCTGCTCCCGTGTCGGGTGCAGCGGGCCATGCGCGGGCTGCCAGACTGCCGAAGTCACAGACTCCGGCACCTTCGGAGTCGCAGCCACCACGGCGCTGTCGGTCTCCGTGCACCCCAACCACCGCGGCGAGCACCCCGTCCCGCCCGGGACTCCCCTGGAACCGCGAGGCCTCTACCGCGCCTGGACCCGCGCCGTCGAGCAGACCAACGCCCAGATGGCCGGCAAACCCTCGTGGGTCCCCCTGCTCACCCGCATGGAGCAGCTCCGCCGCGGCGTCAGCCCGAAGACCTCCCCGGCGCCCCGGCAGCCCGACGCCGAACAGGCCGTCGTCCTCCCGGGCGACGTCGCCGCGTGCGGCCGCGCCCTGACCGAGGTGCGCCGCTCCGGCGAGCCGGACACCACCGAGGAAACTTGAAGCGCGGCTGTCCTGCCGCAAGGCCCTACGGCGGCGTGGGCCGAGGGGATCGAGCACGCGATGCAGCTGTCCGTACTCGTCGAGGCGGGCCTGACCGACACCGCCGACCTGACGGCCGCCGGGTGGGAGCCTGCCCTGCTCCTCGCAATCGAGCGAGCTGCCGGATGGGGTTGCCCCTCCAAGACCAAAGCTTCTGACCTGCCCATTTCCGGTAAGGAGTCCCGGAGTCCGGGACTCGCGGAGCCCGGCATTCGACGCGTGATGGGAGAAGTGCCAGATAGCCGAAGTGCGGCACTTCCGAAGTAACAAACTCCGGGAACAGGTTAGAAGGGCACTTCGACGGAGAAGCCTTCTGGGCGCCCGCGCCGAGCGGTGACCTCAGCTGCCCTCTTCTTCACGTCGTCGGGGCTTCTCCCATAGATCTGAGACAGGGCGTGGTCCAGGAACTCGACCCCCTCCAAGACGTCGGGAACGCGGAGCACGTCCTCGTGGCTGCCCACGTTCCCGATCCACTTCACGGCCAGGAGCAGGTCCGCAGCATCCGCGTGCTGCGGCAGGGCCTTCTTGAACTTACTGATGCGGGCGTGAAGGTCGAGCCGGTCTACCTTGCCCTTGGCGTTGAGCTGCTTGCGGATGACACCCCGGTCGTCCATCAGGGCTTCGACCGCCGCCCGGATCCTGTTCGCGGCAGCGCTGGGGTCGAGCCAGAGGATCTTGGCCGCGGCGTCCACTCGCTCCCCGACCTCCGGGGGGCAGAGCTTGCGGTTTTCGAGCAGGGGCAACGCTGGCAGGAACAAGGTGGGCGTCCACCAGGTCTCGTACTGTTCGCCGCGCCGACTTGAGCCACCCACGCTCATCTCCCCGATGACGCGCACGCGATCACACGTCTTCTTCCGGCACGTGAGAACGCCGTGGAAGCCACCGTGGATCCAGTCTGGTTCCCACGCCTCGTGGATCGTCCAGGCCTGGCTGGTGGCCGACTCCTCCGACACGAAGGAGTCGGGGTCCGGGAGCAGAACGCCTCGCGTGCACGTGGGGCACGGGATGGGGGGCCAGTCCTCCAGGTGATCCCCCGAAAGGCCTTGAGAGATGACCCTAAGCTCCCGGTTCAAGATGTTCGTCATGACGTCACATACTGCCAGCCACAACAGCCCTTTCGAGAGGGAGATTTCAACACTGGGAGACCGACGTTCCGGCAGGAACGAACAGCCCCGGCGCTCTGCGCCGACTGCTGTACCGACGCTCCCCGAGGTCGGGCTAACGTCACCGTGATCGGCCGCGGCGGTCGTCTCGTTCCGGCTGCTGATGCCTGGCGGCAGGTCCGGACTCAGGTGGCCGTTGACGCCTGATGTCGGTTGGCCGGTGCGGCCCTTCGCGGTGCCGGGAGGATGCCGGCGTAGCCGCGGACGCCGCCCGCTCCGACGCAGACGACGCGGGTGCCGTGGCGGGCCAGGGTGGTCAGATGTCGCCGCTCCGTCGTGGCGCACTCATGCGGTTGTTGCGGGTGCGAGGTTGAGCAGTCCGGCGCCGTACGGTTTGCCGCGGCGGATGCCGCGGATGACGGCGTATCGGAGGGTGTCGGGGTCGGTGATGGTGGCGGTGCCGTCGTAGCGGAGCAGGCTGTGGCGCATGCGGGGAGCGCCTTGGCCGCGGGGGCGGGTCATGCGGGACGCGCTGTGTGGCGGGCGGACCCTCCGGCGGGCCAGAGGCACTCGCTGCGGGTCAGCGCCACCAGGCGGTCCTGGAGGCCTGAGATGGTTGATCTATCTGGCCAGATAATCTTCGGGCCCCGGCGGTCCCCTTTGAGGGGACCGCCGGGGCCCGCGTTGTCATGCGTCCGCGCCTCCGTGGTGCACCTGGTGCTGCGACGAGGGCAGGAGGACGAGAGCTGGCGGTGCGCAGTGTGAGGCGGATGGTGGGCCGTCCCGCAGGTGCCGGTGAGCGCCTGCGGGACGTTGCCCAGGGCTATCTGCTCGGTCCCCGGCGTTGCTCGGGTTCGGACGGCTGGTAGCCCTCGGTCGGCGGCCGCTGTGATGGCTTCGCTCCTCCGCCAGCCGACGGCCGCCTGCCCGTGGTGGTGCTGCGGGAGCGTGCCGCCGCCGTCGATGGCCTGGCCGGTGCGAGCCGGGCGCCGGCGGCGGGGGTCAGCAGCGGGCGGGCCTGGGCTTCGATGGTGGCGAGACGGGCGGGCCATTCGCCACCGAGACCGCGGCTTGCCTCGCGCAACCGCAGCTGTGTGGCGACGAAGCCGGTGCTATCGGTGTCGGTCCAGGGGCGGGCGCGTTCGCTTTCGAGGCTCTGCCGCAGGGCCGGTGGGTTCGTCCAGGCCCTCGTCTCGTCCAGGGTGTTGCTGTAGCGGGGTTTGGCCTCGCCGCGTCGGTATACGCTGGCCAGGTCGACCAGCGTGCCGGTGTCGACGCGGTCGGCCAGCTCGAGGATGCCGCGGTAGGACTCGTCGGCGTTGGCCTGCACGGTGAGCCGTCCCTGGCCGCGGTCGGCGAGCTGCTCGAAGTACCGGGCGACGATGCCCTGGTTGCTCATTGCCTGCGGCACCCCCATGAACAGCCCCTCGATGCGTGCGCCGGCGGCCCGGTAGGCGCGCATCTTCTGCTCGACGGCCTCAGCGTTCTGGGAGGTCTCCTGGATGATGGCGTGCAGGCCGTGGTCGCGGACGTACTGTTCTGCCTGCGCCATCCAGGCCCGTCCGTCGGCGCGGGTGTAGGCGGCCATGAGGGTGTCGTCCTGGGCCATCAGCTCTGCGTACGCCGGGTGGTACGGCTTGTAGAGGTCGCTGTCGACGTCCACGAAACCGCCGTGCCGGTTGAGCTGGGCGGCGACCATCTCGGTGACCCGGCTCTTGCCGGCGCCGGGCTGGCCGACGAGAAAGACGACCGTAGGCGTCTCCTGCGAAGCGCGGCCCTGGAGCAGGTCGGGCACGATCCGCTCGCGGAAGATCCGCTCGTTCTCCTCCTCGGGCAGTCGGTGCCGTTCGACTTCCGCGGGGTCGATCACGCGATCCCCGCCAGGACCTCGCGGGCGAGCTGTGCGTAGCGGGCCCGGGCTGCTGCGATCTGCTCGCGGTCGGAGGAGTTCAGGCCCTCGCGTTCGCGGGCCAGCTGCGTCTGTGCGGCGCGGGCGGCCTCGATGACGCTGTGGTCCGGGACGGCCTTGGCCTCCTCGGCGGAGATGACCGCGCTGTAGGCGCCCACCGCTCCGTTGATCGCCTCGATCGCGGCTTCGTAGGCCGCCGTCTCCTCGTTGGACCACTCGTGCGGTTCCAACTGGTCAGTGATGGAGATGCCGTTGAGCATGCTCTTCCCCCTTACGTGTGCGTAGTGCACATTGTCGTCGGGCACGGGCGGGTGTTCGACTGCCTTTAGGTTCCAGGTGACCCACTGGCCGTTCTCGATCGAGCCGACCATCACCATGGGGGGACGGCCGTCCCCCCTCTGCTCCTCCTCTGCCAGCCACTGCCGGGTCGCGTGGACGATCGAGGCGTCGGTGAACTCGAATGCCTCCACGGTCAGGTCGTCCTCGAGCTGGTAGGCGGCCACCAAGCAGTCGAAGTGCTCCTCGGCGGTGGCGATGAAGGAGACGTGTCGGCGGGCCGCGTCGGTGATGCGGGCGAAGCGGACGGCGGGCAGGAAGTCGTGCACGAGGGCTCCTGTCACAGGTGGTCGTAAGGTTCGGCGGCGAAGGTGCCGTCGCCAAGGGGGATGTCGGTCAGCTCGAAGCGCTGCGGGCGGCCGTCCACCCGGTGGGTTATGACGGTGCCGGGGGGCCGGGTCGTCTCGTACTGCCGGGGGGCGCCGTCCGGGCCGACGGTGCGCAGCAGCGTGTAGTGGCGGAGCGTGCGGGACTCCTCCGGCGCAGCGCACGCGGCCGCCCGGCGAATCGACAGGCGGCGCCATGCGGCGGAGGCGAGCGCGATCAAAGCGGCGGCGCCGATGGCGCTGAGCAGGTCGGGCACGGCGTCGATGAGCAGCGACATGGTTGCCTCACTCCGCGAGGTGAACGGAGCGGACGGCGCTGCGGGCGGGGAGCACGGGTGACCTCCATCAAGCCGGTACGGCCCGCCGATTAGCCGGGCCGCGCCGACTGTGCGGGAGCGCGGGGTTAGCCCCGCAAGTCCCGGCCGTCACCGGTCCCTGTTTGCGTCGAACGTCACGCGCGGCACGTCGTCCGTCGATCCCCAGCCGGGCGCGGGGGCGAGCGCGCTGGGGGCGTCACCCGCCCAGGCGGCTCCGGCTTCGGGCTCGGTGCCCTTGTGCGGGGTGGCCAAGCGCACGAGGGCCTCTCGGAAGACGGGCAGCACGTCGTCCTTGTCCATCCGGTAGGCGATGTTCTGGTGCCAACTGGGGTTGTCCGGGTTGGACACCGGGGTGATCGGCGCCGGGGTGCCCTCTGGCCACCAGCCCGCCTTCACGCCGCGCGGGACCGCGCGGGATAGGGCGACCGTCGGACCGTTCAACCGGCCGATGACGGAGCGGAGATGGTCGGCGTCGAGGTAGCCGTCGCCGTCCACGATGACCATCTCGGCGAACCGGCGGGCGCCGGCGGGGAGGGAGCGGAGGTAGCGTTCGGCGCGGTCGACGGTCCACCCGGTCTGTACGGTGGCGACGCTTAGCTCCGCGCCCTGCTGCGCGGCGAGCGCGAGCACCTTCTCAGCGAACTCCTCGCTCGCGCCCTCGATCGTGATCTTCACTTGTAGCCTTTCGGCAGATTCTTACCTGGTTCTCCCTGGTCTTCACGGGCAGTGTGTCCTCCCGGGCCCCCTCCGTCTAGACCAGCGAGAAACTAGCGAGAATTCTGCACTCGTTTCGGGTGATGTGGCGACACGGCGCGTCTCGCCTCGGATAACCTCTCCTTATCCGATGCCAGGCGTGGGGCGTGACAGGAGGTCAGGTTCCGCGCCTCACATGTGAGGAGACGCCCCGTCATGGCCGCCAAGCCGTACATGACCGACGCCCCCGAGACGCTGGAACACTCCCCCGACTTCTACGCCACCGCCCTCACCCTGAACGACGTAGAAGAGCTGCGGACGTTCCTCGAAGCACGCTGCGCCGAGGTCTACGGCCGGTACCGGCCGGACACCCCCGAGGCCCGGATGGTGCAGGCGTTCCACGAAGCCGTCGGGGGACGCCTGGACGACCTGTGGGAGCTGATCAGCGACCACCGCCCGGAGAAGCTGGACGAGAGGGCTCTCGTCTGGGACTACCTCATGCACGTCGTGGCGCCCTGGCGCGGAATCCCCGGGCACAACGGCGAGCGCTGGCGCACCATCCCCTTCCCCAGCGAGCTGCACCGCAGGAAGGCGCAGCGAGCCGCAGCACACCGCAAGGGGGCGCGGTGAGCACCGCGGCGGAGGTGCCGGCGCTCCCGGCCGGGGAGGAGCGGCCCGCCCTCGTCGTCCAGTGGGCGCAGCGCCACGGCGTGGAGGTCGCCCGGCGCCTTGCCGACGCGGAGGACTTCGCGGACGAGGTGCAGCGGCGACTTCGGCCGACGAACACGACGGACACGTACGCGAAGGCGTGGCGCGTCTGGGAGCGGTTCTGTGCCGACCAGGAGTTCCCGGAGCTGGAGGCCACCCGCGGCTCCCTGGTGGCGTTCGTGGTGTGGCTGCTGGACCGGGGCCGGACGGACGGGAAGGGCTACGCCGCCTCGTCGGCCAGCACGATCCTCGCCGGGACCGTCGTAGAGCTGCGCCGCCGGGGCGCCAAGGTGAGCCGGGACGACCAGGCGCAGGCGCGCGCCACGCTGGAGGCGGCCGCCGTGGAACTCCTCAAGGCCGGGGAGCGGCGCGGGCGGGGCCAGGCGGCGGCCGCCGAGGTGCCGGACCTGTACCGGGTGGTGAGGGCCTGTCCCGACACCCTCGCCGGGGCCCGGGACAAGGCGCTCATCCTGACCGGCTTCCACTACGCCTCTCGCGCCCAGGACCCCGCCGGCCTCCTCGTCGGGGACATCGCCCTGACGTCGCACGGCCTGGTCGTGTCGGTGCTCACCGGCAAGACCAAGCACAGCGTCCGTGACGCGAAGATCAACTATCAGTCGGACCCAGAGGTCTGCCCGGTTGAGGCGTGGAAGGCGTACCGGGCCCGCCTCGCCGCCGAGGCCCCGCCGCGCTGGTCCGAGCCGGACGCGCCCGCGTTCGTCGGCGTCGACCGGCACGGCAACGTCACCGGCGGCATGGTCCCCGACTCCGTCACGCGGGCCGTGAAGCGGATCAGCGTCCGCGCCGGGGTCCCGCTCGCCTGGACCGGCCACTCCCTTCGCATCGGCCTGGCCACGACCGCCCGCCGCAAGGGGAAGGACGCCGTGGCCATCGCGGACCAAGGCGGATGGGCCCGGCACTCCCGCTCTATGAACGGCTACTTCCAGCGGGTCGACGGCTGGGAGGACAACGCCACCGCCGGCCTCACCTGACCTCCCAACACCCGACAGGCAGGAGAACGCCGTGCCCAGAGGCATCACCATCGGTGCGACCCACTACCCCACCAAGGAGGCCGTCCGGGACGTCTGCCGCGGCATCGTCCAGCGGTACGGCGTCGGCGGTGACGTCACCGACCCCGACGACGACGCGTTCCTCCGCGGCCTTCTCGAACGTCACCCCGAGTACGACCTCAAGCGGGGCCCCGGCATCGCGCACTTCCGCGTCATCGCCCACACCGATCATGGCCGCAGAAGCGTCGGGCTCGCCCTCGTACGGCTCGATGGCGAGGTGACCGACTTCTCGTGGAACGCCTGCCTGACTCCGCTCGGACACCGCATCCAGGTGCTCGCGGCGTTGCGGCACGCGGTCGCCGATCAGGTGGCGGCCGCGCGGAACGCGGTGCTCGGCTCCGGGCAGCCGCTGGTCTGCTCTGTCACAGGGGCACCGATCCCGTCCGCTGCCGAGTTGCACATCGACCATGCGGACCCGACGTTCCTCGTCCTGGCCGAAGGGTTCATCGCTGAGAACGGTGGCGCGGACGTTTTCCGAATCCTGCCCGACCCGGGTTCCGGGGTCAGTTACATAGAGCTGGAGGACAAAGTGCTTGAAGGGCGCTGGCAGGACCACCACCAGGAGCGTGCCGTGCTGCGTCCGGTGCTGAAGCGGGTCAACCTGTCGGACCTGCGGCGGGCGGATGGATTCGGCACTCCCGCTCCATGAACGGCTTCCAGCGGGTCGACGGCGGGGAGGACAACGCCACCGCCGGTCTCACCTGGCCATTCACCCGACCGACCCGAAGGAGGCCCTGTGGGCCGCACCATCCACGAAGACGCGGCAGAGGCCGAGCTGGCCGACATGCTGGCCGACCCCGACCAGGTGAAGCATCTGCACGCCGTGGCCACCCGGCTGCGTGACGGACGCTTCCCGGACTGGCTTGCCGCCATGGTCGGGCAGACGCCGGCCCGGGCGGGCTCCTGGCCGTCGCATCAGGTCGCCGCGTTCACGAGCGTCATGACCCGGCTCGCCTTCGGCCGGATCGCCCGCCGCCGCATCCGGGTCGGGGCGTCCCCCGGAGCGGACGCCGACCGCACGGGCAACGCCGCCCGCCTACGGAACCTCACGGCACCGTTCGTAGCCCACCTGGACATGACCCAGCACGGGGCTGACTGCGACGGGCTGCTGGAGTGGACTCAGCCGGTCACCACGTGGCGCAGCACCGCCGTGCCGGTCCTGGAAACGCACGTGCTCCACGGAGCCATTCAGGCGCCGTACGAGGTACGCCCGGCCTCGGTGCCGCTGGAGGTTGGCTACACCCTGCCGAGCCGTACCTTCGCGCATCTGTTTACCGAGGGCGCCGTGGCTCGCTGGCCGTACGACGACGATGAGATCCACCTCCTGGTCGACATGGAGCGCGCCGGGCTGCACATGGGCACGCGCCCTCTCCCTGCCGACATGAAGTCGGTGCAGGTGCTGTAACCCTCTGGGGTCGACGGGGGCCCGCGGCTTGGCTGCGGGCCCTCTCGCGTGCCCTCCCCGTCCCGCCCGTCGTCGGTTGACCGGTTCCTACCTCCCGCGTTCCGGGAGGGCCCCGCCATGCTTGAGACACTCCCGGAACGCGCTGCGCGCTACGCCATCAGCGTGTGCATGCCGACGACAGTCGCCCCGGCGGCGCCCAGGGCCGCGAGCAGGCCGGCGAGAGGGAAGACCACAGCTCCCGCCGCGAATCCCGCGAGCAGGATGATGGCCCACCGCTGGGGCAGCGGCTCCGGGCGATTTCCATTTGTACTGTTTGCCATTAGTCTCCTAAAGAGTTGTCTGAACCGAGGCGGCCCCGGCTCGTACCCGGGGCCGTTCGCGTTTGTCGCGAGCGGCGCGCCGCCGAGCCCTCTTACGAAAGGGCTCAACTCCATGGTCGGCCCGTCTGCAAGATCGTTAAGGGGGGTCTGGCAACGTTTTGATCCGCGCCAAGAATCACAAGTTAATTAGCTAGTTCTTATATGCGGATCAAAACGTTGGGATCAAAACGTCTATGCAGTGAGGGGCGGGGAGGGTTGTGGGTGACGCTCGCGAGGCGAACGCGCGTCGGCTGCGGAGGCTGGGACGAATGGACAAGGAACGCTCAGTCGCCCAGGCGAGCGCGGCACTGAAGAATCTCTGGACCGCTGGGAGGCGGCCCAGTGCCATCGTTCTGCGCACATCCCTGCTCCAGCCCCCGGAGGGAAGGCGGCCGACGCTGATGCGTCTGGTTCTGCCCAAGGGGATCGCGCTGCGCTTCTACCTGCTGGCGGTCTTCGAGGCGCAGTGCCGACTGGGCCCGGAGGAGCCCTGGGAAAACGCCCGGCCACTGTCCGGACGCGGGTCGTGGTCGGACTTGGTCGCCATTGACGGTGCCTATGAGTCCCGGTCTGGGACGTACATGCGAAGCACGAGCGCCGGCCGAGAACTCGAAGACCTGCGGCTGCGCCAAGTCCAAGGAGCACTGAGAACGCTGGAAGGACTGGGGCACGAGGAGGCCTTGGTGGCTGTGCCGCGGGGAAAGAGGGGACAGCGGCTGTACGAGGCGTTCTCCCTCATGAAGGAGACCGGTCGTGGGTCTCTGCAGACCCCGGACTCCTACACCGTACCCAGCAAGCACTGGCACGCCGGGCGGACGATCACGGTGCCTGCGCTCTTCTTCCTGAACGGTTGGGTGCAGGTGCTCAACCCCTCGGAGGTGGCGACCTGGCTCATCCTGAGAGCCCTCAGCGAGTGGGCGCCGACTGAACACCTCCAGTCCGGCGTCTATCTGTACGGGAACGATCGCCTGCAGACCTTCGGGCTTCGCCGCGACGCCTGGGAGGACGGCTGCCAGCGGTTGCAGGAGTTCGGGCTGATCCGCGCCGCCCGGCCGCCGGGGGTGGACGGGCCCTTCGCTGAGGGTTTCGCTCACCTTGCTCGGATGAGCCGGGAGCGATACCAGCCTCACCGGCACCAGCTGGTGGAACAGGGATTCAACGAAGACGCGATGAAGGTCTGCCTGAAGGAACTTACGCTCCGGCAGAAGCGACTGGAGGATGCGGCCACCCGGCGCGCCCAGAAGGCCAGCGCATCGACCGGCTGACCTGCCTTGCGCAGCTCGGGACCTCTTGGGCCCGTCGACCTTTGGGCCGTGAGCCATTCGTCGATGGCTGACTCAAGTGGTCTGATGGTGCGCGGGTGTGAGTAGTTGAGGTACAGGAAATCCCGGTGAGGTTGATCTTGCTGGGCTTCTCCTACCGGTCGCCGTTCCGGCCTGTGCGAGCAGCTGGGCCACCAGGTAGCCGTGACCCGCGAGGGGCGCCCTAGCCGCGCGTGTTCTTGTGCCGGACGGTCGTTCCCCACTGCTGCTGCACCGGCTCCATGCACCACTAGCAAAGCCGGGATCCACCGTTGCCGTACCGCCAGGTCTGGCGCTGGCAGGAACTGCAGGGGCCGAACTTGTTGCCCGGGCAGATGAGGGCGGAGGGGGCTGGCTCGGATATCGGCGGGGACGTGGTGCTCATGGCGGGGTTCCTTGTCCGGGCGGCCGCCACCGGTCGCCCGCTCGCCAGGGTAACCGGCCTGCGCGCACGCGCGTTCGAGTCGCGCGGATCCTGCAGCGGGGACTGTGCCGCCTCACCGCTCCGACCAAAGCCCCGGAGCGAAACAGGTCCTGCAGCGCGGCCTGACGCTCGCGGAACGGGCAGACCACGAAGTCCCGGCCACACAGACGCAGCAGGTCGAACGCGACC
Organism: Streptomyces sp. NPDC003456; assembly: GCF_042878735.1. NCBI lineage: Bacteria > Bacillati > Actinomycetota > Actinomycetes > Kitasatosporales > Streptomycetaceae > Streptomyces > Streptomyces sp. NPDC003456. Next base: position 71,009 of record NZ_JBIAOK010000011.1, read on the forward strand.
AGGGCGCCGGAAACTCGACGGCCGCACGCGCTGCGCCGTGAGCCTGTGATTCGGACCGATGATCACGGGGGTTACTACACTGACCACCGTTTGCGGCGCTCCCCCTCGTGGCGCCGCACCCTGACACGGACTGAGGGCCGCCCCTCGAACCCGTTGCCGGTGCGCCGGGCGGCCAGCTGCTGCCTCGCGGCGCCGTGATTCTAGTAGGCGGTAACGACGGTGACGGCCTGTTGGGAGTGGCATCGAGGGGGCGGCCCCGGTCGGACGCAAGGTCTACTAGGTGAGCGCCGCACGCGTGAAAGGTCCCAGCAGCACGGGGGCGGGCACCTATCTGGCATCGGCGGAAACAACCGACAGCCGCACTGTGCGGTCTTGACTCGCGGTGGCGAGGAGGGTGCTGTCAGGTGAGAACGCCGCCCCGATTACCGCTCCGTTGTGGCCGGTGAGGGGTTGGCCGACGGGGGTGCGGGTGACCGGGTTCCACAGCCGCGCTGTGCCGTCGTGGCCGGCGGTGGCGAGGAGGGTGCTGTCGGGTGAGAACGCCACCGTGAACACTGTTGCCTTGTGGCCGGTGAGGGGTTGGCCGACGGGGGTGCGGGTGACCGGGTTCCACAGCCGCACTGTGCCGTCGCGACCGGCGGTGGCGAGGAGGGTGCTGTCGGGTGAGAACGCCACCGTGAACACTGTTGCCTTGTGGCCGGTGAGGGGTTGGCCGACGGGGGTGCGGGTGACCGGGTTCCACAGCCGCACTGTGCCGTCGCGACCGGCGGTGGCGAGGAGGGTGCTGTCGGGTGAGAACGCCACCGTGAACACTGTTGCCTTGTGGCCGGTGAGGGGTTGGCCGACGGGGGTGCGGGT
>NZ_JBIAOK010000012.1:0-23002 GCF_042878735.1 Streptomyces sp. NPDC003456
CCCGCGGAGCGGGTACCACATCGCTGCGCGATGTGCAAGCGAACACTCGCGCTGCGCGCGAGTGTTGCGCTCCCGCTCCGCGTGAGCGCTGGCGGGTGGCTGCGCCACCCGCACACCCTGCTTGCGCAGCAAGCAGGGTGACCGTCCGTCCGCTGCGCTCCCGGACCGGCGGGACTGTGTCCCGCTACCAGGCTTCCGCTTCGCTCCAGCCTGGCCGGCGGGTCCGCTGCGCTCCCCGCCTGAGGTCCTTCCGGCTGCGCCTCCAGAACCGTTGGGCCCGCTGGTGTGGGCCGGCTGGTTACGAGGGGTGAGAGGCGCTCGGGCGGGTCGGGTTTCTGTATCGCGGCTCCTCGGACTGATGCAGCATGTACTGTTGGCGAAAACAGGAGACACCCCTCAACCTCAGTGAACCGGCTCAGGAGATGACTGCTCGTGGACAGAGAAGAATCTTCTGCATTCTGTCACGCGGTGTGGGACGTGCTCGTCCCCGCACGCGCGGCCTACCTGGCAGCCGTATCACCTCACTATGACGAGGTCTTCTGGGATGTTGCGCAGCACGTCGAGCGTGCCGGCAGTCTTGGTAAGAGGGACATCGCTGCCTTGGTCGTCTGGAAACGCCTTTCTGCGCCGACCCGTTGGGTAACAGCTCTCATGTCGCTGCCCGACAGCCAGGTGCGAGCCGTCACCGGGCAGGCCGTTGCGTCAGTCCAGGACCTCACTCTCTCGCGCGGTGAGGCGGCTCAGGCGGGGCGCAGTGCCATCTCTGAACTGCCCGGGTTCGTCAGGGGTGACGCTCTCGCGTCGGCCATCCTGACCTCGGCGGCTCCCACGCGGATGGCCGTCTACGACCAGCGTGTCCAGCGCGCCATCGACCTCCTTGGGCTCACACTCACAGACCGTCCAGGCCGCTACGGCCGCTACATGGACCTCCTCGACACCCTCCTCAAACACAGCGGAGGACGCGCAGACGGCTGGACCCCGCGCGATGTCGACACTGCTCTGTACTGGGCTGGAAAGAATCCTGAAGGGAGGGGCTCCCAAATTGCAGAGGATCACTCCGAGAGAACACCAGGTTGACCAGATATCGGCGTTCCGAAAATGGGTAGGATTCCCGGCAAGATCACCTGTGCCCCCGCAGGGTGCCCGGGGCACAATCGTGTCAGCGACCGGTTCGGGCAAGACGATCACGGCTGCCGCGTGCGCGCTGGAGTCGTTCGCGGACGGCCGGATCCTCGTGACCGTGCCCACCCTGGACCTGCTCGCGCAGACCGCCCAGGCGTGGCGCCTGGTCGGTCACCGGGCGCCGATGGTCGCGGTGTGCTCGCTGGAGAACGACCCGGTGCTGAAGGAGCTGGGCGTGCGGACCACCACCAACCCGATCCAGCTCGCCCTGTGGGCCGGGTCCGGGCCCGTGGTCGTGTTCGCCACGTACGCCTCCCTGGTGGACCGCGAGGACATCGACGCACCCGAAGGCCAGCGGAAAGTCCGCGGGCCGCTGGAGGCCGCTCTGGCGGGCGGGCAGCGGCTCTACGGCCAGCACATGGCGGGCTTCGACCTCGCGATCGTCGACGAGGCCCACGCAACCGCCGGAGACCTTGGTCGCCCGTGGGCAGCGATCCACGACAACCAGCGGATCCCGGCGGACTTCCGGCTCTACCTCACCGCGACCCCGCGCATCCTCGCCGCGCCCCGGCCCCAGAAGGGCTCCGGCGGCCAGGAGGTGGAGCTCGCGACCATGGCCGACGACCCGGACGGGACCTACGGCGCGTGGATCGCCGAGCTGGGCCTGTCGGAGGCGATCGAGCGGGAGATCCTCGCCGGGTTCGAAATCGACGTGCTGGAGATCCGCGACCCCTCCCCCGTCCTCGCAGAATCGGAGGAAGCGCGGCGCGGCCGGCGCCTGGCGCTCCTGCAGACCGCGCTCCTGGAGCACGCCGCCGCCTACAACCTCCGTACGGTCATGACCTTCCACCAGAAGGTCGAAGAAGCCGCCGCGTTCGCCGAGAAGCTGCCGGAGACCGCTGCCGAGCTGTATGCAGGCGACGCCTCGGACGAGGACCTGGCCAAGGCGGAGCAGCTGCCCGCGTCGTCGATCGGCGCGGGGTTCTACGAACTCGAGGCCGGCCGCCACGTACCCCCGAACCGGGTGTGGTCGGCGTGGCTGTGCGGCGACCACCTCGTGACCGAACGCCGGGAGGTACTACGTCAGTTCGCAGACGGCATCGACGCGACCAGGCGCCGGGTCCACCGCGCCTTCCTCGCCAGCTGCCGCGTCCTAGGAGAAGGCGTCGACATCACCGGCGAACGGGGAGTCGACTCCATCTGCTTCGCCGACACCCGCGGCTCCCAGGTCGAGATCGTCCAGAACATCGGCCGCGCGCTGAGGCTCAACAAAGACGGCTCCACCAAGGTCGCCAGGATCATCGTGCCTGTGTTCCTGGAGCCCGGTGAGGACCCGACCGACATGGTCGCCTCCGCCAGCTTCAAGCCGCTCGTAGCCGTGCTCCAGGGCCTGCGCAGCCACGACGAGCGTCTCATCGAGCAGCTCGCCTCCCGCGCTCTCACCCACGGCAAACGCACGGTCCACCTCCAGCGCGACGAACAGGGGCGGATCGTCGGGGCCGGCGGCGAGAGCGACGGTCAGCACCAGGAGCAGAACGACACCGACGCCGCTGCCGGACCCGCGCTGCTGCACTTCTCCAGCCCGCGCGGCGCAGCCACGATCGCGGCGTTCCTGCGCACCCGGGTCTACCGGCCCGAGTCCCTGGTGTGGCTCGAGGGCTACCAAGCCCTCATCCGCTGGCGGAAGGAAAACGAGATCACCGGCGTTTACGCCGTTCCCTACGACGTTGACGTCGAAGTAGGAGCGACGAAGGCATTTCCGCTCGGGCGGTGGGTCCACCAGCAGCGCAAAGCCCTGCGGGCCGGGGAGCTGGAGGACCGGCGCAAGGTCCTCCTGGACGCGCCGGAAGCCGGGATGGTCTGGGAGCCGGGCGAGGAAGCGTGGGAGAACAAGCTCGCCGCGCTGCGGTCCTACCGGCGGGCCACCGGGCACCTCGCGCCGCGGCAGGACGCGGTGTGGGGCGAGAGCGAGGCGATGATGCCCATTGGGCAGCACATGGCCAACCTGCGCCGCAAAGGCGGCCTGGGGAAGGACCCGCAGCGGGCCACCGCACGCGCAGCGCAGCTCACCTGGATCGACCCCGACTGGAACTGCCCCTGGCCGCTGAACTGGCAACGCCCCTACCGGGTGCTCGCCGGCCTCGCCGCCGACGAGCCCGGTGGCGTCCTCCCCGAAATCGCACCCGGCGTACTCTACGAAGGCGATGACCTCGGCAAATGGCTCCAGCGACAGAGGAATCCGAGCACCTGGGCGCAGCTGTCCGAGGAGCAGCAGGAGCGGCTGACCGCACTGGGTGTGCAACCCGTCCAGGCACCCGCTCTGGCCCCGACAGTCCCGCGTGTGACGAAGGACCCGAGCAAGACTCAGCAGGCGTTCCAGCGGGGACTTGCGGCCTTGGCGCAGTGGGTGGAGCGGGAAGGCACCCACCGGCCGGTGCCGCGCGACGCGGTCGTCGAGGTCAAGGTCGACGGCGAAACGGATCCGACGTCCGTCAAGCTGGGCGTGTGGGTCTCCAACACCCGCGCGAGGCGGGACAAGCTCGCCCAGGACCAGCTGGCCGCCCTGCGGGAACTGGGCGCGGAGTGGGCGTGAGGCGTACCGAACACGTACGAAGGGCGTACCTACCGCGCAACCGTACCGGCGCACATCGGCGGCGGCCGCCGCAGAGGGCAAGCGGCTGCTACGGGTCCGCAGCGATGCGACTGCTCGACCGCGACGCGCGTGTCAGACCGGAGGCTGAACATCCTGGTCCGCGCAGCTGCCGCAGCCGGCGAACGCACCTCCCGCGCAGACACTCCTTGCCGCCCTCGTCGCCGCCGTAGACGTCGACCCCGAGCAGATAGCCGCTCTGCTGGACCACTACCGTCGCCTACCAGCCGACGCACTCACCGGCGGACCAAGAGAGAGGCGACTTGCCTGCCGCCAAAACTGATCAACCCAGGCCAGAGCACCCGCTTCTGATCACAACAAACACCGCTCCTGGACAGGAACTGCATTTCGCCATCGGCATGCGATGGACGCAACCTCCGTGAGGAGGGACGGGGCGTGGCGACCAGCGTGCCCAAGGGGTCGCGGATGAAACCGGTCGTCGCGCCGGAGACGTTCTGGCCGGTGACGCCGACCGAGTCCCGACGGCGTCCTGGGTGATGTTGCAGGGACCGGGTGCACAGGTGCGACCGGCTCCGCCGCTTGCCCGGTCAGGGTCGAAGACCCGCGCGTCGCAGCGTCAGCGTCGCCAGGTCGGCGATGACGTCAGGGTCCCCGCGACGCCAGGCGTCGGCCAGGCCGCCCGGTGGCGTGGCAAGCGCGACCAGCGGCCGCTGCGGCCCGATGAGCGCACGCAGCGCGAGGAGGTCGGCGCCGCCGGGGGCATCGAGGAGGCGACGAGTGGTGGCGCTCCGCCGGATCCACCGCAGCCGTGGAACGAGCCACAACACCAGGATCACGGTGGTCGGAAGGACGATCAGGGCGATCGTCGTGAGCGTGGCGACATGGCCCACGGTGTCCTGCAACGACTGTCCGGCATCGGAGAGACTCGTGCCGGCCTCGGCCGCGGACTTGAGTGGCTTCTTCAACGAGTCACCGACGAAGGGGACATTCGAGGCCACGTTGCCCGCATCGTCGAGACTGGAGGCGAGGCTGTCGCCCGCGCTCTCGGCTTTCCGCCCGGGCTCGGCAAATGTCAGGATCACGTCACGGACGACCAGGGCGAACTTCACTGTGCTCGCGATCAGGAGCAGAGCGATCAGATCCGCGATCAGCTGACGACCCCGACGCGCTGGGCTTTGGGCGTAGAGACGCATGGACGTGCTCCTGTTCCGACGGCGACAGCGGGGGTGACGGCGAGGATCGGCGGGTGGCTTGACGGTACATGGGACGCGCGGACGATATCGGGGTACGCACGCTCAGGACGGTCACGCCCTCCACCAACCGGCCGACACGCGCATCGACTGCGGGCGGGGCCTTGGAGCACCGGGACCGCAGCTACGTCGAGCAGCGCCAGCGCGCCGGCATCCTCGAGCAGGGCACCGTCGACGTACTGCGGGCGTGCGGCGCTGCCGAGCGCCTGGACCTGGGGAGCGGTTCGGCGTCGGACGCCGTCGCCAACTCCGGCAATGTGGGGTCACCCGGCGCGCTGGGTTGTCTCCCCGGCCTGAGCGGGTACGGCGGGCAGGGAGACGGTGCAGGAGGCGCAGCGTCGGGCCTGGGCGGGTACGGGGCTGAGGCATTCGGGGCAGTCCCGTTTGGGGGCCTGGACGTCGTGGTGCGGGGCGAGGCGTTCGTGGAGCTTGTTGATCGGGAGCACGACCAGGAAGTAGAGGGCGCTGGCGAGGAGGAGGAAGCTGATCGCGGCGTTGATGAAGGCGCCGTAGGGGAACTTGGTGGCGCCCAGGGTGAAGGTTTTGTGGCTCATGTCGCCGGTGGCGCCGGTGGCCAGTCCGACGAGTGGGGTCAGGAAGGCGCTGACGAAGCCGTTCACCACGGCGGTGAACGCTGCCCCGATGACGATGCCGACGGCCAGGTCGACCACGTTGCCGCGCAGGATGAAGCTGCGGAAGCCCTTCACCTTCTCACCCCTCGGGAGCTCTTGACGTCGACGGGCGGCACCGAGAGCACGGTCAGCCCTTCCTCTTCGCCTCGGATGCCCTGTCACCCGTCCTCCATGCCGGTCCGGCCGTGCGGCGCGGTGATGTACGTCAAGCACCCAACGCGCGGCCTGAGGGGGGCGGCTTCTCCACCGGGCGCTGTGACCGGTGAGCGCTGGGGTCAGCCGTTGGGGAGTATCGGGCCGGCCGGGGTAGCGAGTGTCTGGTGAGCGTGGGGGCAGGGCGTGGCAGACGTGGTTGCGGGAATGCGCATCCGGCGCAGGAGATCACGGGTGGTGCGCTTGCGCAGCGTGCTGCGCCAGGTCAGTCCCGGGTGGCGGGACCGTAGGTGTGACAGCGCACGGGTGCCCAGACCGGTGCTGTGGAAGCGTTCGTCGATGGTGACGGTGGTGATGACGCCCTGGGCGCAGTCGGTGCAGATCTGGTAGCGGACCTGGCCGACGACCTGGCGGATGTGCACGAGGAGCAGGCATTCGTCGCCCGGTCCGGGGTGGTCCGGGATGTGCGTGGACAGGAAATCGATGGCCCGGTAGGCGAGGACGCGGCGGCGCAGGCGGCCGGTGCGCCGGCCTCGGCGTGAGTGCTTGGCGCCGTTGTGACCGGGCGTCGATGTCTCGGCGGTGGAGGCCTGGCCGATGAGAGTGCTGTTGGTGGGACGCGCATGGTGTCCGTGCATGACGTCTCGGGTGCCCGGACAGCCGACGGATACCCGTGCAGAGCCAGAGGTGCCGCTGCCCAGCATTCGAAGAACCGCAGACAGTCGGCAACCTGACGAAGCACTACGGGTGAGGTGAGTCAGAGATTCTCGGGTGATTCTCGCGAGCCGCCTGCCGTGCCGGCGGCCGGACTCGAGCAGGCCGGGCCGGACCTGGCGGCCGCCCTGCACCCGGCTGATGGCCGCCGATGTGACGAGAATGTCTGACTCAGGTCATTGGCTGCGCGGCGACGGCAAGGGCTTGGAAGCGGTCAGCCTGTCGAGGCAGCGCTCCCACGTGGTGCCGGTTGTTGACCACCGACCGCGGGACGGCACGGCACGCGATCTGTCCCCCAGCGGCGGCTCCCAGCCGGGCCCCGTGGCGTGGTTGTCGGCGTCGTCAGTTGAACGTGTTGCAGCTGGAGACGCGGCCGGAGCGGTAGCCGGTGGAGAACCATTGCTGGCGCTGATGCGCGGAGCCGTGCGTCCAGGTGTCCGGTGTGACCCTGCCCTGGTAGCGCTCCTGGATACGGTCGTCTCCCACGGCGGCGGCCGCGTCCAGCCCTCGGTTGATGTCGTCCTTCGTCAAGTCGGTGATCAGTGGCTTACCGCTCTTGGGGTCGGGGGTGGTGGTGGCGTGGTGGGCCCACACTCCGGCGTAGCAATCCGCCTGCAACTCGAGTTTCACCGAGCCGCTGTTCTGGCCCCTTCCGCTGCCGCGGGAGATCGTTCCGCTGAGGTCCTGGACGTGGTGACCGTATTCGTGCGCGATGACGTAGGCCTCGGCGAACGGGCCACCCTTGGCGCCGTACTTGCTGCTCAGGTCGTTGAAGAAGTCGAGGTCGAGATAGACCCTGTCATCGGCTGAGCAGTAGAACGGGCCGACGTCGGAAGTCGCGTTCCCGCAACCGGTGTTCACACTGCCGGTGAACAGGAACGTCGGGGCCTGCTGGTAGGGCTTGCCCACGGCTGTCTCCGTCTGCTTCCAGAATGCCTGCACGCTGTCGACCACAGCGACGATCCGGCACTCCTCCTTGCGGTTGGCGTCGGCACCGGTCCGGCAGTCCGCCGCGAGGTCCGCGGCTGACGTGCCGGACGAGGACGTGTCGCTGCTGCCCGAGTCGAACATCCCGGGGTCGACACCCAAGAGCACGGACGCGACCAGCACCACGAGCCCGACCAGTCCCCCGCCGATGGTCTTCCCGCCGCCCGGGATCCCGGCCAGCGCGCCTTGCCGCCCGTCCACGACCTCGGACGTGTCCAGAGCAGCATCGTCGTCGAATTGCATACGGACCCTCCCTCAAGCAGCGCGCTGGGCCGCCCCGCGTCGTCACGCTCGCCTACCCCGTACGAGGACATCCCCATCCCGTCCTCTTCCTGCTCCGCCTCTGGCAGGAGCCAGCGGGCGACGCCGCGACGCCGCTCTGCGGGTTGCGTCCGTCGACGCGGTCGTCCCCGCCGACCCAGAAGTCGACCGGGAGCAGCTGCGCGCGCTGGAGAAAGGTCGGCGCTCCCCGCTCGCTGCACTGGCCGATCAGGCCGCCCCGGCCTGACCCGGGCCGCTGCTCACCGACGCCGCCCTCTCCCCCGCGTTCGCTTCGCTTGCTCGGTGAGCATCGGCACCAGCCCTGCCCAGGAGCGAGGGGGTCATGCCCGCTGTGTCACGATGCCCTCACACCACGCACCGTCCAGGGGGGACACATGCGCACCCGCACCACCACGCTCGCCGCTGCACTCCTGCTCGCCACGCTCACGGCCTGTTCCGGGCCCGGCCACACCGAGGGTGAAGGCCCCGACCCGACCCCCAGCGCCAGCCCGAGCGCGCCGGCCACGAGCAGCCGACCCTCCGTTACGCCTTAAGCCGAGCGCCTCCGCCGATGCCGGCACCGCCGCACTGGAGGACGCCGTCAAGCGGTATACGGACGCCTACTTCGCCGCCGAGACGAGCACCGCACACCGCATGCTGTCCGACCGCTGCCGCAAGGAGATCAACCCGCTGTTGTACGGGGAAACGCTGCGGCAGGCAAAGAGGGACTACGGCTCTGACCACCCGGCGGCGGACATCACGGCCTTCTCCGGATACAAGGTCGACATCTTCGCGGGAATGGAGGTGATTGCGCCCGCCCTCAACCTGAAGAGACATTCCGACTCCGGGAGTTATCCCGCCTTGACAATGACCGCTGGAGCGAGTCCGACATAATCGCCAGACAATCTGTATCAGTTTGCCGACTTCTTTCGAAATCCCAACGGCTTGAAGACCCTGTTGAGGGCCTCCAGGAGAATCGAGTCAACCATCAGCCGAACCTCTTGTACGTGTCGAGATGGCCAGTCCAGCTCTGACCGCCCCGCCCATCCTGGTGGAAAATAGCTGGTCAGCGTCTACACGACCTCGGTCCCATAGGCTGAAAGGGGCCGGCTCCGGGGAAGACGCTCTTTGACTCTCACTACCATCGACGCCGCACCGAGAGATCGCACCTTGATTCCTCACGCCTCGTCAAAGGCCTCGAGCAAGCGCTCGTACGCCGGCTTCGGCCGTAGGGCCGCGTCCCACGGCAGGGAGTCGGCCGTGCGCGGAGGATAGATCTTGGTTTCGGCGGTGGAGCCGTACCGGTCGGTGAAGCCCCATGTGGATAATGATGTGCAGTTCGGCTCTTCCAGGCAGACCCGCAGCTTGCCCGCCATCTGATCAGCCTGGGTCTGCTGCCCGTCCTTCTCGTCCTCACTTATGGGGACGTCCATCTCGGACACCCGCGCCTGGATCCCGAGTTCCGCCAGTTCCCGCAGGTGGCTGCGGAAGGTCTCGGGGTCGGTGCGGTCGCCGGGTGCGTATTCATGGTTCTGGAAACCCACGCCGTCGATCGGGACGCCGCGTTCCTTGAGCCGCTTGAGCAGATCGTGAAGCGCGTCCCACCGCTCGCCTTCCTCCTCGACCCCGTACTCGTTGAGGAACAGCCGTGCCTTCGGATCGGCCCGGTGGGCGGCCCTGAACGCCTCGTCGATGTACTCCTCGCCCATGGCCGCGAACCATGGGCTCTGCTCGGAGCGCAGACCGAGGTCCCCGTTGGTGTAGCTGTCCTCGTCGTCGGACATGGGCTCGTTGACCACATCCCATTCCGCGACCTTTCCCTTGAAGTGCCCGGCGACCATGGCGATGTGCCGGAGCATGGTCCGGCGCACCTCTTCGGGGTCGGTGTCGTCCCGCATCCAGGTGGGCAGAGCCTCGTGCCAGACGAGGGTGTGCGCATGCACCTTCATGCGGTTTGCGCGAGCGAAGCGTACGAGTAGGTCCGCGTCGTGGAAGTCGTAGACGCCCGGGCGTGGGTGGAGGAACTGTGGCTTGAACGCGTTCTCGGGGGTGAGCATGGAGAACTGGCTTCCGGCGAGCGCCCGGTAGCGTGAGTCGGTGAGCAGCGGGTTCTCGGCCAGGGCGGTGCCGACGTCGAAGGGCCGCCCCGCGTCTGCGGCCCGCGCGCGCAGCGAGTCGTCGGTCTGCTTCTGGCGTAGCTGCGGCGCCTTGATCACGCGGAGCGCGTCACCGCTCTCTGCCCGCGCGGTCAGCTGCGTCAGGCGCCATCCTTCGCGGCGCTCGTCTTCGCCCGGGTCCGCCTCCAGGCCGAACCAGACAGTGCCCTCGGCGAACACCCCCGGGTCGTGCACGGTTCCCAGCCGCCGCCCGTCGGCTTTCACGCGGAAGGTGTCACCGATGCTCGACACGGCGAGTGTCACCGTCCCGGAGCAGCCGCAGTCGAAATGCTTGGAGGTGGCAGGCTCATCGCCCTCGCCGTCCCATATCTGTACCTTCACTTGTCCGTCGGCGGTCACGCCGACGCGGAGTGAGGGCCGCTCCTGCCGCCACTCGTCGTAGATGACCGGTACACGTCCGTACAGCCGCAGCCATGAGTCGCCGTCATCGTCCCCCACACCGGACATGCGCGCGGTGACGGTGAAGTCGCCGTCGGACCTCAGATGCGGGCCGGCGAGGTTCAGCGGGGGGTTGGGCTGGCCGCCGGAGGAGTCCTGCTCCACGATGCGCCGATCCAATGCGCTGACCCGCAGGATGTCGTTGTGCGCGGTGGTGCCCGGCATGTGCGTCCAGTCGTGGTTCCGCAGCAGGTCTTCGTCGTTTCCGCCGCGTGCGCCTTCGCGCTGGCCCGTACACCCGGCCGCCACCGCCAGGACGAGTACCACGGCGGTCAGTCGCTGCCATGTCCCCCCACCAAGGCCCACGGCCCCTCCCGCTCTCTTGTCCGAGACGAGATCAACGTCTCGAAATCGGGCCACAGTTCATCACACGTGAGGTACGGCGGCCTTGTGTGGCACGTCCCAGCTCGTGTGGCGGAGCGGGCCCGGATCCTGTGTCCCGCCCGGGCGGCTTTGATCGGCGGCATGAAGTCGAAGGTCGTGGTTTCCGTGCTCGGTGTCGCCCTGGTGGCTCTTCTCGGGCTGACGGCCAAGGCGTGTGAGTCTCTACAGGGCGGGCCCGCCTTGATGCCTGACTGACGCGGCCGATCTGGCGGCCTGCTCGATCTTGGCCCAGTGCGCGATGCGGGCGTCCTCATCGATGTGCATCTCGTGTTCGGGGCGCATCCCGGTTCGGCCGTCGACGCCTTCGCGCAGGATGTCGGCATGCCCGGCATGCCGGTTGGTCTCGCCGAGGACGTGGACCAGGATGGCGAACAGGTTCGTGTCGGAATGAGGCTCCGGCCACCACGGCACGCGGCCGGGGGCATCGAGAGCAAGCTCGTCGATCGTCGCGTCGGAATGTTCCCACGTGCGCCGGTAGAACCCGATGATCTGATCGCGAGTCTCGTGCTCGCCCGCCCACAGATCGCTTCCGTCGTGGTCCTGCCACCGGGGCAGCGGTTGCGGGGAGGGCCGGTCGAAGACCTCGCCGAAGTACCTGGCCTCGACACTGGCCACGTGTTTGACCAGGCCGAGGAGGTTGGTCCCGGTCACTGTCAGAGGTCGGCGGGCGTCGTATTCGGACAAGCCGTCGAGTTTCCAGAGCAGCGCCTTGCGGTCCCGCCGCAGTCTCCCGTGCAGCGTGTCCTTCGCGAAGTCATCGATCATGCGGCATGAGCCTGCCATGGGCTGTTCGTGGCCTCAACGTCCCGTGTGTGCTGGGGACCTGGCGCGTCTGACCGGGGCGGGTGCCGAACCCGGCGCGTAGGGGCCCTTACTCTGGAGCGTCGGCCCGCTCGCCCTGTTCCGCCGGTGGGGAGCGGACCGTCCCCACTCCCGGTCAGTCGCCTTCGGGTAGGCCCAGTTGCTCGGCACGCGCCGCCAGCAGGGCGTCCAGGCCGGCATGAAGGCGAGGCCAGTTGGCGTCGTGGTCTCACCGCGTGGCCGGGCGGGATGTCGAAGGCCAGCGCCAGCCGGATCGCAAGGTGATGCTCGCCCACCGTGGCGATCCATCCCGTACACCGGCGGTAGGCGTGGGCCGTGCCCGGCTGGTCGAGGTGGCAGGTGACCACAGGAGCGCCGAGCGGTGCCTCCGCTCCCGGCCTCCCGTCAGCTCGCCGCAGCAATTCCGTGCCCTGCTCGCAGAACGCGGTGAGATCGGCACCTGCGCCACGGACACCGCGTAATGGGGCGGCCCGGCCACCCGCTACGACAAGACCGCCACCATCTACCTGGCCGGGCTCCGCATCGACGCCATCCTCATCTGGTCGGCGAGGTGATCCGGGTGAAGCGGCCTAGGGCCTGTCGTTTGGATCTTGGCGCAGGGCATCGGCAGCACAGGTGAACGCCGGTGAGCGGGGTCTGGTGCGTGCAGCTGCAAGGCGGAGGAGGGAGTCGATGCGGAGCATCGGCGAGTGACGACAACGCGGCAGATGCGCGTGCCGGGCCCCGCGTCTGCGTCATGATCCGAACGACAGGCCCTAGGTGTCTGTCGAGGTGCGGCGATACAGCACCGATCGGCCGGACCGGGAGCGGGTGACGAGACCCGCTCGATGCAGTACGCCCAAGTGGTAGGAGACGGTCGCGGGGCTGAGGAACTGGCGCGCGGCCAATTCCGTGGTGGAGGCCGGTTGTGTCAGCGCGGCGAGCAACCCGGAGCGGGTGGGGCCGAGTAGCTGGGCCATCTCGGCGGAGGGCTTTGCCGGGGCGAAGGCGCGGGCGATCGCTGTGCTGCGCACGGGATAGACGAGTGTCGGGGGCTTGTCTTCGTCGTGGGTGGGGTCCACGTGCGCGGCCGGTCGTGGTGCGACCAGTGATGGCATGACGACTATCAGGGGGACGTCCGGCAGTGCGATGCGCAGACCGCTTTCGACGTGAAGGGTTCCGTCCTCCCAGCGGAGGTCTTGGTGCAGCGAGTTGAAGAGCTTGGCTGCTCCTTGCCGCGCGAGTACGCCGGCACAGCGGTTGAGCTCCGCATGCAGAACGGCCTCGGCGGCTTCCCAGTGCGGGGCGAAGGCCAGCTCCCAGTAGCGCCGTAACTCGTCCGCCGCCTGCCGGGCCATCTGCCCACCGCCCCGGCTCATGGCGCGTCGCACCTCTCTCGGCAGCTCGCAACCGGCGAGGCCGTTGCGTGGCCGGCCGCCGCGCAACGCCTGCATTTCGGCCAGCACACGTCCGGGCGGGGTGCGCCGGACCCGCTGCAACTCCTCCTCGATGCTGGGCGAAGGGCCGGGCGGGAGTGGACTGAGGAAGTCGGGCACGTATCCGGGCCCGTCCAAGGCCAGCGCGGACAGCAACGGCAGTCGCGCCCGGCGCAGGACGCGCCGTGCGCGAGCGACCCACGGGGCGGCTTCGGGGGACGGCTGCAGACCCCAGGGAAGCAAGGTCGCCGTCACCTCGGACAACGGCGAGACAGCGAAGCGGGAGCGAGCGAGCCCGGCAGCGCCCACGGTGAGCTCGATCATGGCCCCCGACCTGCTCTCTCGCGCCGCGACGATGCATTCGAACCTGCTCGAATGCTGCCACAAAGCGTCGCTGCGGCAAGGGAGATCGACACAAAGTGGTGAGGCACCAAAACCGATGCTCTCTTCTCGTACGGAGGACGGAAATGATCTCGAAACTGCGACCCACGCTCGTGCTGGCCGCGACAATCCTCGGCCTCACGATCGCCACCGGCACGCCCGCAACTGCAGCGACAGGGGGAGGATGCGGCGCCAAGGAAACGACCGATGCGTGCATCAGCAAGTCGGGGAACTACGTGTACGCGGACTTCTACCAGAACGCCACGCCGGACAGCAGCAGCACCAAGGCTGTCCTCACCCTCTACAACAAGGGGGCGGCGGTGAAGTCGGCGACGTACGCCCTCAACCGGACCGGCCGGTTCGGGCCGATCAGCTACAACGTCGCCACGCTTCCTGTGACCAGCGGAAGTGCCTACTCCTGCGTGAAGGTGTACACCAGCACGGGCGCCCTGCACCGCACCAGCTGCAGTCCCACGCTGTACTACTGACGCCTGTCGGCGAGGTCGCCGGCGACGCGGCACAGCATGGCGGGCTACGTCGCGCACGGCCCCGGCAGCGGCGAGCGCCCGTGCGTCGACCGCGGCGTGCGCTGGCCGCCTCCGGGGGCAGGCGGCTTCCCAACAGCTTCTAGTCACTCAGGGTCAACCGGGTCACATCGGGCATCTCCTGGATCGCCTCCTTGTCGTCGGTCCTGGCCAGTCCGCTCTCCGTCAGCAGCCGCAGCCATCTGTCCCGGTACCGGCCGCGCCGGTCACGTTGCGTGACTGCGCCTGGTCCGATCATGGCTGCGACGAGCTGGGGGTAGGCCGGCCCGAGGACGAAGCGGTCGAAGAACGTGACGATGTCGTTGGCGAACACCAGGAGGTCGATCGTTTCGTCCGGGTGCTTGTACAGGTGGATGTAGTCGTCGATGTCGTAGGAGTAGACGTCCCCGTCGTCCGGGTCCAGCCATATGCGGGAGCCGCACTCGATGTCCTCCGGGGCGCGGTGGCGTTCGCAGCCGATGGGCAGGGGGCTGCCCAGTGGGCAGTTCGGATCGGTCGCCCGGGCCGCCCACGCGGCTGGGTCCTGGACCTCGTCGGGCTGGAAGAAGCGGAAGTGGCCGGCGCCCAGCCGGGAGAAGAGGCCGAACACCTCGGTGACCCCGTGCGGCAGTTCCGCAACGGGCTCCGGGTTCCTCGTCCTGTCGATGATCACCCCGAAGCCGTGCTCGGCCTCCACCTGTCTGATCAGTTCGAGCTTGGAGCGAATCCGCTCCAGCCCTTCCCGGCGCCCTTCGTCCATCGGACATCCCCCTGTTCTCGTCATCTCGGCGTGAGGAGCAGGGCGGAGAAAGGAGCATGCCGAGGCGGGGCAGCCGTCTGCTCAGACATCCGCGCGAGTGCTCCACGATGACATCACGGCCGGGCCACGTCGGCCCGGGTTCCGGGCATGTTGGGTGCCGGATACGACCACCACCCGGTGCCGGCCGGCCTGGGCAGGTCGATGTCTGCGCGGGCTGCCGTCCCAGCCGCCGACTGCGGGACACCTCCACTGGGCAGCGGCTACCTTGCAGCTCGGCTCAGGACCAAGGCAGGTTGCAGGAGGAGGAGCGGCGATGGTCGTCGAGGTGGTCTACGCGCAGGCGTGGGATCTGGAGGCTTGTGCGCCCTGGCGGCCGATGTCCGCCGAGGAGGCCCGGCAGCGGGATGCCGCCGGGCTTCCGTACGTGGTGGTGTACCGGGAGCCGGGCCGGGAGGCCCCGCTGGAAGTCCGGCTCGTCTCCTGGCGGGACTGCTACGTGGGGCTGTGGGTCTACGACGCCCAGGGCCGCCGCACCTATGACCTGGACCTGCGGTTGCTGGACGACCCGTCGCGGCTGCTGCGCCGGTACTCGGTGGGCTGGTACTACACAGACCCGGAGATGGCGGAGTTCGACCAGGCGTGCCCCCGCATCACCGTGGAGCTCTTCCCGGACGGGAGGGGCCGGCGGACGGAGGAGCGGCAGGGGCAGGGTGGGGGCTCCTACGTCACCTCACCCGTACTGCGGGACGACGAGCGCTGGATGGACCGCCCCGCCTTCGGGGAGTGGCCGCTGCTCTCGGCCCAGGTCCACGGGCTCACTGAGCCGCCGGCCTTCGAGACGGCTGAGGTGGCCCTGGCAGCCCAGCCAGGTGACGCAGACGCCCCCGCTGCCTGCTGGCGTCCGCCGCGCCCCGCGCAGCCCGGGCCCATCAACGAGTTGTTCCGGCCCGGGGTGCGCGTGAGCGACGGGTACCACCCGGAGATGACCGTCGTGGAGCCGCACCGGGTCGGCACCCTGCGCGTACCCAGCGGGCTGCTGGCCGTCTCCGGCCCGGACCTCGGCCACGGCGACGGGCCGCGCATCACCGTCCCCGTCCCGCCCGGGGAGTACGTACTCGACGAAGCGCGGGTCCGCTTCAGCTACCACTGCGAGTGGCGGGACGCGGAGGTCACGACCACGGAACCCACGGCCGTCCGCCTGCTCGTCAGCGAGACCCCCGCAGCGACCTGGGAGATGGCCCTCGGTCCCGATGACGATCCCCGGCTGTTCGTCGAGCAGCAGACAACCGGCTTCGACACCGACGGCGCCACCGGCTGCTTCGCCGACGCCGCGGCCTGGAATCACCTCATCGCGCTCTTCGAACGCGGGCTGATCCGGGGAGAGTCGGACCTGGACGGGTACGAGGACCTGGACGACGGTTCCATGTTCATGCAGCGCACCTGGGACGAGGCTTCCGGCGGCGAGCTCATGTCCTTCGCGACGACCGGAGACGGTACCTACCCGGTGTGGGTCGGCCGCTCCGAGGCCGGTGAGGTGATCGGCGTCGTGGTGCTGGTGGAGGGGATGCCCGAGCTGCTCCCGGAGCGGGACGGAGCCCCCACCGATGCGGCTGTGCGGGCAGCGTCCAGGCTGGGGTGAGACCGGCGCCGCCTGGCCGGTGGATGGACCCTTGCCGGATGCTGTCCGACGTGCCTATGGCAGGGGGCTAAGCGTACGAAATGCGTACGTCTGGCGTACCTGGGCCGCACACAGGCCGTGCAAAGAGCGCTCTTGCACGGCAGTCTGGGTTGGTCGGAGCGTAGTCAGGGCGCGTCGGTCGGTGCGTCCGGGGGTGCGGTCCCGGACTTGGTGTGGAGGACCTCTCGGGCCTGTTCCGCGGCGCGGATGGTGCTTTCGCGGACGTAGTCGAGGAAGCGGGCGATGTTCTCCAGGCGGGTGGCGGCTGGGGTGCCGGGGCCGAGGATGCCGACGCCCTCCTGGGAGGCCTTGACGACCTGGGCGAGGGACGCGGCGCTGGCGATCATCGCCTGGTACCAGACGTCGTCGCCCACGAGGTAGCGCTCGCGGCGGCGCTCGTCGCGCTCGCGGCGGATGAGGCCCTGGCCCTCCAGGAACGCGATCGCCTTGGAGATGGACGCCGGGCTGACCTGAAGGCGCTGGACGAGTTCGGCCGCGGTGAGGCTGCCCTCGTCGGTGGTGTAGAGGCAGACCAGGACCCGGGACATCATCTTGGGCACGCCCGACTGCATGAAGACGCCGGTGAGCGTCTCCTCGTACGCGCGAACCGCCTCGGGATCGCGGCCGTAGGGCTGTTCGGGCGCCTGCTGTCCGCTGCGGGGCGTGGCCTGCCGGCGGCGGTGCGCGCGGCGTTCGGCGGTGAGGTGGGCCAGGTCGGCGCGGTAGGAGGTGGGGCCGCCGTTGCGCATCACCTCGCGTGTGATCGTCGAGGTCGGGCGGTCCAGGCGCCTGGCGATCTCCGCGTAGGGGAGGCTGTCGGCCAGCCCGAGCGCGATCTGCTGGCGTTCCTGCTGGGTGAGTCTGCCTCCCGGCATGGCGGTCTCCCTCGTGGTGCGTGGTGAGGCAGCTTAGCGTCCGCCTTTCTTTCATTGCAACGGATGGGGAGAGTGTCGTTGCGTTAGGCGATCATCCATTGCAACGGGATCGGGAGTGTGAGATGCACGTTCTTGCTTTCGGCGCAACATGTTGGTTGCTCTGTGCATGAATGCAACGTAGCGTTTCAGGCGGCCGGAAAGTTCCGCGTGCGGTGCTCAGCGGCGGCGCAGGAGCAGTGCCGCCAGTAGGGCGCAGGCCGCGAAGGCCGCGCCGGTGGCGAAGCCGCCCTGCATGCCGCCGGTGTGGGAGGAGACCATGACGAGCGTGGCCAGGCCGACGGAACCGCCCACGGACTGCACGGAGTTGAGGACGCCGGCGGCCGTGCCCGCCTCGTCGCCGCGCAGCCCCGAGGTCGCCAGGACGGTCGGCGGCAGCACACAGCACGCCATGCCCGCGCCGAGCAGTACCAGCGCCGGCAGCACCGTGCCCCGGTAGCCGTCGCCCGCCTGGAGCGTGGCCAGCCACAGGTTCCCGGTCACCAGCAGCACGGCGCCGGTGACCCACAAGTGGCGGGTGCCGAGGTGCCGTTCGAGCCTGCTCGCGGCGACCGCCGTCACAGCCATGGTCACGGGCAGTGGCAGCAGCGCCCAGGCGGTGGCCAACGCCGACCAGCCGTGCTGCTGCTGGAAGTACTGGCTGAGGAAGAAGTACGTGCCGATCAGGGCGCCGGGCGCGGCGAGGGTCCCCAGGTAGGCGAGCAGCCGGTCACGGTCGGCGAACAGCCGCGGCGCCACGATGGGCTGCCGTGCCCGTCGTTCCACGGCCGCGAAGACCGCCAGTGTCGCGGCTCCGCCCAGCACGCAGCCGACGGCCACCGGGTCGCTCAACTCCCGCTCGGCGGCCTGGGTGAGCCCGTAGATCAGCAGGGCGGCGCCCAGCACGGACAGCAGCGCGCCGGGCAGGTCGAAGCGGCCGCGGTGGCGGGGCGTCTCGTCGAGCACGAGCGGCGCGACCAGCACGATCGCCAGGCCCAGGGGAACGTCCAGGTACAGCACCCAGCGCCAGGAGGCGAGAGAGGTGAGCGCGCCCGCGAGGAGCAGCCCGCCGGCGGTGCTGACCGCGCCCACCATCGTGCACACGGCGATCGCCCGCCTGCGGGCGGCCGGCTCCGTGAACGTGCTGAGCAGCAGGGCGAGTCCACTGGGGGCGGCCAGTGCCGCGCCGGCGCCCTGCACGGCCCGTACGGCGATCAGGAACTCGGCGGACTGGGCGAGGCCGCGCAGTGCGGCGGCCGCCGTGAACAGCGCGACCCCCGTCAGGAACACCTTGCGGCGGCCCAGGATGTCACCGGCCCGGCCGCCGAGCAGCAGCAGGCCGCCGAAGGCGAGGAGATAGGCGTTGACGACCCACGCCGCGCCCGTGGCGGACAGTCCGACGGCCTCGCGCAGGCCGGGCAGCGCGATGTTCACGATCGGGTCGTCGAGCTGGATCATCGCGTTGCATCCGGCGATCACGGCGAGGGCGACGGCGCCCCGGGTCCGCTCGCGGCCGCGCGGTGCGGGCGCCTCGGGCACCACCGTCGGCTCCGACGCGTGCACGGTCATGAACGGCCTCCTGACGGTGGGCGGACGGCGCCTGGTCGTCTGCCGACGTCCCAGGAGTCTCGGCCAACGTCCCAGGAGTCACCGGAGGATCGGTTCAGCCCTGCTCGAGACACGGGGGGCCGAGGGGCGGTTCAGCCCCGCTGAAGACACGGGGGGCCGAGGATCGGTTCGGCCCCACTCGGGACACGGGGGCCGCAGTGGACCGGCCGGCAGCGTTCACTTCGATTCATTGCAACGACACCGGGTGGCTAACGTTGCGTTAGATTCCTAATTGTTGCAACGATTTCGCCTCTCTGAGCTGCTTTGACTTCCATTCCATGCAACAAGTTGGTTGCCGGATCCACGAATGCAACGTAGCGTTTCCATTGTCTGAAAAAGCGAGCTAGGAGTCCGAGATGCAGACGTTCAAGACCCCCGCACCCCTGTCCGTCGTCCTGGACGTCCCCGCCGGGAACATCCGGTTCACGGCCGGCGACCGCGCCGACACCACCGTCGAGGTCCGCCCCGGCGACCCCTCCAGGAACCGGGACGTGAAGGCGGCCGAGGCGACCGAGGTGACGTGCACCGACGGCGTCCTGCGCATCGAGACCCGGCAGGAGACGAACCCGGTCGTCGGCGCCTCCGGCTCCCTGGAGGTCATCGTCGAACTGCCCGCCGGCTCGCGGGTGGAGGCGCGGTCGGCCGACGGGGAACTGCGTGGCGCGGGGCGGCTCGGCGACGTCGTCTTCGAGGGCGCGCAGGGCCTGGTCGACCTCGAGGAGACCGCGGGAGCCCGGCTGTCCCTCCAGGCCGGCGACATCACCGTCGGCCGGCTGGACGGCACCGCCGAACTCACCACCCAGAAGGGCGACCTCACCGTCACCGAGGCCGTGCGCGGCACGCTCACCCTGCGCACCGAGCACGGCGCCATCACCGTCGGCGCCGCCCGCGGCACCTCCGCCACCCTCGACGCCGGCACCGGATACGGCCGGATCGACAACTCCCTGACCAACACGGCCGGTTCCGCCGCCGAGCTGGTCGTCCACGCCACCACCTCCTACGGCGACATCACCGCCCGAAGCCTGTAACAGCACCCCCCGCGCACCCGCCCGTGAGGAAGGACGCCGCCATGACGCCGCTCGCACACAAGCCCGCTGTGACGGCTTCGGCCGGTCCCAACCGTGCCGCCTCCTTCCTGCGCTTCGCGGTCCTCGGCGGCGGCGTCGGGGTCCTGTCCAGCCTCGCGGTGCCGCTGCTGGCGACGGCACTGCCGTGGGCCGTCGCGAACGCGGTCGTCATCGCCGTCTCGACCCTGCTGTGCACCGAGCTCCACGCCCGTTTCACCTTCGCCAAGGGGCGGGGCGCCCGATGGCGCGAGCACTGGCAGTCCGCCGGCTCGGCGGCGGCCGCCTGCCTGGCCACCAGCGTCGCCGTCGGGGTCCTGCACCTGGTGCAGCCCTCCCCCGGCCTGCTCACCGAGCAACTCGTCTACCTCGGCGCCTCCGGCCTCGCCGGCACCGGACGCTTCGTCGTGCTGCGCCGCTGCGTCTTCGCCGTCCCCCGCGGGCGGGCCGTACGGCCGCTGGTGCGGCAGGGCGCGGTGCGCGTGCCCGTGCTGACGACGGCCGCCTAGCTGTCGTCAGCACGCCCGTCCGCCCCGCTGGTCGACGCGTCCGTCACAGCCGCCGTCCCGTGCTCGGCCGGGCGGCCGGCCGCATCGCCATGCGGTTCCTCATCCCCCCTCCCCTCGACGGAAGTGCGGTTAACCGTGGCTACCTTCCTCTACAAACTCGGCCGTTTCGCCTTCCGGCGGCGCGGCTTCGTGACCCTGCTGTGGGCGCTGATCGTCGTCGGCGTCGGTGCCGCGGCCTCCTCCGCGCCCACGCCGCCGACCGAGCAGTTCTCGATGCCGGGCACCGAGTCGCAGAAGGCGTTCGACCTGCTCGAGGAGAAGTTCCCCGACGCGGGCGCCGACGGCGCCACCGCCCGTGTGGTCATCCGCGCGCCCGAGGGCAAGGAGATCGCCGACGAGAAGCCCGCGGTCGGCGCACTCCTCGGCGAACTCCGCAAGGCGCCCCAGGTGGCCGGCGTCGCCGACCCGTTCGCCGCCGGCACCGTCAGCAGCGACGGCCGGACCGCCTACGCCGTGGTGTCCTACGAGGTCACCGCGCCCGACCTCACCGACGAGGCGCACGAGGCGCTCACCAAGGCCACCGACCGGGCCCGGGCCGGCGGACTGACCGTCGAGGCGGGCGGTGACGCCGTCCCGATCGAGCAGACCGTCTCCGGCACCGGCGAGCAGGTCGGCGTCCTCATCTCGGCCGTCGTCCTGCTCCTCACCTTCGGCTCGGTGATCGCCGCCGGCATGCCGCTGCTCACCGCCCTGATCGGCGTGGGGGTCGGCGTCTCCGGCATCACCGCGCTGGGCTCCACCCTCGGCCTGTCCGCGACGACGTCGACGCTGGCGATGATGATCGGCCTCGCGGTCGGCATCGACTACGCCCTGTTCATCGTCTCCCGCTACCGCTCCGAGATCGCCGAGGGCCGCACGCCCCAGGAGGCCGCGGGCATCGCCACCGGCACCGCCGGTTCGGCCGTCGTCTTCGCCGGGCTCACCGTCATCATCGCGCTGGGCGGCCTCGCGGTCGTCGGCATCCCCATCCTCACCAAGATGGCGCTCGCCGCGGCCGGCACGGTCGCCGTCGCCGTGCTGATCGCCGTCACCTTCGTGCCCGCCCTGCTCGGCTTCGCGCCGCGCCGGGTGCTGCGGGTCGCGGACCGCCGTCTCGTCCAGGCCAGGAAGCCCCTGTCGGCGCGCAAGCTGCGCAAGTCCGAGGCGAAGGCCGCCAAGCTGGCGGCGCGGACCAAGCCCGCCCTGGCCACGCGCTGGGCGTCCTTCGTGGTGCGCCGCCCGCTCGGGGTGCTGCTCCTGGCGGTGGTCGGCCTCGGCGCGATCGCCCTTCCCGCCACCAAGCTGGAGCTGGGCCTGCCCGGCGAGGGCACGATGGCCACCGACACCACCCAGCGCAAGGCCTACGACCTGCTGTCGGACTCCTTCGGCCCCGGCTTCAACGGCCCGCTGACGGTCACCGTCGAGGGCAAGGACGCGGCCGCTGCCGGCGCCAAGGTCGGCACGGAGCTGAAGAAGGAGGGGCGGATCGCCTCGGTCTCCCCGGCCACCGCCAACAAGGCCGGCGACACCGCCCTGTTCAGCATCGTCCCGAAGACCGGCCCGACCGACACCGAGACCGAGAACCTGGTCAAGGACATCCGCGCCCGGTCGACGGAGCTGGCGGCGTCCTCGGGCGCCACGGAGATCCTGGTGACCGGCCAGACGGCCCTGTTCATCGACTTCTCCCAGACCCTGTCCGACGCCCTGCTGCCCTACCTCGGCCTGGTGGTCGGCCTGGCCTTCCTGCTGCTGCTCCTGGTGTTCCGCTCGGTCCTGGTCCCGCTGAAGGCGGCGCTCGGCTTCCTGCTCTCGGTGAGCGCGGCGCTCGGCGCGCTGGTCGCGGTGTTCCAGCTCGGCTGGGCCTCCGGCTTCTTCGGCATCGACCAGACCGGCCCCATCATGACGACGCTGCCGATCTTCATGATCGGCGTGGTCTTCGGCCTCGCCATGGACTACGAGGTCTTCCTCGTCACCCGCATGCGTGAGGCGTACGTCCACGGAGCCTCGCCGAAGGACGCCGTCGTCACCGGCTTCCGGCACAGCGGCCGGGTGGTCGTGGCCGCCGCGCTCATCATGATCAGCGTCTTCGCGGGCTTCATCTTCGAGACCGACGACCTGGTCGCGATGATGGGCTTCGGCCTCGCCGCGGCCGTCCTGTTCGACGCCTTCGTGGTCCGCATGGTCATCGTCCCGGCCGTCCACTCGCTGCTCGGCGACGCCGCCTGGTGGCTGCCGCGCTGGCTCGACCGGCTGCTGCCGAACGTCGACGTCGAGGGCGAGAAGCTCCAGCGGCACCTGCACTCCGCGGCCCCGGCCGGCCCGCGGCCCAGCCCCGAGCACGAGAAGGACCTCGTGCACTGACCGACCGCACCGGCACGTGGAAGCGGCCCGGCCCGACCTGACTCCAGGTCGCGCCGGGCCGCTTCGCGTGAGCCGCCCGCGTCAGCCGACGACCGTCCAGGTGTCTCCGCCGGCCAGCAGGGCGGCCAGGTCGCCCTTGCCGTGCTGTTCGACGGCCTTCTCGAGCTGGTCGGCCATCTGCGTGTCGTAGACGGGCCGGTC
>NZ_JBIAOK010000013.1:0-1413 GCF_042878735.1 Streptomyces sp. NPDC003456
TGAGACCTGATGCCGAGCCGATTGTGGTGAAGTGGATGATCCTATGCTGTCGAGAAAAGCCTCTAGCGAGTTTCATGGCGGCCCGTACCCTAAACCGACTCAGGTGGTCAGGTAGAGAATACCGAGGCGTTCGGGTGAACTATGGTTAAGGAACTCGGCAAAATGCCCCCGTAACTTCGGGAGAAGGGGGGCCACACTCGGTGATCCGATTTACTCGGTGAGCTGGGGGTGGCCGCAGAGACCAGCGAGAAGCGACTGTTTACTAAAAACACAGGTCCGTGCGAAGCCGTAAGGCGATGTATACGGACTGACGCCTGCCCGGTGCTGGAACGTTAAGGGGACCGGTTAGCTCTGATTCGTCGGGGCGAAGCTGAGAACTTAAGCGCCAGTAAACGGCGGTGGTAACTATAACCATCCTAAGGTAGCGAAATTCCTTGTCGGGTAAGTTCCGACCTGCACGAATGGCGTAACGACTTCTCGACTGTCTCAACCATAGGCCCGGTGAAATTGCACTACGAGTAAAGATGCTCGTTTCGCGCAGCAGGACGGAAAGACCCCGGGACCTTTACTACAGTTTGATATTGGTGTTCGGTTCGGCTTGTGTAGGATAGCTGGGAGACTGTGAACTCTGGACGCCAGTTCAGGGGGAGTCGTCGTTGAAATACCAGTCTGGTCGTGCTGGATGTCTAACCTGGGTCCGTGATCCGGATCAGGGACAGTGTCTGATGGGTAGTTTAACTGGGGCGGTTGCCTCCTAAAGAGTAACGGAGGCGCCCAAAGGTTCCCTCAGCCTGGTTGGCAATCAGGTGTTGAGTGTAAGTGCACAAGGGAGCTTGACTGTGAGACCGACGGGTCGAGCAGGGACGAAAGTCGGGACTAGTGATCCGGCGGTGGCTTGTGGAAGCGCCGTCGCTCAACGGATAAAAGGTACCCCGGGGATAACAGGCTGATCTTCCCCAAGAGTCCATATCGACGGGATGGTTTGGCACCTCGATGTCGGCTCGTCGCATCCTGGGGCTGGAGTCGGTCCCAAGGGTTGGGCTGTTCGCCCATTAAAGCGGTACGCGAGCTGGGTTTAGAACGTCGTGAGACAGTTCGGTCCCTATCCGCTGTGCGCGTAGGAGTCTTGAGAAGGGCTGTCCCTAGTACGAGAGGACCGGGACGGACGAACCTCTGGTGTGCCAGTTGTTCTGCCAAGGGCATGGCTGGTTGGCTACGTTCGGGAGGGATAACCGCTGAAAGCATCTAAGCGGGAAGCCTGCTTCGAGATGAGGACTCCCACCTCCTAGAGAGGGTAAGGCTCCCAGTAGACGACTGGGTTGATAGGCCGGATATGGAAGCACGGTAACGTGTGGAGTTGACCGGTACTAATAGGCCGAGGGCTTGTCCTCAGTTGCTCGCGTCCACTGTGTT
>NZ_JBIAOK010000014.1:0-1356 GCF_042878735.1 Streptomyces sp. NPDC003456
ATTAATCGTATGGCTAGCAACTTGAGTTAAATTTTTTCCTTTATAGACAGATTGAGCAATTTTTAGAGCATCTGTCCCTGATAAACGAACAATGGCAATTGCTCCTTCACCAAGCGGTGTCGAAATCGCCGCAATCGTATCAAATTCTTGTGTTAATGTCATAAAGACTATTTTAACGCAAAAAGGCTGAATTTCCTAGCCTATTTAATTTATTTTTTTATAAAAAATAAAAATCGCAAATTGCAAGTCCAAGTTAGCCAGCCAAGCTCATCTCATATGAACTCTTATAGTTGAACATTTTTCTTGGATAATGGTTCATCCAATACTCGATAGCGGCGACTTCTTCAGGGGTCGTCTTTGTTGTGCCTTTTGGCAGATGCCTACGAATCATTCGGTTATGGTTTTCATTCGTCCCTCGCTCAAAGCTCGCGTAGGCGTGTGCATAGTAAACTGGACAGCTTACGTCCTCAGAGAGCCTTGCAAATTCATGGCCATTGTCAGGGGTAATGGATTTGAAGTCATAACTTTTTTGAAGTTCCACCAGCTCATCATTGACCGCCTGTGCTGTTTTCCCATCAATCAAGCGAATGATCTCCGTGCGGTATTTTCGCTCTGTGAGCGTCAAAAGCACCTTGTTCTTAGCTCTCGTAAGAATGACCGTGTCAATCTCGTAATGCCCCACTTCTAAGCGATTGTTAATGAACTCAGGCCGTTCTTCAATAGACTTACCAAAAGGATGCTTTGGCGCACGAGGTTTGATTTTCTTTGCCGCCTTATACTGCGGATAGAAAAGATGATGACGCTTGGCTTCTAACCAGCCCCAGTTGACCCAATTGTAGAGGCTGCTCAGAGAAACTCCTTTTAGAGCCTGATGAATGACTTCCAAAGAGTCCTTGTCTTCTTTAAGACGTGTACTCACATAACAATCAATCTCAGTCGTGAGTTTACTCGGACGAACACTGTGAGCCCTCAATCCTTCATAATTTTCTTGAGCCTTTTTAGCAGAGTATTTTACCTTCCGCTTGAGCTGGATTTCCCCTCGCTTCATCTCTCTGTCAATCGTCCCATGAGCTTTATTCAATAAGCGCGCAATCTCACGGTTGCTCAGTCCTTCTTTATTGTGCCAACGTTCAATGTTTAAACGGTCTTGATTGGTCAGGTGTTTCCCTTTGCTCTGGCTTGTGATAGAATAGTCTTGCATCTGAATTTCCTTTTTATACTATTTGGTCGAACTTCTAGTATAAGAGATTCAGATGTTTTTTGCTTGACTCAAGGTGGCTAACTTCATTTTACAATTTGCGGATTTTTCTTTAATTAAATTTGGAACAAATAGTAATATCAAAATACTAATAATAG
>NZ_JBIAOK010000015.1:0-1212 GCF_042878735.1 Streptomyces sp. NPDC003456
CGGTAGGCGGCCACCAGTGCGGCCGTGGAGGGGTCGAGACCGGGGACGTCCGCGCCCTGGGTCAGGGCGGGCTCGATGCGCTTGGCGAGGACCTTGCCGAGTTCGACGCCCCACTGGTCGAAGGAGTCGATGTCCCACACCGCGCCCTGCACGAACACCTTGTGCTCGTACAGCGCGACCAGCTGGCCCAGCACCGACGGGGTCAGCTCACCGGCCAGGATCGTGGTGGTGGGACGGTTCCCCTTAAACGTCTTGTGCGCCACCAGCTCCTCCGGCACCCCTTCAGCGCGTACCTCCTCGGGTGTCTTGCCGAAGGCCAGGGCCTGGGTCTGGGCGAAGAAGTTGGCCATCAGCAGATCGTGCTGGGCGGCGAGTTCGCCGCTCAGCTCCGCCACCGGCCGGGCGAAGCCGATGAAGTCGGCCGGGACGAGCTTGGTGCCCTGGTGGATCAACTGGTAGTAGGCGTGCTGCCCGTTGGTGCCCGGCGTGCCCCACACCACCGGCCCCGTCTGCCACCGCACCGGATCACCCTGGCGGTCCACCGACTTGCCGTTGGACTCCATGTCCAGCTGCTGCAGATAGGCGGTGAACTTCGACAGGTAGTGGCTGTAGGGCAGCACGGCGTGCGACTGGGCGTCGTGGAAGTTGCCGTACCAGATGCCCAGCAGGGCCATGATCAGCGGGGCGTTGGCCTCGGCCGGGGCGTTGCGGAAGTGCTCGTCGACGATCCGGAACCCGTCGAGCATCTCCCGGAACCGGTCCGGGCCGATCGCGATCATCAGCGACAGGCCGATCGCGGAGTCGAAGGAGTAGCGCCCGCCCACCCAGTCCCAGAACGCGAACATGTTGTCCGTGTCGATACCGAAGTCCGCGACCTTCTCCGCGTTGGTCGACAGGGCCACGAAGTGGCGGGCCACCGCCTTGTCGTCCCCCAGCCCCGCCAGCAGCCACGAACGCGCCGAGGTGGCGTTGGTGATCGTCTCGATGGTGGTGAACGTCTTGGAGGCGACGATGAACAGCGTCTCGGCCGGGTCCAGGTCACGCACCGCCTCGTGCAGGTCCGAGCCGTCCACGTTCGACACGAAACGCACCGTCAACTCGCGGTCGGTGAACGCACGCAGCGCCTCGTAGGCCATCGCCGGGCCCAGATCGGAGCCGCCGATACCGATGTTGACCACGTTGCGGATCGGCCGGCCGGTGTGCCCGGTCCAC
>NZ_JBIAOK010000016.1:0-1014 GCF_042878735.1 Streptomyces sp. NPDC003456
TCTCGTGACTGCGTGCCTTTTGAAGAATGAGCCTGCGAGTTTGCGGTGTGTTGCGAGGTTAACCCGGGTGGGGTAGCCGTAGCGAAAGCGAGTCCGAATAGGGCGATTCAGTAGCACGCTCAAGACCCGAAGCGGAGTGATCTAGCCATGGGCAGGTTGAAGCGGAGGTAAGACTTCGTGGAGGACCGAACCCACCAGGGTTGAAAACCTGGGGGATGACCTGTGGTTAGGGGTGAAAGGCCAATCAAACTCCGTGATAGCTGGTTCTCCCCGAAATGCATTTAGGTGCAGCGTCGTGTGTTTCTTGCCGGAGGTAGAGCACTGGATAGGCGATGGGCCCTACCGGGTTACTGACCTTAGCCAAACTCCGAATGCCGGTAAGTGAGAGCGCGGCAGTGAGACTGTGGGGGATAAGCTCCATGGTCGAGAGGGAAACAGCCCAGAGCATCGACTAAGGCCCCTAAGCGTACGCTAAGTGGGAAAGGATGTGGAGTCGCACAGACAACCAGGAGGTTGGCTTAGAAGCAGCCACCCTTGAAAGAGTGCGTAATAGCTCACTGGTCTAGTGATTCCGCGCCGACAATGTAGCGGGGCTCAAGCGTACCGCCGAAGTCGTGTCATTGCAGCATAACGGCCAACGCCGGCTGTGATGGGTAGGGGAGCGTCGTCTGCCGGGTGAAGCGGCACTGGAAGGTAGTCGTGGACGGTTGACGAGTGAGAATGCAGGCATGAGTAGCGATTCACACGTGAGAAACGTGTGCGCCGATTGACTAAGGGTTCCTGGGTCAAGCTGATCTGCCCAGGGTAAGTCGGGACCTAAGGCGAGGCCGACAGGCGTAGTCGATGGATAACCGGTTGATATTCCGGTACCCGCTGTGAAGCGTCAAACATCGAGCATCGTGATGCTAAGGCCGTGAAGCCGCCCTTGATCTCTTCGGAGTGATGGGGAGTGGTGGAGCCGCTGAACCAAGCGGTTAGTAGGTGAGTGATGGGGTGACGCAGGAAGGTAGTCCA